>NZ_JAADJS010000004.1:0-418136 GCF_011065485.1 Rahnella contaminans
GACTTGCATGTGTTAGGCCTGCCGCCAGCGTTCAATCTGAGCCATGATCAAACTCTTCAATTAAAAGTTCGATTTGCTTAAACACGTTAAGCGGTGCTCAAAGTTTACTTTCGTAATAATTCACTAAATGAATTACTGCTTGGTCACTCTAAGACTTGATATTTTTTGCCACCGAAGTGGCTGATATCGTCTTGTGAGTGCCCACACAGATTGTCTGATAAATTGTTAAAGAGCATGCCGCGGTTCGCAAGGAATCTTATGCGGCGCGGGAGGCGTATATTACGTTTTCCCGCTGAAGAGTCAAGAGATTATTCATTCGAACTTTCATCTTTTTCTCTTCCTGTCCGAGCGACTTGTCAGTCGTTGTTCCCGGTCAGTGGAGGCGCATTATAGGGAGTTCTCAGAAGGCCGCAACCCCTAATTTCAATTATTTTATCAACCGTTCACTAATTCAACAATTTCGCCCGAATTGGATAATAAACAATCTAAATCGACCCAAAAAGCATCAGTTTAAAGCCAGAGGCTGGCGTAAACTCTCCTTTATAATGAGAGAAAGACATTCAGGAATACCTTACATGCTACTCAATGCACATCAACAGGCTGCTCAACGTAACCTTTCTTATTTACTGGCGGAGAAGATTGCACAGCGCATTTTGTCTGGCGAGTATCCGGAGAGTTCTATCCTTCCTGGTGAAAACGAGCTGGGTGAGATTTTTGGCGTCAGCCGGACAGCGGTGCGTGAAGCGGTCAAAACGTTAACTGCAAAAGGGATGCTATTACCGCGGCCACGTATTGGTACGCGGGTGATGCCACAGTCCAGCTGGAATTTCCTCGATCAGGAATTACTGACCTGGTGGATGACGCGTGAGAACTTTGATGAAGTGATGGCGCATTTTATTGTTTTGCGCCGGGCGCTGGAGCCACAGGCTTGTGCTCTTGCGGCCATCTCAGCCACACAGGAGCAAAAGCATCAGCTCTCTCTATATATGTCAGAGATGCGCCAGCTGCATAAGCGTTTTGACCGGGAACGCTGGATAACCGTCGATACACAGTTCCACCAGCTAATCTATGAAGCAGGAAAAAACCCTTTCCTGACTTCATTTTCGAATTTGTTCAGTTCTGTCTACCAGAGTTATTTCCGGGCCATCACGGAGAATGAAGTTATCAGGCTGGAACATCATCAGCGCCTGACGGACGCAATCCTTGCAGGCAATGCGAAAGCCGCATTACAGGAATGCCACCGTCTGTTACTTGCTGATGAGTGATCCCACGGACTGGCGTACAACCAGTTCCGGCGTCAGCACTAAAACCTGAGGCTCTGATTCAGGCTCTTGCAGACGATGTAATAATGCATCGACGGCCAGTTCGCCCAGCGAGTCTTTGGGCTGATGGATGGTGGTTAGCGGAGGCATCAGATATTGCGCCAACTGAATGTCATCGTATCCTACGACAGCGACTTCATCGGGCACGCGTAATCCGCGCTGATAAAGTGCCTGATAGATGCCCACGGCCATCGCATCATTGCTGGCAAAAACGGCATGAGGCGGTTCGGGCAACATAAGCAACTGCTCCATCGCCACCAGACCGCCGCCAAATTCAAAGTCACTGCTGACTTCATAACCCGGCGGGATCTCCAGCCCGGCTTTTTTCATGGCCTGACGATATCCGTTCAGCCGTTCCTGCGCCGTCGTTTTGTCCAGCGGGCCGGTGATGCAGGCAATGCGGCTATATCCATGACGGATTAAATAGTCCGTCGCCATTTCTCCACCCAGCAGCGCGTTATCCTGAATGATGTCGATGGCACCATCGAAAGGCGACCAGTCCATCATCACAATGGGTAATGACGGATAACGGCTGATAGCTTCTTTCGAAGGCCGGTGGTTTTCAGTACACATGATCAGTAACCCGTCGACGCGCTTTTGCAAAAGCGTTTCCAGGCTGCGGTTCATGCGTTCTGCGTCCCCGTCGGTGTTACAGAGGATCAGACTATAGCCGCGTTCATAGCAACTGCGTTCAACGCCACGAACAACTTCGGAATAAAACGGGTTACTGCTGGCGGTCAGCAACATTCCGATGGTGCGGGTTTGATTGAGTTTAAGGCTTCGGGCTAACGCGGAAGGGGCATAGTTTAGTTGTTCAACAGCGGCATTCACTTTGTCGGCAATGGATTCGCTGACAAAGCGATTTTTATTGATGACATGAGAGACTGTAGAGGTTGAAACGCCCGCAAGGCGGGCGACATCTTTCATGGTGGCCAATCAGGCCTCCTGTTGTGCAAGAAAATCGTCGATTTCTTTACGCCACGGAACCGAGGGCTGCGCGCCAGGACGTGTTACGGCTATCGCCGCAGCGGCATGAGCAAAACGCACGGCGCTGTCCATCGGTTTACCTTCCAGCAATGCTGTTACCAGCGCGCCGTTAAAGGTATCGCCTGCGGCGATGGTATCCACAGCTTTCACGCGGAACCCGGCAACCTGCTTGCCTTCACCGTTCTGGCTAAGCCAAACACCTTTACTTCCCATCGTAATAATGACCGTCGCGATACCTTTATCATGCAGTACGCGGGCGGCGCGTGTGGCGTCATCGTTATTTTCGACTTTAATCCCCGTCAGCTTTTCGGCTTCGGTTTCGTTTGGGGTGATCATATCCACCCGCGCCAGCAATTCATCAGGCAGTTTACAGGCCGGTGCCGGATTAAGGATAACCTGCGTGTCATTGTCTTTAGCCAGCTTCGCCGCTGCAATAACCGTTTCCAGGGGAGATTCCAGCTGCATCAGCAAGGCTGAAGCGCCGATTACGTTTTGTTTGTAACGCTCAAGATAGTCAGGCGTGACGGCTTTGTTTGCCCCCGCATCGATACCAATGACATTCTCACCTTCCGCATTCACAAAAATCAGCGCTACGCCGGTGGTTGTCTCTTTGATAGCTTCGATAGGTTGCGTATTAATGTGGTCACTCGCCAGCTGCTTGCGAACACGCTCGCCGATATCGTCATCACCGACACAGGCAATAAATGAAATATCAGCGCCACTGCGACCGGCGGCGACCGCCTGGTTTGCACCTTTGCCGCCGAAAGCCACGGTGTATTGCTTACCGATTACGGTTTCACCCGGTTGCGGGAAATGGTTGATATTCAAAATATGGTCGGCATTGATACTGCCGAGAACCACCAGTTTGCCTGTCTTCACGTATTGCTCCCTGAGTTAAATAGCGCCCCCGTAAGGAGGCGCGCAGATACAGCGTCAATATTACGGCTGAGCAACCAGTTTCAAATCCACAGGGATAACCGCCGGAACTTTTTCGCCTTTCAGCACTTTGTCTGCGGTTTGGACGCCGATTACGCCGATTTGTTCAGGACGCTGTGCCACAGTAGCGCCCATTTTGCCGCCGTTGACCGCTTTGATGCCGTCTTCTGTGCCGTCGAAACCGACAACCAGCACGTCAGTTTTACCGGCAGTCTGCAGGGCACGCAATGCGCCGAGTGCCATTTCATCATTCTGAGCAAAGACCGCCTGCACGTCCTGATGCGCAGTCAGCAGGTTTTGCATAACGTTCAGACCTTTGGTGCGGTCGAAGTCAGCAGGCTGGCTGGCCAGGAGCTGGAAGTGATGTTTTTCAGCGGCCTGAGCGAAACCTTTACCACGTTCGCGGGCAACAGACGTCCCGGCAATCCCTTCCAGTTCGATAACTTTCGCGTTATCGCCCAGTTTCTTAGCAATGTAATCACCGGCCATCTGGCCGCCAAAGGCGTTATCAGAAGCCACGTGGCTGGCGACAACGCCCTTGGTCGCCTGACGGTCAAGGGTGATCACCGGGATTTTAGCCTGGTTGGCCATCGCTACGGCGTTACCTACCGCGTCAGAATCCGTCGGGTTGATCAGCATCAGCTTGGTGCCGCGAACGGTCAGGTCTTGCACGTTCGCCAGTTCTTTTGCCGGGTTGTTCTGAGAATCAAGCACTACCAGGTTGTAGCCCAGTTTATCGGCTTCTTTTTGCGCGCCGTCTTTCATAGAAACGAAGAACGGGTTGTTCAGAGTAGAAACGACCAGCGCAATGGTATCTTTCGCCAGAACGTTAGCACTGAAAGAAGCGGTGATCGCTGCGGCGGAAACCCAGACAGCCAGTTTTTTCATATTCATGGTCATAAGTCCTGTAGGAGAGTTTATTTGTTGCTTTTGTTATCCACCAGAACCGCCAGCAGAATGACGACTGCTTTTACGATCATCTGGTAGTAGGAAGAAACACCTAATAAGTTCAAACCGTTATTCAGGAAGCCAAGGATCAAAGCACCGATCAGGGTGCCTACAATACGTCCTTTCCCGCCAGAGAGGCTGGTTCCCCCTAATACCACAGCGGCAATGGCATCCAGCTCGTAACCGGTACCTGCGTTAGGCTGCGCAGAAGACAGACGCGCCACTTCGATGATACTGGCCAGAGCCGCCAGCAATCCGCACAGGGAGTAGACGATAATTTTGACTTTATCGACGCTGATACCTGACAGACGCGTCGCGGATTCATTACCGCCCAGCGCGTAGATATAACGCCCCAAGCGTGTGTGATGGAGCATGTACCAGGCGGCAATAAACACGACGGCCATCAGCCAGACCGGCGTCGGAATGCCCAGCGGACGTCCGATACCAAACCAGCCGAATACGTCTGCCACATCGTTAAAACCGGTGCTGATCGGGCTGCCGTTGGTATAAACCATCGTGATACCGCGCAGCAGTAACATCATGACCAGCGTGGCGATAAACGCCTGCACCTTGCCTTTAGCGACAATCAAACCCGTGACAGCGCCGACACCTGCACCCAGCGCCAGCGCGCCCGCCACTGCAACTAAAGCATTCACTTCCAGCCCGACAATTGAAGCCGCCACCGCGCCGGTCAGCGCCAGCAGAGATCCGACGGATAAATCAATGCCGGAAGTGAGGATCACCAGCGTCATACCGACCGCCATAATGGCGTTAACCGACGTCTGCTGAAGGATGTTAAACAGGTTATTGAGCGTGAAGAAATTCGGGCTCATGGAAGAAACCACGGCAATCAACACCAGCAGTGCAATCAGAGACTTTTGCTCCAACAACCACTCTTTACTGATCCAGCGCTTTTTGGCTGGCAATGTCTGAGAACTCATATCTGATTACTCCTGCGTCACGCCGTATTGCTTGCCGACAGCGGCTGCCATCAACACTTCTTGCGTAGCCTGTTCTATCGGGAATTCACCGCTTAAATGACCTTCATGCATCACCAAAATCCGGTCACTCATGCCGATCACTTCCGGCATTTCTGAGGAAATCAAAATGATGCTCAGCCCTTCGCGCTTGAACTGGTTTATAAGCTGGTAAATCTCTTTTTTGGCACCCACGTCAACGCCGCGCGTCGGTTCGTCCAGGATCAGGACTTTTGGCCGTGTCATTAATCCGCGGGCAATCGCCACTTTTTGCTGATTACCCCCGGAAAGCAGGCCAATGGTCTGCATCATTGATGGCGTTTTAATATTGAAGAGGCGGATAAAGTCGCCGACGGCTTGCTGTTCTTCCGCATGTTTGAGTCGTCCGCCGCCGTGGCTGAAATAACGCAAAGCGGTCAGCGACATATTTTCTTTCACAGACATGCCCAGCACTAAACCATCACGCTTACGGTCTTCAGAGATATAAACGATGCCGTTCGCCAGCCCGTCCTGCGGTGAATGGGTGACGACTTCGCGCCCATCAAGCGACACATAGCCACTTTTACGTGGCAACGCGCCGTAGAGAATTTTCATCAGTTCGGTACGGCCTGCGCCCATCAAACCGGAAATCCCGAGAATTTCACCGCTGTGCAGATCAAAACTGACGTTATCCACACCCGGCCCGCTGACATCACGTACCTGCAGACGCAGCGCACCGCGCTGATGATTAATACGCGGGTACTGTTCTTCGAGGCGGCGACCGACCATCATTTCAATCAGCGAGTCTTCTTCCAGCGAACTGACCGGACGCTCTGCGATAAACTGACCGTCACGGAATACGGTCACGTCATCACAGATTTCGAAGATTTCTTTCATACGGTGAGAGATATACACCACGCCACAACCCGCAGCTTTCAGCTCGCGGATCACGCTAAATAAAGAGGCAGTTTCGGTGTCGGTCAGGGCATCCGTCGGTTCATCCATGATGATGACTTTGGACTCAAAGCTCAGCACCTTGGCAATTTCGACCATCTGCTGGTCGCCAATTGATAATTCGCCCACCAGACGATTGCTTTTGTAGCGCAAGTTCAGGCGTGCCAGCAGTTTATCGGCTTCGGCATACATCTTTTTCCAGTTAATGCGGCCAAAACCGTTCACAAACTCCCGGCCCAGAAAGATGTTTTCAGCGATGGTCAGCTGTGGGATCAGGTTCAATTCCTGATGGATGATGCCAATTCCGGCTTCCTGAGAAGCTTTCGGGCCATTAAACGCCGCTTCCTTACCGAGAAAATGTACTGAGCCGGCATCTTTCTGGTAGATGCCGGTCAGCACTTTCATCATGGTGGACTTGCCCGCGCCGTTTTCTCCCACCAGCGCCATCACACGTCCCGGATAGACGCTGAGCGCCGCGCCGGAGAGTGCTTTCACGCCGGGAAAGGCTTTATCAATGCCTGTCAGTTGCAGCAAAGGTTGCATAAAGGCCTCAGAAGGTTACGCCGGCACACAGAATAACGTTCGCGTAGGGCGAACATTCCCCGCTGCGGATCACAGCACGACTTTTTTCGCTTTGCGCTTTGAATGCCTCATGACTGACGTAATCCAAAGCAATGGTGTTTCCCTGGTGTTGTTCGAGTTGTGTCAATCGGGCGAGTAACGCTTCATGGAGTTGAGGATTTTTAGTGAGGATTTCCTCTGCGAGGATAGCCCGCTCAACCTGCATCTCGTGTGTCACTACCTCGAAGACTTGTAAAAAGGTGGGCACTCCCTGAGTTAGCGCCAGATCGATGCGTTGGCAAGCTGCTGGCACCGGAAGTCCGGCATCGCCAATAACCAGCTGATCGGTGTGACCTAACCGGGCAATAACATTTGAGATTTCGGCATTTAACAGCGGTGACTTCTTCATTGTGTACTCCTACAGCGAAACGTTTCGCTCACGGATGAGTTTATGAGACTCAGCGGGCAAGGCAACGAAGATGTGATGGAATTGTGATCAGCGTCGAAACGTTTCGCTGAATGATTCAGAAACCACGCAGAAATTTGAGTTTGGTGATTATTAAAGGGGGGTGAAGAAATAAAACAGGGCACCCGAAGGCACCCTGTGAGCGGCAGAAAAAAGCGTTAAATTTCTACCTGTGTACCGAGTTCGATCACGCGGTTCGGCGGAATTTCAAACTGATCCGGTGCACGCAATGCGTTACGGCTAAGCGCCATAAAGAGTTTGCCACGGAAGTAGAGATACCACGGGCGCTTGGTCAGGATCAGCGATTCGTGCGACATAAAGAACGACGTTTCCATCATCCGGCACGGCAATCCTTCCAGACCACAGCGGTGGAAGACTTCTTCCACATTCGGCGTTTCTTTAAATCCATAACTCGCCACCACGCGCCAGAACGTCGGCGAAAGCTGCTCAATGGTGACGCGCCGGACGTTATGCACATAAGGCGCATCTTCGGTGCGTAACGTCAGCAATACTACGCGCTCATGCAACACTTTGTTGTGTTTGAGGTTATGCAGCAAGGCAAACGGAATGACGTTGATGGCGCGCGACATATATACCGCCGTGCCAGGAACACGAACCGGCGGGGATTTTTCCAGGGACGCGATCATCGCTTCCAGAGAATTGCCGTGTTCGTTCATGCGGCGCATAAGGCGGAAGCGCTCGCTTTTCCAGGTGGTCATGACGATAAACATGCACAGGCCGAGCGTCAGCGGCAACCAGCCGCCGGAGAACAGTTTCGTGGCGTTCGCGGCAAACAGCGGGATATCCATAAACAGCAGACCGATCAACAAAATCCCAACCAGAAACGGTTTCCAGTGCCAGTTTTTGAGCGCCACCGTGCAGGAAAGAATACTGGTCAGCACCATCGTACCGGTCACGGCGATACCGTACGCCGCCGCCAGATTGCTCGAATGCTCGAAGCTGGCGATCACGATAACCACCGCGAAATACAGCAGCCAGTTAATCGCTGGGATGTAAATCTGACCCGCTTCCATTTCTGAGGTGTGGATAATGCGCATCGGCGGCAAATAGCCCAGACGCACAGCCTGACGGGTCAGGGAGAACACACCGGAGATAACGGCCTGGGACGCGATAATGGTTGCCAGCGTCGCCAGAATCAGTAAAGGAATCAGCGCCCAGTCAGGTGCAAGCAGAAAGAACGGGTTTTTGATCGACTCCGGGTTTTTCAGCAGCAACGCGCCCTGACCGAAATAGTTCAGCACCAGAGAAGGCAGCACGACGGTGAACCAGGCCAGACGGATCGGAAATTTCCCGAAGTGCCCCATATCGGCATACAGCGCTTCCACACCGGTAATCGACAGAACGACCGCGCCGAGTGCCAGGAAGGAAAACGACTTGTGCTCGATAAAGAAGTTAACCGCCCACATCGGGTTCATGGCACGCAGCACTTCCGGGTTCTGCATGATGCTGTTCACACCGAGAACCGCCAGCGACAGGAACCACAGCAACATCACCGGCGCAAAGAGTTTGCCCACGATGCCGGTACCGTGCTTCTGAATAACGAAAAGCAACGTCAGGACAGTAATAGAAAGAGGGACAATATAGGGATCGAGTGAAGGTGCTGCGATTTCAAGACCTTCCATCGCGGAAAGAACGGAAATAGCCGGCGTGATCACCACTTCACCATAGAAGAAACTTCCCCCGATCAGGCCGAGAATGACCAGAACGGCGGTGGTACGTGCCGACGTATTTCTGCCCGCCAGAGACATCAGCGTAAGAATACCGCCTTCACCTGCGTTGTCTGCCCGCATCACATAAGTGAGGTATTTGAGCGAAACAATGAGGATTAACATCCAGAAAATCAGAGAGAGAAAACCAAAAACGACGCTGGGTTCAACGTTGAAACCATAGTGACCAGAAAAGCACTCTCTTAAGGTATAGAGAGGACTGGTACCAATGTCGCCATAGACCACACCAATGGCGGCCAGGGTTACTGCTGGGAGTGACCGTTTATGTTCAGTGCTCATATTTCGTTTCTTTTTTGCTCGAACATCCGTAAGCGATGCGTGCGCTCAGTCTTATGATGCCCACTAAAAGGCGCACAGTATGCACGAATAAATCAGATTGCCTACCCTTAAATGTGCAGCTAAACCGCCATTCAGATGAACGCGGTCACAATTCTGATAATAGAAAATTTTTACTAATCAACAAGCTATAGCGTTAAAAATAAACGTGGCATATCGTCATAAGCCAGTACACTATTCAACAACTAAATGGAAACCGGAAGAGACAGTATGGCGCAATCCCCCCTTCTGGCAGAACGGATAGCCCGTCTTGCTAACGCATTAGAACATGGCCTGTACGAGAGGCAAGATGCCATACGCCTGTGCCTGCTGGCGGCCCTGTGCGGGGAGAGCGTTTTTCTGCTTGGCCCGCCGGGTATTGCAAAAAGTCTGATTGCCCGCCGTCTGAAATTTGCTTTCCGTCACGCACGCGCTTTTGAATATCTTATGACGCGCTTTTCCACGCCGGAAGAAGTCTTTGGTCCGCTGTCGATTCAGGCCCTGAAAGATGAAGGCCGTTATCTGCGTCTGACTGAAGGTTATCTGCCGGAAGCGGAAATTGTTTTCCTGGATGAAATCTGGAAAGCAGGACCGGCCATCCTTAATACGTTGCTTACCGCCATCAACGAACGTCGTTTCCGTAATGGCGAGCGCGAAGATCCTATTCCGATGCGTCTGCTGGTCAGTGCTTCCAACGAATTGCCTGAAGCCGACGGCGGACTGGAAGCATTGTATGACCGCATGCTGATTCGCCTGTGGCTGGATAAAGTGCAGGATAAGCAGAATTTCCGCTTACTGCTGACCAGCCGTAATAATGAAAGCACCAATCCGGTGGCGGAATCCCTGAGTATCAGCGATGAAGAATATCAACAATGGCAGCCGGAGATCGATAAAGTCAATCTTTCAGACAGTTGCTTTGAACTGGTGTTTCAGCTTCGGCAGCGCCTTGATGCACTCGACACGGCGCCTTATGTTTCTGACCGTCGCTGGAAAAAGGCACTCCGCCTGTTGCAGGCCTGCGCCTTCTTCAGCGGCCGGGACACTATTACCCCGATAGATCTGATTCTGCTGAAAGATTGTCTGTGGCATGACCTGAATACCTATCAGCTGCTGCAAACCCAAATCGAGCAACTGATCACCGAACAGGCTTATCAGCAGCAAACCTTGCTGATGAAAATCCAGCAGCTCAACCAACAATGGATGCAATACCAACAGCAACAAAGCTCCCGCCAGTCGGTTAAGCTGAGCAAAAAAGCCGGTATTTTTAGCCGTAAGCCACAATACAGCCTGCCGGATGCGCTTGTTGCCAGCGGAGTGACGCTGTTGCTGCAAACGCCTTTGCATCTGCACGAGATTAAAGTCACGCATCTGCTTTTTGAACGCAGCGTTCTGGAAGAGTGGCTAAATAAAGGTGGCGTTCTGAAAGCCAAACTTAACGGGATTGGTTTTGTTCAAACGGTTGATGCCGAAATCGATGATAAGCAGCAATTACTGGTGCTGGATGTCAGCCGCCAAAGTACGCCGCTGACGCTGCCGGGCAATGAACACATCGCGGTGCCGGACGAAATGAAAAATACGCTGAATGACCTGAACGCAAAACTCGCTCAACAAAGACATGAGTTCGGCCAGCAGCAGAACTGCCTGTTTGTTCCCGCGACGTGGATGGCAAAGATTGAAGCCAGCCTGTTGCAGGTTTCTGAACAGCTCCGCCTCCAGCAACAAACCTTCAGCGGCCACTGATCGTGTTTACACTGGAATCTCTGGATCTTCTGCTGGCGATCAGCGAAGGAGAACTGATCGAGGAACTGATCGTCGGGTTACTGGCCGCGCCAGCCCTGGCGATTTTCTTCGAGAAGTTTCCGAGGCTGAAGCGCGCACTGACCCGGGATCTTCCTGAATGGAAATTACGTCTGCGCCAGAGGATCCACGAAACCCCGGTGCCCCCGGATCTGGCAAAAGAGTTTTATCTCTATCAGCATTGTCAGCAAACTGATGCCCTGACGTTTCAGTTAGAGCTGGGATCCCTGCTTGATGAGCTGGCGCGGCTGAATTCCCCGTTTGCGACCGAAGCCCGTACCTTGCGGGAAAATAATGAAAGCTCCCGCACGGCGCAGACCGGTAACAGCTTTCAGACCTTATTCCTCCAGCGCTGGCGCCTGAACCTGACATTCCAGACGGTGAACGTTCATCATCAGTTGCTGGAACAGGAGCAGGAACAGCTACAGGAAGAATTGTTACAACGCCTCGAACTGAGCAGCGAGTTGTCTCCTTTACTGGCAGAGAACGATACCGCCGCAGGCCGGTTATGGGACATGAGTAAAGGAAAGCGTCTTCGGGGCGATATCCAGTCGCTGGCACGTTTTGGCGCTTTCCTCCAGCAGCAGCCGGAACTGATGAAACTGGCAGAACAGCTCGGGCGCAGCCAGACGGCGAAAACCAGCCCGCATGAAGATGCCAAAATGGAAACGCACCGGCTGATGGTTCGCGAGCCGGCGACGGTGCCGGAAGAAGTGAATGGCATTCATCAGAGCGATGATATTTTGCGTCTGATGCCCACCGACCTGGGCACATTAGGAATTCCGGAACTGGAATATGAGTTTTACCGGCGTCTGCTGGAAAAACGTCTGATGACCTACCGGCTGCAAGGCGACGTCTGGTGCGAAAAAGTCGTGAGGCGTCCGGTGGTCTATCAGCAGCAGGAGCCACAGCCGCGTGGCCCTTTTGTCGTCTGCGTGGACACGTCAGGTTCGATGGGCGGCTTCAATGAGCAATGTGCGAAAGCGTTCTGCCTGGCGCTGCTGAAAATAGCGCTTGCCGATAACCGTAAGTGTTACATCATGCTGTTTGCCAGCGAAGTGATCCATTACGAACTGACTTCTGCCGGAGGGCTGGATCAGGCGTTACGCTTTCTCGGGCAACATTTCCGCGGCGGTACTGATCTGGCTGCCTGCCTGAATGCCACGCTGGACAAACTGGCCTCTCCGCAATGGCACGACGCAGATGCGGTCGTCATCTCTGATTTTATCGCCCAGCGCTTACCCGATGAGGTGCAAAGAAAAGTAAAATTGCTGCAACGGGAAAAGCAGCACCGCTTCCACGCGCTGGCAATGTCACACTACGGAAAGCCCGGAATTCTGCGCATATTCGATCATATCTGGCGCTTTGATACCGGCGTTAAAAGCCGCGTTCAGCGACGCTGGCAGAGAAATTAAGCTTAAAGAGAAAGATAACCATGACTGAAATCTATCAGCTCGACGAGCTGGATCGCGGGATTCTGAACGCGTTGATGGAAAATGCCCGCACACCTTACGCTGAGCTGGCTAAAGTGTTTACCGTCAGCCCGGGAACCATTCACGTACGCGTCGAGAAGATGAAGCAGGCAGGCATCATTACCGGCGCACATATCACCGTGAATCCAAAGCAGCTGGGTTATGACGTTTGCTGCTTTATCGGCATAATTCTCAAAAGTGCCAAGGATTATCCGTCCGCGCTAAAAAAGCTTGAGAGCATAGAAGAAGTGGTGGAAGCCTATTACACCACCGGACATTACAGCATCTTCATTAAGATCATGTGCCGCTCCATTGATTCCCTCCAGCACGTACTTATCAACAAGATCCAGACCATTGACGAGATCCAGTCTACGGAGACCCTGATTTCCCTGCAGAACCCCATCACACGGACTATCCAACCCTGAGTCTCCATTTCTATACCCCTATTATCCACAGGTAGATCCCAGCTCATTCACAGCGTACAATAGCCTCCTTTTCCCGGGTGAGAGCACAATGGCAGACATTACCCTGATCAGTGGCAGTACGCTTGGCAGCGCCGAATATGTGGCAGAACATGTGGCAGAGAAACTGGAAGAAGCCGGTTTTTCGACCGAGATGTTTCATGGCCCGGAGCTGTATGAAGTCCCGCAGGACGGGATCTGGCTAATAGTGTGTTCAACACACGGTGCGGGTGAACTGCCTGACAATTTGCAGCCCTTTATGGAACAGCTGGAAGATCAGCAACCCGATCTGTCCAAAGTGCGTTTTGGTGCTTTAGGTTTAGGCAGCAGCGAATATGACACTTTCTGTGGTGCGATCGGCGCTTTGGATCAAAAACTGACGTCATTAGGGGCAAAACGGATCGGTGATCGTCTTGAGATCGACGTGACTCAACACGAAATTCCTGAGGATCCGGCCGAGGTTTGGGTGATCAACTGGATTAATTTGATCAAATAAGTGTAAATTTCAGGCGATCAGATGTGGATAAGTATGCTTAAAAGCAGGGTAAAACCCGTAGTTATCCCTCTAACAACTCCTGTATGCTTTTCATGCTGTGTATAACTCTCACTTCTGATCCCAGCTTATACTGTCCAGGATCACCGATCATTCACAGCATTCGATCCTTCTTAGCATACTGATCTTCATAAACAAAAATGACTTATGCACAGAGGATCGCGATCCTAATAGAAGTATTAATAAGAGATCTTTAAATAAAAAAGATCTTCTTTTAATTAGTGAAGATCCCCGGGGACTTGTGGAACCTCTAAACTTGAGTAGAATCCCTCCTCCCAACGCCATACAAAGAAAGTTCGCTTGAACGCTGAGGTGCAGTCGCATGTTTTATCCGGATCAATTTGACGTCATCATCATAGGTGGTGGTCATGCAGGTACTGAAGCCGCCATGGCTTCTGCCCGCATGGGACGTCAGACCTTATTATTAACCCACAATATCGACACGCTGGGACAGATGTCGTGTAACCCGGCGATTGGCGGGATCGGGAAGGGACATCTGGTTAAAGAAGTGGACGCACTGGGCGGACTGATGGCCACTGCCATCGATCATGCGGGCATTCAGTTTAGGATACTAAACGCAAGCAAAGGTCCTGCCGTAAGGGCAACCCGTGCTCAGGCAGACCGCGTGCTTTACCGCCAGGCGGTCCGTACTGCGTTAGAAAATCAGCCAAACCTGATGATCTTCCAGCAACCTGTTGAAGACCTGATCGTCGAAAACGATCGTGTCGTGGGTGCTGTGACCAAAATGGGCCTTAAATTCCGCGCTAAAGCCGTTGTGCTGACCGTCGGTACTTTCCTTGACGGGAAGATCCACATTGGTCTGGAGAACTACAGCGGCGGCCGTGCAGGGGATCCTCCTGCGATCTCTTTGTCACAGCGTCTGCGTGAATTGCCATTACGCGTCAACCGCCTGAAAACGGGGACACCACCGCGTATTGATGCACGTTCCATTGATTTCAGCGTTCTTTCACAGCAACATGGCGATAATCCGGCGCCGGTATTCTCGTTCATGGGGAATGTGTCGCAACATCCGCGCCAGATCCCGTGTTACATGACCTATACCAATGAAAAAACCCATGACGTGATCCGTAATAATCTGGATCGCAGCCCGATGTATGCGGGGATCATCGAAGGGATCGGCCCGCGCTACTGCCCGTCGATCGAAGATAAAGTCATGCGTTTTGCCGATCGCAATTCTCATCAGATCTTCCTCGAACCGGAAGGCCTGACCAGCAATGAAGTTTATCCGAACGGGATTTCGACCAGCCTGCCATTCGATGTACAGATGCAAATCGTCCGCTCAATGCAGGGGATGGAAAATGCGGTCATCGTTCGTCCAGGCTACGCTATTGAATACGACTTCTTCGATCCACGTGATCTAAAACCGACGCTGGAAAGTAAATTTATCGCTGGTCTGTTCTTTGCAGGACAGATCAACGGCACCACCGGTTACGAAGAAGCTGCTGCACAGGGCTTGCTGGCGGGGATGAACGCAGCCCGTTGCGCCACCGAGCACGAAGGCTGGGCCCCACGTCGCGATCAGGCGTATCTCGGTGTGTTGGTTGATGACCTGTGTACGCTGGGCACCAAAGAACCGTACCGCATGTTTACCTCTCGTGCCGAGTACCGCCTGATGCTGCGAGAAGATAATGCTGATTTACGCCTGACTGAAAAAGGCCGTGAATTAGGTCTGGTTGATGATGCACGCTGGGCGCGTTTTAACGAAAAACTGGAAATGATCGAACAGGAACGTCAGCGCCTGCGTGGCATTTGGGTGAACCCGCACCATGCGCAGGTTGACGAAATCAACGCACATCTTTCTGCTCCGCTTTCTAAAGAAGCCAGTGCGGAAGAGCTGCTGCGTCGTCCTGAAATGACGTATGAGCTTATCACGCGTCTCTCTCCGTTTTCCCCGGCAGTTCCTGACGTCCAGGCGGCAGAACAGGTTGAGATTCAGATTAAGTACGAAGGCTATATCGCCCGTCAGCAGGAAGAGATCGAAAAACAGCAGCGCAACGAAAACACTGTGTTGCCAATAGATCTTGATTATCGCCAGGTGAATGGTCTTTCGAATGAAGTGATCGCCAAGCTTAACGATCACAAGCCGACCTCCATTGGTCAGGCATCACGGATTTCCGGCATTACACCGGCTGCGATTTCCATTTTGCTGATCTGGCTTAAAAAACAGGGCTTACTGCGCCGCAGTGCCTGAACCACATCTTTACTGACCGCTCTTTAAACTTGAAGAGCGGTCAATTCTTGCTTTTCCCACTTTTATAGCTGTTTTATCATTTCTAAACCGGGCTGTTCCCGGCAAATCGACTCTGTCTGAGGATTTCACTGTGCAAAAGAAACTGGACTCGCTGCTTGCTGCGGCAGGAATAGCGTTACCCGATCAGCAAAAACATCAACTGATTGGCTATGTCGAGCTGCTGCATAAGTGGAACAAGGCTTACAACCTGACTTCTGTACGTGATCCGATGCAAATGCTGGTGCGCCATATTATGGACAGCATTGTGGTGAACGAGCATTTGCAAGGCAGCCGTTTCATTGATGTGGGAACAGGACCGGGTCTGCCGGGCATTCCGCTCGCTATTGTCCGCCCTGATTCACATTTCACGCTGCTGGACAGCCTGGGTAAGCGCGTACGCTTCCTGCGTCAGGTTCAGCATGAGCTGGGTCTGAAGAACATTGAGCCAGTGCAAAGCCGCGTTGAAGAGTTTGAGCCAGAGCCACCATTTGATGGCGTGATCAGCCGGGCATTTGCTTCCTTGCAGGACATGTTGTCATGGTGCCACCATCTGCCTCAGAAAGGGCAGGGGCGTTTTTATGCCCTCAAAGGCGTGCAGCCGGATGATGAGCTGAACGCACTGCCGCAAGGTATCACTCTGGAAAACGTCATAAAATTGCAGGTTCCGGAACTTGACGGAGAACGTCATCTGGTAATTCTGACTGCAAACTAAAGTTGAGTTTTATCAAATAATCCTTAAAAAACGTATGTGTTATCAGAGTTAAAATGAGCAGGCTAATTAAATAGCGTCACCGGCCTCTCAATTACCGATTTTTTACACACTGATAGCATTTCAGTGATGTTTTTATTTTAATCCGGGACGTAATAGTCACTTTTGAAATTGAACAATCGTCAACCTGCTGATATTCAACTTGTAATGAAAATGTTGTTATTTGTTGGGTTGTTGTATCAATAAATCGTGCCTATTTTTAAATAAGATTGATTATCAAACATAGAATTCTTAACGTGCTGATTTATATGTATTTTAAAAGGCCTGATTAGCTAAAGACATTCAAACAGCGCAAGGTATATAAAGAGGTCTGGGTTAATTATGTGATCCAGTGCACGCTTCTTTGTCAGGTGATGAAATAACCGAAGCAAAGTAAAAAGGACAAATTCAGCTATAGTTTGGTGGTCAAAATAGTGATGAAGCGGAAAATTTAAATAATTGTTCACCTTTTCGCTACTTATCCATTGAATTCGTTCCAGTGCCCCGTATAATTTGCTCGGTTTTTGCTGCTTGACTCAAAACAGTAAAGGCAGTGATATACGGCCTTCAGAATACCTCCAGCTAGGTACTTGATACGGAGAGAACAAACGTCATGTCTGTATCCGGTATTTTACACAGTGCCAATAGTGTGAAGGTTGCCAGAAAGCTGTTAATACTGCAGTTATTGACCTTTGTTCTGCTCAGCGCTGTATTTGGCTTTAAAAGCCTGGAATGGACCACATCGGCCCTTATGGGTGGTTTGGCCGCCTGGGTGCCAAATGTACTGTTTATGCTGTTTGCATGGCGCCACCAGGCGCAAACAACGGTCTCTGGACGGGTTGCCTGGTCCTTTGCTATCGGGGAAGCGCTGAAGGTTCTGGTTACGGTGATCTTAATGATTGTCGCACTTGGCCTGTTTAAGGCGGTTTTTGCCCCGTTGGGGTTGGCCTATTTATCGGTGTTGATGACTCAGATTTTGGCACCGGCCGTCATTAACAGTTACCGTACTTAACTACTAAAGGGTAAGAGGCATCATGTCTGCATCAGGAGAAATCTCTACTCCACAAGAGTATATCAGTCACCATCTGACCCAGCTTCAGATCGGGACGGGATTCTGGTCGATTAACATCGATTCGATGTTTTTCTCCGTGTTCCTCGGAGTACTCTTTCTGGTTATCTTCCATCGCGTAGCCAAAAACGCCACCAGCGGTGTCCCGGGTAAGCTGCAAACTGCAGTCGAACTGGTCGTTGGTTTCGTCGACAGCAGCGTGCGTGACATGTATCACGGCAAAAGCAAAGTGATTGCACCTCTCGCGCTGACCGTCTTCGTCTGGGTGTTTATGATGAACCTGATGGATTTGCTGCCAATCGATTTGCTGCCGACTATCGGTGAGAGAGTCCTTGGTCTGCCAGCGCTGCGTGTGGTTCCTACGGCTGACGTGAACATTACGTTATCCATGGCGCTTGGCGTATTCATTCTGATTCTTTTCTATAGCATTAAGATGAAAGGCTTTGGCGGTTTCATTAAAGAACTGACAATGCAGCCATTCAATCATCCGGTTTTCATTCCGATTAACCTGATTCTTGAAGGTGTCAGCCTGCTGTCTAAACCAGTTTCACTGGGTCTGCGACTGTTTGGCAATATGTATGCGGGTGAGTTGATCTTCATCCTTATTGCTGGCCTGTTGCCGTGGTGGTCACAGTGGATCCTGAATGTGCCTTGGGCCATTTTCCACATCCTGATCATTACGCTACAAGCCTTTATTTTCATGGTTCTGACGATTGTCTATCTCTCGATGGCATCTGAAAAACACTGATTTTCTTTCAACACTACTGCGTTTTAACTGAAACAAACTGGAGACTGTCATGGAAAACCTGAGTATGGATCTGCTGTACATGGCTGCCGCTGTGATGATGGGCCTGGCGGCAATCGGTGCTGCGATCGGTATCGGCATCTTGGGTGGTAAATTCTTGGAAGGTGCTGCACGTCAGCCTGACCTGATCCCTCTGTTGCGTACACAGTTCTTTATCGTTATGGGTCTGGTCGATGCAATCCCAATGATTGCTGTTGGTCTGGGTCTGTACGTGATGTTTGCTGTCGCCTAACTCTGAGTTCGCTCAGCGTTAAACGAACTACATCAAATATTTCACTTTGAAAGAGGCATTGTGCTGTGAATCTTAACGCAACAATCCTCGGCCAGGCTATCGCGTTTGTCCTGTTTGTCGTGTTCTGTATGAAGTACGTATGGCCGCCAATTATGGCTGCCATCGAAAAACGTCAGAAAGAGATTTCTGAAGGTTTATCTTCTGCAGAACGTGCAAAAAAAGAACTGGATTTAGCGCAAGCCGATGCGACCGACCAACTGAAGAAAGCCAAAGCTGAAGCTCAGGTAATCATCGACCAGGCGAACAAGCGTAAAGCACAGATCGTCGACGAAGCGAAGACCGAAGCCGAGCAGGAACGTAACAAGATCGTAGCGCAAGCTAAGGCAGAGATTGACGCCGAACGCCAACGCGCCCGCGAAGAGTTGCGTAAACAGGTCGGGATTTTGGCCATTGCTGGCGCCGAGAAGATCATCGAACGTTCCGTGGATGAAGCTGCTAACAGCGACATCGTTGATAAACTGGTCGCTGAACTGTAAGGAGGGAGGGGCTGATGTCTGAATTTGTAACTGTAGCTCGCCCCTACGCCAAAGCAGCTTTTGACTTTGCCGTTGAGCACCAAAGCTTAGATCGCTGGCAGTCCATGTTAGCGTTCACGGCTGAAGTCACGCGCAATGAACAGATTGAAGAACTGCTTTCCGGTGCTAGCGCGCCAGAAACTTTGTCTAAAACGTTTATTGCCGTATGTGGTGAACAACTCGACGACGCAGGCCAGAACCTGATTAAGGTAATGGCCGAAAATGGACGTTTACGCGTTCTTCCTGAAGTGTTGCAGCAGTTCATCGAACTGCGTGCCTCACTGGAGGCGATTGCTGAAGTTGATGTGACCTCAGCAAATCCACTGACGGAAGAACAGCAGGCAAAAATTGCTGCTGCGATGGAAAAACGTCTGTCTCGCAAAGTTAAGCTGAATTGCAAAATTGACAAGTCTGTTCTTGCCGGTGTCATTATCCGTGCAGGTGATATGGTGATTGATGGCAGCGTTCGCAGTCGTCTTGAACGCCTGGCAGACGTCTTGCAGTCTTAAGGGGACTGGAGCATGCAACTGAATTCCACCGAAATCAGCGAACTGATAAAGCAGCGCATTGCTCAGTTCAATGTAGTGAGCGAAGCTCACAATGAAGGTACTATCGTTTCCGTCAGTGACGGGATCATCCGCGTGCACGGCCTGGCCGATGTCATGCAAGGCGAAATGATTGCGCTGCCGGGTAACCGCTACGCTATCGCCCTGAACCTGGAGCGCGACTCTGTAGGTGCCGTTGTAATGGGCCCTTACGCTGACCTCGCCGAAGGTATGAAAGTAAAATGTACGGGTCGTATCCTGGAAGTTCCAGTAGGCCGTGGCCTGCTGGGCCGCGTTGTTAACACCCTGGGTGCGCCAATTGACGGTAAAGGTCCGGTAGAGCACGACGGCTTCTCAGCTGTTGAAGCAATCGCACCGGGCGTTATCGAACGCCAATCCGTAGACCAGCCTGTGCAGACAGGTTATAAGTCCGTTGACGCCATGATCCCAATCGGTCGTGGTCAGCGTGAACTGGTCATCGGTGACCGTCAAACCGGTAAAACTGCTCTGGCTATTGATGCGATCATCAACCAGCGTGATTCCGGCATCAAATGTATCTATGTGGCTATCGGCCAGAAAGCGTCCACCATTTCTAACGTGGTTCGTAAACTGGAAGAGCACGGCGCACTGGCAAACACCATCGTTGTTGTTGCAACTGCATCAGAATCTGCTGCACTGCAATACCTGGCACCGTACTCCGGTTGCGCAATGGGTGAATACTTCCGTGACCGCGGCGAAGACGCACTGATCGTTTATGATGACCTGTCTAAACAGGCTGTTGCTTACCGTCAGATTTCCCTGTTGCTTCGTCGTCCACCAGGTCGTGAAGCTTACCCAGGCGATGTTTTCTATCTCCACTCCCGTCTGCTGGAACGTGCTGCGCGTGTAAACGCCGATTACGTTGAAGCATTCACCAAGGGTGAAGTGAAAGGCAAAACTGGTTCCCTGACTGCGCTTCCAATCATTGAAACGCAAGCAGGCGACGTTTCCGCGTTCGTTCCGACTAACGTAATTTCGATTACCGATGGTCAGATCTTCCTGGAATCAAACCTGTTCAACGCCGGTATTCGTCCTGCGGTTAACCCGGGTATTTCGGTATCCCGTGTTGGTGGTGCTGCTCAGACTAAGATCATGAAAAAACTGTCCGGTGGTATTCGTACCGCTCTGGCACAGTACCGTGAACTGGCTGCGTTCTCGCAGTTCGCATCAGATCTGGACGAAGCAACGCGTAAACAGCTGAACCATGGTCAGAAAGTGACCGAGCTGCTGAAACAGAAACAATACGCTCCGATGTCCATCGTTGCGCAGTCTCTGATCATCTTCGCAGCAGAACGTGGTTACCTGGAAGACGTTGAGTTGTCCAAAGTCGGTAGCTTCGAAGCGGCACTGTTAGCTTATGCTGACCGTGAGCACGGCGAGCTTCTGCAGCAAATCAACCAAACTGGTGCGTACAACGATGAGATCGAGGGGAAATTCAAAAATATCCTCGATACCTTCAAAGCAACCCAGTCCTGGTAATACTAAACGGCCCTGCTGCCCTGCTTTTAGCAGATAAGCAGCAGGCCGTTTGGTCATGAGGAGAAGCAGAGATGGCCGGCGGAAAAGAGATACGTAGTAAGATCGGCAGCGTGCAGAACACGCAAAAGATCACTAAAGCGATGGAAATGGTCGCCGCCTCCAAAATGCGTAAAACGCAGGATCGCATGGCGGCCAGCCGTCCTTATGCAGAAACCATTCGTGAAGTGATTGGTCACCTCGCGCTCGGGAATCTGGAATACAAGCACCCTTACCTGGATGAACGTGAAGTTAAACGCGTCGGGTATCTGGTGGTGTCTACCGACCGTGGTCTTTGTGGTGGTCTGAACATTAACTTGTTCAAAAAACTGCTCACAGAGATGAAAGATTGGTCCGCGAAAGGCGTTGAGGTTGACTTAGCCCTGATCGGTTCCAAAGCAGCTTCTTTCTTCGGATCCGTTGGGGGCAACGTTGTTGCTCAGGTGACTGGCATGGGGGATAACCCTTCCCTGTCAGAGCTGATCGGACCGGTGAAAGTGATGTTGCAAGCTTTCGACGAAGGTCGTTTAGACAAGTTATGCGTTGTTAGCAACAAATTCGTCAATACCATGTCTCAGGAACCACGCATCGTTCAGTTGTTGCCTCTGCCACCGGCAGAAGACGGCGAACTGGCGAAGAAATCCTGGGATTACCTGTATGAGCCGGACCCTAAAGCACTGCTGGATACCCTCCTGCGCCGCTATGTGGAATCTCAGGTTTATCAGGGCGTCGTAGAAAACCTGGCCAGCGAACAGGCCGCGCGAATGGTAGCGATGAAAGCCGCAACCGATAACGGCGGCAGCCTGATCAAAGAGCTGCAGTTGGTATACAACAAAGCTCGTCAGGCCAGCATCACTCAGGAACTCACCGAGATCGTCGGGGGAGCCTCCGCGGTTTAAGCTAGGTTTACGAATTACGTAGAGGATTCAAGATGGCTACTGGAAAGATTATCCAGGTAATCGGCGCCGTGGTGGACGTCGAGTTCCCTCAGGATGCGGTACCGAACGTGTACCATGCTCTTGAGGTAGAAAACGGTACCTCCAAGCTGGTGCTGGAAGTTCAGCAACAGTTAGGCGGCGGCGTTGTTCGTTGTATCGCAATGGGTACATCAGATGGCTTGCGTCGCGGTCTGAAAGTGAACAACCTGGAACACCCAATTGAAGTTCCGGTGGGTGTTGCAACACTGGGTCGTATCATGAACGTATTGGGTGAACCAATCGACATGAAAGGTGAAATCGGCGAAGAAGAACGTCGTGCAATTCACCGTGCTGCGCCTTCTTATGAAGAGCTGGCAAACTCCCAGGAATTGCTGGAAACCGGTATCAAAGTTATGGACCTGATGTGCCCGTTCGCTAAGGGCGGTAAAGTCGGTCTGTTCGGTGGTGCGGGTGTAGGTAAAACTGTAAACATGATGGAGCTGATCCGTAACATCGCGATCGAGCACTCCGGTTACTCTGTGTTCGCAGGCGTGGGTGAACGTACTCGTGAGGGTAACGACTTCTACCACGAAATGACCGAATCCAACGTTATCGACAAAGTATCCCTGGTCTATGGTCAGATGAATGAGCCACCAGGTAACCGTCTGCGCGTTGCATTGACCGGCCTGACCATGGCGGAGAAATTCCGTGATGAAGGTCGTGACGTACTGCTGTTTGTTGACAACATTTACCGTTATACCCTGGCAGGTACCGAAGTGTCTGCACTTCTGGGCCGTATGCCATCAGCGGTAGGTTATCAGCCAACGCTGGCGGAAGAGATGGGCGCTCTGCAAGAACGTATCACCTCTACCAAAAGTGGTTCTATCACCTCCGTACAGGCCGTTTACGTCCCTGCGGATGACTTGACTGACCCATCTCCAGCCACCACATTTGCTCACTTAGATGCAACCGTGGTACTGAGCCGTCAGATCGCGTCTCTGGGTATCTACCCGGCGGTTGACCCACTGGATTCCACCAGCCGTCAGCTGGATCCACTGGTTGTTGGTCAGGAACACTATGATGTGGCTCGTGGCGTGCAGTCTATTCTGCAACGTTACAAGGAACTGAAAGACATTATCGCGATCCTGGGTATGGATGAGTTGTCAGAAGATGACAAACTGGCCGTATCCCGTGCGCGTAAGATCGAACGCTTCCTGTCCCAGCCATTCTTCGTGGCCGAAGTCTTCACCGGTTCTCCGGGCAAGTTCGTATCGCTGAAAGACACCATTCGTGGTTTCAAAGGCATTATGGACGGCGACTACGATCACCTGCCAGAGCAAGCGTTCTACATGGTTGGCACCATTGAAGAAGCAGTGGAAAAAGCCAAGAAACTGTAACGCTAGTTTGTTGTGAGAGAGGATGACATGGCTGAAAAAGCTTACCATCTGGATGTTGTCAGTGCGGAAAAACGTATGTTTGCCGGCATGGTACAGAAAATCCAGGTGACGGGTAGCGAAGGCGAACTGGGTATTTTCCCGGGGCATGCTCCGCTGCTCACCGCCATCAAGCCTGGCATGGTGCGCATTGTTAAAGAACACGGTGAAGAAGAGTATATCTATCTTTCCGGTGGCATCCTTGAGGTGCAGCCGAATGCAACGACCGTGTTGGCTGATACTGCAATCCGTGGGCAAGACCTCGACGAAGCGCGCGCGCTTGAAGCTAAGCGCAAAGCGGAAGAACACATTAGTGGTTCTCACGGCGACGTTGATTACGCTCAGGCGTCAGCGGAACTGGCTAAGGCGATCGCGAAACTTCGCGTTATCGAACTGACCAGAAAAGCGATGTAACAACATCATTGAGAAAAGCGACCTTCGGGTCGCTTTTTTTTTACCTTTAAAAAAGGGTGTTTTCAGCATTTTCCCCAAGGTTAATTTGGGCATCTGGTGGAATACTTGGGTGATTAATGGACATATTACCCTCAGATTTTTTGTTATAGTCTATATCGTGTTCAACCCTTGCGGGCTGCGGTTTGCAGGCGGTTTTTGACGCGAAATATGTAGTAATTCGGTCACATAACGGGTTACTTTTGTCACTCAAATTGGATTTGTCAGGTCATCTATGTCAAACAGCGCACTGAGTGTGGTGATCCTTGCCGCGGGCAAGGGAACACGCATGTATTCCAACCTCCCTAAAGTTCTTCATACATTGGCGGGTAAGCCAATGGTTCAACACGTCATTGATGCGGCCACGCAAGTGGGTGCCAGAAACGTGCATCTGGTCTATGGCCACGGTGGCGATTTACTGAAGAAAACGCTGGCTGGCAGTGAACTGAACTGGGTATTGCAGGCTGAGCAGCTGGGTACCGGGCATGCGATGCAACAGGCTGCGCCTTTCTTTGCGGATGACGAAGATGTCCTGATGCTTTACGGCGATGTCCCGCTGATTTCGGTTGAAACGCTGGATAAGTTGCTGAAAGCTAAGCCTGAAGGTGGTATCGGTTTGCTGACCGTCGTGCTGGATAATCCAACCGGCTATGGCCGCATCGTGCGCGAAAATGGCATTGTGACCGGCATCATTGAGCAGAAAGATGCGAATGCTGAGCAGCTTAAAATCCAGGAAATTAACACCGGTATTCTGGTGGCCAACGGTGCATCGTTCAAGCGCTGGCTCGGTCAGTTGAACAACAACAACGCGCAGGGCGAATATTACATTACCGACATCATCGCGATGGCACATGCGGAAGGCAATCTGATCGCCACTGTTCATCCGGCGAGAAACAGCGAAGTGGATGGCGTGAATAACCGCCTGCAGCTTTCCCGTCTTGAGCGCGTATATCAGACCGAACAGGCCGAACGTCTGCTTCTGGAAGGCGTAATGCTGATGGATCCGGCGCGCTTTGATCTCCGTGGCGAGTTGTCTCATGGGATTGATGTGCTGATCGACACCAACGTCATTATCGACGGCCACGTAAAACTGGGCGATCGCGTGAAAATCGGCGCGGGCTGCGTACTGAAAAACTGCGTGATCGGCGATGACTGCGAAGTCAGCCCTTACAGTGTATTCGAAGATGCGGTGCTGGAAAGCGGGTGTACAGTCGGACCTTTCGCGCGTCTGCGTCCGGGTGCCGAACTGGCTGAAGGCGCTCATGTGGGTAACTTCGTCGAAATCAAAAAAGCGCGCTTGGGGAAAGGTTCGAAAGCAGGACATCTTTCCTATCTTGGCGACGCTGAAATTGGCGACAACGTGAATATCGGTGCGGGGACGATTACCTGCAACTATGACGGCGTGAACAAAAGCAAAACGATTATCGGCAATGACGTCTTTGTCGGATCGGATACCCAGCTGATTGCGCCGGTCACCGTGGGCAATAACGTCACCATCGCTGCCGGAACAACTGTGACGCGCGATGTGCCGGATAACGGCTTGTTGCTGAGCCGTGTGCCGCAGGTACATAAACCTGACTGGCAAAAACCGGTGAAGAAAAAGTAAGCTATTCTGAAGTTTACGTATTCAGGCGCAGTTTTCTGCGCCTGATGTTTGTTTATTGCATTGTGTTTTGGTCTGGGTTTTGTCGTCGAAACTCAGTCCAAAACATAATAATCCCCAACTCTCTACAAGGCTCGGGGAACCGCACGTACACCGGAAAACGGGGCGTGTGGATAAATCAGGTCAGGCATCAAAAAAGGTCCCGAAAGACCTTCTATAGGAATAAAACTGATGTGTGGAATTGTAGGCGCTGTAGCGCAACGCGATATTGCTGAAATTTTGTTGGAAGGTTTACGCCGTCTGGAATACCGCGGTTATGACTCAGCCGGTCTGGCTGTCATTGATACCGACGGGAAAATGGGACGCCTGCGTCGTCTGGGAAAAGTCCAGATGCTGGCTGAGGCTCTGGATCAACATCCTTTGCACGGCGGTACCGGTATTGCACATACCCGCTGGGCAACGCACGGTGAACCTTCTGAAGCGAACGCACACCCGCATGTGTCTGATTACATTGCGGTAGTGCACAACGGCATTATCGAAAACCACGAACCTTTGCGTGAATTACTGATTGAACGTGGTTACCGTTTTGATTCCGAAACGGATACCGAAGTGATTGCGCATCTGGTGCATTGGGAACAACTTCAGGGCGGCACACTGCTGGAAGTCGTTCAGCGCGTGATCCCTCAGCTGCGCGGCGCTTATGGCACTGTGGTGATGGACCGACGTGATCCGTCCGTTCTGGTCGCAGCCCGTTCCGGCAGCCCGCTGGTGATTGGCCGTGGCGTAGGTGAAAACTTCATTGCCTCCGATCAGCTGGCGCTGTTGCCTGTGACCCGCCGCTTCCTGTTCCTGGAAGAAGGTGATGTGGCTGAAGTTAAGCGCCGTTCCGTCAGTGTCTATGACAAAAATGGTCATGCTGTAGAACGTGCCGAAATCGAATCCAAAGTGCAGTACGACGCCGGTGACAAAGGCGCTTACCGCCACTACATGCAAAAAGAGATTTACGAACAGCCGCTGGCGATTAAAAACACGCTGGAAGGACGTTTCAGCCACGGTGAAGTGAATCTGAGCGAACTGGGCGAAAAGGCGGATGAGATCCTCTCCCGCGTTCAGCATGTTCAGATCATTGCCTGCGGCACGTCATACAACTCCGGTATGGTGGCGCGTTACTGGTTCGAATCGCTGGCCGGTATGCCGTGTGATGTCGAGATTGCGTCGGAATTCCGTTATCGCAAATCTGCCGTTCGTCCTGGCAGCCTGATCATCACCCTGTCTCAGTCCGGTGAAACCGCCGACACGCTGGCTGCACTGCGCCTGTCCAAAGAGCTGGGTTATCTCGGTTCTCTGGCCGTGTGTAACGTAGCCGGTTCTTCGCTGGTGCGTGAATCCGATCTGGCGCTGATGACCAAAGCGGGCACGGAAATCGGCGTGGCGTCGACGAAAGCGTTTACCACGCAGCTGACCGTTCTGCTGATGCTGGTGGCACGTATGGGTCGTCTGAAAGGCATAGCACCGCAGGTTGAGCATGACATTGTTCACGCGTTACAGGCGCTGCCTGCGCGTATCGAACAGATGTTGTCGCTGGATAAAACCATCGAATCGCTGGCGGAAGGCTTCTCTGACAAACATCATGCGCTGTTCCTCGGCCGTGGCGATCAATATCCGATCGCGATGGAAGGTGCGCTGAAGCTGAAAGAGATTTCCTATATTCATGCGGAAGCGTATGCGGCAGGCGAGCTGAAACACGGCCCGCTGGCGCTGATTGACGCGGATATGCCGGTGATTGTGGTTGCGCCTAATAACGAACTTCTGGAAAAACTGAAGTCGAATATCGAAGAAGTGCGCGCACGCGGTGGTCTGCTGTATGTCTTCGCCGATCAGGATGCCGGTTTCACCGACAGCGACGGTATGAAAATCATTCAGTTACCGCATGTCGAAGAAATCGTCGCACCGATCTTCTACACGGTCCCGTTACAGCTTCTGTCTTACTATGTTGCCCTGATTAAAGGCACTGACGTAGACCAGCCACGTAATCTGGCCAAATCGGTCACAGTAGAATAAGCCACGCTGGCTTTGAAACTGCCTGCTAAGCGCCCATCTCGGGCGCTTTTTTATTTCTAAAAGGCTAAGGCGTGGTCACGATTCTCCTCTCTCAGGCTTCGTTAGCCGCCACGGATAAGGTATAGTCCGCCTTTTTTACGAAGGTGATTTGCTGAATGCTGTCCAACCCCTCCATTCGTCTCAACAAATACATTAGCGAGAGCGGGATCTGCTCACGCCGTGATGCCGATCGTTACATCGAACAGGGAAACGTTTTTATCAATGGCAGACGCGCCTCCGTGGGCGCACAAGTATTTGCCGGTGATGTGGTGAAAGTTAACGGCCAGCTGATTGAACCGCGTGATGAAGAAGATTTAGTGCTTATCGCGCTTAATAAGCCCGTGGGGATCATCACCACGATGGAAGACGGTGAGCGGGACAACATCAGTGATTTCGTTAACCACAGCAAGCGCGTTTTCCCTATCGGGCGTCTGGATAAAGATTCTCAGGGCCTGATTTTACTGACCAACCACGGTGATCTGGTCAATAAAATCCTGCGTGCGGGCAACGACCACGAAAAAGAATATGTCGTAACGGTCAACAAACCGGTGACGGATGAGTTTATTACCGGCCTGGGCGCGGGTGTGCCGATGCTGGGAACGGTGACCAAAAAGTGCAAAGTGAAGAAAGAAGCGCCCTTTGTATTTCGTATCACGCTGGTTCAGGGGCTTAACCGCCAGATCCGCCGTATGTGTAAGCATTTTGGCTTTGAAGTCACCAAGCTTGAGCGTGTGCGGATTATGAACATCAACCTGAAAGGCCTGCCTTTGGGGGAATGGCGTGATTTGACGGACGATGAGCTGGTCGAATTATTCAGACTGACTGAAAACTCAACTTCTGAAGAAAAGCCGGCCAAAAAAACGCAGTCTAAACCTGCTCAGGCCAAAAAACCGGTTGTCACAAAACCGAAAAATACCGAGAAACCCGACGGAAATTCAGCTTCCCGTAAACGTTTTGCACAGCCAGGACGTAAAAAGAAAGGGCGTTAAGTCCGCATCTCTTTCCGCGGCCACCGGCCTTTGGGCCGGTTTTTATTTGATCGGTCCGCTTCAGTTTGCCCATCTCGCCTAAATTGTGACCAGTGTCATAAAACTGTCATATAACGTACATTTTACTGTCACCAAACTGTCCTATTTTCCTCCTGTGCCAAACACTTTATAAATCTCGACCTGGGTCGAACAAAAAAAAACCACTAGGAGTGGAACATGAAATTGATGCGTAACACCGTCGCCGGTATTGTAGCAGCGACTTTCTCCCTCACAGCAATGTCTGCTTTCGCTGCTAGTAATCTGACTGGCGCTGGCGGCACCTTCCCTGCACCTGTCTACGCTAAGTGGGCGGATGCATACCAGAAAGCAACCGGTACTCAGGTTAACTATCAGGGCATCGGCTCTTCCGGCGGCGTGAAACAAATCATCGCCAAGACCGTTGATTTCGGCGCATCTGATGCTCCGATGAAAGAAGAAGATCTGAACAAAAACGGCCTGTTCCAGTTCCCTACCGTGATCGGTGGCGTGGTACTGGCAGTGAATATCCCGGGCATCAAATCAGGTCAGCTGACACTGGACGGCGCAACGCTGGGTGATATCTACCTGGGCAAAATCAAAAAGTGGAACGACGCGGCGATCACTAAGCTGAACCCGGGCGTGAAACTGCCAGATACCAATATCGCCGTTGTTCGTCGTGCTGACGGTTCCGGTACTTCTTTCGTGTTCACCAGCTATCTGGCAAAAGTGAACAACGAGTGGAAAGAGAAAATCGGTTCAGGTTCAACAGTTAACTGGCCTACCGGTCTGGGCGGCAAAGGTAACGACGGCGTAGCCGCATTTGTACAGCGTCTGCCGGGCTCCATCGGATACGTAGAATATGCTTACGCTAAACAAAACAACCTGGCTTATACCAAGCTGGTTGATGCGGATGGCAAGGCGATCAGCCCGACAGAAGAATCCTTCAGTGCAGCAGCTAAAGGCGCTGACTGGAGCAAAACCTTCGCTCAGGACCTGACTTTCCAGAAAGGCGACAACGCGTGGCCAATCAGCTCCACCACCTTCATCCTGATTTACAAAGATCAGCAGGATGCGACCAAAGGTGCTGAGGTTCTGAAGTTCTTCGACTGGGCTTACAAAAACGGCAATAAACTGACGACTGACCTGGATTATGCAACGCTTCCACCTTCAGTCGTTGAGCAGGTTCGTGCAGCCTGGAAAGCAAATATCAAAGATAGCAGCGGCAAAGCACTTTACTAGGATCTGACGTCTCGTCTGATATAGAGTACAAGTCTTCTGCTTCATTCCCTCTCCGGCCGGGGAGGGAATTAAATCTTAATTAAAAGAGAGTGGTATGGCTGAATACAAGCCGGCTATCAAAGCACCAAGCAAAAACGGTGACATCCTTTTCGGCGCGCTGGTCAAACTGGCTGCGCTGATCGTGTTATTAATGCTGGGCGGAATCATCGTCTCGCTGTTTATTGCTTCGCTGCCTAGCATTGAAAAATTCGGATTATCCTTCCTGTGGACGAAAACATGGGATGCCCCGAATCAGCAGTTCGGCGCACTGGTGCCTATTTACGGTACCGTCGTGACCTCGATTATCGCCTTACTGATTGCCGTTCCCGTCAGTTTTGGTATCGCATTATTCCTCACTGAGCTGGCACCTAACTGGATGAAACGTCCGCTGGGTATTGCTATCGAACTGCTGGCGGCGATCCCCAGCATTGTTTACGGCATGTGGGGTTTATTCGTTTTCGCTCCGCTGTTTGCCCAGTATTTCCAGACACCGGTCGGTGATGTGCTTTCCGGTATTCCGATTGTTGGCGCGCTATTCGCTGGCCCGGGATTTGGTATCGGCATCTTGGCGGCAGGTGTCATTCTGGCCATCATGATCATTCCATACATTGCCTCCGTCATGCGTGACGTGTTCGAGCAAACGCCGGTCATGATGAAAGAATCGGCCTACGGAATTGGTTGTACGACCTGGGAAGTGATCTGGCGCATCGTGCTGCCGTTCACCAAAAATGGTGTCATCGGCGGTGTCATGCTTGGTCTTGGCCGTGCGCTCGGCGAAACCATGGCGGTGACCTTCATTATCGGTAACACCTACCAGCTCGACAGCATTTCGCTTTATGCGCCCGGCAACAGTATTACCTCGGCGCTGGCGAACGAATTCGCCGAAGCTGAAGCAGGTCTGCATACGTCCGCGCTGATGGAGCTGGGCCTTATCCTGTTTGTTATCACCTTTATTGTTCTGGCGCTGTCGAAAGTCATGATTCTGCGTCTGGCTAAGAAAGAGGGCCGTTAAGATGACGACACTCGAAATGCAAAGTAACGCAGCCTTACTGGAATCACGTCGCAAACGTCAGGCATGGCGCCGTCAGAAGAACCGTCTGGCGCTGATGATTTCCATGCTGACCATGCTTTTTGGCCTGTTCTGGCTGGTCTGGATCCTGTTCACGACCGTCGTGAAAGGCGTAGACGGCATGTCTCTGGCGCTGTTTACCCAAAACACCCCGCCGCCAAATACGGCAGGCGGTGGTCTGGCGAACGCCATTGCGGGCAGCGGACTGCTGATTTTATGGGCGACGGTTATCGGTACGCCGCTGGGCGTGATGGCGGGGATTTATCTGGCAGAATATGGCCGTAAATCCTGGCTGGCGGAATTCATTCGCTTCATCAACGACATTCTGCTTTCTGCTCCTTCCATTGTGGTTGGCCTGTTCGTTTACACCATCATGGTGGCGAAAATGGGGCACTTCTCTGGCTGGGCGGGCGTACTGGCGCTGGCGCTGCTGCAAATCCCGATTGTTATCCGTACCACGGAAAACATGCTGAAACTGGTGCCGGACAGCCTGCGTGAAGCGGCTTATGCGCTGGGAACGCCGAAATGGAAAATGATTTCTGCAATCACCCTGAAAGCCTCTGTTTCCGGCATTATCACCGGTATTTTGCTGGCGATTGCCCGCATCGCCGGCGAAACCGCACCGCTGCTGTTTACGTCGCTCTCCAACCAGTTCTGGAGCACCGACATGATGCAGCCGATCGCCAACCTGCCGGTGACCATCTTCAAGTTTGCGATGAGCCCGTTTGGCGAATGGCAACAACTGGCCTGGGCGGGCGTGCTGCTGATTACAGTGTGTGTGCTGTTGCTGAACATTCTGGCGCGTGTGATCTTCGCCACGAAGAAGCAGTAAGTTAATTCATTACTGATGGCAGAGTTTTTCACTCTGCCATCACTGTTTACCCGGCGTCGCACAGCGGCGCGCGCAAAAGAGAGATGTCTTAATGAGTCGAATGACTGACGCATCCAACAGCAAGATTCAGGTTCGCGATCTGAATTTTTATTACGGTAAATTCCACGCGCTGAAAAATATTTCCCTGGATATCGCTAAGAACGAAGTCACGGCATTCATCGGCCCGTCAGGTTGTGGTAAATCCACGCTGCTGCGTACGTTCAACAAAATGTATCAGCTTTACCCTGAGCAGCATGCAGAAGGCGAAATTCTGCTCGATGGCGAAAATATTCTGGTCGATAAACAGGATATCGCGCTGCTGCGTGCCAAAGTTGGCATGGTCTTCCAGAAACCGACGCCGTTCCCGATGTCGATTTACGACAACATCGCGTTTGGTGTCCGTCTGTTTGAAAAACTTTCCCGTACGGACATGGATGAGCGCGTGCAATGGGCGCTGACCAAAGCCGCTTTGTGGAATGAATCCAAAGACAAGCTGCACCAGAGCGGTTACAGCCTGTCCGGCGGCCAGCAACAGCGTCTGTGCATTGCGCGCGGCATTGCTATCCGCCCTGATGTTCTCCTGCTTGATGAACCATGTTCGGCGCTGGACCCAATTTCAACCGGCCGTATCGAAGAGCTGATCACCGAGCTAAAATCTGATTACACCGTGGTGATCGTGACCCACAACATGCAGCAGGCTGCGCGTTGTTCAGACCGCACTGCGTTTATGTATCTGGGTGAGCTGATCGAATACAGTGACACTGACTCGCTGTTTACTTCGCCAGCGCGCAAACAGACTGAAGATTACATTACTGGCCGCTACGGTTGAGGTAAGAACGATGGACAACCTGAACTTAAATAAACACATTTCCGGCCAGTTTAACGCCGAGCTCGAGCACATCCGTACACAGGTTCTGGCGATGGGTGGGCTGGTTGAACAGCAACTGACTGATGCGATCACCGCGATGCACAATCAGGATGCCGAACTGGCGCAGCGCGTCATCAAAGGTGATGACAAAGTTAACCTGATGGAAGTGGCGATTGACGAAGCGTGCGTGCGCATTATTGCCAAGCGCCAGCCGACCGCCAGCGATCTGCGTTTGGTGATGGCGATTATCAAAACCATTTCTGAGCTCGAACGTATCGGCGATGTGGCGGATAAAATCTGCCGCACGGCGCTGGAGAAATTCTCGCATCTGCATCAGCCGCTGCTGGTCAGCCTGGAATCTCTGGGCCGCCATACGGTAGAAATGCTGCATGACGTGCTCGACGCGTTCGCGCGTATGGATCTTGACGAAGCGGTGCGTATTTACCGTGAAGATAAGAAAGTGGATCAGGAATATGAAGGCATTGTGCGTCAGCTCATGACCTACATGATGGAAGATCCGCGTACCATTCCAAGCGTCCTGACCGCGTTGTTCTGCGCCCGTTCCATTGAGCGTATCGGCGATCGTTGCCAGAATATTTGTGAATTCATCTTCTACTTCGTGAAAGGGCAGGATTTCCGTCACGTTGGTGGCGATGCGCTCGACAAATTGCTGACAGACGGCAAAGACACTGCGAAAGACTGATCGGTCACTGATACTCGTCATACAAAATCTTCGCCATAAAAAAGGCCTCTAACGAGGCCTTTTTGCTGTCCGCTGACGCGCTATTTCATCACATACCGCAGTGCCACCACCACTGCCAGCTGGCGATAATGCGCCACCTGCAAATCCACTTCGTCAGGGTTTTCGAACAGAGCACCGAATGTGTACTGGTTCGCGACCTGATGCACACACAGGCTGCTGATCAGCCGGTGAACGTCGCGCGCCTGGGAATCTTCCTTAAATAAATGGCTCTGTTTTCCGCGTTCGAGAATATCTTCCAGCAGCGTTAACGCCGTTTTATTGATCTCGCGGATGCTGGTGGACTGACGGATAAACCGGCCGCGCAGCATGTTTTCTGTCGACACAATGCGGATGAATTCCGGGTGAGAAACGTGAAAATCGAAGCTGGCTTCCACCAGTTTGACGATCGCCTCCGCCGGGGGAAATGACGACAAATCCAGATCCAGCTCGTGCTGGCGGATGCCGCGGTAAACGTGCTCCAGAACCAGCATGTATAGGGCTTCTTTGGTCTTGTAGTGATAGACCACCATACGTTTTGTGGTGTTGGCGTTTGAGGCGATATTTTCCATACGCGCGCCCATCAGGCCGGATTCAGCGAATTCAGCCAGAGCACTGTCGAAAATGCGCTGTTTCAGTCCTATCGGATCATTTTTACGTCCCGGCGCCGGGGAACTTTGGCTGCTCAGCGTCATATCCTCATTAATAACCTCAATCTCGCCACAGAGATTAACCATTGATTCGATCAGTTACAATCTGTGCGTTCATACAAGCCGCCAACACTTGACGAATGCGGTATGAAGGTCCACTACTGTAAGTCTCGAAGCCTGACAAAAAGGACGCTATTTTGCCTGCTACCACCCGGTTACGTTCTATTGCGACAGTTTCAGTACCAGGAACTCTGCCCGAAAAACTCACCGCCATCGCGGCGGCGGGGTTTGATGGCGTAGAGATTTTTGAAGATGATTTACTCAAAAGCCCGGTCAAACCCATCGCCATCCGAAATCTGGCGGATTCGCTCGGATTACGGATTTTTCTGCTACAACCTTTCCGCGACTTTGAAGGCGTTCAGCCGGAAAAGCGTAATGAGAAGTTTGCCAGCGCGCGCCGGCAATTTGATCTGATGAATGAACTGGGGTGCGACCGCTTGCTGGTATGCAGTAATACCGACCCTGAAAGTTCAGCGGAGCGCGATGTACAGATTGCCGATCTCGCCGCACTGGCAGAAATGGCGCAGCCTCATGACATCCATATTGGCTTTGAGGCGCTGGCGTGGGGGAAACACATCAACCGTTACCGGCAGGCGTGGGATCGCGTGCGTGAAGTGAACCACCCGGCGCTGGGGATTGTGCTCGACAGCTTTCATATTCTCGCCGTGGGCGACAACCTCGACCGTCTGGATGAAGTGCCGCTGGAGAGAATCAGCTTCCTGCAACTGGCGGATGCGCCGTACAAAGACATGAACGTGCAGCAATGGAGCCGCAGTTACCGGTGTTATCCCGGCCAGGGCGACTTGCCGCTGGTGGATTTCGTCAGCACCCTGAACCGGAAAGGTTTTACCGGTCCGTGGTCGCTGGAAATCTTCAATGATAAAACCCTGCCGCTCGCAGAGGGCCTGAGTTCCCTGACGGAACTGGAACGACGCATGCAGGCTTACGACAAAACCCTTAACGCGTAATCTGATAACCCTTTTCACGCCAGATCGCCGGCAACTCGCGCATGTCGTGGAAAGTGGTCACCAGCGGATTGTTCAGCGGCGGGTTGTGCGGATCGGCGCAGTAATAAAATACCGGGATCCCGGCGGCGATCCCGGCCTGTGCGCCCGCCACGGAATCCTCAACCAGAATGCACGCTTCCACCGGAACGTCCATCACTTCGGCGGCTTTGTATAACACCGCCGGATCGGGTTTCCAGCGCTGTAAATCGTATCCGCTGAACAGTTTGTCGCCCATGAAAGGCAGCAGACCGGTGAGGCCGAGCGAGTGCTGCATTTTGGTGACCGGGCCGTTGGAGACCACACACATCGGCACGGAAATTTGCTCCAGCAGCTCCCGTGCGCCGTCAACCGGCTCAAGTTTGCTGTCGAAAAGCCGCGCAACGTGCTGGCGGAAAATCACTTCCATCTCCTCTTTTGGCACGTCGATACCGTGCTCTTTATTGACGATCTCAACGATTTCATAAAGCTTAACGCCTTTGTATTTCTTATACATTTCGTCAAAAGAAACCGTCACGCCAAAATGTGCAAACATCTCGACATAGGCTTCGCAGCACAACATTTCACTGTCCACCAGCGTACCGTCGCAATCAAAAAAGACACATTCAACCTGTGACATACTTTCTCCCTGTGAGTGTTTCATCTATTCGCGTGGTTTATGGCACTGTACCCGAACGATAGATTTAATCCCACACATCCAGTGCTGGCGCTTTACGGCTAAAATCCTTAGGATACCCCCCGATTGTTTTTCCCCCATTTTGGAACTCACTGATGAGCACACCACACAGCAATGCTAACGGCGGAAGAGGCCTGGCTGAACGTTTATTTAAACTGACGCAGCACGGCACAACGGTACGCACCGAAACTATCGCAGGCTTAACCACCTTCCTGACCATGGTCTACATCGTTTTCGTGAACCCGCAGATTCTGGGTGTCGCGGGCATGGATAAACAGGCCGTCTTTGTGACCACCTGTCTGATTGCCGCGTTTGGCAGCATTCTGATGGGCGTGATTGCCAACCTGCCGGTTGCACTGGCGCCAGCGATGGGTCTGAACGCCTTCTTCGCCTTTGTGGTGGTGGGTGCGATGGGCGTTTCATGGCAAATCGGGATGGGCGCTATTTTCTGGGGCGCTGTTGGCCTGCTGCTGCTGACAATTTTCCGTATCCGCTACTGGATGATCGCGAACATTCCGGTCAGCCTGCGCGTGGGGATTACCGCCGGTATCGGGCTGTTCATCGGCATGATGGGGCTGAAAAACGCCGGCATTATTGTCGCGAACCCGGATACCATCGTCACCATCGGCAATCTGACATCCCACAACGTCCTGCTGGGCGTGCTGGGCTTCTTCATTATTGCCGTACTGGCGTCACGTAACTTTCACGCTTCCGTTCTGGTGTCGATCGTAGTGACCACGGGCATTGGTCTGGCGATCGGTGACGTGCATTACAACGGTTTCTGGTCGATGCCGCCGAGCATCACCACCGTCGTCGGTCAGGTTGACCTGAAAGGCGCACTGAATATCGGTCTGGCAGGCGTAATTTTCTCCTTCATGCTGGTCAACCTGTTTGACTCCTCCGGTACGCTGATTGGCGTGACGGACAAAGCCGGTCTGGCGGATGAAAAGGGTAAATTCCCGCAGATGAAACAGGCACTGTACGTCGACAGTATTTCCTCTGTGGCGGGTGCTTTCATCGGGACATCTTCCGTTGGCGCGTATATCGAAAGTACGTCCGGCGTGTCCGTGGGGGGCCGCACCGGCCTGACCGCTGTCGTGACCGGTTTGCTGTTCCTGCTGGTGATCTTCATTTCCCCGCTGGCGGGCATGGTGCCGGAATATGCGGCAGCCGGAGCGCTAATTTATGTGGGCGTTCTGATGACCTCCAGCCTGGCGCGCGTTTCGTGGGATGACCTGACAGAAGCGGTTCCTGCTTTTGTGACGGCAGTAATGATGCCATTCAGCTTTTCCATCACAGAAGGCATTGCGCTGGGCTTCATCTCTTATGTGGTGATGAAACTGGGCACAGGCCGCTGGAGAGAGATCAGCCCGTGCGTCGTTGTTGTTGCCCTGCTGTTCGTGCTGAAAATCGCGTTTGTTGACGGGCATTAATCCGCACGCGATTCAGCGTCTGCGAACGATAAAAAAACAGCCCGCCACTTTCTGAAAGTGGCGGGCTGTTTGTATTTTAGCGGCTGAAAATTATTTGCTGACGCGGTGCGTATAGTCGGCAAATGCGGTCAGCTGGCCTCTGAGGAAATCCAGCGTCCCCTGATCGATAACTTCGCCGGTTTGGGCGTCGACTTTGTTCTGAATGACGCCACCCATAAACTCAGGCTTATTCATCACCATCGCATCAAGGAAGACCAGAATCTGACGCAGATGATACTGACAGCGTGCGCCGCCGACCGGTCCCATTGAACTGGTCTGAATCAGCACCGGTTTGCCCGCCAGTGGCTGGTCAGGCAAACGTGAAATCCAGTCGATGGCGTTCTTCAGTCCGCCGGGAACGGAATAGTTGTATTCCGGCGTCACGATGATCACACCGTCCGCCTGGCGGATTTGTTCCGCAATCGCGTTTAAATCGGCCGGAAACCCCTCTTCCTGCTGAATATCGGCATCGTACAACGGCAGAGTACCGATAGACGGTAACGCTTCAATGGTGACGCCCTCAGGCGCGACTTTCGGCAGCGTGCGCGCGACCATGGCGTTGTAAGAGGCTTTACGAAGACTACCTAACAGTGTGACAAACTTCAGAGGCTTAGCTGACATGGTTAACTCCTGTTATGGATGACTCTCTGATTCTTACCTTAAACGAAAAACGGCACGTCGATATACAAGGTTTTTGAAAACATGAGTGAAGTTTTATTTGGCAGGCGGCAGGCTGGTGAACTTCATGTAATGCAGTGAATCAGATTGCTGATCAACGGACAGCGTTTGTGTGCGGGTAAAACCATTTTCCGGTTCGTAGCGCCAGCACTGTAACCGGATAATCGACGGAGACTGCGCGCATGCCCAGGTAATCGACCCTTCAATATCACTCATCACCTGCGCCTCCGGCGTGACCGTCGAACGCAGGCGGCCGGAAGCCGGATTCAGGCTGAGTGTCAGCTGGCTTTGTTCGTTCAGGCCGGACATTTTCAGCATACTTTGACGTATGCACCAAAGCTGTAGGGAGGATTCAATCGGGTCGGACTGCATAGCAATCCAGGTTTTTTCGACGGCAGAAAGTTGCAGCTGGTGCTGCGGATTAACCAGTGCGCTGCGCGCGTGAATAATTTCGAGATCAAGACCGACTTTTCCTTCGCTGCTGATCAGCACACCGACGGTGCTGCCTGCATATGCCAGGCTGAAATCGGGAAGATCGGAGGATTCAAAACTCGGGCGGCCGCTCGGCAGGGTGATGACGTTAGGAAGTTCCGCAATACCGTAAAGATAGAAAATCATTTCGGCCAGTAAAACACGACCGTTTAAAAATCGTTTTCGTTGTTTTTCGGAAAGGTGTTTTGCGGATACAACAATTTCTCTGGGCAACCGATGTGTATCGGGTTCAGCTTCCGTCACAGCCCATCTTGCAAAGTGGCACGCCATTGTTCACTCCATGATTAATGGTTCGACCGTATTTTCTCTGTATTCGTGAAGAATAACATTAAGAGAAATCATTAAAAACCGCTTAAACCCCGCGTCCGCGCACACTCTTTTTACTTTTCAGAAAGTTTTTCATAACGATAAAGCGAAAGGAATCACTGTATTAACCGCATATTGAGAAAAAATCTCATCGGGACGATGTTCTGGTTTTTCACTCATATGATCCGGGTGCCAGATATATCTACTATAGCCTCATAAAGAAACCTCAGAAAATGCCGTTATAAGTTAAGCAGCGATCTCGCTGCTTTGCCTGTGAGTACCCTAAAATGTTAAAAACAACGCAATCCCGCTTTATCGCATTGATCAGCTTGTTTTTTATTGTGCTGGTCATCTTTACGCTCATCGTGATCCAGGTCTTTATTGCTCCTCAGCTGAAACAAACAGAAAGCACTCTGGTTGCGAATCAGGTTGATGATATCGCTGTCGTTATCAACGAACGGCTGAACAAAGTGGAATCTCAGGTGCGTACCATCACTCAAACCGTCGCACAAATGGACAGCGACAGCATTGACCGGTTGCTGCCCGCGCTGGTGGATCAATACGGTGATTCCGCCGTATTTGGGGGCGGTATCTGGCCGCTGCCGAACCAGCGCGACCCGGCAAAAATCAAATTCAGCACTTTCTTTGCACGTAACAGTAATAACCAACTGACGGTAAATACCTTCTGGAACAGTGCTGAATCGCCGAATTACTTCGAGCAATCCTGGTATCTTGCCGCTTCAAAAGGCGAAAAGGGCCAGTGTGTCTGGGCGCCTGCCTACTTTGATGACGCCAGTACACAGCCGCGTACCAACTGCGCGATGCCGATTTATAAAGGCGACAAACAGTGGGGCGTTGCCACCATCGACGTGACGCTGGGTTTCTTTAACCAGCTGGTGACGGAAATGGAGAAAAAGGTTCACGCGAAGATTTATATCGTCGAGAAAGACGGCACCCTCGTCGGTACCAGCCAGTCCACGGATGAAAAGCTGCCGAAGCTGGCTTCTCTGGGCGAACAATCTCCGCTGGTGGTGCAGATCCGCAAAAGTCTCGATCAGATTGACGGGCAGGCGAATCTGGTTGCCGACTACGACAACAACGGTACGTCTCACACGATGTTCATGAGCAACATTCAGGGGCCGTGGTATATCGCCACCGATATGCCAACCAGCCAGTTGCTGACGCGGACGCATGGCATCCTGCAAAGTCTGGGTCTGGTGCAAATTCCAATGGTGATTTTGCTGCTGGTTGTGCTGATCCTGGCGATCAAAATCTTTATGCGTCAGCTGGATGCGCTGCATAAAAATATCAGCCAGCTTTCCGCTGGTGGCGCTGATCTGACCCTCCGCCTGCCAGAAAGCCGCAGTCCGGAATTCAACCGTGTAAATCAGAGCTTTAACCAGTTCCTGTCATTCCTGCAATCGATCCTCCGTCAGGTCGGCGACAGCAGTCTGGCGATCACCTCGGCATCGCGCGAAATCGCCAGCGGTAACATGGATCTCTCCGGGCGTACCGAAGAACAGGCGAGTTCGATTGTTGAAACGGCGGCGTCCATGGAACAGCTGACCAGCACCGTGAAACAGAACGCCGCCAACGCCGAAGGCGCTAACCAGCTGGCGCGCGATGCGTCTGCGGTGGCGCAGAAAGGGTCGGAAGTGGTGAAACAGGTGGTCGATACCATGGGTTCGATCACCCGTTCCTCGCACAAAATTGTCGATATCATCAGCGTGATCGACGGTATTGCTTTCCAGACCAACATTCTGGCGCTGAATGCCGCCGTTGAAGCGGCCCGTGCGGGCGAACAGGGGCGCGGATTTGCCGTCGTGGCTTCGGAAGTGCGCAGCCTGGCGCAACGTTCTGCTACGTCTGCCCGCGAAATCAAAAAACTGATTGAAGATTCCGTCGCGGATATCACCACTGGCAGCCAGCTGGTGGCAACCGCCGGAACGACGATGGATGAAGTGATGGGCGGCGTGAATAACGTAGCGACGCTGATGAACGAAATCATGTCTTCCAGTCAGGAGCAAAGCCTCGGTATCGAGCAGGTGAACGTTGCAATCACCCAGCTGGATAACGCCACTCAGCAGAATGCGGCGCTGGTGGAACAGGTTTCTGCGGCCGCTCAGGCCATGCAGGATCAGACCGTTCAGCTGGAAACCGTGGTGGCGGGCTTTAAGCTCTGATTGTTTTTTTCACTGTAAATCGAACGGTAAGTGAGCGATCACTTACCGTTTTTTTATGGAAGGAATAATCAGTAGAAATCGTTTTCTGTCATGTAGTTAATCAGACTGTTCAGTTTCGCCCGCGGGCGGAAATCGGGCAGATAAACCACATGCACGGCGCGCGGTGTGGGAATGAAAGACTCGAGAACCGGAATAAGCCTGCCGCGGAGAATATCTTCGGCCAGCAGCACCTTCGGCTGAAGCAGTAAACCGGCTCCTTCCAGCGCGGCATTGCGCAATGCATGGCCATCGTTGGAGACATACCGGCTGTTCACCGGCCACGCCGACGTGGTTTGCCCGGCGTTCGCCAGATGCCAGCCTTCACTCTGATTCCACACGGAGTGGATCAGGCACGGATGCGTTTTCAGATCTTCCGGCGATTCGAGTGTGCCGTTGCGCTGCAAATACTCCGGCGATGCGCAAATCACCATTTCATAGGGTTTCAGTGGCCTGGCGACCAGCCGGTCATCCCCGATTTCACCAATACGGATGGCGAGATCGAAATTTTCGCCGATTAAATCGACGCGGGCATTGCTCAGCACCAGTTCCACTTTGACCTGAGGGTAGAGATTCAGATAACGGGCGAGCATCGGCGCAATCACGCTGGAGCCTAAAGAAACTGGCGCACTGACGCGCAGCAATCCGGTGGGAACGCTTTGCAGGCTTTCCATTGCGCTTTCCGTTAATTTCATCTGCTCCAGCACCCGTTTGCCGTTTTCATAAAACACTTCACCGGCATCGGTCAGGCTTTGCCTGCGGGTGGTGCGCTGCAACAGACGGGCATTCAGATGCTTTTCCAGCTGCTGGATATGCTTGCCGACCATCACTGCCGAGATCCCCAGCTTTTCGGCCGCAGTACTGAAATTTCCGGTTTCTACTACGCTGACAAAGACTTCAATATTTCGCAGCTTATCCACATTACAAACCCTGAGTTAGAACAGAACGAATAATACGAGTCTATATCTAACCCTGAGTTTGGTAAAAGATGAACTTACCAACAACATTGAGGAGTCTGTGATGAAAATTTTAGTGATTGGCGGGACTGGTACATTGGGGAGCGCTGTGGTGCGTGAGTTTGCCGATGATCATGAGGTGATCACTGCAGGTAAAACGCACGGTGATTTTCAGGTCGATATTACCGATGAAAGCAGCGTCCGGGCGCTTTTCAAAAACGCAGGGAAGGTCGATGCGATTATCGCCACCACCGGCAGCCTGCACTTTGGCCCGCTTACTGAAATGACCGCAGAACAATTCAATATTGGTTTGCAGGACAAACTGCTCGGGCAGGTACGTATTGCGCTGATCGGTCAGTCATTCCTGAACGAGAGGGGTTCCATCACGCTGACCAGCGGGATTATTGCTGATGAACCTATCCGTCAGGGAGCAAACGCCACCACGGTAAATGCGGCTGTAGAAGGTTTTGTGCAGGGGGCGGCGATCGAACTCCCGCGTGGTATCCGCATCAACGTGGTTAGCCCGACCGTCGTGGAAGAGTCACTGAAAGCTTACGGTTCATTCTTTCCGGGTTTTGAAGCAGCACCGGCAGCACGCGTGGCGAAAGCCTATCGTCGCAGCGTGGAAGGGGCGCAGACCGGACGCGTTTATAAAGTCTGGTAAGGCTAATACGTTGAAAAAAATTAAAAACCCACATTTTACAATGTGGGTTTTGTTTGTTGCCAGGAGGGAATTATTTACCGATACAGAAACTCGAGAAAATGCGCCCCAGCAAATCATCAGATGTGAATTCGCCGGTGATTTCACTCAGTGACTGTTGTGCAAGGCGTAACTCTTCCGCCAGTAATTCACCTGCCCATGCGCCAAGCAGCTGATCTTTACCCTGAACCAGATGTTGTGCCGCGTCTTCCAGCGCCTGCAAGTGACGACGACGGGCAAGAAATCCGCCTTCCATGTTGTGATTAAAGCCCATCACCTGTTTCAGATGATCGCGCAGCAGATCCACGCCGTCGCCGGTGCGGGCAGAAAGGCGAATAAGTGAGTGACCATTCACTTCGGTTTGCCCCAGTGCTTCGGCGGTAATATCGGCTTTATTGCGTACCACGACGATAGGTAAAGAAGCGGGAAGGCGTGCCATAAACTCGGGCCAGATTTCAGCAGGTTCAGTCGCAGCCGTTGTGGTGCCGTCAACCATAAACAGCACTAAGTCTGCCTGTTCGATCTCATTCCATGCACGTTCGATACCAATGCGCTCAACTTCGTCGCTGGCTTCACGTAAACCGGCGGTATCAATAATGTGCAAAGGCATGCCGTCGAGATGAATATGCTCGCGCAGAACGTCGCGCGTGGTGCCCGCGATGTCGGTCACAATCGCCGCTTCACGACCGGCCAGCGCGTTCAGCAGGCTGGATTTACCGGCGTTCGGGCGTCCGGCAATCACCACTTTCATCCCTTCACGCAGCAGGCTGCCCTGACGGGCTTCAGCACGTACCGCATCGAGATCGCCCATCACCGTATTAAGTTTGGCTTCGATTTTGCCGTCTGACAGAAAGTCGATTTCCTCATCCGGGAAGTCGATAGCCGCTTCGACAAAGATCCGCAGGTGAGTGAGTGCTTCCACCAGATGATGAATACGGTTCGAGAATGCGCCCTGAAGCGAGTTAACCGCCGAGCGTGCGGCCTGCTCGGAGCTGGCGTCGATAAGATCGGCAATTGCTTCTGCCTGTGCCAGATCCAGCTTATCGTTGAGGAAAGCACGCTCAGAGAATTCGCCCGGACGCGCAATACGCACGTTTTCCAGCGCGATAATGCGTTTGAGCAGTAAATCGAGGATCACCGGTCCGCCGTGGCCTTGTAACTCAAGCACGTCTTCGCCGGTGAAGGAATTAGGGCCGGGGAACCACAACGCGATGCCCTGATCCAGCGTACTGCCATCCGCATCCTGAAATGGCAGATAGTCGGCGTAACGCGGCTTTGGCAGTTTACCTAAGACAGCCTGTGCAACATCACGCGCCGCACGGCCAGAAATGCGCAAAATGCCCACACCACCGCGGCCGGGTGGGGTGGCCTGGGCGATAATGGTATCTGAGGTGCTCATAACGTTTTTCCCATCGGGTATTTACGGATATGCAAAAGGCGATCAAATGATCGCCTTTGTTTTTATCATCAAGTTTAGCTGTCAGGACGGAAGCCGCCCTGACATTCACTTATGACTTTTTCTTGTCGCGGCTGTGCAGGCCGCGTTTTTCCAGCCCGCGATAAATCAGCTGCTGCTGGAGAATGGTTACCAGGTTACTGACGATGTAGTACACCACCAGACCGGACGGGAACCACAGGAAGAACACAGTGAAGATGACCGGCATGAAGGTCATGATCTTCTGCTGCATCGGGTCAGTGACGGTGGTCGGCGACATCTTCTGAATGAAGAACATCGTGATACCCATTATGACCGGCAGAATGTAGTACGGGTCTTGCGCTGACAGGTCATGGATCCACAGGATGAACGGCGCGTGGCGCAATTCAATGGAACCAGACAGCATGTAATACAGTGCCAGGAAGATTGGCATCTGAATAACCAGCGGCAGACAGCCACCCAGCGGGTTCACTTTCTCAGACTTATACAGCGCCATCATTTCCTGACTCATGCGCTGTTTGTCATCACCGATACGTTCACGCATCGCGGCCAGTTTCGGCTGCAACATGCGCATTTTCGCCATCGACGTGTACTGAGCACGGGTCAGCGGGTACATGATACCGCGCACGATGAAGGTGATAACAATGATTGAGAAGCCCCAGTTGCCGACGAAGCTGTTAATGAATTTCAACAGTTTGAACAGCGGCTGAGAAATGAACCATAACCAACCGTAATCGACTGTCAGGTCAAGGTGTGGCGCGATAGCGGCCATTTTGTCCTGAATTTCCGGGCCCACCCACAGGATTGAAGCAACCTGTTGTTGTGCGCCAGGGGCAACGGTGAACGGTGTGCCTTTAAAGCCAATCGATGAGATACCGTTGTTGGTGGTCGTGAAGAATGTGTTGGTGTCCTTCGCTGACGGGATCCACGCCGTTGCAAAATACTGCTGCAACATAGCAATCCAACCGCCCTGTGTGGTGACATTCAGCGCTTCGCTCTTATCGAACGCATACTTCTGATATTTGTCATCACTTGAAGAGTAAGCCGCGCCACGGAACGTATGCAAAGCAAAGTTATTGCTGCCAGTATCGCGGTGCTTAGGCAAGTCGGTGGTTTGTTTGAGCTGGCCAAACATGGTCAGTTCAAGCGGGGCAGCTGTGGTGTTGTTGACGTTGTACTCAACATTCACCGCATAGGAGCCACGTTTGATCACGAAAGTTTTGGTAAAGATGGCACCGTTTTGAGCCGTATAGGTCATCGGGATGCGCAGTTCAGACTGGCCTTCTGCCAGAGTGAACGAATCCGAGCTGGCCTGGAACAGAGGACGTTCGCCGTTCGCCGGATTATCTGGACCATTTTTACCTGTCAGACCGCTTTGTGCCTGATAGATGAAATTAGGAGTGGTTTCCAGTAACTGGAAAGGCTGGTCAGAGCCCAAAGATGTAGGGTAAGCAGTCAGCAGAGCCTGCTCAATGTCGCCACCACGGGTGTTGATCGTTAATGACAGCACATCACTGTTAACTGTAATTAATTTGCCCTGTCCGCTACCAGGAACAGCCTGGTTAGCAGCATCACCGTTTGCAGTGTTCGCAGTCTGTTGCGTGGTCTGGTTGGCGGGTTGCGGAGCGTGGTCCGTTTGCCATGCCTGCCAGATCATGAAAGACACGAACAGCAGAGCGATGAGGAAAAGATTGCGTTGCGAATCCATCGTTAGTGTTCTCTGTTATTGTCGGTTTTCGGCGGTACGGGGTCATCACCACCTGGGTTCAAAGGATGGCATTTTAATACGCGTTTCAAAGTCAACCAACTGCCTTTTAACATGCCAAAACGACCAATTGCTTCAATACCGTATTGAGAGCAGGTTGGTCGAAAGCGGCAATGTGGCCCGAGCAACGGACTGATGAACAACTGATAACCACGTATCAGCTTTATCAAGATGCGGGAGCCTGTCGGCAATGTCGACGCCATAATTTCTCCAACGCTTCCGTCAGCGCGCGATTATCTAAATCGGCGACACCCTTCTTGGCCACAACCACAAAATCCATCGACGGCAGCGTATGCTGATTCAACCGGAAACTTTCGCGGGTAAGGCGTTTAATCCGATTGCGTTCATGTGCGCGTTTGACGTGTTTTTTTGCGACGGTGAGACCGATGCGGGGATGCCCCAGCTCGTTCAGGCGGCCGAGTATCGTAATTTGCGGCGTGCCAGCCCGTTGTGGCTGCTGGAAGACGAAAGTGAAATGACGGGGAGTTAACAAACGTAACTCCCTGGGAAAAGCGAGCTTAACCACTAAATAGGTTAGCTTTTATTACTTAGAAGCTGACAGACGGGTACGGCCTTTCGCACGACGGCGAGCCAGAACCTGACGACCATTTTTGGTGGCCATACGAGCACGGAAGCCGTGGCTACGGTTGCGCTTCAATACGGACGGTTGGAAAGTGCGTTTCATGGCGATTTCTACCTAAACTTAAATTATTACTGATCAGTAAACGCGAAGACATTTCGGCGAAAAAACGACCGGTGCCTTTGTCGCAACATATAAAGAAGCGGGATTGTAATAACTGTACAGTCCTGAGTCAATTTACATTGCCAGAAATGGTTCAAGTGTTTACCAGAATTGCCCGTGGTCACACCGCAATATCCATCTGGTTATGACCATCAGGAACACAGGCTTCACACGTAGGGCTGAGGATTATACGGACTCTGCCGCAAATCGCAAGGATCCTCGCCTGATCCTTATCCACAGGGCTGAGATCTTTCTCTCAATGTGATGAAAATTAGCTCAGCGGACTCCTATTTTTTCAGCAGAGTGATGATTACATCGCCTAATTTTAAAAGGATCGGCTAAGCTTACCCACTCGCTGACTGCTGCCTGTGGATAAAAAGGATCTAAACTGTCAGGAAGGGGAGGATCTCTGTGCCGGATTGCGTTATGATCCGCCATTCCGATCGCGATCCCGGCTGGGTGGCTTTCGACAAAAACCGCAAAAAGCGGTTCGCACGTGACTTTACGCCACTGACAGGGTGGTGAGAGAAATTTCCCCCTTCTATGGGCGGGACGTGTGCCAAAAATCATGATTTAAAAAATATCCTGATCCTTTTCTTTTTTGATACTTGTTCGAGTGGAGTCCGCCGTGTCACTTTCGCTTTGGCAGCAATGTCTTGCCCGTTTGCAGGATGAACTACCTGCCACAGAATTCAGTATGTGGATACGCCCCCTACAGGCGGAACTCAACGACAATACGCTGGCGCTTTACGCCCCGAATCGTTTTGTCCTTGATTGGGTTCGTGACAAATACTTAAACAATATTAACGGCTTGCTCAACGATTTCTGTGGGGCGGATGCACCGTTGCTCCGTTTTGAAGTCGGCAGCAAACCGGTGATGCAACGCGTCAGTCAGCCCGTTGCGGCCAGCGTCAGCTCTCAGGCTGCGCCCGCTATTCCGCGTCTGGCACCTTCACGTCCAAGCTGGGACAGTTCGCCTGCTCAGCCTGAGCTTTCCTACCGCTCGAACGTCAATCCGAAACACACTTTTGATAACTTCGTAGAAGGTAAGTCTAACCAGCTGGCCCGCGCGGCGGCGCGTCAGGTGGCGGATAATCCGGGCGGCGCCTACAACCCGCTTTTCCTTTATGGTGGCACCGGTCTGGGTAAAACCCACTTATTGCATGCAGTCGGTAACGGCATCATGGCGCGTAAAGCCAATGCAAAAGTGGTGTACATGCACTCGGAGCGATTTGTGCAGGACATGGTAAAAGCCCTGCAAAACAACGCCATTGAAGAGTTCAAGCGTTACTACCGTTCTGTCGATGCGTTGCTCATCGATGACATTCAATTCTTTGCTAATAAAGAACGTTCACAGGAAGAGTTCTTTCACACCTTTAATGCCCTGCTGGAAGGCAATCAGCAGATCATCCTGACCTCGGATCGCTATCCAAAAGAGATCAACGGTGTTGAAGATCGTCTGAAATCGCGTTTCGGCTGGGGCCTGACGGTAGCGATTGAGCCGCCTGAATTAGAAACCCGCGTGGCGATCCTGATGAAAAAGGCCGACGAGAACGATATCCGTCTGCCGGGCGAAGTTGCCTTCTTTATTGCTAAACGTCTGCGTTCTAATGTGCGTGAGCTTGAAGGCGCACTGAACCGCGTGATCGCCAATGCCAACTTTACCGGCCGCGCGATTACCATCGACTTCGTTCGTGAAGCACTGCGCGATTTGCTGGCGCTTCAGGAGAAGCTGGTCACTATCGATAATATTCAGAAAACAGTGGCCGAATATTATAAAATCAAGGTCGCTGACCTGCTCTCCAAACGGCGCTCCCGTTCGGTAGCCCGCCCACGCCAGATGGCGATGGCGCTGGCGAAAGAGCTGACCAACCACAGCCTGCCAGAAATCGGCGATGCGTTCGGTGGTCGGGACCATACCACGGTGTTGCACGCCTGCCGTAAAATCGAGCAGTTGCGTGAAGAAAGTCACGACATCAAAGAAGATTTCTCCAACTTAATCAGAACATTATCTTCCTAGCGCTATGAAATTTATTGTTGAACGTGAGCATTTGCTGAAACCACTGCAACAGGTCAGTAGCCCGCTGGGTGGACGACCGACGTTGCCTATTCTGGGTAACCTGTTATTACAGGTGACGGATGGCGCGCTGTCGCTGACCGGGACGGATTTGGAAATGGAGATGGTGGCGAAAGTTGCGCTGTCTCAGCCACATGAAGCCGGGGCGACCACCGTTCCTGCGCGTAAATTCTTTGATATCTGCCGTGGATTGCCCGAAGGCGCGGAAATTTCCGTCGCTCTTGATGGCGACCGCATGCTGGTAAAATCAGGCCGCAGCCGTTTCTCGCTGTCGACCTTACCGGCCACAGATTTCCCTAATCTCGACGACTGGCAAAGCGAGGTGGAATTCACCCTGCCGCAGGCCACGTTGAAACGTCTGATTGAAGCTACGCAGTTTTCTATGGCACATCAGGACGTTCGTTATTATTTAAACGGCATGCTGTTTGAAACCGAAGGTGAAGAACTGCGTACCGTGGCGACCGACGGTCACCGTCTGGCCGTCTGTTCTATGCCAATCGGCCAGTCTCTGCCATCGCATTCGGTGATCGTGCCGCGTAAAGGCGTGATGGAACTGGTTCGTCTGCTTGACGGCGGCGACACCACGCTGCAACTGCAAATCGGTAGCAACAACATCCGTGCGCACGTCGGTGACTTCATTTTCACTTCCAAGCTGGTTGATGGCCGTTTCCCTGATTATCGCCGCGTATTGCCGAAGAATCCGGACAAAACGTTGCAGGCAGGTTGTGACCTGCTGAAACAGGCCTTTGCCCGTGCGGCCATTCTTTCTAACGAAAAATTCCGTGGTGTGCGTTTGTACGTCAGCCATAACCAGCTGAAAATCACTGCGAATAACCCGGAACAGGAAGAAGCAGAAGAAATTCTGGATGTCGGTTACGAAGGCACCGAAATGGAAATCGGCTTTAACGTCAGTTACGTACTTGATGTGCTCAATGCCCTCAAGTGCGAAGACGTTAATCTGCTGCTGACAGACTCCGTCTCCAGCGTGCAGATCGAAGACGCTGCGAGTCAGTCAGCGGCCTACGTTGTTATGCCTATGAGGCTCTAGTCTGAATTAATGGCCTTAACGCGCTTACTGATAAAAGATTTCCGCAACATCGAGGCGGCGGATTTAGATCCGTCGCCCGGTTTTAACTTTCTGGTCGGTCCCAATGGCAGCGGTAAAACCAGCGTGCTCGAAGCGGTCTATACGCTGGGGCATGGCCGCGCTTTTCGCAGTTTGCAGGCCGGACGTGTTATCCGTCACGATCAGCCGGAGTTTGTTCTTCATGCCCGTGTGGATGATGGCGGTGATCGTGAGCTGTCGATTGGCTTGAGCAAAAGCCGCCAGGGTGACAGCAAAGTGCGTATTGATGGCAGTGACGGCCACAAAGTGTCTGAACTTGCACAAATGCTGCCGATGCAACTGATCACACCCGAAGGTTTCACCCTGCTCAATGGCGGGCCGAAATACCGGCGGGCATTTATCGACTGGGGCTGTTTTCATCACGACCCCGGTTTTTTTATCGCCTGGAGCAACCTGCGACGGTTACTCAAGCAGCGCAACGCCGCGCTGCGACAGGTGACTCGTTATGCGCAAATTCGTGCCTGGGATCAGGAATTGATTCCGTTAGCCGAGCGCATTAGCGAATGGCGGGCAGCATACAGCGACGCGATCGCGGCTGATATCAGCGCGACCTGCGCGCAATTCCTGCCTGAATTCGCCCTCAGTTTTTCTTTCCAGCGTGGATGGGACAAGGAAACGGAGTATGGCGAGTTGCTGGAGCGTAATTTTGAGCGCGACAGAGCCTTAACCTATACCGCATCAGGCCCGCATAAGGCGGATTTCCGCATTCGTGCCGACGGCACGCCGGTGGAAGATTTACTGTCCCGAGGGCAGCTGAAATTACTGATGTGTGCGCTGAGACTGGCGCAGGGTGAGTTTCTCACCCGACAGAGCGGGCGGCGTTGCCTGTATCTTCTTGACGATTTTGCCTCTGAGCTGGACGCCGACCGACGTCGGTTGCTGGCCGATCGCCTTAAAGCCACCCAGGCACAGGTTTTTGTCAGTGCGATTAGCGCTGAACAAGTGACCGACATGATGGGTGAAAAGGGCAAGATGTTCCGCGTGGAACAAGGTAAAATAGCCGTTCTATCACAGGACTAAAAATGAGCGAGAAACGTTGATGTCGAATTCTTATGACTCCTCAAGTATCAAGGTATTAAAAGGGCTGGACGCGGTGCGTAAGCGCCCCGGCATGTATATCGGCGATACCGATGACGGCACTGGTCTGCACCACATGGTATTCGAGGTTGTGGACAACGCTATCGACGAAGCCCTCGCGGGCCACTGTAAAGAGATTCAGGTCACGATCCATGCGGATAACTCTGTTTCCGTACAGGATGATGGCCGTGGTATTCCGACCGGTATTCACGAAGAAGAGGGCGTTTCTGCTGCTCAGGTCATCATGACCGTTCTTCACGCTGGCGGTAAATTTGACGATAACTCGTATAAAGTCTCCGGCGGTCTGCATGGCGTGGGTGTTTCCGTCGTTAACGCCCTGTCGGAAAAACTGGAACTGGTTATCCGCCGCGAAGGAAAAGTCCATACCCAGACTTACGTACACGGTGAGCCGCAGGATCCGCTAAAAGTCATTGGCGATACTGACGTAACCGGTACCACGGTGCGTTTCTGGCCGAGCTTTAACACCTTCACCAATCACACCGAATTCGAGTATGACATTCTGGCGAAACGCCTGCGCGAACTGTCATTCCTGAACTCCGGCGTGGCTATCCGCCTGCTGGACAAACGTGATGGGAAGAACGATCACTTCCATTATGAAGGCGGTATCAAAGCTTTCGTGGAATATCTGAACAAAAACAAAACTCCAATTCATCCGACCGTGTTCTATTTCTCCACGGTAAAAGATGACATTGGCGTTGAAGTGGCGTTGCAGTGGAACGATGGTTTCCAGGAAAACATTTACTGTTTCACCAACAACATTCCACAGCGTGATGGCGGGACTCACTTAGCCGGTTTCCGTTCGGCAATGACCCGTACCCTGAACGCGTACATGGATAAAGAGGGCTACAGCAAGAAATCCAAAATCAGCGCCACCGGTGACGATGCCCGTGAAGGCCTGATTGCTGTGGTTTCTGTGAAGGTTCCGGATCCGAAGTTCTCTTCCCAGACCAAAGACAAACTGGTTTCTTCCGAAGTGAAAACGGCTGTTGAAACGCTGATGAACGAGAAGCTGGTGGATTACCTGATGGAAAACCCGTCAGACGCCAAAATCGTTGTCGGCAAAATCATCGATGCGGCGCGTGCCCGTGAAGCGGCGCGTAAAGCCCGCGAAATGACCCGTCGTAAAGGCGCGCTGGATCTGGCTGGCTTGCCAGGCAAACTGGCAGATTGTCAGGAACGCGACCCGGCTCATTCCGAACTGTACTTAGTGGAAGGGGACTCAGCGGGCGGCTCTGCAAAACAAGGCCGTAACCGTAAGAACCAGGCGATTCTGCCGCTCAAAGGTAAAATCCTCAACGTCGAGAAAGCGCGCTTTGACAAAATGCTTTCTTCTCAGGAAGTGGCAACGCTGATTACCGCGCTCGGTTGCGGCATTGGCCGTGACGAATACAACCCGGACAAACTGCGCTATCACAGCATCATCATCATGACCGATGCCGACGTCGATGGTTCACACATCCGTACCTTGCTGCTGACCTTCTTCTATCGTCAGATGCCTGAAATTGTAGAACGTGGCCATGTATTTATCGCACAGCCGCCATTGTACAAAGTCAAAAAAGGCAAGCAGGAACAGTATATTAAAGACGACGAAGCGATGGATCAGTATCAGATTTCCATTGCGATGGACGGGGCAACGTTACACGCCAACGCCCATGCACCAGCCCTGGCGGGTGAACCGCTGGAAAAACTGGTGGCTGAACATCACAGCGTGCAGAAAATGATTGGCCGTATGGAACGTCGTTATCCGCGTGCGCTGCTGAATAACCTGATTTATCAGCCGACCCTGCCGGGCGCGGATCTGACCGATCAGGCGAAAGTTCAGGCGTGGATGGAATCGCTGGTGGCGCGCCTTAACGAGAAAGAGCAGCACGGCAGTTCTTACAGCGCGATCGTCCGTGAAAACCGTGAGCATCAGCTGTTCGAACCGGTTCTGCGTATCCGTACGCACGGCGTCGATACCGATTACGATCTGGATGCAGACTTCATTCAGGGCGGCGAATACCGCAAAATCTGTGCGCTCGGCGAACAGCTGCGCGGCCTGATCGAAGAAGATGCCTTCATCGAACGTGGCGAACGCCGTCAGCCAGTGACCAGCTTTGAGCAGGCGCTGGAATGGCTGGTGAAAGAGTCCCGTCGTGGTCTGTCGATTCAGCGATACAAAGGTTTGGGCGAAATGAACCCTGATCAGCTGTGGGAAACCACAATGGATCCTGAGCAACGTCGCATGTTACGTGTGACCGTTAAAGACGCCATTGCCGCTGACCAGTTGTTCACCACGCTGATGGGCGATGCGGTTGAACCGCGCCGCGCTTTCATCGAAGAGAACGCCCTGAAAGCTGCCAACATCGATATCTGATAACGGCATAAGCTGATAAAGAGTCCGAACCGGGAAACCGCTTCGGACTTTTTTTTTCGTCTGACGCAGCCCGCATTCCGGCTGGCTTTACAGCGGGTAATCGCGTTAGCATTGATGAAGACTTTTCAAACTCTGAGGATGCTATGGCTATTGAATTAATTGCAATTGATATGGACGGGACGTTGCTCAATCCGCAGCATGAAGTGACACCGGCCGTTAAAAAAGCGTTGTCAGAAGCGCGGGCGAAAGGTGTGCAAATCGTTCTGGCAACCGGACGTCCCTTCGTCGGTGTACAGCGCTATCTGATGGAACTGGATTTGCAGCAGGACGGATGCTACTGCATCACCAATAACGGTGCGCTGGTGCATAATGCGAAAGATGGCAGCGTGATTGCCGAAGTATCCCTCACAATTGAAGATTATCACTACTTTGAACAACTGGCACGTGAGTTGGGTGTGCATTTCCATGCGCTGACTAAAACCGACCTGTTTACTGCCAACCCCTTTATCAGCAAATACAGCGTGCACGAGTCCTTCACTACGGGCATTCCGCTGCAATTCTGTCCGGCAGAGGAAATGGATCCTGCGCTGACCTTCCCGAAAGTCATGATGATTGATGATCCCGAGTTGCTGGACAGCGCCATCAGCCAGCTGCCAGCAGAAGCAAAAGAAAACTACACCATCATGAAAAGCTCGCCGTATTTCCTCGAAATTCTCGATAAGCGCGTCAACAAAGGCGAAGGCGTGAAAGTGCTGGCGGAAAAACTGGGTATCGCGCGCGAAAGCGTGATGACGCTGGGTGACCAGGAAAACGACATTGCGATGCTGGAATACGCCGGAATCGGCGTCGCGATGGGCAATGCGCTGGACAGCGTCAAAGCCGTCAGCCAGTTCGTCACCAAAACCAACACCGAAGACGGTGTCGCGTTTGCGGTGAATAAGTTCGTGTTAGGTCACTAAATCCCTCCTGATATTCCCGGCCTGTTTTTCTGAAACCAGGCCGTTCACGACCATCTCCCCCTCCTGATCCCTTCCTTCCTGATGAATATACCTGAATTGTCTGTTTTGTGATCTGGATTGTAGTACAAAGTAATTGTTTGGTACTACTATTCCCATGCATTCTGCAGGGAAGCTTATAAGATTGTGCAACAATCCAGAGACCGGCAAGGGTCTGAGCGGTAAAGTAGGGTTTTATCCTTCAGCCCCGGAGAAGTTATGCCTTCACATGAACTCAGTAAAACCGACCGTCTGGTCCTGGAAATGGGCCAGCAAATTGTCAGCGGAAAATACATCCCCGGCGCGGCACTGCCTTCAGAAATGGAGCTTTGCGAGCAGTTTGAGACATCGCGCAACATTATCCGCGAAGTGCTGCGCTCGCTGACGGCGAAACGGCTGGTCGAAATCAAACGTTATCGCGGCGCTTTTGTCAGTCCGCGAAATCAGTGGAATTACCTCGATACCGACGTTTTGCAGTGGGTACTGGCCAGTGATTACGACCCGCGACTGATCGCTGCCATGAGTGAAGTACGTAATCTGGTGGAGCCGGCGATTGCGCGCTGGGCAGCCGAAAGGGCGACCTCCGGTGAACTGGCGGTGATCGAAGAAGCGCTGAACAACATGATCGCTAATCATCAGGACCGCGATGCGTTTAACGAAGCGGATATTGGCTTCCATGAAGCGGTGCTGGCGGCGGTACATAACCCGGTTTTACAGCAGCTGAGTGTTGCTATCAGCTCATTGCAACGTGCGGTATTTGAAAGAACCTACATGCCAGATGACAACAACATGCCGGTCACCTTGCAGGAACATCAGGAATTGTTCCACGCAATCCGGCATCAGGATGCCAACGCGGCGGAGCAGGCGGCCATGAAAATGATTGCCTCTTCGACGAAACGACTCAAGGACATTACATGACAGCAAGCTATATCGCGCTGGACTGGGGTTCCACCAACCTGCGCGCTTTTTTGTATCAGCAGGGAGAATGCACCGCAGAAGTCCGTTCAGAACGGGGAATTACCCGGCTGGAAGGCACCACGCCACAGCAGGTATTCAACGACGTGATTGCGCCGTGGCAATCCTTAAATCTCCCCGTGATTATGGCGGGGATGATTGGCAGTAACGCTGGCTGGGTGGATGTACCTTATCTTGCCGCACCGTTTTCCCTCGATGCGCTCGGGCAACATCTTTACCCTGTCCACGCCGCATTGCCGGTAAAAGCATGGATTGTGCCGGGGATCAGCGTCAGTCGTGACGACAACTGCAACGTGATGCGCGGCGAAGAAACTCAGCTGCTCGGCGCGGTTCATGATTCTCCTGCCTCCGTGTATCTGATGCCCGGCACCCACAGTAAATGGGTTGAGACTGACGGCAGTCAGGTTCTTGATTTTCGGACAGCCATGACCGGCGAACTTCACTATCTTCTGATGAATCATTCGCTGATCGGCAAAGGTTTACCCGCGCAGCAACCTGCCGCCGATGTCTTCCTGCAAGGGCTCAGCAAAGGTTTAAGCCAGCCGGACATCACCGGTCGCTTATTTGAAGTGCGCGCGGCGCATGTGCTGAACCGGCTGGACAAATCTGCCGTCAGCGACTGGCTTTCCGGCTTACTGATTGGTAGTGAAGTCGCGCAGATGCTCAGGCTTTTTGGCCATCATCATTCGGTCACCCTCATCGGAAATCAGCAGCTGACTGAACGTTACGCGCAGGCACTGCGTCTGGCGGGAGTCAGCTGGCAGGCTTTCGACGGCGATCAGGCTTTTCAATCAGGAATAAGGAGGATCGTAAATGCAATGGGCAACTGAAATCCCGCTTATCGCCATTCTGCGTGGCATTCGTCCGCAGGAAGTGAATCAGCATATTTCCGTCCTGCTGGAGGCCGGTTTTGACGCGGTAGAAATCCCGCTCAATTCACCGGACTGGCAGGAAAGTATCCGGCTGGCAGTAAGCACGTTTGGCGCGCAGGCGCTTTTGGGTGCGGGTACCGTGCTGGAACCGCAGCAGGTTGATGTACTTCATTCGCTTGGCAGCAAACTGGTGGTCACGCCGAATATCAATCCGCAGGTCATTCGCCGGGCGGTCGAACTGGGGATGACGGTTTGCGCCGGTTGCGCGACCGCCACCGAAGCGTTTACAGCACTGGAAGCCGGTGCGCAGGCGCTGAAAATCTTCCCGTCATCGGCTTTCGGCCCCGACTACATCAAAGCCCTGAAAGCGGTGCTGCCCGCACGTGTTCCGGTATTTGCCGTCGGCGGTGTGACGCCTGAAAATCTGGCGATCTATCTCAATGCGGGCTGTGCCGGTGCAGGCCTCGGCAGCGATTTATACCGCGCAGGGCAGACGCCAGAAACGACGTCGCTCCAGGCCAAAGCATTTATCCAGGCTTATAAGGATGCAACACAATGAAAGTCACCAAGCTGACCACTTACCGCCTGCCACCGCGATGGATGTTTCTGAAGATTGAAACCGATGAAGGTATAACGGGCTGGGGCGAACCGGTTATCGAAGGGCGTGCGCGCAGCGTTGAAGCGGCGGTCCATGAATTGAGTGAATACGTTATCGGGCAGGATCCGGCGCGTATTAACGACATCTGGCAGACGTTGTATCGTGGCGGATTTTACCGTGGCGGCCCGATCCTGATGAGTGCGATTTCAGGTATCGATCAGGCACTGTGGGACATCAAAGGTAAAGCGCTGGGCGTACCGGTTTATCAGCTGCTGGGCGGTCTGGTGCGCGATAAAATCAAAGCCTACAGTTGGGTGGGCGGTGACCGGCCATCAGAGCTGATTGATGGCATCAACAAACTGCGCGCCATCGGATTTGATACCTTCAAACTGAACGGTTGTGAAGAAATGGGCATTATCGAAAACGCCCGTCAGGTGGATGCTGCCGTCGCACAGGCTGCGCAAATCCGCGCTGAGTTCGGCAATGAAATTGAGTTTGGTCTGGATTTCCATGGTCGTGTCAGTGCGCCGATGGCAAAAATCCTGATCAAAGAACTCGAACCGTATCGCCCGTTATTTATCGAAGAACCGGTGCTGGCCGAGCAGGCCGAGTATTACCCGCGTCTTGCCGCACAAACGCATATTCCGATTGCGGCCGGTGAACGCATGTTCTCACGCTTTGATTTCAAACGCGTGCTGGCCGATGGTGGTCTGGCGATCGTGCAACCTGATCTCTCGCACGCTGGCGGGATCACCGAATGCTTCAAAATTGCGGCGATGGCCGAATCCTACGATGTCGCGCTGGCTCCGCATTGTCCGCTCGGGCCGATTGCGCTGGCTTCCTGTCTGCATCTTGATTTCGTCTCGCGTAATGCCGTGCTTCAGGAACAAAGTATGGGTATTCATTATAACAAGGGCGCGGAATTACTCGATTTTGTTATTAATAAAGACGACTTCAAAATGACCGACGGTTATTTCTATCCGTTAAATAAACCCGGTCTGGGCGTGGAAATAAATGAAGAGTTAGTGATTGAACGAAGTAAAAATGCTCCTGACTGGCGTAACCCGTTGTGGCGTTATCCTGACGGTGCCGTCGCTGAATGGTAATTACCTGTCATCTTTCAAACGTTTTCTGCGTTGGCTGCTTTCATTCACCCAGGTCACTTACTTAAGTAAGTTCCCGGGGATTCTTTCCATTGCCGCCTTGATAACGTTCGAATGATTTAAGGTAATAATTTAAGTGATTACAAACATTAAATAATCAGGGCAATTTCTGAGTCACCCTTACGCCTGTTAGTCAGAATAACCATTACCAGGAAATAAAAATGGATACCACCCTACAAGTCAGACCGACAAAAAGACGTTACGTCACCTTATTCATGATATTCATTACAGTTGTTATTTGTTATGTCGATCGCGCGAATCTGGCTGTCGCGTCTTCCCATATTCAGCAGGAATTCGGAATAAGCAAAACGCAGATGGGATATATCTTCTCCGCCTTTGCATGGACCTATACCGCCTGCCAGATCCCCGGCGGCTGGTTCCTTGACCGGTTCGGTTCGAGGATGACCTATTTCATCGCCATTTTCGGCTGGTCAGTCGTCACCCTTTTACAGGGATTTGCTGGCGGATTAGCGTCACTGATTGGCCTGCGCGCCGTGACGGGCATGTTTGAAGCACCCGCTTTCCCGACTAATAACCGCATGGTGACCAGTTGGTTCCCGGAACAGGAGCGTGCGTCTGCCGTGGGCTTTTACACCTCCGGCCAGTTTGTCGGATTAGCCTTCCTGACGCCGCTGCTGATCTGGATCCAGGAAATGCTCAGCTGGCACTGGGTGTTCATTATCACCGGTGGCATCGGTATTATCTGGTCGCTGCTGTGGTTCTGCGTGTATCAGTCGCCGCGTAAAAGCAAAGGCGTGAATGCAGAAGAGCTGGAACATATCCGCGCGGGCGGCGGCATGGTGGATGGCGATGCACCGGCGGATAAAAAATCACGAACTCCGCTGACATCCGCAGACTGGAAACTGGTATTTAACCGCAAACTGGTCGGGGTTTATTTAGGACAATTTGCTGTCGCGTCAACGTTGTGGTTTTTCCTGACCTGGTTCCCTAATTATCTGACCCAGGAAAAACATATTGCGGCGCTCACCGCCGGATTTATGACAACGGTACCTTTCCTCGCGGCCTTTTTCGGCGTGTTATTATCCGGAATGGTGGCGGATAAACTGGTGCGTAAAGGTAAGTCGATTGGTTTTGCGCGTAAATTACCGATCATCTGCGGGTTGTTATTATCTACCTGCATTATGGGGGCGAATTATACCAATGACCCGATGTGGATCATGATATTAATGGCGCTGGCTTTCTTTGGTAATGGTTTTGCCTCTATTACCTGGTCGCTGGTTTCGTCATTAGCTCCGGTAAGATTAATCGGGCTGACCGGGGGTGTATTTAATCTGGCAGGCGGTTTAGGCGGAATTACCGTTCCGTTAGTTGTCGGTTATTTGGCGCAGGATTACGGTTTTGCCCCGTCATTAACTTATATTTCCGTTGTCGCTTTACTGGGTGCACTTTCTTATATCTTCCTGGTGGGTGAAGTGAAACGTGTCGGAGATTGCTGAAGATTGCCACTGCCGTTTGAGTCCCCTATTCTTAGGCATACTTTAAACGGCAGGGCGCGCCTGAACGCATGAATGAAAAACAACTCACTACTGATGCCCGCGGGCATCAGCTGACCAACATTAACGTCTGGACGCCGGACAGCCAGTGGCTGGTGTATGACGTGCGTCCGCACGGTGGCTCTTTCACCGGTTCGACCATTGAGCGTGTGAATGTGAAAACCGGCGAGACGGAAGTCCTTTATCGCGCCGGTGAAAATGCTCATGTGGGCGTGGTCACAGTCAGCCCGGTCCAGCCGGCCCGTTATGCGTTTATTCATGGTCCGGAAAACCCGGATGCCCGCTGGCAGTATGATTTCCATCATCGCCGCGGTGTCATTGTCTCTGAGCCGCAGCGCGCGCAGGCCGTGACGCTCGATGCGATGGACATCACCGCGCCGTTTACGCCCGGTGCTTTGCGTGGCGGTACGCATGTTCACGTTTTCAGCCCCGACGGCTCCCGCCTCAGCTTTACCTACAACGACCATGTTTTGCATGAACTGAATCCTGCTCTGGATTTACGTAACGTCGGTGTCGCCTTATCCGGACACCCCGTCATGCCGCCAAAACATCATCCCCGTGAATACGATGGCAGCCATTTCAGCGTGCTGGTCAGCGAAACAACGTCCCATCCGCGGCCTGGCAGCGATGACATTAACCGTGCGTACGAAGAAGGCTGGATCGGGCTCGAAGGCTATGTCAAAACAGGCGGTTCACGTCAGCGGTGGGCGCTGGCCTTTATTGGCGACACACTTTCCGCCAGCGGAGAAAAGCATCCGGAAATTTTCGTGGTGGATCTGCCGGAAGACGACGCGGATTACCTGAAAGCAGGGGGAAAACCGTTGCAGGGAACGCCGGACACGCTGCCTGCGCCACCGTCGGGCGTGAAACAGCGGCGCATTACGTTTACCGAAAAAGGCGTCGCCGCTCAGCCGCGTCACTGGTTACGGTCTTCGCCGGATGGCAGCCAGATTGCGTTTCTGATGAAAGATGAAAAAGACGTGGTGCAGTTCTGGTCGGTGTCGCCTAATGGTGGCAAACCGGTGCAGATCAGCCATTCGGCCAGCGGAATTCAGTCGGCGTTTAGCTGGAGCCCGGACGGTAAATCGGTGGTGCTGGTGTGCGATAACAGCGTGATGCGCCTTGATGTGGAAAGCGGAGAAATGCTCCGGCTGACCGGAAGAACGGAAATCGCGCCGTGCGCGGATGCTGTAGTGTATTCCCCCGACGGCAGCCAGATAGCTTTTATGCGTCAGGTGGGGGAATTTGCGCAAATTTTCGTGACGGCCAGCCGCTGAGATTTTACCTAACCGGCCGGTCTGGCCGGTTTCATTCCCTCAGGCTGAGGCTTACTTTTTATGTGTGGAGGATTTCTGAGTGCGCGGCGTCGTGGTCATCGGCGGAACGTGATCGATATCGACCCCGTTGCTCAGCGCAATGTTGTGCTCTTCGCTGGCTTTGACGCGGTCGCGCGTCGTGACCTTTCCGCTGCGATAATAATCATAAGGCAGCAAAACCGTATCGAGTAAGGCGCTGAAAGGTAAATCCACTAACAACAGCGGGGTCATCGCCCAGCTGGTGTCGTCGCTTTTCATCATATTCACATCAGCGCGTGCGCCTGAATAATAGCCGGTGTCTCCGCCGGTGTGGCTCATCACGCTGGAACAACCGCTCGTCGCTAAAAAAATACATCCTGTCATCAGCGGCGTCAGTACAAATTTCATCATGTTAGAACTCATCTTATGCTGTCAGTCTGAGTTTTTAAGTCAAAACGACTTATACCACCCAGCAAAAAAAATTAACAAAGCAAGCTGTAGCTCTGTGGCTGCGATCCCATTAAGTGTAATGACTATTTGAAATCTTGCAGGAAACCGCCTGCTGTCCCTGGCTTTTCGCCCTCGCACTATTTGTATTTTGACGTCCGCAGTTCAAACGAAAACAAAATTTTTGTCTTTTTCTTGCGAATGCCCACTTGAAATACTCTCTTTCATCGCCATTTTTAATGTACGACGCAGGGGAACGATCGCCGGAAGGGATCGTGAATATAAACCGCGCCGCGAGCCTGTCCATCAGGAAGGCTATATACATATACTCGCTGAATGTCAGGAGAAGTAGTAATGCGTAATTTTGATTTATCACCACTATACCGCTCTGCAATTGGTTTTGACCGTTTATTTAATCTTATCGAATCGGGTCAGAATCAGGGTGGCGGCTATCCTCCTTATAATGTTGAATTAGTTGACGAAAACCATTACCGGATTGCCATCGCGGTAGCGGGATTTGCCGAATCCGAACTGGACATTACAGCGCACGACAATATGTTAGTGGTCAAAGGCGCGCATGCACCGACTGACGCTGACCGCACATATTTATATCAGGGCATTGCTGAGCGTAATTTCGAACGCAAATTCCAGCTGGCCGAACACATTCAAATTAAAGCGGCCAATTTGTCGAATGGTTTGCTGTATATCGATCTGGAACGCATCGTTCCTGAAACGTCCAAACCACGGCGTATTGAGATCCGCTAAGCGTTTATAAAGACAACGCACAAATGAAAAAGTTTAGGCTCGCCGTCAGGGGGCTGAACCGTCACACCCAAATCGGGCGACGGATTAATTAATCTCGCTTCAAAGAAGGAGTTACACAATGCGTAATTATGATATTTCCCCATTACTTCGTCAGTGGATTGGTTTTGATAAATTAGCCAGCTCAATGCAGGGCGGCGATCAGGCTTTTCCTCCGTACAATATTGAGAAGTCTGACGACAATCATTACCGCATTTCGCTGGCGCTCGCTGGTTTCCAGCAGAGCGAGCTGAATATTGAAGTGGAAGGGCCGCGTTTAACCGTCAGCGGTACGCCTGCTCAGCCGGAAGCGAAAGTGGAATATCTGCATCAGGGGTTAGTGATCAAGCCTTTCACCCTGAGCTTCACGCTGGCAGAGCACATGCATGTGTCGGCCGCCGAGTTTGTAAACGGCCTGCTGCACATCAATCTGGTGCGTGACGTACCGGAAGCTTTGCAGCCACAGAAAATTGCGATCGGCACCGAGAAACCTGCACTGGAGAATCAGTCAGCGTAATCCGGCGGCAGAGTCGCTAAAAACGAAAACAGGAGGACATTTGTCCTCCTGTTTTTTTATGCCTGTCGTGCAGGAAAATTAATTTTCGGCGTGCGCTTTTTCGACTTCTTCCGCCAGAATTTTCACGCCGCGTTCAATCTGTTCCGCATCCGGCACGTAGTTCATGCGCATGCACTGATGCGTATGCGGCCACGGATGCTCAAGCCCCGGGAAGAAATAATCCCCCGGCACCATCAGCACGCCGCGCTGTTTCAGGCGCTGATACAACACTTCAGTAGTAATCGGCAGATCCTTAAACCACAGCCACAGGAAAATTGCGCCTTCCGGTTTGTGGATCAGGCAGCGTTCTTCCGGCAGATAGCGGCGCAGCGTGGCGATGGTTTCCTGCACACGCTGAGAGTAAAACGGCTTGATCACGTTTTCTGATAACTTCAGCAAGTCACCACGGGCAATCATTTCTGTGGCGATGGCAGGCCCGACGCTGCCCGGTGCCAGACTGATAATCCCGTTCATATTGCTGATCGCTTTGATGATTTTCTCATCGGCAATCACGATGCCGCAGCGAGAACCCGGAAGACCGAGCTTCGACAGGCTCATGCACAGAATGATATTCGGGTTCCACAGCGGCGTTGCGTCGGTAAACACGATGCCGGGGAACGGCACCCCATAGGCGTTATCGATTAATAACGGAATATCTTTCTGCTGCGCCAGTGCATCGAGGCGAATCAGCTCTTCGTCAGTAATCACGTTGCCGGTCGGATTGGTCGGGCGTGAAACGCAGATCAGGCCGATATCATCAGTGATATTCAGATGATCAAAATCGACGTGATATTTGAACTGGCCTTCGGGCAACAGCTCGATATTCGGTTTGGCGGAAACAAACAGATTTTCGTCCAGCCCGGCGTCCGCGTAACCCAGATATTCCGGAGCCAGCGGGAACAGCACTTTCGACATGCTGCCGTCGGCGCGACGTCCGGCGAACAGATTGAATAAATAGAAGAAGGCGCTCTGGCTGCCGTTGGTCAGCGCGATATTTTGCGCATCGAGCTGCCAGCCGAGTTCTTTCTGCAACATTTCTGCCAGTGCGTGACGCAGCACGTCCTTGCCCTGAGGGCCGTCGTAATTGCACAGCGCTTCGGTCAGCTTGCCTTCGGCCAGCATTTCCGTCAGCAGCGTCTGGAAATAATCCTGCATCTCAGGGATCTGCGCCGGATTACCGCCGCCCAACATCACAGCACCTGGTGTGCGTAAACCGTCATTCATATCGCCCATCAGGCGGGTAATGCCTGAAAAACGGGTAAATTTGTCACCGAAAGCAGAAAACGTCATAGAAAGCTTTGTATGTTATCGAAATGTGATGCCCACCATAACGCCTGAGGCTAAGCAGTGCAATCCGACCACGGGGTTTTGAACTGTCCTTCCCTTTCAAAAATCCCTGAAAGGGAAGGAGAAGGAAGGGGTTACTTCCTGAGAACTTCAGGATTCACGCAGAACTGTTTAACGTCGCCGTTCAGGGCGGCGATCAGGTTATCCACCGCACAGGCCGCCATATCGTAACGGGTCTGATGTGTCGCGGATCCCACGTGCGGCAGCGCCACCACGTTGGGCAGGCTCAGCAGCGGAGAATCTTTCGGCAACGGTTCTTTCTCGAACACGTCCATCCCGGCACCATAAATCGTCCCGTCTTTCAGGGCTTCAATCAGCGCAGGTTCATCAATGACCGGGCCACGACCGGCGCTGACCAGCACGGCGCTGGATTTCATTTTCGCCAGCTGTTCCTTGCCGATCAGATGGAACGTTTGTTGGGTCATAGGCAGCAGAACACAGACGAAATCAGATTTCTCCAGCAGTTCGTCCAGCTCACATTTGCGTGCGCCAAAACGCTCTTCCGCTTCGGTATGCTGACTGCGTGCGTTGTACAGAATCGGCATATCAAAACCGAAATGCGCACGCTGAGCGAGCGCCAGGCCGATGCGGCCCATACCCACGATACCCATGGTTTTGTGGTGAACATCGATGCTGAACCAGTCCGGGCCGACGTTTTCTGTCCATTCACCCGCTTTCACACGTTCGGCCAGATTCACGACGCGGCGGGCAGTCGCCAGCACCAGCGCCATCACGGTATCAGCGACCGTATCGGTCAGCGCGGTCGGGGTGTGCATCAGCGGGATTTCACGACGCGTCAGTTCCGCGACGTCAAAATTATCGTAGCCTACGGAGCTGGTGGAAACGGCGCGCAGGCGCGGCGCGTGATCCAGCAAATCTTTATCCACCCGACCGCCTGAGCCCAGCAGTCCTTCTGCGTTCTGCAAAGCGTCTAAAACCTGCGCACGGTTTTCTTCAGTGATGTCATCAAATTGAGTGATGGCGAAATGCTGTTCCAGGCGTTGTTGCAGGTCTGCGGGTTGTTTCTTATACACAACGATAGACGGCTTCATCAATTACAACTCCCTCAGGTTAAGGAAACTTCTTTTTGTTTCATTTCAGATTGTCGCGGTTTTACCAGCAGGGTTAATCCTGCGGAAACCAGTAACGACACGGCCATAAAAATAAAGGAGGCTGCCGGGCTGCCCGTATTACCGTTCAGATAACCGACAAACCAGGAACCAAAGAACGAGCCAAGCGCTCCGAGGCTGTTGATTAACGCCATGGCGCCGCCGGAAACATTCTTCGGCAGCATTTCAGGAATGATGGCGAAAAACGGGCCATATGGGGCATACATTGCCGCGGCAGCGACCACCAGTAAACTGTACGAAAGCCAGAAATTGTTTGTGCCAACGGCCCATGAACCAAAGAATGCCAGCGCGCCGATCAGTAAAAGTGGCCAGACAAATAACCGGCGGTTTTGCATCTTGTCGGAAGCCCACGACACCAGAATCATGGCGATCGTGGCCGCCAGATACGGCGCGGACGACAGCCAGCCCGCTTCGACCATGCCCATCGATTTCCCGTCGCGCAAAATCGACGGCAGCCACAGTACAAAGCCGTACACGCCGATGCTCCAGAAGAAATATTGCAGGCAAAGGAAAATGACGTTCCGCGAACGGAAAGCTTCGCGATAACCGCCCACCGCCTGAATACTTTTCTGCTCTTTTTCCAGCTGTGCGGCCAGCGCTTTCTTCTCCTGACTGCTCAGCCAGCTGACTTCTTCGGGTTTATCTTTGACGGTAAACCACCAGATAATCGCCCAGATCACCGCCGGAATACCCTCGAAAATAAACATCTCCCGCCACCCGAACGACTTGATCAGATAGCCGGAAAGCACCGACATCCACAGCACCGTGACCGGATTGCCGAGGATCAGAAACGTATTGGCACGCGAACGTTCGGACTTCGTAAACCAGTTGCTGATATACACCAGCATCGCGGGCATGACCGCGGCTTCCACCACTCCCAGCGCGAATCGGATCACTGCCAGCATCGGAATATCAGTGACGACACCGGTCAGCGAGGCGAATCCGCCCCACAGTAAAAGGCACCAGAAAATCAGTTTTTTAACGCTGCGCCGCTCGGCGTAAATCGTGCCGGGGATTTGGAAGAAGAAATAGCCCAAGAAAAACAGCGCGCCCAGCAGGGACGACATACCTTTGGTGATGCCGAGATCGTCATTAATGCCCGCCGCCGACGCGAAACTGAAATTCGAGCGATCGACATAGGCCAGGCTGTACGTGATGAACACGACCGGCATGATGTACCACCACCGGCGGGCTGCGATCCCGGGTTGTTTCATGGCGATTTCTCCGGATGAGGCATCAGAATTACTGACGCAGTAGTTCGACGTAGTAACGCGTCACGGCGGTCAGGTCATCCCCTTCCAGCGGGAATTCGATGCCGCGCGGCACATCCTGAGGCAACATTTTCAATAAAGGTTCCCAGCTGCCGTCGCTGTTATCGAGCGCCACGGCGTGCCATTTTCCGTCTCGCTGTTCCGCCGCTTTCACATGCACATAACCCACATGGCGTGCCAGGCGTTCAGCGGCCGCGCTCGGATCCTGTCCCACCCACAGCCAGTTCGCTGTATCAAACGTCAGGCTCAGCGGCAGATGCAGCGATTCCGCCGCAAACGCAAAGGCATTAATGCGCGACAAAATTCCGCAATCGCTCGACTGATCATTCTCCACCACCAATTTGACGGTCTGAGAATCCAGCAGTACGCGCAGCGGCGTCAGGTCGGCACCGGGTTCAAATTCGCCCAGTGAAAACTTAATGGTGCGGGCACCTAAAACATGCGCTTCGGAAAAATACTTTTTTGCATCCGGATTCAGTTTGCCGCCTGAAATGAACAGCGGGAAGGGCACCGAATAGACCGAAAACAGCCCGTGGCGCTTAATGTTTTCCGCCAGTTCGGGCAGGGCATCCAGTTCCTGCTCGCTGAACAATTCACGACGAATTTCCACACCGTCTGCCTGCGCGTCTGCAATGATTGAAAGCAGCGCGGCCTGCCCGCCAAGGGCCTTCACCACGCTGTTTCCGTAAGCGGCGGTGACAATGACGACTTCTCTTTTCATGCGTGTGTATCCTGGTAAACGCGCCACTGCGGCGGCGCAGGCGATCAAATCCAAAACATCATTTTAGTAAAACAAACGCCAGTTGGAGGTGTTGTTAATGTTTTGTTTCGTTTTATACAACCTAATTGGAACCGGTTCCAATCAACAGAACAAAAGGCCTAAAACATGATCCCGCTCACGAAGAACGGGGCAGGAAACGGAGGGAAAAAGAATCAGCGCGCTGCCGTGGAACCACGTGCAATCAGCTCGCCGGAGAATTCCAGGTCTTTAACGGGATCGGTATTTCCCTGTATCCGCGCGACCAGCTGGCCGAGCGCGGCCACGCCCATTTCGTAGGTCGGCTGTTTGAGCGTAGTGATCCCGACACCTGCCAGTTCGGCCCAGTCCAGTTCGTCGAAACCAGATAATCCGATGTCCTGCCCCCAGACAATCCCCTGCCGTCGCATGGCGCGAGCGACCTGCAATGTGAGCGTACCGTTCACGCACATTACGGCTTTTCGTTTGTCGGGATGGCGGGCAATAAATTCACGCAGCAGATTATCCAGTCCGTCGGTATTCGAAATCTCAATCTCGCCCTGTTCGGCGATGTGCTGCGGCGATTGCTGCATGCGATGGAGAAAAGTACGCAGACGGTCAAAACGGGTATTAATGGTGGCGGGCTCGCTGATAAAAAGCAGAGCTTCAAAACCCTGTTGCAGAAGGTGATTGGTCATCATCTGCGTGGCTTCGACGTTGTTCAGGCCGATGACGTCGCAGGCAAAATTCGCGACTTTACGGTCGATCAGCACCATCGGTAAATTGGCCTGTTGCAGCGTGGAAATCGCCGCTTCACGCATTCCGACGGCGTTCACGACAATGCCGTCCACGCGATAACTGCTGAGCAATTGCAGATAATGTTTTTCCTGATCGAGCTCGTTATTGGTGTTACACACCAGCAGCGTCAGCCCTTGCTGGCGGCAGGCAGCTTCGACACCGCGCATGACTTCAACGGAATACGGGTTGGTGATATCGGCAATAATCAGGCCAATCAGACGCGTCTGGCCGCTTTTCAAGCTGCGCGCCATCTGGCTGGGCTGATAATCGAGCAGGGCGATCGCCCGTCCGATGCGTTCTTTTAACGCGTCGGACAGCAGGTCTTTTTCACCGTTGAGATAACGTGAAACGCTGGTTTTACCCGTTTTCGCGGCGCTGGCGACATCACGTATCGTGGCGCGTACCGGTGCGCCCGGTTCCTGTTTTTTACTCACAGCCTTTCTCTCCTCATGCTTGTCCCACGGAGACTAGCACAGAGTGCCGAAAGGCTGCATCCCGTAAGTCAGCGCAATCCCTGCGCCGTTTGCACCCCGGAAACCGTCCCGGTCTTTGGTCTGCTGCTCAGCGTAAAGGCCGAAATGATTGTCACGCTAAAGGCAATACCGCCAAGGATCAGGTAGGTATCGCTGAACCCGATGCGGTCATACAAGTTACCGGCGAACGCCGAAAGGAAGATGGCCGCCAGCTGTTTGGCAAAGTTAAACCCGATCAGATAAATGGTCGCCGAGAACCGGACATCAAAAATCTGCGTGATGTATTTGAATACGCCGACCAGCAGGAACGGCACTTCCAGCGCATGCAGCATTTTGAGTAAAATGACTTCGATGGCGGTGGTCGCAAATGACGAGCCGACAATGCGGATCGACATAATGGTGCCCGCCAGCAGCAGCGTATTTTTCGCGCCGATGCGGTTAATAATCCACGGCGAACAGAACATGATCAGTGCGTTACATAATTCTCCGGCGGTGGTGACATAGCCGAACATTTCCGTACCCTGCTGCGGCGAGGCGAAGAACGTTTTGAAGAACGTCGCGAATTGCTGGTCAAATACGTCATAGACACAGGCCACGCCAATCACATACAAAATCAACATCCACAGTTTGCGTTCTTTCAGCAGCAAAGCCGCCGTTTTCAGTGAGAATTGCGGCTGATTGGCGCCGAGTTTATCCAGAACCTGCGCGTTTTTGTTTTCCTGCGGACGGGCAATCATCAGCAAAATCATCAAAATGACGGCCGCGCCGGAGCCCATCCAGAACACGATGTCGGGATTAATGTTAAACAGCACGCCCGCTGTCGAGGCACAAATTCCCCAGCCGAAACAACCGAACATCCGCGCCTTGCCGTATTCAAATGAACTGTTGCGGCTGACCCTTTCGATATATGCCTCAGTTGCGCCCGAACCGCCCGCGAACACGAAACCGATATAGGCACCGCCGAGAATGGCGCCGAGCACGATATTGAGTTTTAACAACGGTGCGAAAACGTAAATGAAGAACGGCGCGAACAAAAACAGCATCACGGCGATGATCCACAGCAGATGCTTTTTCAGGCCGAGCTTGTCAGAAATGATGCCGAAAATCGGCTGAAACAAAATGGCGAACAGCGACATGCTGGAAAACACGATGCCGGTTTCCGTTTTACTCAGGCCGATAATGTCAGAAAGCCATATCGGTAAAAACGGATAACAGGTCGCCATAATAAAGAAATAGAGGAAGAAATAGCTGCCAAATATCCAGAAGTTGGCATTGTTTTTATAGAAACAGCGGTCGGAAGTTTGTGTAGGGTTCATAGTGATTTCCTTGCCGAAACCATGAAAACCGGCACTGTCGCACCGGTGTTTTTTGTTGTTATCTGATTTCTTCGAAGCCCAGAAGCAGGGCGCTTTCCGGATCCAGTACCGGTAACGCCACCCCGGCATTTGCCAGCCATTCACCGTTCAGCACCGGCGATTCATGCAGCCACGCCGGTTGTACGCGCATGGTATGACCGCTGCCGCCGCCTTTCAGCAACGCCGGTTCATCAAGCACTGTCACGCGATAACGTGCATCTGCTTTCAGCCCCGGCACGCGTAACGTACCGGGCAGCGACCAGGTTGGCATTGCCAGCTGACTGACCAGAAACACCGCGCGATCTTTGTTCACGCTGACCACGCCGTGAATCAGCACCGTTTCGTCGTGCGTATCTACGCGGTACACATCACCGCTGTGTAATAACGGGCGCAACTGCTGATGCAGGCGGGTATATTTCGCAAAACCGGCGCGCTCAGCCTCCCCTTCTTTCACCGGATCCAGCTCAATGCCCATATGGCCGAACAGCGCCGTCAGGCCGCGAAATTCAATGCTGTGCTGGCGTGACGTGGCGTGGCACCGTTTATTGCCGATGTGCGAGCCCATGACTTCCGGCGGGAAGAAATAGCTCATGCCGCGCTGAATTTTCTGCCGCTCCAGCGCGTCGTTATTGTCCGATGTCCAGAAACGATGGCTGCGTTTGAGCACTTCGAAATCAATGCGGCCCCCGCCAGACGCGCAGGATTCAAACTCGATGTGCGGGAAGCGTTCGCCCAGCACATCCAGCAAACGGTAGAATTGCTGCGTTTGTGCCGTCAGCGCCGCGCGGCCTTCATGGCCGGGCTGGACGATTTCACGGTTCATGTCCCATTTCACGTAATCGACATCGTGCTCGCCGAGCAACCAGCTCATGCGTTCCACCAGATAATCAAAGACCTGCGGATTGTTCAGGTCGAGCACGAACTGATGACGGCCACTCGGTTGCTGGTAACCCGGCAACGCCAGCAGCCAGTCGGGATGGGCGCGGTACAAATCCGAATCCGGGTTAATCATTTCCGGCTCGACCCAGATACCAAATTCCATGCCGAGATTTTTAACGTGGTCGATCACCGGTTTCAGCCCGTTCGGGTATTTCTTCTCATCGAGATACCAGTCCCCCAGCGCGGCGCGATCGTGGTCGCGCCCCTTAAACCAGCCGTCGTCGATAATGAATCGTTCAACGCCTAACGCGGCGGATTCTGTCGCCATCTGCATGATGTAGTCAGGATCGTGATCGAAATAAATGCCTTCCCAGGTATTAAGATGCACCGGACGTGGTTTCTCGGTCGGGAACCGCAAAATCTGTTCACGCACAAACCGGTGGAACTGCTGACTCATCCGGTTCAGGCCGCTGGCGGAATAACTGGCGTACAGCCACGGCGTTTCCAGCGTTTCGCCCTGTTCCAAGCGCTGTTCGCCGGGGAAATACAACGCTTCGGCCTGCACCAGACGGCGACCGTCGGTTTTGATGTCAGCGCGCAGACGGTGGTTACCGCTCCAGCCCAGATGCATTCCCCAGACTTCGCCCTGTTCTTCACTGAAACCCGGATGACCGATCATCATCGCCGGAAAATATTCGGAGGACGTTTTCCCGCGGCGGTTTTCCTGAATGATGCCGCCGTGGTCTAACAACGTGCGGTGCGGTTGAAACTCTTTGATCCAGCGGCCATGAAACGCCATGACTTCGGCGGCGCGTTCCGGCAGCGGCAGGGTGACAGCCAGCCGCGTGACCTGATACGTGCCGGGTTTGAGACTGGTCAGTGCATTGCGTGCCTGTAAAACGCCGCTGTCATCAAGGCGCAGTTCGCTGCGAAATTGCAGACCGGCGACCGCGTCTTCGGTGGTGATCGTCAGCTGATTTCCGTCGTGCTTGACCTGCGTGGTATTGAACACCGGCGACCAGTCCAGTCCGTCGCGATGGCCTTCCATGCCCGGCGTACCAAAAGAACCGCGGCCTGAATCGGCGCTGAAATTCACCGGCGCTTCCACATCAATCCGGCCATTTGGCACTGCGCGGCTCAGCGAAATAATGTCATCCGCAGAAAACTGACTGAGGCGATTTCCCCAGTAAAGAATCTCAGCGTAAGGCGTGCAGCGGACGATCAGGCTGGTCTGTCCGCCGGTTAAATGAATAATCTGGTTTTCCATATAGTCACTGCTCCACACATAAAATTGCGCTGATAAGACGCGATCAGGTGGAGTAACTATTGATCCGAAACGTTTCGGATAGGAAATGAGAAAAGTGAAAAATGTGATATAGGGTGGAAAAATAACCTAAGGGTGAATTATCAGCGTGGTGGATGGACGGTGACGCCTGCCTGCAATTCGGGCTGCCAGAGAACCTGCAAATTTTTCAGCGGTTCGTTGCGGATCAGCGCCATGGTCATCGTGGCAATTTGCAGGCCGACCGCTTCGCGCGTGCCCTGACGGACAGCGGTAACGGCGACATCGGGCACGCTGTCGCCCGGCAAACCGTCAAAAATAATCAGGGAAATACCGCCGCTGAGCAGCAATCCGGCTTCATGCAACGCCAGCGCGGCACCTTCGCCATGCATATTGCAGTCGCAGACAATGGCCGTCGGTGGCACCGGTAACGCCAGCAGCGCCTGCGTGGTCTGATAACCGGCGCGACGGCTCGGGCTGATTTTATGCACGTAATCAGGATTGTGCGGCAGCGCGTTTGCCCGCAATCCGTCGAGATAACCCTGATAGCGCTGCCCGATAAACGATTGCTGATTGTTCTCGCCGAGAAACGCGATACGGCTGTGGCCAAGTGTGGCCAGATGATCGACCGCCATCTGCATTCCGGCGCGGTTATCGAAATCAAACCAGGCGTAATCCTGCGTCAGACACTGGCTGCGCCCCAGTGCCAGAAACGGAAAATTACGCTGTTGTAAATCCAGCAGTCGCGGGTCGTTATCCAGCGTATGCGCCACCAGCATGGCATCGACGCGTTTACTTTCGATCAGCCGCCGCCAGGAAAACGTGCCCAGTTCATCCGGCACCAGTAGTAAATCGATTTCATATTTTGCCAGTTCGCGGGTGATACAGCCGACCATTTCGATAAACGCGGAATTGCTCAACGGATGAGAAGTGAAAGGGAAAATGAGGCCAACGGCGTCGATCTTCCCCATTTTCAACCGGCGGGCGAGAGTGTTTGGCCGGTAGCCGCGTAAATCTGCTGCCGCCTGAACCCGCGCTTTGGTATCCGCTGAAACATCATCGTACCCGTTCAGCGCACGGCTGACGGTGGTGACAGAGAGACCGAGATCTTTCGCAATCGCTTTCAGAGACATACTGGCATCCGTTACACAGGGGGGAAGGCGCGTGGCGGGAGAATATCACAAACGTGAAAACGGAGCCGAATGGCTCCGTTTTTATCAGGGAAAGGACAAAATTTACTGCAATGGACTGAGGGTGATCTCGACGCGACGGTTCTGCGCTTTACCGGCCTCAGTGCTGTTGCTGGCGATCGGATTGTCCGGGCCTGCACCAGTGGTGTGTACGCGGCTGCCTTCAACGCCCTGTGTGATCAGCGCGCTGCCGACGCCATCAGCACGTTGCTGTGAAAGTTTCATGTTGAGTGCGCGGGTACCGGTGCTGTCGGTGTAACCCACTACGTTGACAGCGGTTTTCGGATACTCTTTCAGCACCATCGCCACGCCGGTCAGCGTATTTGCACCTGCCGGTTTCAGCGTGCTGCTGTTGGTGTCAAACGTCACGTTGTTCGGCATGTTCAGCACGATGTTGTCGCCCTGACGGGTCACGCTGACGCCGGTGCCTTTCATCTTGTCGCGCAGTTTAGATTCCTGAACATCCATGTAATAACCCGCACCGCCACCCAGTGCAGCCCCTGCCGCTGCCCCGATCAGCGCGCCTTTGCCGCGATCGTGTTTGGATGAAGAAAGCATACCGACGCCCGCGCCGAGTGCGGCACCAATGCCCGCACCAATGCCGGATTTGCCTGCTTCTGATTCCCCGGTGTAAGGGTTGGTGGTACAGGCGGAAAGGCCCATCGTCACACACAGCACGCCCGCAACCACTAGAAGTCTTTTGTTCATCATTATTCCTTTCTGGATGTTTAATTTTTCAGAACTTTACTGCGGCATTATGACTGCTCTTTTGGCGGCAAGTTGCACAGAAAAAGGTGTCAAAACATAAACAAATGCAACAGGCAGAGTTCAGCCCTGCGGCGTTCTGGCGCTCTTTATGCGCAATTTTGGGGCGTTACGCAGTAGGAGAATTCCGGTTATCTGTTTTTGTATTTTTGCAGATTTTGGGAACTTATTCGGAAAGGGGATGGAACCAGCGGAGGATCCAGGTGGGCATGTCGGTGCCGGGATGACGGGTTTCGGCGGTGATCTCAAAGTTTTCCTTACGATAGAACGCCATCGCACGGTGGTTTTGCTGGTACACCTCGAGCAGCAAAACCGGATATTCCTCCTTGGCCGCCGCCATCAGCCGTTGCGCGGTACCGTCGCCGTAATGGGACGCTTCGACAAACAGGGCACCGATAAACTGCTGATTCAGCACGCCGATAAAGCCGCAAATTTCATCATTTGTATCGCAATCCACCCAGACGCGGGCTTTGGGCAAAAAATCTTCCCTCACCATTTGCAGGCTTTCAATCCAGTAGGATTCGGCAATAAAAGAGTGAGAAATCAGAGAACTGTGCAGCCAGAGCAACAAAATGGTTTCGTGATCGGCGGGCTGCGCAAGGCGGATCATGACGGCTGATTCGCCGGATGGCAGAAGCAATAAGACTGATGATCGTTCACCAGCCCGGCTGCCTGCATAAAGGCATAACAAATCGTTGAACCGATAAATTTAAAGCCTTTCTTTTTCAGCGCCCTGGACATGGCATCGGACACCGTCGTTTTCGCCGGAACGCCTTCCGGGCCGAGCGGATTATTGATGACCGGCTGGCCGCCCACGAAATTCCAGATGAATTCTGAGAAACTTTCACCGCTGGCTTCCATGGCCAGATATGCCTGCGCGTTACCGATAATGGCTTTGATTTTTCCCCGATGGCGGATGATACCGGCATCAAGCACCAGGCGTTCAACGTCGTCGTCAGTCATTTTGGCAATTTTCACCGGATCAAACGCGTGGAAGTTCTGGCGGTAATTTTCGCGCTTTCTCAGCACGGTTATCCACGAAAGTCCTGCCTGCTGGCCCTCGAGGCACAACATCTCAAACAACTCGCGGCCATCTTTGACCGGCACGCCCCATTCTTTATCGTGGTAATCGAGGTAAATCGGTTCTTTGGAAACCCAGCTACAGCGCGTCATCTCGTTTTCTCCTTGAAAGCGTGGGCTCCAGTGTGTGGTTTCTCGGATAACTCTGCAACGTCGCAATTTGCGCACCGTGAACTTGACGCTGGTCGGATCTGAACAATATTTAAAGCCATTCATTACGAATTCCTTACATTTAATCAGGGGCATGCGCCGCTGAAACTTCAGGAAAACAGGTTTATGGCAGGCACAAAAAAGTACGCAACACGGCTGACGCAGGGCGCATTCGCCGTGGCGCTTTGCCTCGGAACGCAGGCTTCAGCGCAGGCTTATGATCAGCTGTATGTTTTCGGCGACAGCCTGAGTGATACCGGCAATATTGGCCGCTGGACCTTCGACAGCAGCTCACATCAGCTGTATGACGAAATTCTGGCGAACAACATCGGCACGACCTTAAAACCCTCTTCACAAGGCGGGCAGAACTATGCCGAAGGTGGTGGCGTCGCGGTTCCGGGGCTGGATTCCGATTACACCACGCAGGAACAGGTTCAACATTATCTGGCATCGACCGGCGGCAAAGCCGACCCGAACGGGCTGTATATTCACTGGATCGGCGGTAACGATCTGGCCGCTGCGGCGCTGAGCCTTAATCCGGTCACGGCGCTGCAAATTGCCACCAACAGCGCCACGCAGGCGGCCTCGCAGGTGAATGATTTACTGAAGGCGGGTGCCGGAACGGTCATCGTGCCGACGGTGCCCAACATCGGACTGACGCCGGTACTGATGGAAGGCGTGATTCAGGTCGGATTACTGCCGGTGCAGCAACAGGCGCTGGAAGCGGCCTATCAGTATCTGAATGCGCAGAATACGCCGGATGCCGGTGCCCGTACCGAAGCGATTCACAAGGCTCTGGCCGCAGCCGCGGCGGAAGGTTCCGGTATTCCGCTGGTGCAGGACGTTATCGCCAAAGGGCTGGCGGCGGCGTATGACGCGCTCAAAGACGTAGCGGGCGGCCTGACCGATACCTACAACACCACTGAGGATATCGCGCTGGCGAAAACTGGCGGCAATATTGCACGCGTGGATATCAACGGATTGTTCAACGAAGTGGTAGCCGATCCGGCGTTATACGGTTTCGCCAATACTGCCGGCACGGCCTGTCCGGTCGGGACATCCGCGTCGGAATGCACCTCGAATCTGCCGGGCTTCGACGCCAGTAAATCGTTCCTGTTTTCCGATCATTTCCACCCGACACCTCAGGCGCACGCGCTGATCACCCAGTACATGCAATCGGTGATCAACGGTCCGCTGGAAGCCACGGCGCTGAATCAGGGCTCGCTGGCGCTGGCGCGAAATACGCAGGGATTGCTCGACAGCCGCTATCAGCAGTTACGCACGCAGGATAACGATGCCGGTACGTTTGGTATGTTTGGCGGGTATGCCGGGCAGAGTGCCGACAGCAAAATCAATCCGTCGCTGGGGGATGGCGATCTGACCTCGAATTCGCTCAATATCGGCATGGATTATCAGATGACCGATCGCTGGATGATGGGGCTTATGATTTCCGGTTCAGACGATAAACAGGATCCGACTGACCATTACAGCTACCGCACACGCGGCTGGATGGCGACGGCGTTTACCGGCGTGAAAATCGCCGAAAACGGCTGGATCAACGGCGATGTGCATTATGGTTCACTCAATTATGATGACATTAACCGCCGCATCACGCTCGGGCCCACCACCCGCACTGAGCGCGGTGAGACAGACGGTAAACAGATCGGCGGACGCGTCACCGCGGGCTGGGATTTCCCGATTTTACCGGTGCTGAAAACCGGCCCTGTGGCGCAATACAGCTGGGATTACAGCAGCATCAATGGCTACAGCGAACAGGGGAGTACCAGCACCTCAATGCGCTTTGGCGACCAGACGTCCCATTCGCAGATCGGCGCACTCGGCTGGCGTGTAAATGCAGAACTCGGCATCGTCAATCCGTATGCACAGGTGACGTATGACCGGCAGTTTGGGGACAAAACCTATACCGCGACCGGTGCCATCAAATCCACCCGCACGCATTTTAGCCGCACCACAGGCGAGCAGGATGACGACTGGGTCGATATGACCGTCGGCGCCAACGTCCAGATCACCCACAGCATTTCCGCCTTTGCCGCCGTCTCCCAGACCACCGGCCTGGATTCCGGCGAACAAACGTCATACAACGCGGGGATCAGCGCAAGATTTTAAAAGCATCTTAAAGGGTGCTTTTAAAGATGCTTTTAAGGCTATAATAACGGCATAGTGTGACAGGAGAAAAGCTATGCCGTTTGAAATACTCACTTCCTCAGCCGCCAGTATTACCGAGCTAAAACGTGATCCGATGGGAACGTTCTCCGCCGGAGAAGGTGAAGCCGTGGCGATCCTTAACCGTAATGAACCGGCCTTTTATTGTGTTCCACCAGAGGTTTACGCCTATTTCCTGAGTCTTGCAGAAGACGTGGAACTAAACCGCATAATGGATGCGCGGCAGGGCGAAGAAAGGATAAGGCTGACGCTGGATGACTTATAAAATCGATTTTCTGAAGTCAGCCCTGAAAGAATGGAAGGCGCTGGCACCTCCCATTAAAGACCAGTTTAAAAAGAAACTCGCTGAGCGGCTCGAAAATCCTCATGTCGTTTCTGCCCGTTTATGTGGCCCAAAAACTAACCGTTATAAAATTAAATTGAAGAGCCTCGGCTACCGTCTGGTCTATCAGGTTGAGGATCAGGAAATCGTGGTAATTGTTGTCGCGATTGATAAACGTGAGGGCAATGAAGCCTATAAACTGGCAGAGAAGCGCTGAATACTGGCGTTTTTAAGGTAGTTCACAGGGATCTGTTGTGTGATTATCTTCCGTTCAGCGGGTATACTGTCCGACTCTTTATAAACCCACTTTCTCGCGTGCGAATCCAACATGCAAAAGTTTGATACCAAGACATTTCAGGGCCTGATCCTGACACTGCAAGATTATTGGGCGCAGCAGGGCTGCACCATTGTTCAACCGCTGGATATGGAAGTCGGTGCAGGCACCTCGCACCCGATGACCAGCCTGCGCGCACTTGGCCCTGAGCCTTTTGCGGCAGCCTATGTTCAGCCATCACGCCGTCCCACTGACGGCCGCTACGGCGAAAACCCGAACCGCCTTCAACACTATTATCAGTTCCAGGTGATGATCAAACCGTCACCGGAAAACATTCAGGAACTGTACCTCGGTTCCCTGAAAGAGCTGGGCCTTGATCCGCTTGTCCACGATATCCGCTTCGTTGAAGACAACTGGGAAAACCCGACGCTCGGCGCCTGGGGTCTTGGCTGGGAAGTGTGGCTGAACGGCATGGAAGTGACGCAGTTCACTTACTTCCAGCAGGTCGGCGGCCTGGAATGTAAACCGGTGACCGGCGAAATCACTTACGGTCTGGAGCGTCTGGCGATGTACATCCAGGGCGTGGACAGCGTTTACGATCTGGTCTGGAGCAACGGTCCGCTGGGCAAAACGACCTACGGCGACGTGTTCCACCAGAACGAAGTGGAGCAATCCACCTATAACTTTGAATACGCCGACGTCGATTTCCTGTTCACCTGTTTTGAACAGCACGAGAAAGAAGCGCAAACCCTGCTGGCGCTCGAAAAGCCGCTGGCACTGCCTGCTTACGAGCGCATTCTGAAAGCGGCCCATTGCTTCAACCTGCTCGACGCGCGTAAAGCGATTTCTGTGACTGAACGTCAGCGCTACATTCTGCGCATCCGTACCCTGACTAAAGCGGTAGCTGAAGCGTATTACGCTTCCCGCGAAGTGCTGGGCTTCCCGATGTGCAAAAAGAACGAGAAGTGAGAAACAGCCATGACTGAAAAAACTTTTCTGGTGGAAATCGGCACGGAAGAACTGCCACCGAAGGCCCTGCGTAGCCTTGCTGAATCTTTTGCCGCTAACCTGACTGCGGAGCTTGATGCGGCGAATCTGCCACACGGCGACGTTAAGTGGTTTGCTGCACCGCGCCGTCTGGCGCTGAAAGTCTCCGGTTTGCATGAATCACAGGCTGACCGCGAAGTTGAAAAACGTGGTCCCGCTGTGGCGCAGGCGTTTGACGCCGAAGGCAAACCAAGCAAAGCCGCTGAAGGCTGGGCTCGTGGTTGCGGCATCACCGTCGATCAGGCTGACCGTCTGGTCACCGACAAAGGCGAATGGCTGGTTTACCGTGCGCACGTCAAAGGCGAAAGCGCGCAACAACTGCTGCCGGCGATGATCGCGACCTCTCTGGCTAAACTGCCCATTCCTAAACTGATGCGCTGGGGCGATTCTGACGTGCAGTTTGTGCGTCCGGTTCACACCGTGACCCTGCTGTTAGGCGACGAACTGATCCCGGCGAAAATCCTGGGTATCGATTCTGCGCGTACCCTTCGCGGTCACCGCTTCATGGGCGAGCCTGAATTCACGATTGATAATGCCGATCAGTACCCGCAAATTCTGCTGGAACGCGGCAAAGTCATTGCGGATTACGAGCAGCGTAAAGCCATCATTAAACAGGATGCTGAGAAAGCGGCGAAAGAGATTGGCGGTATCGCCGATCTGAGCGAAAGCCTGCTGGAAGAAGTGGCTTCTCTGGTGGAATGGCCGGTGGTGCTGACCGCGAAATTCGAAGAGAAATTCCTGGCAGTTCCGGCGGAAGCGCTGGTTTACACCATGAAAGGCGACCAGAAGTATTTCCCGGTGTACGACGCCGCGGGCAAACTTCTGCCGAACTTCATCTTTGTCGCCAACATCGAATCGAAAGATCCGCAGCAAATCATTTCCGGTAACGAGAAAGTGGTTCGCCCGCGTCTGGCCGATGCCGAATTCTTCTTCAATACTGACCGCAAAAAACGTCTGGAAGATAACCTGCCGCGTCTGGAAACCGTATTGTTCCAGAAACAGCTGGGTACGCTGCGTGATAAAACCGACCGCATTCAGGCGCTGTCTGGCTGGATCGCTGAGAAAATCGGTGCCAACGTTGAGAACGCTAAACGCGCCGGCCTGCTGTCAAAATGCGACCTGATGACCAACATGGTCTTCGAGTTCACCGACACCCAAGGCGTAATGGGCATGCACTATGCGCGTCACGACGGCGAGCAGGAAGAAGTCGCCGTTGCGCTGAATGAACAGTATCAGCCACGCTTTGCGGGCGACGAGTTACCGGCATCGCTGGTGGCATGTGCGCTGGCTATCGCTGACAAGATGGACACCCTGGCCGGTATTTTCGGCATCGGTCAGCATCCGAAAGGCGATAAAGACCCGTTCGCACTGCGCCGTGCTGCGCTGGGCGTGCTGCGTATCATCGTTGAGAAAAACCTGTCTCTTGATCTGCAAACCCTGACCGAAGAAGCGGTGCGCCTGTACGGCGACAAGCTGACTAACGCCAAGGTTGTCGATGAGGTGGTTGATTTCATGCTCGGTCGTTTCCGCGCGTGGTATCAGGAAGAAGGTCACGCGGTCGATACCATTCAGGCCGTGCTGGCACGTCGTCCAACCAAACCGGCCGATTTCGATGCGCGTGTGAAAGCGGTGAGCTACTTCCGTACGCTGGATGAAGCGGCAACGCTGGCGGCGGCTAACAAACGTGTGTCGAACATTCTGGCGAAATCCACCGACGTTCTGCTGGATCACGTCCACGCCTCCGTGCTGAAAGAACCTGCTGAGCTGAAACTGGCGACGCATCTGGTGGTTCTGCGCGACAAACTGGAACCGCTGTTTGCTGCCGGTGAGTACAAAGAAGCGCTGGTGGAACTGGCTGCGCTGCGCGAAACCGTCGATACGTTCTTTGACACCGTGATGGTGATGGATGAGAACGAGGCGGTACGTATCAACCGCCTGACACTGCTGTCCAAGCTGCGTGAGCTGTTCCTGCAGGTCGCGGATATTTCGCTGCTTCAGTAAGTGAAGTTTTTGCTCCTCCCTCTGCGAAGGGGGAGGAGCAAGGCACCTTATCAGATGTCAATTTCTACGCTTTTTTAAAAAGCGTTATCCCCCCAATTGTTCTATCCTATATCCCGCATGGGATGCACAGCATCGGCAGGGAACTGGCCGGAAGAAGAACATTGAAATCAGGAGTCAGGACTCATGGCTGTAGGGATCAGAAGCGGTGTATTTTCTCGCTGGCTGGCGCCGTTTATCGCACTGCTGGTTGTTTTCCAGCTCACTGCCTGTGGCGATAAAGAACCGGAACAACGCAAAGCCTTTATCGATTATTTGCAAAATACCGTCATGCGCAGCGGGCAAAACCTGCCTTCGCTGAGTGAAGATCAGAAACAACGGTTTGGTAATTACGCGAATGACTACGGCATCATCCTGTCGTTCTCCCGCCAGATGAAAGGCGCTGTTGATGGCAGTCTGGTACCGGTGGTGAGCGCGATTGGTCAGGTGCGTACCCCGCAGGATTACATGACCCAGCGCAGCGCGTTACAACAGGCGGCCAGCACGCTGAGCATGCTGAATGCGCAGTTGCGTGATTCAAAAGTGAAAGCCGATACGGCGATGGCTGCCCTGAAACAACCGGATGACCTGAAAGCGGTTTATGGTCAGGTCTACAACACTGTGGTGACCCAGCCAGCTAACGTGCTGACTCCGCTGGTGCCGGCGCTGCAAAGCTTCACGCAGGATATCGTCTCCGTGGGTGATTTCCTGCAACAACAGGGCCCTCAGGTGGCATTCGCTAACGGCGGCGTGCAGTTCCCGACGCAGCAGCAGGCGACGCAGTACAACACCATGATGTCGAATCTGGTCGGCAAACAGCAGACATTGCTTCAGGCGCAGAAAGTCGCCCAGGGCGATTTCAGCAACTAAGCCAGTTTACGATGTGATGAACAGAAGCCACGCCTCAACGCGTGGCTTTTTTATGAGCGAAAACCAAACGCAATAACGTCAATCAGACGGCGGTCACAAAAATGAATAATAATATAAAAACATTTTTTGTGGTCTTGTTCACAAACAGGCTATTGCATTTATTCTAATTAATTGAAATAACCCACCATCGGTGTGATGCATGTCGGGTTTTATTATTGCGAACGCCATTTTTATAATGCTGATCACAAATCCCCGCCGGTTTGATTAAATCCCTTTCAGAGAATATGCTCGGGAATATAAATTCTCATCGATAAAAATAAGGATAAATAATGTCATCATTAATGGATTTTTTCGACAGTGAAAGTATTGCCATATATCCATCAGCGGAAGACTGGTCGCAGGCAATAGATTTATCGATGAGAAACCTGCTGCAAAGAAAATACATTACTGCGGATTATATTCAGTCAATAAAAGATACCACAACGGAAATCGGGCCTTATTATTTGCTCGCGCCCGGCATTGCCATGCCACATGCCAGACCGGAATGCGGTGCGTTAAAGACGGCGCTCAGTTTTACGCTGTTGCGAGAAGGCGTCAGCTTTGAAGCTGAAAGCCCGCCCGTTAGGCTGCTTATCGGATTAGCGGCAAAAGATTCTGATTCACATATTGAGGCGATTCAGGCGTTAAGTGAAATGCTTTGCGAAGATGAGGTTATTGATGAATTACTCAATGCAAATAACCCAGAGGAATTAATTAACATCATTCAGCGTTATTAGTTTTATCCTAACACTCAACAGGATTTTAATATGGCTAATAAATCAATGCGCGCCAGAGTGCAGGCTTTTGGCGGGTTTCTCACAGCGATGGTCATTCCCAATATAGGCGCGTTTATTGCCTGGGGTTTTATTACAGCATTTTTTATTCCCACCGGATGGACACCTAATTCGCATTTCGGGCAACTCGTTAGCCCTATGATCACCTATTTATTGCCTCTGATGATCGGGTCTACGGGTGGGCATCTTATTGGGGGAAAACGCGGTGCCGTGATGGGCGGTATCGGCACGATGGGCGTGATTGTCGGGGCGGATATTCCGATGTTTATCGGCGCGATGGTCATGGGGCCGCTGGGCGGTTATCTCATTAAAGTGGTCGATAAGGCGTTGGAGAAACGTATTCCGGCGGGCTTTGAGATGGTGATCAATAATTTCTCACTCGGCATTCTCGGCATGCTGCTTTGTTTGCTGGCGTATGAAGTGATCGGCCCGGCGGTAATGGAAGCCAATAATTTTGTGAAACAGGGCATTGAGGCGCTGGTGGCGACCGGTTACCTGCCGCTGCTGTCCGTGATTAATGAACCCGCCAAGGTGTTATTTCTGAATAACGCCATCGATCAGGGCGTTTACTATCCGCTGGGTATGCAGGACACCGCCGTCGCCGGAAAATCTATTTATTTCATGGTGGCCTCAAATCCCGGCCCCGGTCTGGGGATCCTCCTGGCATTTTCGCTGTTCGGCAAAGGGCTGAGTAAAAAATCTGCGCCCGGCGCGATGATCATTCATTTTCTCGGTGGTATTCACGAGCTGTATTTCCCGTATGTGCTGATGAAACCGCTGATGATTATCGCCATGATCGCGGGCGGCATGACCGGCATTTATGTTTTCGAACTCTTAGGCGCGGGGCTGGTGGCGGGGCCAAGTCCGGGTTCTATCTTTGCGTATCTGGCACTGACGCCACGCGGGGGCTTTATGGGAACCTGTGCGGGCGTGCTGGCCGGAACCGTGGTCTCTTTCGTCGTCGCCTCTGCCATTCTGAAACTGGACAAATCCCCTGCGGAGGACAGTTTTGCGGATTCTCAGGCCGCCAGCAAAAAGCGCAAAGCCGAAGGCAAAAGCGGGATGCAGCCTGTGGCGGCCAGTATCCGGTTAATCGCTTTTGTGTGTGATGCGGGAATGGGGTCGAGCGCGATGGGGGCGACGACTTTTCGCAAAAAGCTGCAAAAAGCCGGTTATGAAATCGAAGTGAAGCATTACTCCATCGAAAACATTCCGGCCGATGCCGACATCATTGTGACCCACGCCAGTCTTGAAGGCCGCGCTCAGCGTGTGACCGACCAGCCACTGATTCTGATTAAAAACTATCTCGGCGATCCGGCGCTCGATGCGTTGTTTGCCGATATCACTTCCCCGGTTCAGCAAGGAGCAACAGCATGAAAACCAAAGTCGCCGCCATTTACGGTAAAAAAGATGTGAGACTCCGTGAATTTGAACTGCCGGAAATCACCGATGACGAACTGCTGGTGAGCGTGGTGTCGGACAGCGTTTGCCTCTCGACTTACAAAGCCGCTTTGCTGGGCGGTGAACATAAACGCGTACCGGAAGATATCGCCGACCATCCGGCGGTAACGGGGCACGAATGCGCGGGCGTGATTGTGCAGGTGGGAAAAAATCTTACGAACCGGTTTGAAGCGGGAAAACGCTTCGTGCTGCAACCGGCGATGGGGCTGCCCAGCGGCTATTCCGCCGGTTACAGTTACGAAACCTTTGGCGGCAACGCGACGTACATGATCATCCCGAAACTGGCTATCGACCTGGGCTGTGTTCTGCCGTACGAAGGGCATTATTTCGCCGCCGCCTCGCTGGCTGAACCGATGTGCTGCATTATCGGCGCCTATCACGCCAGCTATCACACCACGCAATATGTGTATGAACATCAGATGGGCATCAAAGCGGGGGGAAATCTGGCGCTGCTGGCATGCGCGGGGCCGATGGGCATTGGTGCTATTGATTATGCGATCAACGGCGATGTGCGTCCGGCGCGGGTGGTGGTGGTGGATATCGACGAACAACGGCTGGCGCGCGCAGAGCAGCTTCTGCCGGTGGCGATGGCGGCAGAAAAAGGCATCGAGCTGGTGTATATCAACAGTAAAACGTTGTCTGATCCGGCTGCCATGTTGCGCGAAATGACGGGCGGCGCAGGTTTTGATGATGTCTTTGTTTTCGCGGCCGTGGCTGAAGTTATCGAACTGGGCGACGCGCTGCTGGGCGAGGACGGTTGCCTGAATTTCTTTGCCGGACCGACAGGCAAAAACTTCAACGTTCCCTTCAATTTCTACAACGCTCACTACGGTTCCACGCACATTGTCGGCACATCCGGCGGTTCGACCGGCGATATGGAAGAGGCGCTGGCACTGACGGCGGCCGGACGTATTCAGCCTTCTTATATGATTACGCACATCGGCGGCCTGGACGCTGTACCGGATACGGTGCTCAATCTGCCGCATATTCCCGGCGGTAAAAAGCTTATTTATAACGGTATTTCTCTGCCGCTGACCGCCATTGAAGATTTTGCAGAATTGGGCAAAACCGATCCGCTGTTTGCCCTGCTGGCGGAACGGGTAGCACCGACGCATGGCGTCTGGAATGAGCAGGCCGAGCAGGCGCTGCTGAACCATTTTGGTGTTTCCACCGGGCTGTAATATTATCGGTTCTCCTCATTACTGACGGTGTTTAAGGGAAGGATGACTGTATTAACTGAAGATCAGGTGCTGGAGAGGTTATCCGGCCAGACGAATCTCAATGATTTTCTGCATGCCGCGAATGCCATTTTACTCAGCGGTATAAAACAGTTCCTTCCCCACCTTTTTATCAATAATGACGAGGACATCCGCGAATTTGCCGTAAAGCCCTTACTCGCTAAATCAGGCCCGCTGGACAGTATTGATGTTTCCCTGAGGCTGATTTATGCCCTGGGGAAAATCAAAAAACCGGTCTATGCCGATATTTTGCTGTTTTCTCAGCTGGACGAGCACCTGAAAGCAGGGACAGAGATTGTGGAATTTCATGAAGAAACGGCTTATGAATTTCTCCAGAATTTGAGCTGCGTGACGGATAACACGCTGATGTTTCAGTCTGTCGAGAAAATGAAGTTTGCCAGTTTTGAAACCTTCAGTAAGGCGCGTTACGGCAATCTGATGAGGACGGCACTGTCTCTGGCAGTGACGGATTTACTCAAGGAACTGACTTATGAACGTGATGCTGACCATTAACGGACTGTCCACGCAGGCTTTTTTCCCCGACGAAGATATCGAACAACTACACCTTCCCCTTCTTCAACGTTTTTCTTCACAGCAGCGCCTGCTTAACCGCCCGCTGGTGGTGTTTCTGGTTGCGCCGCCCGGCACCGGCAAATCGACGCTTTCCGCATTCTGGCAAAAGCTTTCTCATGAAACGCCGGATTTAGTCCCTTTGCAGACCCTGCCGATGGACGGTTTCCATCATCGCAATGACTGGCTGGACGCACACAACTTGCGTCAGCGTAAAGGCGCACCACAGACGTTTGATGTGACCAAATTGCGGGACGCACTGATCGCTTTACGCGAGCCGGGAAGCCGCTGGCCGGAGTACAGCCGCACGCTGCATGAGCCGGTCGAAGGCGCGATCCATGTTACCGCGCCTGTTTTGGTCGTCGAGGGAAACTGGCTGCTGCTTGACGATGACGGCTGGCGGCAACTGACAGAAAATTGCGATCTGAGCGTCTTTATTCGTGCCAGTCCGGAAGTCCTGCGCGGTCGTCTTATTGAACGTAAAATCCGCGGTGGACTGACGCCTGCCCGGGCCGGTGATTTTTACGCTGCCACGGACGGACCCAATGTGGCGCGGGTTCTGAGGGATAGCCGTCAGGCAGATATCACGCTGCAAATGTCGGGCGATGGCGCGTTTCATTTTGAGTGATAGTGACGGCGGGATTTATAAAAAATGACAATTTTTAGCCTGCAAAGCCGGGAAAATTCCTCTACTTTTGAAGGCAACTGTCCGGTTTTCCCCGTATTTCACTTTAAGGATTTTTGATGAAACGTCAGACGATGACTCTGTTGGCTTCTCTGGTGCTGGCTCCGACGCTGGCTTTTGCTGCTGACAGCGCAACGGCAGATTTCACCCCGGCGCAACAGGAAGCCATTGGTAAAATTGCAGCAGATTACATGCTTCAGCATCCTGAAATTCTGGTGCAGGTCAGCCAGAAGTTGCAGGCACAGCAGGCGGATCAGCAGCAACAGGAAACCCTGAGTGCCGTTCTGGCAAATTCAAAAGCCCTGACTGAAGACCCTGCCACGCCGAGTTATGGCCCGAAAGATGCCAAAGTGGCCTTCGTAGAATTCTTCGATTACCAGTGCCTGTATTGCAGCCACATGGCACCGGTAGTCGAGCAAACGGTGAAAGCCAATCCGAACGTGCGTTTCGTCTTCAAAGAATGGCCAATCTTCGGTGACCGCTGGAAAGCGTCCATTACTGCGGCGGAAACCGGTATGGCTATCTGGAAAGAGAAGGGCGCGCAGGCGTACTTCGACTACCACAACAGCATTTATCGCACCGGCCATGACGAAGGTAAACTGACCGATGCCGATATCGCCGGTGCGGTGAAAGCGGCCAAAGCCACCCAGCCTACTGATGCGCAGCGTAAAGCCACGCATGAGGCGATAGCCTCCAATGACGAACTGGCCCGTACGCTGGGCTTCAGCGGTACACCCGGCTTTGTCGTGATGCCAACCAGCGGCGCAACGGCGGCGAACACCACCGTGCTTCCGGGTGCGGTTTCAGCCGAAGAATTGCAGGCTGCCATTGTTAAGGCGCAAGGCGGGAAGTAATTTTTTCGCTGCGAAAAACTCATTAAATAGCGGCGGGCTGGCAGACAGCTCGCTTTTTTTTCAGCACCCCATCCTGTAATTTTATTTCAAACTCTCCCCCGTAAACTCAATTCCGCATCCACCTGACACGTCTGAACGGTTTTTAAGCGAAATAAGCAAGGTTATCGAAAAATACTTTGTGATGAATATCACGTTTTTATGATAAAGACTCGTTAATAAAAAGTGACTTTCATCACGTTTTTATACGTATCAAGCTCAAATTATCGTCTGTGTAGCCGGATTACAGGGGTGTTTTGTGATCGCGATCACCAAAATACAGGGGGTAGTGGTCGTATACGTGTGATCTCTGTCACGGGCTGTGGGGTGGCTACGCGAGGCCTATAATCACGTGGTAGAGTCCGCCTCGCAGACAGCAATTCGACGGACGGATTTTTAAAGCAGTGGCAGAAAAACCGAAATAACCGTCACCGATAATTAACTGATATCACGCGCTCTATTGTCAGCGCGTATCAATAGGGGTGCGTTTTATGTTTTCACCAGACGTTAAGATCAAGGTTCAAAACTTTGGTCGCTTCCTGAGTAACATGGTAATGCCCAACATCGGCGCGTTTATCGCGTGGGGTATCATTACTGCTCTGTTCATTCCTACCGGCTGGATCCCTAATGAAACATTAGCGAAGCTGGTGGGCCCGATGATCACTTATCTCCTCCCGTTGCTCATCGGTTTCACCGGTGGTCGTCTGGTCGGTGGTGATCGCGGTGGTGTGGTCGGCGCAATCACCGTTATGGGTGTTATCGTCGGTGCGGATATGCCAATGTTCCTCGGCGCAATGATTGCAGGTCCGCTGGGTGGCTGGGCAATCAAGCGTTTCGACCGCTGGGTTGACGGTAAAATCAAAAGCGGCTTCGAGATGTTGGTTAACAACTTCTCCGCCGGGATTATCGGTATGCTGCTGGCGATCCTCGCCTTCCTGGCTATCGGTCCGCTGGTAGAAGCGCTGTCTAAAGTGCTGGCTGCAGGCGTGCACATCATGGTTATTCATAACCTGTTGCCGCTGGCCTCTATCTTTGTTGAACCGGCGAAAATCCTGTTCCTCAACAACGCCATCAACCACGGTATCTTCTCTCCTCTGGGTATCCAGCAGGCGACTGAAACCGGTAAATCAATCTTCTTCCTGATCGAAGCGAACCCGGGTCCGGGTATGGGCGTCCTGATGGCGTACATGTTCTTCGGTCGTGGCAGCGCTAAGCAATCTGCCGGCGGCGCGGCAATCATCCACTTCCTGGGGGGTATCCACGAAATTTACTTCCCGTACGTTCTGATGAACCCGCGTCTGTTACTGGCGGTTATTCTGGGCGGTATGACTGGCGTGTTCACCCTGACTATGCTGAACGGCGGTCTGGTGTCTCCGGCTTCTCCGGGGTCAATCCTGGCCGTGCTGGCGATGACGCCAAAAGGTGCGTACTTCGCTAACATCGCTGCTATCGTGGCTGCGTTTGCGGTGTCCTTCGTGATTTCTTCCTTCTTGCTCAAAACCACCAAGGCGAAAGAAGGTGATGATCTGGAAGACGCAACCCGTCGCGTTCAGGACATGAAAGCCGAATCTAAAGGCGGTAAAGCAGGCGCGACTGGCGTTGCTGGCGACCTGTCTACCGTGCGCAAAATCATCGTTGCCTGTGATGCCGGTATGGGTTCCAGCGCAATGGGTGCCGGTGTTCTGCGCAAAAAAGTGCAGGATGCAGGGCTGACCAATATCAGCGTAACCAACAGCGCGATCAACAATCTGCCTGACGATGTGGACCTGGTGATTACGCACCGTGACCTGACTGAACGTGCGATGCGCCAGGTGCCACATGCACAGCACATCTCGCTGACTAACTTCCTCGACAGCGGCCTGTACACTGACCTGACTTCCCGTCTGGTGGAAGTGAACAAAAGCAGCCAGTACAAAGAGAAAGTGACCACCACGTTGGGCGACAGCATCGTGTCCGACAGTGAAAACGAAAACCTGTTCCGCATCAGCGAAAGCAACATCTTCCTGGGCCTGCACGCAGCAACGAAAGAAGACGCCATTCGTTTTGCAGGTGAACAACTGGTTAAAGGCGGTTACGTTCAGGCAGAATATGTCGATGCGATGCTGGCGCGTGAAAAACTGACGTCCACGTATCTGGGCGAGTCAATCGCGGTACCACACGGTACAATCGAAGCGAAAGATCGCGTACTGAAAACCGGTATCGTGTTCTGTCAGTATCCGGCGGGCATCCGCTGGGGTGAAGACGAAGATGATTCAGCGCGTCTGGTGGTGGGTATCGCCGCACGCAACAACGAACACATCAACGTGATCACCAAGCTGACGACTGCGCTTGACGAAGACGGTGTTATCGAACGTCTGGCGAACACCACCAGCGTTGAAGAAGTTCTGACGATTCTTCGCGGTTAATCAGTAGAGCGTTACTAAGCGGGTCTTGATATCGAGACCCGCTTGTTGATTCGGAGCCGGGCGGCTCCCAGCTTTACCAAAAGCTTTTTACCAGAAAGTATGGCCCCCGATTTGAAGGAAATATTATGAAAGCATTACATTTTGGCGCAGGTAACATTGGTCGCGGTTTTATCGGTAAATTACTTGCTGATGCCGGGGCTGAACTGACATTTGCCGATGTCAGCCCTGCTTTACTGGATGCACTGAACAGCCGCAAAGGCTACAACGTGCACGTTGTCGGTGAACAGGCCACCGTTGAGCCTGTCAGCAATGTGAATGCCGTGAACAGCGCCGGTCAGGATGCCATCAACCTGATTGCCGAAGTCGATTTAGTGACCACCGCCGTTGGCCCGACCGTGCTCGAAAAAATCGCACCGAACGTGGCGAAAGGTCTGGTGCTGCGTCATCAGCAGGGCAACGAAAAGCCACTGAATATTATCGCCTGTGAAAACATGGTGCGGGGCACCAGCCAGTTCAAACAGCATGTATTCAACGCGCTGCCGGAAGATGAAAAAGCCTGGGTTGAAGCGCATATCGGCTTTGTCGATTCCGCCGTAGACCGCATCGTGCCACCGGCAGCCGCCGGTTCGACCGATCCGCTGGAAGTCACCGTTGAAACTTTCAGCGAGTGGATTGTGGACAAAACCCAGTTCAAAGGGGAGTTGCCGCAAATCGCCGGTATGGAGCTGACGGATAATCTGATGGCCTTCGTCGAGCGTAAACTGTTCACCCTGAACACCGGTCATGCGATCACTGCGTATCTCGGTCAGCAGGCAGGCCACGCGACGATTCGTGATGCGATCCTCGATGAGAAAGTGCGTCTGGTGGTTCGTGGTGCGATGGAAGAAAGTGGTGAAGTCCTGATCCGCCGTTACGGCTTTGATCCGGAAAAACATTCTGCGTACATCGAAAAAATTCTGTCTCGTTTTGAAAATCCGTACCTGCATGACGATGTTGAACGCGTTGGCCGTCAGCCACTGCGTAAACTGAGCGCAGGCGACCGGCTGATTAAACCGTTGCTGGGCACGCAGGAATACCGCCTGCCGAACGACAATCTGGTCAGAGGGATTGCGGCCGCGATGCATTATCGCAGCGAGCAAGACCCGCAAGCTAAAGAACTGGTAGAGTTGCTGGAGAAAGTAGGGCCAAAAGCCGCCCTCGCCCAGATTTCAGGTCTGCCGGAAGATGGCGAAGTTGTGGCGAAAGCCGTCGCTCTCTACGAATCGATGCACTAATACTGCGTTTATTTTGATTTCGCCAACACCAGGCAAAGAAAGCCCTGTCGGGCAGGATGTTTCTGCCCGACATGCGCGCATCATGGATGACGCCAGGGGCGCTGTCAGCATCGGCACTTTACTGCAAGTAAGCCCTATGGAAAAAGCTCAGGCGTTTGAAAACCGGGTTCTTGAAAAGCTCAATGCGGGTAAAACCGTGCGCAGCTTTTTGATGACCGCCGTGGAATTGCTGGCCGAAGCGCTGGATATTCTGGTGGTGCAGGTTTTCCGCAAAGACGATTACGCAGTGAAATATGCCGTCGAACCGTTACTGACCGGTACCGGCCCGCTCGGTGATTTATCGGTGCGTCTCAAACTGATTTACGCGCTGGGAGTGATCAGCCGTCATGAATATGAAGACGCCGAATTACTGATGGCGCTGCGGGAAGAACTGAATTACGACGGCGAAGAGTATCGTTTTACCGACGATGAAATTCTTGGCCCGTTTGGTGAATTACATTGCGTGACGGAGCTTCCGCCCGCACCAACCTTCCTCAAACCCGGTGAAGCCGACGAATCGCTGATCGCCATGCAACGTCAGCGCTACCAGCAAATCGTCCGCTCCACGATGGTCCTTTCCGTGACCGGGCTGATCGCCCATATCAGCAATCAGCAGCCCTCAAGACTTTCTCCGGTGCAAAAATAACGTTACGCCAGTACGTGGCGCACTTCGCCGACCAGCAGCCACAGCGCGGTTAACGCCATCATGCCGCCCATAATCGTATTGAACAGTTTCAGCTTCCATTCCACGCGTAAAGCCTGACGTAATCTGTCACCCATCACCACCCAGACCAGTATGCACGGCAGGTTGATCAGCGCGAATCCGACGCAAATCAGCAGCGTGTGATGCAGCATATTGCCGTCCGGTGGCGTAAACAGGATCGCGACGTTAGTCGCCATCAGCCAGGCTTTCGGGTTAACGGCCTGAAACAGTGCACCGCTGAACAGATTCATCGGCTGCTGTTTTTCGCCTTCTTTTGGCGTGCCGGAACGGTAGATTTTCCACGACAGCCAGAAAAGATAGGTACAGCCGATCACCGCCATCGGCAGGCGCACCACGTTCATCCAGCTGAGTAAAATCGCCAGCATCGAGGTCATCAGCGCGCACTGCACCACGCAGCCGAGCGTGATCCCCAGCATCATCGGCACGCTGCGGCGCAGCCCGAAATTGACGCCGGAAGCAGCGAGCAACAGATTGTTCGGACCGGGCGTAATCGACATCACGGTGACATAACTGACAAAAGCGGTATCTATCATTTTCGTTTTCCTGCATCCCCTGTTTTCCAGAGAACCAGAATAATCAGAGTCAGTCGAAGGTAACAGAACCAAAAATACGCTATTGTCATGGTTACAGATTGCGTAATAAAAAACTGTACCCATCACTTTTCACGGAACTGACACCATGACTGACACTGCGGATCTCACTGACACCCGATATAACCAGCTGGCGGAACAACTGGCGGATGCCATCCGGCGGGGCACGCTCGCGCCCGGCAGCCGTTTGCCCTCGGTACGGCGCAGCGCACAAACCTGGTCAGTCAGTATTAATACCGTGGTGGCAGCGTACCGGCGGCTGGAAGATCGCGGTTTTATTGAGGCGCGTCCGCAGTCCGGTTTTTATGTGCGTGCCGCATTGCCCGCGCTGGAACATCAGCCGCCGCTGGAACAACCTCAGACGCCAGCCGCCGAACCGGCAGACGAAGTACTGGATCTGATCGACACCGTTTTTGCCTCGCAAACCGACCCGGCGTATACCAATCTTTCGCTGGCGTGTCCGCAGTCCAATGACTTTTATCCGAGCGGAAAACTCGGGCGCATTATGTCGTCCCTGTTGCGCCGTCAGCCGGACTTGATCGGGAAATATGCTTTGCCGCCGGGGCATCCGGCGCTGCGACAGCAAATCGCCCGCCGCGCGCTGGCGCTGGGCATGATTTTAGAACCGACCGACATTACGATTACGCACGGTTGTATGGAAGCGTTACAGCTGGCGCTGCGCGTGACCACCAAACCGGGCGACAGCGTCGGGCTGGAAACGCCGACCTATTTTTATCTGCTGCCAATGCTGGCGAGCCTCGGGCTGAAAGCGGTGGAAATCCCGACCGATCCGCAAACCGGTTTATCGCTGGATGTGCTGGAAATGCTGCTCAGCGAGAAGCGCCTGAATGCGGTTATCGCCATGCCAACGGCGCAAAATCCGCTGGGCTTCACCATGCCGCTGGCCGCCAAAAAACGGCTGGCGCGGTTGATGAACGTTCATCAGGTCCCGCTGATTGAAGATGGCCTTTATGCGGAAATCCAGTTCGGTACGACGTTGTCTCCGGCGGTGAAATCGTTTGATACCGATGGCTGGATCCTGTTCTGCACCAGTTTCACTAAAACGCTGGCACCCGATTTTCGTATCGGCTGGGTAGAAGGCGGCCGCTTTGCCGATAAGCTGCATAAACTCAAAGCGGTGTCGTCGATGGCAGAATCTGCCTTACTTTCCCAAACGCTGACGGTGTTTCTGGAATCGGGTGGCTATGACCATCATCTGCGGGCTTTGCGTAAGCGTTACGCGTCGCAGGTCGAGCAGGCACGTGCGCTGATCGCCCGCCATTTCCCGCAGGGAACGCGCGCCACGCAACCTGCGGGAGGCTTTGTGATTTGGGTCGATTTTCCGCCGGGCGTGGATTGTGTCACGCTGTTTAAGCAGTTGCTGAAAGATAAAATTTGTATGACGCCGGGACAGTTATATTCGCCGAGTGGCCGCTACAGTAACGGCCTGCGTTTATCGTGCTGCTATGTTTTTGATACCCGCTATATATCGGCGATGATCCGCATCGGCGAGCGGGCGTGCGAGATGTGTGGCTTGCCGCCCGGGCTGGCAGAAACGCAGGAGCAAGCTGAAGAATCGCGCACTTCCTGATACACTGATGTTTATTATTCCCAATTTACAGTTATGCCCGCTGCGGCATGAACGGATCTGAAACCATGAAAGAAGTCGAAAAAGCCGAGATCAAGCGTCTCAGCGACATGCTGGATGCACTGAATCACAAAGATGCGAGCGTTATTCAGGCAGGTAACGCTGAACTGATCGACAAGCACGAAGAAGAAAAAGAAAAACTGGCCGCTGAGATCGCGCGTCTCAAAGAAGTGCGTGTGAAAAAGCTCAGCACCGAAGCGCAAAAACTGGAAAAGCTGTTCAGCCGTGAAATCACCAAGAAAGAACAGGCTGATATGGGCACGCTGAAGAAAACCGTGCGCGGTATCGTGGTGGTTCACCCGATGACCGCACTGGGCCGCGAAATGGGCCTGAAAGTCGTCACCGGTTTCGCTAAGAAAGAATTCTGATGAAATACTCCCGGGGGTGAAGTTTTGCCCTGCTCCTCCCCCTGCAAAGGGGGAGGGCGTTAACATTACTTCCCAAACAATCTCCGCCCAAAATCTTCGATCTTGCGATTCACCAACCGCATTTGCATGGTTTTAGTCCAGCTCGCCGAAATCCCCGCCGCAGACATCAGACGCCGGTACTGCTCCTCATCGAACGGCATGTTAAAGGCTATCGAAATCGCTTCAGCCACGGAGACTTCGCTGTTACGCGTCAGCAACTCCAGCGGGCGATCGCCGCTGACATTTCCGGTGCCGACAACGCGATAAAGCCAGCCGCAGCGGCCGCTTTGTTGCAACAACGGCGACAGGTTTTTGCATCCCAGAAAATGATTGAGCTTATAACAGGGCGCGCGCGGCTGTGTGACCTGAATCAGCGCTTCGCCCCAGCGGAAAATATCGCCGATAAACACGTTATCTTCCGTCATGCCGAGCGTTGAGAGATTTTCGCCGAAGGCGGGAGGATGGAAACGTTCTTCTTCTTCAGGAAACTGCTGACGCAGCCAGGCGTAGTGTTCGCGAGGGAAATGGCACAGTGCGCGGTCTGCGCCGCCGTGATAACTCTTTTCTGCCTGCTGATCGCCTTCGAGCCCGGCAGACGTCAGAACGACCGCACCGTCGATCTGTCGTTTGGCAATCGCGCTGGGCGAATAATCCGGGTAGCTTTCGATATTGCCGATATAAACGTCGGGATAATGCATAAGGTCTCCGCGAGGAATCAGTCGTTAACCTCAGCATAACCTGCATTACTGGTTCGGAGTATCAGGAATCGCCCTGCGCTAAAATTACGCAGGGCGATAGGGGAAAATCAGAAGGTTTCCCAATTATCCTGACTGGTTTTGCCCTGTACAGCCGGCAGAACCGGGCGGCGCAGCGCGCCGGAGTCTGGCGCTTTCAGCATATTGCCGTTATCGGCCAGACGGAATACCGACACCGCCTGCGTCAGCGTTGCGGCCTGATCTTCCAGAGAATCCGCCGCCGCCGAAGACTGTTCCACCAGTGCAGCGTTCTGCTGGGTGGTGCTGTCCATCTCCACAATCGCCTGCGAAATCTGGCTGATCCCGCGGCTTTGTTCGTCAGAAGCCGACGCAATTTCGCCCATAATATCGCGGACGTGCGAGACGGATTTCACAATGTCCTGCATCGTGCGCCCGGTATTTTCCACCAGCTTCGCGCCGGTATTCACCCGTTCAACGGATTCGGCAATCAGTCCTTCAATCTCTTTTGCTGCCTGCGCACTGCGCTGTGCCAGCGTGCGGACTTCAGACGCCACCACCGAGAATCCCCGCCCCTGTTCACCAGCGCGCGCGGCTTCTACGGCGGCGTTCAGCGCCAGAATATTGGTCTGGAACGCAATGCCGTTGATGACAGAGGTGATTTCAGCGATGCGTTTTGAACTGCCGGAAATCTGCTGCATGGTATCGACCACTTCGCCGACCTGTTTGCCGCCCAAGGTGGCGGTGCCCGATGCTTCGCTCGCCAGTTTGCTGGCGTGATGGGCGTTATCGGCGTTCTGTTTCACCGTGGCGCTCAGTTCTTCCATGCTGGCGGCCGTTTCCTCAACCGCGGCGGCCTGCTGTTCGGTGCGTGAAGACAAATCGGTATTTCCGGCGGCGATTTCCGCTGCTGCGTGGGAAACCTGCGAGACGCCTGAGCGGATTTCATAAATCATCGTGCTGAGATTCTGGCTCATCCCGGCAACGGCATTCATCAGCATGCCCAGTTCGTCACGGCGCGTGGTGGTTCGGGCAGCGGTCAGATCACCCTGTGCAATGGCTTCGGCGGTTTTCAGCGTATCGCGGATCGGTTGCGCAATCTGACGGGTAATTCGCCACGCAATCAGGATACCGGCGAGCATTACAATCAGCGTAATCACCATCATGATCATCTGCGCATTGCTGATATCGTTGTGGGTATTATCGAGTTCGTTTTTGAAGATTTTCGCCACCAGCGCGTTCATCTCCGCGGCTTTCACAGACAGAAGTTGCGAGTTTTTCTGTTCATCTTCATAGGCTGGCATATACGCCACAACGTGGCTTTTGTACGTCGCCAGCGCGGTCATCAGCGGAGCCAGTGTCGCCTGCTGATTGGGGAGCAGCAGTGCGTTGAGTTTTTTGGCGTTGGCCTGCGTATCGTCGATGGCCTGCAACAATGTGGCCTCAGACTCCTTGTTGATGCTGAGCAACAGGCCGCGCACGTAATAACGTACGCTAATCAGTTTCTGAATCACTTCCGCAAGGGAAAGACGAATCGACGGATCGGCATCTTCGACGCGCAGCTGCTCTTGCAGGCGCTTCACAACGGCTTCTGTTTCGGAAAGGTTCCAGCTGGCACGCACGGCATCTTTTCTGTCGACAGCCTGTTTGAAGGCGTCCTGCGCTACCTGATATTCACGGATTTTTACCGGTACCTGATTGAGATCGGCCTGGCTGGTCGCATCCCATTCCAGTTTGCCTTTCGAATGCGCAATCAGCTGCGACAGTGCATTAATTTTGTCCTGATTTTGCTTGAGATAGGCAGGGTCGTAGTTGAGCTGATACAACGTGCGGCTGAGGCGGGCATCATTAAGTAACGCATTCATCTGATTACTAAAATCAACTTTCTCAGCACGCTGGCTGATGTCATTAAACTTAATCATTCCGGCTGCGGTGATCACCGCGGCGATCAAAAGAACCAACCCGAAGCCGAGCCCCAGTTTGGTGCCGACTTTGAGATTATTCATCCACTGCGAAAGACCCGTGCCATTGCCCATTGCTGTTCTCCGTCAAGCATTCCATGCAATAAAATTTGCGATTTTGTGACGCCTTTGTGAACAATCTATCGTCAGGACTTAAGAGAAACTTTATAGGTGTCGGGGGGTATTTTTGAATAATGAGAGGGCGGTCTAAAAATGGCGGAAGAGGTGAGGATAATTCGCTGTAACACAGTGATCAGGCGTAGGTTTTTTCTGCATAAAGTCAGTGCATAAAAGTCGGGGTATTAAAACGAAGGCATAAAAAAAGGCAGGTCACCGACCTGCCTCTTGCGAAAACATCGTGCCCGTTCAGGGCGGTAAAGCGAAATTATTTCGCTTCAGCCAGACGTTTTGCTGCTTCGTCCCAGTTTACAACAGCCCAGAAGGCTTTGATGTAATCAGGGCGTTTGTTCTGATATTTCAGGTAGTAAGCGTGTTCCCAAACGTCCAGACCCAGCAGCGGGTAACCGGAAACGCCTGAAACAGCTTCGCCCATCAGCGGGCTGTCCTGGTTAGCAGTTGAAACAACAGCCAGTTTGCCGTCTTTCAGAACCAGCCATGCCCAACCGGAACCGAAGCGGGTTGCTGCTGCTTTCTCAAAAGCTTCTTTGAAAGCATCAACGCTGCCGAAATCGCGTTCGATCGCAGATTTCAGTTCGCCCTGTAAGGTAGTGCCAGTTTTCAGGCCTTTCCAGAACAGGCTGTGGTTAGCGTGGCCACCTGCGTTGTTACGCAGTGCAACTTTCTTGTCCGCAGGCACTTTGTCCAGGTTAGCAATCAGCTCTTCAACAGACAGCGCAGCCAGTTCTGGCAGGCTTTCCAGCGCGGCGTTAGCGTTATTAACGTAAGCCTGGTGGTGTTTAGAGTGATGGATTTCCATCGTTTCTTTGTCGAAATGCGGTTCGAGTGCGTCGTATGCGTAAGGCAGTGATGGCAGTGAATAACTCATGTTCATCGTCTCCATAGTGTAGGGCGGCACCGTCTTTGTGAGCACCGCGTAATCAGTCGGATCATTATAGTTAATTAAATGATATTGAAAATGATTATCTAAGCCCGACGCTTCGTGAGGTTACGCGTAAGCCCCTGTTATTGAGGGCTTAGAACCAGATAACCGCAAACAATCCTAAATTGTCTAAAGGCACGTGATGCTTAGAGGGTTACCGCAACCGCTGAGGATGCGTATACACCGTTGCCCGTCCTGGTTTGCTGAAACCGACCAGCGTCAGGTTGCATTTTTCGGCAACGTCTACCGCCAGCGTCGTGGCGGCGGAGACGGCAAACAGAATTTCGACGCCACACATCGCGGCTTTCTGCACCATTTCATAGCTTGCGCGGCTAGACACCAGCGCAGCGCCGGTGTACCAGTCGTTTTGTCTGGCGCGCAGGCCGAGCATTTTATCCAGTGCCACGTGACGTCCCACGTCTTCGCAGCCACCCGACAGTGTGCCATCCGGTGTGATCCACGCGGCGGCGTGTGTGCAGCCGGTCAACTGACCGATGGTCTGAACGGATTTCAGCTGGTGCAGCGCGGCGTCCAGATTCGCCAGATCGAAGGTTTGCGTAAACGGCAGCGGCGCAAGCGGGCGAAACAGATCGCCCAGCTGTTCGATACCGCAGACACCGCAACCGGTACGGCCCGCCATCGCGCGGCGGCGTTCTTTAAGCCCGGCAAAGCGGCGGCTCGATAATTCAATATTAACTTCGATTCCATTACAGTTTTGCGCGATGTCCATTCCGTAAATGTCGCTGACTGATTCGATAATGCCTTCCGACAGCGAAAATCCCAGCGCAAAGGCTTCGAGATCCTTCGGCGACGCCATCATCACCACGTGCGATATCCCGTTATAGACCAGCGCGACGGGCACTTCTTCAGCAATCCAGTCCTCTTCAGGCGCGTCCAGACGGGCGCGCTGCATCACCGTTTTTTGGCGCACTCCGATGATCTGAGTCACTTTTTTGTCATCTTTTTCGCCCAGTTCGTTTACTTGATGGACATCCATTGGCAATAACCTTATAAACAATCCGGCTACATAAGCCGTACAAAAAATATGGGTAATGAGTCTTAATTTTACCGCTTCCGCGTCTGACGGGGAAAGCGCCAATTTGAAATGCAATGTGTTAACAAATGATGGGAAGGAGTCTTTCATGCAGGTCAGCAGAAGACAATTATTCAAGATATGTGCGGGCGGTATGGCCGGCACCACGGCAGCATTGTTAGGTTTCGCCCCGACAATCGCGCTGGCAGAAACCCGCCAGTATAAGCTGCTTCGTTCGCGTGAAACCCGCAATAACTGCACGTACTGTTCAGTCGGTTGCGGCATGCTGATTTACAGCCAGGGCGATGGCGCAAAAAACGTCACTGAAAATATCTTCCACGTAGAGGGTGACGCCGATCATCCGGTCAGTCGTGGCTCATTGTGCCCGAAAGGGGCAGGGGTGCTGGATTATATTCACAGCGAAGGCCGTCTGAGATACCCGGAATACCGTGCGCCGGGCTCAGATAAATGGCAGCGTATCACCTGGGGCGAGGCGATTTCCCGTATTGCCCGCCTGATGAAAGATGACCGCGACGCCAACTTTATCGAGAAAAACGAAAATAACGTCACCGTTAACCGCTGGCTGACCACCGGAATGCTCTGTTCGTCTGCGGCCAGTAACGAAACCGGCCTGCTGGATCAGAAATTCACCCGCGCAATGGGTATGGTCGCCATCGACTGTCAGGCCCGTCTTTGTCATGGTCCGACCGTGGCGGCATTAGCGCCTAGCTTTGGTCGCGGTGCGATGACCAACAACTGGGTGGATATCAAAAACGCCAACGTCATTTTGATTATGGGCGGTAATGCGGCGGAAGCCCATCCGGTCGGATTCAAATGGGTGATTGAAGCCAAAACTAAAAATAACGCCAAAGTCATTGTTGTCGATCCGCGCTTTAACCGCAGTGCCGCCGTCGCCGATATTTACGCGCCAATCCGCGCCGGTTCCGACACCGCCTTCCTGCTCGGCATGATCAACTACCTGATTACGCATAATAAAATCCAGACCGAATACGTCAGGGAATACACCAACGCCAGTCTGCTGGTGCGTGAAGATTATGAATTTAATGACGGATTGTTCAGCGGCTTTGATGCGACCACAAAATCCTACAACAAAGACAGCTGGCATTATCAGCTCGATGAAAACGGTATCGCAAAACAGGACAAAACGTTACAAGACCCGCGCTGTGTCTGGAATCTGCTGAAAGAGCACGTTTCCCGTTATACGCCGGAAATGGTCGAACGCCTGTGCGGAACGTCGAAAGAAGATTTCCTGCTGATAAGCTCGATTCTGGCGGAAACCTGCGCGCGCGATAAAACTTCCACCATCCTGTATGCACTGGGCTGGACGCACCACACCGGCGGCGCGCAAATCATCCGCTGTGCGGCGATGATTCAGTTGCTGCTCGGCAATATCGGCATGCCTGGTGGCGGCGTCAATGCGCTGCGCGGCCACTCGAATATTCAGGGTTATACCGATCTTGGTTTGCTGTCGCTCAATCTGCCGGGTTACATGCCGCTGCCGTCTGAGAAACAAACCAATATCACCGATTACCTGAAGCAAATTACGCCGGGAACGCTGGTCGAAAATCAGGTTAACTTCTGGAAAAACACGCCAAACTTCTTCGTCAGCATGATGAAAAGTTTCTGGGGCGAACACGCCACGGCGGACAACGACTGGGGTTATGACTGGTTGCCGAAATGGGACAAAAGCTACGACGTGCTGCAACAGGCCGAGCTGATGACCCAGGGCAAACTCAACGGGTATATCGTGCAGGGCTTCAACCCGCTGGCGGCTTTCCCGGACAAAAACAAATCCTCGCGTGCGCTTTCAAAACTGAAATACATGGTGGTGATCGACCCGCTGGTGACTGAGTCTTCGAACTTCTGGCAGAACCATGGCGCGATGAACGACGTGCAAACCGCCGACATTCAGACCGAAGTGTTCCGCCTGCCGTCTTCCTGTTTTGCGGAAGAAAATGGCTCAATCGTGAACTCCGGCCGCTGGCTGCAATGGCACTTCCAGGCGTCTGAGCCACCGGGTGAAGCGCTGCAAGACGGAAAAATCATCGCGCGTCTGTTCATGAAACTGCGAGAACTGTACCAGAAAGAAGGCGGGGCGAATCCGCTGCCGGTAATGAACATGGCGTGGGATTATCAGGATCCTCTTGACCCGCTGCCGGAAGAAATTGCCCGCGAAGCCAACGGCAAAGCGCTGGCGGATATCCGCGACGATCAGGGCAATATTCTGGCGAAAAAAGGGCAGCAAATTTCCACCTTTGCACACCTGAAAAATGACGGTTCGACCGCCAGTTTCTGCTGGATTTACGCCGGCAGCTGGACCGAAGCCGGTAACCAGATGGCGCGCCGCGATAACGCCGATCCGTCCGGTCTGGGCTGTACGTCCGGCTGGGCATGGAGCTGGCCGCTGAACCGTCGCATTCTGTATAACCGCGCCTCCGTTGATCCGCAGGGCCAGCCGTGGGATCCAAAACGTGAAATCATCCGCTGGGATGGCGCGAAATGGACCGGTTTCGACGTTGCCGATTACAGCACCGCCGCGCCGGGCACCGGCGTCGGGCCGTTCATCATGCAACAGGAAGGCGTCGGGCGTTTGTTTGCGACCGACAAAATGGCTGATGGCCCGTTCCCGGAGCATTACGAACCGATCGAATCGCCGATTGGCACCAACCCGTTGCATCCGGACGTGATCTCCAATCCGGTCGCCCGCATTTTTGCCAGCGATTTACCGAATATGGGCACCGCGAAAGACTTCCCTTACGTCGCGACCACCTATTCGATCACCGAACTTTTCCGCCACTGGACCAAGCACGCCTTGCTGAACGCCATCGCGCAGCCTGAGCAGTTTATCGAGATCGGCGAAAGTCTGGCCGCCTCCAAAAATATCGCTCAGGGCGATGAGATTAAAGTCTCCTCGAAGCGCGGTTTTATCGTGGCGAAGGCCGTGGTGACCAAACGCATCCGCCCGCTGACCATCGACGGCAAACATGTCGATACCATCGGCATCCCGTGTCACTGGGGTTTTGAAGGTGCGACGCGTAAAGGTTATCTGGCCAATACGCTGACGCCGTCAGTCGGCGACGCTAACTCGCAAACGCCGGAGTTCAAGGCGTTCCTGGTTAACGTGGAAAAGGTTTAACGGAGGCGAATTATGGCAATGCAATCTCAGGACATACTTCGTAAGTCCGCAACCAACGGGTTCACGCCAGCGCCGCGTGCCCGCGATCATCAGCAGGAAGTGGCGAAACTCATCGACGTCACCACCTGCATCGGCTGCAAAGGCTGTCAGGTCGCCTGTTCCGAATGGAACGACCTGCGCGATGAAGTCGGCGTGAACACCGGCGTTTACGACAACCCGATGGATCTCAGCGCGAAATCCTGGACGGTCATGCGTTTCTCGGAAGTGGAAGAGAACGGCAAGCTGGAATGGCTGATCCGCAAAGACGGCTGCATGCACTGCGCCGATCCGGGCTGTCTGAAAGCCTGTCCGGCAGAGGGAGCGATTTTGCAGTACGCCAACGGCATCGTCGATTTTCAGTCGGAACACTGCATCGGCTGCGGTTACTGCATCGCCGGTTGCCCGTTCAACATCCCGCGCATTAACCCGCAGGATAACCGCGCTTACAAATGCACGCTGTGCGTTGACCGCGTCAGCGTCGGGCAGGAACCTGCCTGTGTGAAAACCTGCCCGACCGGCGCGATTCATTTCGGGACCAAAACGGAAATGCAGGATCTGGCGGCAGAACGTGTCAGCGAGCTGAAAGGGCGCGGCTTTGAACAGGCCGGTTTGTACGATCCGCAGGGCGTCGGCGGCACGCACGTTATGTATGTGCTGCATCATGCTGACAAACCCGACCTGTACCACGGCCTGCCAAAAGACCCGGCCATCAGCACGGCGGTTACGCTCTGGAAAGGCATCTGGAAACCGCTGGCGGCCGTTGGTTTTGCAGTGACCTTCGCGGCGGCGGCCTTCCACTTCCTTGGCGTGGGGCCAAACTACGTGAAAGAAGATCACGCAGATGAGAAAGAGGAAGAAAAACAGAATGATGAGGAGACACACCCATGAAAAAAGAGAAGTTAATCCAGCGCTATAGCCTGGTGGAACGCCTCAATCACTGGATCGTCGCTTTTTGTTTTGTGACGCTCGCACTCAGCGGCATCGGCTTCTTTTTCCCGTCGTTTAACTGGCTGATGAACGTTTACGGCACCCCGCAAATGGCGCGCATTCTGCATCCGTTCTTCGGCGTGGTGATGTTCGTCTCTTTCCTCGGCATGTTCTTCCGTTACTGGAAGCACAATCTGCCGGAAAAAGATGACATCGTGTGGGCGAAAAATATTCATAAAGTCCTGATGAATGAAGAAGTCGGAGACACCGGTCGCTATAACTTCGGTCAGAAATGCGTATTCTGGGCGGCCATCAGCTGTCTGGTTCTGCTGATGGCGAGCGGCGTCATTATCTGGCGCCCGTGGTTTGCCGGTTACTTCCCGATCCCGCTGATCCGCCTTGCACTGCTGGTGCATTCGCTGGCCGGTATCGGGTTGATTCTGGTGATTATCATGCATGTATACGCGGCGACCTGGGCGAGAGGCTCCATCACGGCCATGACGGAAGGCAAAGTTCCGGCGTCATGGGCGAAATATCATCATCCTCGCTGGTATCGTCAGGTGCGTGCTGAACAACTGAAAAAAGACAAGGATGAAAGGAAAGCCGGATGAGCATACAGATTGTTCCACAGGACGAACTGGCTGACGGCAAAACGGCGGGAAATATCCCGCCCGTATTGTTCGCCAATCTGAAAAACCTTTACCAGCGCCGCGCCGATCGTTTGCGCGCACTAGCTGAAGACAGCCCGCTGGACGGGTATCTGAATTTTGCCGCGACGATTTGCGACGCGCAGCAGCGCGTTCTGGCGGCATTCCCGCTGGAAATTGACCTCAGCGAAGAACTGCAAAAAGCCGCCGGTAAACCACCGCTCGATTGCAGCCTGTTTCCGCGAACGCCGCACTGGCTGGTTCTGCTGGATGCGCTGATTGCGGAACTCAAACCGGGTGCCGATGAAACAGTGCGCCAGGTACTGGAACGCCTCGAACATTCCCCGAGCCTTCAGCGGGAAATGATGGCGACGCAATTACTGAACCAGGATTTCGTACACGTTCCTGCTGACAAAGCGCCGTTTATCTGGGCGGCGCTGTCGCTGTACTGGGCGCAGATGGCTGCGCAGCTTCGTGGCGTTGGCCGCGCCGATTATGGTGAAAGCCGCCAGTTTTGTCCGGTGTGCGGCAGCATTCCGGTTTCGGCGGTGATTGCGATGGGGGCTAATAACGGCCTGCGCTATCTGCACTGCAATCTGTGCGAAAGCGAATGGCACGTCGTGCGCGCCAAATGCAGCAATTGCGACGAAATGGGCAATCTTCACTACTGGTCTTTAAGCGAAGATACCGCCGGTGCTGAGCAGGCGACGATCAAAGCCGAAGCCTGCGATGATTGCGGCGCGTATCTCAAAGTGATTTATCAGGATAAAGATCCGCAGGCCGATGCCGTCGCCGACGATCTCGCCACGCTGTTGCTCGACGACCGCATGGAAGATAAAGGCTTTACTGGCAGCGGCGTGAACCCCTTCCTGTTCCCCGCAGGATGACTCTGAAAGCTGGCAGTCCGTCGCGTCTTTACTGGTAAAGCGTGCCGTGGCTGCTAGCTTTAACAGAGGTTCCGGTGAAAAACGTGGAGGCTCAGATGAAACTGATCGGCAGTTATACCAGCCCGTATGTGCGCAAAATTTCGGTGATGTTGCTGGAAAAAGGTATCCCGTTCGATTTCATCAACGACATGCCGCACGACGCGGGCTGCAAAATCACCCAGTTTAATCCCCTTGGCAAAGTCCCCGCGCTGGTCACTGACGACGGCGAAGTGTTTTACGATTCCCCCATAATTGTGCAGTACATCGAGCTGATGAACGTCGCGCCGACCTTTTTGCCGTGGCAGCCGCTGGAAGCGTTGCGGGTAAAACAGATTGAAGCGCTGGCCGATGGCGTGACAGACGCCGCCGTCGCGCTGGTGCTGGAAAACCGCCGTGAAGCCGTTAAACGCAACGAAGCCTGGATTTTACGCCAGCGGGAGAAACTTCTGCGCGGGCTGGACGCGCTGGAAAAACACGCCGAAAACCGCACGCTGCTGAATTCTGACCATCTTAACGTCGCCGATATCGCCACCGCCTGTTCGCTCGGTTATATCAACTTTCGCCGCATTGCGCCGGGCTGGTGTGTTGAGCGTCCGGCGCTGATCAAACTGGTTGAACGCCTGTTCCTGCGCGAGAGTTTTGCGCGCACGACACCCCCTGCCAGCGGTAACGCCAGCGTTGCAGCAAAAAAGGTGTGAAGCCGCTCGAAGAGTTCTCTTTACATCCCGTCGGTTAGATTTTCACTGCCTAAACTTTATGCAGCGCTCTGCTAAAACCTGCTGCATAAAGGAGTTCCACCATGGCTTATGATAAAAATCCTCATGCCGTCAAACCGGAAGAATACGGTTTCCCGCTCAAACTCAAAAAACAATACGACAACTTCATTGGCGGCGAATGGGTCGCGCCGGTGAAAAAAGAGTATTACGACAATCTGACGCCAGTGACCGGTGAGGTGCTGTGCAAAGTCGCCAGTTCCGGCACCGATGATATTGAGCTGGCGCTGGACGCCGCGCACAAAGCCAAAGGTGACTGGGGCAAAATGCCGGTGCAGCAGCGGGCAAACTTGCTGCTGAAAGTCGCCGACCGGATGGAAGAAAACATTGAGTTGCTGGCGAATGCCGAAACCTGGGACAACGGGAAACCGATCCGCGAAACCAGCGGTGCGGACGTTCCGCTGGCCATCGACCATTTCCGCTATTTTGCGTCCTGCGTGCGTGCGCAGGAAGGCGGGATCAGCGAAATCGACAGCGAAACTGTCGCCTATCATTTCCACGAGCCGCTGGGCGTGGTGGCGCAAATCATCCCGTGGAACTTCCCGCTGCTGATGGCCTGCTGGAAAATGGCACCGGCGCTGGCTGCTGGTAACTGTATCGTGCTCAAACCAGCCAAACTGACCCCACTTTCCGTGCTGTTGCTGATGGAACTGGTGCAGGACATTCTGCCAGCGGGCGTCATCAACGTGGTGAACGGTTCAGGCGGTGAAATCGGCGAATATCTGGCGACGTCCAAACGTATCGCAAAAGTCGCCTTTACCGGTTCGACCGAAGTCGGCCAGCAAATCGCCGGTTACGCGGCACAAAACCTGATCCCGGCTACGCTGGAACTGGGCGGCAAATCCCCGAACATTTTCTTCGCCGACGTGATGGACAAAGAAGATGAGTTTTTTGACAAAGCGCTGGAGGGTTTCGCGCTGTTTGCGTTCAATCAGGGCGAAGTTTGTACCTGCCCGAGCCGCGCGCTGGTGCAGGAATCCATCTACGAACGCTTTATGGAACGCGCCATCAAACGCGTAGAGGCCATCAAAACCGGTAACCCGCTGGATATCGAAACCCAGATGGGCGCGCAGGTTTCTGCCGGACAGATGAAAACCATTCTGGATTACATCGAAATCGGTAAGAAAGAGGGCGCGGAAGTGCTGACCGGTGGCGCGAAGAAAAAACTCGAAGGCTCGCTGAACGACGGTTATTACCTGCAACCGACCATCCTGCTGGGTAAAAACAACATGCGGGTATTCCAGGAAGAAATCTTCGGGCCGGTGCTGGCGGTGACCACGTTTAAAGATATGGATGACGCGCTGCAAATCGCCAACGATACGGCGTACGGGCTGGGTGCTGGCGTCTGGAGCCGTGACGGCAATGTGGCGTATCACATGGGACGCAACATTCAGGCCGGTCGCGTCTGGACCAACTGCTACCACGCCTATCCGGCACATGCGGCGTTCGGTGGCTACAAACAATCCGGCATCGGGCGTGAAACTCATAAGATGATGTTGGATCACTATCAGCAAACCAAGTGTTTACTCGTTTCATATTCGAGTAAACCGATGGGGTTATTCTAAACACTGAGCTGTCTGCGCCTCCCCCTTCGCAGGGGGAGGAGCAAAATCGCGATCTGCTCCCTCCCCTGCGAAGGGGGTATTAATGGCGACTCAGAACGAAATCAAACTACGCTGTTTGGCGGCAGCACAACCTGACGACTGCGCAGGAAAACGACCACCAGGGCCAGCCACGACAGGCCGCTCAGCAGGTTGAACAGGTTAAACATTCCCGCACCGCCTTCTACGTAAGCTACTTTCGCCAGCTCAATCCCTAACGTGAAAATCATCATGCTGATGACGCCCATCGCCGCAGAAACGGTGCCTTTGCTCATGTCGCTGGAGAACAGCGTCAGGCGGTACAAACCGGCGTTCGCCACACCAATCCCGAAAGCGTAAAGGCTCAGACCGGCGGTCATCCACAGATAAGCATGGGCGGAGAAAAGCGTCGCCACGGCGGAAATCAGCAGACCGACAACCATCGGGCCCGCGCCGAGTTTAATCAGATATTCGACCGTCCGTTTCCCGGTCAGGCGCGCCAGCGTGACGTTACCAATAATCAGCGCACCGAAAATCGGCACCTGCAGCAGGCCGTAATCGTACGCCGGTAAGCCTTCGCCGCTGATTAAGATGACCGGCGACTGCGCAATCCACGTCAGCAGCGGCAGGCTGGCAAAGCCAATTGCCAGTGCGCCACACAGGAACTGGCGGTTTTTGAGCACCAGTTTGTAATCGTGCAGCAGGCTTGGCATGGAAAACTTCTCGCCGAGGCGTGACGCGGTTTCTGGCATGGATTTCCACAACCCCCACAGCGAAATCGAGGCCAGCACGGCGAAAATCACAAACATCAGCTGCCACGGCGCAACGTGGATCAGCGCCGCACCGGCCAGCGGGCCCAGCAGCGGTGCGATCAGCGCGACGTTTGCCATCATGGCCGTGATCTTGATGCAGATGGATTCCTCGAAAGATTCCTGTATCGCGGCATACCCGACCGCGCCGATAAAGCACAGACTGATGCCCTGAAGGAAGCGCATCACCATAAATTGTTCGATGTTCTGTACGAACAGAATCGCCAGACAGGTGACGATGAAAAAGCTGACGCCCGCAAGCATCACCGGCCGCCGCCCGCGCCGGTCGGACAGCGGCCCGAGCAGCCATTGCAGGAACATTCCGCCCGCGAGATACGCGGTCATTGAGGTGGGCACCCATTCTTCCCCGGCATTAAAATTAGCCACGACGGCCAGCATGCCCGGCTGGATCATATCGTTGCCGATATAGGTCGCAAACTCGAACAACACCAGACAAAGAGGGAACAAAAGCGCCTGCCGCCCCAGAAGGGACGCAGTATTTGGAGAATTATGCATATTTTTATTTCACAGACGTAAGGCTAATCGTTTGATTATTAGCGGAAGAATAAGAGACTGTCCGGGCGGGATTCGCAAGCGAGGCAGTAATGGGCGTTATTTTGCCCATTTATTGAGCGTAGCGCAATCTTCTGATTCACGTTAAGCACAATCTGAGATCGGCACTTTTGCCTTGTTTACGTTCAAAAAGGTGACTACGCTGCAAACAGCACATCAACGGGAAGGAAATCGCAGGTAATGAGCCAAAAAATCAGCTGGATAGATAACCTGCGCGCGCTCGCCTGCATGATGGTGGTGATGATTCACGCCAGCACGTCACTGGTAGTGAATTTTTCGGCGATACACACGGCGGAATGGACCGTTGCCAATCTGCTCAATTCGGCTTCGCGTGTCTGTGTACCGCTATTTTTTATGATTTCCGGCGCGCTGTTTTTTGGTGAACGGAGCGCACAAAAGCGGCATTTCCTGCGCGTCGCACTATGCCTGATTTTTTACAGCGTCGTCTCGCTTATCTATATCCTCACGATGACAAAGATTGGATTTTGGCCGTCTCTGCGTCTGATTCTGGAAAAACCGGTGTTTTATCACCTTTGGTTCTTCTACGCGATTATCGTGGTTTACCTCCTTTCCCCGCTGATAAACGTCAAAACTGTGTCTGGCAAATATCTGCTGATCGCCGGAATACTGCTCGGCGTGCTGGCGAACCCGCAGCTTCCGGCTTTCACCTGGCAGAAAATCCATCTGTTACCGCTGGATTTATACATCAGCGGCGACACGTTTTATTACGTCCTGTATGCCCTGATGGGGCGCGCCATCAGCCAGATTGATACCCGAAAACCCGGCGTGACGCTGACCGCCGTGGCCGTTTTCGTTCTCAGCACGCTGGCGATTGCGGACGGGACTTACCGGCAGATGCTGATTAACCAGAATTTCGCCGATACTTTCTACGTCTACACCGGCCCGCTGGTGTTTATCTCCGCCATATCACTGTTTGTGGTGTTTAAAAACGCGCTGGCGCAACGCATCCTGCCAGGATTTGCGCTGATCTCCCGCCATTCTCTGGCTATCTACGGCTTTCATGCGCTGATTATCATCGGATTGCGCGGTCGCCATCTCGATTTCCCCCAATTCCCGCTGCTCAATGTCGCGTACCTGTTTATTTGCGGGCTCGGCGGCGGCCTGCTGCTGGCGATGGCGCTGGGGAAAATTGACCGGCGGAATTGGGTGAGTTAATTCGGAGTAATGTGATTATAACTGGCGTGAATGATATCGGGTTATATATTAATTCCTTTGTCTATTTTATTATGTCAGGAATGTACCGCAGGACGATTAATCTATTTCATTATCTTTGTCTGTTTTTTCTGGATACTCTTTCATTTCCTTTATTCAGGCAAATCATCATGACATTTTGGCTGCCCTTTGAAATCAACGGTGAGATTTATACGCTGGAACATCTGCGGGCATCGACAATTACCGCGGTAAGGCCTGCCAGCCATGACTTCCCAGTTCGTCAGTTGCAGATTTTTATTGTTTATACTGATCATTGTTTTACAGCACATCAGGCTGAGTCTGAGCTCTGGGTTTATCCGCACAGCCCTGGTAAGCACCGGCGCTATTTCTGCCGGGAGCGTTATTCTTATTCATGCCGCTTACCCGACCTTGTTAATAAATTGATTAATGAAAATGCGATATTAGCAAGAACTCCTCATCAGCATCAGGACACCTTTTATTATCTTGAAGAACATTATATGGGTGTAGATTATTGTATGTTTTTTGAGATAACGAAAAACACACATCCTGCGAGTGATATCCGATTAAAAGTAATGACAGGTTATCCGAGAGAAAAATGGGCCGGACAGGTTGGTGTAAACGGGCGATTCAGTTTTTGGTATATTTTTGATGCGAGAATGAAAGGAATAAAACTGCCGGCAAAGCGCAGATAACAAAAAAGCGACTCAGGGTCGCTTTTTTATTTTACAGCTTCAGGCGGAGGTCTTTGGATTTTTCATCTTATCGCGGCACGGCCAGCGACCTTTAAAGGCAGACACTGACGTACTGTTTAGCGTTGCTATTCAGTCCCACAAACCGTCAGTGAGTAAAATTTTACTCACTTATTGCTCAACTTGCAATCAGCAACACCATCATTCCAGCGCTCCTGCGCCCGCCGGAATTGTCTTGCAGAGGAAAATCCGGCGGCGAGGGCGGCTTTCTCGATGCCTGATCCTTGCCGGATGCGTTGTTGTGCGACGGCGATGCGCAGCTGTTCGTGGTAGTCGCGTACGCTGATACCCAGATGCTGGCGGAACAGACGCGTCAGGTGGCGGCCGCTGATGTGGGCTCTGGCGGCGACGTCTTCCACCTGCCACGGAGATTCCGGTTCGGCGGCCATCAGGTTTTGCGCACGATGGACGGCAGGATGCAGATGATTGCGGTAGCGCAGCCACGGGGAAAGTTGCGGGTCATCGCCGCCGCGGCGGAAATACACCACCATTTCGCGGGCGACGTCCAGCGCGGCCTGCGGGCCGAGATGTGTGGCGATCAGGTGCAGTGCCAGATCGATACCGGCGCTGATCCCCGCGCTGGTCAGCACGGAACGATCCTCGACAAATATCCGGTTATCTTTCACCTGTGCGGCAGGCACCTGCTGTCGCAGACGCGCGATCACGTCGTGATGCGTGGTGCACTGATAGCCGTCGAGCAGCCCGGCCTTTCCCGCCAGAAGGCTGCCGGAACAGATACAAACCAGTGTCAGCAAACCGTTTTCGATGGCATTTTTTTGCTGACGCAGCCAGTCACAGGCAAATTGGGCGACGGGTGAGGAAAAATTTTCTTCCGAACGATCAACGCCGGGCATGATCAGAATGCTGCCTTCCGGCAACGTTTCCGGCAGTGGCTGCAAATGGCTGACCGTCAGCCCGGTCGACATCGTGATTTCCGGCAGCGGGCCGATGTAGTGCAAAGCAAAATGCCCGGCGATACGCAGTGCTTCCGCCGGACCGGTCAGGTCTAAGGCCATCACGCCCGGCAGCGTCATAAAGTAGACATTTCGTTGCATATCGCCTCACAGATTCATCATCACTGCGCCTATCTTCACACAGCGCGAGCGAGTTCCGCCAGTGCGCCGCTGACGTCGGTAATCGTGGCAAAACGGTCGGCCAGCACCAGCTCGGTGCGCAATTTGATTTCAGCCGCGCTCAGCGTCACGCCGCTGGCGTGTGTCATCGGAAACGTCAGCGTCGCTTCGGTAACAAACGTCACTGTGTAACCCAGATCGGACGCCACGCGCGCCGTGGTTTCACAGCATTGTTCGGTACGCATTCCGGCAATGATCAGATGTGTGATACCTCGTTCCCGCAGCCACGCGTCGAGGCCGGATTCGGTCAGGGAATTGTGAACATGTTTATGGACAACGTGCTGCGGCTGATGGGTGAGAAAAGCCATCGGCGTGACCAGCCCGGATTCAAGCGAAAACACACCGTCAGGATTGACATGAAACACGTCGATGATGGGAACTTTACGGGTCTGACAGCCGTCGATCAGGTGGGTTAATGCCTGGCTGAAAGCCGGTAAATCATCCTGCTGCCAGAAATCTTTTTGCTCGAAAGAACGTTGCACGTCGATATTTAACAGGGCGCTGTGGGTCATTTTCGGACTCCGTCTGGTGAATGTGAAACCAGTCTGCGCCTGAAAACCTGCCGGGAGAATGCCAAAAACGGACATGATGCTGATGTTGGCGGACGATCTGCATCGCCCGCTGATAAAAATCAGATTTTCTGGTCAGCGCGCCAGTGGTGATAATCGATGTGGTCGGCCTGAAAATTGGTGGTCTGGGCGTCGCCGGTCAGGCGGTACGCCAGCTGGAAAGCGAAATCAAATGCCAGCCCTAAGCCTTTTCCGCTGAGCAGATTGCCGTCCTCGACAAAAGACTGATTCACATAAACACCGTCTTTGACGTCTTTGTATAAATCGCCGGAACAGACATAACGCCGTCCTTTCAGCAGGCCGTTACCGCCCAGAACGCGAGCGGCCGCCGAGCACAGCGGGCAAATCAGTTTTCCGGCTTCGTCATGACGGCGGACAAATTCCACGACATCTTTGCTGGCCGCCAGCGCCACCGAGCCTTCCGGGCCGCCGGGCATCACCACCGCGTCATACAAACGATCGCCCTGTGCGCTCAGCAATTCATTGGCCTGCATCTGAATGCCGTGGTAAGTGCGCAGCGTCAGGCTTTTCTGGCAGGCCAGCGTAGTGACCTGAATTTCCAGCCGCTCGAGAATATCGAGCACAATCACCGCTTCGCCTTCTTCAAATCCGTCGGCCAGCAGCAGCGCGACCTGCTTTTTCGCGTTATCCTTCACCATAATGCAAATGTCCTCTGAGGATGAAAATCAGAGGACATCATAAAATGAAACGATGTTTTGATATTGTGAGTCCGTCAGCAGACTAGAAAACCAGCTGAACTTTCGATGCTTTGGATTTATCCATTGCATAGTCCAGTGCTTCGACCAGACTTTCCTGCGGGAATTCCGCTGACAGTAACGGCATCGGATCGACGGTTTTATTCGCCAGCCATTCCACCGCCGTATTAAATTCCCCGGTGAAACGGAAGCTGCCGACCCAGTTAATTTCTTTGGCAATCAGCATCATCAGCGGGAATTCATTCACCACCGGCCCCATGCCGACCTGCACCAGTGTGCCGCGTGCGCGGGTGACTTCCAGACAGCGGCGGATAGAAGAAGGATGGCCGGAGGCGTCAAAGGAGACATCGAAGAAACCTTTTTCGGCCTGATATTCGCTGAAATCACCCTGCGCGGCGTCCAGCGCTTTGTTTGCACCAACGGCCAGTGCCAGCGTGCGACAACGTTCGCTCGGATCCGTTACCACGATTTGTGCTGCACCTTTGGCTTTAGCGGCCAGCACGATCAGGCAGCCAATCGGACCGACGCCGGAAACAAACACCGTTTTGCCGTGAATATCCCCGGCCTGATTGACCGCGTGGATTGCTACCGCAAGCGGTTCAGCGAAAACCATCAGCCGGTCGCTGACCTGATTGTCGTAAGGAATACACTGTTCGCTGTCGACGATTTTATACTGCGTGAATGCACCGTTGATGTGCGGGAAATACATCGCGCTGCCAAAGAATTTCATGGTGGTGCACTGGTTTTCATCACCGGAAAGGCAATATTTGCAGGCCTTGCATGGCTTGCTGGGGTTCAGCGCGACTTTCTGGCCCGGCTGCAAATTTGGGTTGTCAGATTTCTCCACCACACCCACTACTTCATGCCCGAGCACCATCGCCTCGCGTACTTTGAAATCGCCCACCGCGCCGTGTTCGTAGTAATGCAGGTCGGAACCGCAGATGCCGCCACGGGTGATTTTTACCAGCGTGCCCTGGCCTGTGTAGTCGATGGTCTGGCCGATCACCGAGACGTCTTTTTTCCCGGTTACGACGCAGGATTGAGTGGCAATTGTCATGGAATTCTCGCTCTTTAAAGGGGCATTTTTGGCCTGATGGCTCCCAGTAAAGAGCGTTTGGACGGCGGAAAATGTGACCACCGTCACTTTGTTTCGTGTTACGAAAACCTGTTACCCATAACTTGAACGGACTCAACCTTTCGCGGGCGGTTGCGCCTTGTTACGCGCAGGAATACTGAGGATCAGATGCGAGATCACGCCGCCGGTTAAGCCCCAGAACGCCGAACCCACGCCGAGTAATGTCACGCCGGACGCGGTGATCAGAAACGTGATAATCGCTGCGTCACGCTGACGTTCATTTTCCAGCGCCCGGTATAAACTCCCGGCAATAGTGCCGAGCAGCGCCAGCCCGGCGATGGTATGAATAAGCGCGGGAGGTAGCGCGGTAAACACCAGGCCGATCGAACCGCCAAACACACCGGCAATCAGATAGAAAATCCCGGCGGCGACGGCGGCCATGTAGCGCTTTTTCGGATCCGGGTGGATATCTTCACCCATACAAATTGCGGCGGTAATGGCGGCGATACAAACGGTAAATCCGCCGAACGGTGCCAGAATTAACGCGGTGAGCGCGGTCCACGAAATCAGCGGCGAAACGGGCAGGTGATAGCCGTGCGCTTTCAGCGTGGCGATACCTGGTGCATTTTGTGACGCCATGGTCACCACGAAAAACGGAATGCCGATGCCGATAATGGAAGGCCACGTAAAATGCGGCATCACAAATGCCGGCGCGGCAAACGTCATGGTCTGGCCGTGCAGCGCAATATCACCTTGTAAGCCGGCGACGATCAGCCCGGCAATCAGCGCAAGCACCACCGCATAGCGTGGCAGGGCGCGTTTCGCCAGCAGATAAATCAGACACATCGTGCCCGCCAGCGCGAAATTATTTTGCAGCGAGGTAAACGCATTCAGCCCGAAACGCAGCAGAATGCCGCCCAGCATCGCAGCCGAAAGCGCCTGCGGAATGTAATGCATCAGTCTGGCGAACAAGCCGGTCACGCCGCACAGCAGGATCAGACCGGTGGCAAATACAAACACGCCAATGGCCTCGTTAATCGACGTGCCGGGCAGACTGGTGACGAGTAACGCTGCGCCGGGCGTCGACCATGCGGTCACGACCGGCGTGCGGTAATACAGCGAAAGTCCGATGCTCGTCACGCCCATTCCCAGGCCCAGCATGCTCAGCCAGCCACCGATTTGTGGCGCGCTGGCACCCGCCGCTTCAGCTGCCTGAAAGATAATTGCCGCGGAGCTGGTATAGCCGACTAAAACTGCGACAAATCCGGCGATCACCGCCGAAAAAGTGACATCGTGCAAACTGATACGCATGGTCATTTGTGAAAATCCTTCGGGTTAGCGGACGCTGGCGGTATGCTGTTGTGCGTTATAGCGCACATATGATGCGCTCAAGATATCACTGTGCGTTATAACGCACAATCGCGATGAACGATCATCGTCGCAGAGGAGACACAATGCAGGAACTTACCCGCCATATTGGCAGTCAGCTGAAAGCCGTGCGCAGCGAACGCGGATGGAGTCTCACCCAGACGGCAGAAAAAACCGGCGTCAGTAAGGCCATGCTCGGGCAGATTGAGCGCGGCGAATCCAGTCCGACCGTGGCGACTTTATGGAAAATCGCCAGCGGGCTGAATGTCTCGTTTTCAGAGTTTCTCGAAACACCGCCGGAGCAATCTGCCGCGCTGCATCGCCACGGGTTGCTGACCACGTTTAACAGCGACACTTCAGGAATGCGCGTCGTGCCGTTATTCCCCTACGACACGACTTTGCGCATGGATATGTTTGTTATCGATCTCGAACCCGGCGGTTGCAGCGAGTCTACGCCTCATGAAGCCGGTGTTATCGAGCATGTGATTGTGATTGATGGCGAACTGACGCTGACCGTGGATGGCGTGACCCGCGTACTGAGCGCCGGAGAAGCGCTGCGGTTTGCGGCGGATTGCGCGCACGCATACCGCAATAAGAGTGAACATTCCGTGCGTTTCCACGACCTGATACATTATCCGCAGTCCCGCCCGTAACGATTTCATTTACCGAGGAGAATGACCGATGAGCCAGCCGCAAGATGTTGTTATCCGTCCGTTAACGCCTGCCGACCGCGAAGGTTGGGAAAATTTGTGGCGCGGTTATCTGGATTTTTACCAGTCGGAGCTGGATCCGGCGCAGTTTGATTTCACGTTCCGGCGGTTGTCGGATCCTGACTATGACGGCATGTTTGGCTATGTGGCGGAATATCAGGGGAGGCTGGTCGGGCTGGTGAATTGCCTGAATCACGATCACGGCTGGCACATGAATCAGGTGGTGTATTTGCAGGATTTATACGTCGATGAGTCCGCGCGCAAACTGGGTATCGGGCAGAAACTGATTGAAGTGGTCTACGCTCATGCTGACAAGAACGAAAAAGCCAACGTGTACTGGATGACGCAGACCACCAATTACACCGCGCGCCAGCTTTATGACCGCGTGGGTAAACCGACTAACTTTATGAAATACATCCGCTAAAGCGGTTTACGCATATTCATTTTTGTCGTGACATAACCCAGGCTGGCATAAAGTGCCTGCGCGCCGGGATTGCTGGCGAAAACGTTCAGCTCAATCGCCACGCTGCCCAGCTCGCGCAGGTGTTCTTCCATCAGCCGGAACGCCGCGATGGCATGTCCCTGACGACGGAATTGCGGATAAACCGTCAGTTCATACACGAAAGCGCTGCGCACGCCGTAGCGTTCAATATTGGCAAACCACAGATATCCCAAGGTTTCGCCAGGTTCTTCCTGCCTGATTTCATACAAATAGTGATCCGGTGTTTCAACGCCCTGCGGCAGCGCGTTTTGTGTGGCGCTGCGCGCGCGTTCCAGGGCCGTATCCGGCAGCCACAGCCCGGCAGTCACATTCTCTTCGGCATAATCTTTCGCCAGCAGTTCTGCAAATTCTTCATAAAATGCAGCGCTCATCGGTACTAAAACAGTCATCATTTCCCTCTGATTTATCGGGCAGTTTCTGCCTTTTTATACGGCGTTACATAACATTCGCTGATGGTGGTGGAATGGCTATCAACCTGAGTGATGATGTAGCCTTTTTCAGTCAGCGCCACTGAGCTGTAGGGTGTTTCATTGTGCTTGTCGGAAATAACATCTTCGAAAGACTGAATGATTTTGGCTTTCTCGCCGGCGCGCGCCGGGTCATCCATTCCCTCGACCTGAATCATGGCCTGCCTGAACTGGTTGGAGAATGACGTTTTCCCCATCTTGCTTTCAATCACGGCTTTGATGTTCACCGTGACCTCGTTACCCAGCAAAAACAGCGTATTACTCTGATAAATAAGCACGTTTTTTTGCTTCGAGACCACAAAGCCATTCTCGATGACCTTCATTTTGCTGTTGTTGGCGTAGGTCACATCATCGAGACAAATAGTTTTATCCCCGACCTTAAACTGGCTGAAACGTGCTTTGATTTCTTTCGGCGTAGATGCCGCCTGCGAGCACAGCGGAACAAGCAACAAAAGCGATAAGAGCCATGACTTCATAGGAGTTTCCCAAACAAGGTGCTGAGCCAGCTGACATAACAGCAGTATAGGGAGACACCGGCAGGATGCGAACGTTTATCTTTGCGGGACAGTTTTTTACCGTTTTGGCTAAAGACCCGCCCCTGTGATGCCGATAATTCAGGCGATAAGGGAATTCCTGCTTATCTTTAGGGGGCACAAATCAGGGACAGATAATCCGCGTTTTTTCATCGTGAATTTCACAGTACGTTGACTGTTCCGGGGTAATTATGAGTCAGATGCAGGCGCTTTCACCGGCAGCCGGAGTTGGGGTTGCACCACAGAAAACTGTTCCTAAAAAAACCATGCGTACCCGTACGCTGATGCTGATTGTCGGGCTACTTACGATAAGTCTCGGTTACATCATTACGGTCGGATTGCTGAGCTGGCAGTCCGCCGGACAGCAGCGCGACATCGCCCGCCGTTATCTCCAGCAGACCGCCAATACCGACGGCTATCTTGCCCGCCAGAAACTCGACACGGCCCTGCATGCCGCGCGTGACCTGGTTCAGAGCATGATCAGCCTGCGTGAAGCCGGGCATACTGACCGCAAACTCGCCGATACGCTGTTACAAAATGCGCTCAAAAGTCATCCGGATTTTTTATCGATGTCACTGGCCTGGGAGCCGGACGCGTTTGACGGCAAAGACGGCGATTTCGCCGCAAAAGAAGGGCAGGATCCCAACGGGCGTTATGTCCGCTACGTTGACCGCGATACCAGCGGAAATATCGTGCTGCACAATCTCACCGACTACGAAACGCCGGGCAGCGGCGACTACTATTTGCTGCCACGAAAGCTGCAAAAAGAAGTCATTCTGGAGCCATACAGTTACCCGTATAACGGCGTGGATACGTTGCTGACGTCCATTGCCGTACCGATTATCGTGGACGGGAAATTTCTGGGTTCGGTAACGGCGGATTTCTCGCTGCAAACCTTGCAGACGCTGGTCAACGGCATTAAACCGTATCAGGGAACCGGCTACGCAATGCTGTTTTCGCAGACCGGCCATTTCATCTCTTCGCCTAAAAAAGAGCAGGTCACGCACCAGCTTGAAAACGATGCGCCGTTGCTGAAAAGCATACAGACCGGGCAAATGACCAGCCGCGAACAGCAGGATCCGGTGCTGGGCGAAAATGCCTTTGCCGAGTTTGTGCCGATTCAGATCGGTAATACCGGCACGCCGTGGATGCTGGGCATTGTGGCGCCGGTAAAAGCGGTAATGAAAGAAAGTACGCGTCAGCTTTATTACGCGCTGGTGCTGATGGTGCTGAGCATCGTGGTGGTGTTTGCCGTGCTGAGCGTGATTTTCACCCGCAAAGTTTTGCGCCCGGTGGGCGGCGAGCCTGCGGATGCGGCGAAAATCGCGCTGACGGTCGCAGACGGTGACCTAACGCACCCGATCGTCACGCAGAAAAACGATCACAGCAGCATCTTCTTTGCCCTGCAAACCATGCAGGCGCAACTGCGGCATGTGGTGAACGACATTATTTCGACCAGCCATGCGGTCGGCAGCGGCGCATCGCAGATTGCCGCGGGGAATATCGATCTGGCTTCGCGAACCGAGCAGCAGGCGGCCGCGCTGGAAGAAACCGCCGCCAGCATGGAACAGCTGACGGCGACGGTAAAACAGAATGCCGATAATGCACACGTTGCGACCGAACTGACGGCGAACGCCACGGAAATCGCCGGAAAGGGCGATCGCATTATGTCCGACGTAGTCGGCGTAATGAGCGCGATTGACGACAGTTCGCGGCGAATTGGCGACATCACGACGGTCATCAACGGCATTGCTTTCCAGACCAATATTCTGGCGCTGAATGCGGCGGTAGAAGCCGCCCGCGCGGGCGAGCAGGGGCGCGGATTTGCCGTGGTGGCAACTGAAGTGCGCAGTCTGGCGCAACGCAGCGCCGACGCCGTAAAAGAGATTTCTGCCCTGATTGAGGAATCGACGTCCCGCGTTGATCACGGCGTCGGGCTGGTGAAAAGCGCCGGGGAAACGATGAAAGAGATCATGAAAGCGGTCACCGACGTGCGCGATATCATGAGCGAAATTGTCGCGGCCTCCGACGAGCAATCGCGCGGGATCAGCCAGGTGACGCAGGCCGTACACGAAATGGACGGTGTGACGCAGCAAAACTCCGCGCTGGTTCAGGAAGCATCAGCTGCTTCGGCTTCTCTGGAAGATCAGGCGCGTCGCCTGAATGAAATAGTTCAGGTATTCCGGCTGAAATAATAGCGACGCAGATGCTATTAATACCCCACCCCAACCCTCCCCCCGCGAAGGGGGAGGCTGGGAGGGGGTTTTACACCGGGCAGGAGAACTGAAATATCGGTTTTTTAAACGACACGTCCCCCTTTCTGCGCTATGTTTTTCTCCTTTGCTGTATTTTTTCAGGAGATTTCCATGAGCCAGCCTTCGCTGATTTTGTATTCTGATGCGAATTATTTCAGTCCTTACGTGATGTCAGCTTTTGTGGCGCTGACAGAAAAGGGCATCCCGTTTGAACTGGAAACGGTCAGTCTGGCGGATGCGGAGAACCTGAAAGAAACCTATTCAGCACTGTCCATGACCCGTCGTGTTCCGACGCTGACCAATGGCACGTTTGTATTATCCGAATCTTCCGCGATTGATGAATACGTTGAAGAGTTGTTCCCGGCGCCGACGTTTCCGGCTATCTATCCCGCGGATCCGGAAAATCGTGCCAAAGCGCGTGAAGTGCAGGCGTGGCTGCGCAGCGATCTGATGCCCATCCGTCAGGAACGTTCAACGGAAGTGGTCTTTGCGGGGGCTAAATGTCCGCCGCTTTCTGCTGAGGGCCAGCAGGCCGCAGAAAAGTTGTATGCCGCCGCCGAACGTTTACTGGGGGATAAAGAGCATTTGTTTGGTGAATGGAGTATTGCGGATGTGGATCTGGCGCTGATGCTGAACCGTCTGCTTCTCAATGGTGATGCGATGCCGGAAAAACTGGCGGCTTACGCACAGGCGCAGTGGCAACGACCCGCTGTTCTGGAGTGGTTAGCGCTGTCTGCTAAATAACTAAAAAGGTGCGCGGCCTGTTTAGCCGCGCGTTGCTCTTTCAGCCTAGTGTTTTCGTCAGGAAATAGCGGGTATGGGTTGACGGTGCATCATCAGGTGTACGGGTATCGCGGATATAATCTTCCAGCGTCATCTGCGTCGCATAACCCATGCGCTCATAGAAAGGCCGAGCCTGAAAACTAAACGTATCGACCAGCGAATACCGGCAGCCCCGCGTTTTGGCTTCTTCTTCCGCTTCTGTAATCAGCTGTGTCCCGACATCTTTTCCGCGTAACGACTCATTGACCCACAGCATCTGGATATACATCCAATTACCGATGGTTTCAGCCACAATTCCTGCCTGTTTGTGACCATTTTCATCTTCAACAAAAATCCCTAACTCGCGAAATTTCGGCTGCGGAATGAAGTTTCTGTTGAAACTGCGCAGACCGGCTTTGATTTCATCGAGATCGTCTGCGGTCGGGGCATGGCTGAGTCGGGTCTTCATGACATTCTTCCTTTTTCGTTAGCGTTTGGTCGTAGCGAGTCGGACTGCAAAAGCAATAAAAACGGTACCGGTGAGACGATCCAGCGTTCTGACTACCCCCGGACGGCGTAACCAGCGCGACAGCGGGCGCGTGGCAGAAATCATTGTGACTGACCAGAGTGTGCCAATCACGGCGTGCATGGCGGCGAGCCCGAAAATATAGGGCCCGACGGGATAGCCGGTAGCGACAAACTGCGGCAGGAAAGAGACATAAAACACACCGACTTTCGGGTTCAGCACATTGCCAAACAGCCCTCTCAGGAACGGTGAATTACCGATACGTCGCATTTTTCCGCTGCCTTCAGGCGCCGCCATGTTCATTTCGCTGCGGGGTTTGAACAACATTTGCAGGCCCAGCCAGCCGAGATATGCGGCACCGATCCATTTGAGTACATTGAACGCGATTTCAGACGCGGCGAGCACGGCACCCAGGCCGAGTGCGACCATCGCCCCCCACAGCAGACAACCGCTGCTGATCCCGATGGCGGTAGACAGCGCTTTTTTACTGCCCTGACTGGCGGCGGTACGCAGTACTAATGCGGTATCCAGGCCAGGCGTGAGGGTCAAAATGCCGGCGGCAAACGCGTAAGAAATAAGGGATTCGGTGACGGTCATGGCTTTTCCTGATGAGCGAAAAAACCAGAATAGTTAACAAAATAGGTAAGATGCAATCAGGATGTAAAAGAAATTCTGAGGGGGCGGCGCAGATAAACAAAAAGCCTGTGGAAGATGCGCTTCCACAGGCTTTTTAAGAGGGTTTTATCGGGCTACGGTTCTGCGCGGCGATTATTTGTAGATTTCAGCGTCAGCGTGCAGTTTGTTGTTACCGGTCACGGAAATGATACGGTAAGAAGAAGCACCGGCGTCTTTCGCCTGCTGTGACAGTTTTGCTTCCAGGCCACTCAGAGTGGTGGAGTTAGCCGCGGAGATAACACCGATTTTCTGCATGTCACCGGAAGGCTGAGTGACCTGCTGAGCCGCGAAGCTACCGAAAGAAATCAGGGAGAGGGTAGCAGCTAGAGCAAAAATTTTGACGTTTTTCATGATAAGTATTCCATTCAGGTTTGTATGAGTGAAAGGTGGTTGCCTTTCGATGGAGGTATAATAGGCCTGATGAATGGAGATGAAAAACGGATTGATTTGAGTAAGTCATTCAAAATATTTGGCGTACTTTTTACGCAATTTTACGTCCCTCTGCGGGTACCTGACGAAAGCCCTGTTGATGCTGACGTTGCCTTTAAAAACGTTATCATTTGCTGCTATTTTCTCCTTCCTGCTGATTTTTGGCGGGTTTGTCGATTCAGTGCTACGCTTTCAGGGTAGTTTGAGAGAGGGTTGTGCGTGGGGCATGAAAATAAACCTGCCACCCGGTTTGCAGAGTCTCAACGGTTCTGCTTTTGTTTGGCCGACTTGGCTGAACAATATTCACGGTAACGGAAATCTATTCGGAGGAGTCGAAAATGGGAATTTTATCCTGGATCATCTTTGGTCTTATTGCAGGTATTCTGGCTAAGTGGATCATGCCGGGCAAAGATGGCGGTGGTTTCATTCTGACTGTAGTACTGGGTGTTGTCGGTGCTGTGGTGGGTGGCTATATCAGTACATTCTTCGGTTTTGGCCGCGTGGACGGATTCAATTTTGGCAGCTTCGTTGTCGCCGTTATCGGTGCGATCGTCGTTCTGTTTATCTACCGTAAAATCAGAAGTTAAGGTTTCGACCTGACGTTGAAGTGTTAAAAGCCGCGTAAGTCGCGGCTTTTTTTGTGTCTGTTAATCACTCTACCGGTGAAGTCGGCAGACGCACGATGTCCTGATTTTCATTGCCCATCCAGTAAACGCCTTCCTTCGCCCAGAAGGGCCCTTCGATAAAGTCGAGCAGGTCAGAATACTCCTCGTAAAACTGCTTGCCGTCGCGGTTGTACACGCGCATATAACCGGAATAATGACCGCCATCGCCCGGCATGGTCATGCGCGGGATAAATTCGAAAGTCCGGTACTCACGCACCACATACTGCTTGTTCGGGCTCCACTGCTCGGAGACGAGTTTTCCCTGCTTCCACCACTGATAGCCTGCTGTCATCAGCGCGAGCAGTACCGCCAGCATTACCCAGCGCTTACGCTGACGCCCCAGGGCTTCCTGACTTTTGATTTTCATACTTAGTATTCTTTTCAGCGGATTCGAAAATAGCTGTCAATGTGGCTGAAAAGTATCAGCTTGTCTTGAAAAAGTGTGTATCGGCTAAATCGCCACCAGCCCCCGCACGCCTTCCGCCTCCATTTCTTCTCCGCGTCCCCGTTTAACAATGCTGCCGCGCGACATCACCAGATAGCTGTCGGCGAGTTCGGCGGCAAAATCGTAGAATTGTTCTACCAGCAGAATGGCCATGTCGCCGCGGGCGGCGAGTTGTTTAATGACGGCACCGATTTCCTTAATCACTGACGGCTGAATACCTTCCGTGGGTTCGTCGAGGATCAGGAGAGTCGGTTTGCAGGCCAGCGCACGGCCAATCGCCAGCTGCTGTTGCTGACCACCCGACAAATCCCCGCCGCGACGATGTTTCATTTCCAGCAGGATCGGGAACAGGTGATAGATTTCATCCGGCACCTGCTTTGCCCGGCTGCCGGAAAAACGCGACAGGCCCATCAGCAGATTTTCTTCGACGGTCAGGCGCGGAAAAATTTCGCGTCCCTGCGGGACGTAGGCAATGCCCGCCTGCACGCGCTGGTGCGGCTTGCGGGCATTGATCACCTGATCCTGCCAGCTGATGGTGCCGGATTTCGCCGGGATCAGCCCCATCAGGCATTTGAGCAACGTCGTTTTGCCGACGCCGTTTCGCCCGAGCAGACACGTCACTTCGCCGATTTTTGCCTCAAAAGACAGGCCGCGCAGAATGTGGCTGCCGCCGTAAAACTGATTCAGTTCATTTACCTGCAACATAATGCGATTCCTCAGCGCCCTAAATACACGTCGATAACCTGCTCGTTGGCCTGTACGTCACGCAGTGAACCTTCGGCCAGAACCTGTCCCTGATGCAGCACCGTCACGTGATCCGCAATGGTTTCCACAAAACCCATGTCGTGCTCAACCACCATCAGAGAATGTTTGCCCGCCAGCTGTTTAAACAGTTCGGCGGTGTATTCGGTTTCGGCATCGGTCATGCCCGCCGCCGGTTCGTCGAGCAGCAACAAATGCGGCTCCTGTACCAGCAACATACCGATTTCCAGAAACTGTTTCTGACCGTGAGAGAGCAGGCCGGCAGGACGATGACGCTCCGCCGCCAGGCGCAGCGTCCCTAGCATTTCATCAATGCGGTCGCGCTGTTCGCTGTTCATTTTTGCGCGCAGGCACGCCCATACTGACTTATTGGTTTTCTGCGCGATTTCCAGATTTTCGAATACTGTCAGCGCTTCAAACACCGTCGGTTTCTGGAATTTCCGCCCGATGCCGGACTGTGCGATGCGCACGGGATCCAGCTTTGTCAGATCGGTGCGCTGATCGTAAAAAACGCGTCCGCTTTGCGGTTTGGTTTTGCCGGTGATCACGTCCATCAGCGTGGTTTTCCCCGCGCCGTTAGGGCCTATCACGCAACGTAACTCGCCGACGCCGATGTTCAGCGACAAATTGGTCAGCGCTTTAAAACCGTCAAAACTGACGTTGATGTTTTCCAGCTGCAAAATCGGATCGGTCTGCTCGCGGTGCCTGTCCGCCAGATGCGGTTGGGTAAAAAGGTCTTCAGTCATGGTCATCGGGCTCATCAGGATTTCCATTTGCGCAGCAGGCCAATCACACCATGCGGCAGGAACAGCGTCACCAGAATAAACATGCCGCCGAGAACAAATTGCCAGTATTCGGGAATGGCGACGGTGAACCAGCTTTTCGCGCCGTTGACGATGCCTGCACCGATAACCGGGCCGATCAGCGTGCCGCGTCCGCCGAGTGCCACCCAGATGGCGGCTTCGATGGAGTTGGTTGGCGACATTTCGCCCGGATTAATGATCCCGACCTGCGGTACGTACAGCGCGCCCGCCAGGCCGCACAGCATGGCGGAAATCGTCCAGACGAACAGCTTGAAACCTTTCGGATCGTAGCCGCAGAAAATCAGCCGGTTTTCAGCGTCGCGTACTGCCGTCAGCACGCGGCCATATTTGCTTCTCGCCAGCGCAAAACCCAGCGCGAGGCTGGCGACCAGCACCAAAACCGTCGCCAGAAATAATCCCACGCGCGTGCCGGTAGCCGTGACCGGAAAGCCGAGCAGGGTGGTGAAACCGGTGAAACCGTTATTGCCGCCGAAGCCGGTTTCATTGCGGAAAAACAACAACATACCGGCATAGGTCAGCGCCTGCGTCATGATGGAAAAATAGACGCCTTTGATTTTTGAGCGGAAGGCGAAATAGCCGAACACAAATGCCAGCGCGCCTGGCACCAGTACAATCAGGCACAGCACCCACGCGAAATGTTGCGTACCGGCCCAGAACCACGGCAGTTCGGTCCACGACAGAAACGACATAAAGTCCGGCAGCCCGCTGCCTGCGGCCTGTCGCATCAGATACATGCCCATCGCATATCCGCCGAGCGCGAAAAAAAGCCCGTGACCGAGTGACAGCAAACCGGCATAGCCCCACACCAGATCGAGTGCGATCGCGACGATCGCATAACAGAGGATCTTACCGGCCAGCGTCAGCGTGTAAGTGGAAATCGCCAGCGGACTGGTGGCGGGCAGCAGCGCCAGAAACGGCATCACAATCAGGAGGATGAGCACCAGCGTGCCCACAGAAATTGCAATCTTCGGCGCTTTTTGTACGCCGGTAATCGTCAGCGGCTGGCTCATCAGTCAATCACCCTGCCTTTAAAGGCGAAGAGTCCCTGCGGACGTTTCTGGATAAACAGGATTATCAGCGCGAGGATCAGGATTTTGCCCAGTACCGCGCCGATTTCCGGCTCAAGAATTTTGTTCACAATGCCCAGACCAAAGGCCGCCACCACGGTGCCTGCCAGTTGTCCGACGCCGCCGAGCACCACGACTAAAAAGGAATCGATGATGTAGCCCTGACCAAGTTCCGGGCCGACGTTGCTCAGCTGCGACAGCGCGACGCCACCCAGACCGGCGATCCCGGAACCGAGGCCGAACGCCAGCATATCGACGCGTCCCGTCGGCACGCCGCAGCAGGCCGCCATCGCACGGTTTTGCGTGACGGCGCGCACGTTCATGCCGAGTCGCGTTTTGTTGAGCAGCAGCCAGGTCAGACCGAGGACCAGCATGACGAAGATGATCACCGCGATGCGGTTGTACGGCAGTACCAGGTTGGGCAGCAGCTGAATGCCCCCGGACAACCAGCCGGGGTTCGCCACTTCCACGTTCTGCGCGCCAAACAGCACGCGCACGCCCTGGATAAGGATCAGGCTGATGCCCCACGTCGCCAGCAGGGTTTCCAGCGGACGACCGTATAAATGACGGATAACGGTGCGCTCCAGCGCCATGCCAATTCCGGCAGTGATAAAAAATGCCACCGGCAGCGCCACCAGCGGATACAGCGCCAGCAGCCCCGGCGCGTAGTGCTGAAACAGCGACTGCACCATGTACGTGGAGTAAGAACCGAGCATTAACATTTCGCCATGCGCCATATTGATCACGCCCAGCAAACCGTAAGTGATCGCCAGTCCCAGCGCGGCCAGCAGCAGAATTGAGCCAAGTGATAAACCGGTAAAAGCCTGACCGAGTAAATCGCCGATCATCAGACGATGCTGCACGGCTTTCAGACTGGTCAGTGCGGCATTGCGTACCGTGGCATCAGGCTCTGTTTTCGGGTCAGTCAGACTTTGCAGGCGGCCTTGTGTATCCGGATCGCCCGAGGTGCCGAGCAGTTCAACGGCTTTCAGGCGCACCTGCGGGCTGGCATCGGCCAGCTGTAAATTCGCCAGCGCGATGGAAAGGGCATCGTGAACCGTGCGGTCTTTTTCCAGCTCAAGACGACGCGTCAGCAGCGGCAACTGATCGGCCTGCGCTTCGCGCTGTAAGGCTCTGGCCGCCTGTAAACGGACGGTGCTGTCAGTGCTCACCAGACGATGTGCGGAAAGGGCATTGGCAATCAGAATGCGCAGGCGGTTGTTCAGCCAGACTTTTTTAGTATCGCCCTGTGGTTTGACGCCGCCCTCCAGCGGTGTCAGCCGGTCGCCGTTCTGGATGAATGCGTGTTTCGCTTCGTCGGTGACGACGTTTTCCTGCTTCAGCGCTTCGAGCAGCGGCAGCCTTTCCGGCTGCGGATCCGCCGCCCATTGCTGTAATAACGTGGCCTGCTGACTGCGGCTGGCGGCAGCAAAGTCATTCGCCGCACCCGCCTCGGCCAGCAAAGGAAGGCAACAAAGCAGGAAAAGCAGTGGCCTGAAGTGAGATAAAAAATGCGTCATGATATTTTCCTGTTGCCCGGAGTTCGTTGCTAAACCCCCTCCCAGCCTCCCCCTTCGCAGGGGGAGGAGTGAAAGGCGCCGATCTGCTCCCTCCCCTGCGAAGGGGAGGGTTGGGGTGGGGTATTAATGGCGACTCATGAGTGATCAGTGAGCCGTTTTCACCGGGGTATCTGGCTTTTTATCGTTACCCGCGATGTACGGGCTCCACGGCTGGGCGCGGATCGGTTTGTCAGTCTGCCAGACCACGTTGAACTGGCCGTTGGATTCAATCTCGCCGATCATCACCGGTTTATGCAGGTGGTGATTGGTCGCATCCATGGTCAGCGTGAAACCAGAAGGGGCGGCGAAGGTCTGTCCGGCCATCGCGGCACGGACTTTATCCACGTCCGTCGTCCCGGCTTTTTCCACCGCCTGCGCCCACATATGGATGCCGACATAGGTGGCTTCCATCGGGTCGTTGGTCACCGCAGTACCGGCGTTTGGCAGGTTGTGTGCTTTGGCGTACGCCTTCCATTCGGCAACGAATTTCTTGTTGGTTGGATTATCGACGGACTGGAAGTAGTTCCACGCCGCGAGGTCACCGACCAGCGGTTTGGTGTCGATGCCGCGCAGTTCTTCTTCGCCGACGGAGAATGCCACCACCGGTACGTCGGTGGCTTTCACGCCCTGATTGGCCAGTTCTTTATAGAACGGCACGTTGGAGTCTCCGTTGATGGTTGAGATCACGGCGGTTTTGCCGCCTGCGGAGAATTTTTTAATGTTGGACACGATGGTCTGGTAATCGCTGTAACCGAACGGCGTATAGACTTCTTCGATATCGCTGTCTTTCACGCCTTTGGAATGCAGGAAGGCGCGCAGGATTTTGTTGGTGGTGCGCGGATACACGTAGTCTGTACCGAGCAGGAAGAAGCGTTTGGCGGCGCCGCCGTCTTCACTCATCAGATATTCCACCGCCGGAATGGCCTGCTGGTTAGGCGCGGCGCCGGTGTAGAACACATTTGGCGACATCTCTTCACCTTCGTACTGCACCGGATAGAACAGCAGGCCGTTCAGCTCTTCAAAGACCGGCAGCACGGATTTGCGCGACACCGACGTCCAGCAGCCGAACACCACCGCGACCTTATCCTGCGTCAGCAACTGGCGGGCTTTTTCAGCGAACAGCGGCCAGTTAGACGCAGGATCGACCACCACCGGCTCCAGCTTTTTGCCGAGCACGCCGCCGTGCGCGTTGATATCGTCAATGGTCATCAGCGCCACGTCTTTCAGCGGCGTTTCGGAAATAGCCATGGTGCCGGAAAGCGAATGCATGATACCGACTTTGATGGTGTCGGCAGCCTGTGCGCTCCAGGCTAAACCCATGCTGACTACGGTGGCGGAAAGAGCAAAGGCTTTAATAAAACGTCGACGTTGCATAGATGTACCCTCTGGAAAAAGTTAAGAGAACGCTGTTATGTAGGAAGTCGAAAAAACATTTAAAAAAGTCATGACGGGTTGCCCTCGTCACTCTCCGCCCGCGCCCGGTGCAGCATATGCAGGGTAATTTTGCGCACCTCGGCTTTACTGACGGCAATATGGTCGTGTAACTGGCGCTGTGCCTCCTCAGTCTTTTGTTGGATGATGGCGAGCAAAATGCCCGCGTGTTCTTTATAGGTAGCGTTGACGCGCTCACCTTTGGTGAAATCCAGACGCCGGATGATGCGGATTTTCTCCGTCAGTTCGCGGTGGATACGCGCCATTTCGGCGTTACCCGCCGCCGCCACCAGCGTCATATGAAACTCTTCGTCATAACGCGAAACCCGCTGGCCATCTTCGAGCTGCGGCTGGTCAATCCAGAACGCTTTCAGTTCGGCCAGTTGTAACGGCTGCAATGACGGCGGCAGCGCGCACAGGCGTTTCACCGCTTCCAGTTCCAGTACGATGCGCAGATCGTAAAGCTGCTCGAAAAAGTCGAAATCGAACGGACGAACCTGCCAGCCGCTGCGGAAAAACACTTCGACATAACCTTCGTGTTCCAGCCAGAACAGCGCCTGACGCACCGGCGTGCGGCTGACTTCCATCCGGTCAGCGATGTCGTTTTCGCTGAACCGGTCACCCGGCAGCAGGCGGAAGCTGAAAATGTCGTCTTTCAGTTGCTGATAAATACGTTCTGCCAGCCCTTCCGGACGGCTTTTACTGCGTGAAGATTTAGAGCCCGTCAGTTGCATGAAATATTCCCTGTTTGTCGGTAGCGTTAAACGGCTGCGTCCAGCCACAGCAAGGCATCACCCGGACCGACCGGACGACCCTGCTGGCAACTGATTTTCAGAACGGTGCCGGCGCACGGCGCGGTAACCGACAGTTCCATTTTCATGGCTTCGACGACGATCAGTGGCTGGCCTTCTTCGACCTGCTGACCCGGCTCGACCAGGATTTTCCAGACGTTTCCGTTCAGGTCGGCGCTGACGAGATGCCCGTCCTGATCCGCATCGTCCTCCACTAACTGCACGGCGTTGGCGGCGGCTTCCACTGCGGCGCTTTCCGCTTCGTGCCAGTGCGCCACTTCGCGGGTAAAGGCTCCGGCCTGTTTCTCGCGAAAATCAGCAATATCGGCGGCGTTGTCGGCGAGAAATTGCGTATATTGCGCAAAGTCGAATTCGGTCTCTTCGATACGAACTTGTGCGCGGCCTTCGCGGAACGCGTCGCGCTGAATGTCCAGTTCGGCTTCACTGACCTTGTAGAAACGCACCTGATCGAAAAAGTGCAGCAGCCACGGTTCGCCGTTTTTAAACTGTTCATTTTTCAGGAACTTGTTCCAGATAGGTAACGTGCGGCCCACCAGCTGATAACCGCCCGGCGAATCCATGCCATAAATGCACATGTACATGCCGCCGATACCGACCGTGCCTTCGGCGGTAAAAGTACGCGCCGGGTTGTATTTGGAACTGAGCAGACGATGACGCGGATCGACCGGCACTGCGCAGGGCGCACCGAGATACACATCGCCCAGCCCGAGGATCAGATAGCTGGCGTCGAAAATGATGTTTTTCACTTCGTCGCGGCTCGCCAGCCCGTTGGTGCGCTGGATAAAATCGACGTTATTCGGCAGCCAGGGTGCGCCGGCACGCACGGTTTGCTGATAACGTTCAACTGCGCCGAGTGTGGCGGAATCTTCAAAGGCCATCGGCATATGTACGATACGGGTCGGGATTTTGAGCTGGCTGACATCAGGCAGATTGTGTTCCAGCGTCAGTAAATGTTGCAGCAGCGCCGTCTGATGCAGCACGCCACTGTCATAGCGGATTTGGAGCGAGCGCACGCCCGGCGACAGTTCTTCAATGCCCTGCTGTCCGGCGGCTTTGATGGCGTTCATCAGCAGGTAGATGCGCATACGCACCGCCAGATCCAGCACATTATCGCCGTACTCAATCAGCACGTAGCCGTCGCCCGCCTGACGGTATTCCACCGAAGGCCGGTCGGCTGTCGCAGGAAGCGCCGCAAGTATCGTGGCAGAAGCAGTGGTATCGGGCAGCAGCGACGGCACCGGCAGCGCCATCGCGTTGACAGGCATCAGCGAATCAATCGTGCCCTGCTGCGCCAGTTCAAGTGCCTGGGCCTGTTCAAAACTGATCGGATGGAACCGGATTTTATCGCCCGGTTTCACCTGTCCGACTTTCCATAATTCGGCCTTAGCGATGGTCACCGGACAAACAAAACCGCCGAGACTTGGCCCGTCGCGGGTCAGAATGACCGGGAAATCGCCGGTGAAGTTGATTGCACCAATGGCGTATTCACAGTCATGCACGTTCGACGGATGCAGACCGGCTTCGCCACCGTCCTGCCGCGCCCATTGCGGTTTCGGGCCGAGCAGCCGCACGCCGAGGCGGTTGGAGTTGTAATGCACCTGCCATTCGGATTCGAAGAAGGTGTCGATGGATGCTTTGGTGAAGAAATCCGGTGCGCCGTGCGGCCCGTAAAGCACGCCGATATTCCAGATATCGCCGTAAGGCGACACGATATTTTCGGCAGCGGCCTGCGGTAAACCGACCGGTGCGGGCGTGGTGCAGGCCGCGAGTTCCGGCTGAGAAACGGTCAGCATATCGGCGACGCGCAGCGTGCGACCGGCATGGCCGCCAAACTGCCCGAGCGCAAAGGTCGAGCGGCTGCCGAGATACACCGGCACATCAAATCCGTTACGTACCGCCAGATAGGTGCGGCACCCCTGCGTGGCGCGGCCGAGCGTCAGCGTCTGACCGGCTTTTACGTTCACCGGCTGCCAGTAAGAAACCGGCTCGCCATCAATATTTGCCGGACAACGTGCGCCGGTCAGGGCGATAATTGCGTCACAATGAAAACGCAGCACCGGCCCCTGTAATGTGAATTCCAGACCGGCAGCATCAGGATGGTTACCGACAATGCGGTTGGCGAGACGGAAGGCAAAATCGTCCATCGGGCCGGAAGGGGGGACGCCGATATCCCAGTAACCGAGGCGTCCCGGATAATCCTGCACGCTGCTGTACGTGCCGGGCGCAATGACTTCGACGGCGTTTGGCGCGTAAGCAAAACTGTCGAGCATCCGCGTCCACATTTGGGCGTCGCGGAACACCGGCGTGGCCACCACCTGGCGCAGATAATCAATGTTGGTGGCGATACCATGCAGACGTGTAGCAGCAAGCGCGGCAGACATTTTCGCCAGCGCGTCCTGACGGTCGGTGCCGTGAACAATCAGTTTGGCGATCATCGGGTCGTAAAATGCGGAGACTTCGCTGCCGGTAGAAACCCAGCCGTCAACGCGCACATTTTCGGGGAAAAACACTTCGGTCAGCACGCCCGGACTTGGCTGGAAATTCTTCAGCGGATCTTCGGCATAAATTCGCACTTCCATCGACGCGCCCTGCGGGGTTTTTTCCATCGCAGGCCAGTCGGGCGGCTCGTCTGCGGCGACTTTCAGCATGCAACTGATGAGATCTAAACCGGTGACCATTTCGGTGACCGGATGCTCCACCTGCAAACGGGTATTCACTTCGAGGAAATAAAATTCGTCGCGTGCGGCGTCATAGATAAATTCAACGGTTCCGGCGCTGCGGTAATTCACCGATTCACCCAGCTGCACGGCGGCGCGGTGCAGGGCTTCGCGGCTGGCCTGCGGCAGATTCGGCGCAGGCGTTTCTTCCACGACTTTCTGATTGCGGCGCTGCAACGAACAGTCGCGTTCGCCGAGCGCCACCACGCGGCCCTTGCCGTCGCCAAAAATCTGTACTTCAACGTGACGGGCGCGATCGACAAAGCGTTCCAGAAACACCCCGGCGTCGCGGAAAAATTGCTCGCCGAGACGCTTCACGCTGTCCCACGCGGCGCGTAATGCGTCTTCACTGTCGCAGCGCGTCAGGCCAATGCCACCGCCGCCTGCAGTGCTTTTCAGCATGACCGGATAGCCAATTTTTGCGGCAGCTTTTACCGCATCTTCAAGGCTGGCGAGCAAACCGGTGCCCGGCGTCATGGGCACATTCGCGGCGCCGGCTAATTCACGGGCGCGGTGCTTGAGACCAAACTCGCGGATTTGTCCGGCAGTGGGCCCGATAAACACAATGCCCGCGGCTTCGCAGGCGTCGGCGAATTCGGCGCTTTCGGATAAAAATCCGTATCCCGGATAAATCGCCTGTGCGCCGGTTTCCTTCGCGGCGGCGAGAATTTTGTCGATCATCAGGTAGCTTTCGCTGGCCTTTTCACCGCCCAGCGCAATGGCGATATCCGCCTGCGCGACGTGTGGCGCATTCCGGTCAGCGTTGGAATAAACGGCCACGCTGGTGACGCCCAGACGTTTCAGCGTGCGGATGGCGCGGCAGGCGATTTCGCCACGGTTAGCAATTAAAACGGTGTTAAACATATGCGCGCCCTCAGCTTTTAACCGGTGATGAATTCAGGCTCTGGATGTAACTTCTCCAGCCGCCAGACGCCGTAATATCGGTGGCATCGCCAACCGCCCACGGCTCGCAGATAAAACCTTTTACGATGCGTCCATCGGCCAGTTCGAGCGATCCGATACCGAGCGGTGCCGGAATTTCAGCGACGAATTCTCCAAAACGTGCCAGCGGGATATCCCACAGTTCGACGATAATCGCGCTGCCGTTTTCAGCCCGTACCAGTCCTGGCTTCGGCGGCGTAGTGTTGGCGAGGGCGTAAAGTTTGTAGGTGGCGGCGGTGGTCGTTTGTTCGACCCGAACGGCGTTCCGGCTGGTGAGCTGGAAATTGAGCGGCATTCCGGTCAGATGTGCGCCGACCACGGCGACGCGCACGCTGGCGGCACTGACCGGCGCGGGAGTCATGAATTCTTCGGGCTTCATCGCAAGGCCTGTAGCGCCAAGGGGAAGGCTCAGGCTGCGCTGCCACTGACGGCCAAAACTGGCCAGCGCATCGTCGTGCCAGGCAGGGGCGATCAGCGTGATACCGGCGGGCAGACCGTCTGCCCGCAGACCGGAGGGCAGCGCCAGCGCGGATAAATCCGCCAGATTAGTGAAGTTGGTGTAAATACCGAACTGTGAGTTATAGAGCACCGGCTCCTGCCCCATTTCTGCCTGCGTGCGGATGGTCGGGGAGGTCGGCACAACCAGCGCATCAAACCCTTCCAGCACCTGATTGATTTTGCGTGAGAGCTCAGCGCGCAAATATTCCGCCCGCCATGCATCGCACGCGCTGTAGTTCAGGCCGCTGGCGACAATTTCCCGTACTACCGGGTCCATCACTTCCGGGCTATCTTCGAAAATCTTACCGACAGCGACGGTGCGTTCCGCCACCCATGCGCCGTAATACAGTTGCTCCGCCAGTTCACGAAACGGCGTGAAATCAATCATTTCCAGCGTCACGCCATTATGGCGCAGGCGATCGAGTGCTTCGCTGAACGCCGCCTGTGCCAGTTCATCACCAAAAAATTCCACGCGATCGGGGATAGCGATGCGCGGCTGGGCGGAAAACGCCACCGGCGCGGTATGGGGATTTTTCCGTGAATAAGCATCGGCGGCATCATATCCGCCTGCTGCGTGGGCAACGGTTTGAGCATCGCCCACGGTGAGAGCGAAAATCGAGACGGCATCGTTCAGACGGCAGGCCGGAACCACGCCGGTATTCGACAGCCAGCCTTTGGTCGGTTTCAGTCCGACGACATTATTAAAGCCTGCCGGAACGCGCCCGGAACCGGCGGTGTCGGTGCCCAGTGAAAACGCCACCAGACCACGTGCCAGAACGGAGGCTGAACCGGAACTGGAACCGCCGCTGACGTAATCCCGATTGAACGTATTGCGCACTGCGCCGTAAGGGGAGCGCGTGCCGACCAGTCCGGTGGCGAACTGATCGAGATTGGTTTTGCCGACCACCACCGCGCCTCTGGCTTTGAGATTGGCAATCACCGTGGCATCCGCTTCTGCGGTATAGGCAAATGCCGGACAGGCCGCCGTCGTCGGCCAGCCGCCGATATCCATATTGTCTTTGACGGCGAACGGCACGCCAAACAATGGCAGGGTGCTCAGCGAGCCTTCGGCCTGAGCGAGAAGGGTTTCCAGACGAATGATTTGCGCTTCAAGCTGCTCTGCTGTGGCGAGATAAATCCAGGCATTGTCGGCCTTACTCAGGCTTCCCAGAACCAGAGAAAGCGTGGTGCGCAGGCTGTCCGGCGCACTGCGATAATGCTGCTGCCATTCCCGAAGGGTAAAACCACGATACGGTGATGCGACGGTGTCTGAAGCTGAAAGCATTTTGGAATCCCATCTGGTATACAAGATTGAATTCATCTAAGCAAAGCCTGTGCCAGATTATTAACCTTTGAATTTATTAGGTTTAATTATTTCCGCATGACCGCATCGTCTATTTGTTGCACCATGGACGGAATGCAACTGAACAAAAATGGGGCGAAAATTTGCGCGATGCCTCGCATCGAAAAGATAAACGTAGCTCGTGAGTGGTGTCGGTATATAGTTGTATGAACAGATGATTTATTATTGTTTGCAGAGAGGCTGCAGGGTTATGTCTAAGGAAACGATCGACCATTCCATATTAATTTGTCTGGCAGAAGCTGGCGCTGTCAGCCGGTTAAAGGTGGTCGCGCAACAGGGAGGATGGGTAATCATGATCAGATACGGCGAGCATCAGCGCACACTTATCGCCCAGCGCAGTGGCAAGGTTCGGGTTTTCAAACGCTTTGACGCCGTGGCGGCTTATTTGAAAGACATGGGGATAAAGCAGTTCGAAGTGGATATTACCGACTATGATCCTGAAGGTAGCGGTAAAGGAACGCGGCCTGACCGGTCAGCCGCGCTAAAACGCGCGCATGAAGCGGCGGCGATGGATGAAGCCACGTATGATCTCTGGTTTCGCGAGCGGGTTCAGGAATCATTAGATGATCCGCGCCCGGCAATTCCTCACGAAGAGGTGAAGGCGCAGTTTGCTGCCCGGAAAGCCGCGTTACTTAAGAAACAGGAAAAGTAACGGATGACCAAAATGCTGGTATGGAAACCCCATGCGCAGGAAGATCGCGGGTCTATATTCAGTTATGTCGCGCGTGAAAATCCTCAAGCTGCCATTGAACTTGATGATGACTTTGATGCCGCCGCTGAGCGCATTTTTCAGCGTCCCGCCATGTATGCCGCAGGGCGTGTTGCCAGCACGAGGGAATGTATAATCCGTGCTCATTTCAGAATGGTATATCGCATTACAGATACAGAAATTCAAATCGTCAGGCTTGTGCATACCGCTCAGCATTGGCCAGAGGAACTTCCGACTTGATACAACTTCGTCGTCTTTTTGAACGTCTGAAAAAACTGTTACTGGCGCTGATTCTGGTGATCATTACCCTTTTGGGTGTGCGGACTTATGACGCCTTACAGGGGCCGCCGCTTGAGCCGTGGCACAAGCTGGTGCCGGACGAACTGAGTGCCACGCAGCTCGATAAAAGCGACTGGGCGGCCTATCTGCGCGCCGAGCAGCAGGCGTTTGCAGAAGTGAAGCAGGAAGTGACGGACAAACTCGACAGGGAAGACCGCATCCCGCTGAACCGTTATTACGACCGCAGCCCGATTTATCCCGAACATTTTGCGCAGGACTGGAACCGGTCTTATGAGCTGATGCCCGATGGAAAACCGGTGGGGGCGGTGGTGCTGTTGCACGGTCTGACCGATTCGCCTTACAGCCTGCGGCATATTGCGCAGGATTATCGCCGTCGCGGATTTGTGGCGGTCGGTATCCGTTTGCCCGGCCATGGAACGGTGCCTGGCGGTCTGACCCGCGTGGACTGGGAACAGTGGCTCGCCGCGACAAGGCTGGCAATCCGTGAGGCACGGCGTGTAGCCGGACCGGATGTGCCGCTGCAACTGGTGGGTTTCTCCAACGGCGGCGCGCTCGCCATGAAATACACGCTGGATTCGCTAGATGATCCGGCGCTGGCGCGGCCTTCGCGCGTGATCCTGATTTCTCCGATGATCGGCGTAACGAGTTTTGCGCGCTTTGCCGGTTATGCGGGATGGCCGGCGATTTTCCCGGCCTTTGCCAAAACCGCCTGGCTGAATCTGATGCCGGAATTTAATCCCTTCAAATACAATTCATTCCCGGTGAAAGCGGCGCGTCAGTCTTATCTGCTGACCCATGTTTTGCAGCAGCAGATCAGTAAAGACGTGGAGTCTGGTAAGCTGGCGCAACTGCCGCCGGTGCTGGCTTTTCAGTCGGTGGTCGATTCTACGGTCAGCGCCCGTGCAGTGGTGACGGCGCTGTTTAATCAGCTCCCTGCGAACGGCAGCCAGCTGGTATTGTTTGATATAAACCGCAGTGCGTACGTCGGCCCGTTGCTGCGTCCGTCTTCAGAAACCGCGGCAGAGCGGCTGTTGCCTGCGCCGCCGCGCGCGTATCAGACGACAGTGATCACCAATGCTTCACCGGATGATGCGGCGACGGTGGCGAAAATCACGCAGGCGGGGCAGAACAGTGCGGCGGTCATGCCGCTCGGGCTGAATTATCCGTCGGAATTCTATTCGTTATCGCATGTGGCGCTGCCTTTCCCGACAGACGATTCACTTTACGGACGTAATCCGCAAGGCCCGGTACAGTTTGGAGTCCGGCTGGGAACACTGGCCGCACGGGGAGAGAGCGGCGCGCTGGTCGTGAGTATGGATCAGCTGATGCGTGTTTCCTCTAACCCGTTTTATCCGTATATGTTGCAGCGAATTGAAGGCTTCTGAACCGGCGGGTTTAGAAAAGGATAAAAAGCGCTTGCGATAATATCGTGCGCTATATATATTGGCGGCATGAACATGACAACAGACACCGACTCAACCCAAAACGGCATGCTGCATCTGGATCAACAGATGTGCTTCGCGCTGTACTCCGCGAATCTGGCATTGCATAAGGTTTACCGTAAATTGCTCGGGCAGCTCGATCTCACTTACCCGCAATATCTGGTGATGTTGGTGCTCTGGCAGCGTGATGAAGTCACGGTGTCTGAAATCGGCGAAAAACTGTTTCTCGATTCCGCCACGTTAACGCCGCTGTTAAAGCGTCTGGAGACCGCCGGTTTGCTGATGCGTCAGCGGGCGAAAGCGGATGAGCGTCAGGTGATTATCTCCCTGACCGCCGAAGGCAGGGCGCTGCGCGAAAAAGCACAGGGCATTCCCGAAGCCATATTGTGTGCGACAGACTGTGAGGTCGGTGAAATTGTGGCGCTGAAGCAGCAGCTCGAAGTCTTACGGGCTAAGCTTCAGGATAAAGCGTAAGGGTCTGCTTTGCAGGAAGCGTGTTAAACAGATGAGTCTGAAGGAACAACACAGACTCGTTTGATAGAATCTAATAAGTAGTGTGCTATTAAATCGTTTAAAATTTTCTGACTCTCAATGATTAAGGAACGAAATATGTCTATTGAAAAAGTTGTGTATCGTGCTCATGCCTCAGCCACCGGCGGTCGTGATGGTCGTGCGACTTCTGACGACGGCGTTCTTGACGTCAAACTGGGTGTTCCAAAAGAAATGGGCGGTATGGGCGGCGGCACCAACCCTGAGCAGTTGTTCGCAGCGGGCTATTCCGCCTGTTTCCTCGGCGCATTGAAAGCCGTTGCCGCTCAGGAAAAAATTAAGATCCCTGCGGATGCCAAAATTGAAGGCGCGGTAGGCATCGGCGCCATTCCAGGCGGTTACGGTATTGAAGTACAGCTGGATATCACCCTGCCGGGCTTTGAGCGCAGTGAAGCCGAAGCGCTGGTGGCGAAAGCCCATCAGGTTTGCCCGTACTCCAATGCAACCCGTGGCAACATCGACGTCACACTGAACGTAAAATAACGTTTTAGAATTAGCGCCTTCACCAGGGGCCGCTTTTCAGATATCCATAAAATAATAAAGTAATACCCGCAGGGAGGCTAAGGCCTCCCTTTTTTTACGTAAAATTCCCTGCTTTTTCGCAAAGGGGTAAGACGCCATATAACGGCAGAAATATCCTGAAAGCCGCATAAAACCTCAATCTCAGCATATTCCGTGAACCAGTCTCTTTTAAACATGTCACAATGATTCGGAATTTTAAAAAACATACTGGATAAGTAACAATTCATGAATAGAGTGAAGACTCTATCGCAACAAAATATCTCTTTATTGTTAGCGATTTACATTGGCATTTTCCTGAATGTCTCCGTTTTCCAGCGTCGCTTTGCCGCTCTGGTCAATCATTTCACCTCCGCTGAACTGGTTCAGGCGGTCACCGAAGTGTGTGCCATCGTTTTGTTCACCTTTTTCGTTCTGCGTTTAATTTCGCTGGGGGGAAAACTGTTTTTCCGCATTATCGCCTCGTTGCTGGTTCTGATTTCTGTCGCAGCCAGTTATTACATGGTGATGTTCAACGTCGTGATCGGGTACGGCATTGTGGTTTCGGTCATGACGACGGATATCGATCTCAGTAAGGAAATCATCGGGCTGCATCTGTTTATCTGGATGGCGCTGGTCAGTGCGGTGCCGCTGTTCATCATCTGGAAAAACAACCTGAGTCTGACATTGATCGAGCAGATGAAAACACCGGGGCAACGTGCGTTGCCCCTGCTTGTGCTACTGATGGCGGCGGCGCTGGTCTGGATCCCGCTGCGTACGCTCGATCATGCGCAGAGCGTGAATGAGAAAAAAACCAATATCGATTTGCCAAGCTACGGCGGCGTCGTCGCGCACTCGTATCTGCCTTCTAACTGGCTGGCCGCGCTGGGTTTATACGCCTATACGCAGGTTGATGAGAGTCAGGACGCGAGCAATTACTTTGATCCGGCGAAGAAATTTACCTATGTGCCGCCTGCCGATATCGACGATACCTATGTCGTGTTTATCATCGGTGAAACCACCCGCTGGGATCACTTAGGGATTCTGGGTTATGAGCGCGACACTACGCCGCGTCTGTCGAAAGAGAAAAACCTGGTGGCATTCCGTGGCACGTCATGCGATACGGCGACCAAACTGTCGCTGCGCTGTATGTTCGTGCGTGAGGGCGGAACGGCGGATAATCCGCAGCGTACCCTGAAAGAGCAGAATATTTTTGCCGTGATGAAGTCTCTGGGCTTTACGTCTGAACTGTTCGCGATGCAAAGCGAGCTGTGGTTCTACAATAATGCGGATACCAATAACTTCTCTTTCCGCGAAATTATTGCATCAGAGAAGCGCAACGACGGTAAACCGGTCGATGACATGCTGCTGGTGAATGAATTACAGGAATCGCTGAAGAACTATCCGAAAGGCAAACATCTGGTGATTCTGCATACCAAAGGCTCGCATTACATGTACTCCCAGCGTTATCCGCGCAGCTATGCCCGTTTTACCCCGGAATGTATGGGCAACACCTGTAGCAAAGCCGAGCTGATTAACGCCTTTGATAACAGCGTGTTGTATACCGACACCTTTATCGACAGCGTGATTGATCAGCTGCGCGATAAAAAAGCACTGGTGTTTTATGCTGCTGACCACGGTGAATCTATCGATGAAAACTCACACCTGCACGGCACGCCGCGCGAAATGGCGCCGCCGGAGCAGTTCCGGGTGCCGATGATGGTGTGGGCGTCCGACAGCTTCCTCGAACAGCCTGATCATAAACGGGCGTTTGAGCAGTTACAGGCACAGCAGCGTGTGGGCGCGAAGAAACGTCACGTTGAACTGTTCGATTCGATTCTGGGTTGTCTGGGTTATACGTCGCCAGACGGCGGCATCAATCCGGCGAACAACTGGTGTGCAAAACCTTAGTCAGAACAGCAGTTGTAGGTCATTTTGGCGGCGTATCGGATAAAATCTGGTCAGTCAGTTCGGATGTCTGAAAAAGCCGTTGACGCTCTGAGGGGGTCGCAGTAAGATGCGCCCCATTCGGCGAGTAGCGCAGCTTGGTAGCGCAACTGGTTTGGGACCAGTGGGTCGGAGGTTCGAATCCTCTCTCGCCGACCACATTTGAAAAACCTGCTTTTTAAAGCAGGTTTTTTTTCGTCCGGAGTTTATGAGGATGAGAGCCTCCGAAGGAGGTTTGAGCCGAGCGAAGCGAGACAACGTTGCTTCAGCAACGGCCCGCAGGGCGGCATCGAAGATGCCAGTCATCCTCTCTCGCCGACCACATTTGAAAAACCTGCTTTTAAAGCAGGTTTTTTTTCGTCTGTAAAAAGCCCACGCCCTTCCGGTTGCGGGTTTTAGCTTCTGAGATTTCATTTCATCATCTTCAAATCACCTTTACGGTGATTTTTATGATCCTGATAGAAGTTCTCATGAGAATCCAGGCTCAGCAGATACAGTTCTATTTTCTCTTCCCGCCAGCCGACTTCTGGGACTTTCACGCAAATCGGGCAAGTAGTACGCTCTTACGAACAAGCAAAAAGTAAGCCAGAATTTAAAAATCCCTTAACATATTCTTTTCAATTAATGTCCATCCTCGCCCTCACTTATGGCGTAAAAACAGACAAAATACGTATGGATGATCACCTGCACCATCAGTGTGCAATTGCGCTATTTTGGGGTTTTTTAACAGTGCTCAGATGAACACGTTCGCTGATAGCCGCGCGCTGTTTGCTGCACTTCTCAGCATTTTCAGCTGGTTTCCACCCCAATCTCAAAAATAACCGTTCATATATTCATCATTTAGCCAGAAATTTTTAGGGAATTAATATGGGCTAAACCGCCAGGAATATTCTTTTACAAAGTGGATTGTGTGGCTATTTGATGTCCGGACTGAACATTCATCCTGATTTGGTTAATGAAATGTTTTTTTATGTTTGTTTGTTGTAACTCACAGTCTGTGTAAATGCCTGATGGTTATATTGACGTCAAGGAAAGGAGTTGCCAAATTGATAGCCCCAAGGAAGACCAGTGATTATTTCCGGTAAGGTTTTGTAAAGCCAGCTTTACAGAACGCAGGAAAAAAATGGCAGTTCACCATGCTCTGGTTGGACTTATTGCAGCGCACGAGCAAACACAGTCACCCGCATATAAAAATAAAGGGTGACGTGAGCTGTAAAACACAACACACACATCCACATCACCATTAATCGATGGAGCAGAAGCGATGACAATCTCTTTAGGTAAGTCGGGGCTACTGAAATTCAGTATGGGCCTGATTGCGCTGACCGTTGCGGCCAGTGTCCAGGCAAAAACGTTAGTGTATTGCTCTGAAGGTTCACCTGAAGGCTTTAACCCTCAGCTGTTCACCTCCGGCACCACGTATGACGCAAGCTCCGTGCCTATCTACAACCGTCTGGTCGAGTTCAAAATCGGGACCACAGAAATCCAGCCAGGTCTGGCAGAGAAGTGGGACGTTTCCGCTGACGGCAAAACGTACACCTTCCATCTGCGCAAAGGCGTGAAATGGCAGGACAACAAGGACTTCAAACCGACCCGTGATCTGAATGCGGACGACGTAATCTTCTCCTTCGAACGTCAGCTGGACAAAAATAATGCCTACCACGGTGTTTCCGGCGGCAGCTATGAATACTTCGAAGGTATGGGAATGGGCGATCTGATCAACAAGATCGTGAAAGTGGACGACAACACCGTGCAGTTCGTGCTGAACCGCCCGGAGTCTCCGTTCCTGGCTGACCTGGCGATGGACTTTGCATCAATCCTGTCTGCGGAATACGCTGACAACATGATGAAAGCGAAAACGCCTGAGAAAGTGGATCTGGATCCAATCGGTACCGGTCCGTTCCAGCTTCTGCAATACCAGAAAGATTCGCGCATCCTCTACAAAGCCTTCCCGGGCTACTGGGGCACCAAGCCGCAGATCGACCGTTTAGTCTTCTCCATCACGCCTGACGCCTCCGTGCGTTACGCGAAATTGCAGAAAAACGAATGCCAGGTCATGCCGTACCCGAACCCGGCAGATATCGCGGCAATGAAGAAAGATAAATCCATCAACCTGATGCAACAGCCAGGTCTGAACGTGGGTTACCTGTCCTTCAACGTTGAGAAAAAACCCCTGGATGAAGTGAAAGTGCGTCAGGCACTGACCATGGCTGTGAACAAAAAAGCCATCATCGACGCGGTTTATCAGGGTGCTGGCCAGCCGGCTAAAAACCTGATCCCACCAACAATGTGGGGCTACAACAAAGACGTGGTGGATTACCCGTATGATCCGGCCAAAGCCAAAGAGCTGCTGAAAGAAGCAGGTCACGCAGACGGTTTCACTATCGATTTGTGGGCGATGCCGGTACAGCGTCCGTACAACCCGAACGCGCGCCGTATGGCTGAAATGATCCAGGCTGACTGGGCGAAAATTGGCGTGAAAGCCAACATCGTGACGTACGAGTGGGGCGAATACCTCAAGCGTGCGAAGAACGGTGAGCACCAGTCTGTGATGATGGGCTGGACCGGCGACAATGGGGATCCGGATAACTTCTTCGCGACCCTGTTCAGCTGTGCGGCTGCAAAAGACGGTTCCAACTACTCCCGCTGGTGCTACAAGCCGTTTGAAGATTTGATCCAGCCAGCCCGTGCTGAATCTGATCACGCCAAACGTGCTGCGCTGTACCAGCAGGCTCAGGTTGTGATGCATGATCAGGCACCTGCGCTGATCATCGCCCACTCTACTGTGTATGAGCCAGTACGCAAAGAAGTCAAAGGCTATGTCGTTGATCCGTTGGGCAAACACCACTTCGAAAACGTAAGCATGGAGTAATAGCGCTTCGCTATTGAATCCACTTGTTAAGAGTTTTGTGAGCTACTAATAAGCCCGGAGCGCTACGGTTCTCCGGGCATTTTATACAGAGAGTACGGGATATGTTGCAGTTCATACTCCGACGTTTGGGGTTAGTTATCCCAACGTTTATCGGCATTACTTTGCTGACTTTTGCCTTCGTACACATGATACCAGGCGACCCGGTCACTATCATGGCAGGCGAGCGCGGGGTTTCTCCCGAACGTCATGCCCAGTTAATGGCAGATATGGGGCTCGACAAGCCTCTCTATCAACAATACTTCAAATACGTGAACGGGGTGCTGCATGGCGACCTGGGCACTTCCTTAAAAAGCCGCACCCCTGTCTGGCAGGAGTTTGTACCGCGCTTTAAAGCCACCCTGGAACTGGGTATCTGCGCAATGATTTTTGCCATCATTGTCGGGATCCCGGTAGGTGTGCTGGCGGCGGTAAAACGAGGCTCGATATTCGACCACACGGCCGTGGGGATATCGCTGACCGGCTACTCGATGCCGATATTCTGGTGGGGGATCATGCTGGTTATGCTGGTCTCGGTGCAGCTTAACCTGACGCCGGTGTCGGGGCGAATAAGCGACACTGTTTTCCTGGATGACAGCCTGCCGCTGACCGGCTTTATGCTGATCGACACGCTGTTCTGGGGCGAACCGGGTGATTTCGTTGATGCTGTGATGCACATGATTTTACCGGCTATCGTGCTCGGAACCATTCCGCTGGCGGTGATTGTGCGTATGACCCGTTCTTCCATGCTGGAAGTACTGGGCGAAGACTACATCCGTACCGCGCGCGCCAAAGGCGTGAGCCGTATGCGGGTGATCGTCATCCACGCACTGCGTAATGCGCTGTTGCCGGTAGTGACCATCATTGGTTTGCAGGTCGGTACGCTGCTCGGCGGTGCCATTTTGACCGAAACCATCTTCTCCTGGCCAGGACTTGGCCGGTGGCTGATCGACGCACTCCAGCGCCGCGACTATCCGGTCGTGCAGGGCGGGGTGTTGCTGGTCGCTACTCTGATCATTGTGGTTAACCTGCTGGTAGATGTGCTCTACGGCGTGGTCAACCCGCGTATTCGCCACAAGAAATAAGGGGCGCACAATGTCTCAAACCACTGAGCCGGTCGCTAACGAGTTAGTGACGGCTGCGCCAGTGCCGATGCCGCCTCTGCGCGAATTCTGGCATTACTTCAAGCGTAACAAAGGGGCCGTTGTCGGCCTGGCTTACATCATTATTATGCTGGTCATTGCGATTGGCGCGAACGTGATTGCACCACACCTGCCTGCTGAACAGTTCCGTGACGCGCTGCTGCGCCCGCCGGTCTGGATGGAAGGCGGCAGCTGGAAATTCCTGCTGGGCACCGACGACGTGGGCCGCGATATTCTCTCGCGTCTGATGTACGGCGCGCGTTTATCGCTGCTGGTCGGTTGTCTGGTTGTGGTGCTGTCGTTAATCCTCGGTGTGGTTTTCGGGCTGTTTGCCGGTTACTACGGCGGTGTCGTGGACGCCATCATCATGCGCGTGGTCGATATCATGCTGGCCCTGCCAAGTCTGTTGCTGGCGCTGGTGCTGGTGGCGATTTTCGGTCCGTCGATTGTTAACGCCTCGCTGGCGCTGACATTTGTTGCTTTGCCACACTATGTTCGCTTAACCCGCGCGGCGGTGCTGGTGGAAGTGAACCGTGACTACGTGACCGCTTCGCGCGTCGCCGGTGCCGGTTCTGCGCGCCAGATGTTCATCAATATTTTACCTAACTGCTTAGCGCCGCTGATTGTTCAGGCATCGCTCGGCTTCTCCAACGCCATCCTCGATATGGCAGCGTTGGGCTTCCTCGGGATGGGCGCACAGCCGCCAACGCCTGAGTGGGGCACCATGCTGTCTGACGTCTTACAGTTTGCTCAAAGTGCCTGGTGGGTCGTGACCTTCCCCGGTGTGATCATTCTGCTGACGGTGCTGGCATTTAACCTGATGGGTGATGGCCTGCGTGATGCCCTCGACCCTAAACTTAAGCAGTAAGGGGTTGGAGATGGAAACAACATTAACGAATGACGTTCAGGTCGGCAAAACGTTGCTGACCGTGGATAAACTCTCTGTTCACTTTGGTGACGAAGGGACGCCGTTCCGCGCCGTAGATCGTATCAGCTACAGCGTGAAGCAGGGCGAAGTGGTCGGAATTGTCGGCGAGTCCGGCTCCGGTAAATCAGTCAGTTCACTGGCGCTGATGGGGCTTATCGACTTTCCCGGGAAAGTGATGGCGGAAAAACTGGAGTTCGGTGGCCGTAATCTTCAGGGGATCAGCGAAAAAGAGCGCCGCCAGATTGTCGGTGCCGAAGTCGCGATGATTTTCCAGGATCCGATGACCAGCCTGAACCCGTGTTACACCGTGGGTTTCCAGATAATGGAAGCCATTAAAGTGCATCAGGGCGGGAACAAAAAGACCCGTCGTCAGCGCACCATCGATTTGCTGAATCTGGTCGGTATTCCTGACCCGGCTTCGCGTCTCGACGTGTATCCGCATCAGCTTTCCGGCGGGATGAGCCAGCGCGTGATGATTGCGATGGCGATCGCCTGTCGCCCGAAACTGCTGATTGCCGATGAGCCGACGACTGCACTCGACGTGACCATTCAGGCGCAGATCATCGAGTTGCTGCTTGAACTGCAACAGAAAGAAAACATGGCGCTGATGCTGATCACCCATGACCTGGCGCTGGTGGCGGAAGCTGCGCATCACATCATCGTGATGTACGCCGGTCAGGTGGTGGAGTCGGCCAAAGCCACGGAAATCTTCCGTGCGCCACGCCATCCGTATACCCAGGCGCTGCTGCGCTCGCTGCCGGAATTTGCGGCAGACAAAGCCCGTTTACAGTCATTGCCGGGCGTAGTGCCGGGTAAATATGATCGTCCGAACGGCTGTCTGCTCAATCCGCGCTGCCCGTATGCAACCGACCGTTGCCGTACAGAAGAACCCGCGCTGCGTGACCTCGCGAACGGGCGTCAGTCGAAGTGCCATTATCCGCTGGATGATGCCGGGAGACCTACTTATGAGTCCTGATAACACCCAATCGCAGCCGCTGTTGCACGCGATTGACCTGAAAAAACATTACCCGGTGAAGAAGGGCATCTTCGGCCAGGAACGTACGGTGAAAGCGCTCGACGGTGTGTCGTTTACGCTCGAACGCGGTAAAACGCTGGCGGTGGTCGGGGAATCCGGTTGTGGTAAATCCACGCTGGGCCGTCTGCTGACCATGATCGAAGTGCCGACCGGCGGTGAACTGTATTACCGCGGGCAGGATTTGCTGAAACCTGACGCAACAGCTGAAAAGCTGCGCCGTCAGAAGATCCAAATCGTGTTCCAGAATCCTTACGGATCGCTGAACCCGCGTAAGAAAGTCGGTCAGATCCTCGAAGAACCCTTACTGATCAACACCAAACTGACCCGCGATGAACGTCGCGAAAAAGCGCTGGCGATGATGGCGAAAGTGGGTCTGAAAACCGAACACTACGATCGTTATCCGCACATGTTCTCCGGCGGTCAGCGTCAGCGTATTGCCATCGCCCGCGGTCTGATGCTGGATCCGGACGTGGTGATCGCCGATGAACCGGTGTCCGCGCTCGACGTTTCCGTGCGTGCGCAGGTGCTGAACCTGATGATGGATTTGCAGCAGGATCTGGGGCTGTCATACGTCTTCATTTCTCATGATTTGTCCGTTGTGGAACATATCGCCGACGAAGTGATGGTGATGTACCTTGGCCGCTGCGTGGAGAAGGGCCCGAAAGACGCCATCTTCAGCAATCCTCGCCATCCGTACACACAGGCGCTGCTGTCCGCCACGCCGCGTCTGAACCCGGACGAACGCCGTGAGCGCATCAAGCTGACCGGCGAGCTGCCAAGCCCGCTGAACCCGCCAGCCGGTTGCGCGTTCAACGCCCGCTGCCGCCGCGCGTTCGGCACCTGCAAACAGTTCCAGCCACAGCTGAAACAGTACGGCGACCAGCTCGTCGCCTGCTTCGCCGTCGATCAGGATGAAAACGGAACCACGCAAACCGTCGCGTAATTCTGAAGGATTTGCAGAAATGACAAAGCCCGCGAAAGCGGGCTTTTTTGTGGGTGATATTTACGATGGAATATTTGGGATGACTACTTAGATCAATAATAAATAAAAATTTGGGAATAATATAACGGCCTTGATAGCAACAATTAGCTGATTTCATATGGATAAATCATATACGTTGTTAATTAATATTTACTTTATCAATGACTAGTTCAGTTTATTGATTCGTATATATTTACCACATCAATTAAAAGGAACTTATATGTCACAAATCAGACTGCCCGCCAGAATATATACAACCCCCGCAGGTGCGAAGTCCTCAGAGGATTTGCACTATGGTGATATGACAGAGCAGCAACTCAGGTCTGTCTACCGACTGGATGATGTTTCAGCAAGAGTGAACCCCTATACCCTGACTAAAATTGAAGAGTTAAAGGCTTCTCCTTTTTCGGATTATAATTTTCCCGATCGCCCCTCTTCTTTGCTCATCGATTACTTTCCAAAAAAGACATCACGTTTCCTTCATTCTTATCCGGAAGTAAAAAGTACCCTTTCATTAAAACAATGCAGCGACATTCTTTTTGATGAAATGAGGGAACTGTCTAAACCTTTCGCCTTATATGGCGTTTACAGCGGGCTGATCGTGAAGATGATCAACCATATGCAAAAGAACAGCGGGTTGCTATTCCGGGATTATCTTTTAAACAGGGCACTTGAGGATCAGATAAGACATGATTTTTCTGGGGGGAGTACTTTAAACAGAATCGCTAAAGGTTTGTCTGATAACATTGACTGGAATGCTAATATCTTACCAGAATCATCTATATTAGATTTAAATGCAGAAGTTAGAGCTGGGAGAACACCTAAATTCACTCGATTCAAAGATAAATTTAATGGAATGGGAATTACAGTTCACGATACTTATTCTACACAAATAACGCTAAATTATCTGTCGATCAAAAAAGGCGAGTTTGAAGCTTCTCTACATTACAAAGTTCAGGATCATTTTGGATTAGATAAATGGGATATTATGAAATCAGAATATCATACCTTCAGGTTTTTCAGAGTTTGGTTTTTTTTACAGCACTATAACAAAATGGCTTTCAAACCTTTTGTCACAGAGATGGAGTGTACTATAAGTATTTCAGGGCGTAAGCCATGAGGATTAAGATAACACTATTCGTTATTGCAACACTACTTTTTGTAATTTCTTTACTTATTTCTTTAAGGGAGCCTGAAGTTATATTTGTACACCAGGGGAATGAATTCACAGATATAGTGGTGAAAAAATTTCCTTTGACTCAGAGAGGAAGAGTTAAATGGTGGGGTGATAACAAGTTATATTTAAAGGAAAAATATGGAATACCAAAAGCTGATGAATTCGGCCATTATCATATTTTTATTTTTGATATAGGAGATGGATTCAAAAAAAATTCAGAGGCTGATTCCATATGGTTTTCTTTTTCTACTACTGATCTGATTTGTTTTGATGAAATTAAATCAGAAGACAGGTGTATCGAGAAAAGTATTCTTATGCGAGTAACAAGGAAAAAAATGGGTGAGACGAGTTACATATTCGATGGTGACTAAATTTATCAAAATATTCTGGTGAAGTATAACAGTGAGGTTTTTTAAAATTACTTAGGTCGGAGTGAATATGACATGCTGAAAGTAAAACATAGCACTATCAGATTTTTCGAATCTGGTTTGTTTTGCAAAGATGGGGAAAATTTTGATTCAAACCATTCTCTAACGAAATGGAATAAAATATTTCCATTCAAGGAGGCATTCGATGAACAAAAAATTCGTTATTCTTACAATCATTATACTAATTATAGTGACTTTTTTTTCGTTTTAATAAAACCGGAAATTATCTACGTCCACGAAGATGAGGATAGTACCGTTATCATAGTTAGAAAATTTCCCATTACGCAGAGGGGAAAGATTTACTGGTGGGAAAGTAATAAGGATAGCCCTCTTATTAAAAATAAGATATCTGATGTCGATGAATATGGTCACTATTTTGTAGGAATAGAAGATCTTGGCGTAGGGTTTATAAAAGTATCAGAGGCAAGATTTACATCATGGTATTCCTTTTCAAAGAATGATCAGATAATGACAATTATTCATGATGAAAATAATAAAATTTCTTATTTGATAGATGATGATGAAATCTTAAAAAAACCACAAAATGAATATTAAATATCCATTTTGTGGCGATGATCTTTATAAACCCAACACGTTATAAAAATAGTGAGGGTCAATTCAAACCGTTTTTACCCTTTATGACTTGCCCACCAGCTCAGCAGTTGCAGAGTGGAAGAGTAGTAATCGTCCTTCGGTGCCAGGTTCGGGCTGATGGCTCCGGCATTGGCCATGGTGAAGTCGCGGATGGCTAACAGGCCCGGCGACATGTTGTAACTGGCTTTGGTGCCGGTCATGACGTCAATCCAGGCAGGTGTGGCGTCACGCGGAGACTTCTGCCACCACAAAATAAACGGCGCCATCTGCGGGCTGCCGGGATGTGCCCAGCCGAGATACAGCGGAATACGCACGGCATCATAGCTGAAACGCGTTGGCCAGCGGCTCGCCGGTTTCATCGTGCCGTCAGCCTGCATATCAACCCAGTCAGTCGGCAGCCGGAATTCACCAAACGCCATTTTACTGAGCATCGCGGTGCCGCTTTCGTCCAGATCTTTCCACACTTTTAAATGGCTGCGCGCAAAGAACGCCTGCCAGGCGGGGAAGATGAAGTAAGACGGGTTGACCGTGATATTGCTGGTCTGATTGAAACCTGATACGCCGGGCAGCATCACTTTGTAGCCCGCGTAATCAATCACGTTATGTTTAATCAGCGCGGCCTGCAATTTGTCAGAAGCCTGGGTATAGCGGGATTCATTCCATTTATCCCCCGCCAGCAACAGCGCCCAGGCGATAAGCGTGTCGCCATCAGAGGCGTTATTCTTGTCCGCGACATGGACGCTGCTATTCGGGTCATAGCGCCATGAGTAGAGACCGATATCTTTACGGTAAAGCGTTGTGTTTGCCCACTGCCACAGTTTGTCGAACGTCGCCTGATCGTCATTGAACACGGCCAGCAACATGCTGAAACCCTGGCCCTCTGTGTGGCTGACATTTTTATTGGCGGTATCAATAATTCGACCGTCTGGCATCAGAAAGCGGCTTTTATAAGCCGACCAGCCTGCATCCTGCGCCATTACTGAAGAGCTGAAAAATGCAACAATGAGGCTGAACCACAGCACCAGACTGTAGCGCCGAAATAACCACATATAAATTCCTTACAAACCATTTTGATAGCGGAAAACAAAGGCGCCTTCCGGTGTGCTTTCCTGCCAGCGCAGGGGAACATAAGGCTGCCCGCCTTGTGATAACAACCATTCGGCATACAGACCTTCAAACAACGAAATCAGGGCGATACGCCATAATTCGTCATCCTGTCCTTGTGGCGACACCGGCCAGGCAATATGAACCAGCGCGAGCTGTTGCTGAGTGGCTTCCAGCTTCACCACACCCCAGTCAAAATGGCTGAGGATATGGTTAATGTTATCTTCCAGTTCACCCAGCGTTGAAGAAGCCGGTAACGCATGTTGTCGCGCCAGATTATTGCCCATCAGGGTGATAAAACGACGGCCATCGTCATCGTCAGCCGACGCCAGAATACCTGAAAAAAGCACCTGCACCAGACTTTGCCAGCCAGGCGTGGTGTGACGCTGGCGGTAATATTCCTGCGCGACCTGAGTATAGTTATGTTCTTGCATGGTTTTATTTCACCGCGATTAATTTTGGCCCATCAGATAACGGAAGTAGACCTGCGCGGTGCTTTCGTTGTAGTCGCCGAAAGTATCGTAGCCAACCTGTCCGCCAATCTGCATGCTTTTGTTCAGATGATAGTTGCCGCCAACGCCTGCGTTCCAGCCGATGCCGTTTTGTGTTTTCCCGCCGTAATAGGCTTCAGTGCCGTAACCTTCTGCCACCAGATCTTCCAGCTGTTTCTGCAAGTCCGGGTTATTCGGGAAGTACGCACTCTTATCCTGAGAGTAAGACTGATAACCCACGGAGCCTGACAGTTTCAAATCCCAGTCGTCATACTTCTGGGTGTATTCCACCGGGAAGGAGACGCTGACGTAGTTTTGCGGGCTGAAGTAACCGCCCTGGCCGTAGGAGTAGTAGCTGAGGTTCTTGTCGAAATTCATGTAGCCGACGTTGATCCCCGTTTTCAGCTCGCGGTCGTCATAACGATACGGACGAACGTACAACCCGGCGTTGGCATTCACCGACTGGTTGCTCTTCACGTTATTACCCAGATAGCTGTAGTAACCGCCTTCGGCATAGAAACCGGCGTCGCCATCGTCATAGGACAGATTGATGCTGCCGCCGTTTTTGGTGACCTGACCCCATTCCTTGCCGCTGTAATTATCTTTGGTGCCGACGTAAGACAGAATACTGTCGGTGACGGCACGACGTTCAGCGGTCACGCGCAGGGTGGTGAAATCAGTCAGTTTCGGTGCCCATTGCACGCCACCGACCAGTGAGTTCAGATCCTGTCCGAGCGGGGTACTGCCGATATCCGCTTTATAGCTGTCGCCGGTCAGCGCGGCGTTCACTTCTACGCCGGTCGCGCTTTGGTTGCCTGCGGCGGGAGCGGAATACGTTGTCGGATCGGTGCCGGTAATCGTGTTGTAGGCCACGCACTGATCGGACGTTGCATTGGTCGATGTACAGTTTGTACTTGAGTTCGCCGCTGCGGCTGCCTGCAATTTGGCAAAGGTGCTGTAGTTTGCGATATCCAGACCGGCGGCTGCGGCGGCTGCGGCCACATCTTTTTGCGCCGACTGCGCCTGTGCCAGCGCACCCTGACCAAACCGGGTATTGCCGGTGCCGGACGGGCTGCCTGCGCTGAGGGAAACCGGCGTGACGCCGATGCTCAGACGCGACGTATCAAACGGCACGAAGGCAAAGGTCATCGGCGCTTTCGCTTCGGTCAGCTGGCTGAGACCGCTTTCACCGTCACGTCCGCGAATTGACATATCGCCCTGCGCCCAGGTCGCAGTTTTGCCCTGCAAATCGTCGAGCATGTCGTCGATCTGTTTTTCCGTCGCGGTACGCTGCGCGACGGCGGTTGGTACGGCAGGTGTCGGAATATTGCCCGGCACCGAGACCTGATCAGAGACCTGCCACGGCAATACCGTTCCGTAGGACGATTGTGTTGCCGGACGGCCCGGTGAAGTTCGCGTTGAGCGGTTGATAAACGGGTTGTCGCTGATCTGCAATCCGGCCACCTGCGCCGTGCTGTCTGCGCCTTCCAGACCAATCATCTTGCCCTTTGCGGAACGCAGTAACGCCAGCGCCTGCTGGTGATCGCCCTGTGCTTCGGCCACGCGGGCTTCGAGTAACAAACGGTCCGGCGTACGTTCGCCGCGCAGACCGGTTAACAGTTCCTGCGCCCGTTTATTATCGCCTTCGCCCAGCGCAACGTTGATAGCACCGACGCGTGCATCCTGCGTCGGCGTATCGTTAAGCATCAGGTAGTTATAAACCTGACCGGCCTGTTTATTGAGTTTGCCGGACTGATAAAGGCGCGCCATCGCCAGCATCAGATCGCGGTTTTGCGGATCGGCCTGGAGCGCGACGACCAGTTTGTCGTAAGCGGCGGCGTACTGACCTTGCTCACGCAGCTGATCGGCCTGAGTGATCACGTATCCGTTACGCAGATTAGCCAGTGCGGTTGCGGATGTGCCGGACTGAATTTGCGGATTTTGCAGGAAAGCCTGCGCTTCGTTGCCCAGACCGGCGGAATTGAGCACGGTGATCTGATCGGCATAATCGCCCGCATTGCCGTTCACGCCCTGACGCATGTTCTGGCGAACCAGCTGCACAGCCAGCGGAACTTGCCCGGTCGCGGCGAGATTTTTTGCCAGTGCGCCGACATCGGCTGGTGCCGTCGGCGGATTCTGCGCCAGTGCGCGCAAAGTATTGGCGGCCGCGGCGGTATTACCCTGTTGCAGATAATTTTCGGCATCCGCCATTTGTGCATTGAAGTTGGCGCGCTGCGCCAGTTCACGCATACCCTGATTCTGGCTGCTGCGCGGAATGCGCGAGAGCAGGGCATTGGCGGTGGACCAGTTTTTGGTTTCGGACGCAAACAACGCGGCGGCGTAAAGGTCTGCCGATGACGCGCCCGGACGCGAAGACGGCGCCATGATGGACTGCGCCTGTGCGGTTTGCCCCTGCGATTGCAGAATGCGCGCCATATCCAGTTTTACCCAGACGTTAGACGGCTGACGTTCCTGCGCCTGCTGGAGAATATTCAGCGCGCGCTGCGGATCGTTGTTTGCTACGGCCTGCGCGGCCTGACGGCGCATCGGTTCGATGACGTCGGCCACGGTCGGCGGATTCATCTTCGCCTGCAAACTGGCTGGCAGGGTTTTCAGAACCTGATTGGCCTCAGCCGTTTTGTTTTGCTGACGCAGTACGTAGAACAGGCCAGCGCGGGCATCGGCGTTGTCACCGAGTGCGCTGTACTGCTGTTCCGCACCGGCCAGATCGCCTTTGCGGCGCAGAATATCTGCACGCAGCAAACCGGCTGACTGACCTTTTTCACCGCCGACTGACGCCAGCGGGGTAACGGCGGCCAGCGCGGCGTCATAACTGCCAGACGCGGCGGCGGCTTTGGCTTTCGCCAGCTGGGCATAAAACGCAGAATCCTGCGCCTGATTGCTCAGCTGCGCACTGTTCGCGCCGCCCTGTGCCGCGGCTTTGCTCAGGTACTGCGACGCTTCTTCAAAGTTTCCGCTGCGCTGCGCGATGTAACCCAGACCGGCCAGTGCATCGGCGTCGTTCGGGTTATCGGCCAGCACGCTTTCAAACTTGGCTTTCGCGCTGTTGACGTCGCCGCTGTTGAGCGCCGTAAAGCCCTGACCCTTCGCCGCGCCGCCAATATTTTTCTGGAAGTACGCCATCACGGCGGTGTCATTCGGATGACGCGCCTGATAGCCCTGATACAAATCGCGATCATCTTCCTGCGGTGCCATCCACAACAACGCCTGACGCAGCGAGCGGTCGGCTTCCGTGCTGGAACCGGCCATCGTGCTCAGCAGTTTGATCCCGTCGCGGCGGGTCGATTCCTGATACGTCAGCACTTTGCCTAGTCCGAGACGCGCCTGCGTGTCGTCCGGACGGGCGGCGACGCGCTGCTGCAATCCCTGAATGGCCTGCGGCTGGAGCGATTTGTCGCCCGCCATGGTCAGGTAATATTCGGTCGCCAGACTGTCGAGGGGCTGGTTGCCGTTGAAAATAGTGCGGTAGGCAGAAAGCGCGCCGCTGACGTTCCCCTGCGCCGCCATCTGACGGGCAGACGCCAGCTGCGCCGGTGGAATGGATTGCATCGCTTTGGCGCTGTTGAGCGACGCCAGGCGCGGGTCATCCGGCGATACGCTGGACAGTTTCTGACGCCACTGGTTTGCCGCCGTTTTGTCGCCGCTTTGCATGGAATACAGCGACATCAGGTACAACGCCTGCGCGTTATTCGGTTCTACCAGCAGGACTTTCTGCAAGGCATCTTTCGCCAGATCATCGTGGGCGCGTTCATGCCAGTAAGCGGCCTGATCAAACAGAGCTTTCATGGCCGGATTGGTGGTGTCCGCCGCAAAAGCGGTGGCACTGAAACTTGTAACTCCGGCGATCCCTACCAGATAAATAGCCCTGATCACCGCCAGGGACAGTTTATGTTTTTTCATTTTCCAGCTCCGGTAATCGCCAGGTTATAGCCGGGAGTAACGGCTACCTTCATTGTTATTGTTGTTCTTCTTGAGACGACGCTTTTCATTTCTGACCCAGACGTTTAGCAGCATGACGACGCAACACGACGAACAGGCTCAGGCCAATCAGCAGTGAAACCAGTGTGGCAATCAGCGAGAGGATCACAATATGTGTGCTGGCGTACCAGAGCACCATCATGTACCACGGCATCTGTCCGGTCGGGAATTGCTGGCCGACGGAGAAGCTGCGGATGCCATTTTCATCGGTAATAATCGCCAGATCGCCACGCACGTTGGCGTTGATTTTCGGCGATTTCAGGTCGTTATGAATTTTCAGCAGTTGCTGATCGTCCGTGCCCGTTGCGACGACCACGACGTGATCGTTTGACCAGCGTGAGCGGTAGCTGACGAAGCCGCGCCATGCGCCGGTTGAGGACAGATAACGGTCAGCATCCACCGGCTGGCGGTACCAGTCGCCGGTGAGCCAGGCCACGATGCGCTGAACCTGCGTCGGCGTTTTCACGCCCATCGAACCGGCATTCACGCTGAACGGCGAATCGGCCAGTAACTGCTGGTTGAACGGCGTATCGCCCAGCGTGGTGACGGCCAGAATATCGCGGTCAAACAACGCGTTATTTCTTTCATCGCCTTTCAGGCCAAAGGCGACCTGCACGTGATTCACCGGTACACCCGTGGCTTTCCCGGCGCGTGCGGCCAGATTCAGCAACGTATGGATTTCACCGGCAGAAGGCACTTCCGGCAGCAACATCAGCGTGTCGGTGAAGTCAGCCAGTTTGGAGTACGGATAAGACGCACCGACGAAATACGACAGGTTCGGCAACTGTGCGAAATGGTAGCTTCCGCTCAGGTCGATGAAGGATTTCGGATCGATACGGCTCTTGATGTTGTCGCTGGTCAGAATGCTGCACGGCGCATCTTTTTTCGGCCTGATGTCGAAATAGAATTGCAGCTGGTTATCGCCGTAAATCAGGTATGGCGCGAGTTGCAGGGTATAACGTTCCTGACGGCTGTCACCGCCCAGACGACGCCAGATATTTTCCACCAGACCGACTTTGTTCACCGTCAGGCTGCGCAGGAAGTTGCTGTTGATGGACACATTGAGGCGGGAGCTGTCTTCATCAATCCAGTTTTCCGTCGGGAAACGGTAATCGATGCGCACTGGAATGTTGTGGCCATCCCACATGAACAAGTCTGGCGCGGCGCGGAAGGCGACCTGAATGCCATCGTGGTAAATCCCGTTGGAAATCAGGGAGTCCGGATCTTTACCCGCAAGTTCGCCCAGCGTGACCGGGCGCGAGGTATCAATCCAGCGCGGTGCGTCATACGGTTTGCTCGACGGAATAGTTTGCTGCGTGACATCCAGACGTTCGGCATTGTTCGGCATACCGCCGCTGATCAGGCGGTATGCGGCCTGACGCAGTTCGTTATCGTCATTGCCCAGTACCAGCAGCAGTTTGTAAACCGGGTTAATCGGGTTATCGATAATCTGAATCGATGCGCCGTTGCTGGCTGGCAACGTCAGTGAACCGATTTTATCGCCTGGCTTACCAAACAGAATGCCGTTCTGGTCCGGTAAATCGTTCAGGATGACCGGGAAATCGACGCTGCGATAATCGGACAACATGCCGAGATAAGAAGAGACCATCGCCGCTGCGCTGACATCGCCGGGTTTCATCGCCGCAGAGAAACCCATCGTAATTTTCGATTCCTGCATTTGCAGGCCATCAAAGAACGGACGCGGGAAGTTACCCAGATTGCGGCCAATATTCAGCTGCTGACCTTCCAGACCAATGCTGGTGGTCGGCAAAATTGTGACCCAATATTTGTCTGACTGATCTTTCTCGCAGGTCATGGTGTTGCTGTCATGCACGCGGAAGCTCAGGTTGTTGTTGGACACCACCATCGCCGACGGAATATCCAGATCGTAAACATCGCCGCCGTTGCTGCTTTGATTGAGCGGCAGATTGCCCAGAGGCTGACCGTTAAGCATCAGTTCCAGCGTAGTATCGCGAGCAATCAGCGCCGGGGAAATTTTCAGTGCCAGCGACAGGTGGGCGTTGGTGACCACTTCATCGGCAGGCAGCGTAAAGATAATCCCGGACTGCAACTGGCCGCCGCTGAGGGTCAGGCCGTTGGTCTGCCCCATTTCAGCCACGGTGATAGTGCTGGTCACCGGCTGAACCAGCGGAATGACCGGCGCAGGGGCTGCCGACGGATCGGCGTCGGGCGCGGAGCTGCTGGTATTCAACGGCGTTGTATCGGTCTGAGGTGTGTCGCCCGCCGGAGCTGCCGTGGCTGGTGCTGCGCTGGCCGGTGCGCTTTCATCCGGCATCGGCGTGACGGGCGGCAACCATGATGGCGCAGCGGGAAGGCTGGTCGCCGGATCCACGGCTGGCGCCGCGGCGTCTTCAGCATGAGTAAACGGCAGGCTGCTGAAGGTCAGCAATACACCTGCGGAGATTTTCCTGAGCAGGGACGCGCCCGGCACAGCAGATAAACGGCGTTTTACGGTCTGTTTACGTGGTCGATTCATGCTGCTTCACTCTTGCTGGTGGCGTCAGCGGGTTTATTTTTGGCACGGCGCTCTTTCCAGGTGTTGTAGAACAGCTCAAACACGCAACGGATAATGCTGACCAGAGATTTGAACGGGTTGTCCGGCGGATACTCTTCGCCAATCCAGGCGTCAGCTCGGCATAACACAACGCGCACCAGCTCGCGGCGTTTCGACAGCGGCAGGTTTTCAAATTGCAGACGCAGGCGTTCTTTATTGCCGCTGATTTGCGTCACCGGGAAACTCTCTGCACCGGAAGAAAGCTGAATTTCAACTTCTTCAATTTCTTCGTCGATGTAACGCACATCCGGCGTTACCAGCTGCACGCCGCCCATCGACATATCAATCGTGGTGGTGCGCAGTGAAATCCCATTGGCGTAATGAATGATGGCCGGAATAGCGACATCAATACGGATGGTTTTACGCACCTGACGGGTTTCTTTCGCCACGGCAATCGCCGCCAGCAAAATCAGCACGCTGAAGCTCCCCCATGCGACGTTCAGGGCAATAACGTTCGGATCGATGGCAAAGTAGTCATGGAAAATCGCCCGCACTACGCCGTAACCGATGCCGATAATCATCAGAATCGCGACAATCAGGTGCGGTTTGACAATGTTGAAGTCGAAGAAGCCGACGTCCAGCAGGCCGCCTTTGTCGGTCACGTTAAATTTCCCGCGTTTTGGCGCGAACATCGTGACCAGCGTTGGCAGGATCAGGTGGAAAGCCATGACGGTTTCGTAGATTTCACCCCAGAACGTATAGCGGAACCGGCCATTCATGCGGGAGTTGATGTACAGCGACATCACCAGATGCGGCAGCGCGTACGCAAAAATCAGGCTGGCTGACGAGGAAATGATGTTCAGGTTAAACAGCAGGAACGCCAGCGGGGCGGTCAGGAACACCACGCGCGGCAGGCCAAACTGGAAGTGCAGCATGGCGTTCAGATAACACAGGCGTTGCTGCCATTTCAGGCCACGGCCCAGTAGCGGGTTATCGACGCGGAAAATCTGCGTCATGCCACGCGCCCAGCGGGTACGCTGAATGACGTGCAGACCAAGACGTTCTGTCGCCAGACCGGCGGCCAGCGGAATATCCAGAAACGCGGTATTCCAGCCACGGCGCTGCATTTTCAGCGCGGAGTGCGCATCTTCTGTCACGGTTTCAACGGCAAAACCGCCGACTTCTTCAAGCGCCACGCGGCGGATAACCGCACACGAACCGCAAAAAAAGGTGGCGTTCCAGTTATCGTTACCTTGCTGAACCGGGCCGTAGAACAGCGCGCCTTCGTTTGGCATGGTGCGGCCGGCGGAAAGGTTACGTTCGAACGGGTCCGGCGAGTAGAAATAGTGAGGCGTCTGGATCAGCGCCAGTCGCGGGTCTTTCAGAAAACTGCCCACGGTCGCCTGCAAAAACGCGCGTGTCGCGACGTGGTCGCAGTCAAACACACAAATCAGTTCACCTTTGGTGAGTTTCATCGCATGGTTCAGGTTACCGGCTTTGGCGTGGGAGTTGTCGTTACGGGTGATATAACCCACGCCCGCATCGGCGGAGAACACGGCGAATTCATCGCGTTTACCGTCATCGAGCACGTATATTTTGATTTTGTCTTTCGGATAATCGATACATTGCGCGGCCAGAACGGTATCACGCACCACATCCAGACTTTCGTTATAAGACGGAATATAAACGTCAACGGTTGGCCACAGGGTGGTGTCATCCGGCAATGGTTCGATGGTACGTTTCAGCGGCCACGTGGTTTGCAGGTAGCCCAGCAATAAAATAATCCAGACATACAGTTCGGCGAGGAATAACCCGATCCCTAAGATGGCTTCTATCGTTGAATTAAAATGCAGCGTCTCTGTCGCGCGCCAGTAAATATAACGCGTCGACATAATAACGGACATGATGACCATGACCACACTGATACGGCGGCTCTTGCTGATACCGAGCAGGAATAACAGCCCGATGCTGATCAGACCAAAAATGTACTGTTTCTGGCTGTCCATAGGGGTGATGATGATCACTGCTGCCACCGGCAGCAGCAGAAGCACAAGTAAGGAAAACAGGAATTTATTCATCGCTTTGGGGTCGCTGTTAACAGTGATAGTTAATAACTGCCAGATTTAGGCGCGGCGTGTAATTCACCATCACCGACTTTAATCCCTAAAATAGCGGCGACTTTTTTGCTGATCAGTTCAATATCAAATGCCGAAGCCGATACCGGACTAAAATCAATAATAGAGCGCTGCGAGGCATTTGCCTCTGGCACACATTCATCCCTGTGGATCGTGCCTAATAATCTTTCGTTCAGACGTTGTTCAAAAAATTGCGTCACGTCGCGGCTTAATGTCCGGCGAGTGTCACTTTGGTTAACGACGTAATATTCACCTTTCTTATTATTTAAAGGCGTGCCAATTAATTTATTTTTTTCCATTAATGGCAATAAAGATAATGACGCGGTATCCGCTAACATCACCACAATATGTAAATCCGCAAGCGCCTGAACGGCTTTTAACGCCGGGCTCGGGCCCGGAGGAAAATCGGCGACAATAATTAAACCCGGATAATTCAGTACGGTATTTAATCCCCGCTGTAAGAAATGCGGATCGCTGGCTAACTGGTGTTCGAATTCCAGACGCTGATCTTCCGTCACTTCGCCGTAAGGTAAAACAAAGGTATTTGAACCCGCTTTGAGAATAAACTGGCTCCAGTCGGATTCATTGCCTGAACCGGCGACAAAGCCGCGGGTATCGGAAATAGGCACACCAAAATGAAGGCGAAGGGCATTCTGCACATCAAAATCGATGACCAGAACTTTGCTGCCACTGCGGGCAAGCGAATAGGCCAGGTTGGAGGCCACCGTGGTTTTTCCTACCCCACCTTTCGGTGAACAAACGCAAACTAACGGCATGAGGCAATCATCTCTAACAGGGGTTGAAGCGGTGTGTCGCGATGTAAATAGGCGCTGACAGGCTGTGGAGCCCGCTGTTTAAACATTTGTTTAAAGCGCTGGTTAGCATCAGCAGACGCCGGGGACGCGGGTGCAACAGGCGCCGTGCTGGTTGTGTACGGGCTGGCCGGTGCCGGTTGATACGCCGGTGCTGCAGGCTGTACGGGCTGGCTGCGAACCGGGGCGGCTTGCTGAGCCGGGGCCGGCTGAACATGCGCGGGCCGCACAGGTGCTTCAGGCATGACTTTACGCAGTGAATCGAGCAGACTTCCGCCGTTGTCAGGAATAACTGACTGGGCGTGGAACGTCGGCGCGGTGTGAACCGGTTGATGTTTTCCGGGCTGCGCGGCCTGCACGGGAGCAGGCTGTGGCGGCACCGGAGGCAGCGTTTCACGCAAGGCTTCGAGCAATCCAAAACCCGCCACGGGCGGAGGGACTTCCGATGACAACGGTGCGGCCTGATTTTGCTGCACGGGCTGTGCGGCCGCGGCTTGTGGCAACGGTTGCTGAGGCTGATTCACCGGGGGGTGCGTGAACGAAGGTTCGCTCATGGGCTGCGACGCAGCGAGTGAAAACTCATCGGCAGAAATAGACTGAGGCGTAGGTTGTGTCGTGCGGCCATTGTCGAGCGGTCCGGCCGGATTTTCGCTGGCTGACACTTGTTTAATCAACGTCCATTGGTTCATAGAACCGGTAATGGATTCACCCGTTGATTTTTCGTTAAGCTCTTTATAATCAAGCTTTTCCAACTTCGTTTTATCCATAAAACGTTTAATGTCGTCATATTTATTCATAAATCCCGCCCGCTAGGATTATATATATCGGTGTTTTCTGGACGTCAAAACGGACCTTAAAAGGCCGCTAACAAAGCATAAGAAAAGTTTAATTATGTTTAAGTTTTTAGTGGGAATAAGACTCTTCTTAATATATCAGCTCTTTTACAGCATAGAGCACTTTTTACAAAAAATAGGATTATCACGCATAAATAACAACGCCCCTATAACTGCCTGTTACAGAAAGATTTAGATATTAATTATCTGTATTTTTTCGTTAAAGCAGAGTAATGCGTTGCCCGTGTTGAAATCGGTAGCACACAAACAACATTAGTTAAGTTGATGTTAGGATCTTCTTACGTTGCTAAGTATTCAATTACGACCCGTAATGTATGTTTTTCGTCAGTGAAATACCCTTGTGAATAATGAGTGTAGATGCTGACGGTCAAACGTGTTGTTTTTTATAGCCAAAACATTGTGTTTCACCTCGAAATAACCGGTTATGAGGTATACTGCGCAGAAGTACCGTTCCTGTTAGTGTATGCGGGGCAAATCAGCCCGGCAGTTGATGGAGAAATAAGTTGCGGGTCAGGCGTTCATTAACGATTAAACAGATGGCGGCGGTATCCAGTATTGCTGCAGTCACCATTTGTATTTTTATCGTCATCCAGTTGTTTCACTTTGTGCAACAGCGGAGGGACGATTACGCCCAGCAACTTGAAAATATTGCACATTCTGTCCGCGAACCGCTGTCGCAGGCGGTGCTCGATGTCGATCTGGAAGAAACGCAGGACATTCTCAATACCCTGCAACCGGTCGGGATTCTGAGCCGTGCCGACGTCGTGATGCCTAATCAGATTGCTGCATTGCACACGCATTTCCCGCCGGGCAGACCGGTGCCGCAGTGGGTTACCCGCGGTTTCAATCTGCCCGTCACCATTTCTGTTCCCCTTTATTCTGCGGCTGCCAGCCCTAAAGCCCCCAAGCCGCTGGCGTATCTGGTTCTTCAGGCGGATTCGTACCGCATGTATCAGTTTATCGTCAGCGCGCTGTCGACCATGCTGACAACCTATCTCCTGCTGTCACTGATCCTCACCATCTCGGTGAGCTGGGTGGTGAACCGCCTGATCGTCAAACCGCTGCGCACCATTGCCAGAGAGCTGGAATCGCTGCCGGAAAGTGAAGTGCCTTATCACCAGCTGGTGCTGCCGGAGCGCCATGAAGACGATGAAATTGGCATGCTGGTGCGCAGTTATAACCGTAATCAGCAGCAGCTGGAAAAAGCGCAGCAAAGCATGAATGACGCGCTGCTGCCCGCGGAAGATAGCCTCAATAATGCCGAGCAGTTTATGCTGCGCCTTCAACACCGGCTGCATTCGTCGGAGCCGGAAAAGGGCTTCCACCTGCTACTGATCGGCATTGAAAGCCTGCGTGACGACGGCCATGTCAGCTGCCCGCTGATCTCTTCTATTATGGATGTGCTGCCGGAACACTGTTTGCTGGCGCGTCTGAGCTACAACGAATTTGCGTTGCTGGCGGGCGATGTGCCACGGCCATTTATGGCGATGCGCCTTGCGCGACAAATCATGGAACGCATTAATGCGCCGCAGGAAAGCGATTCCGGGAATATGTCCCTGCATCCGACCGGCAGCATCGGCATTGTTCAGCACACGGGCGAAACGCCGGTGACCGCACAGCAGCTGATGGCGAATGCCCGTGCGGCCAGAGTGTCGGCGTATCAGCAGGGCAAAAACCAGATTCTGTTTTTCGAACCGGAACTCACTGAGAAAATTCAGAAACGCCTGTTGCAGGAAAATGAAATTCTGCACGCGATGGAACAGAACGATTTCACGCTGTTCATCCAGCCGCAGGTCAATATGGAAACCGGCACGGTGTTGGGCGCTGAAGCCCTGTTGCGCAGAAAAATGGCCAACGGCAGTTATGGTCTGGAAAGCGATTTCATCGTGCTGGCCGAAGAAATCGGCGTAATGAGCATGCTGGGTTACAAAATCCTCGAACTGGGCTGCGGCATTCTTGCCGACTGGCAACAGCGCGGCATTACCTTACCGCTCTCGGTGAATTTATCCGGCGTCCAGGTTCAGCAGCGTAATTTCCTGCCGGAACTGCGCAGCCTGCTCAGTCGCTACAAAATTAATCCGGGTCAGCTGGTGCTGGAAATCACCGAAACGGCGCGCATTGATGATTTGGATCGCGCGCTGTTGTTGCTCAGCGAACTCCGCGCCGTGGGCGTCTCGATTGAACTGGATGATTTCGGCCTGGGCTATTCCGGGCTGGAATATCTCAACCGCCTGCGTTCTTTACCTATCGATGTGATCAAAATTGACCGCAGTTTCGTCAGCGTTCTGCCGGAAGACGAAGTGATGGTAAACATTGTGGCCTCAATTGGCCGCGCGATGGATATTCAGCTTATTGCAGAAGGCGTTGAAACCGAAGCGCAGCGCCAGTGGCTGCTGAAAGAAAATATCCGGTTCGGGCAGGGCTATTTATTCTCTGCGCCGCTTTCTAAAGAAGAGTTCGAAGAGAAATTCTGTCAGCCCGCCTGAATCCGATAAAGGGCAGGAAACCCCTTTCTGTCCGGCCTTTTTTACCCCTCCTTTACTTTTTTTAATTACATTACTTATTGCTGAATGCTTTCCGCTCTGGTTTTTCATGAACCGTTATTGCAGTGCGAAACGAAATATTTCCATCATGTTGTGTGTGTGTTATTTCCCTGCTGCCGCTCATTACCTTTGACCTTACAAAAATAGAAGGCGGCGCAATCACTTCAGGATGGGTATTTATGAAAAAATCACTCTTCAAGAGTCTGTATTTTCAGGTTCTTCTGGCAATCACCCTCGGAATTTTACTGGGACATTTCTACCCCGAACTCGGCGCTCAAATGAAACCATTGGGTGATGGTTTTGTTAAATTAATCAAAATGATCATCGCCCCTGTCATCTTCTGTACGGTGGTGACCGGCATTGCGGGCATGGAAAGCATGAAAGCCGTGGGGCGCACCGGGGCGATCGCGCTGCTCTACTTTGAAATCGTCAGTACGCTGGCGCTGATTATCGGCCTGGTGATTGTGAATATCGTCCAGCCGGGCGCGGGAATGAACGTCGATCCGGCGGCGCTGGATGCCAAGGCGGTCGCGGTTTACGCCGAGCAGGCGCAGAGCCAGGGCATTATTCCGTTCCTGCTGGATGTCATTCCGTCGAGCGTGATCGGCGCATTTGCCAGTGGCAATATCTTGCAGGTGTTGCTGTTTGCCGTGCTGTTCGGCTTCGCGCTGCACCGCATGGGCCACAAGGGCCAGCTGATTTTCAACGTCATCGAAAGCTTCTCACAGGTCATTTTCGGCATCATCAATATGATCATGCGTCTCGCGCCGTTAGGGGCATTCGGGGCGATGGCATTCACGATTGGTAAATATGGCGTCGGTTCTCTGGTGCAGCTCGGTCAGCTGATTCTGTGTTTCTACCTGACCTGTATTCTGTTTGTGGTCGTGGTGCTGGGGCTTATCGCCCGCTTTACCGGCTTCAGCATCTTCAAGTTTGTTAACTACATTAAAGAAGAACTGCTGATCGTGCTGGGTACGTCGTCCTCTGAATCCGCGCTGCCGCGGATGCTGGATAAAATGGAGCGTTTGGGTTGTAAGAAATCAGTGGTGGGGCTGGTTATCCCGACCGGCTACTCGTTTAACCTCGACGGCACCTCGATTTACCTGACCATGGCGGCCGTGTTTATCGCACAGGCGACCAATACCCATATGGATATCTGGCATCAGATCACCCTGATTGTCGTGCTGTTGTTGTCCTCGAAAGGGGCGGCGGGCGTGACCGGCAGTGGTTTTATCGTTCTGGCGGCGACGCTGTCAGCGGTCGGGCATTTACCGGTTGCCGGGCTGGCGCTGATTCTGGGCATTGACCGCTTTATGTCAGAAGCACGTGCGCTGACCAATCTGGTGGGTAACGGCGTGGCAACCATCGTGGTTGCAAAATGGTGTGATCAGCTGGACGAAGGTCAGTTAAAAGCGACGCTGAATGGTCAGAAAGGTCTGACGGAAGCTGAGAAATCGGCGTCAGGTTTCTGAATAATGGTCTCTGAACGGATGAAAATATCGCTAACCGTTCCAAAAAACGCATTTATTTAGGCTCAAAATCCCCTAATAACCACCGGTTACTTGATGTAACCGGTGGATTATCTTCATAATAACTCCCTCAAAGGCCACCTCCGGCGCTTTTTACCAGAATATTTTCACGGGCTGCGCGACATTGCGAAAAACGCGCGGTCTAACGAAGGGCTGTAATTTACGTCCTTAACTTACGCATTCAGTTCCTGTGGGCTCGCCGAACAGCACCGGCAGGACAGCATATTTGAACATTAGATTGTCATTACGTAGGGGTTCACATGCAGGGCACCAAAATCCGTTTACTCGTTGGTGGATTGTTGCTGGCAGCAGCCGCAAGTCATGTGCAAGCTGAAGCATTACAACCTGACCCGGCCTGGCAGCAGGGCAAGTTGGATAATGGATTTACCTGGCAGTTGCTGACCACGCCGCAACGTCCGAGCGATCGTATCGAATTACGTCTGGTGGTACGCACCGGCTCGCTGGCAGAATCTGCCCAGCAGGCGGGCTACGCCCATTTCCTGCCGCGTCTGGCGCTGATGCACAGCGAAGGATTCAGCACGTCTGAGCTGCAATCACTCTGGCAGCAAAGTATCAATCCGCAACGGCCATTGCCGCCCGCGGTCAGTTCCTATGATTTCACGATGTATAACCTGAGCCTGCCGAATAACCGTCCGGAGCTGCTGAAAGATGCGCTGAACTGGCTGGCGAATACGGCGGGTAAAATCTCTGTAACGCCTGCGCTGGTCAGCGCCGCGCGGCAGGAAACGCAGGATCCGGTGGGTTCATTGCCGCAAAATACGCAGGATGCCTGGTGGCGTACCCGTATCGTCGGCTCAACGCTGGTGGGGCATAGCCCGGATCAGCTGCCGACCAAACCGGTCAATATTGAAGCCCTGACGAAGTTTTATCATCAGTGGTATACACCGGACGCCATGACGCTGTTTGTGGTGGGTAATGTCGACAGCCGCGCGCTGGGTGAACAAATCAACCGGACATTCTCGCCGCTGAAAGGCAGCCGTCAGACGCCACAAACGTTGCCGACGCTGTCGGAAGTCACCACCAAATCCATGACCACGATGGACGGCAACCTGACGCAAGATCGTCTCTCATTAATGTGGGATAACGCGTGGCAGCCGATTCAGGATTCGCAGGCGCTGGCCGCTTACTGGCGCAGTGATCTGGCCCGCGAAGCGCTGTTCTGGCATCTTCAGGAAGCCCTGAAAAGCGCTTTTGAAAACAAAAAAGACGCCACAACACCGGGCCCTGGCCTTGGTTTTGATTGCAACGTCCAGTATCAGCGTGCGCAGTGCGCTATTCGTATTGAAGCGCCACAGGCTAAGCTGACCGAACTGTTCAAGCGTCTTTCCGAAGAACTTCTGGCCGTGCGTGACAAAGGGATTTCCCAGGCTGAGTTTGATGCGCTGATTGCGCAGAAGAACGATCAGCTGAGCAAACTTTTCGCCACTTACGCGCGTACCGACACCGACGTGCTGATGAGCCAGCGTTTACGCTCGCAGCAAAATGGCGTTGTCGACATCGCGCCTGAGCAGTACCAGCAGTTGCGTCAGCAGTTCCTTAGTACGCTGACGCTGCCGGTGCTGAATCAGGAGCTGAAACAACAGCTTTCCCGCGAACCTGCCATGCTTATCGCACAACCTAAAGGTGAGCCAGAACTGAATGCGGGTGAACTGCGGGCGGTATATGACAAAGTGATGGCACCGGTGGAGAGCGCTCCGGCAGCGGGTGATGTGCCGGCGGCATCGGCGGCGGCGAGTGCGCAATAAGGGAGAATCCCTTATTTATTCCCGGTTGGGATGGGTGAAAGTTTCGGTTTTTTAAGTGCAGCGCTCACTTAACTCACCGCGCCGAAACCGATAAAGAGAGGAAAGTGCTTTTCCTCTCTTTAATCTCTCCTCGCTTTTTCACTCCGCGCTATCGCTCGCTGGCTATGTTTCAGCAACCGCAGTGACAGGCTGGAAATCTTGCCGCTGCGCGGTACCTTTGCTCGGGTTTCGAGCCATAGGTCTCGAACCTCTCGCGCAGCAAGCTTTCTGAAACGCCCGTACGATCTTAAATTCAAAACCAATATGCTTTTAGAAAGTTAAAAATGGCGTGATCAAAAATCCTGCTGAACGGAGCGGCTTCGAGACCTGCGGCTCGAAGACCGAGAGAAGGAAGTGCGAAGCACCAGGATTTGCGCCACTCGCTTAAGTGACAGAACATGTCCGTATTGCCTGCGGTAGCGCGCAGTAAAAAGACGTGGGAGATCCAAGAGGGGCCCGTCATGGCCCCTTTTGGGCGGTTTCGGCGCAGCGAGTTAAGTGATCACTGCAATAAAGAAACCGAAATACCCACGGTCAATTTTGGCAGCCCCACTGCAAGTGAAAAATCGTTATACCCGCTCTGGCATAAACTCCACAGGAATGATCGCCCCGCGATGCTGAATCACAGTACTCGCAGTCTCATGCCCGCGCACGGCGGCTTCCACCGCGCTGCCACCGGTTAACCTGACCGCCAGATACCCGGCGCTGAATGAATCGCCCGCCGCAGTGGTATCAATCACTTTCTCTTTCGGTAATTTAACCGCCGGAACGTCGTGCAGTTCGCCTTCGGCGCTGGATACGATGCAGCTGTCAGCGCCGCGTTTTACCACGACTTCACTGACGCCAAGCGCGTGGGTGCGGGCAATCACTTCGTCGTACGGCTTCTGGCCCCACAGCATATCTTCGTCATCAAGCGTCAGAAATGCGATGTCCGTGCAGGAAAGCATGGCGTTGTAAGCCGCCTGCGTTTGCTCTTTGTTCGCCCATAAGCGCGGACGGTAGTTGTTGTCGAAAATGACTTTTCCGCCGCGTGAACGACACGCTTGCAGCAGTGTCATCAGACGTTTACGGCTTTCATCGTTCAGAATTGCCAGGCTGATCCCGCTCAGATACAGATAATCAAACTCTGCCAGCTTCTGGCAAATCTCTTCGGATTGCGGGCTGTCGAGCCAGTAACGCGCGGCGGCATCGTTGCGCCAGTAGTAGAACGTGCGCTCACCGGTGCTGTCCGTTTCAATCACATACAGGCCAGGTAGTTTGTTTTCCAGACGCTGCGTCAGCGCGGTGTGGACACCTTCCTGCTGCCACGCCTGCAACATCTCATTGCTGAAACTGTCATTGCCGAGCGCTGTCACGTAGTGAACGTTCAGCGCTTCAGGCGAAACCTGGCGGGAAATATAAACAGACGTGTTCAGCGTGTCGCCACCAAAACCACGGTGAAGGGCATCGCCTTTCTGAGACAATTCGATCATGCATTCGCCGATAACGGCAATATTTTTGCTGGTCATTGTACCTGGCCTATGTCTGAAACATTAAAACGAAAGAAAAGACCGTCATTATTGCGCTCTAGTCTCTTCATAAGAATGCGGTCAGTCAAATAAATTAAAACGAGGTTTTATTTTTTTAGGCAGGAAGCGAAAAAATGAAATAAAAGGAGGGTAAAAGTGGAAGCAGCAGAACTTCCACCTGGGCATCACCGTGGGAAGGCTACTGGCTTTCTTTACGCAGTTCGGTCACCGGTCGGCCCCCGATCCCCCAGTTATCGGTATCGACTTCATCAATGACCACAACCGTGGTGGCCGGATTTTTACCCAGCGTATCGGCCAGCAGTTGGGTCACGCCGGCGATAAGTGCCTTTTTTTGTTCGACGGTTGCGCCTTCTCGGGTGATTTTGATATTCACGTAGGGCATTTTTTTTCTCCGTATCGGGTAAGCAAAAGGGAAATAACGTGCGGTCAGTTCTCCACTGTAGAAGCGGATGAAAAGAACCGCCAGCCTGCCTTTTTGGTTTTTTATGCGGGCAGAACGGCGAGAAATGCGGAGTGATTAAAGTTTCCCCGCGCAGCGCCGATAGATATCTCTACTAATGAAAGCCAGGAAATCGGGCTACTAATCACCTTGTAGTCACGCAACACATGTTGCCGCATGTCCCCTGATGATCTGATTCTTATTCATGACGGCAGAAAAATATGATAACTAAGATGATGTTAGGGCTGATTACGCCTTCTTTTACCGCTATCGAACGCGTAAAAGCACAGTCTTACTGGCGTCAATGTCAGAGAGTGTACCGTTTTCAGCCGATTTATCGCACTACAGGAAAACTGTTGGGGATTGAATTGCTGACCGGGGTTTTCCACCCTGCGAACCCGCATAAATTCATTTCGCCCGAAGAATATTTTGTCGCGATCGCTGTCGGTAAACGCCTGCAAATCGTTCAGGAACAACTTAACCTGTTGCAGCGCTGGCAAAATCTGTTCATCGATAACGAATTACTGGCGTCAATCAACGTCGATGGTCAGGTGCTGGAAATGTTGCAGTCTGATTCCGCGCTGCAAGCGCAAATCAACGCGATGCCGTACGTCCGTTTTGAACTGGTCGAAAGTGCTGAACATGCGCTGAGCATTCCGTTGTCCCAGATTGAACAATCCGACCGGTTGTGGCTCGATGACTTTGGTCAGGGCATTGCCAACTTCTCTTCCTTCACCACCTGGCACTACGAATACATCAAAATTGCCCGCGATTTGTTTATTCTGCTGGGTCAGAGCGAAGAAGGCTCGCGCCTGTTTTACACGCTGGTGACGCTGATGAAGCGCTACAGCAAAGGCGTCATTATCGAAGGGGTCGAAACCGCCGCTGAATGGGCGATGGTGCGTAATTCTGATGCGCTGGCCGCTCAGGGCTATTATCTGGCGCGACCCGTTGTTTTCGACCATCTGGATAATCTGCCAATACATTTCAAAGGATAATGAATCACACCTAACTCGCTGAGGCTAAGTCTCAAAATGCCGGGTGAGTTGATGTGGTGTGATGCATTATCATCACGCTGATTTTTAAGGCGTTATCACTGCCCCTCCTTCACGTTTTATCCCTCCTGATGCAGACCGTTTCCGGCAAGCTGTGACGAATTCAACTATGGTTAAACTCTGGGATTCGTTAACTGTTTGAAAGGAACAGCGTTATGACGCGCACAGGTAAAGTGATCTCCTGGGTTGTCGGTGTGATTGTTATTCTGTTGATTGCCATCGTGATTTTCATCGCGATGTTCGACTGGAACCGCCTCAAACCCACGATAAATCAAAAGGTCAGTACTGAGCTCAACCGGCAATTCGCGATCCGCGGTGATTTGGGCGTGGACTGGTCGCGGCAAAAAGATGAAGCGGGCTGGCGGGCGTGGGTTCCCTGGCCTCGCATCCATGCGGAAGATATCGTGCTCGGAAACCCTTCCGACGTTCAGACCGGCGAAAAAGACGCGCAGATGGTGAAACTCGCCCGCGTTGATGCCAGCATTGCGCCGCTCGCGCTGCTGCACAAAGAAGTGCTGATACCACGCATCTGGCTGAAACAGCCGGATGCCTCGTTGTTGCGTTTGGATAACGGCAAAAATAACTGGACGTTCAATCTCGCTAACAGCGACACCAAAGACCCAGCGCAGCCGCCATCAGCCTGGTCATTTACTCTCAACGATATCGTGTTTGATCGCGGGCAGATTGACTATAAAGACGCCAAACTCAAAGCCGATTTCCGCGCCGTGATTGATCCGCTGGGTAAACCGCTGCCGTTTACGGAAGTGATCGGCGATAAGAAAGATGCGCCGAAAACCAAAACCCCGCCTTACGTGTTTGGCTGGAAAGTGGACGGGAAATACAACGGCGAATCCCTGTCGGGCAGCGGGAAAATTGGCGGAATGCTGGCGCTGAAAGACCCTGACGCGCTGTTTCCGTTACAGGCGGATGTGCGTTCGGGGAAAACCCGCGTAGCCGTCGCCGGGACATTGCAGGATCCGATGAACCTCGGCGGTCTGGATTTACGCCTGAAATTCTCCGGGCAGACGCTGTCTGATTTGTACGGTCTGACCGGCGTCCTGCTGCCGCAAACGCCGCCGTATTCTACCGACGGCCATTTGTCGGCAACATTGCACGCGAAGAACGGCGCCATTTACCGTTATCAGAACTTTAACGGCGAGATTGGCGACAGCGATATTCACGGCTCGCTGACCTATGAGGCCAGCAAACCAAGGCCAAAACTGACCGGCGACGTGGTGTCCAAACAGCTGCGTTTTGCCGATCTCGCGCCGCTGATCGGGGCTGATTCCAATACGGATAAAGCGAAACGTGGCGAAACGACCCGTCAGCCTTCTGACAAAGTGCTGCCGGTAGAGAAGTTTGATACCAAAAGCTGGCGCGTGATGGACGCGGATGTGAAATTTAGCGCCAAACGTATTGAGCACGGTAAATCGCTGCCGCTGAGCAATTTAAGCACGCACCTGAAACTCACCGACGGCGAAATTCTGCTCGACCCTCTGCGTTTTGGCGTGGCGGGCGGTAATCTCAATTCCACCATCCGGCTGGAGGGCGACAAATCGCCGATGCAGGCGCGTGCGGATATTCATGCGCGTAAGCTGAAACTGAAACAGTTGCTGCCGAGCGTACAGTCGATGGAGCGCAGTCTGGGCGATCTCAACGGCGATGCGACGCTGACCGGCACCGGGAATTCGGTGGCCGCGTTGCTCGGCACCAGCAACGGCGACATGAAAATTCTCATCAACGACGGCGTGATCAGCCGGGGTCTGATGGAACTGGCCGGGCTGAACGTGGGGAACTACGTGGTCAGCAAATTGTTCGGCGATGACGAAGTGGCGATCAACTGCGCCGCCGCCAACGTGAACGTCAAAAACGGGCTGGTAACGCCACGGTTGTTTGTGTTCGATACCGAGAATGCGGTGATCAACATTACCGGTAGCACCAATATGGCGACGGAACGTCTGGATTTGTCGATCAACCCCGAAAGCAAGGGCGTGCGTATTCTGACGCTGCGTTCACCGCTGTATGTCCGCGGCACGTATAAAAATCCGGACGCCGGTGTAAAACCCGGCCCGCTGATCGCCCGTGGCGCTGCTGCCGTCGCGCTCGGCGCGGTCGTCGCCCCGGCCGCTGCATTGCTCGCACTGATTTCCCCAAGCGACAACGAAGAAAACCAGTGCGGTCCGATATTGCAGCAGATGAAAGAGAAGTGATTGATACGCTCCTCCCGGCGAAAGGGAGGAGCTGATTTCACCGGGGCACCGGATCCAGTACTGCGCAGCTATGATCCTGGATTTCTTCGGTCGAGGCGTTGTTGAGTTTGAGTAAATCGCGCTCGCTGGCGAGCAGCAGGAAGTCGCCGCCCGGCAGGCTGACCATCGCCATGCCGAAGTGGCCCATTTTTTTATCTGCGTCCGGCACGCCTTGCGCCAGAATTCTGAACGCGCCTTTCTCATTGAGCTCGGCGGGCGTCACTTTACGCGCCAGGTACGTGTGGCCCAGCAGTTTGTCCGGCAGTTCCTGCCAGTTGTATCCCATCTGCGCGCCCTCTCTGGCCAGCGTAGTTTTTACCTGCGGCAACAGACAGGAAATATGGATGTGCAGCTGATTCTGCGAGCGTCCGTATTGTGAATTAATCGCCAGCGAGATATTGCTGTCATCAATCGGTTTGCCGTATTTATCCGCCATAAAATGCCGCGCATTCCAGGCCTGATTGAAAAAGTTCGGCGTTTCCGGCTCCAGCAGCGCCGGGCTTTCCATACCGGTGATCCGCGCGCTGGGCATCAGTAAATACTGCAATGGCCCGTTCAGATCCTTCAGCACCACAAATCCGTGTTGTTCATCCACCTGCGCGCAGGGATCGGGTTTGCCCGTGCTGCGCTGATTCGGCACGCATTTTTTGCTGATGATGTTCCACAAGGCGTTAGGATTGGAAGAGTGGGGCCAGAAATACCAGAAAGCGGCGGCAATGATGATAAGCAGGAGCAGGGCAGGCAAAACTAATCGTCGTAAACGCATAAGAAACCTTCGCAGAAGGCACCGTGCCAGGCGAAAAACCTGGCACGGTGTCCGGATCAGTTACAGCGACTGATGGGCAGTTTCTTTGGACAGCAGCAGCGCGATCAGCGTCAGCGTTGCCATAAAGGCCAGATAAACGCCCACATAGAACAACCCGTAATGAGTTGCCAGCCAGGTGGCGATGTACGGCGCGACGGACGCACCCAGTATCGAAGACACATTATAGGAGAAGGATGCGCCGGTGTAGCGGACTTCTGTCGGGAACAGTTCAGGCAGCAGCGCGCCCATCGGACCAAACGTCAGCCCCATCACCATAAAACCGCACAGCAGGAAGACCATCACCAGCGCCTGCGAGCCTGAACCGAGAATGGTCGGGAAGCACAGTGCGAAAACAATCATCAGCAAGGTAATGCAGATCATCGTTTTGCGACGCCCAAATTTATCCGCCAGCTGACCGGCAATCGGTACCATTACGCCGAAACCGACCACGCCAATCATCAGCATCAGCAGGAATTCATTACGCGGAATGCCCAGGCCCGCGGGCTGAGCTGCCGTGCCGTAACCCAGTGAATACACGGTCATGATGTAGAACAGCGTATACGTTGCCACCATGATGAACGTGCCGAGCAGGGTCGCTTTTTTGTATTTGGTGAACAGCGTGCCAATCGGCACTTTTACCTGTTTACCGGCTTTGGCAATTTTAGCGAAGACCGGCGTTTCGTGAAGGGAAACACGCACGTAAAGGCCAACCAGCACCAGCACCGCAGAAAGCAGGAACGGCACGCGCCAGCCCCAGGAAATAAACTGTTCGTCGGTCAGCAGCCAGGACAACAGCAGGAACATCCCGTTAGCGAAGAAGAAGCCAATCGGCGCGCCAAGCTGCGGGAAAGAACCGTACAGCGCGCGTTTTTTCGGTGGCGCATTCTCCGTTGCGAGCAATGCCGCGCCGCCCCATTCGCCGCCCAGACCGAGACCCTGACCAAAACGCGCCAGCGCCAGCAGCATTGGTGCGAAAACGCCAATCGTCGCGTAAGTCGGCAGCAGGCCAATGACAACGGTGGAAACACCCATGGTCAGGAGGGACGCCACGAGCGTCACTTTACGCCCTACGCGGTCGCCGAAATGCCCGAACAGCGCGGAGCCAATCGGACGCGCAATAAAGGCGATAGCGAATGTGGCGAGCGACTGTAGCGTGGCGGCCGTCGGGTCGCCCTGCGGGAAGAAGATGTGCGGGAACACGATCACCGCAGCGGTGGCATAAATGTAAAAGTCGAAAAACTCGATGGCCGTCCCGATCAGCGACGCAACGATGACTTTTCCGCGTGAGTTCTGATTCACCAGGTTGGCGTCAGCTTCTAATTCTTGAGCGATGGAGGCTTGCATAAGTGTTTCTTATTTGTTGTTGATGAAATAGAGGGTTTGTAAATAAATGTGTGGTGAAAGGGCATCTTATGCACAGCCAGACGGGTTTTCAACGAGGGAGAAATGCCTAAAAACGGCATTTCGGGCGGGATCGGGGGAATCTTTTTTGGCGTTGCCCGTTTGCAAATCATAAGTTTGCTCAATGGAACAAATTCAGAGTAACTGACTGCAAAACCGTGAAATAAAAGTACGGCCATTAGTCAGTTATTCTGGTTTTAAGGGCAGTGAGAAGTGCTATCTGGTGTTATTCACTGCTTTTTGACTTCTTTTCCAGAGTTAACGGCGGTTATATGCATTTCATCTGGCACGATGAGGTCGTCAGGCGTGTATTCGCTGTCGTTTCCCGATGTCGTTTTGGCCGTTTTTGCGCCTTTTTTCCCATGATCGGGCATTACCGGGTCATCTTTGTATTTCGCGGTGGCAATCCACGCGGCGACAAACAACGTCAGGCGGGCGAAGAAATAGAAGAACGCCATCAGGCCAATGACCGACCCGAACGCCGCGCCGGAAGGCGAGGTGGCCAGTTTCGGCAGTGTCATGGTCATCACGAATTTAATCACCTCAAAGCCAATCGCCGCCAGCAGCGTGCCGCGCAGCAGGGCTTTCTTGCGCGGTTTATGGCGCGGCAACATCCAGAAAATCCACAGGAACAGCAGATAGTTGGCCGCAATGGAAATTACCAGCGCAATACTGGTCATCACCGGTCTCAGCCACTCGATACCGCCGAGCCCCAGCGCATCCACAATGGTTTTTTGCGCCGCACCGGCAATAGACGTCAGCGACAGCGTGATGATCAGCGCCAGCACCAGCCCGGTCAGCGAAATAAAATCGCGAATGTAGCGGCGGTAAATCTTCTCCTGATCCTGCGGATTGCGTTCCCAGACGTCACGCGACTGCGCGCGGATCGCCTCGCGCAGATTTCCCATCCAGCTGATGCCGGAGTACAGCGCAATCAGCAGGCCGGATAACCCGACGGCGGTGCGTTGCTGAATGGCCGTATTGACCGTGCTTTTCAGCGTATTCGCCAGATTCGGGTCGCTGATGCTGTTCACGATTTTATTGATGAGACCGGCCAGCAGATCCGGATTGGACGCCAGCACGAAACCCACGGCGGCGAAGGAAACCATCAGAATCGGGATCAGCGAGAGGAAAGAGAAATAGGTGATCGCCGCACCAAACTGGCTGCCCAGACGATCGTTGAAACGTTCCGTGGCCCGCAGCAAATGCGCGACCCAGCCCCAGGACTGAACGTATTCCACCAGCCGTGAGAATCTGCCGATGTTTTTATCCACCGTCGAATTGCCGGTTTTGATGTTAATCAGCGGGGCGGGTGTTTCCTGTTTTACCGGTTCTTGCTTAGAAATAATGGGCATTGATCCATGTTGTCCTTAAAAGTGCATCCAGCCTTAAGTATAGACGCCTGAGCCGTCCGGGTGATGTCTGGCGGGTTTAACCGCTCAGGCAATGAACGTTTGGGTTATATCTGTCAGCCAGTCCATGAAGACTTTGACGCGCCGCGAAAGGTTCAGGCGGTGCGGATAAACCAGCGTCACGGGCATCGGCGGCGCACGGAACTGCGGCAAAATACTCACCAGCTGGCCACCCGCCAGCGCGTTACGAACGCCAATCAGCGGCGCCTGAATAATCCCCAGACCGGCCACGCAGGCTGAAACATAGGTTTCCGTGCTGTTGACCGTCACCGCACCGCCGCTTTTGACGGTTCTCACCTGCTTGCCGTCGAGATATTCAAACGCAGACGTATGGCTGCCGAGCGTTTGTTCGTAATGCACCATCGCGTGCTGCGCCAGCTGATCGGGATGATCCGGCGTGCCGTAGCGTTGCAGATAACCGGGGCTTGCGCAGTTAATCACGCTCAGATGCCCCAGCGGGCGGGCGATCAGGCCGGAATCCTTCAACGTGCCGCTGCGCACCACGCAGTCAAACCCTTCGCGCACCACATCCACACGGTGATCGGTACTGCTCAGTTCGATTTCCAGCGCCGGATAGCGGTTCAGAAACTCCGCCAGACGCGGCAACACCAGATGCGTCGCCATGCCGACTGACATATCCACGCGCAGCCGCCCGCTGATGCTCGCCGGGTTCGACTGAAACATCGATTCGAGTTCGTCCATGCTCGAAAGCAGTTCTTTGCAGCGCTGATAAAACACCTGACCGTCCTGCGTAAGCTGAACGCGGCGCGTGGAACGGTGCAGCAAACGGGCGGACATGCGGATTTCCAGTTGCTGGACCAGCCGCGACACGCTGCCTTTGGGTAATCCCAGACTTTCGGCGGCGCGGGTAAAATTGCTCAATTCCGCGACGCGAACGAAAACCTTCATTGATTGAATTTTATCCACATTTTGCCCGATTGTTGTTGGTTTTGAGACAGTGAAACTCATTATGGACTATTTATCATTACAGAGGAGTCCAATAGGCTGTGTTTTAAACAACGAAAACCTACCAAATGCCAATGAGGTCTGAAATGAATCGTAAAATCGCTATCGTAACCGGCGGAAGCCGTGGTTTAGGCCGGAATGCCATTGAAAAATTGGCGAAAAAGGGGGTAGACGTCATTTTCACTTACCACAGTCAGATCGACGCGGCGAAAGCCGTGGTGCAGAACGTGGAAGCCTCAGGTGGAAAGGCGGTGGCTTTAGCGCTCAATACCGGCGAAACCGGTTCGTTTAATGCGTTTGTGGCTGATGTGAAAACGCAGCTTCAGCAGGTCTGGCAGCGCGAAACTTTTGATTTTCTGGTCAACAATGCGGGCGTAGGGCTGCATGAAGCGTTCACTGACACCACCGAAGAACAGTTTGACCTGATGATGAATGTCCATCTGAAAGGGCCGTTCTTCCTCACGCAAAAACTGTTGCCGCTGATGGCCGACGGTGGCCGTATTCTGAATATTTCCAGCGGTCTGGCGCGGTTTGCGCTGCCGGGCTCTTCGGCTTACGCCATCATGAAAGGCGCAATCGAAGTGCTGACGCGGTATCAGGCGAAAGAGCTGGGCGCGCGCGGTATCACCGCCAACGTTCTGGCACCGGGAGCGATTGAAACGGATTTCAGCGGCGGAATGGTGCGTGACAATCCGCAGGTGAACCAGATTGTCTCCGCGAACACCGCACTCGGGCGTGCCGGTTTGCCGGATGATATCGGCGGGATGGTGGCGCTGATGCTCAGCGATGAAGCTGGCTGGATGAACGCCCAGCGCGTAGAAGCGTCGGGCGGAATGTTTATCTGAGCCGTTTCTCTCAGATCTGAACGTTAACTTTCCTGGAAACGTCTGGCTTTGAGATGTTGCTGTTTTTCCAGCTCGAAAATCGCCCGTTGCAGGTCACGTTCCTGCGCGGGCGACAAATGCGGAAACTTAAAACTCAGCCGCTGCGTGCTGACCGTTTCGCCTTTGTTGCTGACAGATTTACGCGGCATCGAGCCGATATATTGCAAATCCAGCTTGAACGAGCCGAGTTCCGCCAGCTGAATCAGCGAATCTTTCAGCACCGCGCCGGAAGCCATTTCCGGTGGCGTTGTGCCGTCAATTTCCAGACCAAGACCGCCGAGGGAAATATCGCGCACGCGCCAGGCAAACTCTGAGGCATCCGGCAGCTTTCCGCTGCAACGGTAATCCGGCAGCCAGGGAACGTTCACGCGGAAATACTCGCGGCGCTGGATAAAATACAGAACGGGGGGAATGTCGCAGGTAAACGTCGGCAAACCTTCGTACGTCACCTGACGTACCTGACCGCAGGCAAATTCCACTTTCGCACCGGCAGGTTCCGCGACAAAGTTCAGCGTCCCGGCATTGATCGCCAGACCGTTTTCATAATCTGAGCTGCCCAGATCGAACAAAAACTGATGGTTGTCAGAATCAACGTCCAAAATTTTACTGATAAATTGCCCGCGGGCGTGACTGACCATGACCAGCGTCTGGTTCTTCTTCAAGTCACGCAGTACGGACAAGATTGCCAGCGTGTTCCGCTTAGCAAACGACTCTCGGGATACTTCGCTCACCTGCCACACCTCTATATGCAATGATCACAATATGTTCGTACAGCCCTCGAAATAAAAAGTGCCTATTACGGATATCGGTTATTCAAAACAAAACTTTAATGTGTAATAACGGGTATTTTCTCCGGCTTAAGATGAAATTCCGCCGAAGACAGGCCGGAGTTGCTGCCGTCTTCACTTTATATATAGGCTATCTTTCACACTATCGAAGGTTATTTTCCGCCCTTGTCACGGATTTTTTGTTGTCCGGTTCGCAACGGGTTTCAGGAGTTGTATGGAACAAGTGATCAAGTCGCTGGATGCGCTTTACATTAATATTTGCGTGACTTACGCCAGCCTGGTGTTTTTCTATTTTTTCCTCAGCAGCGACGGCCCGCTCGGGCCTAACTCCCCGCTCTACAAGCGTGTGTTGTTCGGAGTGCTCTGCGGCGCCGTGGCGGCTTTTCTGGATCGCGATTTGTTCCGACTCAGCGGCACGGTGTATTACAGCTTTGAGATGATCCCGCTGGTGATTTGCGTGTTCTACGTCGGCTGGTTCAGCGTGCTCTGTGGGTTTATGCTGAAATTCTTCCTCACCGGAATGTTCACTATCGATAACCTGTTTGTCGCGGTGATGATTGCGGGCATCTGCTATTTCCGGCCATGGCGCGACAACAACATCCGCACCTTCGCTATCGCGACGTCGATAGTCCTCGTGATCCGGCTGATTGTCTCGGCCCCTTATCTGAATTCCTGGGCAATTATCTGGAGTTCACTTGGCTACCAGCTGGTCACGCTTTTTTGCATGTTTATCTGTTACCACGGGCTGGGAGGTAAATTCCGCTACGTGCGCGCGTTCTTCCGCGAGAAAGAAAACTCGTCGATGGATTTCCTCACCAAAACCTTTAACCGTATGGGGCTGGAAGAACACCTGAAAGCGGTGCAGAAAAACCACAGCGGATTCGGACTGGCGATGCTGGATATCGATTTCTTCAAGAAAGTGAACGATACCTACGGGCATGCGATCGGCGATGACGTGCTGGTGCGCGTGGCGAATGTGGCGCGGATGATGCTGCGAAAAGACGACGTTCTGGCGCGTTTTGGCGGCGAAGAATTTGTGATTCTGATTGCCAGCGGCAACACGTACGAATGCGTGAAATGCTGTGAGCGTATCCGCCGCGCGGTCGAAAGCACGGTCTTTACCAACGCCGACGGCGAACCCTTCAAGATCACCGTATCGCTGGGCGTGGCGAACTACCAGCCAGACAAAAGTTGGCAGGAAAATATCATTGTGGCCGACAGTGCGCTGTATCAGTCCAAAACCAACGGACGCAACCGGACGACCAGCGTTTAACGATTTCTGAAAATTATTTTTCCCTCATACCGAATAAAAAGCGGTGCTCAGGTGTTTACCTCATATCGAACACTTACGGGCACCGTTTTTTATGCAAACTTCCACTTCTGTTTCCCGCCACCGTTACGACGGGCTGACCATTCTTCTGCACTGGCTGACGGCGCTGTGCGTCATTTTTCTGTTTGCCAGCGCGCATATCTGGGAAGTGCTTGAGCGCGGCACGCCGCTGCGCAAAGGGCTGCAATCCGTGCATATTTCTGTCGGGATTTTACTGGCGGCGATTATCCTCGGGCGTTTGCTCTGGCGTCTGTTTACGGTCAGCACCGGGCGCAGCAAACAGGAACCTGTCGCCATGCCGGTGATGATGAAAGCGGCGGCGCATCTGACCCATCTGGCGCTCTACATTTTGCTGGTCACGCAGATCGTGCTGGGCTTTTTGTTCCGCTGGTCTCAGGCCGAGCCTTTCTACTTCTTCGGGCTTTTCCCCATTCCTGACGTTTTCAATTTCGACAGTGTGATGACCCGAACCTTCGGCACGTTACACAACAATGTGGCCTGGGCGCTGATTGTTTTGGCGGGCGTACATGCGCTGGCCGCACTGTTCCATCACTACGTTCTCCGCGACGGCATTTTGCGCCGCATGCTGCCGGGCCGCGTCAGCCGCCCGTAAATAATCTCTCCCCTACAGGAAGACAAAAACTATGAAGACAAAAACAGTGATTCAGGCGTTGTCGGTGGTGTGTCTGGCGGGTAATTTGCTGATGTTCAGTGTCGCCGCGCACGCGATGGGTGATGATTCTGATGAGAAAAAAACGCCGGACTGCCCGAAAGGGCAAATCTACGACAGCAAAACCAAAAGCTGCATGGTGGATAAAGGCGGCATGATTTCCGATCAGGACAAAACCCAGTACGCCTACCATCTGGCGAAATCGGGCCGGTATCAGGAAGCGCTGACGGTGCTCGACACGCTGAAAGACCCGAACACCAAAGAAGCCTGGAACTATCGCGGCTACGCCACCCGCAAACTCGGGCGTACCGACGAAGGCATCCGCTATTATCAGAAATCGATTGCGATTGACGCAAATTACGCCAAAGTCCGGGAATATCTCGGCGAGGCTTATATGATTAAAGGGCGTCCTGATCTCGCGAAAGCGCAACTGGCGACCATCAGAGGCCTGTGCGGCACCGGCTGCGAAGAGTATCGCGATCTGAGCGCGGCTATCGACGGACATCCTGAATCCTGAAACGGGGAAACGCTAAATTTCACCCACCGATTTACGTCATGAACTGAGTCAGTGTCTGGCGCGTCTGTGGCGTTACGCGATGGTGTTATCGCGCAAGCCGGACGTGGCAGATGATCTGGTGCAATCGACCTGCGTGCGGGCACTTGAACGCTGCGCGCAGGTGGTTGATCGCGCCGGTGCCGATCGCTGGTTCTTTTCGATTCTGCATTCCATATGGGTCAACGAACTCAGGGCGCAGCACGTCCGCCAGGGGCAGGGATTTGTCGATGTCAGTGAAACCGACGTGCCCGCCGATGCGTTCTCTTTTGAAGACCGGCGCTGGCATACGCAGGTGATGCAGCGGGTGAATGCCCTGCCGGAAGCCCAGCGGAACGCGGTGTTTCTGGTGTATGTCGAAGGTTTTACCTATCAGGAAGCGGCAATGACGCTGTCAGTGCCTATTGGCACCATTATGAGCCGTCTGGCGGCTGCCCGGCTTTCGCTGGCAAAAGACACCGGTTCCGGCGCTCAGCCACAACAGGGAGAGAAAAAATGACCCGCGAAATCCCGCCAGCGCCATTCTCCGATGAAGTTCTGGTCGCCTACCTCGATAACCGGCTGAGCGAAAATCAGCGGGCGCAGTTTGATGCACGGCTCGCCGCAGACGACCTGCTGGCCGGACGTCTGGAGCAGATGGCGCGCAGCAATTTGCCTTTCCACGATGCGTTCGGGTCGATGTTGCAGGACGCGCCGGTGGGGCGTTTGCAGGCAGCTTTGGACGCGATACCGGATGCACCGGTTGCCCGTTCGCGCGGATTCAGCCGCCGTGCGTTGCTGGCGGCGTCGGTCAGCTTTATGGCCGTCGGGCTGCTCGCCGGACGCTATTCCGCGCTGCTTTCCGGTGAATCTTCCAAAGACAACTGGCGTGATCGCGTGGCGGATTACATGTCGCTGTACACCGCGCAGACACTGGCGGACGTGAATGACTCTGCTGAACAACAGCAAATTCAGCTGGCGCGGGTACATAAAACGATGGGCATCGGGCTTAGCCCGGCAGCGCTGGAAGTGCAGGGCGCTGAGCTGAAAAACGCCCGTATTTTGCATTACGACGACTACGATATTGCGCAGATCACTTACCTTGATGCGCGCTACGGGCCGATGGCGCTGTGCATTACCCGCAGCGAACACCGGAATAATACGGCGCAGGAAAGTGAAATCCGGCAAAAAATGAACGTCGTTTACTGGCGCGAGGCGGGTTACAACTTCATGCTGATCGGCCACAGTCCCGCAGCCGTTATGGCCGCGCTGGCCGCGGCTTTGCGGGCTAATCTCACCTGAGTAGTTTCTCTCCGAAACTAACTTATGTAATTATTTAAAGTATTAAACTATTTTTAATGCACGTAACGACGATGTTAAATTGTTTACGAAATCTCGATAATATGAGTATTCGGTAACATTTGTGTGGTTGATTTGTCGTTATTCACCGCGGTTTTCGTTACTCCCCATTATTGTCCTTTCAGACTCTGAGGAAATAATCGCTTATTTCCCCACCGCACCGGGTTGTTGATTTCGTTTATCCAGGGAATCTGGATAGCTTTCACCTGCAAAACTAAAACTAAACATTCAGAGAAACAGACGTCATGAGAAAGATACTCGCCATGATCCTCTGCCTTAACGTGGTTGCATTCAGCCAGTCAGCGTTCGCAGAAGATGAAAAGCCCGTTGATGTGTTACTGATCGGCGGCGGCATTATGAGCGCGACGCTGGGGACATACCTTCAGGAATTAGAGCCGGACTGGTCAATCGACATGGTCGAGCGTCTGGACGGTGTGGCGCTCGAAAGTTCCAACGGCTGGAACAACGCCGGTACCGGGCACTCTGCGCTGGCTGAAATGAACTACACGCCGGAAAAAGCCGATGGCAGCATCGACATTTCCAAAGCGGTCGAAATCAATGAATCCTTCCAGATTTCCCGCCAGTTCTGGACTTATCAGGTACAGAACGGCGTTCTGCACAACCCGCGTTCCTTCATCAACAGCACGCCGCACATGAGCTTTGTGTGGGGCGATGACAACATCAATTTCCTGCGTAAACGCTTCGCGGCGCTGCAACAAAGCACGCTGTTCCGCGGCATGGAATATTCAGAGGACCCGGCGCAAATCAAACAGTGGATCCCGCTGGTGATGGAAGGCCGTGACCCGAAACAGAAAATCGCGGCGACCCGTATTCCGATCGGCACCGACGTGAACTTCGGTGAAATCACCCGTCAGCTGGTGGCCTCGCTACAGAAAAACCCCAACTTCTCGCTGAGCCTCGGCCATGAAGTGCGCGGTATCAAACGTAACCCGGATAACACCTGGAACGTGACGGTGGCTGACCTGAAAAATGACGGCAAAGAAAGCGTCATCAAGGCGAAATTCGTCTTTATCGGTGCGGGCGGCGCGTCCCTGACCCTGTTGCAGGAATCCGGTATTCCTGAAGCGGATAACTACGGCGGCTTCCCGGTTGGCGGCCAGTTCCTGGTGACTGAGAACCCGGAAATCGTGAAACGCCATCTGGCGAAAGTGTACGGTAAAGCTGCCGTCGGCTCCCCGCCGATGTCCGTTCCGCACCTCGACACCCGTATTCTTGATGGTAAACAGGTTCTGCTGTTCGGGCCGTTCGCGACCTTCTCCAGCAAATTCCTGAAAAACGGTTCCCTGTGGGATCTGTTCGGCAGCGTCAATTTCTCCAACATCATGCCGATGACCCACGTGGGTATCGACAACTTTGATCTGGTGAAATATCTGGTCAGCCAGGTGATGTTGTCCGACGAAGACCGTTTCGATGCGTTGCGTGAATACTTCCCGGATGCGAAGAAAGAAGACTGGCGTTTGTGGGAAGCCGGTCAGCGCGTGCAGATCATCAAGAAAGATGAGAAAGAAGGCGGCGTTCTGCGTCTGGGCACTGAAGTAGTCAGCTCCAAAGATGGCAGCATTACCGCGCTGCTGGGCGCATCACCGGGCGCGTCTACCGCGGCGCCGATCATGCTGCACCTGATGGAAAAAGTGTTCAAAGACAAAGTTGCGACGCCGGAATGGCAGGCGAAACTGAAGGAAATCATCCCTTCTTACGGCACTGAGCTGAACGGCAACGTCGCCGCCACCGAGAAAGAACTGGGCGACACCAGCCGCGTTCTGATGCTGGACAACCCGCAACCCAAAGCGGCTGAACCTGCACCGGCGGCCGAGACAAATGCTGCACCGAAAAAAGAGCAAAAAGTCGTCGCTGACGTCGCGCTCTGATCGAATTTATTAAGCAGTGATTTTGAAGGCGCGGGAGACCGCGCCTTTTTTGTTTCTGCTTTCCACCATTTTCCTGAAAATACGGAAATATAAAAAATGCGTGGAACTAAGACCGATGTGCTTACAGAGGCTTCAGTGGTTGGCACCCTTCGCCTAGATAAAATGTGAAGGAATAAAAAAGTAACTTATTTATCAAAGGTTAGTTTTGAAATATGGAATCATGTAATGAAGATGATATCCATTTGTTTTCATGAAGAGTTTGAATCTCTGTTTCCACAATAATCTCCAGATAACAGACAATTCGCACCAATTGGATTTGGTTTCTAATGCCTATTTTCTCATATATAATATTACGTTGGCTTTTCACTGTGTTAATTGAAACCCCATTTTGGGTCGCAATGTCGCTAAGCTTACTCCCATTCCCCAAATGGGTAGCAACGTTGGCTTCCCGAAGTGTGAGATTAAAAAGCGTACATAAAATAGATTCACTACGAACATTATGGAATGGGTCACATATAATTAATGTGGCATTATGATCATTTGACGATATTGAATTGTTAGCCACTATGCGAACCAGATAAAACCTATCCCTGTCGCGCTGGACTTTTATTAATTTTGTGTATTGATTGGTTGCGGTGAAAATATCCACCAACGATTTCTTAAACTGAAAATGGCTATGGCTGTCTTGCATTTTTATATGGTTTTTCTGAAGCAATATGCCATCTTCTCTGACGAGTATTCCATGCCCTTCTGAATTCATTTTAATGAGTCGGCCTGACTTCGATATATTAATGATTGCAGTTGCTGAATTACTGAATGCATCAGGTACATCTGTTTCATTTAGAGATTGATTACATAACTGTAAATGTACATGTAGCGCAGTTCTGAGAAGCGGAGATAATTGAGATATGGTATCAGAATCTGCCACTTTAAATTCTCCACGGCGAGGATCACTTCGTACAGCTAGAATTCCCCGGTCTCCATTTTGAGAGTAAAAATTGACAAGTAGTGCATCTTTATATCCAAAGGACTGAAAAGAAGATCTATGAACTTTGCCCCATTCAGGGTCTTGATTACATAGGTCAGCCATAGTAAATCCGGTATCCAGTTCGTATCGGGTGACTCTTTCAGATATAGGATCATGATAGCTTCTTTTTTTAAGGTAAAAATCAGAGAAAAAACTATCAACTCCGGTATGACAAATCAAATCTACAGGTTTTTTTGTGTTGCTTATTCGTAATGAAAGGGAACTAGATGAAACACAAAATAGAGCATTAATGTTATTAAGTACTCTTTGAATTGAGTATTGGGTATCGTCCACTCCGTAAAGTGGACGCAATACTGAAGAAAAGATATCACGACTTTCCATATCTGATACCTATCTTAATAAGTTGTTGGGCTGTTGGCTGTATATTTTCATAGCATGTTCCTTCACACTAATCGATCACATTGATTTACTATTTATTCTACTTTATCAGTAAAACCATGTTTACGCGCTAAAAATGTAATAAAAAAAGCAATAATCAAGAGGCCTGTGACAAAATATGGCAGAGATAACACCCCTGTTTTCATTAAGAGCGCCCCACCCAGGATACCTCCCCCACCAATCGCAATATTCCAAATAGTCACCATCATTGATTGGGCAACATCAATAGCATCACTCGCGGTCTTTACTAATGCGGCTTGCAAAAGTGTTGGAGCGCCTCCGAAGGCGAAACCCCACACGGCTATAGACGCATATATTGACCAGCTCTGACTAGTTACCGTTAATGCGAAGATTGATACTGCAAAAAGTAAAATGCTTAATATCATCGATTTTCTAGGCCACCGGTCAACGGTGAGACCGGCACCCCAGACCCCTGCCAGTGCGGCTATGCCGAAAATAAATAATACTAAATCAATATGTTCCGATAGCCCTATATTTGAAATAAATGATGCGATGTAGGTGAAAATTGTATTATGGGCAAGAATGAATAGTAGAGTTACAAATAAAACAACTGATACACCTTTCATTTTTGCTACCTGAAAAAGAGAAAGGTGTTCACGTTTTTTTTGGCCTGCCGCATCTGGCACTGACATAATAACCCAAAGAAACAAAATCATAGTAAGCGCACTCATAACTATAAAGTCAGTACGCCAACCTATTAATCCTGCAAGATATGAACCTGTGGGTATACCAATTGTCAGGGCTAAGGGGGTTCCCAGCATTGCAATTGCAATCGCACGCCCGGCAAGATGAGGAGGTGACATGCGAATGGCAAACCCAGCAGCTAAAGACCACACTAATCCGGCAAAAACACCACCAAAAAAACGTACCACTAGAGTCAGCATATAGCTGGTAGAAAATGCTGTGATTATATTGACGATCGCAAATCCAAAGATAGCCAGTAACAATAAAGGTTTGCGACGCATACCTTGAGTTAAAGTAATCAATGGAATTGCACTTAACAATGAACCCGCAGCATAAACAGTTACCAGCTGGCCTCCGTAACTAGCAGAAATCCCAAAGTCTTGGCTAATCCATAGCAAGAGCCCCGCAGGCATGGCTTCCGTCAACATTGTGATAAAGCAAGCCATAGACAAAGCCAATAAACCAAACCAGGGTAATTTATTTTTTGAATAATTATTCATGTCAAAATTTTTCCTACCTTAGAAGAAGATGGTGCAAAAAAATCCATTAGAAATTCATTCCTAAAAAATATCACTCTCTTGCATAGAAGAATTGCTATCAACATTCCATTATGACGGGTGTGCAATTAATTAAAAATGGCTATTCGAAACTAACTAAAATTTCTATGCACCTTCAAGATCTATTAAATTTTATTTTCAGGCATCACCCTTAAGGGTGATGCCTGAAAATAGGAATTTATATTAGCGTGAACTCTCTGTTTTAGAATAGATAAATAGGGAACTAGACAGCACTAATTATTAACCTTTGTCTTTGACACGCAAATTGGGATGGAAAAGGAGATTCCGATGAATCTGAAATTTATTGAATTTATGCACACACTCGGTGACGCGAAATGCCTCATCATTAATGGCCAGTGTTTTACGTATCGAAATGTTGTTGATGGTATTCAACGATGGGATTCTGAATTTTCTAACTATGGTATAACTCAAGGCTCGGTTGCTGCTTTAGAAGGTGCATACTCCTTAGATATGGTAACAGCAATGCTCGCGCTATTTTTACGTGGAGTGATTGTTATCCCCCTATCTCCGAACGCTAAAGGAGAACGAACTGACTATTATGAGATAGCACATGTTGAATGGACGGTATTTATTAATACTGAAACACATTTGCCGCCATATAGTATAAAGCGGAGAATAGCAGCTCAGAACCATTCTATAGAGCAACATCCACTCTATCACCAGATTATAGAGAGTGATCATGCTGGCCTGGTCCTTTTTAGTTCAGGAACAACAGGGAGCCCCAAAGCATCTTTGCTCGACGTGCACAAGATGATTGCTCGTTATCCCGATAATAAGAGACCTCAGATAATTCTTGCCTTTCTGAGTTTGGATCACATTGGGGGAATAAATACTTTACTTCATACACTATCTAATGGAGGGGTACTCGTTACAGTAACGGAACGAAACCCCAGAACAGTTTTTGAAGCAATACAAAATCATCGTGTGCAAGTACTGCCTACGACTCCAACCTTCCTAAACATGATTTTACTCTCTGACGTTTGTGAAAAATATAATACCAGTTCATTAGAGCTAATCACATATGGTACAGAACCCATGCCGCAGCGTACGTTAGATATTATAAAAATAACTATGCCTCATGTACGCTTAAAACAGACATATGGTCTAACGGAATTAGGGATTATGCCAACGAAATCGAAGGGTAATGGGTCTCTTTGGATGAAACTAGGGGGAAGTGGATTTGATTACAAAATATTGGACAACATTTTATGGGTTAAATCTAATATGGCAATGCTTGGATATCTAAATGCTGATTCACCTATCGATTCAGATGGTTATTTTAACACGCAGGATGTTGTTATTGTTGATGGGGATTATGTTCAAATTCTCGGTCGTAAATCAGAAATAATCAATGTCGGAGGCGAAAAAGTTTATCCAAATGAAGTTGAGAATGTACTTTTGACAATGCCAAATATCGCTGCTGTTCGTGTTAGTGGCTATCCTAGTCATATCACTGGATATGTAATACGTGCTACTTTCCAGCTCGTGGAATACGAAGATATTGGGTTGTTTAAAGTTCGAGTGAGAGAGCATTGCAAGACGCACTTAGCTCCTTTTAAAATTCCTGTTGTCATTGAGGTTACCCAATCTGATCTCCACTCAGAACGGTTTAAAATGATCAGGTCTGGAACAACCGTATGAACATGATTTCTGCACAAGTTGCAATTGTTAGTGGCGGCAGTCGTGGTCTTGGAAAAGCGATTGTGGAAAAGTTGATTTTGGAAGGGTGGAAAGTTGCAACATTCAGCAGACATGAGAACGGGTTTATTTCCCAATATCAGAATAAATATCCTGACCAATTTTATTGGTATGAACTTGATTTAAAAGACCCAAGGGAGTTGTCTATTTTCATAAAGTCGGTAGTTGTTCGGTTTGGTGGAATAAATCTTCTGGTAAATAATAGTGCTGTTTTATATCAAGGTCTTTTTTTAAGTACATCTCTTGAAGCTATTGATGAAATGGTGTTGGTAAATTTACTTGGCCCCATCAAACTCACCAGAGCATGTGTGCGTGTAATGGCTAAACAGAAAACCAGCGGTAGTATTATAAATATTTCCTCTGTAGGAGCGATCCGAGGTTATCGCGGAACTGCTGTGTATTCTGCAACTAAAGCTGGGCTTGATGGTTTTACACGAAGTCTCGCCGGAGAAATGGGGAAGCTAAATATTCGTGTTAATTCTATTGTCCCAGGTCTTTTTGACTCGAAGCTTTCAGAGAATGTATCTGATATTAATCGTGAGAAAATTGCTAAACGCACCCCTCTGGGAAGATATGCAGAACTTAAAGACATCCTAAATGTGTTGTCATTTCTTATCTCACCGCATGGGAGCTTTATAACAGGTCAATCAATAGTCGTGGATGGAGGTCTAATATGCTAAATCAAGAAAAAATTGAATATGGCGTTCTCAACAAAGTCTCAGAATTGATAACGGTTGACGTAGTGGATATAGATATTAAAGCTAATTTTGATGAGGTTGGACTTGATTCTTTAAGCCTCGCAATGCTTTTTATCGAGTTGGAAATGCTATTTGGTTTTGATCCTTTGGGTGAGGGTAACTCATTACTATCAGATATTCATTGTATTTCCGATATTATTGATATATTTACAAAAAATGAAAAGTCACTTCTATTAGGATAAGATATGAATTCTAAAAAAAAGTTTTCTTCTGTCGATGAAATACTTGGTCCCTCGGAGAATCGTTTTTTTTCCTCAGGCTACCGATGTTCAGAGCATAAAGTATCCAATCTGACATTCCCTGAACCAAGAGAAAATAATTGTTGCTTAGAAGCAACCGTTTCACTTTTTTACCCGTCGAACTGGTCAGTTAAAAATGCAGGTATGGATGTTACTCCGCATTTAAGTACTGTTGATATGCTCGTCCTTGCTATTCAAATGGTAGAAACACACCTTTCATTTCATTTAGGTCTCAGTATGGATGATCTGGATACTAATCATGTTAATGAGATTGCTATCCATGCTGGTACAAAACCACAGGAAGATCTGAACGATATCCCTGTTTCGCTTGTGTTACGGCGTAGTGTAGAAAAAGCTGATGATTCCTCAAGAAAAGTATCTACATATGAATGCCGAGTAGGTTTGATGCGGGCAGTCTGTCAAATTGAACACCCATCCTGCGGAAAGGAGAATAATAAGTTAGAAATTAATATTTTGGATAATTCAAATATAAAAAAACGTTACTATGGCCTCGGGTATAAAGAACAAAAACATACCCTTTCTGCAGTTTGTTTAGATATGGCTAATCTGACGGCAGACGCACAGGTCGAATTTATCCTTAGTAAAGAAGAATCTCAAGCCATTACTCCTGAAAAAGTTAGCTATATAGATGTATTTGTTACTTGTGCACAGCTTGCTCAAGTCCTTCTATATTCTTTAGATGGACTATCTCGCAGTGAGACCTCAACGCTGTGGATGATTAGAACCCATTTTTCAGAAGATGCTGGAGAAATTAAAAATCATGATAAAGTCACAGCATTAATATCAAAAAGTCAAATAATTGAATTAAATGGAAAGCAGTGGCGTAATGCCGAAGTGTTAGGAACACTTGGAAATAAAAAAGCCAAAATAACATTTGCACATGCTCTGCCTCCAATAAAAATTTGATATAAATACATACTGGGTGAAAATATGAAAATTGCTATATCGGGTACTTACTCTTCTGGTAAAACTTTTACGGCGATGGTGCTGGCTTACTATACAGGAGTTCCCCGCCTTCTTTCAAAAGCCATAAGAGAAATCATGCCAGGACTGATGCCTGGTAAACGTCTCTCTGAAGTAACTCCTGAAGAGTTTCTTCATCTAATGATTGCTCGCCATATAGGCCGACTAAAATCGGAAATTAAAATGGGTAATAACTATGTATCAGATGGGTCTTCCTTACAAGAGTTGTTGTATGGTGAAGCAAGGTTAGTTTACGGAATCAATCCATCAGTAGGTAGTTTAGATAATGCAAAGTATGAAAATGATACTTCCTTCTTTGCTAGAATGTTAAAAGAATTTAGTCGTTCTATAAAACTCCATGTAGCAAATACATTTGACGTTTTCTTCCACCTTACACATGAGTTACCTATTACAGAAGACGGTCATCGCCCCATGAACACTGATTTCCGCGATGTGGTCGACAAGCGTTTAATTGAAGTATTAAATGAAATAGGAACTCCATACTATATTGTAAGTGGTAGTGTAGAGAAAAGAGTTAAGGATATATCTGACCATTTAAATCTGCATCCAGTAATGTCAATGGAGGAAGCAGTTAAACGGGCTTCACTTGACTATAAAGCACAAGATCTTCGTCTGGAAGAAGAGCGTTCAAGAAGTAAAAAACAATAGTCTGGTTATTGTATTATCATTTTTTAATTTCAAAACAGAAAGGATTCAATTATGGCTATTTCTAAAGCTGTTAAAAATACTATAGATTCTGTAGGAAAATTTACGTCTGTAGATATGACACATGATCCTAAGTGGTTTATTAACTTTATGGATGAGGCAAATTGTCTGCCTGATCACGAAATAATTAATCGCAAATTAGCTGAAGTGCTGGAGCCACTGGATTATAAAAGCATTATTGAGTTAGGGTGTGGGACAGGGAATGACGTTCGCTATTTACTGTCAATTTATCCAGACGTAACTGAGATCGTCGGGGTCGATTTAAGTGAAGCTATGATTGCTGAAGCAAATAGTCGGATAATAGAGGGGTCTCGTATTAGATTTGAAAAAGGTGACGGTAAGCATCTTCATTTTGATGATAATAGATTTGATGCCGCTCGTGCAAAGTTAGTACTAATGCATTGTGATAGCATTGATACCACATTGTCAGAACTTATTAGGGTTGTTAAGCCTAATGGTAAAGTTGCTATTTTCGACCATGATTTTGATGGGCTATTAATTGATCACTCAGATGTAAAACTTACCAGAGAAATAGTAGAGAGGCTATCTAATAAAGCTAAAAATAATTGGAGCGGTCGCCAGTTATTTGGAAGGTTTTTGAATCATGGGCTCGTTAATGTATCCGTTGAAGCCATCAGTGTGAATTTAACACTCGGCGTATTACGGTCTATGATTTTGGGACAAGAAGATATGGCTCATCTTTCTAAAGCTGAGCAGGCCTGGTGGGAAGAGTTAGTTATCAAAAATGAAAAAGGTCTTTTCTTTGCATCCTTTATAGGTTTTCTGGTTGTTGGTACAAAATAATGGCTTGATGTATTTTTAGTATTAAATTCTTGTAATAAATTTAATACTGACCCTAAAATATTTTCATCCTATGGTGACGATTTTTCTGTTATCCCTATGCTGGAATCAACGGGAAATCCAGTTTGCGTGGGTGGTGTTACAGATTTGGACAAATATATGTTGTTAAATGGCTGGTTAATAATTTAATTTATGAAATTCAAAATACTTTTATTATAGTCGCTTATATAATACTTGTACGATAGAAAATTCCTCCTTAGTCTTGAGCATATAAATGCAGATACAGGGGGCATGATCCACACCGATTTCAAGTACAGCAAGCAACTTGTGGTTTTGGCACATCAAGGTTGCACCAGGTAGCATCCTGTTTTTTTCTGTGATGTTACCTGACTATGAGCTTGCTCCGGAAATACTTCTGTCTTCTGCATTATCCCGTCGCACTATTACCCAATGCGTTTGCTGGTGTCTGACTTGTTCCCCGGGCCTGCGTAATCAGGAAGACATGATGGCGAGACACGGTATTTGGGTTGACTCTATTCCGCACTTCACCGTTGGGCATTCGGCTTGTGCCTCTGCTCAATCGAGCCTTTTGTCGGCATAAACGTTCTGTAGGCCGCAGCCCCTCCCGGCCAGACTGCCGACTTTCTGCTGATCGCTAATGTAGCTTTTGCCGAACTTCAAATGTTTACGTGGCATAACCCCAAAAGCTCTTCAACCCTTGAAAAAACCTTGGCGGGCTGCGGGCTGCGGGCTGTGAGGGAGATCACATCATCAGCTGCCGTTTTTTTGAAACGTTAAATCCTTTTTTAAATTTTGTAGTGATAATGTTATATTCGTAGCCATCATTTGAAAAAATGAAGTTTCAGTAACGATCCCGCGTGTTTTTTTGCTAATTTCTTGTTCGATAGTCTTAACAAAACAGAACTGAACATTTAGAGAAACAGACGTCATGAGAAAGATACTTGGTATGCTTCTCAACCGTGACTCACTGGGTGCCAGCGAGCCTGCGGCCGCAGAAGACGAAAAATCCGTTGATGTATTGCTGGTCGGCGGCGGAATTATGAGTGCAACGCTGGGGACGTATCTCCAGGAACTCGAGCCGGACTGGTCGATCCACATGATCGAACGCATGGATAGCGTGGCACAGGAAAGCTCCAACGGCTGGAACAATGCGGGCACCGGTCATGCGGCGCTGGCAGAAATGAATTACACCCCGCTGATGCCCGACGGCTCTGTCGATATCACGAAAGCCGTGGCGATCAACGAAGCCTTCCAGGTTTCCCGTCAGTTCATGGCGTATCAGGTTCAGAAAGGCGTGCTGAATAACCCGCGCTCATTCATCAACAGCGTGCCGCACATGAGCTTTGTCTGGGGCGATGAAAACATCGATTTCCTGCGCAAACGCTTCGCTGCGCTTCAGCAAAGCACCCTGTTCCGCGGGATGGAATATTCGGAAGACCCGGAACAAATCAAACAGTGGATCCCGGCCGTAATGGATGGCCGTGACCCGAATCAGAAAGTCGCTGCGACACGCACCACGGCAGGCACGGACGTTAACTTCGGTGAAGTGACCCGTCAGCTGGTGGACGCGTTACAGAAAAAATCCAACTTCACGCTGGCAAACGGTCAGGAAGTGCGCGATATCCAGCGCAACCGCGACAAGACCTGGCGCGTCACCATTACCGATCTGAAGCACAGTCACAAACACCACGTCGTGAATGCGAAATTCGTTTTCATCGGCGCGGGTGGTGCATCGCTGACATTGCTGCAAAAATCCGGCATCCCGGAAGCGCGTGAATACGGCGGTTTCCCGGTCGGCGGTGAATTCCTGGTGACTGAAAATCAGGACGTTGTGAAACGTCATCTGGCTAAGGTATACGGCAAAGCCGCCGTGGGCGCGCCGCCGATGTCCGTTCCGCATCTCGACACCCGCATTATCGATGGCAAACAGGTTCTGCTGTTCGGGCCGTTTGCTACCTTCTCCAGCAAGTTCCTGAAAAACGGCTCCCTGTGGGATCTGTTCGGCAGTGTGAACAGTTCCAACCTGTTGCCGATGACTCACGTGGGCATGGGCAACTTCGACCTGGTAAAATATCTGGTCGGGCAGGTGATGCTCAGCGATGAAGACCGTCATGCCGCACTGAAGGAATTCTTCCCGCAGGCCGAGCAGAAAGACTGGAAACGCTGGGTCGCCGGACAACGTGTGCAGGTCATCAAAAAAGATGGCAAGCACGGCGGCGTTTTGCGTCTGGGCACGGAAGTGGTCAGTGCGAAAGACGGCAGTATTGCGGCATTGCTGGGAGCCTCTCCGGGCGCGTCCACGGCAGCGCCTATCATGATGAAATTGCTGGAAACGGTCTTCAAAGAGCGGGCTGCCAGTGCTGAATGGCAGGCGAAATTCCGCGAAATCATTCCATCCTACGGCACAAAACTGAATGGTAACGTGGAAGCGACCGAGAAAGAGCTGCTGGAAACCAGCCGCATTCTCGAACTGGAAACCCCGTCAATGAAAACGACGCCGGTTGCCGAAGTGATTCAGTTGCGCCCGCTTGAAGCCGAAGCCAAAGAAGAACCGAAAAAGCCTGCGGATATCGCACTGTAAATTCGGATTTCAGAAAAACAAAAACCGCCTTTTTCACAGGCGGTTTTTTTATGCCCATAATTCCGATCTACATGCCGGACAATGGTTTTGCGATATTTTCTGCTTTCACACGCGCCGTTTCGTTCTGTGATTCCAGCACTATTCTCGCCAGCGGCGTGTCTTCGTGATAACGCGTTTTATCATCCAGTCCTTTGGAATATTTGTTGTATTTCCACCACGCATAGCCGAGGAAAAGTACCAGCCCGCCGACGTTATAAAACACGATGGTAATAATGCTGGCACCGGTCGGGAAGGTTGAAGCGATAAATCCGACGGTGAAAATCACAATCAGCGTGCTGACGATGGTGATGCCCTGCATTCTGGAACCCATTTTGAAATCGCGTTCGACGTTGTCGTATTTCAGCCGCAGGTTCAGGTATGCCAGCATAATAAACAGCGGCGGAAGCATGGACGCTGCGGCAGTCATGTTGATCAGCGTATTCATGAGTTCCTGCACGCTGTTGGAGCCTAACGTTGGAATTAACATCAGCGGGATGACAATTAAAAACTGTATCCACGCCGCACGTGTCGGAACGCCATGTTTATTCAGACGAATGGTTTTCTCGCCAAAAATCCCCTTAGGAATTTCAGTAAAGAAGATTTTAACCGGCGCGGCCGTCCACATCAGCAGTGATCCAAACATGGCGGTGAAAGAAACCACGCCGACAAAACGGTTCATCAGGACGGCCGGTAAACCAAAGTGCGCCGATAATCCTTCAAAAACCTGTACCGTACCGCCGGTGAAATGCAGTGCGGACTGTGCCACAAAAACGTTAATCAACAATGACGCGATGGAATAAAGCACGCCAATCACCAGCCCGGAAATGATAATGACTTTCACAAACGACCGGCTGCCGCCTTTGACGTCATTCACATAAACCGCCACGGATTCTGCTCCGCCTGCCGCCTGGAATATCCACGCGATAATGCCTAAGAATGCCCAGTTAAAGTGCGGCGTCATGGCCTCCACGTTAATCGGATTCGCCGGTTCCACGCCGCCCATTAATGTCGCGCCTGCCAGCACAATATAAGAGAACGTCAGCAGCAACATTAATGTGGATGTTACCGACGTCATCGGACCGAGTAATTTCGCGCCGCTGTTGGAAATTAATGTCGAGAAGGCGAACAGACAGATGCTGATAATTGCTGTGGTGATTGGCGTAAAGATATAGTCGTGCCCTAAAAAAGCGTACGACGCATAGGCAATGACGCGCGGAAGTAATGCCGTGAAGAAGAACAAATTCACGAACCAGTAAGTGTACGCGGTCATAAATGCCCAGCGTCCGCCGAGTGCGCTTTTTACCCAGGCGTAAACTCCGGCTTCCGAGTTTTTATTCAGCGAGACAAACTCGGCGATGATCAGACAGAACGGAATAAAGTAAATGATCGTCGCCACCAGAAATACCGGAGCGGAGGCGATGCCTAACTGGATGTTATTGTTGATGACGTTATTGAAGCTAAACACGGCGGCAAATGTCATGGATAATAATCCAAATTTGCCTATGGTATTTCGACTGGACCCGGCCATAAATACTCTCCAACTGCGATGTTTGTAGGGTAAGTGGTTCTTGTTTTTTTATTATTTATTAACGAAATAACTCTGTTCGACGGTCACTTTTAATATGACTTTTTTGACGTCTTTTTCCGGCCTGAACCGGCAGGCTTCGTGGTTTTCAAAAATGACCACGCGGCCTTTATTCACCTTTACCGTTTCACCCTGACCGCTAAAAAATTCGCGATCCGTTTCATCGTCATAAGGCGAAATGCAATGCAGGGCAGATTTGGCAGCAAACTCGATTTCTTCTGCGCCTTCGAGGTAGTAATGCACGTCGAAATACCGGCGGTGACCTTCGAATTCTTCACGCTGAAACTCTGCGCCGGACGCTAACCGGTACACCAGCGAATCCCCGATGGAGTGAAAGACGCCGGAGTGGATTTTTTCAATATTATTAATGGCTTCCATACAGCGCTGCCATTTTTTCCCTGTATGATAAAGCTGCTGAAATTCAGCCAAAGACCCGAGAATAATCATCAGTTTGCCTCCTGCGGCTGGATGCTGAATTGCGCGAGACTCAGGCTGTCGTTGTCCTGCTGGCGGAATGGCAGCATCGTGAAGCCGTAGCGAAATGCCGTGAAATACACGCGGTAGGAATCGAGCACTTCCGAGCCCCACGAGTTCGAGCCGAGCCCCATAATCTGGTGATCGAGATTGAGCGTCAGGCAGCTGTCCTGCGTGAGTTCGTCGATGTGCTGCGCCTGTTGCAGCATCTGCGAACTGTACGGCCACAGGCTGAAATTGAGCGGCCGGCGTGGCTGAATGAAAATCCCTTTTCCCGCGTCATCGCGAAGGCTCAGCCAGCGGATATCCTGCCGGTTACCGTTGTCCTGCGGCATCGGATAATTTTCAAATAAGCGGCTGACCGGCTGCTGATAATGGCCGATCAGGTTGGCCTGGCGGCTGTCCGGATAGTTTTCACCCGGTCCGCGCCCGTAATATTCCACCTGCGTGAAGCGGCGGCTGACGCCAAAATCGAGGCCGATCTTCGGGATAATTGCATCGAAATGACCGTAGGGTGTGCCGGATAAATCGAGGCTCACCGCGCCCTGAGGCGTTATCTGCCAGCGGTAAACGCAGCGCATCCCGAAATCAAAGACCGGCGGTGCAATGATGCTGTGAACTTCAATTACTACGTCGCTATTTTGATTTTTCCAGCTCAGTGAGCGGAAATGTTGCTGCATGATTTGCAGATGGTTGGGCTGCCAGATGCCTTCGAACTCCTGTTTATGATTGTCGATAACCGGCTTGAAGAAATTGAGTTTCGGCGCGCGGCCGGTGATCTCAACGCCGTCCGCCTGCCAGGATTTCAGTTCGCCGTCGAGACGGGAAAATTCGAGACGGAAGTTTTCGCCGCGAACGATCAACTGATGTTTTTGCTCGTCGCAGACCAGCGCTCCGGTGGCTTTAAGGTCAGGCAAAGTTTCCAGCGGCTGAGCTGCCTGCAACAGCACCTGGTAATGGCCGAGCGGATGATTTGCTTCGCTGTAAGCGGTCGGGCTGTTTTTGCTGATGCGGATATTCAGGAAGGTTTCCTGCCCGTTGTCGGTGAATTCCGGCAGCGGAACCGTTTCGCTTTCGCCGGATTGCAGATGCGGCAGGGCGATTTGACGGTCTTCCAGACAGCGACCTGCTACCTGCACGGTGAGCGTCAGCGTGATGTCTTCCAGTGAGCTGAACCAGTAACGGTTTTTGACCCGCAGCGTATTGCCGGCGTGGCTGATTTCCACCGGGCACAACACCTGTTTGTATTCGCGCAGGCCGGGGCCGGGAGTCTGATCCGGATAAATCAGGCCGTCCATGCAGAAGTTGTAGTTGTTCGGATAATCGCCGTAATCGCCGCCGTAGGCGTAACGCGACTGACCGTTTTCACCGGTTTCCAGCAGGCCATGATCGCACCATTCCCAGATGTAATGCCCCTGAAGGCTGGCATGGCGGTTCATGACGGCCTGATATTCCGCTAATCCGCCGGGGCCGTTGCCCATTGCGTGGGCGTATTCACAGAGGATGCGCGGTTTGGCGTGCGGGTATTCGCCGAATGCATTCATCATTTGCACACGGGAATACATGGTGCTGATGACGTCGGTGACTTCTGCGTCACGGTCTTCTTCGTAGTGAACCAGACGGGTCGGATCAAGGGCTTTGCAGCGCGCAGCCATCGCGCGGATGTTACAGCCATAGCCGGATTCGTTGCCGAGCGACCATATAATGATGGACGGGTGATTTTTCTGCGCCATCACGTGACGCCCGATACGTTCCACATAGGCGTGTTCCCAGCGCGGATCGTCGGTAATGCGGCTCAGATCGCCGACGTTCGCGAAACCGTGGCTTTCCAGATCGGTTTCGGCCATCACGAATAAACCGTAGATGTCGCACAATTCATAAAAGCGCGGATCGTTCGGGTAATGCGCGGTGCGTACCGAATTGATGTTGTGCTGTTTCATCAGAATAATATCGCGCTCAACCCGCGCCATATCGACCGCGCGGCCTTTGCGATGATCGTGATCGTGACGGTTTACGCCGTGCAGTTTGAGGTAGCGCCCGTTGACGTAAAACAACCCGTCGCGCACGCAGATATCCCGAAAACCCACGCGCTGCGGCACCACGGAAATCACGTTCCCCGCCTCGTCGTACAGTGTCAAAAGCAACTGATATAACGCAGGATGTTCGGCGTTCCACTGGCGTGGCTGGCTGACAGGAATATCCAGGCGACAGCGCGTTTTATCGCCAATAGTCAGGTTATCTGCTGACAATTGCGCCACACAGATGCCATCGTCGAATAACTGCGCGTGCAGACGATAGCCGCTGACTGGCTCGTGCAAATTACACAGATCGGCATCAATGTTAAGCACGGCGTCGCAGTAGTTCTCGTCAAACGCTGTCACCACGGTGAAATCGTTGAGATGAACAGGATCCCGGCCAGTCAGATATACATCGCGAAAAATTCCGGCCATCCACCACATATCCTGATCTTCGATATAGGTCGAATCCGCCCACTGCAACACGCGCACCGACAGCAGGTTTTCACCCGGTTTTGCAAAGGTGCTGATATCGAACTCCGCGCACAGGCGGCTGCCTTTGCTGAACCCAACGTAATGGCCGTTCACATACACTTCAAAGTAGGTTTCGACGCCGTCGAATTTTATGAGGGTTTGCGCATTTTCCCACGCAGCATCGAGATGAAATTTCCGCTGGTATGCGCCGGTCGGGTTATTGGTTGGAACAAAAGGAATGTTGATTGGGAAGGGGAAACCCTCATCGGTGTATTGCAACTGGCCGTGGCCTTCCATCTGCCACATGCCGGGGACGGTGATATCGCCCCATTCTGCCATCGGTTGATTATAAAATTCGTCCGGGACTAAAGCCGGGTGCTCAAAATAACGAAACTGCCAGCGGCCGCTGAGCAACTGAAAATGCTGACTGGCCGCGCGGTCAAAGCTCAGTGCCTGCTGCGCATTTTCATAGCTGAAAAAGCTGGCACGCGGCGGTAAACGGTTTTCTGACTGCTTGTCGATGTTTTCCCAATTATTCACGTGAACTCTCCTGAGACGTGTTTCTATGGGAAATAAGATAGTAAATATTTAGTAAAAATAACTAAAAACATTTACCGATTGTTCAGAGGATCACAAAAATTAAAAAATACGCAGAAGGATCATGCAGTTAATTTTCACTGCGACTGATGATCCTTTTTAAGGCCGGGGACTCTAGCGACGGGTGGTGTCGCGCAGCTGGAGAGAGCTGGGCACAAACACGGAAAGCGGGACGTTGCGTTCATCACGCAGACGTTCGGTCAGCAGGTTAACGGCCTGCGCGCCCATAGTTTCGGAATGAATACGAACTGTTGATAAAGAAGGAAAAACAAAACGCGCGGTCGGGATGTCGTTGACGCTGATCAGCGCGATTTGCTGCGGGATTTTCACGCCGTGTTCCAGCAGCGCGCGGGTAACGCCCAACGCTATGGTGTCGGTGGCGATCAGCAGCGCCGGAGGAAACGGCGTATTCTCCTGCAACATTTTCTTCGCGCACTGGTAGCCGGACTGGCTGGTGAAATCGCCGTAGTAAATATCCTGCGGCTGCACGACGTTTTTAAGGCGGCCATATTCTACAAAAGCCTGTTCCCGCTGGTCGGCAAATTCCGGGAGATCGCGCCCGCCGATAAAACCGATCCGTGAATAGCCCTGGTCAATAAAGAAGTCGATCACTTTCTGGCTGATCTTAAAGAGATCGACGTTCACGCAGTCAAACTGTGCGTCTTCCATCACGCCATCAATGAAAACCACCGGGCTGGACTGCTGACTGAGCTGGGTGTGCAGCGCCGTTTGCGGCTGGCCGATAACCAGAAAACCGTCGGCGGCAGGCAGTGGTTTATCGCCGGTGAAGTCATAGCCGGAAATCAGGGTGATGCCGAGTTTTTCGCACTGTGTTTCAATGCCATAGCGCATGGAAAGGTAGTAAGGATCGTCGATTTCCAGCCCCTGCCGGTAGGTGAAAAGCGCGGCGAAGGTCATCCGGTGCGTGGCGTTACGTTTGGACGGCGACAGTTTATATTCCAGGCGTTCTGCCGCTTCTAAAATCTTCTGCCGGGTTTGCGCTTTCACGCTCAGGCTCGGGTCGTCATTTAGCACACGTGAAACCGTCGCAACGGATACGTTCGCGGCCTCAGCGATTTCCTTCAAAGTAGCCATCAGCGTCTCATAATCAGGTAAACCAAAGCCGTAGCTTAATGTGATCAGCGGCTTATGTACACCAGCCCCGGATGCGTAAGCCCCCAAAATCTCAATGTGACAGGGTTAACGCTTTACCGATATTTAAGTATAATTTAGTAAAATATTTACTAGACTGCGTTTTTACTTTTTAGCTCAGTTCCTCTGAATTCTAAATACTCACCTTAAGTGAAGCGCATACCATGAAGAAAATATCATTCCACAAAATGTTCATGATTTTATTATTCGCCTCGCCAATGAGTTCATGGGCGCAGGAATCTGTCGTGCCCGCTGAACATAATGTTTTACCGCCACCGGAAATAACACCACAAAGCGCCAATAACACTGCCTACCGATTTTATGGCGAAATGGGCGGCGGTGGCAGCGTATATTTGAACGGTAAAGACCAGCATAAATACAGCGACGGCACCTATATCGAAGGCGGTCTGGAAATAAAACACGGCAACTGGTTCGGGCTTATTTATGGCGAAGGCTGGACGGTGCAGGCCGATCATCACGGAAACGCCTGGGTGCCGGACCACAGCTGGGGCGGATTTGAAGGCGGTCTGAACCGTTTTTATGGCGGTTACCGCACGGATAACGGCACCGAAATGATCCTCAGTATGCGGAACGATTCTTCGCTGGACGACCTGCAATGGTGGGGCGATTTCACGCCGGAATACGGTTACGTGATCCCCAATACGCGCGATTTGACGCAGGCGGCAAAAATCCAGAATCTCACCGGAAAATTCCGCTACAGCGTGACTGCCGCACCGGAAAGCCGCGTGAATGAAAGTACCGCGTTGCTGCATTTCGGAAAATATGACCGCTATTCAGATAAATACACATACCGCGCGATGGTCAACGGCTACACGCAGTATGACCTGACGGAAGGGCTGACGCTGCTCAACGGCCTCGAACTTACCGACGGCACCGGGCAATTATTTCTCGCCGGATTGCAGGGCAAAAACCTGGCCGGGCGCGTCTGGCATCACACCGGAAAAGGCGACGGCAATCATCCGGGGAGCGAATCGGGCGTGATGGTCAGCGCCATGGTTGAAGCGGTATCCGGCCTCTATTTCTCCACTGCCTACAGTTACGCCGAACACCATTTAGATAACGCATCGGACACCACGACATCCTACGCACAAGCCGGTATCTGGTACGAATATTACGGTGGCCGGTTCGCCACGGCGCTGGACAGTAAATTCTATATGAGCAACGACAATACCGGTGCCAGCAATTCCATATTTCTTATGCAATATTTCTATTGGGGCAAATCATAATGAAAACCGTCAGCAAGCTTAAACCTGTTGCTTTATTTATTGCCGCAACATTATTTATTTCCGGCAACGTTTTGGCCGAAAACGCGAATACCCTGCGCGCCGGTGAATATAAAAATGTGATTAACCGCACCGGTGCGCCGCAATATATGCTCGATTATGATTTCGACGAGCATCAGCGTTTTAATCCTTTATTTGATGACGGTGCGTGGCACGGGCATTTATTACCGGCCAGCGCGGAAGCGGCTGGCGGATTCCCCGGTCCGGCGCTGCTGACGGAAGAATACATCAACTTTATGGCGGATAATTTTGACCGCCTGACACTCTTGAAAGACGGCAAAAAAGTCGCGATGAGCATGACCGCTTACAGCATTCCCGGCGCATTAATTCAGACGCTGACCGCGCCCGGAATCCATGTCGTTCTGACGCTGCGGTTTGTCACTAACCGCACCTCGCTGCTGGAAACCAAAATCACCACCGAAACGCCGCTGGAGCTGGTCTGGGATGGCGAGCTGCTGGAAAAACTTCATGCTCAGGAAGGAAAACCGCAGTCGGATAAAACCATCGAACAGGAGTACCCGGGTTATACCCGAAAAATCATCCCGACCGCCTATGGCCTGAAAGTGACTTTCGGCAAGGTGCGTGCGGCTTCCAGCCTGATGACGTCCGGTGAGTCGGAATATCAGATCCATAAATCGCTGCCGGCGCAGACTATCGCGCAAGGCCATCAGTTTACCGCGAAGGCCAAAATCGCCGGTTCCACCACGATTTACACCACCTATTCGCATTTGCTGACTGCCGCCGAAGTACAGCGGGAACAGCCGAAAATCGCCGACATTCTGGCACATCCGCAAACCTATCTCGCTGCCTCGGAGAAGCGCTGGGAAGGTTATCTCAATAAAGGGCTGACCAATCCTCACGCGACGGCGGCGCAGGAGCGCGTGGCGGTGAAAGCGATCGAAACCCTGAACGGCAACTGGCGCGGTGCGGCGGGTGCGATGAAATTTGATTCCGTGACGCCTTCGGTCACGGGGCGCTGGTTCTCCGGTAATCAGACCTGGCCGTGGGACACCTGGAAACAGGCGTATGCGATGGCGCATTTCAATCCTGAGGTGGCGAAAAACAATATTCGTGCGGTGTTTGCCTTTCAGATCCAGCCCGGCGACCCGGTTCGTCCGTGGGATGCCGGTTTTGTGCCTGACCTGATTGCCTACAACCCGGGCCCCGAACGTGGCGGCGACGGTACCAACTGGAATGAGCGCAACACCAAGCCGAGTCTGGCGGCATGGTCGGTGATGGAGGTCTATAAAACGACCGGCGATAAACAGTGGCTGGCAGAAATGTACCCGAAACTGGTCGCTTATCACGACTGGTGGCTGCGCAACCGCGATCACAACCACAACGGAGTGCCGGAATACGGCGCAACGCGCGATAAAGCGCACAATACCGCTGACGGGAAAATGCTGTTTACCGTCAGGGAAGGGCAGAAAGAGCAGACCGAATCCGGCCTGGAAAGCTACGACCGCGTGGTGAAATCCGGCAAATACGACAGTATCGAAATCCCCGCGCAGGTTGCCGCTTCCTGGGAGTCAGGCCGTGACGATGCGGCGGCTTTCGGTTTTATCGATGCGGATCAGCTGGCGAAATACATTAAAAATGGCGGTAAAAAGCAGGACTGGCAGGTCAAATTCGCCGAAAATCGTTCGGATGACGGAATGTTGCTGGGATATTCCCTGCTGCAAGAGTCGGTCGATGAAGCCAGCTACATGTTCAGCGACAACAAGTACCTGGCTGAAATGGCTGACATCCTGGGTAAGAAAACCGACGCTCAAGACTTCCGCACAAAAGCCAGCAAACTGGCGGATTACATAAATACCTGCATGTTCGATGACCGCAGCGGCTTCTTTTACGACATCCGGATTGAAGACAAGCCGCTGTCCAACGGCTGTGCCGGCAAACCCATCGCCGAACGCGGTAAAGGGCCTGAAGGCTGGTCACCGTTGTTTAACGGCGCAGCGACGCAGGCACACGCCGACGCCGTGGTGAAAGTGATGAAAGATGTGCGCGAATTTAACACCTATGTGCCGCTCGGCACCGCCGCACTGACCAATCCTGCGTTCGGCGCTGATATTTACTGGCGCGGCCGCGTCTGGGTTGACCAGCTGTATTTCGGTCTGAAAGGCATGGAGCAATACGGCTATCGCAATGACGCCATTACCATGGCGCAGGCCTTTTTCGATCACGCCGACGGGCTGATGACTGACGGCCCGATCCGCGAAAACTACAATCCGCTTAACGGCCAGCAGCAGGGGGCACCCAATTTCTCATGGAGCGCAGCGCATCTTTATATGCTGTACAACGATTTTTTCGGGCAGAGGAAATGAGTGAGTAAGGGCTGAATTTCAGGCACAAAAAAACCGCCCTCAGGGGCGGTTTTCTTAGTTCAGCTTTTACGCCCCAATCCCCAGCACACCAGCCCTGCCACCAGCAGCGACGGAATAGTCGCCCCCACGTCAGGCAGCAGATTGGCCATCAGATGATAGACCGCGATACCCGTAAACCAGGCCGCGACAGAACGCAGGTTCAGGTTTTCTTTGGTCTGACGGCGCAGAACAAAATGCTGTGTCAGCACCACGCCGAACAACGGCGCAAAGACCGAACCGATCAGCAGCAGGAAGTTTTCGTATTGCGTCAGCGGCACCGACCAGGCAATCAGCGTACACAACAGGCCGATGCCAAGCGTCAGCTTACCGATTCCGACGGGTACGGAAGTACCCGCAGAAACCGCCGCCGAGTGAATATCGGCAAAGGCATTTTCATGCTCATCCACCAGAATGAGCAGCAGGGGAATACCCAGCGCAACGCCAGAAAGTGCCAGCAGCAGCGCATTGGCATCGGTCGATGTGCTGACAAACGCCAGCGTATACGCGACGCCGAGCGACATCATCCATACGCTGCCGAGAAAATATCCACAGGCGGTCCCCCAGAAATTCTGTCGTGCAGATTTGCCGAAACGGGTGTAATCCGACACCAGCGGCAGCCACGAAAAGGCCATCGAGACCACGATGTCACAGGCCAGCGCGAACGGCATCGAACCATCTCCCGCTTTGTGCCAGAGCGTGGATAAATCCGCATGCAGGAACAAATAACCGGTAAGCCATGCGCAACTCGCCAGCAATAACCAGATGCCCCAGCGCCGCAGCACCACGCGGATAAATGCCAGAGGTCCGCTTGCCGCCAGCAGCGTGGCGATTGCGCCAAAGATAAATGTCCAGAGTGTCGGATTGGCCCACAAACCGCCATCGCCCCACGCCCGTTTTGCCAGAAGAGTGGCCGCATCGCGCATGACGACGATTTCGAACGCCCCCCAGCCGATCAGCTGGATCAGATTGAACAGCACCGGCAACGCCACGCCGCGTTTGCCAAGGCTCAGTTTCAGAGACGCCATAGATGACATGCCCGTCTGGCCGCCAGTCACCCCGACCAGTGCCAGCAGTGCGACGCCAACGGCAGAACCCAGCACAATCGCTGCCAGCGATCCTGCCAGCCCGAGGCCGGGTGCCAGAATCGCCCCCGCCTGCAATACCATCAGACCCATACCAAGCGAGAACCACAGCGAGAATAAATCAGACCAGCCCAGCACCCGTGACTTTTCCGGCACAGACGCCTGAGGAGAGTAAATACTATTATCTTTCATGAGGTTAATTTAGTGGCTAATGCGAATGCCTGTTATAGCATATTGCGGTGAAATCCTGATGACGTACGGGCGAGAAGCGCACTTTTCGGTTTCCATAATGCGTATTTCAATCCCTGTCACTTGGAATACTCTCACGTCGAATGAATCACAATCACCCCGAGCTTCTCCAGCAAATGACTTTGCTGCCAGTCGTCGATTTTCACGCCGTCGACGTCAACTTTACGGAGGTTTAATTCGCCCAGATCAGAGTTTGTCAGGTCGCAGTGGGTGATGTTCACATTATTCCAGTCGAACTCGGTGAATTCGCCGCCGGAAAGGTCGGAGCCGCTGAAGTTTGCGCCCTGCACATTTGCGCCGGTCCAGCGGTTTTCCCACAGCTCGCATTTCTCCAGAATGACTTTGCTGAAGTTGGCGTAGCTGAAGTTATTTTTGGTCATGAACGCGCTGCAAAACCAGGTACGGGTAGTGATCATATTCATAAAGCTGGCGCCGCTGAAATCTGCGCCGGTGGCTTTGCTTTCGCGGATCTCCAGGCCGAGTGCCTGGATATTTTTGAAATCAGCCATTGTCAGATCGCAGTGTTTAAAACTGGCGTCCTGTAATTTTGCGTGCTGGAACGAGCAGCCGGTTTGTTCGTCGTCATCGTAAAACATACAGTCAGTAAAAGCGGTTTCTGATAAATCGCAGCTGTCGAAATGGCAGCAGTAAAAGCGGCAGTTTTCCAGCGCTTCGCCGGTGAATTGTTTCACACCAAAGCGCTGGCCGGTGAAAGTCTGGTCTTTAATCATGATGTTTTCCTGCCTTTTTTACGCGCTGCGAAGGGCAATATCCTGACAGAAAAATTCCCCTGAAAATATTGAAACCCCTTGTCATCACACGATTTCCTTACGCACTTCTTTTGCCGGATCGGCGACCGGGGTCTATTCTCAATGGCTTAACGGAGCAATTTCTCTTAATCAGATAAGGAAGACTGAAATGCGTTTGTCCTACCTCTTTTTGGCAACCAGTCTGGCCATGAGCCAGTTTGCAGGCGCTGCGCAGAGCGTGCAGCCCGCCACGCAGGAGCCCGTCATGAACCATGCCATCAGTAAAGATAATCCATTTCTGAAACCCAGCCCGCTGGAATATCAGGCACCGCAATTTAATCTCTATAAAGACAGCGATTATGAACCTGCGCTGCTTGAAGGAATCCGCCAGAAACTGGCTGAAGTCGATAAAATTGCCAACGACTCTTCACCGCCGACATTCGAAAATACCTATGTTGCGCTGGAAAAATCCGGCGTCACGTTGCAGCGTGTTCAGAGCGTTTTCGGCGCGATGACTGGCGCGAATACCAACGATACGCTACAAAAAATTGATGAAGATACCTCGCCAAAACTGGCGGCGATGGACGACAGCATTCACCTCAACAGCAAATTGTTTGCCCGTCTGAAAACGGTGTATGACCAGCGCAATACGCTGAAACTGGATGCGGAATCGCAGCGTCTGATTGAAGTCACGTATAAAGATTTCGAGCTGGCAGGTGCGAATCTTTCGGATGCCGGTAAAGACAAACTCAAAGCGCTGAACCAGCAGGCGGCGACGCTCAGTACGCAATTTACCAATAAATTACTGGCGGCGACCAAAGCGGGCGGGCTGACGGTGAAAGACAAAGCGCAGCTTTCCGGGCTGAGCGAGGCCGAGCTTTCTGCGGCGGCGCAGGCGGCCAAAGACCGCAAGCTGGATAACGCCTGGCTACTGGTGCTGCAAAATACCACTCAGCAGCCGTTATTGCAGTCGCTGGATGACCGCGATACCCGCAAGGCGCTCTATGAAGCTTCCATTAATCGCGCCGAAAAGGGCGATGCGAATGACACCCGTGAGCTGATTGCGAAACTGGCAAAAGTGCGTGCGCAGCAGGCTCAGGTGCTGGGTTTCCCAAGCTATGCGGCGTGGAAGCTGGAAGACCAGATGGCGAAAACGCCACAGGCTGCGCTGGATTTCATGCACAAAATTGTGCCAGCCGCGACCGCCCGCGCTGAGCGTGAGGCGAAAGATATTCAGTCAGAAATCGATAAACAGAAGGGCGGATTCAGCGTTGCGGCCTGGGACTGGCAGCATTACGCCCAGCAGGTACGCAAAGAGAAATACGATCTTGATGACGCGCAGATCAAACCTTATTTCGAGCTGAATAATGTGCTGGAAAACGGCGTGTTCTATGCGGCGAATCTGCTGTACGGCATTACGTTTAAAGAGCGCAAAGATTTGCCCGTCTGGAACCCAGATGTGCGGGTTTTTGAAGTGTTCGATAAAGACGGTAAATCCATGGCGCTGTTTTATGCCGATTATTATCAGCGCGATAATAAAGGCGGCGGCGCGTGGATGAGTAATTTCGTCGATCAGTCCAAACTGCTCGGCACCAAACCGGTGATTTATAACGTCGCTAACTTCCAGAAACCGGCGGCGGGGCAACCGGCGTTGTTGTCGTGGGATGACGTGATCACGATGTTCCACGAGTTCGGTCATACGCTGCACGGGCTGTTTGCCGACCAGCAATATCCGAGCCTTTCCGGCACCGCAACGCCGCGCGATTTCGTCGAATTCCCGTCCCAGTTTAACGAGCACTGGGCGAGTGACCCGAAAGTGTTTACTCACTTCGCGAAGCATTATCAGACCGGCGAAGTCATGCCGCAGGCTTTGCAGGACAAAATCGAGAAAGCCAGCAAGTTTAATAAAGGTTATGACATGACTGAGCTGCTGGCCGCTGCACTTCTGGACATGCACTGGCACAGCCTGAGCGCTACGGAACCGCAGCAGGATGTGGATAAGTTCGAAGCCGAATCGCTGGCGAAAGACAAAGTGAATCTGGCGTATGTGCCGCCGCGCTACCGTTCCAGCTATTTCCAGCACATCTGGGGGAATGGTTATGCCGCCGGATATTATGCCTACCTGTGGACAGAAATGCTGGCCGATGATGCCTTTGCGGGCATTACGGAGCAGGGCGGGCTGACGCGTGAAAATGGTCAAAAATTCCGCGACCAGATCCTCTCGCGCGGTAACAGCGAAGACCTCGAAAAGCTCTATGAAACCTGGCGTGGCAAAGCACCGTCGATTGAGCCGATGCTGAAAAACCGCGGGCTGGAAGAGTAAGTTTCGGGATCCTTAAAGCCCTGACCGTGTAAACGTTCAGGGCTTTTTTATGCTGTCCGCGACGCCAGCCGGTGGCCCATCCAGAAGAACACCAGCCCGCCCGCTGAAGCGGCAATCAGCGCAATAAACATCACCGGCGGCGCGGCGTAACTGAGCAGGAATCCGCACATCACCGGGTTGATGGCGCCGCCAAGATTGCTCAGGTTTTGCATGCCGTAGTAGCTGCCTTTCATGTTTTCCGGCGCGATATAGTCGATAAACATGTATTCGACCGGAATAACGATCAGCTCGCCAAAGCTGAAAATCGCCATCGCGATGATCCAGAACAGCACGGATTGCCCGGCCGTCATGAAGCCAATCAGGCCGATGATGAAGAAAATAGTGCCGAGCAGCAGCCATTTCAGCAGGCTTTTTTGTTTCATCCGGCTGCTTAAAACGTACTGAAAGGCGATCACGATGACGGCGTTGGTGATCATCACGGCGCCGATAATTTTGTAGGCAAACGCTGCATTGGAAACCAGAATCAGATACTGCGACAGATAACCGGCGAACTGCCCGAACACTATCGACCCCAAGGTGCTGCCCAGCGTGAAGTAAATCAAGCGGCGGTCGTGCGCGAGAATGCTCAGTGTCTGGCGCAGATTGGGTTTGGGCAGTGGTTTTTGTTCAGGCGTGGTCTGCGGTGGTTTGTGCGGAATATTGCGCAGTCCCCAGGTCAGGGAAATCACGGTGCCCAGCGCCAGCATGCCGGAAATCACGAACGGCAGCATCGGGCTGAAACCCGCCAGCCAGACACCCAGCGAAGATCCCACCGCCCAGCCGACGTTCACCAGCGTGTAGTTCATCGAAAAGGCTTTAACCCGTTTTTCCACCGGCAACCAGCTGGCGATACAGGCTTTGAGCGTAATACTGAGCAGGGCGTAAGAGGCATTGAGCAACGCCAGAACCAGCAGAACGCCGGTCACATTGGGCAGAAACGGCAGCAGCAGAAAGCTCAAACCAAACAGGCTGACGGAAACGGTGATGAGCGTCCGGTGATTGAATTTATCCACCAGATAGCCGCCATAGAGACTGCTGAGAATACCGATCGCCAGACTGGCCCCGAGAATAATCCCGACGCTCTTCGGCAACAGATGATAGTGCTCAGTCAGATAAATAGTGATAAAAGGCAGCGTGACGCCGCGTCCGATAGTGAGTACTAACGAACTGGCAAGCAGAGCGAGGATCAGCGGCGGCATTCCCTTCATGTTTAACGGCATTCCCTGAGTAACAGCAACATTTTCGTTACATCATAAAGGAGTCTGCGCAGTATTTTTCATTACAAAAAAGAGGGATTTAAGAGAGTTGCGCGGCTATCCCGGTGCTTGCCAGAATTTCGCTTACCGCTTCTGCGGCCCCAGCCCGTTAAAGAGCAGCAGGGAGACGTGCTGGCGCAGCATGTCGGGAGAAATCAGCGAGCCGCCTTCTTTTCTCATTTTCATGGAAGCCATCGGGAACAGCGTCAGGCCGAACAATGAAATAAACAGCAGCGCCGGATTCAGGTCGGGGTTCAAACGTCCTTCTGCCTGCCAGCGTGTTATCGATTCATGAACGACTTTGCGGTTTTTGTCGCCATTACGTTCTTCCATACGCTTTTTCAGCATGCCACTTTCGCTGATCACTTCACGTACCCACAGTGGCGCCACCCACGGGTATTTTTCCGCGGCATCAATCATGCATTGCGCCATGTGCGTAATCGCCATCAGCGGATCGTCGGCGTGGGTTTCAAAAATATCGGTAAACCCCGCGCGCACCGGCTGAAAACGTTCGTCAATCATGACGTCCAGCAGCTGCTCGCGGGTATTAAAATAGTAATGCAGCATGGCGGTAGTCACGCCTGCTTCTTTGGCAATCTGGCTCAGCGGCGTTTCGGCGATACCGTATTGGGCAAACAGTTTCAGAGCGGCATCCAGCAGCAATTCCCGCTTGTCCGCACCTTTTTTGGCGCTGCGTGGGCGGCCCGGACGGCGTGCTGGCGTTTGATCCTTTTGTGCGGTTCCTGTCGTTTCTGAGATTTTTCTGTCTGTCATAAGCGGTTTGATCCATTGACCGGATAGGGTGGATGCTTCAATATTAATTATACAGTTAATTAATTACAAGTCAGGAAGCTATTCATGACCACTATACATTCAGCGCAGAGTGATGTCGCAGAACAGAAGCCGTCGATAAAGCTGCTGTTCTCCGCACTGATGCTGGTAATGCTGCTGGCCGCGCTCGACCAGACGATTGTCTCCACCGCGCTGCCGACGATTGTGAGCGAGCTGGGCGGGCTGGATCAGCTTTCGTGGGTGGTGACGTCTTACCTGCTGGCGTCAACCATTGTCGTACCGCTGTACGGTAAATTCGGCGATCTGCTTGGCCGCAAAATCGTCCTGCAAACCGCGATTATTGTGTTCCTGCTCGGGTCGGTTTTGTGCGGACTGGCGCAGAACATGACGCAGCTGATCCTGATGCGCGCGCTTCAGGGGCTGGGCGGCGGCGGGCTGATGGTGGTCAGTATGGCCGCGGTCGGCGATGTGATCCCGCCTTCAGAACGCGGGAAATATCAGGGCCTTTTCGGCGGCGTATTCGGGCTGGCGACAGTCATCGGGCCGCTGATCGGTGGTTTTCTGGTGGAGCATATTTCGTGGCGCTGGATTTTCTACATCAACCTGCCGCTGGGTATTTTCGCGCTGCTGGTCATCGGCGTGGCGCTGAAATCGCAGACCGCGCGTATTCGCCATGAAATTGACTTCCTCGGCGCGGGTTATCTGGCGGCGGCGCTGACCTGCATTATTTTGTTCACCAGCGAAGGTGGCACGGTCTATCAGTGGTCGGATCCGCAGCTGTGGTGCATTCTGGCGTTCGGACTCGTTACGCTCGGCGGATTCATCTATGAAGAAACGCTGGCCGCAGAACCGATTATTCCGCTCGGGTTATTCCGCGACCGCACGTTCCTGCTGAGCTGCGCCATCAGCTTTATTATCGGGATGTCGCTGATGGGGTCGATGACCTTCCTGCCGCTGTATTTGCAGGTAGTAAAAGGCTCGTCACCGTCAGAAGCGGGCATGCAACTGTTGCCGCTGATGGGCGCGTTGCTGGTCAGTTCGATTGTCAGCGGACGACTGATCAGCCGCATCGGCCGTTATCGCATCTTCCCGATTATCGGTACCCTGCTGAGTTTCGCCGGCATGTTGTTACTGGCCCGTCTTAAAGTCAGCACGCCGGTGCATATGTTGTATCTCTACATCGGCGTGCTCGGTTTTGGTCTTGGGATGGTGATGCAGGTGCTGGTGCTGGCGGTACAAAACTCGGTATCGATGAAGCAGATGGGCGTGGCGACGTCCGGCGTCACGCTGTTCCGTTCAATCGGCGGCTCCATCGGAGTGGCGATGTTTGGCGCGATTTTCACCCACGTCCTGCGTGACCAGCTGATAGCGCGGATCCCGGAAGGCACTGTCCTTCCGCGTTCGATGGGCGCACAGGCGGTGCAGGAACTCCCGGCTGCCATCCGCGATGATTATTTGCAGGCTTTCGGCTCGGCGCTGCACTCGGTGTACCTGATTGCCGCCTGCGTAATGGTGCTGGCGTTCATTCTTTCTCTGCTGCAAAAAGATGCGGTGCTGAAGAAATAGGCCGCTACGTTATTGGTGAAATGCACTAAGCTTTCCCCTTTACGGCGTTGAAATGGCATGGGAAAGATCGACGTCGCCAGGGAAATTCCAGAGGGGGAATGCTATGCTTTTTCGCCGTTTCGAGCGAATGATCGACATTTTTCGGGAGGCACCGGGGGCTGAGCCGCCGGGTAAAGTCTGGCCTTTTTATCTTTATTATCTGCGTCAGGTCTGGCCGAGTTTTGCGGTATTGCTGGTCGTCGGGCTGGTGGCGTCACTGATTGAAGTGTCGCTGTTCAGCTATCTCAGCCAGATTATTGATCTCACCAAAGACACGCCGCCGGGCAGTTTTTTCTCTGACCATATGGGCGAACTGCTGTGGATGGCAGCGGTGGCGATGATCATGCGGCCGGTGTTTTTCGGGCTGAATGATTTGCTGGTTCATCAGACGCTGACGCCCGGCATGACCAGCATGATCCGCTGGCAGAATCACAAATATGTCCTCAGACAGAGCCTCAACTTTTTCCAGAGCGATTTTGCCGGGCGTATTGCCCAACGCATCATGCAGACCGGCAGTTCGCTGCGCGATTCTGCGGTACAAATGGTCGATGCCATCTGGCACGTGGTGATTTACGCTGCCAGCGCATTGTTTCTGTTTGCGCAAGCCGACTGGCGTCTGATGATCCCGCTGATTATCTGGATTTTCTGTTACGCAATCTGCCTGTGGTATTTCGTTCCGCGCGTGAAGCAGCGTTCGGTTGAATCGTCCGAAGCCCGTTCGAAACTGATGGGCTGCATTGTGGACGGCTATACCAATATTTCGACGCTCAAACTGTTCGCGCATACCGATCTGGAGCAGCAGTACGCACGCGAAGCCATCACGGAACAAACCATTAAAACCCAGCTGGCTGGTCGCCTGTTAACCGGCATGGCATTTGCGATTACCACGCTTAACGGTCTGCTGATTGTTTCCAGCACCGGGCTGGCGCTGTGGCTGTGGACACAATCGCTGATCACCGTCGGGGCTATTGCCCTGGCGACGGGGCTGGTGATTCGTATCGTGAATATGTCCGGCTGGATTATGTGGGTGGTGAACGGCATTTTCGAGAATATCGGTACGGTGCAGGATGGCCTGCACACCATCGCGCAGCCGCTGACTGTCACGGATAAGCCGCAGGCTCCGGCGCTGAAAGTTGATCGGGGTGCGATCCGTTTTGATCACGTGAACTTCAACTATGGAAAAGGCAGCCCGGTGATCCGGGATCTGGATCTGGCGATCCGCCCCGGTGAGAAGATCGGCCTGATCGGGCCTTCCGGCGCGGGGAAATCCACGCTGGTGAACCTCTTGCTCCGGCTTTACGACATCGATGGCGGGCGGATTTTAATTGATGAGCAGAATATTGCCGATGTCACACAGGGCAGTCTGCGTGCGCAAATCGGTATGATCACGCAGGATACCTCGCTGCTGCACCGTTCGATTCGCGACAATCTGCTGTACGGCAGGCCGGGCGCGACGGATGAAGAATTGCAGCGGGCGATACGTCAGGCGCGTGCCGATGAATTCATTCCGCAGCTTTATGATTCACTGGGGCGAACCGGGTTGGATGCGCACGTCGGGGAGCGCGGCGTGAAACTTTCCGGCGGGCAGCGTCAGCGTATCGCCATTGCCCGCGTGTTACTGAAAAATGCGCCGATCCTGATTATGGATGAAGCCACTTCTGCACTGGATTCAGAAGTAGAAGCGGCGATTCAGGAAAGCCTGGAAACGCTGATGGGCGGTAAAACGGTGATTGCGATTGCGCACCGGTTATCGACCATTGCTAAAATGGATCGTCTGGTGGTGCTGGAAAAAGGGCAGATTGTTGAGACGGGAAGCCACGCCGAGCTGCTGGCGCACGGCGGTCTGTATGCCCGTTTGTGGCAGCATCAGACCGGTGGATTTGTCGGGATGGATTAATCTTTCTTTAAGACGGAACGTGCCGGTAGGGCAGCACTTCACGGGCTTCATCGGCCCAGCGCTGTACACCGGCACGCTCTTCCACCAGAAAATCTTCGACGGCGTCGCGCAGGCCCGGATGCCGTAAATAGTGCCATGAGTCGGTGATCACCGGCTCAAACCCGCGCAGCAGTTTGTGTTCGCCCTGCGCGCCCGCATCGAACCGCGCCAGTCCGTGTGCAATCGCATATTCCATCCCCTGATAGAAACAGGTTTCGAAGTGCAGCCGGTCGAACTCCGCCAGACAGCCCCAGTAGCGGCCATAAAACGTATCGCCACTGATTAAGCTGAACGCCATCGCCACGTCGCGGCCATTTTGCTGCGCCATCACCACGCGGATCGCCTCCGGCATTCTTTCTGCCAGCAGGCTGAAAAAATCGCGGGTCAGGTAGGGCGACTGGCCACGGATATGATAGGTATTGCTGTAGCAGGCGTAGACGAAATCCCACTGCGCTTCAGTAACCTGTGCGCCTTCCCTCCAGATAAATTCGATACCCTGTGATGCCACCTGTTCGCGTTCTTTGCGAAACTGTTTACGCTTGCGCGACGTGAGCGCATCGAGGTAATCCTGAAAATCGCGATAACCGCGGTTATGCCAGTGATATTGCAATCCCTGCCGGTGTTGCCAGACGGGTTCAGCCCCGATTAACCGGTTAGCGCGCACGTCAGTAAAATTGATGTGCGCGCCGGTCAGGCCGTTTTCTTGCAGATAATTCGGTAATGCCTGTAGCAGGCTGACCGCAGCAGACTCATCGCCCAGCAGCCGTGCGCCGGTCACCGGGCTGAACGGCACGGCGCCCAGCCATTTGGGGTAATACGCAATGCCCGAGCGCTGGCAGGCATCCGCCCAGCCCTGATCAAACACGTATTCTCCGTAAGAATGGCGTTTTCGATAGCCGGGAATGGCCGCCAGAATTTTGCCGTTTTCCTCCCACAGAAGATGTTCCGCACGCCAGCCGGAATTTGGCCCCAGGCTGCCACTGTCTTCGAGCGTGGATAAAAACGCATGGCTGAGGAAGGGTTGTTGCGCTGGCACCAGTGCATCCCACTGCGCGGCAGGCAAATCGGCCAGACGGTTTAACGGCGTAAGGGGCATCGGTTTTCTCACTCTGGTGAAAAGGGGGTGTCGCGTTCAGATTATAATGAGTGTTGATTTAGCGGGCGCTGATTTAGTGCTCTGGAAAGGATTATTTCAAATAACGAACGGGGTGATGCTTTGATTTATCATCCGGAATATTACCCACAATATTCCGGATGATAATTAATTTTCCGGTATGCGAAAAATTAATTAACTGGCTCTGACTTCCGGATTATCTGACAGCGAAATAAAGCTGGCGCTCTTCGCATCAAATGCTTCGATACAGCCTGATTCAATATCGTAAACCCAGCCGTGCAGGGTCACTTCGCCTTTCGCTAATGCCACCGCCACGCAAGGATGCGTGCGCAGGTTGCTCAGCTGTGCGACCACATTCTGATGCACCATGCCGTTGACGCGCGCTTCCGGTGTGGCGTGTTCAGTGGCTTCGTTGATGGCTTTTGCCGCATCGGAATAACGCAGCCAGTGAGCTACCGCAGGCATGTGATCCAGGCAGGTGCAGTTGGCGATCGCGCCCATCGCGCCGCAGTTGGAATGCCCGCAGATCACGATATCTTTGACGCCCAGCGCCTTTACGGCGTACTCAACGGTGGCAGAAACGCCGCCCGGTTCCGGCCCGAATGGCGGCACAATGTTACCGGCATTACGGATAACAAACAGTTCGCCCGGTTCACGCTGCGTGACTAATTCCGGCACTAACCGGCTGTCAGAGCAGGATATAAACAGAGTCTTAGGATTTTGGTTTAATGCGAGTTCTTTGAATAACTTAGAGCGTTGCGGAAACGCTTCTTTCTGGAATCTGAGGAAGCCTTCAATTACGTCTTTCATAGGGGGAATTTCCTGTATTTCAATCGCAACGATACTGCCATGAAAAAAAATGCAGATCAATCAGACGGAAAATCACTACTCTTTATAAGGTAAATCAGTTTGCCTAAAATATTATAAATTTCAGCACTGAAGAATTTCATACGGCATTTTTTATTATCTTCTCTTTATCTCTGCGTGTTCCGCCCCCATTATTTCTCTGTCCCCTAAATCAAGGAGTCTGTATGACAATCGAATACGCTATCTTCGGTGGCGGCTGTTTCTGGTGTACGGAAGCGGTGTTCAAAGACGTCATCGGCGTGGAGTCGGTGGAAAGTGTTTACACGGGCGGCACGCGCCCGAACCCGACGTATGAGCAGGTCTGCACGGGCGTAACCGGTCACGCAGAAGCCATTCGGGTCGGTTTTGACCCGGCGAAACTCAGTTACGGCGATTTGCTGGATATTCACTTCGTCACGCATGATCCAACCCAGCTGAACCGTCAGGGAAATGATGTCGGCACGCAATATCGCTCGGTGATATTCCCCGCCGGTGAACAGCAAAAAAACGAAGCGGAAGCCGCAATTTTGCGCGCACAGCAGGACCATAATGATCCGGTTGTCACCAGTATCGAACCGCTGGGCGAAGTGTTTGTGGCGGAAGGTTATCACCAGAATTACTGGGAAGGTGCCGGGCAGCAGAACCGCTACTGCATGGCGGTGATCCCACCGAAACTGCAAAAGTTGCGTAAGAGCTTTGCGCAACGGACGAAATCGCTGAATCAGTAAATGGCAGAAGCCAGAACCTTCGTTCTGGCTTTTTTCTGCCTCAGAAACCGTAGCGGATGGCATCCTTACTTTTTTGCATCAGCGCATCGATTTTCTCCGAATATACCTCCAGCCCCTGACCGTCACCGGCTTCCGAACACTGGCGTCGCCGCACGTTATAAGCTTTCATCAATTGCGCCTGTGCAAATCCCGGCTTGCCATAACAGGCCATGCTTTGTTCCCAGCAGGCAATGGCCGCGTCCAGATCCTGTTGTTCCTGAAACTGTTTTCCCAGTTCGTTCAGCGCTTTCGCCGAATCCTGTGGCGGCAGTTGCTGCGCTAAAATTTGCTCAATGCGTGTGTCCATAACCTTAACCTCCGGATCACTTAGTGAAAGAAGTTGAGAATGTGGCCGAATACCAGCCCGACGCTGATGACGTCCGAATCACTGAAGGTCACGTTCGAGAAACCGAACTTGCCGAGCAGCGGCAGTAAAAGAGCAGGCAGCAGGGTGATAAACAGGCCGTGGAAGATGCCGCCGATAATCGCGCCGCGCCGTCCGCCCACCGCATTACCGAAAATACCCGCCGTGCCGCCCGCGAAGAAGTTGGTCAGCATGCCTGGTAAAATCATCGCCAGCCCCAGACTCGGAAACAGGAACATGCCGATGACAGAACCGATGGTGGTGGAAATAAAACCGATGATGACGGCGTTCGGTGCGTAGGGGAAAAGCACCGGGCAATCGAGCGCCGGAATGGCGTTGGGCACGATGCGCAGGGCGATGCCACGGAATGCTGGCACGATTTCCGCCAGCAGCAGGCGTACACCGGAGAGCAGCACGTAAACGCCGACCACAAACTGAATGGATTGCAGGAACGAGTAGACCAGATAGTTAACGTTGTTGGCGAAAGGCGCGACGACTTCCGGCCCGGCGGCGATGGCGGGGATCAGGTAAATCGGGATCATCACCACCATCATCGACAGATAGGTGTCTTGCAGGAAGGAGAGTGCCTGCGGCAATTCGAGATCTTCGGTGCTTTTGTTGACGTTACCGGTGATTTTCGCCACGCCAGCCTGCACGATGTAACCGATAGTACAGAAATGGCCGAGCGCAAAGTCATCAGAGCCGGTAATTTTGCGCACAATCGGTTGTGCCAGCACCGGCATACCGACCGCCATCACACCGGCAATCACGCCGCCGGTAATGATCAGCTCCGCACCGCGCAGGCCGCCCATATAGCCGATAACGGAACAGACGGTCGCCATCCACAATGACGCCTGACCGGTGAGGAAGATATATTTAAAGCGGGTCAGACGGGCAATCAGGATATTGACGATAAACGCCAGAACCATAATTAATGCGGTTTCCCGCCCGAGCGTTTGTTGTGCGATACCGGCGATTGAACCGACGTCGGTGACCACGCCGCGCATATGAAAACCTTTCTGGAATATTTCGCCCAGGAAGGTCAGCGCATTGACAATAATACTGGCGCCGGAAAGTAAAACCAGAAATCCGAGCAGCGTTTTTAATGTGCCGGTAATAACTTGCCCCGGACTTTTCTTTAATGCAATCAGGCCAATCATGGCAATCAGCGAAATTAATATTGATGCCTGGCCTAATACATCATTGACAATAAAGTGAAGGAAAGACATAAGTGTCCCCTGTAGAGTTCACGGTAATTGTTCTGTAGATTTATACGTTCTGTGAGTCAAAACGTTATTATTATCAGATTGCCAGGTGACCCATTTCCTGAAGGACAGGCGTCAGCTTGGTTTTTATTTCATTTTTATCCACCAGGCGTTTGAGGTAAATAATATTGGCGCTGATGGTGTAATGCTGGAACTGTGATCTGAAGTTTTCGCCGGTCATAATAATGTCGGCTCTGGATGAGGTAGCGCTGGAAATATCGCAGTGCGATAAATCCGCCTCCACGCCTAAATCTTTCAGCGCGGCTTCAATACTCATTTCACAGGCAAAACTGCTGCCTAAACCCGCACCGCATACCGCAAGAATAGATAACTTTTTCATTACGTTTCCTTAGGTTCTTTGTAGGTGTTCATTAAGGGTTATGTTCGTCTCTCTACACTTCACGTCTAAAACTGCCGGATAATGTCTAAAGCTTCCTGCTTGTTTTTACTCAGTTTTAATTTTTCAGCCGCTTCATCATCGCAGAAAAGATGAGAGAGGCTGGCGATCATTTCAATGTGAGAATGGCTGTCCACGGCGGCCAGCGCGAAGATGACATAAACCGGATCATTATCTTCGCTGCCAAATTCGACTCCTTCTGAAACAATCACCAGAGAGAGTGCCGTTCTTACCACACCTTCTTCCGGCCTGGCGTGAGGCATGGCAATACCTTCTCCCAGCACATAATAAGGACCGATTTCGCGGTGCATATCATATATCGCCTGAAGATAGCGACTTTCGGCGGCGCCGGAATCAATTAAAGGCTGCACAGCTAATGCCACGGCACTTTTCCAGTCATCAATTTTGGTAATAATCGTGGTGTTACTTTCATTAATCCAGTCGCTTAACATAATACCTCTTCATATGAATAGGGTCTTTTCTCAGTATGATATTTAATTAAAATAAAAACTGTGATCTATCCAGTCCTGTTAGTCATCAATGAAAGATATTAATTTCAGGCGACGTGAAGGAATCAATGATAGTAGTGTATTAACAAGGTCCTGATATCAGAATTAGCTTACTTTTCAGTAAATGAATATTTCCTCATGGACGTATTTATTGAATCTGTGTATTGAAGGAATTCATTATCCATTCGTGAATACCAACAATATTAACAGGCTTATTTTGTCCAATAACATTCTGGTCAACACAATAAACTGGCCCTAACGTCATTGGTCGTGCATTTCCGGCGAGAATTTTTAATTCGGGAATATATTCTGCCCCGACGTGTCCGGGTAAACGTTCCCCGAGTCGTGAAGCAAAACGTTCCGCAGCGAGTTCTGCATCAATCTGACACCAGATTTCGAGAACCTGCATGACGCCCGCCCGTTGCAGATAATCCTGCAACACCTCTTTTGGCTGGAAACCAAACCACGCATCGGCAATAAAGGTGCTGCCCTGCGGTGCGCCGCCGATGATATCCCAGATAACCTGATAACTTGCCAGCCCGAGCACGCGGTTAAAAGGGCGATCGACATTTTGCAGCCGCTGAAGAAACGGGTTTTTGATGCCATCAAGCGACAGTTGCAGCCAGCCGCTGTATTCAGAAAGCTCAACGGCGAGCCGGCTTTTACCTGACGCCGGGATCCCGTTTACCAGGATGACGCGTTTGCCGGTAAAGCCATTTCGTGAGGCGCTTCTGTTTTCAGACATGTTCCACCTGTTCAGTTTGGTTGCGGGTCGGGGCATGGAAATATTGCTGAATAACAGCCTGAAGTTCGTTCAGCCGCGGAACCGCCAGCGATTCGAGCCGGGATTTTGTCGCGCTGCGATCCAGCGAGATACAGTCTTTCCACAGAGAACGCCCGGCAATCACGCCTGATGCGCCTTCGCTCATGGCATCCGCCACTTGTTTGAGGAAGGTGGAATGATCTACGCCCGCGGAAAGCACCGCCCACGGCACGTCGCCGGCCAGTTTAGTGATGTTTGCGCAGGCCTGCTTTGAACCCGGATAAGGCAGTTTCAGCACCTTCGCGCCGCATTCCAGGCAAATCTTCGTGCCGCCATAAATCAGTGACGGGACTTTTTCTTTATATTCTTCCTCGGTTTCATTGTCGAGTTTATAGGTGAGGAACTCCACCACCAGCAGCAGGTCTTCGCGGGCGAAATCGTCAATGCACTGACGCAAAATATCGATGTTGTGACGGTTCGCCGCTTCCTGATCCGAACGCAGATACACCATGATTTTGCCGCCGGTCGCACCCAGTTCACGCACGCGCCGCGCATCAACGTTCGCCACCAGCCGTGACTGGCGGTAGCCTTCCGGTGAATTATCCCAGCCTGATGCATCAAGGCCAATCAGCAGGGCGGTGTCGCGGGCAATAATACCGTTGTCCACCAGCTGTGGCACGGCGCAGACCGGATCGACGAGAACACAGGACGCTTTACTGGCGAGATATTGGGTGATATCGGCTTTAATCAGCCCGAGCTCGTGTTCTGAAATGGCAGATTGTTGTTGCGGATCGCTGGCGAGCAGGCTGCGCATGGCACCGCGCTGGTCACAGGCGATCACCAGCATGGCGCCATTTTTGCCACAAATCTGCTGATAGCTGCGTAATTCTGAAGTAGACATTTTTGACATGGAACTCTCCTTTGCGTGAAATTTATTACAGATGAAAAAATCTCGATTACACTGGACGTTCTGTCTTTTCCCCCTGACGAAAAGGGGCGGAAAATCGCGTAACACGCCGTTTTACAAGGGTTGAAGCCCGATCCGGCACATTGCATTTTTACAGGTGTTGCGCAATAATCCCTCAATCGACGATTTGAGTGTAATTCATTACTGAAAGGAATTTCAAGCTGAAAGAGCCAATTTTGCAAGATATTGCAGCAACGCGTGCCATGATGCACCTGGTGGCCAAGCTGCATTACGAGTCTGATATGTCTCAGGTGGAGATTGCACGCAAGCTGGATGTGTCGACGGCAACCATCTCCCGGCTGCTGAATAAAGCCCGTGCGGCGGGGATTGTGCGCATTGAAGTAGTGGGATTATCTTCTCCTGAAGACATGACTTCAGACCTGATAAAACGTCTCGGACTGAAACATGCCTATGTTGTGGATGCGCCGCCGGGTAATGTGCTCGGCGCGCTGGCGACGCCGCTGGCTTCTCTTTTACAGGAAGCCGGTTTGGGTGCGGGATCGGTGTTGGGTATCGGCTGGGGCAGGGCGGTGCGCGAGGTGACGCTGGCCGGTATGCCGCGTCTGCCAGGCATTATGACCGTGGCGCTCAATGGCGGAATGCAGCAGTCTGCGCCGCATTTTCAGATCACCGAGTTCGTGCGTCGCGCGGCAGAACAGATGGAAGGCACGCCGTATTTTCTGCATGCGCCTTATATTTCTTCGGCAGAATTGCGTGATGCATTTCTCGCCGACCCGAGCGTGAAAGAAATTATTTCGCTGTGGGACCGCCTCGATGCAGCGATTGTCGGCGTGGGACTGACGCATACACCAAAACCGAGCGAATCCACCACCGCCACGCCGGGCGAACAGGCGCTCAGCGACGCGGCGGGCGATGTGCTGCGCCATTACTTCACTGAGTCCGGCGAGTTATTGCACTGGGAAGGCGAGGAGCGAATGATTGCGGCTTCGGTCGAACAACTGCGAAAAACGCCGCTGACCATTGGCGTGGCTGCCACGCCGGAAAAAGCCGCCGGGATTATCGGTGCAGTACGTTCGGGTATGATTAATTCGCTGGTCACCGACGTGAATACCGCGCAGGCTATTCTGGATAAACTGCCGGTGGCGTGACGGCCTGATTTTTAATAGAAGTTTTCAAAAAAGCGCAAAAGAAAAAGGCATTCCCTGGCGGGAATGCCTTTTTCTTTTGCGTCTTTCCTGTCAAAAAAATCTGAACAAGTTGCCAAATTCTTTCCGCTATCTGCTTTTCATCCCCTGCCTTATTGTTAATTCCAGCAGCACAACAGCACAACGTTAAATACAAACACGTCCCCCAACAATGCTCTCTGCGAGGAAATGAAAATGTCTAAATTCGATCTGCTCGACCCACAGAACTCCACTCTGATTTTCATCGACCATCAGCCACAGATGTCATTCGGCGTTGCAAATATCGATCGCCAGCAGCTTAAAAATAATACTGTCGCTCTCGCCAAAGCGGGCAAAGTTTTTAACGTGCCGGTGATTTACACCTCGGTCGAAACGGAAAGTTTCAGCGGTTATATCTGGCCGGAGTTACTGGCGGTACATCCTGATGTAAAACCGATAGAACGTACCTCGATGAACTCATGGGAAGATGCAGCCTTCGTGAAAGCAGTGGAAGCAACAGGACGCAAAAAACTGATTATCTCTGCACTGTGGACCGAAGTGTGTCTGACGTTCCCGGCGCTGATGGCGCTGAAAGAGGGCTATGAAGTGTATGTGGTGACCGACACCTCCGGCGGCACCAGCGTAGATGCGCACGAACGTTCTATCGACCGTATGGTGCAGGCTGGCGCAGTGCCGGTGACCTGGCAGCAAGTGTTACTGGAATATCAGCGCGACTGGTCACGTAAAGAGACTTACGACGCGGTGATGGATCTCGTGCGTGAACACAGCGGTGCATACGGCATGGGCGTCGATTATGCCTACACCATGGTGCATAAAGCCCCGCAGCGTAAGGCATGATAGCCGAAATTACAGCCCGGTTATTCCGGGCTATAAACGGTATTTATCCCCTCGAAATCCTGTAAATTCTCCCGCCACCACATTGCAGCGTTGCCGGTGGCGTTTTCGTTCCAGGCCATAAAAGCCTGATCGCGGCGCGTCTGGGTATCAAGACGGCGCTCCACCAGCGCTCCGCTTTCAAGGTGAGGTGCAGCCAGATAACGGGGCAGATAGCCGCAACCCAGCCCGGCGATTTGGGCATGAACTTTGGCATTAAAGTCATGAACGCTAATCATCTTCTGCTCATCAAGTACGCGCAAATCCGCGCCTGTGCTGTGGCGGGACGTATCGTGAACCACTACCGCGCGGTACTGGCGGATTTGCTCGCGCACCAGCGGCTCCGGCATCGAGGCGAGCGGGTGATGCGGGGCAACGGCAAACACATATTCCAGCCAGCCGATAGGGCGATATTCAATGCCGCTGCGCGTGAGTGGCTCCTGAACTGCACCGAACAGGATATCGGCTTCGCCATAACTGAGCGCTTCCCAGCAACCGGCGAGCACGTCGTGGCGGAATAACAGCTGAGTATGCTGATGCTCAGCGTAAAACCGCTCGATCAGCGGCGTAAGCAGCGCGAAGGGCACGGAAGCATCAAGGCTGATAGTCAGTTTGCTCTCCCAGCCGCTTTCAACATACTGCGCCTGTTGCTCCAGCTCACTGACGGCACGCAGCAGCACGCGGCCTTTATCCAGCATCAGACGACCGGTGGGGGTGAAGGTGGCGCGATGGCCTGAGCGATCCAGCAGTTTGATATTGAGATCACTTTCCATTTTCTGCACGGTGTAACTCAGTGCGGAAGCCGTTTTAAACAGTCTGGCAGCCGCTGCGGCAAAGGTGCCGTGACGGTCTAACGCGTCAAGGATCAGCAGCGCTTCAAGGCTTAATCGCATTTATTTTCCCACCCCATAATGGTTGAACGCCGGACAATCATTTCCGGTAGCAATGGCTGCTCCATTTCGTCTTGTTTACAGTTATAACGCAACAAATAGTTAACCAGAGGTTGATGACTGTATGCATTACCAGTATCATTCGTCTGTTTTTTATACGGCATTTTTATTGTTAAAGTTAGCAGAGAAAACAGGTCAGCCAATTTGTGGAATCCCGAAAAAGCGCTTTTTACCGAGCTCTACCAGTACCCTGAACATCTTCGTCATACCTTAGAAAATCTACCCGGCAGCAGCGGTGTCTATATTTTTTACGGCGACGATAACGCCTTTCCGCTGTATATCGGTAAAAGCGTGAATATCCGCAGCCGCGTGATGTCGCACTTTCGCAATCCTGCTGAAGCCAAACTTCTGCATATGACCCGCGATATCGAACACATCGAAACAACCGGTGAGATCGGAGCATTGTTGCTGGAATCTGACCTGATCAAAACCCGGCGTCCGTTGTTTAACAAACGCCTGCGCACCGCCCGCAAGCTGTGTTCCATCCGGCTTCAGGGATTAAGTGCGCAAATTGTCTTTAGTGATGACGTGGATTTTTCTCACAGCGAAGATCTGTTTGGCCTGTTTAAAACGAAAATGTCGGCAATCGAGAAAATCCGCGATATCGCCGATCAGGAAAAGCTGTGTTACGGCGCGCTGGGGCTGGAAAGACTGACGAAAAACCGCGCTTGTTTCCGCTTTTCACTGGGCAAATGCGCGGGCGTTTGTTGTGGTAAAGAAACGCCTGAGGCGCATCAGGAACGTCTCAGAAATGCGCTCAGTACCCTGAAAATCCGCAGCTGGCCATATCCTGGTCGGATCGCTATCGTCGAAGAAGCCAGCGGCCAGACGGATTATCACGTCATCAATCACTGGTTTTATCTGGGCACGGTCAAAACGCTGGAGGCCGCGAAAGCCTTTGATATCGCTGTACCGCACTTTGACCGCGACAGTTATAAAATTCTCTGCAGGCCGATGTTCGAGACGGACAGTTCGAAAGTGATTTTGCTGGACTGACTGCAATAAAAAAGGCTGCCAACCGGCAGCCTTTCAGTGCATTACGTCACTGCGCAATGCCCGCGAATTAACGCATGGTCACAAACTCTTCCGCACCGGTCGGGTGGATAGCGACGGTGTTGTCGAAGTCTTTCTTGGTTGCGCCCATTTTGAGTGCGACCGCGAAGCCCTGCAACATTTCGTCCATGCCGTAGCCGATACCGTGAATGCCGACGATTTTCTCTTCCTTACCGACGCATACCAGTTTCATGCGGCACGGCTGACGGTGCTGCGTGACAGCGGTGTACATCGCGGTAAATGCGGATTTGTACACTTTTACGTTGTCTTCGCCGAACTGCTCTTTCGCCTGCGGTTCAGTCAGGCCGACGGTGCCGATTGGCGGGTGGCTGAACACGACGGTGGCGATGTTGCTGTAATCCAGATGTTCTTCCGGTTTGTTGTTGAACAGGCGCTCGGAAAGACGACGGCCTGCTGCAACGGCCACGGGTGTCAGTTCAACCGCACCGGTGTTATCGCCCACCGCATAAATACCTTTTACGCTGGTGTTCTGGAACTTATCGACGACGATATACCCTTTTTCGTTGGTTTTCACGCCGGTCGCTTTCAGGTTGAAATTGTCGGTTTCCGGTTCGCGGCCAATCGCCCAGACCAGGCTGTCGACTTCAAATTCTTGACCGTTTTCCAGTTTCAGCGTCAGGCTGCCGTCGGCATTTTTTACCACTTCTTTCGGAATGGATTCTTTATGCAGCGCCGGGCCTTCGGTTTCCATCACTTCCACCAGCGTTTCGACAATCAGCGGATCGAAAGTACGCAGCGGCGCGTGTTTACGCACGAACAGGTGCGTTTCAGCACCCAGCGCGTTCATCACACCGGCGATTTCTACCGCGATGTAACCTGCGCCAACCACGGCAACGCGTTTTGGCATTTCGGTCAGATCAAAGAAACCGTCTGAATCGATGCCATATTCCGCACCCGGAATATGGGGGTGGCTCGGACGACCGCCGGTGGCGATCAGGATGTGATCCGCCGTGATCTTCTCGCCGTTCACTTCAACGGTGTGATCGTCAACAAAGCGTGCGAAGCCCTTGATCACGTCCACTTTATTTTTACCCAGTACGTTGTCGTACGAGGTATGAATGCGGTCAATGTAAGCGGTACGGTTGGCGACCAGCGTTTTCCAGTTGAAACTGTTTACGGTGGTATCAAAGCCATAGTCCGGGCCGTAGTTGCGGATCGCTTCAGCGATTTGTGCAGCGTGCCACATCACTTTTTTCGGGACACAACCCACGTTGACGCACGTGCCGCCCAGCTCTTTAGCTTCGATCAGCGCACATTTTTTCCCATACATGGCTGCACGGTTGATTGATGCGATACCGCCGCTGCCGCCGCCAATTGCCAGATAGTCATAATGTTTGGTCATCGGATTTTCCATGAGTTGTCAAAAATGAAGAACGCCATACCGGCGTCGCTAATCTTAAAAATTGCTTGTGAGTTTAGCGCGTGAATGCGTTTTGTCGCAAAGTTTGGATCGATGGCTGCAATAGGTTTGATAGCTGAGACCTTAGAAAAAGGTCTCAGCGAGGGGGAAATCTTTACTTACTCAGGGACAACCCAGTTAACCGTGGTGTGACCGGTGCCGGAAGGCACCAGCACTTTCAGCAGCCACGGCAGCACGTTATTCATCTGCTGCTCGAGTTTCCACGGCGGATTAATCACGATCATGCCGGAAGCCGTCATGCCGCGCTGATCGCTGTCCGGACGCACGCCCAGTTCGATTTGCAGGATACGGCGGATACCCGTTGCTTCGAGGTCACGCAGCATTTTTTTGATTTGCTGGCGCATCACGACCGGATACCACAGCGCGTAAGTGCCGGTGGCAAAACGCTTGTAGCCTTCCTGAATGCCTTTTACCACGTCCTGATAATCGGTTTTCATTTCGTACGGCGGGTCCATCAGGATCAGCCCGCGGCGTGACGGCGGCGGTAACTGAGCTTTCAGCTGCTGATAACCGTCGGCACGCGCAACGCGGGTACGGTCATCTTTCTGGAATTCACTGCGCAGCAGCGGGAAATCGCTCGGGTGCAGTTCGGTCAGGTGCAGTTTGTCGTCTTCACGCAACAGCTGACGGGCAATCAGCGGCGAACCCGGGTAATAACGCAGGTTTTCATTGCGGTTGAAGTGATTGACGACAGACATATACGCCGCCAGTTCTTCAGGAATATCATCACGTTGCCAGATGCGCGCGATACCTTCCAGATATTCGCCGGTACGTTCGGCGTGTTCGCCACTCAGCTGATAGCGCCCGGCACCCGCGTGGGTATCGAGATAAAGGAAGGGTTTTTCTTTTTCTTTCAGAGATTCAATGATCAGGCTCTGAACGGTGTGTTTAAGGACGTCGGCATGGTTGCCGGCGTGAAAACTGTGGCGGTAACTCAACATAACTTTATCATTCCGGAGTGGCGTATTGCGGACAGTATAAACATTCGGCCTTCAAGTTGCCCGTAAAACGCCGCCATCTTACTTCCCGACCCAGCTGTTCTTAATTTTGAACATGTCTGCGCGGTTAAAACTGATGGAGTAATTGAAGGCTTTGCCGTCCTCCAGCTTGGTGACGCCGGAGACTTTCAGCATCGGGCTACCGGTTTCAATGTTCAGCAATGCGCAGAGCGTTTCGTCGAACAGCGCGGCCTCGATCACCGAATTATAGAATTTAATTTTCCGGCCCGTTTTGTTTTCAATATATTCATATAAAGACGCTTCTTGTAAAACGGCTTCTGGAATTGACGTTATGACAGCGCAGGGAATATACGAGTCTTCAATCAGCACCGGGATATTATCAACCAGCCGGATACGGCGGATATAATGAACGTCGTCATCCGGATGAATATCCAGCTGAGCGGCGATATATTCTCCCGCAGCGATTTTGTTCAACGTAATCAGCTTGCTGGAGACTTTAACCTGATTTTTAAATTCACGCGAAAAACCCAGAATAGAATCGCTGGTGCCGTTATTGAGCAAATAAACGTTATCTTCAATCACTTTGGTGACGTACATGCCTTTGCCGTGGATGCGCTCGATGAAGCCTTCCTGTTCAAGCATATGCATCGCTTTTTGCAGGGTGACGCGCGTGACGTCGTAGTGCGCCGCTAATTCCCGCTCAGAAGGGATTTTATCCCCGACACGATATTCTTTATTGAGGATCGCCTGTTTCAGGCTGTTTTTAATATCAATGTAACGGGCGGCCATGGCGTAACGCCTTCTTGCAGCGGTTTATTTTCGGGCAGTATAAACAGAACACGCAGAGGTGTCATCCGGGCGCGCCGCCGTGAAAAATGCGCGGCGCGCTGAGGGGCTAACGGAGTTTTATCAGCGCCGGAGCCGGTTGCTCAAAGGCGCGATGCAGAATTTCCATGGTGGTCATGACGTCCTGCTGCGAAATATAAGGCGGTTTTCTATGCACCAGCGTGGCGTAAACCGCGTCGTAAACGCGGCCATAATCGCCGGTACCGGCATTGACTTTTTCAGTGATAATTTCACCGCGCTGATTCTGATATTTCAGCAAGCCGAATTCTGACTCCTGCCCGAAATGAGGGCTGCCCGGCATTATTCCGGCTTTAAGACAGGTTTCCTGCTGGTCGATATTCAGTTTGATAAATGACCCGTTTTCACCGTTAACAATGAATTTCGGATAAGGCTGCATGACCAGATGGCTGCATTTCACGATCGCTTTGATATCGCCGTAATAAAGTTGCAATTCAAACGTATCGTCAGGGTTATTTTTATTCCTGACAGAGCGGATATCGTAATGCACGAATTCCGGTCGGCCGAACAGGCTGACGACCTGATCGATAAGATGCACGCCCAACCCGTAAAATGCGCCATCGGTGAAATCACCGGGTGCGTCAGGCGCATCGGGACGGAAATAGTCGAAGTGGCTTTCGAACTCGACAATTTTCCCAAGCACGCCGCTGTCGATCACTTTTTTAGCGGCTAAAAAACAGCTGTCAAAACGGCGATTCTGGAATGGCGTGACTGTGAGACCCTTTTCTGCGGCCAGGGCAAACAACGCCTGCGCTTCAGCCAGCGTGCGGGTAAACGGTTTTTCGACGATGACGTTTTTCCCGTGCTCCAGACACTGACGGGCGAAATTGTAGTGCGTTTCCGGCGGCGTACACAGCGTCACCAGCCGGATGCTTTCATCGAGCAGAATGTCGTTCAGGCTGTCGGTGAAATGAATGCCCTGATATTCTCTTTCGGCTTCCAGCGCCGGGCGGCGGGTCACATCGAAAATCGTTTTTACGCGAAACGTGTCGCGGCGCTGAAAAACGTAGGGCAAGTGATAACGCGTAGCGCTTTTGCCGAATCCTATAAATGCACTGTTTATCGTCATGATAATAGACTCCCTGTATGAAGGTTTATGCACTGACCTGTGCCACTTTTGCCGGGATTTCGGCTGTTTCAGCCGCCAGTTGTTTCTTTTCCAGCAAACGGAAGAAGGGATAATAAATGATTGTCGAAATAATAATCATGACGCCTGACCAGATTGCCGCGGGAATATTTCCGCCAGTGGCGAAATAGGCATTCAGAAACGGCGGCATGGTCCAGGGGATCTGTAATACCGGGCGGCCAATAATATTAAATTCCATCAGGAAATAAGACATCGTACACAACAACATCGGCGTGACAATTAACGGCAACATCATCAGCGGATTGAAAACCATCGGCACGCCGAATATCACCGGCTCATTAATACAAAACAGGGACGGCGCAAAAGACATGCGGCCCAGCGATTTATAATAACGACTTTTCGACATCATCATCGCCAGCACCAAACCCATGGTCGCGCCGGAGCCGCCGGTACAAATGAAGAAGTTATAAAATCCTTCGGCAAAGATATGCGGGATCGGCTGATGGCTCAGATAAGCCTGCGTATTTTCGACAATGAATTTCAGGAAGATTGGCGCGGTAATACCCGATAACACGTTGGTGCCGTGTATTCCGCAACACCAAAGCAGTGAAATCAGAAACACCAGAATTAACATGCCGGGCAATGTCCCCAGGCTAATCACCAGCGGGCTGAGGATCATCGTGAAGAACGCGTTGATATCAAAGTGCAAAATCACCCTGACGAACCAGACCAGTGCCAGGCAGACAAACGCCGGGATCACGCTGACGAAAGACTGCAACACCGCAGGCGGCACACTTTCCGGCAGCCGGATATAGATTTTATGCTCAATGAAAAAGCGGATGATATATACCGTCAGTACCGACAAAATAATGGCGGAAAATAACCCCGACGCGCCGAGGTTATCGACGTTCAGCAGGTAATTATCATCGAGCTGCGCCATCAGAAAAACGGCGACGGTAATACCGCTGCACGTCAGCCCGTCGAGTTTGTAATGTTTTGCCAGGTTGTAACTGATGCCGATTGCGGAGATCAAACCAATAATGCCGAATGTGACGATAACCGGTACATTCAGCGCCGTACCAAAAGTGCCGAGATATTCCGTCCAGCCGGGAATAGGCAGGTTGGCGATAATTAAAAACACGCTACCGGAAATAATAAACGGCAATGTCAGCGTGATGCCGTTTCTGACGGCGACCAGAATCACGTTTTCCCCGACTTTCACCAGACAGGGCACCACGCGGGATTCTAAAAACTTCATCATGATATTTTCCCCCCCTTGCCGGATTTATACTGAGGCAGGAAAGGCCGGTTTACGGCCAGATATTCATCGAGAATTTTCCCGGCAATATCCACGGACGGGATCAGCGGATGCACCGACAGCGCCATTAATGCGGTGGAATAATCGCCGGTGACAGCGGCTTCAACGGTGAGTTCTTCAAACGCTTTAACGCTCTGGATCAGCCCGCGAACTTTCACCGGCAGGCGGCCATAAGCCAGCGGATGCGCGCCCTGACGGTCAATCATGGCGTTGGTTTCCACCACGCTTTCATCGTCCAGATCGCGCGTTGCGCCCCGGTTTGGCGTATTCACGACGTGGATTTCTTTTTTATCGTTATAAATTGAGCTGATGATGGAACAGGCCGTTTCCGAGTAATACGCGCCGCCGCGGCTTTCCAGCTCTTTCGGTTTGGACTCAAGCTGAGGATTTTTATAAATTTCAAAGAGTTTTCGTTCTATTTCTCGGGTTTGCTCGCCGCGTGTACCGTGCGCTTTACAGTCCTGAAGGCTGTGTTCGACCATTTCCCGGCTGAGATAAAAGTATTTCAGGTACGAGAGCGGAAACAGGCCGAGCGCACGGATAAAATCAGGCGGTAAGCCAATGTCCGGGACATTTTTTAACGAGCTGCCGCCCGCGCTTTTCGCCAGCATTTCAATAAATCCGGCGGTGACGTCCTGACTTTTTACCGCAATCTGATCGGCAAAAATCAGGTGGTTCAGCCCCATTACTCTGGCGTAAACGTCGCGGCGCTCAACGCCGTAAACGCCTGCAATCTCCATCATCATGTTGTTTGCGCCGCTGCAGATGCCCAGCGTTTTTATTGGGGAATATTTTTCGATGGCTTCCGTGACAATTCCGGCGGGATTGGTGAAGTTGATCAACCACGCCTCCGGGCAAAGCCTTTCCATATCACGGCATAAATCCAGCAGGACGGGGATGGTGCGCTGAGCTTTCATAAAGCCGCCCGCACCGGTGGTCTCCTGCCCGAGAACGCCGTATTTCAGTGGAATGGCTTCATCGTGAATGCGTGCTTCCTGCTGGCCGACGCGTAACTGCGTGGTGACGAAATCCGCGTCAAACAATGCTTCGTTGCGGTTGGTAGTGAGGTGAACCGTCATCGGTAATCCTGATTTTTTCACCATGCGTTTTGCCAGTTCCCCGACAATTTTCAGCTTCTCCGCGCCCGCGTCGATATCCACCAGATAGTAATCGGTGACCGGTAATTCATCGTACCGGCGGATAAAACCTTCAATCAGTTCCGGCGTGTAACTCGATCCGCCGCCCAGCGTGACAATCTTGAGTTTTTTCATTTTCGTTTCTGTCCATGATGTGATTTTTCGAGAGAGCTTAACTGGCATATGCCAGATGAAAAATAACATGATTAACCCTGCTGTAAATAAGGTTTATCTGACGGGCAGAACTCATGATGAAAAATGCGAGGCGGATCCAAATTGAGAGTGATGTTTGAGATGTGAGTTATTGATGCGGTTAATAACTTCTTCTGAGCCGACGAATTTGCCCGGCCCATTGATTTCGCCGCAACTTGACCGCATGTTAGAAGTTACGTCATCTTTAAGACGACCCGAATTCACGGCGTGGTGCGCCTCAGGCGCATCAAACCCACCCGAATTAACGAAGGACTGGCCCTATGACTGAACAGCAAAATGCGTCGAATAATCCGCTCTTAACACCGTTCTCCCTGCCGCCTTTCTCTGCGATCAAACCCGAACATATCGTCCCTGCGATGCAATCTGCGATCGAAGAAAGCCGCCAGACGATTGAACGCGTGGTCGCTCAGGGCGCGCCTTATACCTGGGAAAATCTGTGCCAGCCGCTGGCGGAAAGCGACGACCGTCTGAGCCGTATCTGGTCGCCGGTCGGGCATCTGAACGCAGTCAAAAACAGCCCGGAACTGCGTGAAGCGTACGAGCAATGTCTGCCAATTTTATCTGAATTCAGCACCTGGACCGGGCAGCACGCCGGTTTGTATCAGGCTTATCGCGATTTAAAAGACAGCGAGCATTTCACTACGCTGTCCGTTGCGCAGAAAAAAGCGATTGATAACGCGCTGCGTGATTTCGAGTTATCCGGCATTGGTTTGCCGGTCGAAAAACAGAAACGCTACGGCGAAATTTCGGCGCGTCTGTCTGAGCTGGGTTCGACGTACAGCAACAACGTGCTCGATGCCACGATGGGCTGGAGCAAGCTGATTACCGATGAGGCCGAACTGAAAGGCCTGCCGGAAAGCGCACTGGCGGCGGCGAAAGCGCTGGCCGAATCGAAAGAACAGGAAGGCTGGCTGCTGACGCTGGATATCCCGAGCTATCTGCCGGTGATTACCTATGGCGAAAACCGTGCGCTGCGTGAAGAAATGTACCGCGCGTTCGGCACCCGTGCGTCCGATCAGGGCCCGAATGCCGGTAAATGGGACAACAGCGAAGTGATGGCAGAGATTTTGTCGCTGCGTCACGAGCTGGCTCAGCTGTTAGGTTTTGATTCCTTCGCGGATATGTCGCTGGCCACCAAAATGGCCGAAAGCCCGAAACAGGTGATTGATTTCCTGAGCGGTCTGGCGACGCGTGCCCGCCCGCAAGGCGAACGTGAACTGGCGCAGCTTCGTGCTTTTGCGAAAGAACATTTTGGCGTGGACGAAATGGAAGCCTGGGATTTGCCGTTCTACGGCGAAAAACAGAAACAGCATCTGTTCTCCATCAATGACGAGCAACTGCGTCCGTATTTCCCTGAACAACGCGCGCTGGAAGGGCTGTTCGAAGTGGTGAAACGCATTTACGGCATCACCGCCAAAGAACGCAAAGACGTGGAAACCTGGCACAAAGACGTGCGCTTCTTCGATTTGTTCGATGAATCCGGCGATTTGCGCGGCAGTTTCTATCTCGACCTGTATGCCCGCGAACACAAGCGTGGCGGAGCCTGGATGAACGATTACGTCGGCAGTATGCGTAAAGCCGACGGCAAACTGCAAAAGCCGGTCGCGTATCTGACCTGTAACTTCAACGGCCCGGTCGGCAATAAACCGGCGCTGTTTACGCACAACGAAGTTACCACGCTGTTCCACGAATTCGGCCACGGTTTGCATCATATGCTGACCCGCATCGACACGCCAGGCGTTGCCGGAATTGCCGGTGTGCCGTGGGACGCCGTCGAACTGCCAAGCCAGTTTATGGAAAACTGGTGCTGGGAGCCGGACGCGCTGGCGTTCATCTCCGGGCATTTCGAAACCGGCGAACCGCTGCCGAAAGAGATGCTGGATAAAATGCTGGCCGCGAAAAACTATCAGGCGGCGCTGTTTATTCTGCGTCAGCTGGAATTCGGTCTGTTCGATTTCCGCATGCACGCGGAATATGACCCGGCAAAAGGCGCGCAAATCCTGCAAACCCTGGCAGAAATCAAGAAGCAGGTTGCGGTTGTGCCGTCACCAAGCTGGGGACGCTTCCCGCACGCCTTCAGCCATATCTTTGCAGGCGGTTATGCGGCGGGTTACTACAGCTATCTGTGGGCGGAAGTGCTGTCTGCTGATGCCTATTCCCGCTTCGAAGAAGAAGGGATTTTTAACCGCGAAACCGGGCAGTCGTTCCTGGATAATATTCTGTCGCGCGGCGGTTCCGAAGAGCCGATGGAGTTGTTCAAACGCTTCCGCGGGCGTGAGCCGCAACTGGATGCTATGCTGCGCCATTACGGTATCAAAGGATAATTTCTGCCTGTGAGTGTGTGTTTACTCTGTGAAGAAGGCGCCGATGAAGGCGCCTTATCTGTTCTGGCGCAGCGCTGGAATCTGACGTCCGACCCGGATGCCGTGATGGCGCTGGTGCTGACGCCTGAGCGTCTGGAATTACGCAAACGCGACGAGCCAAAACTCGGTGCCATTTTTGTCGATTTCGCCGGCGGCACGATGGCGCATCGTCGTAAATTTGGCGGCGGACGCGGTGAGGCGGTGGCAAAAGCGGTCGGCATCAAAGGCAGTTATCTGCCGGATGTCGTCGATGCCACCGCCGGTCTGGGCCGCGATGCGTTTGTGCTGGCCTCTCTGGGCTGCAAAGTGCGGATGCTGGAACGCAATCCGGTGGTGGCGGCTTTGCTCGACGACGGGCTGGCGCGTGGCTACCGTGATGCGGAAATCGGCCCGTGGCTGCGTGAACGCATGACGTTGCTGCATGCTTCAAGCCTGACCGCGCTCTCTGAGCTTTCGCCAAAGCCTGAAGTGGTGTATCTCGATCCGATGTATCCGCACAAACAAAAAAGTGCACTGGTGAAGAAAGAGATGCGCGTGTTTCAGGGGCTGGTTGGCCCGGACGAAGATGCCGATGGCCTGCTGGAACCTGCGCGCAGGTTAGCGACCAAAAGGATTGTAGTGAAACGCCCTGACTATGCGCCACCGATGGCGGACATCGCTGCGCAGGCTGCGGTTGTCACGAAAAGCCACCGGTTTGATATTTATACGCCGCTGTAAATTCCCATAAAAAAAGAGGTGCCACTGGCACCTCTTTCTCATCAACGCGCAGACGTCGCGTCTTACGCTTCTTCTTCCTCGTCACGCAATGGCACGATCAGCATGTCGATATGGACGGTGTTGATCAGCTGGCGTGCAGAGGACATCAGCTTGCTCCAGAAATCCTGGTGGTGGCCGCACAGCACTAAATCCACGCCGTATTTGTTGATGGCATCGACCAGCACCTGGGCTAAATCACCGCTGCCGCTCAGGGTTTCTGAAATCGGGTAACCGGCGTTTTGCGAAAGCTCGTTCAGCGCGTGGTGCGTTTCTTCGGAAATACGTTTCTGCATGTCGCCCAGGTTCACGTCAATCAGGCCGGTGTAGAGGTCTGAATAGTTCACATCAACGTGGATCAGGGACACCTTGGCGTTATACGGACGCGCCATGGAAACCGCTTTCTCGACTAAAACTTTGCTCTCAGGTGAGAGGTCAACAGCAATCAATATGTGTTTGTAAGCCATAAGAAAACTCCTTCCATAAGTCAGTTAAAAGCTATATCAGCATCATGCGAATGTCATGACGTCAGTATAGCGCCAAAATGGTGAGACAAATCAAGCATACAGATCCCATTTCCTAATCTGACAATCTATAGATACAAATAATATGAACACTTACAGATTCGTTTCCTACACTCAATAATGCAGGCTTCTCCTGCTTTAGCATTCTTCTGTGATAAGAAAAGAGGGCGGGCGAACGTTGCCCGGGGGTGTGAAATCGCGGAAAGGCAGGGCGAAACGTCGGGTGTGCGGCAGATTTTGAGCGGCATTGCGCGGTGTCAGTTCGCCTTGAGGGGGAATCATGATCAGTCCCGTTGCGCTGTTTTGGGCTTTATGTTTTGTGTGTGTGGTGAATATGCTGCGTTATTACTCGTCTTTGCGCGCGTTGCTGGTGGTGCTGCGGGGCTGTGATCCGTTGCTGTATCAGTACGTGGACGGCGGGGGATTCTTTACTTCCCACGGCCAGCCCGGCAAGCAGATAAGACTGGTTCGCTATATTTATGCTCAGCGCTATGTTGAACATCACGACCCTGAGTTTATCCGCCGGTGTGAAAGAGTACGCGGCCAGTTTGTCCTGACGACATGTCTGGTTGGACTGATTCTTATCAGTATGATGGCCATGTTGATCTGGTACTGACACGTCTAAAATCGTTGCGAGGAAAGTGTGAAAAAGGGAATAAAAAAAGGCGACCGGTTCTGAGAACAAGGCCGCCTTTTTTACATCCGTGCCTGAGCACGCAGGTTTATCAGATAAGCTTCAGCGCAATCCAGTACAACACGCCGGAAAGAACAATCGACACGGGTAGGGTTAAAATCCACGCCATAGCGATGTTTTTCACGGTTTTAGACTGAACACCGCCGCCATCCACAATCATGGTGCCTGCAACCGCAGAGGACAACACGTGCGTGGTGGAAACCGGCATACCGGTGTAACTGGCCACACCGATAGACACCGCTGCCGTCATCTGCGCAGACAGGCCCTGAGCGTAGGTCATGCCTTTCTTACCAATCTTCTCACCGATGGTGGTCGCAACGCGCTTCCAGCCAATCATGGTACCCAGCGCCAGCGCCAGCGCGACCGCGATGATGATCCAAATCGGGGCATATTCGACAGTTTGCAGAATGTCGGTTTTCAGCTCGCCGAGGAAGCGTTTATCCGCCGCGGAAGTTTCCGGCAGTTTAGCGACTTTATCGGCAGTATCAGAAACACACATTAGCAGGCGGCGCATGTGGCTGCGTTCTTCCGGTGCCAGATCGCTGTAAGACTGAAGATTAGTCAGCAGTGTCTGCGCACGGCCAATCGCATCAAGTGCGTGGCTGCTGTCGCAATGGAACACTTTTGTCTCATCGGCTGGTGCGATATTGACGTCCGGTGCAGGCACCAGAGGCGTCTGCGCCACAACGTGTGGCACCGCATCAACATGCTGCGAATAATACTGGCCGAGGTGCGTCACGGCGTCGCGGGTACGGGCAATGTCGTAACCGGTCGCGCTCATGTTCACCACGAAACCTGCCGGAGCCACGCCAATCAACACCAGCATGATCAGGCCGATACCTTTCTGACCATCGTTCGCTCCGTGAGAGAAACTCACGCCGATTGCGGACAGAATAAGGCCAATACGGGTCCAGAATGGCGGCTTCTTCTTGCCGTCTTTCTTTTCACGTTCTGCCGGCGTCAGGTGGATACGGGCGTGTTTTTTATTCCCGCTCCAGTAGCGACGCAGCAGGAAAATCATGGTTCCCGCCATAATCATCCCGACCAGCGGTGAGACGATCAGTGAGGCGAAAATGCCAATCATTTTCGGGATGTTTAACGCATCAACCACTGACGTGTGGGTCATCAGCGCGTTAGTCAAACCCACGCCGATAATAGCGCCAATGAGGGTATGGGAGCTGGACGCCGGCAGACCAAAATACCAGGTGCCGAGGTTCCAGATGATCGCCGCCAGTAACATAGAGAACACCATGGCAAGGCCATGCGCGGAACCTACATTCAGCAACAAATCGGTTGGAAGTAAATGGACGATGGCATAGGCCACGCTCAAACCACCGAGCAGGACGCCAAAGAAGTTAAATACCCCTGCCATCACGACCGCTAATTGCGAACGCATTGCCCGGGTGTATATGACGGTTGCTACTGCGTTGGCCGTATCATGGAAACCGTTAATGGCTTCATAGAACAGAACAAACAGTAACGCGAGAATCAATAACGAACCGGTATGAATATCCAACCCGGCAAATAGATGCAGCATAATTGTTACGCCAGTTAGTGGTCATGAACGCCGCGCATTATCTGCGAGAACAGGGGGACGGGAAAAGGAAAATATGACATTTTTTTGACTAAAAACAGTTCAATATTTGGCTTTGTTTCAATTTATTTTTTATATATCAAAATCTTATTCCTCGTTTAGGTGCTGAAACATTTACTTACGACGTTCAGAAAACCACCTCTCTGGCTGGTTTCAGGGGCGTCTGTCCCTTACAATCCGCGTCGCAATGCGGCTAAAGCCCATTTGCACAGGGGGAAGCCCTGTCTAAAACGTAGCTGAAATTTCCGGTAAGAGAGGCCAAAAGTGGAACAGGTTGATGTGGTAGTCATTGGTGCGGGTGCGGCAGGCATGTTCTGTGCAGCGCAGGCCGGACAGGGTGGCTGCCGGGTTCTGCTGCTGGATAATGGCAAAAAAACCGGACGAAAAATTCTGATGTCGGGCGGCGGTCGCTGCAACTTCACCAATCTGTATGCCGAACCGGCTGCCTATCTTTCAGAAAACCCGCATTTCTGTAAATCCGCGCTGGCGCGTTACACCCAGTGGGATTTCATCGATCTGGTCAACCGCTACAACATCGCCTGGCACGAGAAAACGCTCGGCCAGCTTTTTTGCGATGATTCAGCGACACAAATTGTGGCGTTGCTGGATAAAGAATGTGAACGGGGGAATGTCGATGTGCGTCTGCGCAGCGAGATTTCAGACGTTCAGAAAACCGAAGATGGCTTTATTATCAAAGTGAATGGCTCAACTGTAAGTACTCACTCACTTGTGGTTGCCAGCGGCGGACTTTCCATGCCGGGGCTGGGCGCGTCGCCTTTCGGTTATCGTCTGGCCGAACAGTTTGGCCTGAAAGTGTTACCGACCCGCGCCGGTCTGGTGCCGTTTACGCTGCACAAGCCGCTGCTCGACCATTTGCAGACGCTTTCCGGCGTCTCCGTGCCCGCTGTGCTGACCGCGCAGGATGGCACGGTGTTCCGCGAAAGCATTCTGTTTACGCATCGCGGGATGTCCGGCCCGGCGGTTCTGCAACTTTCCAGCTTCTGGCAGCCTGGCGAGTTTGTGAGCGTTAACTTACTGCCTGATATCGATCTGGCGGCGTTTCTCAATGCACAGCGGCAGGAACACCCGAACCAGAGCCTGAAAAATACGCTGGCGATGCAACTGCCTAAACGTCTGGTGGAATGTCTGCAAACGCTCGGGCAACTGCCGGACGTCACGCTGAAACAGCTGAACGTGCCGCAACAGGCCGAACTGGTTGAGCAATTGCAAAACTGGCAGGTTCAGCCGAACGGCACCGAAGGTTACCGCACGGCGGAAGTCACGCTAGGCGGCGTCGATACGCGCGAACTTTCCTCCAAAACCATGGCCGCGGCAAAAGTGCCGGGTCTGTATTTTATCGGCGAAGTCGTGGATGTGACCGGCTGGCTGGGCGGATACAATTTCCAGTGGGCGTGGAGCTCCGCCTGGGCGTGCGCGCAGGACCTGATTTCCCGACCGAAGGGCGCGAAATAGCCACATGACAGGGGGATTTCACCGTTTCTTCATTTTGTCCCCCCTGTTTCTGACATCCTGCGGAACGTTATCTGACATGCAGGTGAAAGAGCATACCGATGCCGTGCGGGCGCTGGCCTGTTCGGGCGATCTCGATGAGATGGTTAATGGCGTTGTCCGCCAGTATCAGAAAAAAGAGAAAGCGGCGGGCCTTGCGATAGGCATTATCAGAAACAACGGCGAGGCCAGAACCTGGGGCTACGGCTACACTAATTCCACCCACAGCTACAGAATCGACGGGGAAACCCTGTTCGCGCTGGGTTCTGTGAGTAAAGGCGTGACCGGCGAAGTGGTGGCCGGGCTGGTCAATAAAGGCCAGTTGCGCTGGGACGATAAACTTTCCGATTTGCTGCCGAAAAATATCCCGCTGAGCGAGGATGCGAAAAACATCACGCTGTTGCAGCTGGCGACACACACGTCCGGTCTGCCGCGACAAAACATGAATAAAGACATGCTGGAGAGTTTTCTCCGCTATCTCTACACCGGCGACAATTTCTATCACGAGCTGGACAGCGATTCCGTCGTCAACGATCTGTCAGGGTTTAAAAAGCCGGAGAAGCGCGAGCCGCAGTATTCCAATTTAGGCTACGCGCTGTTGGGGTATATTCTCAAACTGAAAACCGGCGAAGACATCCAGCAACTGTCTTATGATTTTATTTTCCGCTCGCTAAAGATGGATAACACCAGTTTTTATGCGACGCGCCTGAAAGACTATCCTTACCGCGCCATCGGGCATGCGGGCGATCAGCCGAAATTTATCCCGCGCGGCGAAGTGGTGCCTGACTGGCATTTCTCCAATAACATGGTGGCCGCCGCCAGCCTGTACAGCAATGTGGACGACCTGCTTAAGTACCTGCGTGCTCACATAGATGGCTCAAAAAATGGTGATCTCAACATGGCGATCAGCGACACGGAAAAAGTATATTTCCAGCGAGCTATCGAGGCGGCGAATATCGCGTGGGTGACGGATCACATCAGCCATCAAACGATTACGTATCAGGTCGGCTATATCGGCGGCTATTCCAGTTATATTGGTTTTGATAAAAAACATCAGAATGCCGTGGTGGTATTACAAAACACCTTTAACTGGAGCAATTATATTGGTCATGATCTTTTGCTGAGAATGGCGATGGCCGATGATTATCGCGGGAAGTGCCATTGATATTGTTTTCGTGAATGTGTGCGTGCTGAATAATCTGACTGATTTATGTAAATAAAAATTTTTACATATTAGAATTCAGAAGGGGGGATTGTTTCATAACAGTTTTATAGTTTCTTTCCGACAGTCTTGCGCCGAATCAGATATTTCTTTTCCGAAAATAATATAACCTGCCTGAAAATTATCATGCCCTGCGGGGACTCTCTTTTCGCAAAGGACTGTTATGTTCTCCCTGACTCGTAAAAAAAACGCCTGCCTTGCCGGCTTACTGATGTTGTCCGGCGCAGCCGTTGCCGCTGATCCCGCGCCGGTTGTCACTACGGAACCTGCCGTAACGGCGGCACCTGAAAAACCGGCTGCTGTTGCTGCCGCCGAAGCTGCTCCGGCAGCGCCTGAGAAACCGGCACCGTTTGTTGCCACTGAACCTGCTCCGGCAGCGCCTGAGAAACCGGCACCTGTTATTGCCACTGAACCTGTTCCGATAGCATCTGAAAAATCCGCCCCCGCTGTTACCGAAATTCCGGCTCCGCTGACCGTTTTACCGACATCGGCAGCCACCGTTCCTGCGGCGAAAGAAGAACCGAAAGCGCCGGTAAAACCTGTGTTCAGCCTCGACAGCGAAGAGCAGAAACGGGCTTACGCCAGCGGTGTCGCGATGGCGCGTTACATCGAAGAACAGATTGAGCAGCAGAAAGCGCTGCACATCGCCATGAGCAAAGACATCATGCTGGCCGGGATCGCAGACACCTTTAATAATCAGGTGAAAATGAGCGATCAGGACATTCACACGACGCTGACGGCGTTTGATGAACAGGTCAAAGTCCTGACGAAAGCAGAAATGGATAAAAAGAGTGCCGCGGATAAAGCCTTCCTCGCTGATTTCGCCAAACAAGATGGCGTGAAAAAGACCAAACAAGGTTTGCTGTACTTGGTTAAAAACAAAGGCGAGGGCAACGTACTCAAAGATACCGATACGGTTGAAGTTGGCTATCAGGGCAAACTGGTGGATGGCACAATCGTAGACGGCCCGCAGGTTGAGAATGCTAATCAAGTCTTCCGCGTGGCGAATATGCCGCCGGTTCTGCGCGACAGCGTAAAACTGATTCGCAAAGGCGGTGAGATTCAGGTGGTCATTCCGCCTGTTGCCGTTGAAAACGCCAGTGACGCAAATCGGCCGGACGTAGTGGTGATCTACACCATTACCGTGGTGGATGTGAATAAAGCACAGTAATCCGGATGAATAAGAAAGGGCGCCCTTGTTTATACAGAGGGTGCCCTTTTTTTGTGTCAGAATTTTGTTTCATAACAAGGAATTAGCCCTGGTGCACCGCAATATAGCGTTCAAACTTAGACGGTTTCAGCTGACTGAGATCCACCAGAACCAGCCCGTCGATGCAGTGGTTGAATTCCGGGTCGCTGCCGAAATCAATAAACTGCACGCCGCCGGTTTCGCAAAGTTCTGAATACTGCTTATACAGCGCCGGAATACTGCAACCGAGGTTTGCCAGCAGACGTTTCAGACGCTGCAAATCTTCCTGATAGTCATCACCGCAAAACTGTGCGAGCACGTCGGGCAAAGATGCCGGATAAGGGCGGCGTGACGTCGCCAGCGGCAGCGCGGGCGCGAAATACAGGCGATAAAAGGTGACCAGTAAATCGCGTGCGGCCAGCGGTAAGCCGCCGGAAATCGACACCGGGCCAAACAGGTAACGCGTTTGCGGATATTTCGCCAGATACGCGCCGATGCCGAGCCACAAATAATCCAGCCCGCGTTTGCCCCAGTACGCTGGCTGAATAAAGCTGCGTCCGAGTTCAATGCCCTGTGCGAGAATCGGGTCCATCTGATGGCCGTACTGGAACAGGCTCTGGCTGTAAATGCCGTTCAGGCCTTTGCTGGCGACCTGTTCGGCGGTCGGGATAAACCGGTAAGCGCCGACGATTTCCAGCGCCTGCGGATCCCACAACACCAGGTGATAATAATCGTCATCGTAACCGTCGAGATCGCGACGACGGCCGCTGCCTTCGCCTACGGCGCGGAACGCAATTTCGCGCAACCGCCCCAATTCGCGCAGTATCGGCACGTAATCTTCGCCGTGGCGGCGATAGAGATAAATCATTTTGCCGTCGGGTGTTTTGCCCAGCACTTCACTGGCTTCCAGCGCATGTTTCAGCACGGCGCGGTCTTCTGCGCGGGCAATCGACGTTTCGGTATGAAACAGCTCAGGCTTTCCGCTGCCAAGGCGATACACGTGTTTTCGGAAACGCGCGGCCAGATCGCCCGCCGTCATTTGTCCGTCGTGCCAGCTGGAATAAGGAATGCGCGCGCCGATTTTCAGCGTCAGGCTGTTACCGCGTTGCCCGAACATTTCATGAACCAGCAATAACGTGCTGAGCGGGCGGTAAATCATTGAGCTGAGATAAAACAGCGCGCTGTTGCTGCCGCCGATATGCACCGGAACTACCGGCGCACGGGCTTTGGCAGCAAGGCGGATAAAACCGGTATGCCATTTGCCGTCGCGCACGCCTTTCGAACTCATGCGTGACACTTCACCGGCCGGAAACACAATCAGCACGCCCTGATTCACCAGATGCTCCTGCATCAGCGTGACCTGATTGCGTCGGGTGCGATTGCCCATATTATCAACCGGGATCATCAGGCTGCCGAGCGACGTCACCAGCGACAGTATCTGGTTCGCGACCACTTTGACGTCAGGGCGTACAGACGCCACTGCGTGCAATAATGCCAGCCCGTCTAGCGTTCCGATCGGATGGTTGGCGACGATAACTACCGGCCCGTAGCTTGGGATTTGTTCCCGGTCGCGTTCCGTCAGTTCACAGCGAATATTAAAATGCTCCAGCACCTGTTCGGCCATATCAATGCCTTTCAGATGCTGATGTTGTTCGGCAAAGCGGTGGAATTCTTTTTCGCGGAACAGGGCTTTTAGGAGACGGCGTTGCCAGGAAGGGGTCTTGTGCTGCGGGTCGAGATCCTGAAACAGGGTATCCATGCTGAACATAGGATGTCCTCCGGTTGAAGTCATCTGACCATAGTCAGCCGGTGTGACAGTGATGTGTCAGTAAAATGACAGAATAACGAACCTTTCCGGCGCTGAATTATTTCCGTATAGTGCCCGCGCCGGACTATAGTGTGTAGGTAAAATCAACAACTCAGGGGAGGGAATTCGAAATGGACAAAAAACCTGTTCCTGATTTATTGCTCCCTATGTCAAAACCGACTAAAGCCATTAATAAACTCATTGCGGCTTTCCGCACGGCGTCCGCCCCTCTTGAGATAAAGGGAAAAGAGTCTGTTATTGAACTGAACCCGGTAAAGGAACAGGCAAAAGTAGTCTTAGTATTAGACGGCGCGCTGAATATTTACCGTACTGCCGATAACTTACGTTTTGTCAGAGCCGCTGCGCCAAATCTATTTGGCATGCAGGGTTCACCGTTCCGCTATAACCTTTATCAGTTCAGAAGTGAAAAAGGGGCGGTACTCGAAACGTTACCTTTTTCCCGCGCGATGGAACTTGTCAGTGAACATCAGTTGTTCAAAGAAGTCCTGCATTTCCAGACGTACCTCAGTGACTTTCAGGCCTACCGGACCAATTTGCTGATCAGCAAATCAACGTATCAGATTGTCTGCGCCTTCCTGTTTGAACTTGAATTGATGCCGCCGGAGCAACGGTTACGCACCAGCGTTTTTAATTATATTCATGAGCATACTCACCTGGCCCGTAGCGGTGTGATGAAAATTTTGTCCGATTTACGGCAGGGTGAATATATTAATATTGAGAACGGCAAGCTTATTGCGATCCTCAAAAAATTCCCTCGGGAATATTAAAACATGCAACGGGGTTGTTTAATTTACCAGACAGGCGACGCCTTCTAAATTATCCTTAGATAATTAATCGGTGTCTGGCTGGTTATTGTTACCGGCATTGATGTTCGATGACGGTGATAGTGCCGGTATTCCAGCACGATATCGTTGTTTCGGTCGACAAAATCCATCCGGCTGCCCGCCAGCGTGCACATATCGGCAACCGCAGAGGCATCCCGCTGTTTTGAAAGCGGCGTACCGATGGGGTAATCAAAACTGATATTCGCCGTGACTTCATTCTGGTCAGCATTACCTTGTTTATATCCCGCGCCGATCGTCACCAAAGGCACCGGCGTGTAATCCACGCCCAGCGTCACAGAGGTCGGGTCTTCCTCAAAACTGTCGGTGCCAAAAAGCGCAACCTGATTGCGGATAACAAGGTAAATAGATCGGGAGCCGGACGTTCTTCGTCATTATCGAAGTCCGCTGACGCTTTCCACGCAGACAAAGGAATAGAATAGTTTCCGCTAAGTTTTAAGAAATTCGTGCACACTTCAGAACCTAAATGGCCGGGTTCTCCATTCTCCAGAAAGGTAGCGGTTCCGGGGCTCTTAAATCGGTGTTTCAATTTGTTGCTAAAACAACCTATTGCTAATAAAGTCCAAGACTCATTTACGGCTTTGCAACATGCCAGAACCTTCTTCGTGAGACGTCGATTTCCATGCCTGCTCCCGCTTTGCCCGAAAGTTCGTCTTCAAAAACCACATTACGGATCCTCTCCATTCTGGTTTTCAACTTTGCTAACTACCTGACGATCGGCCTGCCGCTGGCGATTCTGCCTGGGTATGTCCACGATCATCTCGGTTACAGCGCGTTCTGGGCGGGGCTGGTGATCAGCTTGCAATACTTCGCGACGCTGCTGAGCCGTCCGCACGCCGGGCGTTACGCCGATAAAGTCGGGCCAAAGCGCGTGGTGATGCTCGGGCTCAGCGGCTGCCTGCTTAGCGGCGTGTTCTATTTGCTGGCGTTATGGATGGACGCGTCACCGGCGGCCAGCCTGACGCTGTTGTGCGTCGGGCGTTTACTGCTGGGCGCGGGACAAAGTTTTGCCGGAACCGGTTCGACGCTCTGGGGCATCGGCGTGGTCGGTTCGCTGCATATCGGCAAGGTGATTTCGTGGAGCGGGGTGGTGACGTATGGCGCGATGGCAATTGGCGCGCCGCTCGGTGTGGGGATTTTCAGCCTAGGCGGCCTGACGCTGTTGTCGGTGTGCATAATTCTGGTAGCGCTGACGGCGTTACTGGTGGCGTGGCGTAAACCGCCGGTCGCGGGGAAACCCGTCACGCAAATTCCGTTCAGCCAGGTGCTGGGGAAAATTTTGCCCTACGGCATGATGCTCGCGCTGGCTTCCACCGGCTTTGGGGTGATCGCCACGTTTATCACCCTGTTTTACGATGCTAAAAACTGGTCCGGCGCAGCGTTCTCGCTGACATTTTTCAGTGCAGCGTTTGTCGGCATGCGGTTGCTGTTCCCGAATTGTATCAACCGCTTTGGCGGCTTACGCGTTGCACTGGCGTGCTTCGTTGTTGAAATCGTGGGGCTGATCCTGGTCTTTTTCGCACCGACGGCGCTGGTCGCCATGGGGGGCGCATTCCTGACGGGCGCAGGCTTCTCGCTGGTCTTTCCGGCGCTCGGCGTGGTGGCGGTTAAGAAATTGCCGCAGGACAATCAGGGCAGCGCGCTGGCGACCTATTCTGCGTTTCTTGATTTGTCACTGGGAATTACCGGCCCGCTGGCGGGAATGCTGATGGCGCAGGCCGGAATTGATTCGATTTACCTCGGTTCTGCGTTGCTGGTGTTTATTGCGATGGCGCTGGTTCTGAGGCGTTTACCGCGCGAAACCAGCGCCTCTGTCAGGACAGATTAAACGCCGCGGATGCGCCCCATATGCAGCGTATCCACCAGTTCGCCGTCGCGCAGGGCGTAGTACGGGCTGCGGCCTTCAATGCTAAAACCATACTTCTTGTACAGCCCGATGGCGGCCTCGTTATCGGCATACACCGTCAGTTCGACGCGTTTCACCTGCAACCATTTGTCGCAGAGTTCCAGCGCCGCTTCAAGCAACTTGCTGCCCACACCACGCCCCTGAAAGCCGGTATCCACGCCAATCCCGAAGGTCGCCACATGACGTCGCCGCCACGGTTGCTCGACCATCAGCGTGAGATTGCCGACGAGTTTGCCGTCAATGCAGGCCACCAGCGCGAATCTTCCCGGCGCAGAGTTTGCCAGTCGGTCTTCCCATAGCGAGGCGGGCGGATAAGGGAGCTGGAGAGTGTCGCTGTAAACAGGAACCTGAGCGTATAGGTGCTGAAGCGCCTCTGCATCTGCGGCTTCAGCGTGACGTATGACTATTTCGCTCATGGCGACACTCCTCTTTTTATGGTTACTGTTTGAATATCCTCTACATTTATCAGGAATAGGAAAACTGTCAATCGAATGTTTGGTGAAAAAAAATGCTTTACAAGTGCGAATGATAATGATTATTATTGCCATGCGTTCCGGGGATGGCCTCACACCAAGGTCAAACGGGTCCCCATGAATGCACGACATTGCTCACATTGCTTCCAGTATTACTTAGCCAGCCGGGTGCTGGCTTTTTTTTTCCTTCCTATTTCGCGCTGTGGATGCGTTGGCTGCGTGCGCTCACCCGAATCACATACTTATGTATGCTCATCGGGATTCACTTTCTTGCCGCCTTCCCACAACACGAACTATTTCGGAAAAACTGCTTTCCTATTTCGCGCTGTGGATGCGTTGGCTGCGTGCGCTCACCCGAATCACATACTTATGTATGCTCATCGGATTCACTTTCTTGCCGCCTTCCCACAACACGAACTATTTCGAAAAAAAACACATCTTTTCTCTTTTCCAAATCCTTCTCATGTCTTCTACAAATCCTTTGGATTTAATCATCTGCATTTGTTCATATTTTTTGAACAGAGGGGTGAAGTTTTTACGCTTTCTTATTCTCAGCCGTTGACTAGACTAGAGAAAACATTGAGGAGAGTTGAACATGATCTACTTACGCAAAGCACAAGAACGCGGTCACGCAAGTCACGGCTGGCTGGAAAGCTGGCATACCTTCTCTTTTGCCGATTACTACGATGCGAACTTTATGGGCTTCTCCGCGCTGCGGGTGATCAATGAAGATTTCATCGATGCGGGGCAGGGTTTTGGTAAGCATCCGCACAAAGACATGGAAATTCTGACTTACGTGCTCGAAGGCACTGTGGAACATCAGGACAGCATGGGCAATAAAGAGCAGATTCAGGCCGGTGAATTCCAGATTATGAGCGCCGGGACCGGTGTGACGCATTCCGAGTACAACGGCAACAGTGACCGTAAACTGCACCTGTATCAGATCTGGATTATTCCCAATCAAAAAGGGCTGGAACCGCGTTATGAACAACGCATGTTTGACGCGCCGCAGGGCCGCCAGCTGGTGCTCTCTCCGGACGCCCGTGACGGTTCGCTGAAAGTCTTCCAGGATATGGAATTGTCCCGCTGGGCGCTGAAAAAAGACGAACAGTCTGTTTATCAGATTCAGGCTGAACGCCGCGTGTGGATCCAGGTGGTGAAAGGCACGGTGTCCATCAATGGCCAGAAAGCCGGGCCGAGCGATGCGCTGGCGATCTGGGATGAAACGGCGCTGTCCGTTCACGCCGATGAAGACAGTGAAATTCTGCTTTTCGACCTGCCACCGGTCTGATGATTTCTGGCACTCCGCTAAAGGCGACTCCGGTCGCCTTTTTTGTTTTTGTCCCTTAGTCCTTTTCCCCGCGTTTGCATTGCTGAATCTTTCAGCTTCGTGACGGCATTCACACCCGCAACAAATCGACCGGCAATTTTTTGACCCCCTTCGCACATTAGTTTCTGTTCTATGGAAACCGGTTTCCAAAGTGATTCAAATACCCTCAGCAAGAGAAACGGGCAGAACATAAATCATCTGGGAGTGAAGCAAAAATGAAAAGAATCATGCTTTGTTGTTCGGCGGGGATGTCGACCAGTTTATTAGTTCGCAAAATGAAAGAGGTCGCTGCGCAGCGCGGTGAAGACGTGCAGATTGATGCGTTCGGGGCCAGCGAGTTTGACGAGAAATTCCGTGATTATCAGGTGGTGCTGCTCGGGCCGCAGGTGCGTTATATGCAGGCTGATTTATCCAAAAGGGCCGCAGAATTCAATATTCCGGTCGAAGTCATCAACATGATGGATTACGGCATGCAGCGCGGCGACAACGTACTCGACTTCGCCTTCGGCCTGATCGCACAGGAAGGAAGCCGCGTATGAGTGGCCTTTATCAGGCGATGGTCAACGTCATTGAGAAACATATCACGCCACTGGCCGGCAGCGTCGGTCAGCAGCGGCATGTGATCGCCATTCGTGACGGATTTATCGCGGCGTTGCCTTTTATGATTATCGGCTCGTTTATGCTGGTCTTCATTTTTCCGCCATTTTCACCGGACACCACCTGGGGTTTCGCGCGTGGCTGGCTGGATTTGTCGCTGAAATACCGCGAACAGCTGATGCTGCCGTGGTATCTGAGCATGGGGGTGATGACTTTTTTCATCTCTGTCGGTATCGGCGCGAGTCTCGGTAAACACTACAAACTCGACCCGATCATGACCGGACTGCTGGCGTTTATGGCCTTTCTGCTGGTCGCTGCGCCCTACCATGACAAACAAATTTCGACGCAATACTTCTCCGGTGAAGGCATTTTCACTGCGATCCTGACGGCGATTTACGCCGCCGAAGTCTATGCGCTGCTCAAACGTCGCAACATTACGATCCGCCTGCCAAAAGAAGTCCCGACCGGCGTGGCGCGCTCGTTTGAAATCCTGATCCCGGTCGTCGTGATTGTCGCCACGCTGCATCCGCTGAACCTGTTTATTCAGTCCGCCACGGGCATGATTATTCCTGAAGCGATTATGCATCTGCTCGCGCCGCTGGTTTCTGCGTCTGATTCCCTGCCGGCGATTCTGATTTCGGTATTTATCTGTCAGGTGCTGTGGTTCGCCGGTATTCACGGCGCGCTGATTGTCACCGGCATTATGAACCCGTTCTGGATGACCAATCTTGCGCTGAACCAGACCGCGTTACAGGCAGGCGAACCGCTGCCGCACATTTATCTGCAAGGTTTCTGGGATCACTATCTGCTGATTGGCGGCGTCGGCTCGACCCTGCCGCTGGCGATATTACTGTTGTGCAGCAAGGCCGTGCATCTTCGCACCATTGGCAAAATGGGCGTGGTGCCGAGCTTCTTTAACATCAACGAACCGATCCTGTTTGGTACGCCGATTATCATGAATCCGGTGTTTTTCCTGCCGTTCACCTTAGTGCCGATGCTCAACGCCGTTTTCGCGTATACCGCCACCAAACTCGGCTGGGTCGCGCAAGTGGTGTCGCTCACACCCTGGACAACGCCTGCGCCAATTGGTGCGTCATGGGCCGCAAACTGGGCATTCAGTCCGGTAATTATGTGCCTGTTCTGTATGGTGTTATCAGCAGTGATGTATTACCCGTTCCTGAAAGCGTACGAACGCACATTACTCAAACAGGAAGCGGAAAAGGCCGGTGCCCAAACGGCGGGTAACGCCGTACCGGTCAACAGCTAAAACGCAAAGCAACGGACAGCGAGGATAACGATGAAATACGCATTTCCAAAAGAGTTCTGGTGGGGCAGTGCCAGTTCTGCGCCGCAGACGGAAGGTGAAACCCTGAGTCACGGTAAAAGTGCGACGGTATGGGATCACTGGTATTCGCAGCAACCGACGCGTTTCCATAACGACGTCGGCCCGCAGGACACATCGACGTTTTATAAAAACTGGCGCGAAGATATCGCGCTGCTGAAACAGCTGAACCACAACACTTTCCGCACATCGATTTCCTGGGCGCGTTTGATCCCCAACGGACGCGGTGAAGTGAATCAGGAAGCGGTCACATTTTATAATCAGGTTATCGACGAAATGCTGGCGCAGGGCGTGCAGCCGTTTATCAATCTGTTCCACTTCGATATGCCGATGGCGATGCAGGAAATTGGCGGCTGGGAAAACCGTGATGTCGTTCAGGCTTACGCCAAATACGCCGATACGTGTTTTGAGCTGTTTGGCGATCGCGTGAAGCATTGGTTTACGTTCAACGAACCGGTCGTGCCGGTGGAAGGCGGGTATCTTTATGACTTCCATTATCCGAATGTGGTGGATTTCAGACGTGCAGCCACTGTGGCTTACCACACCATGCTGGCGCATTCTCTGGCGGTGAAAGCCTATCGCGCCCGCAACCCTGGCGGCGAAATCGGCATCATTCTTAACCTGACGCCGTCGTACCCGCGCTCGCAAAACCCGGCAGATCTGAAAGCGGCGAATATTGCGGATCTGATGTTTAACCGCAGTTTCCTTGACCCGGCGCTGCGCGGTGAATATCCGCAGGAACTGGTAGATTTGCTGAAAAAACACGATCAGCTGCCGGCCTGTCAACCGGGTGATAAAGCGCTGCTGCAACAGGGCGTGGTGGATTTGCTCGGCATCAACTATTACCAGCCGCGCCGCATTCAGTGCCGCGACAGCATGGTCAATCCAGAAAGTCCGTTTATGCCGGAATGGTTCTTTGATAACTACGTCATGCCGGGGCGCAAAATGAACCCGCACCGTGGCTGGGAAATCTACGAGCAGGGGATCTACGATATCCTCACTAATCTGCGTGAAAACTACGGCAATCCGCGCTGTTTTATTTCTGAAAACGGCATGGGCGTTGAGCATGAACTGCGCTTCGAAAAAGACGGACGGATTGACGACGATTACCGTATCGAATTTGTCAGCGGACATCTGAAATGGCTGCACCGGGCATTGCAGGAAGGCAGCGGCTGTCTCGGCTATCATATGTGGACATTTATTGACTGCTGGTCATGGATGAATGCCTATAAAAACCGGTATGGTTTCATTCAGCTGGATCTGGAAACGCAGAAACGGACGGTGAAGAAAAGCGGCGAATGGTTCGCGGCGGTATCTGAAAATAACGGTTTCGATTAACACAAGGAAAGACATGGCAAACATTAACGACGTTTCGCGGCTGGCGAAGGTGTCGAAAGCGACGGTGTCCCGTGTCCTGAGTGGCAGCCGCGGTGTCAAAGAGGAAAGCCGCCTGGCCGTAATGCAGGCGGTGGAAACGCTGCAATACAAACCGAGCGTGATTGCGCAGTCGCTGTCCACGCAGTCCACCGGCTGTATCGGCGTGATTTGCGCGGCAGAAAACATCAACCAGTCCACCGGTTATCTGCACGCGCTGGAAAAAGAGTTACGGCTAAACCAGAAATATTTGCTGCTGAGATTCGCCACGGATGCGGCGGGTCTGGCGCATTCAGTTAACGAAATCGGCAGAGGATTATGCGATGCGATGATCGTTATCGGCGCGCGCTTTGAACTGCCGCCATTGCCGGAAAACGTGATTACTATTGATTGTCTGGATGAAGATTCCGACCGCAGCATTCACTTTGACCGCAGCTTTGCCGCCGAAACAGCCTGCCAGTATGTTTTGCAGCAAGGACGCAGGCAGATTGCGCTGATTAATGCAGAAAACGGCGAAACCGCCGGGCAAATCTTGCAGGGTTATCATCAGGCGCTGGAAAAATTCCTGCTGCCGTACGACCGGCGGCTGGTCCACAGTGGCGAACAGGCGCTTACGCAGTTGCTGGCGCAAAACGTTCCGTTCAACGCATTGCTGGTGCCGGACGATGCCAGCGCACAGGACGCCCTGCGCCAGCTCGCGCAACACGGGCGCGCTGTGCCCGCCAGCGTGATGGTCTTCAGCCTCGACAGCACGTTGCCGCCGGGGATTTCCGCCGTTCCGGCCATCACGTATCCGCTGGAAACGCTGGCACAAACCGCCATGGCGTTGCTCGCCGGGCAATTTTCAGCGAACGCGGGCGCACCGGTTCGCGGGCAGCTTTCTATCCCTTTCTGACCCACATCTCATGTCGCGCAGCAACGGATATCCGCCTGCGCGATTGTTTGCTACCATTACGCTCTGATCCCCTTAATCCAGTTCATTGAAAAACGTGAAGAAAAAAAGGCCCGTACTCCAGGATGTTGCCGACAAAGTGGGCATCACCAAAATGACGGTCAGCCGTTATTTGCGCAATCCCGAACAAGTTTCCAGCGCCTTGCAGGAAAAGATTTCGGCTGCGCTCGATGAACTGGGTTACATCCCAAACCGCGCCCCGGATATTCTCTCGAACGCCAAAAGTCGCGCCATTGGCGTGTTATTGCCGTCACTGACCAACCAGGTGTTCGCCGAAGTGCTGCGTGGCATCGAGAGTGTCACGGATATTCACGGCTATCAGACCATGCTGGCGCACTACGGCTACAGCCAGGAGCGCGAAGAACAGCGTCTCACGTCACTGCTTTCTTACAATATTGACGGCCTGATTTTGTCCGAACGCCATCACACCGCGCGTACGCTGAAAATGATCGAAGTGGCCGGTATTCCGGTAGTTGAGATGATGGACTGCGTCTCGCCGTGCGTGGATCTGGCGGTCGGTTTTAACAACTTCGAAGCCGCGCGGCAGATGACGCAGCAGATCATCGCGCACGGGCATCGGCATGTGGTGTATTTCGGCGCGCGTCAGGATGAGCGTACGATCATCAAGCAGCAGGGTTACGAGCAGGCGATGCGTGAATCCGGGCTGGAGCCTTACAGCGTGATGACCAGCCGTTCATCCAGCTACAGCGGCGGTGCGGAATTACTGCGTCAGGCGCAAAAAGACTGGCCGCAAATCGACAGTATTTTCTGCACCAACGATGACCTCGCGGCGGGCGCATTCTTTGAATGTTTACGTCAGGGGCTGAGTATTCCGTCACAAATGGCGATTGCCGGTTTCCATGGTCACAACATGGGGCAGGCGATGGAGCCACCGCTCGCCAGCGTACTCACGCCGCGCGAAAGAATGGGGCAGATTTCAGCCGAACGCCTGCTGGCAAGATTGCGCGGCGAAGAAGTCTTTCCGAGGATGGTGGATGTAGGGTTCACCATCTCGGCAGGCGGAAGTATTTGATTTAAAATTCCTCCCCCTTCGCAGGGGGAGGAGAAAGTCTTACTTCTGTAATGTTTTCAAGGCCGCTACGCAGCGATCGACCACACCTTCAAACTTATGATCGATATTTACGCGCAAGACATCCGGCTCATCTTCGCCCGGTTCTTCGAGCGCATCGAACTGGCTTCTCAGTAAATCCGTCGGCATAAAATGCCCGGCGCGCGCTTTCAGGCGCTCGGCAATCACGTCAAAACTGCCTTTCATGTAGATGAAGACCATGCCTTCGTTGTCTTTGCGCAGCGCGTCGCGGTAGCGGCGTTTCAACGCGGAACAGACAATAATGCCGGTTTCATTTTTATGGCGCAGGCTGTAAGCCGCATCATTCAGACGTAATAACCATGGCGCACGATCGTCGTCATTGAGCGGCGTACCGCTGGCCATCTTTTGAATATTCGCGCGGGGATGAAGATCATCACCGTCGATGAATTTTGCGTTAATTTCACGGGCCAGTGCCGCGCCGACGGTGGATTTACCGCTGCCTGACACGCCCATCAGAATGATGCTTTGTCCTGCCATAAGTATGATCTCTATCCCAAAATGAACATTTCGACTGCGTAGTGAGTCCTAATATTAGCATGTTACCGGTATCATGATACCGGTAACAAATGGAGATGTGACTAATATCACAAAGGAATGCACTGCTGTTTTAGCGGTCACGGTCTGTACCCGTTGCACTGTTAATTCCTACAACATGTTGAAAATTAAAAACAATGCGTCACCTGTCTGGCCACGATGCCACGGTGACCGCATGAGGGGAAGAATATGCCAATAGTTATTGTAGCGGTGGGCGTTGCACTGCTGTTGTTACTTATGATCCGATTTAAGCTGAACGGCTTTATCGCGCTGATCCTGGTCGCCCTGGCGGTCGGGATTATGCAGGGTATGCCGGTCGATAAAGTTATTACGTCGATTAAAAACGGGGTAGGCGGAACGCTGGGCAGCCTGGCGCTGATCATGGGCTTCGGGGCCATGCTCGGTAAAATGCTGGCGGATTGCGGCGGCGCGCAACGTATCGCGACGACGCTTATCGAAAAATTTGGCCGTGAGCACATTCAGTGGGCCATCGTGCTGACCGGTTTTATCGTCGGTTTTGCGCTGTTCTATGAAGTCGGCTTCGTGCTGATGCTGCCGCTGGTCTTCACCGTTGCCGCGGCTGCGCGTTTGCCACTGTTGTACGTCGGTGTGCCGATGGCGGCGGCGTTATCCGTGACTCACGGTTTCCTGCCTCCGCACCCGGGCCCGACCGCAATCGCGACCATTTTCCATGCGGACATGGGCAAAACCTTGCTGTACGGTTCGCTGCTGGCGGTGCCAACGGTAATTCTGGCGGGGCCGGTGTTTGCGCGCTTCCTGAAAGGTATCGATAAACCGGTGCCGGAAGGTCTGTTCAACCCGAAAACCTTTACTGAAGAAGAGATGCCAAGCTTTGGCGTAAGCGTCGCGACTTCTCTGGTGCCGGTGATTTTGATGGCATTCCGCGCCGTTTGCGAAATGGTCCTGCCAAAAGGCCATCCGGTTCTGGCGTACGCTGAATTCTTCGGTGACCCGGTGATGGCAACGCTTATCGCGGTGTTGATCGCCATTTTCACCTTCGGCCTGAACCGTGGCCGTAAAATGGAAGACGTCATGGCAACCGTGACCGATTCCATCAAAATCATCGCGATGATGCTGTTAATTATCGGCGGTGGCGGTGCGTTCAAGCAGGTTCTGGTCGACAGCGGTATTGAGAAATACATTGCAGCCCTGATGGATGGCAGCAACTTATCACCGATCCTGCTGGCCTGGTCAATTGCCGCCGTTTTACGTCTCGCGCTGGGTTCCGCAACCGTTGCGGCGATCACCGCAGGCGGTATCGCGGCTCCGTTGATTGCGACTACCGGCGTCAGCCCTGAACTGATGGTTATCGCTGTGGGTTCCGGCAGCGTTATTTTCTCTCACGTCAACGATCCGGGTTTCTGGCTGTTCAAGGAGTACTTCAACCTGAGCATCGTCGAAACCTTCAAATCCTGGTCGGTGCTGGAAACCATTATTTCCCTCTGCGGCCTGGGCGGATGCTTGTTGCTGTCGATGGTTGTCTGACGACAAATTGTGAGCATAAAAAAGGCGAGCCGTGTGGCTCGCCTTTTTTACATCATTTTAAATTGTTTTAAGCGTCTGGATAATTTGCGGATTCAGTTCCAGCATTTTCAACAGCTTCAATGCTGCGCCATTTGGCAAACGCTTTTGTTGTTCCCATGCCTGCACCAGCGAGGGAGAAACACCAAGCAGCCGGGCGAACTCATCCTGTTTAACACCTGCTTTTGTGCGAATTTGTTTTACTTCAGGCATGGAAATACGCGTGATATGCGCAGGTGCCATCTCACCTTTACGGATCGCGACCATTTCTTCAGCGGATTGTCGCAATTCTTCAAAGAATTCTTTCGTCATGGTCTATCTCCTGTGTCACGACAGACTTCGTACAATGTTTTTCAAAATCGATTTTTCGCTTTCCGTCAGAGAATCTTTCTCACTCTTGGGATAAACCAGCAGCATGTAAATCTGACCATCAGCGCACAGGTAATAATAAATCGCCCGCACACCTGCACTTTTCCCCCGACGATGGTTACCCCAGCGGACTTTTCTGCAACCGCCCGTCCCGACGATCAAAGCCCCTGCATCGGGATAATGCGTGAGGTATACCTGAAACTGGCGATATTCCTCCTCAGTCAGCAGCTCTTTGCATTTGCGGCTAAAAGTCGGGGTTTCGATAAACTCCAGATATTCCATATGACTCATTCCATGACTCAAGATGGCCGGATAATACTCTCACAGGGTAAGAGTTCAACGCGAGGTTTTTCTCGTCAGAAACGAAAAAGGCGAGCCGTGTGGCTCGCCTTTTTGTCACGACTGTCCGCTAAATCTTTAAATACGCCCTGATCCCATCCAGGAACATCTGCGTCGAAAGCATCACCAGGATCAGGCCCATCAGACGTTCAAGGGCGCTGACGCCTTTGTCGCCGAGCAGTTTCAGGAAAACGTTCGACAGTAGCAGGATAGCCATCGACATGCCCCAGGCGATAAATAACGCCAGCGTTAAGTGGCTCATCTGATTCGGGTACTGATGCGAAAGCAACATCAGCGTGGCGAGAATTGACGGACCGGCGACCAGCGGAATGGCCATCGGTACGAGGAACGGTTCCTCACCGGCGGGTAAACCGCTGCTGCTTTTCTCTTCCGACGGGAAAATCATTTTGATGGCAATCAGGAACAGGATGATGCCGCCGGAAATCGACACGGTTTCAGTGCGCAAATTCAGGAACGACAGAATTTTTTCCCCTGCGAACAGGAAAATCAGCATCAGGATCAGGGCAATCAGCATTTCGCGGATCAGCACCACGCGGCGGCGTTTCGGATCAAGATGTTTTAACACCGACATAAAAATCGGTAAGTTGCCCAGCGGATCCATAATTAAAAACAGCAAAATGGTTGCTGAAATCATTTCGGTCATGACTACCTCAGAATGATGAAATTCGGGTTAAAAATGCTTGTTATAAGTTGTGCTGCTATTAATGGCGGCACTATTGATTAAATTCACTTGCCACTTTTAGTACATTTTGTAAGGTGGTAGACCAGCGCGTTAACAGAGCATGGCGCATCATAAAAAGGCGCCAACGTAGTGCAAAACGCGCGTTAAGCTTTTTAAGCCGTTATCACCCTCAGGGCAGGACAGATATTATGAAAAATGTAGGTTTCGTTGGCTGGCGTGGAATGGTCGGTTCTGTACTCATGCAACGCATGATTGAAGAACGCGATTTCGACGCTATCCGTCCGGTATTCTTCTCCACCTCTCAGCACGGTCAGGCCGCGCCTTCTTTCACGGGGCAGTCTGGTACCTTGCAGGATGCCTATGATCTGGACGCACTGAGTGCGCTGGACATTATCATCACCTGTCAGGGCGGCGATTATACCAATGAAATCTACCCGAAGCTGCGTGAAATCGGTTGGTCTGGCTACTGGATTGACGCAGCATCCTCTCTGAGAATGGAAGATGACGCGATAATCATCCTCGACCCGGTCAACAGCGCGGTGATCCATCAGGGTATCGACAAAGGCATCAAAACCTTTGTGGGCGGTAACTGTACTGTCAGCCTGATGCTGATGTCCCTTGGCGGTTTGTTCGCCAATGACCTGATTGAGTGGGCGTCGGTTGCCACCTATCAGGCCGCTTCCGGCGGCGGTGCGCGGCACATGCGCGAGCTGCTGACCCAAATGGGCATGCTGCATAATAGCGTCGCGAAAGAACTGGAAAACCCGGCTTCTGCCATTCTGGATATCGAACGTAAAGTGACGGCGCTGACCCGCAGTGGCACGCTGCCGACTGACAACTTTGGTGTTCCGCTGGCGGGCGGTCTGATCCCGTGGATCGACAAACAGCTCGATAACGGCCAGACCAAAGAAGAGTGGAAAGGCCAGGCGGAAACCAACAAAATTCTCGGCACGTCCAGCATCATTCCGGTGGATGGCCTGTGCGTCCGTATCGGTGCGCTGCGTTGTCATAGCCAGGCGTTCACGCTCAAACTCAAAAAAGACGTGTCGATTCCAGAAATCGAACAAATGCTGGCGTCGCATAACGACTGGGTTCGTGTCATCCCGAATGATCGTGAATTGTCGATGCGTGAACTGACGCCAGCGGCAGTTACGGGCACTATGAATACGCCGGTGGGTCGTCTGCGTAAACTGAATATGGGCCCGCAATATCTGTCTGCGTTCACCGTCGGTGACCAGTTGCTGTGGGGCGCGGCAGAGCCACTTCGCCGCATGCTGCGCATCTTGCTGTAACGGCATAGTTACCCTGATTTCGTCCCAACGGGACACCAGCACGGTGTCCCGTTTTTATTTCTGTCTTCAATCACTTCACCGTTAAACCGCATTTTCCCAGCGCAACCCTCTGAATTTCATTTTGCGAAAAATTCATCGGCTTCTGTCCACTGATTTACCGAACCTTTGTCTATGCTTAGTAGAAGAGCTCTGCCTCTTTGAGAAGCTGAAACAGAAACTTATTTGGAAATTGTGAACATAAGCGCCATCGCGCATTTTATGGCAAAACGAAATCACGCCAGATCACAAAGTGACAGGAAAAAGGGGAGCAAACTGGGATCACGTTTCGTATTGAATACCTGAATGATTTTATTGGATTTATTGATTTAATTAATCATAGGACGAAATTCATGTCTGTACTTCCCGATCAGCACGTCATTAATCAAATTATATCTGGCCATTACGCTGATCCTTTTTCTCTTTTGGGAATGCATTCCGTGAGCGCCGGGCTGGAAGTTCGTGCGCTGTTGCCGGATGCCGATCAGGTCTGGGTCATTGATGTAGAAAAAGGTAAACAGGTCGCAGAACTGCGTCGTTATGACGATCGCGGTTTTTTTGTCGGCCTTATTCCCCGCCGTAAAAATGCCTTCCGTTACAAGCTGGAAGTGCGCTGGGGCGAGAATCTCCATGTGATTGACGACCCATACCGCTTCGGCACGTTGTTGCAGGAACTGGATATCTGGCTGCTGGCGGAGGGGACACATCTGCGGCCATACGAAAAACTTGGCGCGCATCCGCAAACGCTCGACGATGTCGATGGCGTCAGTTTTGCGGTCTGGGCACCGAACGCGACACGCGTTTCGGTGGTCGGTGAATTCAATTTCTGGGACGGTCGCCGCCATCCGATGCGTCAGCGTCGTGAAAACGGCATCTGGGAGCTGTTTATTCCGGCCGTTCACGAAGGTCAGCTGTATAAATTCGAAATTATCGACTGTCGCGGCAATATTACCCTGCGCGCCGATCCTTACGCATTTGAAGCCCAGATGCGCCCGGACACCGCGTCCTGCGTGCGAAAACTCCCGGACGTCGTACCGTTTTCAGAAACCAGAAAGAAAGCCAACGCGCTGAATCAGCCGGTTTCGGTGTACGAAGTTCATCTGGGTTCGTGGCGACGTCATACCGACGATAACTTCTGGCTGAGCTACGGCGAGCTGGCGGAACAGCTGGTGTCTTACGCCAAATGGATGGGCTTTACGCACATTGAGCTGATGCCGGTTAACGAACATCCGTTTGACGGCAGCTGGGGTTATCAGCCGCTGGGCATGTACGCGCCGACCCGTCGTTTCGGCACGCCGATGGATTTCAAAGCCTTCGTTGATGCCGCGCACGACGCTGGTCTGAACGTGATCCTCGACTGGGTGCCGGGGCATTTCCCAAGCGATGCCTACGGACTGGCGCAGTTCGACGGCACCGCGCTGTATGAATATGCCGACCCGCGCGAAGGCTATCATCAGGACTGGAATACGCTGATTTATAACTATGGCCGCCACGAAGTACGTAACTATCTGGCGGGGAATGGTTTTTACTGGATTGAGCGCTTTGGCATTGACGGCCTTCGCGTTGATGCCGTGGCCTCCATGATTTACCGTGATTACAGCCGCAAAGCCGGAGAGTGGATCCCGAACTATTATGGTGGCCGCGAAAATCTCGAGGCGATTGCCTTCCTGAAATATACCAACCAGACCATCGGGCGCGAACTGGGTGGCGCGGTGACGTTAGCGGAAGAATCGACGGATTATCCCGGCGTCACCATGCCGCCGGATGCCAACGGGCTGGGCTTCCATTACAAATGGAATCTCGGCTGGATGCACGATTCGCTCCAGTACATGCAGCTGGATCCGGTTCACCGCAAATACCACCACAATCTCATGACGTTCGGCGTGCTTTACGCCTACAGCGAGAATTTCATTCTGCCGCTTTCGCATGATGAAGTGGTTCATGGCAAAAAATCCCTGCTCGACAGAATGCCCGGCGATACCTGGCAAAAGTTCGCCAACCTGCGCGCGTATTACGGTTTCATGTGGGCGCATCCGGGCAAAAAATTGCTGTTCATGGGCGGTGAATTTGCACAGGGGCGTGAGTGGAATTTCGACGCCAGCCTCGACTGGCATCTGCTGGATGACCCGGCCGGCTGGCACAGCGGCGTTCAGCATCTGGTGCGTGATTTAAATCTGACCTATCAGGCTAACGCGCCGCTGTATGAGCTCGATTACAACCCGCGCGGCTTCGAATGGCTGGTGGTTGACGACCATGAGAACTCCATTTTTGCCTTTGCGCGCCGCGATGAAAACGGCGGCGAAGTGATTGTTATCAGCAACTTTACGCCGGTGCCGCGGGAACACTACCGGATTGGCATCACCCGTCCGGGGCGTTATCACGAAATTCTCAATACTGATTCGCACTTCTACCGTGGCAGCAACGTCGGGAACTGCGGTGACGTTTACAGTGAAAACATCGGCCATCATCAGCGTGAGCATTCGATCAGCATCACCATTCCGCCGCTGGCGACCGTCTATTTGCGAAGAGAAGAGGCGTAATGAAACAGCTCGAAACCGGTCAGGCCGCGCCATTTGGCGCACATCTCAGAGATAACGGCGTGAATTTTTGCCTGTACTCCGCGCATGCGGAAAAAGTGGAGTTATGTCTTTTTGATGAGACCGGCAGCGAGCAGCATCTGCCTTTACCGGGCCGGACCGGCAATTTGTGGCACGGTTTTTTGCCCGAAGCGAAAGCCGGGCTGCGTTACGGTTACCGCGTTTACGGGCCTTTTGACCCGCAAAACGGCCACCGCTTTAACCCGAAAAAAGTGCTGATTGACCCCAGCGCGCGGGCGATTGACGGTGTCCTTCTGGATAACGCGCGGTTCACCGGCGGCACCGATTCGCCGGACGATAAGGACAGCGCCGTGGTGGCACCGAAATCGGTGGTCGTCGCCGGTAAGTTTGACTGGGAAGACGACAAACCGCCCGCCACGCCGTGGGGCGAAACTGTGATTTACGAAGCGCATGTGCGCGGGCTAACGCGCCAGCATCCGCGTATTCCGGCAGCCATCCGCGGTACTTACGCCGGGCTGGCGCATCCGGTCATGCTCGAATATTTGCAGCATCTGGGTGTCACGGCCATTGAATTATTGCCCGTTCAGCATCATGCCGACGAACCGCGTCTGCAACGTCTCGGCCTGAGCAATTACTGGGGCTATAACGTGCTGGCGCCTTGTGCGGTTGAACAAAGTTATGCCAGCGGGCTGGGCGGCGTGTCGGCGCTGAGCGAATTCAAATCCGCGGTGAAAGCGCTGCATCAGGCGGGCATAGAAGTGATCCTCGACGTGGTATTCAACCACAGTGCGGAGCTGGATATCGACGGGCCGTTTATTTCGTTTCGCGGAATCGACAATGCCAGCTGGTACTGGCTCAACGACGATGGCTCGGACAACAACATGACCGGCTGCGGCAACGCGATGCGCCTGACAAATGACGAAGTGATCGCCTGGACGCTCGATTGCCTGCATTACTGGGTACGCGAATGTCACGTTGACGGTTTCCGTTTTGATCTGGCGACACTTCTCGGCAGAACGCCGGAGTTCACCGCGCAATCGCCGCTTTTCGAGGCGATTAAGCAGGATGCTGTCCTTTCAAACATCAAACTGATTGCTGAGCCCTGGGACATCGGCACCGGCGGCTATCAGCTCGGGAAGTTTCCGGCACCTTTCGCCGAATGGAGCGACATCTGGCGCGATGAAATGCGCCAGTTCTGGCTGCACGGCGATATCTCCATCGGGCAGTTTGCCGGGCGTATCGCGGCGTCGGCGGACACATTCAATCCCGCGCAGCGCGAACCTTACGCCAGCATCAACATGCTGACTGCGCACGACGGTTTTACGCTGCGCGATTTAGTGAGTTTTAACCAGAAACATAACCAGGCTAACGGGGAGGAAAACCGCGACGGCCATAACGAAAATTTCAGCCAAAACCACGGCGAGGAAGGGCTGGAGGCATCTGCCGACGTATTGCGACAACGCCGTCTCAGCCAGCGGGCATTGCTGGCGACGCTGTTTATGTCACAGGGCACGCCGATGTTGCTGGCCGGTGACGAGCAGGGCAACAGCCAGCAGGGAAACAACAACGCCTATTGCCAGGACAATCCGCTGACCTGGCTCGACTGGGAAAACGCCGATGAAAGCCTGATGGCCTATACCTCTGCGCTGATTGCGTTGCGCCGGAAAATCCCGGCACTGACGCAAAACCGCTGGTGGCAGGAAGGCAGCGAAGATGTGCAATGGCTGAATCAACAGGGGCAACCAATGAGTACCGGCGACTGGGAGCAGGGGCCGCAGCAATGGCTGCAAATCTGCCTGTCGCGGCGCTGGTTGTTGATCGTGAATGCCTCACTGCATGAGGTTGAACTGCATCTGCCGCCGGGGAACTGGCAGCCGGTTGCGCCGTTTAACAGCGTGCTTTTTGATGAGGAACCCCGGCGCGTCACGGAAGGCTCGCAATGGCGGGCAGCAGCAAAAACCCTCTGTGTCCTACAAGATTTTACTCCACAGAGCCGGTAACTATAAAAACGAAGGAGTCAGATATGGCGACATTAGATAATCGGGACCCGGTCATGCTGGCGCGACAATTGCCGCTGAAATCCGTGGCGTTGATTCTGGCCGGGGGACGGGGTTCAAGACTGAAAGATTTGACCTCTACCCGGGCAAAGCCCGCCGTTCACTTTGGCGGGAAATTCCGCATCATTGATTTTGCCCTGTCGAATTGCCTGAATTCAGGGATCCGCCGCATCGGCGTGATCACACAATATCAGTCACATACGCTGGTTCAGCACATCCAGCGAGGCTGGTCTTTCCTCAATGAAGAAATGAACGAGTTTGTGGATTTACTGCCGGCGCAGCAACGCCACAGCACCGAACACTGGTACAAAGGCACCGCCGATGCGGTGTATCAGAATCTGGATATTATCCGTCGCTATAACGCCGAGTTTGTCGTGATTCTGGCCGGGGATCATATCTATAAAATGGACTACTCGCGGATGCTCATCGACCACGTACAGAAAGGCGGAGAATGTACCGTCGCCTGCCTCGAAGTGCCGATTTCCGAAGCCAGTGAATTTGGCGTGATGGGCGTGACGGAGGATTATCAGATCACCCGTTTCGTCGAGAAACCTAAAGATCCGCCGCCGATGCCGGGCAATCCGGACATGGCGCTGGCGAGCATGGGCATCTACATTTTTAATGCAGACTATCTTTTCCGCATGCTCGAAGAAGACATGGCGAGTGAGGAATCCAGCCATGATTTCGGCAAAGACCTGATCCCGAAACTGACCCGTCAGGGGGTAGCGCGCGCACATCCGTTTGGCCTGTCCTGTGTGACGCAAAACGACGAATTGCCGCCGTACTGGCGGGATGTGGGGACGCTTGACGCCTACTGGCGCGCGAATCTGGATCTGGCATCGGTGACGCCGGAACTGGATATGTATGACCGCAACTGGCCCATCCGTACACACATGGAACCGCTGCCGCCCGCCAAATTTGTGCAAGACCGGTCGGGCAGTCACGGTATGACCATGAACTCGCTGGTGGCCGGTGGCGTTATTGTTTCAGGCTCGGTGGTGGTGCATTCCGTGCTGTTCCCGCGGGTGCGCATCAACTCTTTCTGCAATATTGATTCGACGATTATTTTGCCGGATGTGAATGTGGGTCGTTCCTGCCGTTTACGCAAATGTGTGATTGACCGCGCCTGCCAGATCCCGGAAGGCATGGTGATTGGTGAGAATGCCGATGAAGACAGCCGTCGTTTTTACCGTTCGGAAGATGGCGTTGTACTGGTGACGCGCGCGATGCTGGCGAAACTATAAAGACACGTTAGAGAGCAGTATTTTTCGTCATCCCGGTGAAGGCCGGGATGACCGGGATAATCAGGAGCGCGAATGCAGGTTTTACATGTTTGTTCCGAGCTGTTTCCGCTGTTAAAAACGGGCGGCCTTGCGGATGTTGCGGGGGCATTGCCCGCCGCTCAGATTGCGGAAGGCGCTGACGTCCGCGTGCTCATTCCGGCTTTCCCCGATATCAAAAAAGGGCTGGGGGAGACGAAGGTCATCGGCACGCTGGCGACCTTCGCCGGGCATGTCACCCTTTCACTGGGCTACTTTGACGGCGTGGGCATTTACATCATTGATGTGCCCGGTTTGTACGACCGACCCGGCAGCCCTTATCACGATCAATCATCTTTCGCTTATCCGGATAACCATCTGCGTTTTGCCTTGCTGAGCTGGATGGCGTGCGAACTGGCGCTGGGTTTTGACCCGCACTGGCAGCCGAATATTGTGCATTCTCACGACTGGCACGCCGGGCTGGCGTCGGCGTATATCCGCGCCCGCAACGCGCCGGTGCGCACCGTTTTCACCGTACATAACCTGGCATTTCAGGGGCTGTTTGGCGCGCATCATATCGATGAGCTTTACCTCCCGCGTGAATTCTTCCAGATGCACGGGCTGGAGTTTTACGGCCAGATTTCTTACCTGAAAGCCGGGCTGTATTACTCCGATCACGTGACGACCGTCAGCCCGACGTACGCCAAAGAAATCACGCGTCCGGAATTTGGTTACGGCATGGAATCCCTGTTGCAGGAACTCGAAATACAGGGGCGTCTGACCGGTATTCTCAACGGCGTTGATGACGCTATCTGGCAGCCGCGCGATGACGTGCTGCTTTCTGCCCGTTATGACGCCGACGATTTACGTTCCAAAGCCATCAATAAAGCCTATCTGCAACGGGCGATGGGTCTGGATGTGGATGATTCGCGGCTGGTTTTTGCCGTCGTCAGCCGTCTGACCAGCCAGAAAGGGCTGGATCTGGTGCTGGAAGCGTTGCCCGATTTACTCGAACGTGGCGGCCAGCTGGCGCTGCTGGGTGCAGGCGATGCCGTATTGCAACAGGCGTTTCTGGCCGCCGCGGCGGATAATCCGGGGCAGGTCGGCGTGCAGCTCGGTTATCACGAAGCCTTTTCCCACCGCATTATCGGCGGTGCCGACGTCATCATGGTGCCGAGCCGGTTTGAGCCGTGCGGATTAACCCAACTTTACGGACTGAAATACGGCACGTTGCCGCTGGTGCGCCGGACAGGCGGGCTGGCGGATACGGTCGTGGATTGTGCGCTGGAAAATCTGGCCGACGGAACAGCCAGTGGTTTTGTCTTTGAAGAAGCAACGGGGAAATCGCTGGGAAATGCGATCCGCCGGGCCTTTGTTTTGTGGAGCCGTCCTAAGCACTGGCGACACGTCCAGCAACACGCCATGGGTATTGATTTCGGCTGGAAGGTGGCAGCGCAGGAGTATCTCACGCTGTACAACCGTCTGTTGTCCTGAACCCTGAACATAGCTAACCAGATCGGGAATGTAACGTTATGACTTCACCGTTTAATTACAACTCGCCGACAGTCAGTGTCGAAGCGCTGAAACATTCTATTGCCTATAAATTGATGTTTATCATCGGCAAAGATCCGTCCATTGCGACGCAACATGACTGGCTGAATGCCACCTTGTTTGCGGTGCGCGATCGTATGGTGGAACGCTGGCTGCGCTCCAACCGGGCGCAAACCTCACAGGACGTACGGCAGGTTTATTATCTGTCGATGGAGTTTTTGATTGGACGGACTCTCTCTAACGCGCTGCTGGCGATGGGTATTTATGACGATCTCAAAAGTGCGCTCGATGAAATGGGTTTTGACCTCGAAGAACTGATCGGCGAAGAGAATGACCCCGGTTTGGGCAACGGCGGTCTGGGGCGTCTTGCAGCGTGTTTCCTCGATTCGCTGGCTACGCTGGCGTTGCCGGGGCGCGGTTACGGCATCCGTTATGAATACGGAATGTTCGCGCAAAACATCGTAAACGGGGAGCAAAAAGAATCACCGGATTACTGGCTGGAATACGGTAATCCGTGGGAATTCCAGCGCTACAACACCCGTTATAAAGTGCGTTTTGGTGGTCGCGTGCAGCATGAGGGCGTGAAAACCCGCTGGCTGGAAACCGAAGAAGTTATTGCCTGCGCCTACGATCAGGTGATTCCCGGCTACGATACCGACGCCACCAACACGCTCCGGTTGTGGGGTGCGCAGGCCAGTAACGAAATCAATCTGGGTAAATTTAACCAGGGTGATTACTTTGCGGCAGTGGAAGATAAAAACCATTCCGAGAACGTATCGCGGGTTCTGTATCCCGATGACTCGACCTATTCAGGGCGCGAACTGCGTCTGCGCCAGGAATATTTCCTGGTGTCGGCGACCGTGCAGGACATCCTCAACCGCCATTACACCACGCACCATACTTACGATAATCTGGCCGACAAAATTGCCATTCACCTCAACGACACGCACCCGGTGCTGTCGATTCCTGAGCTGATGCGGTTGCTGATTGACGAGCATAAATTCGAGTGGAAAGACGCGTGGGAAACCGTGTGTCGGGTGTTTTCGTACACCAACCACACGCTGATGAGCGAAGCGCTGGAAACCTGGCCGGTGGATATGATCGGCAAGATCCTGCCGCGTCATCTTGAGATTATTTTCCAGATTAATGATCACTTCCTTAAAGAAGTCGCGGAACAGATCCCCAACGATAACGGTCTGCTGTCCCGCGTTTCTATTATCGATGAAGGTAACGGCCGTAAAGTCCGGATGGCGTGGCTGGCAGTGATTGCCAGCCATAAAGTGAACGGCGTTTCTGCGCTGCATTCCGACCTGATGGTGCAGTCGTTGTTTGCGGACTTTGCGCACATTTATCCTGACCGTTTCTGCAATAAAACTAACGGGGTTACGCCACGCCGCTGGCTGGCGCTGGCCAACAAACCGCTTTCTGCGGTGCTCGATGACGCTATCGGCCAGACCTGGCGCTCTGATCTCAGCCAGCTGGCGGAGCTGAAGCAAAATCTGGATTATCTGAGTTTCCTTCAGGCGATCCGCAAGGCCAAGCTGGATAATAAGAAAAAACTGGCGCTCTTTATCGCCCAGAAACTGAATATTGTGGTGGATCCGAAAAGTCTGTTCGACGTGCAGATCAAACGTATCCACGAATACAAACGTCAGCTGATGAACGTGCTGCACGTCATCACGCGTTACAACCGAATTCTTGAAGAACCGGACGCTGACTGGGTACCACGCACGGTGATTTTTGCCGGTAAAGCGGCGTCGGCGTATTACGCGGCGAAGCAGATTATCCGGCTGATCAACGATGTCGCGTCAGTGATCAACAACGATCCGCGTGTCGGCAATAAACTGAAGATCGTGTTTATTCCTAACTACAGCGTCAGTCTGGCGCAGCTGATCATTCCGGCGGCCGATCTTTCCGAGCAGATCTCGCTGGCGGGTACCGAAGCATCGGGAACCAGTAACATGAAATTCGCGTTAAACGGCGCGCTGACGATTGGCACGCTGGACGGTGCGAACGTCGAAATGCTCGAACACGTTGGAGAGGAAAATATCTTCATCTTCGGCAATACCACACCACAAGTCGAAGAACTGCGACAAAAAGGCTACAACCCGCATACCTACTTTGAACAGGACGCCGAGCTGCATCAGGTACTGACGCAAATCGCGACCGGCGTCTTCAGCCCGACCGAACCGAAGCGCTACACCAATCTGTTCGATACGCTGGTCAATCTCGGCGATCATTATCAGGTGCTGGCGGATTACCGCAGTTATGTCGATACGCAGGATAAAGTCGATGAGCTGTATAAACTGCCGGAAGAGTGGACGCGGCGCACGCTGCACAACATCGCCAACATGGGCTATTTCTCGTCTGACCGCACGATTCAGGAATACGCGGATGAGATCTGGAATATAAAACCGGTGAAATTGTAGAGCGCGAATAAAGGTAGGATTTTCAGCTCCTCCCCCTTCGCAGGGGGAGGAGCTAACTAAATCAGGACGCCAGTGACAAATGTTTCTTCTGCTGTTTGTGCGTTTCCAGCCATTCGGCGACGCGCTGTTGCTGCGCTTTATCCAGCCACATGCCGAGTTTGGTACGACGCCAGATGGCATCATCGAGCTGTGAAACCCACTCTTTTTCAACCAGATAACGCAACTCGGCTTCATATAAACCGTGACCGAAATCTTCGCCCAGCGATTCGATGCCGGTTGCGTCATTCAGGAACAGTTCCGTCTGGCTGCCGTAGGTGCGCGCATAACGGCGGGCCAGTGATTCCGGCAACCATTTGAAGCGGCTGCGCAGATTCGCGCTGTACGTATCGCGGTCACCATTCAGCTTCCCACCAGGCAGAACGGCCGTTTTCGTCCAGGCCGGGCCGGCTTTCGGATAATACTTCACCAGTTTTTCCAGCGCGTGCTCGGCCAGTTTACGGTAGGTGGTCAGCTTACCGCCAAACACCGAAAGCAACGGCGCTTTGCCATCCTGATCGTGAACATCCAGCGTGTAATCTCGGGTTACCGCCTGCGGAGAATCTGACTCATCGTCGCACAGCGGACGTACACCGGAGTAAGTCCAGACGATATCTTCCGTGGTCAGCTGCTTTTTAAAGTGGTCGTTATACACTTTCAGCAGATAACCGACTTCTTTGTCATCGATTTTCACGTCTTTCGGATCACCGTGATATTCCACGTCGGTGGTACCGATGATCGAGAACTCATCCATCCACGGGATCACGAACACAATACGGTGGTCTTCGTTTTGCAGAATGTACGCCTGCGGCTGATTGTGCGCGCGTGGCACCACAATATGGCTGCCTTTGATCAGACGGATGCCGTAAGGCGACTTCAGTTTCAGGCCGTCGTCGAAGAAATGTTTGACCCATGGACCGGTCGCATTCACCAGCCCTTTGGCGCGCCAGGTGAAGGTTTTGCCGGTATCGATATCTTCGGCTTCCACCATCCACAAACCGTCTTCACGCCATGCGCGGGTCACGCGGGTGCGGGTACGCACTTCGCCGCCGCGTTCTTCCACTTCCTGCGCGTTGACGACGACTAAGCGCGCATCGTCAACCCAGCAGTCTGAGTATTCAAAACCTTTGGTCAGTTCTGGTTTCAGTACCGATTCGCTGCCGAATTTCAGACCTTTACTGGCGGGCAGGCTGGTACGTTTACCCAGGTGGTCGTACAGGAACAGACCGGCGCGGATCATCCAGGCCGGACGCAAATGCGGCTGATGCGGTAAACGGAAACGCATCGGGAAGGCAATATGCGGTGCCATTTTTAACAGCACTTCACGTTCAGCCAGCGCTTCGCTGACCAGACGGAATTCGTAGTGTTCCAGGTAACGCAGGCCACCGTGGATCAGTTTAGAACTGGCCGAAGAGGTCGCGCAGGCCAAGTCTTGCGCTTCAAGCAGCAGAACAGACAGCCCGCGGCCAGCTGCATCTACTGCGATGCCGGTACCATTAATACCGCCACCAATTACGATCAAGTCTTTGGTTTCCACGTCATCTTCCTCCAGATGTTCGCAATAGCTCTTTTATGTTCGTTTTCGCTCACGATTGTAATCGAGATTCGACAAACAAGCCAAGAGTTAACCAAATAAAAACAATTATGCGTGATGGAGGTAACATTTTTGTGTCAGTAACGAGCAAAACGGTGGGCAGGGGACAAAACCGAACGCAACAACGCGTGGAATTTTTCGAAATTGTTCGTTTTAAGCAGAAGCGGGGAAGGGAGATAAAGCAGGAGCGCCCGGGCGACGCTCCCTGAAAGAGCCGGAAATCAGCAAAGCTCGAGGTGTACGTCGTACTTATCGATGATTTGCTTCACGCTCTCCGGCGGCTGTTTGTCGGTAAACAGATAGTGAATCAAATCCATTTTACCTAGGTTAACCATTGCGTTACGGCCAAACTTGGAATGGTCAGTCACCAGCATTACGCAGCGGGAGTTTTCGATAATCGCACGCTTGGTTCGCGCTTCGTGATAGTCGAATTCGAGCAATGAGCCGTCCATATCAATGCCGCTGATGCCGAGAATGCCGTAATCGAGGCGGAACTGGGAGATAAAATCGAGCGTCGCTTCCCCCATCACCCCGCCGTCGCGGGCGCGGACTTCGCCACCGGCGAGGAACAGGCGGCAATCGTCTTTGGCACTGAACAGCGTCGCCACGTTCAGGTTGTTGGTTACAATCCGCAGATCTTTATGATTGAGCAGTGCGTACGCTACCGCTTCCGGCGTGGTGCCGATATCGATAAACAGCGTTGAACCGTCCGGGATCTGCCCCGCGACGCGTTGAGCAATACGCGCTTTCGCTTCTGACCACATCACTTTACGGTCGTTATAGGCTGCATTGACCGAACTCGATGGCAGCGCCGCACCGCCATGATGGCGGTGGATTTTATTCTGCTCGGCCAGGTCATTGAGATCGCGCCGGATGGTTTGCGGGCTGACCGCGAAATGATCGACCAGTTCTTCGGTGCTGACATAACCCTGCTGGCGAACTAACTCGATAATCGCGTCATGGCGTTGTGTTTGTTTCACCCAAATCCCCTACTTGCGTTTTTTGCGCGGTAAGCGCGTATCAACAAATGCCATCACCAGACCCAGACCCAGGCCAAATGTGTGGGCGGCATTAGCCACCGCTGCACCGCCTGTGGCATAGCCGATGAACATGAAGATCAGCGAAATAGCCAGTAATCCGCCGGGAACGTACAACCGGCTTTCAGGTTTCAACACGCCGGTCAGCCAGACATAACCCATCAGAGCGTAGACCACGCCGGACAAACCGCCGAACCAGGAACCGTTGACCATCGACTGGCCCCAGCCGCTGATCAGCGCCGCGATCAGCGTGACGGTGAATAATTTTCCGCTGCCAAGATGCTGTTCAATCTGGCTGGCCATATACCACCACCAGACCAGATTGATGAGCAATGAAAATAAGGAAAAATTCATCAGCGCAGGTGTAAACCAGCGCCAGACCTGCAAATACCGCGAACTGTCCGGCCAAGCCAGCCAGTTCATGACCTGCTCAAAACCGACCATTTGCTGAAGAATATAGACGGCGATACACAGCACAATCATGCCGATCGTCAGCGGGCCCGCACGGCTGCGCAGCGTTTTCATAAAGGGGGTATGCGACATCCGCAAACCCGGCTGCGCCTTGCCGGTTTGCCAGCTGGCGGCCTGATAACGAGGGTGCAGCGGGTCACGAACAAACAGCGCGACCTGCTTCTCTGCCTCTTCCAGACGCGATTCGTCTTCCAGCCAGAGCTGGACTTCCTGACTTTCGTGTTTAATCGTCAGCGTGAAACCCTGCGTCGCCATGTAATCGACAAAAGCCTGAGCGAGGCGAGGGTTGTTCAGGTTAAGAATGCGCACCATAGCGTTAAGTGATTTCCCTAATTGTTTGATTTGTTGCCGTCATTTTAGGGCAATACCTTATCTGCCAGCGTGGGGGAAGTCGATTATAACGTCAGTCGGGGCGGGAAGGGGAAATTACGGATGCAGCGTCATTAGCTGAAACAGAAAAATTGCAGTGATGTGATAGGGATCGAAGTCTTTTGCAACACCGCCGGATGACGGTGCTGCAAATATCGGGAACTTACAACCCTTCCAGCGCCTGTTCCAGATCGGCAATCAGGTCGTCGGTGTCTTCGATACCGATACTGATGCGCACCAGCCCGTCGGTAATCCCGCTCTGACGGCGGACTTCAGGCGCGACGGCGCTGTGAGTGGTTGAGGCCGGATGGCAGGCCAGCGAATCGGTATCTCCCAGGGAAACCGCCTGCGTGATGATGTTCAGCTTATCGAGGAAAGTCCGTGCGGCGTTCAGCCCGCCTTTCAGCTCAATTGCCATAATCCCGCCGAACAGTTTCATCTGACGCGCTGCGATGGCATGGCCCGGATGTTCCGGCAGCCCGGGATAAAATACCGTTTCCACTGCGTTGTGACTGTCGAGAAATTCCGCTACCGCCTGTGCGCTCAGTGAGCTGGCTTCCACGCGCAATGGCAAAGTTTTCAGCCCGCGGATCAGCAAGCTGGCTTCGAACGGGCTCAGGCAACCACCGAACTGTTTCAGGCTCAGCGTGCGGATTGGTGTAATTAATGCCGCAGAACCGGCCACTACACCGCCGGTCGCATCGCCGTGACCGCTGATGTATTTGGTCGCCGAGTGCAGAACGATATCGATGCCCAGCGCCAGCGGACGTGTCAGGTAAGGCGTCGCAAAGGTGTTATCCACCACGCTGATTGCGCCAGCTGCTTTGGATAAACGCGCGATTTCTGCCAGATCGGCAATGTCCAGACCCGGGTTTGCCGGTGTCTCAACCAGCACGACTTTGGTGTTTTTTGTGAATGCGCCTTCCAGTTCGCTGACGTTCGCGACGTGTACTGGTGTGATGCCATAACGTGGCAGAAGATTACGTACCACACCTTCTGTCCCGCCGTACAGCGTACCGACATGAATGATTTCATCCCCCGGCACCAGCAGGGCAAATAATGTTGCGCTGATCGCCGCCATGCCGCTTGCGCAAGCCACGGAGGTTTCTGCGCCTTCCAGCGCGGCCAGTTTTTGTTCAAAAACGGTCACCGTCGGGTTAGCAAAACGGCTGTACATATAGCCCGGCTCTTCCCCGCTGAAACGACGTGCGCCGCTGTCAAAATCCGGATAGGAGAACGCGGAAGAGGCGGTAATCGGTGTCGCGACGGCACCGGTCTGGGCATCCGGCTGCTGGCCACCATGAACGGCGAGCGTACGCATACCCAAAGAACGTGTTTTGTTCAGTTGTTTCATCTTGAAATCCTGTCGATAGTAGGCGGAAATTATATCAACACTGGAGAACGGTAGCTTTTTCGGCTTAAGAACATTTTCGGCGCAAACCAGATAGCCTGGTTATAAAGACTCGGTTTATAAGACTATAGTCTGCGCCGGAGGGAGGGGGATCAGGCTTCGATATCTTGCGGGAAGGTTTGTGACCAGGCTTCAAAGCCGCCGTCAACGCTGTACACCGATTCGAAACCCTGAGAAATCAGAAATTGTGCGGCACCACGGCTGCTGATGCCGTGATAGCACATGACCAGAACCGGCGTTTTGGCATCGGCCTGTTCCATAAAGGCGCGCATGCTTTCATTGCTCAGATGGAATGCGCCGGGCGCGTGTGCTGCGCCAAAACTTTGCGGGTCGCGAATATCGACCATAACTGCTTCGCCGGATTTCAGGCGGGTATGCGCCTGTTCAACGCTGATTGCTTCAAATTGTTCCATCGGAGGTGCCTCTTAAAAGATGATTCCGCCATTCTACCCAATTATTGGCTTATCAAGACCAGACAAACTACAGGGGAAAAGCGCTAAACCAGAATCACCTTCACACCTTTGAGGCGTAATTTTTCGATAATTTCGCCGTCGGCTTCTTTGCCGGTGATGAGCACATTGATTTGTTCCGTGCGGCTGAACAGCATACCTGCCCGTTGCCCGACTTTACTGCTGTCGACCAGCACCGCCAGATTTCCGACGTAATTCAGCATCTTCTGTTCTGCCATTGCGGTCAGCATATCGGTTTTATACAGGCCATCGGTGGTCAGCCCTGCGCCGCTGGTAAACATCCAGTGCCCGGCGTACAGGCTCGCATCGCCATCCTGCGGTGCCAGCGTAATCGACTGACTTTTATTGTACTGACCACCCATGATCACCACGCTGTCGTGTTCCTGCTCAATCAGGTAATTGGCCAGCGGCAGATAGTTAGTGATCACCTGAATGTCTTTTCCGCACATCTCGCGCCCCAGCAAAAACGCTGTCGAGCCGCAGTTAATCACCACGCTTTCACCCGGCTGGCACAATTCGGCCGCAGCTTTGGCGATACGCATTTTTTCGTTGAGATTATGGGTCTGGTGAATATTAAGCGGAGTCCAGTTCTGGCGAGGCTGGTTAACGGCTTCAGCGCCGTTACGCACTTTACGCAATTTCCCCAACTCGTTGAGCTTAGTGATATCACGACGCGCGGTGGCCGGAGAAATATCAAAATGATCAATGACATCAGCGACAGAAATCTGACCCTGACGCTGCAAAAGATCAAGGATGGCGTTGTGGCGTTGTGGCTCTGTCATAGTGTCTCCGCGGGGATATCCGAAAGTAGATGATTACCGCGTGATTATAAACGAGCAGTAATGCGAATAACATTGATTCTGAAAGGGCGGAGAGAATAGTCCCCGCCTTTTCTCACAATGCTTTAGAGGAAGGATTTAAACGGCAAGTCGGTGTCTGTCGTAAAGCAATCTTCGAATCCACGCGGGTAGTGATATTCAAAATTGTCTTTGTCATTCGGATAAGTGAATTTGCCGCCAACCTGCCAGATAAAGGGCTTGAAGCCGTATTTCAGACGGTCTTTTTTCATCTCCCACAGCACACGGATTTCCTGCGGATCGGCCTGGAAATTCGACCAGATATCATGGTGGAACGGGATCACGACTTTTGTATTCAGTGATTCTGCCATACGCAGCATATCGACGCTGGTCATTTTGTCGGTCACGCCGCGCGGGTTCTCGCCGTAGGAGCCGAGTGCGACGTCAATTTTGTACTCGTTGCCGTGTTTCGCGTAGTAGTTGGAATAATGTGAATCGCCGCTGTGATACAGGTTTCCGCCCGGCGTTTTGAACAGATAATTTACCGCACGCTGATCCATCATGTCCGGCAGAACGCCAGCCGCTTTCTGGTCCGCAGGCAGGGTGATCAGAACGGTGCGGTCGAAAGAATCCAGCGCGTGGATTTCCACATCTTTGATTTTCACCACTTTTCCCGGCGTCATCACGATACAACGTTCTCTCGGCACGCCCCAGCTAATCCACAAATCCACGCAGGTTTGCGGGCCGATAAACGGCACATCGGAAGCGCAGTTTTGCATCACGGCTGCCGCGACGTTGACATCAATATGATCGTTGTGGTCGTGGGTGGACAATACGGCGTCGATCTCTCTGATCGCGAACGGATCCAGCACGAAGGGCGTGGTGCGCAGGTTTGGTTGCAGCTTTTTCACGCCTGCCATGCGTTGCATCTGGTGGCCGGTTTTCATCAGCGGGCTGCTGTGATTTTGCTTGCCCACGCCACACCAGAAATCGACACAAATATTCGCGCCGCCCTCAGATTTAAGCCAGATCCCCGTGCAGCCCAGCCACCACATCGCAAAAGTGCCTGGCGCGACTTTTTCCTGCTCGATTTCTTCATTCAGCCAGGTGCCCCATTCCGGGAAAGTGTTGAGGATCCAGGATTCGCGACTGATCGTTTCTACTTTGCTCATTGTATTCCCTCATGTGAGTTTGGTTTGAATGATTAAATCATAACAAATCATTTAATGATTAAATATGATTTGATGGTGAGGAATTTATCATCGAAATTTTGCCGTGACAATGATTTTAATCGACGATTTTTGAATGGTTTCGGACACGCTGAAGACAGGCTCTCTGAATAAGCAGGAAGTGCAGGTAATAAAATAATCTATTTATTTATTTGATAAATATAATAAATATGAGTTTATCTGTTTGTGCGTGAAAAAGAGGGATGACGATATCTTGCGAGACCGCTCACAAATAATCATTGTGAATCTTTATCTGATTCAATGTGAGCATTAGAGTTCGTCTGTCCCTCACTTTTACGTGCAGAGTCCTGCGCTGAAGAGATCAAACAAGGTCAGACGGAGAGTTATATGGAATTCCTCTACACCCTCTTTACCGTTTTTTTTAATCAGGTAATGACCAACGCGCCGTTATTGCTGGGGCTTGTAACTATGCTCGGTTACATCCTGCTCAGAAAGAGCGCGACGGTTATCATCAAAGGCACCATCAAAACCATCATCGGTTTTATGTTACTGCAGGCGGGATCCGGAATTTTGACGGGCACATTTAAACCTGTGGTGGCGAAACTTTCTGAAGTCTACGGAATTAACGGTGCTATTTCAGATACCTATGCCTCAATGATGGCAACGGTCGAACGCATGGGCGATGCCTACAGCTGGGTCGGCTACGCGGTGCTTATCGCGCTCGCACTGAACATCCTGATGGTGGTTTTCCGCCGCATTACCGGCATCCGCACCATCATGCTGACGGGCCACATCATGTTCCAGCAGGCGGGTCTGATCGCCGTCTTCTTCTATATCATCGGCTGGCCGATGTGGACCACCATCTGGTCGACGGCGATTTTGGTTTCGCTGTACTGGGGGATCACCTCCAATATGATGTACAAACCGACGCAGTCCGTAACGGAAAACAGTGGTTTTTCTATCGGGCACCAGCAGCAGTTTGCGTCATGGATTGCTTACAAAATCGCACCGTATCTCGGTAAGAAAGAGGACAGTGTTGAAGACCTCAAACTGCCCGGCTGGCTGAATATTTTCCACGACAATATCGTTTCCACCGCCATCGTGATGACCGTGTTCTTCGGCATTATCCTCTGCTCGTTCGGTCTTGATACGTTGCAGAAAATGGCCGGTAAAACCCACTGGACAATTTACATCCTGCAAACCGGCCTGATGTTTGCGGTTGCCATTTTCATCATTATTCAGGGCGTGCGTATGTTCGTCGCTGAACTGACGGAAGCCTTTAACGGGATTTCCCAACGCTTAATTCCTGGTGCTGTTCTGGCGATCGACTGTGCGGCGATTTACAGCTTCGCGCCAAACGCTGTGGTCTGGGGCTTTATGTGGGGCACCATCGGCCAGCTGATTGCCGTCGCCATTCTGTTTGGCGTGGGTTCTTCCATCATGATTATTCCCGGTTTTATCCCGATGTTCTTCTCCAACGCCACCATCGGCGTATTCGCGAACCACTTCGGTGGCTGGCGTGCCGCACTGAAAATTTGTCTGGTGATGGGGATGATCGAAATCTTCGGCTGCGTCTGGGCCATCAAACTGACCGGCCTCAGCGCCTGGATGGGCATGGCCGACTGGTCAATTCTGGCACCGCCAATGATGCAGGGATTCTTTAGCGTTGGCATGGCCTTCATGGGCGTTATTGCCGTAATCGCGGTGCTGTATATGTTCTTCGCCGGTCGCACGCTTCGCGCCGAAGAAGATGCCGAAAAACAAGCTCTTAATGAGTCCACTACTCACTAATTAACGAGGTTCCCATGACAGTACGAATTCTGGCAGTTTGCGGTTGCGGGCAAGGCAGTTCGATGATCATGAAGATGAAGATCGGGCAGTTTCTGATACAGGAAGGCGTGGATCACACCATGAACAGCTGCGCGGTCGGTGAGTACAAATCTGAGCTGAGCGGCGCGGACATTATTGTCGCGTCCACGCACGTCGCCGACGAAATCACCGTCAGCGGCAACAAATACGTCGTCGGTGTACGCAACATGCTCTTGGCGGCGGATTTCGGACCGAAAGTGATGGAAGTCATTAATGCTCACTTCCCAACGTCGCTGAAAAAGTAAGGAGCGTGCAATGAAACTGCGAGATTCGCTGGCCGAGAATAACTCGATTTGTCTGAACGCGGAGGCAGAAACCTGGCAGGAAGCGGTCAAAATTGGCGTCGATATGCTGGTGGACGCCGGTGTGGTTGAGCCGCGTTATTACCAGGCAATTCTGGATGGCGTCAAAAAGTTCGGACCCTATTTCGTCATAGCGCCGGGACTGGCGATGCCGCATGGCCGCCCGGAAGAAGGTGTACTCAAAACCGGTTTCGCGCTGGTGACCCTGAAAAAGCCGCTGGTGTTCAACCATGAAGATAACGATCCGGTGGATATCTTGATCACGCTGGCTGCTGTGGATGCCAGCGCGCATCAGGAAGTCGGCATCATGCAGGTGGTGAACCTGTTTGAAGATGAAGCCAATTTTGACCGCCTGCGCGCCTGCACCACCGCGCAGCAGGTACTGGATTTGATCGACCAGACTTCCGCCACGGCGGTTAACTAATTCGTTAGCAGAGAAGGAATTCATTATGTCTCATTCATTACCGATGTTGCAGGTGGCGCTGGATAACCAGTCGATGGACGATGCTTACAAAACCACGCGTCTTATCGCCAGCGAAGTCGACATTATCGAAGTCGGCACTATTTTGTGTGTCGCAGAAGGCGTGCGTGCGGTGCGTGATCTGAAAGCGCTGTATCCGGAGAAAATCGTGCTGGCCGATGCCAAAATTGCTGATGCCGGGAAAATTCTCTCGCGCATGTGTTTTGAAGCCAACGCCGACTGGGTCACCGTGATTTGCTGCGCCGATATCAACACCACCAAAGGTGCGCTGGAAGTAGCAAAAGAATTTGGCGGTGACGTGCAGATTGAACTGACCGGTTACTGGACGTGGGAACAGGCGCAGGAATGGCATGACGCAGGTATCCGGCAAGTGGTTTATCACCGCAGCCGTGACGCACAGGCTGCCGGTGTGGCGTGGAGCGATGCCGATATTACGGCGATCAAACGTCTTTCCGATATGGGCTTTAAAGTCACGATCACCGGCGGTCTGGCGCTGGAAGATTTGCCGCTGTTCAAAGACATTCCGGTACACGTTTTCATTGCCGGGCGCAGTATCCGTGACGCGAAAGACCCGGCAGACGCGGCGCGTCAGTTCAAAAAATCCATCAGCCAGCTCTGGGGTTAAGGAAAATCGCATGATGCACAAAGCCGTTCCACTCGGTATCTATGAAAAAGCTTTGCCTGCGGGTGAAGACTGGCTGATGCGCCTGACGCTGGCGAAAGAACTGGGTTTTGATTTCGTCGAAATGTCGGTGGATGAAACCGATCACCGGCTGGCGCGGCTTGACTGGTCACGCGGGCAGAGACTGAACGTAGTGGATGCGATTTCGCGCACGGGCATCCGCATTCCGTCGATGTGCCTGAGCGCGCACCGGCGTTTTCCGCTGGGCTCTGAAGACGATGAAACCCGTAATCAGGGGCTGGAAATCATGCGTAAAGCCATCGTGCTGGCGCAGGATTTAGGCATCCGTGTCATTCAGCTCGCCGGTTATGACGTCTATTACCAGCAGGCCAACGATCATACCCGTGAGCGTTTCCGTGCCGGTTTGCAGGAATCGGTCGAAATGGCCAGCCGGGCGCAGGTCACGCTGGCGATGGAAATCATGGATTACCCGCTGATGAATTCAATCAGCAAAGCATTGGGCTATACGCATTACCTGAATAACCCGTGGTTCCAGCTGTATCCGGACATCGGCAATTTATCCGCCTGGGACAACGACGTGCAGATGGAACTGGCAAGCGGTGCCGGACATATCGTCGCGGTACACGTTAAAGATACGCAGCCGGGCGTATTCAAAAATGTACCGTTCGGCAGCGGCGTCGTGGAATTTGAGCGCTGCTTCGAAACGCTACAGAAAAGCGGCTATCGCGGGCCTTATCTCATCGAAATGTGGAGTGAAACCGCCGCCGATCCGATGCAGGAAGTGCGCAACGCGCGCGCCTGGGTGGTGGATAAAATGCAGAAGGCCGGGCTGAATATGGAGGAAATGGCATGACGGACGCACTGAAACAACGCGTATTTGAAGCCAATATGGCGCTGCCTGCGTACGGTCTGGTGACCTTTACGTGGGGCAACGTCAGCGGCATCGACCGCAAGCGCGGGCTGGTGGTCATCAAACCGAGTGGTGTGGAATACGAAAAAATGCAGGCCACCGATATGGTGGTCGTGAATTTGCGCGGTGAAGTGGTGGAAGGGCGCTACAGACCGTCATCGGATACCGCCACGCATCTTGAACTTTACGCCCGTTTCCCTGAACTCGGCGGCATCGTGCACACCCATTCGACCCATGCGACGTCGTGGGCGCAGGCTGGCGTTGCGATCCCCGCGTTAGGCACCACGCATGCGGATTATTTTGCCGGTGAGATCCCCTGTACGCGGCCTTTGTCGCGCCATGAAGTGAACGGAGAATACGAACTGGAAACGGGCAAAGTGATCGCCGCTGCGCTGACGGGCATTGATCCGCTGCATATGCCGGGCATTCTGGTCGCCCAGCATGGCCCGTTCTGCTGGGGAGCCACGCCGGAACAGGCGGTTCACAACGCCGTGGTGCTGGAAGAAGTCGCCAAAATGGCGTGGATCACTGGTTCAATCCGGCGCAACCAGACCCCGATGGATGATTACCTTATGCATAAACATTTCAGCCGAAAACACGGGCCGGATGCCTATTACGGGCAAAAATAAAAATGGCCTTAAAAAGTTTTCGAAACAAACGGCAGTGAGCATTTTTTCGACATAGGGTTTATACATAAGTGTATTGGGATCACACTTTTTACCGCAATCAGGCTTTTTCTCACGGAAACATTCCGTCCCCACTGACAGAAAAGAGACTGCCCTATGTCGAAAATCACGCTCAAGCAGGATGTTTTTTTGGCGGCGCTAACCCGCCAGTGGCAAGCATTTGGACTTACTTCAGCCAGGGACATGACCCGGCATCAATGGTGGCACGCGGTTAGCGCCGCCGTGGCTGAACAACTCCCGCCGCAAAATGAATCCGTGAGCAGGAAAAGTAAAAAGATCACCCGCCACGTTAACTACATCTCGATGGAGTTTCTGGTCGGGCGGCTGACCGGTAATAACCTGATTAATCTCGGCTGGTACGAAAAAATTGCCAGCACGCTTGAGCAGTTTGATATCAACCTGACAGACCTGCTTGAAGAAGAAATCGATCCGGCGCTCGGTAACGGCGGGCTCGGGCGTCTGGCGGCCTGTTATCTCGATGCGATGGCGTCGGTCAGGCAACCGGGCACCGGTTATGGCCTGAACTATCAGTACGGTTTATTCCGTCAGCGCTTTGTTGATGGCAAACAAAAAGAGTCGCCGGATGACTGGCACCGCAGTGAATATCCGTGGTTCCGCCATAACAGTTCGCTGGCGGTGAATGTTGGCATTGGCGGGAAAATCGTAAAGAACGATCAGGGAGTTTCCCGCTGGGAACCCGAATTTACGCTGCGCGGCGAAGCCTGGGATTTACCGGTTATGGGGTATCGCAACGGAATTACGCAGCCGCTGCGTTTATGGGAAGCCACGCATCCGCATCCGTTTGATCTGGAGAAGTTTAATGACGGCGAGTTCCTGAAAGCGGAACAGCAGGGCATCGAAGCTGCCAAACTCACCAAAGTGCTCTATCCGAATGACAACCATCAGGCCGGTAAACGCCTGCGCCTGATGCAGCAGTATTTTCAGTGCGCCTGCTCGGTGGCCGATATCCTGCGGCGTCATCATTTCCTGGGTCGCAAAATCAGCGAGCTGCCGGATTATGAAGTCATCCAGCTTAATGATACGCACCCGACCATCGCCATTCCTGAAATGCTGCGCGTATTGCTCGACGAGCACCAGCTGAGCTGGAACGATGCCTGGCACATCACCAGCCGCACGTTTGCGTATACCAACCACACGTTAATGCCGGAAGCGCTGGAAACCTGGGACGAAAGTCTGGTGCGCAGCCTGCTGCCGCGACATTTCCAAATCATCAAACAAATCAACACCAACTTCAAAAAACTGGTCAGTAAAACCTGGCCGGGCGATGAAGCGGTTTGGGCGAAACTGGCCGTACATCACGACAAACAGGTAAGGATGGCGAATCTCTGCGTGGTGGCCGGTTTTGCGGTAAACGGGGTGGCGGCGCTGCATTCGGATCTGGTGGTGAAAGATTTGTTCCCGGAATATCATCAGCTGTGGCCGCAAAAATTCCACAACGTGACCAATGGCATTACGCCGCGCCGCTGGCTGAAACAGTGTAATCCGGCGCTTTCCGCGCTGATTGATGAACGCCTGAAAACGGATTCCTGGGTGAATAATCTGGATCTGCTGAAAGGTCTGGAAGACGGCGTAAAAGACAAAAAATTCTGCAAGCAGTACCGCAAAATCAAGCATGACAACAAAGTGCGGCTGGCGGAATACGTCTGGCAGCGCATGGGGATCCGCCTCAATCCTGACGCCATTTTCGATGTGCAGATAAAACGCCTGCACGAGTACAAACGTCAGCATCTGAATCTGCTGCACATTCTCTCCTTGTACCGGCAGCTCCGCGATAATCCGAAGCTCGACATTGTGCCGCGCGTTTTCCTGTTCGGTGCTAAAGCCGCGCCCGGTTATTACCTCGCCAAAAATATTATCTATGCGATCAATCAGGTCGCGGAGAAGATCAACAACGATCCGATCGTCGCCGATCGTATTAAAGTCGTGTTCATCCCGGATTATTGCGTGTCGGTAGCGGAACTGATGATCCCGGCGGCGGATATCTCCGAGCAGATTTCTACTGCCGGTAAAGAAGCGTCGGGCACCGGCAATATGAAGCTGGCGCTTAACGGCGCGCTGACTGTCGGCACGCTGGACGGCGCGAATGTCGAAATTGCCGAGCAGGTGGGCGAAGACAATATTTTCATCTTTGGCCTGACCGTTGATGAAGTAAAAGCTGAGCTGAAGAAAGGCTATAAGCCGAAAGCCGTGGTGAAAAAAGACAAACATCTCAAGGCGATTCTCGACGAACTGGCCAGCGGTTTTTATGCCAACGGCGATAAAAAGGCTTTCGATCTGATGCTCAACAGCTTGCTCGATGGCGGCGATCCCTATCTGGTTCTGGCGGATTTTGCTCAGTATTGCGAAGCGCAAAAACAGGTCGATAAATTGTACCGTAACGCTGACGAATGGACGCGCCGCACGCTGCTTAACACCGCGCGCGTCGGGATGTTCAGCGCAGACCGTTCAATCCGCGATTATCAGCAGCGCATCTGGCAGGCAAAACGTTAGGAGCAGGCATGGAGGATAAGCAACTTGTTGAGGCAGCGCGCCGGGCAGGTATTTTAGACAGCTTTATCAATATGTCCGATGAAGTAGAAACGGTGTCCAACGAAACGAGGGCATCGCTGCTGGCGGCCATGGGGCGTGATCCGGAAGATGTGCCCGAGGTAACGCCTTTGCCTGCGGTAAAAGTGTTTACGGAAGGCAAAAAAGTGCTGCTAACCCCGGAGGGCTGCGGCGCATTTTGCTGGCAGTTCACGCTTGAAAACGGCGACCAGACCGAAGGAACCGTTGAGGTTGGCAAGGTTCTGAATCTCAGCGCCGGATTGCCCACGGGTTACCATCAACTGACGTTATCGCAAAACGGTAGAATCTGGCCGTGCCGGATTATTGTTGTGCCGCCACGCTGTTATGAGCCGCCCGCGCTGCTGGCAGGTAAAAAACTGTGGGGTGCGACGGTTCAGTTGTACACGCTGCGGTCGGAAAATAACTGGGGCGTCGGCGATTTTGGCGATCTGAAAAAAATGGTGGAAGAAGTTGGCCAGCGCGGCGGCGCGTTCGTCGGGCTGAACCCGATACACGCGTTGTATCCGGCCAATCCTCTCAGCGCCAGCCCGTACAGCCCGTCGTCACGCCGCTGGCTGAATCTGGCGTACATCGACGTGAATGCGGTGGAAGAATTTATCGCCAGCGATTTGGCGCAAAGCTGGTGGCATTCCATCGAGACGCGAGATGCGTTGTTGCAGGCGCGCAGCACCGAGTTTGTCGATTATCCGCTGGTGATGCGGTTGAAATTAAATGCGCTGAAACTGGCGTGGCCGCTCTTTGGCGAACAGCCGGAAGCCAGCCAGCGCAAGCGGGATTTCCGTCGTTTTGTGTTGCTGGGCGGCGAAAGTTTGCGCCAGCAGGCGCTGTTCGATGCGCTGCATGTTCATCTGCGGGATTTAGATCTGGGATTGTGGGGCTGGCCGGTATGGCCCGATGCTTATCGTGACGCCAAAGGGGCGGATGTGGCGGAATTCAGCCAGCATTATGCCGGTGAAATTGAGTTCTACCAGTGGCTGCAATGGCTGGCACATACGCAATTTTCTGTGTGTTATCAGCGCAGTGTGGAGCTGGATATGCCGCTGGGTTTATACCGTGATCTGGCGGTTGGCGTGGCGGAAGGTGGTGCGGAAACCTGGTCAGATCCGTCGTTGTATTGTCTGAATGCGACGATTGGCGCGCCGCCGGATATTCTGGGGCCGCAGGGGCAAAACTGGGGGCTTCCACCCATTGATCCTCATGAAATGAAAGCCCGTGCCTATCAGCCATTTATCGATTTGCTGCGCGCGAATATGGCGGAGTGCGGGGCGCTGCGTATCGATCACGTGATGGGGTTACTGCGTTTATGGTGGATACCGGCGGATCAGGAGGCGGGGAATGGCGCGTATGTCCGTTATCCGCTGGAAGATTTACTCGGTGTGCTGGCGCTGGAAAGTCAGCGGCACCAGTGCATGGTGATTGGTGAAGATCTGGGGACCGTGCCGAAAGAAATTGTCGCCAGCCTGCGCGACAGCGGCGTGTATTCCTACAAAGTACTGTATTTCGAGCACGATAAACACTTCGTCTATCGACCGCCGGAAGATTACGTTTCGCAGGCGATGGCGACAGTGACCACGCATGATCTGCCGACGTTGCGCGGCTACTGGGAAGGCGGAGATTTAACGCTCGGTGCGTCGCTGGGTGTTTATCCGGACCCGCAGGTGCTGGAGAAATTGCGCGGGGAGCGCGAGCACAGTAAGCAGGGTTTGCTGGACGCGTTGCACCGGACAGGATGCGTGCCGAAAGCGACCAGCAAAACCGCAGCAGGCATGCCGATGACGTCGGTGCTTAACCGCGGTCTGCAACGTTATCTGGCTGACAGCGCCAGTGCGCTGCTCGGGCTGCAACCGGAAGACTGGCTGGATATGTCGACGCCAGTTAACGTGCCCGGCACGAATACTGAATATCCCAACTGGCGGCGAAAACTGACGCACACGCTGGAAGCGTTGTTCAGCGATGAGCACATTAATCTGCTGCTGGCGGATTTGGACCGCCGACGCAAAGGTACTTCTTAATCCGCAACCATAAAAAAAGCACCCAACGGAAGGGTGCTTTTTACATTCTGTCTGATCAACGGTTAATCAGTAGAAAGAGTGCTCGCCGCGCTGGTGTTCGGTCAGATCGCGAACGCCTTTCAGTTCCGGGAAGTTTTGCAGCAGCTCTTTCTCGATGCCGTCTTTCAGGGTGACATCAATCATAGAACAACCGTTACAACCGCCGCCGAACTGGAGAACTGCGATGCCGTCGTCGGTGATTTCCATCAGGGACACACGACCGCCGTGGCTGGCCAGCTGCGGGTTAATCTGCGACTGCAACTGATATTCAACACGTTCCATCAGAGGCGCATCGTCAGACACTTTACGCATTTTAGCGTTAGGCGCTTTCAGCGTCAGCTGGGAACCCAACTGATCGGTGACGAAGTCGATCACCGCATCCTGCAAATAAGGCGCGCTTAATTCATCGACGAAAGCAGACAGTTTCTCGAACTTCAGTTCGGTATCCGTCGCTTCTACGGCGTCAGGCGGGCAATAGGAGACACCGCATTCTGCGGTCGGCGTACCGGGATTGATCACGAATACGCGGATTTGGGTGCCTTCTTCCTGGCTTGCCAGCAATTTGGCAAAGTGCTCTTGGGCAGCATCGGTAATAAGGATCATAACATTCGCTCAATAGTTGACTACTCTAGTTGGTTATAATACGCCCTTTGCTTTTACCCGTCACCCTTCCCGTTGCCAGAGTGTTAGCAGCACGTGCTCATGTCTGTAATGTCCGGCAGATACACGCGATTTGCACTGAAGCAACTCCCTGATTAATGAGCATTTTACTGATTTCCCGCACCGTGCTGCCGGTGGTCACCACATCATCAAGCAGCATCACGTTTTTACCGCGCAAATCGGCATGGCAGGTAAATGCTTTACGCAGATTCCACTTTCTTTCCCGCTCGCTCAGGCTTTGCTGCGGCACGGTGCGCCGGTCGCGGCTCAGGGCGTACGGGCGATATTCGCAGTGCAGCCAGCGGGCCAGCGGCCGGGCGAGTAATTCACTCTGATTGTAGCCTCTGGAGAAATAACGTTTCTGATGCAGCGGTACGCTGAGGAGGATATCCGGACGCGGCAGATTACCGGACCGCCAGCGCGGCAGCCAGCGCAGCAGAAACAGGCGCGCGAGCGTGGTGTCCAGCTCAGGTAGGTTGGCGAATTTGAGCCGGAGCACCAGCCCGCTGACCGGCGGTTCATACGGGCTGGCGAAAACCAGTGCGTCCCACGGCGGCGGTTTCAGCAGGCAGCGGCCGCAATCGAGATTACCTCCGGTGCCGGGTAATCCACAGCGCGGGCAGCAGGGCGGTGCGGCGGGCAAATGTCTGAGGCACAGACTGCAAATGCCCTGTATCGCCAGATGGAGCGGACACTGACATAGCCAACAGCGGCTGGCAATTGTTAGCATAGCGGCGGGTTCCTTGTGCCATTTTTATGGATTGAACAATCAGACTGACACGGACAATACGCTATGAATACGCTTTACCGGGAGACAATCGGCGAAGGAGATCGCCATCTTGTGCTGCTTCACGGATGGGGACTGAACGCCGGGGTCTGGCGTTACACGGCGGAGCGACTTGCGCCGCATTTTTGTCTGCACCTGATCGACCTGCCGGGCTATGGCCGCAGTAAAGGTTTTGGGGCGCTGACGCTGGAAGAAATGGCTGATTTGGTACTGTCTGCCATGCCGCAAAAGGCTTCGCTGGTGGGCTGGTCGCTGGGCGGACTGGTCGCCAGCCAGATTGCGCTGAGCGCGCCGCAGCGCGTGGAAAAACTGATTACCGTGGCGTCTTCGCCCTGCTTTACCGCACACGAAGACTGGCCGGGTATCCGCCCCGATGTGTTGCAGGGTTTTCAGCATCAGCTTAGTGAAGATTTTCAGCGTACGGTCGAGCGTTTTCTGGCGTTGCAGACCCTCGGCAGCAACAGCGCCCGTCAGGATGCCCGTTTGCTGAAATCAATTGTTTTGAATCTGCCAATGCCGCCCGCAGAAGTGCTCAACGGTGGGCTGGAGATTTTACGTACAGCCGATTTACGTCAGTCAATGACGACGCTGACCTTGCCGGTACTGCGTATTTACGGCGCGCTCGACGGGCTGGTGCCGAGAAAAATCGTGCCGTTACTGGATGCTTTACTGCCTGATTCTCACTCGGAAATCATTGAAAAAGCAGCCCATGCGCCCTTTATCTCGCACCCGGATGCTTTTTGTGAAATTGTCGAACGCTTTCTGATTGCAGACTGAAAACCAATGTAAAAATATTTGTCAAAATTCTGGCTAATTCCCAAGGGTGACTAATACTTAAGCCGATAGATGCCGGAGGTGAGAGGGGGAAATTTTCCATCGCCCGTTTGTGTCTCTGGGGAGAAATCTGGTGGTTGACCAGGAAGGTTCGTGCCAGCACAGATTCACCTGCCGTTCATATCTTGACTGCTTTCTTTCAAAACTATTCATCCAATTTAGAGGTAATGTCATGAAATCAAATAAAATTATTATTGCAGCCGTTCTGGCAGGTTTGTTCTCTGTGAACGCAATGGCCGCAGAGATGATCACCAAAGAAGAAGCTAAAGATAAGGGTTACACCAGCCTGGGCGTGGTAACAACCAGCAATGAATACACTGCGCCAATGGATGCTAAAGATGAGCTGTCCAAACTGGCTGATGAAAAAGGCGGGAAATACTACGTCGTGATCGCCGCGCAGGAGAAAAAGAAAATCACTGCGACCGCAGAAGTTTTCAAATAATCTTCTTATCTGCAAAAAAGGGATGCCATGCGCATCCCTTTTTTTCACCTGTTTTTGAGGGATACCTCTCATTCTTTGTTTTGTATCAAACTGTTTTTAAAGAATTCCCTTCAATCGTTACTCTCAGAGTAACGAAGTGTCCGCCGCCTTCATTGATGGTTATCTCACCGCTTCCTACACTTAACACGCTAATTAAACAGGTCAATTGTGATGCAACCGCCACTTGACTGAACTTCCCACCGTCCTCTTTGTTTCATCACGTCGGGAAATCTTCAGCAAGCTCAACCCAGGGAGGTTTGGCATGCCGCAACATCCGCAGACCACGAAAGTGTGGGACACCCGCCGCAGCGAAAAACAACGGCGTATCGACAGTGTCCGTTCCGTGGCCGAGGGTAAAGTTTTACCCACTGATAAAATTATTCCTGTCCTTGAAACGCTGATTGCCTCCGGTGACCGCGTGGTGATGGAAGGTAACAACCAAAAACAAGCTGACTTTCTTTCCCGTTCACTGGCAAAAGTGAACCCTGAAAAGCTGCATGACTTACATATGATCATGCCGAGCGTCAGCCGTGCTGAACATCTGGATCTCTTCGAACGCGGCATCGCCCGCAAGCTCGATTTCGCTTTCTCCGGCCCGCAAAGCCTGCGTATCGCGCAACTGCTTGAAGATGGTCAGATGGAAATCGGCGCGATCCACACGTACATCGAACTGTATTCTCGTCTTTACGTCGATCTGGTGCCAAACATCGCCCTGATCGCCGGCTTTAAAGCAGACCGCAAAGGTAACCTTTATACCGGCGCAAGCACCGAAGATACGCCAGCGCTGGTCGAAGCCGCGGCCTTTAAAAACGGTATCGTCATTGCGCAGGTCAACGAACTGGTAGATGAAGAAACCGACCTGCCGCGCGTTGATATTCCGGGCGACTGGATCGATTTCGTGGTCGTCGCCGATAAGCCGTTCTTCATCGAACCGCTTTTCACCCGCGACCCGCGTCTGATTAAACCGGTCCACGTACTGATGGCGATGATGGCGATCAAAGGCATTTACGCCAAACACAACGTGCAGTCGCTGAACCACGGTATCGGGTTTAACACCGCGGCTATCGAACTACTGCTGCCGACTTACGGCGAACAGCTCGGCCTGCGCGGCAAAATCTGTAAACACTGGACGCTTAACCCGCATCCGACGCTGATCCCGGCTATTGAAAGCGGCTGGGTCGACACCGTTCACTGCTTCGGTGGCGAACTCGGGATGGAAGAGTATATCCGCGCCCGTCCGGACGTATTCTTCACCGGCTCTGACGGTTCCATGCGTTCCAACCGTGCGTTCTGCCAGCTGGCAGGCCAGTACGCGGTCGATATGTTCATCGGTTCAACGTTGCAGGTCGATGGTCTGGCGAACTCGTCCACCGTCACCCGCGGTCGTCTGGCCGGTTTCGGTGGCGCACCGAACATGGGCCATGACCCGCACGGTCGTCGTCACTCCACGCCAGCCTGGCTCGACATGATTGAAGAGCCGGATCCGATGGCGCGCGGTAAAAAACTGGTCGTACAGATGGTGGAAACCTTCCAGGCCGGTGGTAAACCGACATTCGTTGAAAAACTCGAAGCGGTCGATGTGGGTAAAGAATCCGGAATGCCGCTGGCACCGGTGATGATTTACGGCGACGACGTGACGCACGTGCTGACCGAAGAGGGGATCGCCTATCTGTACCGCGCCCGTTCTCTGGAAGAACGCCGGGCGATGGTCGCTGCGGTTGCCGGTATCACTGACATTGGTCTGGGCGTTGACGCCAAACGCGTCGCCGACCTGCGCCGTCAGGAACTGGTGGTCTTCCCGGAAGACATGGGAATTCGCCGCACTGACGCCACCCGCTCTTTACTGGCGGCTGGCAGCGTGAGCGAACTGGTCGACTGGTCCGGCGGTTTGTATAACCCGCCCGCCAAATTCCGCAGCTGGTAATCACGATGCCGCAAACTTTAACGATTGGCGCTGTACTGACAGCGGAAGAACTGGCTGAAAGGCTGGCAGAAACGGCGACGCAGGCGCTGATCGACGAAGCGCGGCTTAGCCCGAAACCGGGGCTGGTAGACAGCCGGAGTTCCGGCGCACATCAGGATTTAACGTTGGACCTGATGGTGCGTTCGGCGCGCAGCCTGACATCCACTTTCTATTTGCTGGCCTTACACAGCTGGCAGCGCCCGGCGGATATCGCCCTGCGTCAGGAAGTGGGCCGTTTAGGTCGTGCCGGTGAAGCACAGATGATGGCCGAAACCGGCGGAGTGAATACTCACCGGGGCGCTATCTGGGCGATGGGGTTGCTGGTCAGCGCCGTCGCCATGCAGCCGGAAGCTTTGCTGCCGCAAACTATTGCGCAGCGCGCTGCGAAAATTGCGGCGTTACCCGACGCTTTCAGCCCGAAAAAATTCAGTAAAGGTTCGCACGCCGTGCAGCGTTATCAGGTGCCGGGTGCCCGTGAAGAAGCACAAAGTGGTTTTCCGCACATTATTGAGCGGGCGCTGCCGCAGCTCCATCACAGCCGGACACGCGGTGCGGGCGAAAGCGAAGCACAGGTCGATGCCTTACTGGCGGTGATGACCACGCTTGCCGATACCTGCGTGCTGTCACGCGGCGGTTTGCCGGCGCTCAAAGCCATGCATCAGGGCGCACGGGCGGTACTGGAAGCCGGTGGCACCAGCACAATGGCAGGCAAACAACGCTTGCGCCATCTCGAACAGCGGATGCTGGCCGACAACGCATCGCCCGGCGGTGCCGCCGATTTACTGGCTGCCACCCTGTTTCTCGACCGCGTGAGCGTGGCCTGACTGAACCGGATACGAATTAACTAACATCAGTACAAAGAGGTGTTATGGAACGTTTTGAATTTAACTACCCGGCGGCAAAAGCGCTGCCAGGCCGCGCCGAAGCTGGCGTGGTGGGTTCCGGCGATTTAGAAGCGCTGTATGAACCAAAAGCAGCAACTGAGCTGAAAATTATTGTCACAACCTCCGTCGATGGCAGCCACAGCCTGTGGCAGCACTTTTTCGACCGTCTGAACGCCCTGCGTGAATTACCGGCAGGCCGTCTGGACATTAATGATTTTGGCGCCACACCAGGGGTTGCCCGTCTGCGTATCGAACAGGTCTTTGAGGAGGCTGAAAATGCCAACTGATACTGATCAGAGCTTTATCGAACTGAGCGCCCGTCAGCGCGCCCGCAAATTGCTGGACGCCGGCACTTTCCGCGAACTGCTCGGGCCGTTCGAACGCGTGATGTCTCCGTGGCTGGAACCGCAGGGCATCGTCCCGCAGGCCGACGACGGCATGGTGGTGGCGAAAGGCCAGATTAACGGTCAGCCCGCGGTGGTGGTCGCCATTGAAGGGAGTTTCCAGGGCGGCAGTATGGGCGAAGTGTCCGGTGCCAAAATGGCCGCTGCGCTGGAACTGGCCGCAGAAGATAACCGCAACGGCATTCCGACGCAGGCGGTTCTGCTGCTCGAAACCGGCGGTGTGCGTTTACAGGAAGCCAACCTGGGGCTGGCGGCGATCGCGGATATTCACGCTGCAATTGTCGATTTACGCCGCTATACGCCGGTGATTGGCGTGGTGGCCGGTACCGTCGGTTGCTTTGGCGGGATGTCGATTGCCGCTGCGCTGTGTAGTTATCTGATTGTGACCCGCGAAGCCCGTCTGGGTCTGAACGGTCCGCAGGTTATCGAGCAGGAAGCCGGTATCGATGAATACGATTCCCGCGACCGTCCGTTTATCTGGAGCATGACCGGTGGCGAAGTGCGCTATCACAGCGGCTTTGTCGATGCGCTGGTGAAAGATTCTCTCGCTGAGGTGAAATCCAGCGTACTGGGCTTCATCAAAAAAGGCGTTCCGGCCACACATCGTTCTGATAATTATGATTATTACCTGCCAAAACTGACCGGTTTTGACACCGCGCAGCAGGCCAGCCGTGAAGTGACGGAAGCCCTGTTTAACCGGGAGGATCGCGCATGAGCACTTTCAATAACAACGTCGTCAGCCGGGGTGATTACTGGTTTGCCGAACTGACCAAAGAGGCTACTCCGGTCAGCGGTCTTTGCCCTTCGGTGAAAGCCGCCGATGGCAAACTCAACGATCAGGCTGTCCGTTTCATTACGGTCGTGCCGGATAAAAATAATCAGTATCCGCGTGCAGCGGGCGGTGAAGTCGGTCTGCTGGAAGGCTGGACGCTGGCAAAAGTCGTTAACGACGCCATTGCCGCTGATGAGAACTCCGACACCAAACGCGCCATCGTGGCAGTGATTGATGTGCCAAGTCAGGCTTATGGCCGTCGCGAAGAAGCGTTTGGTATTCATCAGGCGCTGGCCGGTGCCGCAGGCGCTTACGCCAAAGCCCGTCTGGCCGGACATCCGGTGGTCGGTCTGATTGTGGGTAAAGCGATGTCTGGTGCGTTTCTGGCGCACGGTTATCAGGCCAACAAGCTGATCGCCTTCAAAAACAACGGCGTCATGATCCATGCGATGGGGAAAGAATCCGCCGCGCGCATCACGTTACGCTCTGTGGATGCGCTGGAAAAACTGGCAGCAACCATCCCGCCGATGGCTTATGACATCGAAAACTACGCCACTCTGGGGCTGCTGTCGCAATTACTCGACATCGCAAACCCGGACAGTGCAACGCCCGACGACATCACCAGCGTACAAAACGCTGTCTGGCAGAACATCCAGGACGCCCGCAAAGAAGGCGTTAGCCTCAGCAACCGTCTGGGTGCAGAAAACCGCGCAAGTTCGCAGCGCGTTCGCCAGCTGATGCGTCAGGAATGGTAATTCATTAACAAAACTTTCAGTCTCAACCGGTAACGCACCTGCAAACAGCGTGACGCAGCCGCATTGCGGGTTCCGCCCTGACATTTTGGTCAGGGCGAGGATCTGCTGTTGTCTGCAACTGGACTGTCATACTTAAAAAAACATCGCACCGGCGCCGACTGAGCATTCAATTTGCCTCAGGAAAAACGCTATGACTTACGTAATATTGCACGCGCTTGCCCCTATTTTCGTCATCATGATCCTCGGTTTTTATGCCGGGAAAGCGAAAATGGTGGATAACCAGAACGTCTCTTTACTGAATATATTTGTGATGGATTTTGCTTTACCCGCTGCGTTGTTTGCAGCGACCGTACAAACGCCGTGGTCCGGCATTGTCGAACAGTCACCGCTGATTCTGGTGCTGGTGCTGGCGATGTGGATCACCTATGCGGCGATTTATTTTGTGTGCACCAAAGTGTTCAAGAAATCTCCGCAGGATGCTGCTGTCCTGACGCTGACCGTCGCACTGCCAAACTATGCGGCGCTCGGTTTGCCGATCCTGAGCAGCGTGATGGGCGACGCGCCGTCAACTTCACTGTCCGTCGCGGTTTCTATTGCCTGCGGTTCCGTGCTGATGACACCGTTCTGCCTGCTGATTCTGGAACGTGAAAAAGCGCGTCTGAGCGGCGAAAATCAGGGTTCATCTCTGGCACTGTTGCCGGTTCTGATGTGGCGTTCAGTGAAGAAACCGATCGTCTGGGCACCGCTTCTGGGTGTGATTCTGGCGGCATTTGGCATTAAAATGCCGGAAATCTTCCTGGCATCAATCAAACCGCTGGGCCTGTCAGCGACCGCGTCTGCGCTGTTCCTGACCGGTGTTATCCTGTCAGCCCGTAAGCTGAAAATTAACGGTCCGGTGTTGTTGTCCTGCGTCGCGAAAAACCTGGTTCAGCCGTTTATCGCCTGGGGTCTGGTTCTGGCGTTCGGCCTGAGTGGTCAGGTGGCGGTGACCGCAATCCTGATGATTGCGCTGTCTGCCGGTTTCTTCGGTATCGTGTTCGGCAACCGTTTCGGCGTTCAGTCTCCGGATGCAGAAGCTTCACTGCTGATCAGTTCCGTGTTGTGTATCGTGACATTGCCGCTGTTTATTTCCCTGACAGCCGCGCTTCACTAAGCATAAAGGAGTGAATATGTGTGACCCGCGTGCCCATGATTTTGTCTGGATAAGCGACCGTTCAGCGCTGCAAAACGACGACACGTTACCCGCGTGGGTAAACACCGGCTGGCGCACGTCGCTGCCGCTGGTGGTGCGTCGTGATATGCGTGCTGATGGTGCTGTTCCGGTGGGTATTCGCGGCATGACACGTATTCAGCGCGCCGCCGCCTGGGTTGACCCGGCGGCGGTGGTCCGGGTTGTCACGCCCGAATCGCTGGTCAGCGACGTTAACGTTTTACTGCATTCGCCGTTTGTTTCACAGCAACCGGTGCAGGCGCTGATCACGTTAAGCAGCCTGAAACTTCCTTTCCCGTGGGGCGTGACCGGCAGCTGTGCCTACGCGCTGGTCAGTGATCTGCCGGTGATGCACGCCGGCAGCGATCTGGATTTGCTGGTGCGTTGCGACACACCGGTGGACGCCTCCCGGTTCTCTGATTTTTTCGACCAGCTTCAGCGGCTGCCTTGCCGCGCCGATGTCCAGATTAATACACCTCAGGGTGGATTTGCCCTCAGCGAATGGCTGCGGGGTGGCGAGGTGATGCTGAAAACAGCATCAGGCCCGCGACGGGTGCGTGACCCGTGGCAACTGTCAGCCGACTGAACCCGGCCAAAAGAAGCAAGGAGCACGATGAAAATCCTATTTACCTTCCCCGGACAGGGGCCGCAGGTGCCGCAAATGTTGCACCGTTTGCCGGATAATTCGCTCACGCATTCCCTCATTGAACAGGCCAGCAATGCGCTTGCCGAAGATGTTCTGCTGCTCGATACCGCAGAGGCTTTACGTTCCACCCGCGCCGTACAACTGTGTTTGCTGATTGCCGGTGTGGTCTGGGCGAAGCAGTGTCAGGCCGAAGGTATTGAGGCAGATTTTTGCAGCGGACTGTCGATTGGCGCATTCCCCGCCGCGGTGATTGCCGGTGCGCTCGGTTTTGAGGATGCCGTCCGGCTGGTCGCTCTGCGCGGTGAACTGATGCAGCAGGCTTATCCGCAGGGCTTTGGCCTTTCCGCCATTACCGGTTTGCAGCAAAACCAGATTGAAGCGCTGGTAGCGCAGGTCAACAGCGCCGAATCCCCGGTATATCTCGCCAATATCAATGCCGAAGAGCAGCTGGTGATTGCTGGTCGTGACGACGCGATGGCGCAGGTTATGCAGCTCGCCAAAGGGCTCGGCGCGCAGAAAACCCATCAGCTGGCAGTCAGCGTGCCGTCGCATTGTGCGCTGCTGGAGGAACCGGCGGCTAAGCTGGTCGAGGCGTTTAAAGAGATTCATATTTCCCGCCCGACCTGCGGTTATCTCAGCGGAACGACCGGGCGCGTGTACTGGCAGCCGGAAAAAATCGCCGACGATCTGGCGATGAATATGGCGCGTACCGTGAACTGGCGTGATGCCATGGTTGCGGCTTATCAGCGCGATGTGCGGCTGGCGATTGAAATGCCGCCGGGCGCAGTGCTGACTGGCCTCACCCGACGCGCGATGGAGCAGGGCGAGGCGCTGTCTTTGTGCCAGTCAGGGATGCAGGTTGCGGGACGTCTCGCAGCGCGGCTGCGCGAAAACGAACGCTGATTAAAGGCATGATAGGTTGGGGGTGAAACGCGTTGCGCTGTTTGATAATTGCGCAGCGTGCTAATGTCTAACCACTCTGAACGAAGGGATATCATGCCAGTTTTAATTCGCGGGGATTCGCAAATGATCGTGCTTGAAAGATCGTACAGTCCGGCCACTCTGGCCAGACGGTTTGAAGTCATTGATGAAATACGTTTCAACAACATAGATATGTTGGTCATCTATGATGAAAAAATTCCATTTATCGCCATTGCCGAAGCACAAACCAGAACCGATAACCGGGGGGAAAACCGACACCATGTGGTGGCTACTCTGGAACTTGCCCGCAGGGAAAATAGCGATGAAATGCTCGAGGTGCGTCAGTTTTGGGAAGACGACAAAGCGTTTCAGGTGGAAGGTGTGGTGGTTAACTCCGGAATGCGCGATTACCGTTTAGCGACATTGTTGTATGAAACGCTGGTGGTAAAAAAGCATCTTACATTGATGAGTGATAACGATCATTACACCGGGGGTCGCGCCCTGTGGAAGCGTCTTGCTCAGGATTCAGCCGGATTATTGGTTTTCATACTCGATACAGAGAAAGGGCAATTTTACCCTTATGACGGTTCGAAAATGCGTTATGACGGCGTGAGCATTCCGGAATCTGCCATCTGGAGTTCCCATCCGGATCAAACGCACTGGCCGGTCGTGTTGATTGCGCAAAACAACAAGCGTCTGTCAGCGCTTTCTGCTCGCTAGCGCGTACATCCGGCTTTCAGCGGCGAGGGCGAGAAGATTAGGATCGTGCTCGCGGCTGTGCGGGAAGACCAGCGAAATGGTCTGACGCATCTGATAGGCTTCAGCCAGCGGCAGGAGTTTCACCGTATTTTCATACACACCTTTCATTCTGCCGGGAATGAGCGTGTAGCCAACACCCGCCTGTACCAGACTCAGCATCGAAAAAATATCGTTTACCCGTGTGACAATGTCCGGCTCAAAACCGGCGACCTGAAAGGCTTCCTGAAAGCCGTGGTAAGTGGCGAATCCTTCGGCCAGGGAAACGAATTTTTTCTGCTTAAAATCGCGCAAATCAGCCGTGCCTTCGCAGGCCAGTTCTGCGCTGGCAGGGGCGGCGAGGAAAATATCGTCCTGAAACAACGGTAGCTGATCGTAGCGCTGGGCATCCACGCTCGAATCACTGGTCGAAATCAGAATGGCATCCAGCTGACTGTCTTCCAGTTTGTGCAGTAAATCACTGTTAGAGCCCATCACCAGTTCCAGTTCAAGCTCCGGTCTGCGCAGTTTCAGCCCCATGATCAGGCGCGGAATGGTTTCAAGCGTCAGCGAATACAGCGTGCCGACTTTCAGACGTTTATCGCCAAAACCCGCGGCGCGCTGCGTGGCCTGAATGCCGTGTTCCATCTGCTCAATCACCTGCGTGGCATGTTCCAGTAACGCTTCGGCGGCGGGCAGCGGCAGCAGATTACGTCCGCGATGGATAAACAACGGGCAGCGCAAACCTTCCTCCAGAGAATGCAGGGCGCGATGCACACTGACGCTGCTCAGGCCGAGTTGTTCGGCTGCGCGGGTGATGTTCTGCTTTTCCATGTAAGCGAGGAAAATTTCAAGTTTACGGAAGGTGATTTCACTGTCGATCATGCAGGCTCCTGCGGCGCTTTGATGGCCGTTGTGGCATGCCGATGATAACTGAATAGCCGCAGCGCGACTATTCAGTAAGGGCGAAAGCCCGGTGTCAGAGGACGACGTGTCTTAATTAATGAGCGTATAGGAAACCGTCAGGCATTTTTTGCCGTCGGCGCAGCTTTTACAACTGCCGCTCAGACAGCTGTCATCGGCTTCGATGACTTCCGCTTTTCGCATCGCCACCAACCGTTCGAGCATGGCCTGCACCAGCGGCCGCGGCGCGTTGAGTTGCTGGCTAAGCTGGCGGGCATCTGCCCGGCCAGCCAGTGCGAGAGAATCACGAACCTCAATCAGCGTAGTCATCGTATCTCCTAGTGGCAGTCGTTGCCGGTCGCCGGTTCGCAACAGGCCGCAACATTACGCGGCTGCAAATGAACGCTGACACGGCTGCGAGCTTTGCGCAGGCAGGTAAGAACGATAGCGTTAAACAGCAAAACGATAAGTATAACGCCCGAACTGTACGCCGGATGGTTGCTGAAAGTAGCCACCTGATAGAACAGGGTCGCCAGGGAATACGCCACGTTCAGTCCCCAGAAGATTGAGAACGTCATCCAGCTGCGGCTGGTTTCGCGGGCAATCGCGCCCATGACCGACACACAAGGCACGTACAGCAGCACGAAAATCAGATAGCTGTAAGCCGAAATGGCGGTACCAAATTTTGTGCTCATCACGCCCATCGAACTGACGCCCATTTCTCCATCGCCTTTACTGGCTTCGATCGGGTTAGAAAGCACGCTGACGCTGAACGTGTCTTTCAGGCCCTGCCACGTTTGTTCTACGGCACCCCCGAGTTCAGCGAGCAGATGGAAGTTTGCTGCGTCGAATTCCTCATTGTGGATATGCTCTGCGGTGTACAGCGTATTGAGCGTACCGACGACCACTTCTTTCGCCATCGCGCCGGTCACCAGGCCAACCGTCGCCTGCCAGTTATCGGCGTGCACGCCCATCGGTGCCAGCACCGGCGTCAGCACTTTACTGACCGAAGCCAGTGCGGAGTCATTGATGTTATCCACCGCCCGACCGCTGAAAGAGAAGCTGTTTAGTGCGCCGATAAAAATACTCGCAATCACAATGACTTTACCGGCGCGCAGCACGAAACCTTTCAGACGCTGCCAGGTTTGCAGTAACAGACTTTTCAGATGGGGAACGTGATACACCGGCAGTTCCATGACAAACGGCGACGCTTCACCGCGCATGATGGTGTATTTGAGCAGCAGGCCGGTGAGGATGGCGACGACAATACCCAGCAGATACAGTGAGAAGACGACGGACGCGCCGTCCTGCCCGAAGAACGCCGCAGAGAATACGGCGAAGATCGCCAGTCGTGCGCCACAGGACATAAACGGCGCCATCATGACGGTGATCAGACGTTCGCGGGGCGCATCCAGCGTACGGGCACCCATAATGGACGGCACGTTACAGCCGAAACCGACAATCAGCGGCACGAAAGATTTACCCGGCAGGCCAAGCGACTGCATCAGGCGGTCCATCACAAACGCTGCGCGGGCCATATAACCTGAGTCTTCAAGGAAGGAAAGGAACAGATACATCATGCCGATTTGCGGCACCAGCGGGAGCACGGTGTTGATACCACCACCGACGCCCTGAGCAAGGAAAATGGTCAGCCACTGCGGGAAGTGCAGGGTGAAGCCCACCCATTGCATCCCCTGAATGAAAATTGCTGCGGAGCCGATGTCGAAAATCGGTTGCAACGCGCCGCCGATATTAATCGCCAGCACGAACATCAGGTACATCACCAGCAGGAAGATGGGTACACCGAGGAAACGGTTGAGGATCACGCGATCCAACACCTGCGTCAGTTTGTTGGGCGCGGTGAGGTGCGAGTTACTGACGTCCGCGCACAGCGACGCAATGCTCTGATAGCGCGCGTCAGCAATCAGCAGCGCCGGATCTTCCAGCTTTTGCTCCGCCAGACGGGCTTTCACCTGCGGCAATAATGCCTGCGCATTACCTGCGTGCGTCTGGCTGTAAATATCCCCTTCGAGGATTTGCAAAGCCAGCCAGCGACGCTGTTGCAGCGCCATGTCCTGCGGCATTTCTGCGGCCAGCACGTCCACTTCCTGTTGCAGCACCGGATGATATTTCACGCGTTCAAGCTTTACCACTTGCGGCAATGCGTCGATGGCGGCTTTCAGTTCTTTGATACCACTGGCGCGGGTAGAAACCAAAGCAATAACCGGACAGCCAAGGCGTGCAGACAGCGCCGGGATATCAATATTGATGTTCTGGATTTTGGCGATGTCGAGCATGTTCAGTGCGACGATGCAGGGCACACCCAGCTCGAGAAGTTGCAGTGTCAGGTATAAATTGCGCTCAAGGTTTGAGGCATCCACGACGTTAATCATCAGATCCGCGTCGCCGCTCAGAATGTAATGGCAGGCAATTTGCTCATCGAGCGAGGTTTGTTCGGAAATGGTGGTCAGCGAATAGGTACCGGGCAAATCGACCAGCGTAATCTGGTGATCTGCGGTGGCGAACTGGCCTTCTTTACGTTCGACGGTGACACCAGCCCAGTTCCCGACACGCTGGCGTGAACCGGTTAACTGGTTGAAAAGAGTCGTTTTACCTGAGTTTGGATTTCCAATCAGGCCAATAGTCAGTGCTTTCATACGTTCAGATCTACGTGTGAGAAAGGGAAAAAACGCGGAAAACCTTCAGAGGCCGCGCTAAACAATCTTGCAAAAAGCATTCATCAGTAAAAATCAGGCCAGGATCTCAAGCTTGAGCAGGTCGAGGTCTTTTTTGCGCACGACCAGACTGGTGCGGCGAGTTTCGATTTGCACCGGATCGCCCATCGGCGCTACGCGGATGATGTTGAAGAAAGACCCCGGAAGCATGCCGAGAGACAGCAGTTTCTGACGATAAGCCGGGCTGATTTCATGAGAAAAGCCGGTGATTTTGTAAGCACGTTTTGATTGAAGTTGCATAGTTCCTCGCGAAGCGTTCAGGCATTTATGGGGGCCGCGTGACAAATGTTACGCCGCGCTTCCATGCCCGTTGATCTCACTTAACTGCGATTATTGTGGCAAAAAGAATTGCTCAGAAATTGTCCCTAGTGCGAAATTGCCAGCCTTTGGCTGACGGCGTATTGAATACGCAAAGAAGTACAAACGAGAATAGTTATCATAATTAGTACGCGTGTGGAGACAAAAGAAAAGAGGTTGACCTCTTCACGGGTATCTCCACCGCGAGGCTATGCTATGCCTGTGGGGCATCTGTTTTATTGATTTACCTCAGTGATTGATTCATTAGGATTGAGTTTAAAAAGTGTCGAAAAAAGATACATAAAAAAAGCCGCTGGTTATCAGCGGCTTTCGTTTGATAGGTGAAAAGGTAGAAATTAGCGTTTTTTACCCATCGCGGCGGCCAGCGCATCGGCCATCGCATTATTGCCCGCTGGCGCGGCATTGCGGCCCGCCGGTTTGTTGGGTGTATGACGTTTCTGATTGTCGCGTGACTCTGACGCTGGCGCGGCAGAACGGCGTGCAGGCGCTTCACCCGGTTGTTCGTCCAGACGCATGGTCAGCGCGATACGTTTGCGCTGCAAATCAACTTCCATCACTTTGACTTTAACGATATCGCCGGCTTTCACCACGGTGTGCGGATCTTCGACGAATTTGTTCGCCAGTGAAGAAATGTGTACCAGTCCGTCCTGATGAACGCCGATATCCACGAACGCACCGAAGTTGGTGACGTTAGTGACCGAGCCTTCAAGGATCATGCCCGGCATCAGGTCATTCATGGTTTCCACGCCATCGGCAAAGGTCGCGGTTTTGAACTCAGGACGCGGATCGTGCCCCGGTTTTTCCAGCTCTTTGATGATGTCAGTAACGGTCGGCACGCCGAACTGCTCGTCAGTGAATTCGCTGGCTTTCAGGCTGCGCAGCACATTCGAATCGCCCATCAGCTCTTTCAGCGCCAGCTGCGTCGCCGCCAGAATCCTTTCGACCACCGGATAGGTTTCCGGGTGAACCGTTGAAGCGTCCAGCGGGTTATCGCCGTGGTTAATACGCAGGAAGCCCGCGCACTGTTCGAAGGCTTTTGGCCCCAGACGGCTGACTTTCAGCAGTTGTTCACGGTTGCGGAACTGACCGTTTTCGTCGCGCCAGTTTACGATATTCTGCGCCATCATGCGGGTCAGACCGGCCACGCGGGTCAGCAGTGGAACGGACGCGGTATTGAGATCCACGCCCACCGCGTTCACGCAGTCTTCGACCACGGTATCGAGTTTTTTCGCCAGCAGGCTCTGGCTGACGTCGTGCTGATACTGGCCGACACCAATGGATTTCGGGTCGATTTTCACCAGTTCCGCCAGCGGATCCTGCAACCGGCGCGCGATAGAAACTGCGCCACGGATGGAAACATCCAGATCCGGGAATTCCAGCGCCGCCAGTTCGGAAGCGGAATACACCGACGCACCGGCTTCACTCACAATCACTTTCTGCGCTTTTACCGCCGGGAACTGTTTTTGCAGCTCGAGGAAGAAACGCTCAGTCTCGCGGGAAGCGGTACCGTTACCGATAGCCACCAGTTCGACATTATGTTTGATGCACAGCGCAGCAACCTGTTGTGCCGCTTTCGCTGCCTGACCGGTATGGGGATAAACGGTATCGATATCCACCAGTTTACCGGTGTTATCCACAACGGCGACTTTCACACCGGTACGTAAACCCGGATCGAGGCCCATGGTGGCGCGCATTCCGGCCGGTGCGGCCATCAGCAAATCATGCATGTTGCGGGCGAAAACGTTAATCGCTTCATCTTCGGCGCGTTCACGCACGGTACCCATCAGCTCGGTTTCGAGGTGCAGCAGCACTTTGATGCGCCACGTCCAGTTGACCACCGCGCGACGCCAGACGTCGGCCGGGGCGTTGTTTAGCCGCAGGCCAAGATGGTCGATAATAATTTGTTCGGCGTAACTTTCTTTCGGCGGTTCGTCATGCTGCGGATCGGCATTCAGCGCCAGCTGTAAGACGCCTTCGTTGCGGCCGCGGAACATGGCCAGCGCACGGTGGGAAGGCACCTGAGAAATCGGTTCGTGGTGATCGAAGTAATCGCGAAATTTCGCGCCTTCCTGCTCTTTGCCATCGACCATGCGGGAGGTCAGATGGGCGTTTTTCCACAGGTAATCACGGACTTTCGCCAGCAGTGACGCATCTTCAGCGAAACGCTCCATCAGAATGTAGCGGGCGCCATCGAGCGCGGCTTTGGTATCGGCGACGCCTTTTTCGGCATCAACAAATTTAGCGGCGGTGGTTTCCGGCTCGTTCTGCGGTTCATTCCACAGCAGATCGGCCAGCGGTTCCAGCCCCGTTTCGATAGCGATTTGTCCACGCGTGCGGCGCTTCGGTTTGAATGGCAGATACAGGTCTTCCAGTTCGGTTTTGCTCAGCGTGGTATTAATGGCTTTTGCCAAATCGTCGCTGAGTTTGCCCTGATCTTCGATGGATTTGAGAATGGTCTGGCGGCGGTCTTCCAGCTCACGCAGATATCCCAGACGTGTGTCTAACTGACGCAACTGGGTATCATCCAACCCACCGGTGACTTCCTTACGATACCGCGCAATAAAGGGCACGGTATTACCTTCATCCAGCAGACGCACCACGGAAGCAACCTGCTCCGGGCGAACCTGCAATTCACTTGCGATAATGCGGCTCAGTTGATCATTCATAGGTCTGGTATCAGTTTTTCGTTAGTGAGTGACGTAAATACAGGGCACCGTTATACGATTTGAAGGCTGAAAATGCCAGCCGTCGGGACGATGTGCCTCACGTTTTGGGCGTTATCTGATTATTTGCCGTAGTCGATTTCATTGACGTACCAGGTCGCATCGCCGACCGGCGTGGTGACCACCAGACTGTCACCGACTTCCTTTTTCAGCAGCGCGCGCGCCATCGGGGAGTCGATAGAAATGTAGTCTTTACGGCCAAAGATTTCGTCATAACCGACGATGCGGAAACGCTTGATGTCGCCGTCGTCATTTTCCACTTCCACCCACGCGCCAAAGAACACTTTGCCGTCCTGTTGTGGCGAATAATCGACAATGCGCAGCTGTTCCAGACATTTGGTCAGATAGCGGATGCGGCGGTCGATTTCACGCAGGCGTTTCTTGTTGTACTGATAATCGGCATTTTCACTGCGGTCACCCAGACTGGCGGCCCAGGTCACCTTTTTGGTGACTTCCGGACGCTCTTCGCGCCACAGAAAATCCAGCTCAGTTTTGAGCTTGTCATAGCCTTCGCGGGTAATCAGTTTGGTCTTCATGTTACCTGTCGCCTTCCACACAGTTATCTTCCAATATCCTTCGCCATTGTTTCACACAATTGCGCCGCTGACAGTGCAGAAATTGGTCGAAAAAACTGTCGGGCTGCTACGCTTTATATGATGGCTTTTTAGTCGGATAGTTATTATCCTTCGCCGCGCTTCTTGCGAATTTTATATTCCGTAACACATTTCGCAATATTCTGAATTTCAAAATATTTTTCTTAAATATCACTTCAGATTATGGGTCATAGGGATTAGGGGTACAGTTACAAATGGATTTACTCAGATTCTTACTTCGTTTGCCTTTTACATTGATAAAAGGCCTCCTTCGCGCGATGGCTTTCATTTTAAGTCTGCTCGGGCGCGTCCTTAAACCTGTTGTCGGCAATATCGACTGGCGTGCGCCGGTCTGGTGGACGGCAATGTCCGGCTGGCTGAAGCGCGGATTTACGCGCATGGAAAGCGGTGTCGATAAACACCCGAAAGCCATCAGTCTGGCTATTCTGGTGTTGCTGTGCGCGGCAGGTGCGGGCGTTTACGGCTGGCACTGGTGGTTAAACCGTCCGCAGCCGATCGAACCGGCACCGATGGTGTATCAGGAAACCAGCGTGCGGGTCAGCAACCCGGAAGCGATTAATTATGCCGCGCAAAAAATTGCGCCTCAGCAGGCCATTTTTAATTTTAGAAATTCAGCTGCGCCGCTGACGGATGTCGGCAAAGTGGTCGAAAAAGGCATTTCGCTGAAACCGGCAACCGAAGGTGAATGGAAATGGATCAGCGGTTATACGCTGGTCTTTACGCCAAAAAATCCGCTGCCGATGGGCACAAAATACGAAGTGAGTTTTACGCCTGACGTACTGCTCGCGCCGCAAATCAAACTGGCGACCACGCGTTATGAATTCACAGCGCCTGCGTTCGATTATCAGTCCGGAACCGCCGAGTATTATCAGGACCCGCAGGATCCGCAAAAACGCAGCGCGATTTTCAACGTCAAATTCAATGCGCCGGTGGATGTGGCCAGTTTTGAGAAACAAATCTCTCTGGGCCTGAGCGAAGGGAAAGCCAAAACGGAATCCAAACTCAATTATTCCGTGGTCTACGACCAGAAAAAACTCAACGCCTGGGTGCATTCCGAACCGCTGAAATCGCTCGATCACGGCGGCTCTGTTCACATGACGATAGGCGAAGGCGTGAAGGCGTCGGTGGCATCAAATGCAATCACGCAGGCGCGTAACGTCTGGGTTTCCGTGCCAACGCTTTACAGCCTGGCCGTGAGTGACGCCAGCGCGCAGGTAGTCGATGCCGACGGCGCGAAAGGTCAGCGTGCGCTGATTATCGGGTTCAGCGATGCGGTGAAAGATAAAGATATCCGCCGCGCGGTAAAAGTCTGGTTGTTACCACAGCACGATCCGAACGATTCAGACGCCGCAACCGGCCCGGACGATTACGCCAGCTGGAATGTGGACAGCGTCGAAAATAACGTGCTGGCGCAATCCACGCCGCTGAATATTCAGCTGAACGAAGCCGAAAGCGACTATCAGCCGCAGTTCAGTTTCCGCTTCGATGCACCGGCGCACCGCGCCATGCTGGTGGAGATCGACAATGTGCTGACGTCTTCCGGCGGCTATAAAATGCCGGAAAAAGTCTACCGCATTGTTGAAGTCCCGGATTATCCAAAGTCTCTGCAATTTATGTCGCAGGGTTCGCTGCTGTCGGTGAACGGTGACAAACAAATCAGCGTGGCCGCGCGTAACGTGCCGGGAATGCGTCTGGATATCAAACGTGTAATCCCGAGCCAGCTGCAACACATCGTGTCATTTAAAAGCCGTGAATATTCGTCAGCGGAATTTAACCGTCTGAATGACGAGTATTTTACCGAGCATTTCAAATATCAGACGGCGGTAAATAACGACAAGCCGGGTGAAGTGAATTATCAGGGCGTCGATCTTTCCCGTTATCTGTCCACCGATCCGAGTTCGCATCGCGGCGTATTCCTGCTGACGCTGTCGGAATGGGATCCGAAGAAGAAAGAAGAAAAACCTGCGACCGATGACGACGGTTATCAGTATCAGGATGACGATCAGAGCGAAGACGAAGCGCCGGTCGGCGATTCCCGCTTTGTGGTGGTTACCGATCTGGGGATTATTGCCAAGCGTTCGCAGGATAAAACCCGCGACGTATTTGTGCAGTCAATTCACAGCGGTACGCCGGTCAGCAACGCCAAAGTGTCGGTTATCGCGAAAAACGGCGTCACGCTGCTGACGCAAACCACCGGCGCTGACGGACATGTGCGTTTCCCGGCGCTGGATGTTTATACCAGCGAACGCCAGCCGGTGATGTTCCTGGTCGAAAAAGAGGGCGACGTATCCTTCCTGCCTGCCGACCGCAATAATGACCGCGGCCTCGACTTCTCGCGGTTCGACGTGGATGGCGAAGAAACCCCGAACGACCCGCGCACGCTGAGCAGTTATCTGTTCTCCGATCGTGGTGTTTATCGTCCGGGTGACACTTTCAACATCGGTCTGATCACCCGCGCCGCCGACTGGAGTATGGGCCTGGCCGGTGTTCCCGTGCGCGCTGAAATTCATGACCCTCGCGATAAGCTGATGAGCACAGTTCCGCTGACGCTTGGTGCCAGCGGTTTCAACGAGCTGAGTTATACCACCAACGACAATTCACCGACCGGCGAATGGAACGTTTATCTGTACCTGATCGGCAAAGACAACGAATCTTCCGTGCTGCTGGGCCACACCTCAGTCAACGTGAAAGAGTTCGAGCCGGACCAGTTGAAAGTGAAACTGCAACTGACGCCGGAACGTAACCAGGGCTGGGTGAAACCGACGGAATTGCAGGCCAATATCGACGTGCAAAACCTGTTTGGTACGCCAGCGCAGGATCGCCGCGTGACGTCGAAACTGACGCTGCGCCCGATGTATCCGAGTTTCGACGCGTTCCCGGACTATGCGTTTTACGAGAATCGCCAGAACAGCGACGGGTTTGAAACCAATCTGGAAGACCGCACGACTGACGAAAAAGGCACGGCGAATATTCCGCTGGATCTGAAATCTTATGCCGATGCGACGTATCAGCTGCAACTGCTGTCAGAAGCCTTTGTGGCCGGTGGCGGGCGTTCAGTCTCTGCGACCGCGCGGGTTCTGGTTTCGCCGTACGATTATCTGATTGGTGTGAAACCGGACGGCGATTTGGGGTACATCAACCGCGGCGCGGTTCGTCATCTGAACGTGATTGCCGTTGATCCGACCCTGAAACAAATTGCCCTGCCTGCGCTGAAAGTGGCGCTGATTGAACAGAAATACATTTCGGTTCTGACTAAGCAGGATTCCGGCGTTTATAAATATCAGTCGAAAATGAAGGAAGTGCAGCTTTCGGAACAACCGCTTTCGCTCACCGCGCAGGGCAACGACCTGACGCTGGCAACCGACAAACCGGGGGATTTCGTGCTGGTGGTAGAAGACGCGCAGGGCAAAGTGCTTAACCGCATTGCGTATACCGTGGCGGGCAACGCCAACCTCAGCCGTTCGCTGGATCGCAACGCCGAGCTGAAGCTGAAACTCAATCAGGCGGAATATCAGCCGGGTGAGGAAATCGAGGTTTCCATCAACGCGCCTTATACCGGCAGCGGGCTGATCACCATCGAGAAAGACAAAGTTTACAGCTGGCAGTGGTTCCACACGGATACCACCAGTTCCGTGCAGAAAATTCGTGTGCCTGTGGGCATGGAAGGGAACGGTTACATCAACGTGCAATTTGTGCGTGATGTGAATTCCAATGAAATCTTTATGAGCCCGCTGAGTTACGGCGTGATGCCGTTTAAAATCAGCACCAAAGCGCGCCAGAACTATCTGGAAGTGGATGCGCCGGAAGTTATTAAGCCGGGCGAAAACCTGGCGATGACCGTCATGACTGATGGCCCGCAGCAGGTAGCATTGTTTGCCGTGGACGAAGGTATTTTGCAGGTGGCGCGTTATCGCCTGAAAGATCCGCTGGAGTATTTCTTCCGCAAACGTGAGCTGGGCGTGGAAAGTTCGCAAATCCTCGACCTGATCCTGCCGGAGTTCAGCAAGCTGATGCAGCTGGCGGCAGCGCCGGGCGGTGACGGCGGTGAAGGGCTGGATCTGAACGTCAATCCGTTCAAACGCAAGCGCGACAAACCCGTGGCGTACTGGTCGGGTATTACCGAAGTGAACGGCGAGAAGCAGTTTGATTATCAGGTGCCGGATTACTTCAACGGTAAAATCCGCGTGATGGCGATTTCCGTCACACCGGACAAAATCGGCAAAGCGCAAACCTCGGCGACAGTGCGCGATAACTTCATCATGACGCCAAACGTGCCCGCAATGGTCGCGCCGGGCGATGAGTTTGATGTCAGCGTCGGCGTGAGCAATAACCTCGAAGGACTGAACGGCAAGAGCGTGGCCATCTCCGTGCATCTGGCGGTGCCGCCGCAGCTGGAAGTGGTCGGTAAAGCGGATCAGAACCTGTCTCTGGCTGAAAAACGTGAAGGCGTGATTAATTTCCGTCTGCGCGCCAAAGCCGTGCCGGGCGATGCGCCGCTGGTCTTTGAAGCAACGTATGCCGATAAAACCAGTCGCCGCACCATCAGCACATCGGTTCGCCCGGCCATGCCGTTCCGCACGCAGTCAGTGATGGGGCGTATGAGCGGCAGCAGCCAGAACGTCGATAACCTGCGTCAGATGTTTGATGCCTATGCGGTGCGCAAAGCTGCGGTTTCCAACTCTCCGCTGGTGCTGACCAACGGGCTTTCACAGTATCTGGCGGATTATCCGTATTACTGTTCTGAGCAGATTGTCAGCCGTTCGATTCCGATGATCCTCGAAGGTCAGCATCCGGAAATGAAAGGTTCGCTGAGTCAGGCGGATACAAGCAAAAAACTGAAAGACATGCTGGCGATCCTGCGTTCACGTCAGAACGACAGCGGCGCGATTGGCCTGTGGCGTTCGTCGCCGCAAACTGATCCGTTCGTCACACCTTACGTGGTGCAATATCTGCTGGAAGCCAAAGTTGCGGGCGTTGCATTACCGGCCGGTATGCTCGATGAAGCCAATGCGGCACTGCGCGAGCTGGCGGCCAGTCAGAGTGATGATTTGTACTCGCTGCGTCTGCGTGCCTGGGCAGTTTATCTGCTGACGCGTCAGGGTGAAATCACCACAAGTTCGCTGGCGTCGGTGCAGGACACGTTGCAACAACGCTATCCGGACACCTGGAAAACCGATCTCAGCGCGCTATATCTGGCCTCGTCCTATCGCATGCTGAAAATGGATGATGAAGCCAATACCTTGTTGCAGCCTACGTGGAAGCAGCTGAGTAAGGCGTATGACAAAGCCTGGTGGACGCAGAGTTACTTTGATCCGCTGGTTCAGGACGCGACGCGTTTGTATCTCATCACGCGCCACTTCCCGGAAAAAGTCTCCGCCATTCCGCCGCAGGTACTGGAAAATATGGTTAAAGCGCTGAAAGAGGAGCGTTATACGACCTATTCTTCGGCGATGAGCATTCTGGCGCTGGAGAGTTATTCGGCCGAAGTTGCGGCGCAGGCTACGGCACCGGACGCGCTGAAAATCACGCAGATCAGCAAAACCAAAAATGTTGAACCTCAGTTGATTTCCAGCGTTCAGGGGCTGTTTGCGAAAGCCAATTTCACCGCCGATGCGAAAGCATTACGCGTGGAAAATGGTAACGACGCACCGGCGTGGTACGTGGTGACGCAGGCCGGTTTTGACCTCGCCGCGCCGAAGAAAGCCATTTCGCGCGGGCTGGAAATTACCCGTGATTACACCGATGAACAGGGTAAACCGGTCACACAAATTACACTGGGACAGAAAATCAACGTACACCTGAAAATCCGCGCCAATTCGAAAGAAGGGCAGGATAATCTGGCGATTGTCGATTTGCTGCCGGGCGGATTTGAAGTGGTACAGCAATCGGCACCGGAACCGGAATCTGACAGCAGCGATGAGAGCAGCGATGCAGAAGCTTCTGCATCCTGGCAGTCACCGCTGGCAGCCTCCGGCTCGACGTGGGCACCGGATTACAGCGACATTCGCGAAGACCGCGTGGTCATTTACGGCAGCGCCAGCACCGATGTGCAGGAGTTTGTGTATCAGATCAAAGCCACCAACACCGGCAGTTTCATCATCCCACCGGCGTATGGCGAAGCGATGTATGACCGCGAAGTTCAGGCGCTGTCCGTCAGTGATCAAAAACTGGTGGTCGTCCCGGCAGATGAACCGGCTGTTGATAAAAAATAATAGACCGCAGACTACGCCCCCGCTGTTTTGGCGGGGCGTAACTGACGCTGAGTAGCAAGATGAATACCACTCCTCCTTTTTTCAAAACAGCCAAACGCCTTCTGCAAAATATCGCCATGGCGGTTTTTTTACTGGCGCTGCTGCTTCTTGCGTGCCGCCTCTGGCCGCATCCGCCGCTTTCTCAGGGGCAACCTTTTTCATCCGTCTATTATGACCGGCAGGGTACGCTGATGCGCATCACGCTGGCGAATGACGATCGTTATCGCGTCTGGACGCCGCTGGAACAGGTTTCGCCGCTGGCGGTAAAAGGCCTGTTGCTGCACGAAGATCGCTGGTTTTACGTCAATCCGGGTTTCAATCCGTTCAGCCTGATGCGGGGTTTCTGGCGCAGTTATGTGGCGGGCGGAAAAATGCAGGGCGGTTCGACCATCACCATGCAGCTGGCGCGGATGCACTGGCATCTCAATACCCGAACGCCGTCGGGCAAAATCATGCAGGTTTTACGCGCGATCCAGCTGGAACTGAGTTACTCCAAGCACGATATCCTCGAAGCCTATCTGAACTACGCGCCCTATGGCCGCAACATTGAAAGCATCGGCGCGGCCAGCCTGATTTATTTCGACAAAGCCCCGAAAGACCTGACATTGCCGGAAGCGCTGACGCTGGCCGTTTTGCCGCAATCTCCCAGTTACCGCATCGACGCCAAAACCGGCGTGCTGGGCACGGCACTGACGCAGGCGCGTAACCGGTTGTTTGGCCGCTGGCAGGCGCATTACGCGACCGACAGCAGCCAGATTTCATTGTTCAAACTGCCGCTGGCGCTGCGTCAGCCGGAGCAGATGCCGTACATCGCCCCGCACTTTATCGAACAGCTTCGCCAGCAAAATCAGCAGATGGTTCAGACCGATAACCGCGTGGACACCACGCTGGACGCCGGTTTACAGCGGTTGATCGAGCGGCAGGTCAACGCCTTTATCACGCGCAATGAAAGCCGCGGGATCCATAATGCCGCCGCTCTGCTGCTGGATACCCGCGACATGGGCGTGCGGGCACTGGTGGGATCGGCGGATTATTATAACCGTGAAATTCAGGGGCAGGTGAACGGCACGAACGCCAAACGTTCGCCGGGCTCGGCGCTTAAGCCTTTTATTTACGCGCTGGGAATGGAGCAGGGCGTGTTGCATCCGATGACCATTCTGAAAGATGTGCCTTCGGCGTTCGGGGCTTATGCGCCGGAGAACTTTGACCGCCGTTTTCTCGGGCCGGTGACGGCGACCGACGCCCTGAATTTCAGCCGTAATATTCCGGCCGTATACGTGGCCTCACAACTGCGTCAGCCGACGTTTTATCAGTTTCTGCGGCTTTCCGGTGTGGCGGATATGGCCAGTGAAAACCATTACGGCCTCTCGCTGGTGCTGGGCGGCGGTGAAGTGACGATGCAGGAACTGGCAAAACTGTATGCGCTGCTGGCGAACCGTGGTGTGCTGCAACCGCTGCGGATGCAAAAGAGCGATCCGGCTGTCGCGACGCCGGTCAGATTGCTCAGTGAGGAGGCCAGCTTTATGACGCTGGACATGCTGCGTCAGCACCGTCGCCCCGGTGATACGCTGGCTCAGCAGCCTTCCTCGTTGCCGGTTTACTGGAAAACCGGCACCTCGTGGGGGTTCCGAGATGCCTGGAGCGTGGGGATTTTCGGGCCGTACGTTCTGGTGGTCTGGGAAGGTAATTTCGACAGCAAAGGCAACAACGTCTTTGTGGGCGCTGAAGCCGCTGCACCGCTGTTCTTCAATATCATCGACAGTATTAATGCCAGCTATCCCGCTTTGCAGGAACCCCGGCATCCGTTCCCGAAACAGCTAAAACGGGTAGACATCTGTCTCGCCAGTGGGGACTTACCGACGCCGTGGTGCCAGCAAAAAGGCAAAACCTGGTTTATTCCCGGAAAATCACCGATCAAGGTCGATACGGTTTATCGCCCTGTCAGGCTGGATAAGCTGACCGGTGAAGTCGCGTGTCCGCCTTATGAAGAAAACGAAACCCGCACGGAAGTGTTCGAGTTCTGGCCGTCAGATCTGGCCAATGTGTTCGCTCAGGCGGGGCTGCCAAAGCGCAAACCACCGGTGAACCACTGTAAAGATGAGGGCGTGGAGGTCAGCGGAAATCCGCCACGCATTACGTCTCCCCTCAAAAATACGGTCTACACCCTGCGGCAATCGCAGCAAGGGCGCGACAGGATTTCGTTTAACGCGGTGACGGATGCGGACAGCAAAACGGTCTACTGGTTTGTCGATGATATTTACCTCGGCAGTTCCGCCAGTAAATCGGCCATCGACTGGCGGCCCATCAACAACGGGCAATATCGAATCCGCGCCGTCGACGATCATGGCCGCGCCGACAGCCGGTTAATCAGTATTGAGATTTTGAATTAAGAAAGGAAATCTGGCAGCGGGGACGCTGCCTGATTTAATTAACGGATATCGACTTTTAGCGTCGCCGTCGCTTCGAATTCGCCGGTATCGAGTTCACCGCCCACCAGATTGATTGGGAATGCGGTGAGGGTGACTTTACCCAACCCATCCTGATTCATGGGTAAAACGCCTTGTGCGAAGGGCATGTAGGTTCCACCGGCATCCTGCACCACAATCCCAATATCTGCCTTGTTATCGGAAGGGCGGCGGCGTGCAATCAGGTAATATTGATTCTCAACGTCCTGCCCCTCCAGAATCATCTCTAACTTATCGTTGTTGGGGATGACCGGTAACCCGCTTTTTGTGCAGTCATATTTGATATCAAAAGTTACAGGCCGGAAACCGTCAGGTGGCGTATTTATCTTAGTAAAACGACTAGCCTGAATTGTGCCAAACCTGACGGAGATAATTTCTCCCTGATTGATCTCACAGTTTTGTGGCACCGTAATTGTTCCGCTGAGATATAAAACTGCTACTGGCGATCCCAGCGGGGGAGCCGTTGTGTTTACCGTTGCCGAAGAGGCATAAACCCGGGCAATTTCAATGCGTGGAATAGTGAGTTCGCCAATAAAAGGTGTCGTAATGTAAAGGTCTACTTTGCCCTGCGAACCGGTGTTCAGGTTATCTTGTGTGCTTTGTTGAGCACAGATACCGGTGTTTTCCTTATCCCAATGATGTGTCCCGTCACTGACGGCTTTGCTGGTAGGAACGGTAACATTGCCATTTTTAGGGATGGCGACTTGGGTCATTACGTCAAGATGATCATTGATTTTGAAGTAGTCAGTGGTGTGACCTAGCGGCAACGAGGTTTGCAGACTGTACATTATCAGCACGCCATTCGCGCCTGATGCATCTGCCGCTGAACAGTTACAGCTAATTTGGTAGTTCTCCTGACTGCTGTTCATTGCCTCAGTGATAATGCTGCCTCGTGCATTCTCATTGCTACTCAGGTCACGCAGAATAGAATTTTCATAAGTTGCCGCACTGCCATTCCTGGGGTCGCAGGTTGCCGATCCGGCGAATGCGGACAATCCATAGAGGCCTGAGAACCCCAGTATCAGTGCAAACAAAACGTTTTTTCTGTGGTTCATGTTTTTATCCTTAAATGCATGAGGCCGTGACGGATTGCACCGATGACGCAACGGACTTCAAATTTATGCTGGCTTTGCACTGCTGGTTTGCCGCAATACCCCACTTCACATGTAAATCCACCTGTTCGCCCGTTTTTATTCCAGAGAGATAAAGGACGCCGCCATCATCTACGATGTTTTCCAGCGATTGATCTTCACTGACTGCGACGGCACCGAAAGGAACTGTCGTGCCGTCATTGCGTACCAGTTTGATTAAGGCGCGCACGCCTATGTGGGCATCAAAATGTGCCACAACCATTGCACCTTTGTTGGGAATGACTAATTCAGATGTGTTAGTCACATCGACTTCATCAGGGAGGGTCGTTGTGTCGAGAACGATCCGATTTTCGGTATAAGACGTGAGATATGGAACGACCGCGTAGCCACGCCAGTCTGTACTGAGGCCAGGAAGATTTTGTACTCTTGCACCACTTGCCCCATTAGCATCAATCAGGGCAAAAGAATCGCCCAAAGGTTGGGATAGCGTAACGCCATGGGCATGGGCAACGACGCCACCGGCAATGCCGTAACTGATTTGCTGCGAATCGTTGTCGTAATAATAACCGGTGTTCAGCGTGCCGTATGATGAACGATAGGAAGCATTAATATTGCTGCTGTCGGTTTCTCCCTGCTGGGTATGACTCTGCTGCAGTGAGTAACTGAGACGATGATCGTCCAGAGCGGTGCCGCTGAGTCCGATTTGCTGGCGGGTTTCACCCTCTTTATCGTGCGTAATATTATAAGTTGCCCAGCTTTGTGGCAGCCACCGGCTTAACGGAACGCGAATATTCAACGCTATCTGTTGATCGTTATCTTCTCCGTCAAGCTGGCTGTAGGAGTAGGACAGGTTATAGCTGATTCCGTTAAAGGTAGAGTTCATTCCGAGGGAAATATTTTTCTCTTTGTTGCTATCACGCCAGTAGTCCTGCTGGTAGGCCGAGGCATACATACTTGCGCCTTCCCACAGCGCCTGATTAACACTGACCTGATATTTGCTGCGCTTATGGCTATCTTGCGTTGCGTTATCCTGAGACTGATTCGCTTCATCAAAATCGTAGAAACCACTGGTGGAATAGCGGTAACTGGCGACGGAGAAGTTCGTATCAGTCGCCTCGATATTTTTAGAATATTGAATACGATAAGACTGGCCGCTGCTGTTTTGATTGTTATCCAGCGTAGTTTGAGCCTGCGTGATATCGACAGAAACTGAACCTAAAGACAGTAAGCTGAATCCGACCCCCGCCATCCCGGAAAGATAATCTGGTGATAATAACGAACCGGCATACGTGGTGATCTCATTTGAGACTCCATAAATCGCCGTGCCCTGAGCAAAGTCCGGCTTTTTGTCGCCATTATTATTTGACCGATAGCGCCCTGCGGTGCCGCTGTATTTTAGGCGTCCCGGACGTTGCATTACCGGTACGGCTGAAAAAGGCTGATTAAATCTGCGCTCAGTTCCGTCGGCTTCTGTAATTGTGACTTCCAAATCGCCGCTGTAAGAAGACGGATAAAGGTCGTTAATTTCAAATGCACCAGGCGCGACATAGCTTTGATAAATAATATATCCATCCTGACGGATGGTGACTTCAGCGTTAGAGTTCGCAATCCCCCGGATCGTGGGTGCAAAACCTCTCTGACTGTCCGGCAGCATATTGTCATCGGAAGCGAGCTGAACACCGGTGAATTGCAGGCTGGGGAACAGATCGCCGGGCGTGGAGCTTTCGCCGATCAGGAACTGGGATTTAAGGCTTTTGATATCACGCTGAGCATAAGTGGAAATGGCATCCCAACTTGGCTGGCCGTCACTATTGCTGTAAGTGCTGTAATTTCGAAAGCGCCATGGCCCCAGGTTTACTCCGTTTTGCATATTCAGGTATTGGCTGGAATCATCGCTGCCATTTTTATTTTTTCGCTGAGCCCCTGAAAAGGCATAGTTAGAAAATAAAACGGGAACACCGTCATCCCATCTTTTGGGATCGACATACCCGCTGGCTTTCTGATCCATTGCGGCTTGCGGAATACTGACATCAAGCCGCATCCGGTTAAAATCGAATTTAGCCGCTGCTGCTGGAATGTACTGTGCCAGAGGAGCCAGAGGCGCATCATGTTGATGATTGACCAGTGAAGGAAATGCATCCACCCTGACGTTCAGGGCTCTTAGTAAATCGGGGGTGATTTCCGGCGACAATGAGCCATCGGGCATCTGGTCATAACGAATTTCTTGCTGGAGTGCCTGCTCAAGGTTTACGTAAATAACAGTGTTGTAAACACCTGCCACCTGGGCCTTATCGCTTTTGGCAAAAATCGAGAGGTCCACGTCGTCAGTCTGTTGCCCGTTATGTTCGAGTAGTTGCGGGTCAAAATAGACATCCTCTGCCCGTGCAGCATCAATAATCAACGCCGTCATCGGGAAAGTACAGCCCACGAATAACGTGAAGATATGACGTTGCAGGCGGGCGCAGTTTCCCAGTTTTTTTGCAGTCGGAGAACTATCCATTGTCATTGTCACTGAGTCCCTGAAGAGATTTCTGAAGCAGTTAAAATGTCAGGTGAAACGTTAAGTAATCAGAGCGTTCTCTTTTCGGGAGTTGTATCGCCGCCGTAATCATTAATTGCGCTCCACTCAACGGTATTGCCGGTGTTATTCGCGGGTAGTGTCACGTTGAGTTGGCCTCCAGGGGCAATCATGTCTGTATCCTTTAATACGGTATTGCCAACGGTCAGGTAGCTGAACACGACGTAATAAGGTGAAGGGTTAGTGATTAGAAGCTGACCGCCGGAACGTGCGAACGTCAGCAACTTGTAGGCGTCATAAGGCTTTCCCTGTAATTTTTCTGGGCGGTAAAAAAGTTTTATTCTGGTCTTAATAACTAATCTTAATTCGTTAGTGTCATTTTTTGGGGTAGAGGGAATAGCGCGTACATTAATATAAAATATGGATTCTTTATCTTGCGGTAATTCCCCTCCTGTATATGAAATACGAAGGTTGTTTTCATCATTGGCGTTCAGGCGAAAAAGCGGAGGGGTGACAACAAACGGGCCGCGTGTTTTACCGTCTCCATTATCAATCCATGACTGAATCAGAAACGGTTTGTTTTCCGATTTGTTGCTAAGGGGCAATGAAGCTTCTTTTTTATTGGCATCATAAATAACCCGGGTGCGCCCGACAAGAATCCCACCACCATAACTTAGCTGAATAGAAAGGAAAAATAGAAGAGTTAACTGAATTAGCCGTTTGATTGCATTGCGCATGTGATTAATCGATCCAGTAATGAATAGGCCTTACATTTTTTTCATAATAATTAATCTGGCAGGCTCACTGACTGAGCCTGCCAGTTTCATAGCGGATTAACGATAATCGAGGGTGACGTTGACACTGGCATCAGCCGGGCCCGGAATGATGTCATCCGGACTTTTGAAAGACTGATAGTTTGCGAGCAAATTGACATCCATTGTTGCTGTTTTTATATCGTAAGTGATCGTCGGTAATGTATTCAGCAGCATAACAGCTTTAGTATTAGCATCCATAATTTGAATACCTACACCATCTGCCATCGTATCGCCGAAGCTATTGCCTAATTTCACAAGGTTAGGATGAGTTGCATCAACAGCTTCAGCTTCAAGCCATATGCGGAAATGTGGAAGAGGGTCACCCTCTTTTTGTGCTACAGGACAGTTAGCCAGCGGAAGAGTGAATGGAATATTTGGGGAGGTATCGCCAATCTCCCTAAATTGAGCAGCTGAATATGTCCCTAACGGAACGTCAACGTCATTGCCCCCATTAATAACACATGCAGTTTTAATAATTGCGCCAGAGAAGTTGATTCGCCCATCAATTGCATAGCTATTCCCGGCTAATGCCAGAAGTAACCCACCTACCATGAGTTTGTATGTCGTTTTCATTGTTGCGTCCATTCTGAAATAAAACGTTGAAGGTTATTCTGCGGAGTTTATCAGGATTTGCGTAATATTACTGATCAAATTTACGCAGAAAAACATTCTATCAAGTGTTTTATGTATTGGGTAGTACGCATTACTCCGTTGAATTACACGCTGTTTTAAAATCGATCAATTATATTCATATGGATGATCGTTAGTGCTTTCTAATTCAATTAATTTATTGTTTGTTTTAACGATAAATACGCTGTGTATATATTCTAAAGAAACAATTAATATGTTCTCTTTAAACAAATAATTTAATCATATTCCAATGGTCTTGAGACGGTTTAAAGTAAACCGGGGAGCATTAATAGCGTTTTTTACAGATCTTTTTAAGAATGAAATCTTTCATTAAAATCTCACGTTTTTTCGATACAGAAAGCAGATCGGGTGGTTTTTAACCATAAGACAAAAGGGAAGGAGGGATTCACTTCTGCCTTGCCCAGGGAAAACCCAACTCAGGAGGCAGAAGATTGCTCTGATATTGTTGATAAATTAGGAAAACCATATCCATTGTTACAATTTCGTCTAGAATATATACCAATAAACGCTGTCTGTTTTGATTGATATTTCTAACAATACAAGCTTCAGGCATTCACGCCTTTGGGAGAGTTACATGCAAGAAAATCACAAGATTCTGGTGGTCGATGACGATATGCGCCTGCGCGCACTTTTGGAGCGTTATCTGACTGAACAGGGCTTCCAGGTGCGTAGCGTTGCCAATGCTGAACAGATGGACCGTTTGCTGACCCGTGAGTCATTCCATCTGATGGTTCTGGACTTGATGTTGCCTGGCGAAGATGGTTTGTCTATCTGCCGCCGCCTGCGCAGCCAGAGTAACCCGATGCCGATCATTATGGTCACGGCAAAAGGCGAAGAAGTTGACCGTATCGTGGGCCTCGAAATTGGTGCCGACGACTATATTCCTAAGCCGTTTAACCCGCGTGAATTGCTGGCCCGTATCCGTGCGGTACTGCGTCGTCAGGCGAACGAGCTGCCGGGCGCGCCTTCTCAGGAAGAAGCCGTGATTTCCTTTGGTAAGTTCAAGCTGAACCTCGGTACCCGCGAGATGTTCCGTGAAGATGAGCCTATGCCGCTGACCAGCGGTGAATTCGCCGTACTTAAAGCGCTGGTGAGCCATCCGCGTGAGCCGCTGTCCCGTGACAAGCTGATGAATCTGGCTCGTGGACGCGAATACAGCGCGATGGAGCGTTCTATCGATGTGCAGATTTCCCGTCTGCGTCGCATGGTAGAAGAAGATCCGGCGCATCCGCGTTATATCCAGACCGTCTGGGGCCTGGGCTACGTATTTGTGCCGGACGGCAGTAAGGCATGAGACGAATACGCTTTTCACCGCGTAGCTCGTTTGCCCGAACACTGTTATTAATCGTCACCTTGCTGTTCGTCAGCCTGGTGACGACCTATCTGGTGGTGCTGAACTTTGCCATTCTGCCAAGCTTGCAGCAGTTCAATAAAGTCCTGGCGTATGAAGTCCGTATGCTGATGACCGACCGGCTGCAACTGGAAGATGGCACGTTGCTGGCCGTGCCGCCTGCGTTTCGTCGCGAGATTTACCGCGAACTGGGCATTTCGCTTTACACCAACTCTGCGGCTGAGGAGAGCGGTCTGCGCTGGGCGCAGCACTACGAATTCCTCAGCCAGCAGATGGCGCAACAGCTTGGTGGCCCGACGGATGTGCGCGTTGAGGTCAACAAAAATACCCCGGTTGTGTGGCTGAAAACCTGGTTGTCACCTGACATCTGGGTACGCGTTCCTCTTACCGAAATCCATCAGGGCGATTTCTCGCCGCTGTTCCGCTATACGCTGGCGATTATGTTGCTGGCCATTGGTGGTGCGTGGCTGTTTATCCGCATCCAGAACCGACCCCTTGTCGAACTGGAGCATGCAGCTTTGCAGGTCGGGAAAGGCATTATTCCGCCGCCATTGCGGGAATACGGCGCTTCCGAAGTGCGTTCCGTGACGCGTGCCTTTAACCAGATGGCTGCCGGTGTGAAGTTGCTGGCTGATGACCGCACGCTGCTGATGGCCGGTGTAAGCCATGACCTGCGTACGCCGCTGACGCGTATCCGCTTAGCAACAGAAATGATGAGTGATGGTGACGGTTATCTCGCCGAGTCGATAAATAAAGACATCGAAGAGTGCAACGCCATCATCGAACAGTTCATTGATTATCTGCGCACCGGGCAGGAGATGCCGGCGGAGATCACCGATCTCAACGGTATTTTGGGTGAAGTGATTGCCACCGAAAGCGGCTACGAACGTGAAATTGATTCCGATCTGGCCGACGGTGAATTGCTGGTGAATGCGCATCCGTTGTCCATCAAACGCGCCGTAGTGAATATGGTGGTGAACGCCGCCCGTTACGGGAATGGTTGGATCAAAGTCAGCAGCGGACGTGAACTGCAGCGCGCATGGTTCCAGGTAGAGGATGATGGCCCGGGGATTGAGCCGGACCAACTCAAACATCTGTTCCAGCCCTTCGTGCGTGGCGAAAGTGCCCGTACTACCAGCGGAACCGGCCTGGGGCTGGCTATTGTGCAGCGTATTATTGATGCACATTCCGGGACTCTGGATATCGGCCGCAGTGACCGCGGTGGATTGAGGATCAGGGCGTATCTGCCATTACCGGTGGAGATGCTGCAGAAAGCTGCCGTAACCGTTACGGGTTCTTAAATTGGAAGAGTGGACGTTTCGGTTTTTCACTTGCAGTGATCGCTTGACGCGCTGCGCCGAAACCGACAAAAGAGGGCCAGGACGGCCCCTCTCTTGACTCTCCGCGTCTTTTTACAACCCGCGGTGTCGCTCGCAAAGTCTGTTTCAGCAACTTCGGTTATTGCCGCAGCGGCAAGATTTCGCGGCAATCGCAGGAGTTTCTGAAACATAGCCAGCGAGCGATAGCGCGTAGTGAAAGAACCGGTGATTCTGAAGAGGCGCGGCGATAGGCGCCTATTGAGGCCGGTGTCTTGACCTAAAGGCCCGTTTGGGAGCCAGCCCTGGTTATTGCGGGATAAAACGCCTGCCTGCGTTTAACTTTTCCGACTCATCACATAATATTCCGCGGCTTCCTCCCGCCATCTTGGCGTCTCCGCCACATCCCACGGATTCACCAGCGTAATGCCGGTATGCGCAAACCGGTCATGGTGGTCTGTTGCCAGGCTGGCCTGGTGTTGCAGGCAAATCGCTGCCAGTTGCATCTCGCGTTCAGTCATCGCCACGTGCGCTTGTTTTGATAAAGCCGCTACGCGCACGTAATGCAGTGCGCTGGCGGCATCGAATGACAACAGGCGACCCTTAAAATCCTGATTCAGCATGCCGAGCAACGCATCGGCGAACGCGGTTTTCGGGGCGTCTGCGGGTAAATTTTCCACCCAGGTAAAAAGTTCGGCGACCGTGAGGCTGGTCAGGTAAAGCTGAATGGCATCCTGTGCATCGAGCCACTGGAGAACGGTCTTCTGTGGTTTGCGGCTGATTATCTCAAGGATGATGGCGGTATTGAGAATAATCACTTGGGCGGCAGCTCCAGCAGCGTTGTATTCAGCGTGGCAAAACGCTGGCGGAGCTGGCTGCCGAGGCCAAAATCAGGGGGCGTGCTGGTCAGTGCCTGCTTCAGAATTAAACGCGCCTCCTCTTCCATTGAATGGCCTTTTTTGGCGGCGGCAATGCGCAGCAATTCCTTCACTTCGTCATCCAGATTGCGGACAGTCAGGGTAGCCATGTGAAATTCCTGTGAGAGCAGTGGAAGCATTGCTGTCATTCTGGAATGTGGCCGGGAGGGATGCAATAAAAAAAGGCGCGGAAGCCCGCGCCTGTGAAAGCAGAGATTATCGCTTAACGGTGCGGGCCTGCGCTCACCAGCGCTGCGCCTGCCGGTGTGTCCGTATATTTATCAAAGTTATCGATAAACAGCTGGGCCAGATGCTCGGCTTTTTCCTGCCACTGCTCGCGGCTGCCGTAAGTATTACGCGGATCCAGAATATGGCTGTCGACGCCCGGCAGTTCGGTTGGCACTGCCAGATTGAACAACGGCAGCGTGAAGGTTTCGGCGTCGTCGATAGTCCCGTTCAGAATCGCATCGATGATGGCGCGGGTGTTTTTCAGGGAAATACGTTTACCCGTGCCGTTCCAGCCGGTATTGACCAGATAGGCCTGTGCGCCCGCCGCTTCCATGCGTTTTACCAGCACTTCGGAATATTGCGTCGGATGCAGCATCAGGAACGCAGCGCCAAAGCAGGCAGAAAACGTTGGCGTCGGTTCATTGACGCCACGCTCGGTGCCCGCCAGTTTCGCCGTAAAGCCGGAGAGGAAATGGTATTGCGTCTGGGATGCAGTCAGCCGAGAAACTGGCGGTAATACGCCAAACGCATCAGCCGTCAGGAAAATGACTTTACTGGCATGCCCGGCTTTCGATACCGGTTTCACAATGTTCTCAATGTGATAGAGCGGGTAGGAAACGCGGGTATTCTCGGTTTTACTGTTGTCATCGAAATCGATTTTGCCGTCGGCGCTGACCACCACGTTTTCCAGAAGCGCATCGCGTCTGATGGCACCAAAGATTTCCGGCTCCGCTTCTTTGCTCAGTTTAATGGTTTTGGCGTAACAGCCACCTTCGAAGTTGAAGACGCCGTCGTCGTCCCAGCCATGCTCGTCATCACCAATAAGTTTACGTTTTGGATCGGTGGATAACGTGGTTTTACCTGTGCCGGAAAGGCCAAAGAAGACGGCCACATCGCCTTTTTCACCCACATTGGCAGAGCAGTGCATCGACGCGATCCCCTGCAAAGGCAGCAGGTAGTTCATGACGGCAAACATGCCTTTCTTCATTTCGCCGCCGTACCAGGATCCGCCGATAAGCTGGATACGTTCGGTCAGGTTGAAAGCGATGAAGTTTTCGGAGTTCAGGCCCTGTTTCTGCCAGTCCGGGTTGGTGCATTTCGCGCCGTTCATCACGATAAAGTCAGGCTCGAAACCTTCCAGTTCACTGTCCGTCGGGCGGATAAACATGTTTTTGACGAAATGCGCCTGCCAGGCCACTTCCGTAATGAAGCGGACTTTCAGTCGGGAATTGGCGTTCGCACCGCAGAATGCGTCGACGATAAACAGGCGTTTTCCTGAAAGCTGATGGGTGACCAGCAATTTCAGTGAAGCCCAGATTTCCTGAGAAAGCGGTTTATTATCGTTCTTTCCTTTGCCCTGATCGGCCCACCACAGCGTGTCACGGGTGGTGTCATCGCGGACAATGTATTTATCTTTCGGCGAGCGGCCGGTAAAAATGCCGGTATCGACATTCACGGCGCCCAGCTCCGTCACCTGCCCGCGTTCAAAGCCTTCCAGACCGGGCGCTGTCTCTTCTTTGAAAAGAAGATCGTAATCAGGGTTATAGACGATTTCGCTGTTCTGATGGATCCCGTAACGGGCGAGTGTTTCGGCGGTGACCCCGATAGTGGTAGGCATTTCCCTGCTCCTTGGCCTGAATTAGAAACCCCAAAGCCTGAAGCATTAGGGATAAACTAGTTGTAATTGTAGGTATTTATCGCTTTTGAACCGCGATAGAACTCAAAGAATAACGGGAGATGTGAATATTTTTCCATAATTGTGATGAAAAACGCGAAATATGTGCAACGTTGGTTATATATAAGCAATAAAAAAGGGACTTTTCGGTGAAAAGTCCCTCAGATAGCGTGGGTTAACAATCAATGAATATGATCATTTCCCGGATGAACGTCGCCGTCCGCTTTCAGGGTAGCCAGATCCATCGCGTCAAACTCGTAGTCTGATCCGCAATAATCACAGTGCATTTCGATTTTCCCGTCAGCTTCCAGCATTTCCAGAATTTCTTCATCAGGCAGCGTCAGCAGGGCGCCGGCGCAGCGTTCGCGCGAGCAGGTGCAGCGGAAACAAACGTCCTGCGGCTCATACAGGGTGACTTCTTCCTGATGATAAAGACGATAAAGCACTTCGTTGGCCGGCAGGGTGAACAGCTCTTCTGCTTTGATCGTAGTGGTCAGCTGAGCAAGATGGCTGAATTCTTCCGGATCAGTATCTTCGGCTGGCAGCACCTGCAACAGCATGCCGCCTGCGGCTGGCTGGCCTTCAATTTCACCGGTACGGATAAAAATGCGGGTCGGCAGCTGTTCGGACTGCATGAAGTAGTTTTCCAGACACTCCGCCAGATTTTCGCCTTCCAGGCCGACGACGCCCTGATAGCGCTCGCCCACGCTTGGGGAAATGGTGATCACCATGTAGCCGTTGCCAATCATCTCTTTCAGCGAGCTGCCTTCAGCGATATCACCTTGCAGGCGCGCAATACCGCGCAGTTCCTGTCGGTTGTTCCCGTTGATCACCGCCAGTTTCAGCGGGCCATCACCTTGCAGCTGAACGGTAATGTCGCCGTCAAATTTCAGCGTGGCAGTCAGCAAGCTGGTAGCAACCAGCATTTCGCCCAGAAGATTACGGACTTCTGCCGGGTAATCGTGACCGGCAACGATCTGCTGGAAGGTTTCATTGAGCGCGACCAGTTCACCGCGGACGGCGTGGTTATTGAACAGGTAACGGTGCAGTTGGTCATGATTGGACATAATTTTCTCTCTCAGTGGCGATCACTCTTGATCGCCATATTTAAATTTGATCAGGTTGCGGCGTTCCTTTTTATCCGGACGTCTGTCCGGATGCGGCATCGCATTCATTTTCCGCGCTTCCGAGATTTTCTCCCGGCTGACGACGCTCGCGTCGGTTTCCTGATAAAGCGTCTGTGCTTCTTCCGCACTGCGGCGCTGAGTCGTCAGCCCCAGCACAATGATCGTTTTGGTGTCATTTCCCTGACGAAGGGTGATTTCGGCATTCAGTTCCATCAGCTTGCTGGGTTTTCCCCGCTGGCCGTTGTAATGCACTTTGCCGCCGTCAATCATCTCGCGTGCCAGCGCGCGGGTCTTATAAAAACGAGCCGCCCAAAGCCATTTATCGAGACGTACTGCATTAGCGTCTTCTTCCGTTTTGACTTTCATTTTTCTCCCCTGAACATGCCGGTATTACCTGGCCGGGCCTGCCACGGGGTCAATCGAAGGCAACAGGCTGCGGAAGTCATTAATCGAGGGATAATCCTGAAATGACTTGTTTGCCAGGGTGGAATCCGGATTTTCTATACCCAGACAATAGCGGATACCGAAGGTTTTTGCCGCTTTCAGGATAGGTTCGCCGTCGTCGACAAATAATGTTCTCTCAGGATTAAAACCGGTCTGTTGTTGCACCGCGGACCACAACCGCTGATCTTCCTTCGGATAACCAAATGTGTGGGTGGAAAGTAATAAATCAAGGTGCTGATCCAGACCGGTATGTTCAATTTTAACCGAAAGGCTGTGCGGATGCGCATTGGTCAGCAAAATGGTGTGGCGTCCGGACTGTCGCAAATGGGTCAGAAAAGGCACCGTATCGTCGCGTAAACGTGCGTTTTTGCCGATGTTAGTGGTCATCTGGTAGATATCAAGATCTAACCGTTCGCTCCAGTAATCAAAGCAATACCAGTTCATGGTGTGCTGAACGGCGAGGTATTCGTCATGAATAATCCGGCGCGCATTCTCCAGCGGAATGGCGCGTTGCTGGCTGAGCGCCAGCGGCACATCCTGCAACCAGAACTGGCTGTCGAAGGCCAGATCCAGCAGCGTGCCGTCCATATCAAGTAAAACGGTGTCGATGTTGTTCCAGTCAAAATCAGGGGGCATGACAACTCCATGTCCTGGCGGCTGGATGCAAATCGGGCGGCGCAGGAACGAATGATGAAAAGCAGGGAAGGGCGTCAGGGTAACATAATCACTCACGGTGGCGCAGCGCCACCGTGTGTTTTTCAGCCGGGATTATGGACCGGCATCGGCATCAGCGTGGGGTGAAAGCAAGAGTTGTAATATTGCTGAATGTCGTCGATACGGCGTTTATCTTTCACGAAGCGGCGGACAAACAGCAGGGTATTCACCAGCAGGATCCCGATGAGCAGGAACAGCAGTAAACTGGTGCCCAGATAGCGCCATAGCGTCGAAATATCCGGCTCGCTGTGCAGTGAAATATGGCGGGTGCCGTTTGCATCAATGCTGATACTGGTAATCACGCCCTGCGCGCTGAACGGTGTATGCAGCAGCAGTGACGAGAGATGTTGCAGCTGTTTCCACTGATCCTGCGCCGGATTTCCGGATAACCCGGCTGGGGGCACCGGCATTTCAATAAGCTGGTGTCCTTCATCATTGCTGATCAAAAAGCCTCCCGGCGGCGGGCTGTTCAGGCTGTCAGCGGCGCGGCGGGTTTCCTGAATGAAGAACGAAGACGTTGCGTTGTTAACCAGCTCACTCAGCGACTGCGCGCTGACCGGGCGCAGCAGGACATTAATCCCCTGCAAAGAACCGGCTTTCGCGCGTTTGACTAATGCGTTCCAGTTACTGGAGTTACCCAGATTGACCAGCGCATTTTTCAGACGCACACAGTCATTGCTCTTGCCGCACAGCGTTTCGGTTTTCAGAACGATATCCGCGAAATCATCGAGCAGGATCATGCCGGATTTTTCAATGGCAGTCGCCAGTTGCGGGTTGATGTTCTGCTCCGGGCTTTCTCCCGGATGCATCTGGTTATTGACCGTGGTCTGCAACGCGGTAGCGGCATCAATAATTTCGGACTGCGGAACCGGCAACGGCGTCGCGGTATTCCAGTAAATCCCGGAGCAGTCAAAAGGCATATAACCGGAGGCTGTCCGGCTGGCGGACGGCGGCACATAGCACATGCCGGTTCCCTGAACTTTCAGGGTATCGCCGACGCGCAATGCGGTTTTTTCCAGTTCCTGCACGCTGTTGACCTGAGAGCTTTGTGCGCCCTGAAGCCACGCGACGCTGAGCTTTAAAGGCAATCCGAGCGGGACATAAACCAGTAAAACCAGCAGCAGGAGGAAAGCGCAGGTGGCCAGCACCAGATTTTTACCCCAAAGCTGGAGCGGAAATTTTTTCACTTCTTCATGCAGCGACAGATAGCTTCCCTGTCGGACAACCTGGCTGTTCATATACACTTCTACGTCGGTCGGTTGCCCTAAGTCACGGCCGATATAAGGCTGCCAGTGCGGCGGATAAACCAGATCGACAGCGCCCAGTGAAATGTTACTGATATCGCCCTGTTTGGATTCACCAAACAGACCCCAGCGTTTAGGTAAGCCGCGCAGGCAATGGATTTCCTTACGGTTTTTACCTAAACGTTCGGACACCAGCCGCCAGATGACCCATGCCACCAGACAGGCAGTAAGCGTCAATAACCAGGGCAGCAACATGACCGGGCTTTGCAGCGTGATAAATAACAGAAGAAGCGCGCCGGAGATAGCCAGCGCTTCTTTCACGCCGTTCGAACGGGTCAGCGCGTGCTCTTCCCGCGTTTCCCGTCGCACTTTCACCAACTCGATATGTTCGCTTTCTTCATGACGAATCGAAGCATTTTGCGGTTGTGAGGGGATAACGGCAGAAACCGGCGTGGAGCCTTCGTAAACGTGATCGGCCAGCGTGTGACCATTGAGCGAGATCACCAGCGGCATGGTTTGGGTTTTGATGAGCTCGACCTGATTTTCCTGGGCAATATATTGTTCCCAGAAAGGCGGAAGATGGATTTCAGTGGCGTCCAGAAAGTAACGCCACTTGTTGGGATCTTCGCTGGCGACGCCATAACGTGTAATCGCCCGCGTCAGGCTGTATACGTTTTCACTTTTGGTGGTCAGCGTGAGTTTATCGCGCAGGATAATCAGATTATTGCGGTGGGTAATCGGCGTCTGGCCGAGCCCTTCATTCTGACGAAGATAGCGTTCGACGGCATCGCGCTCTTTCTGTGAAAGTTTCCGCTGGCTGGGTGTGGGGAATCGCACGACGGACTCGTCGCGTTGGCGACGACGCATTACAAGCCAAAAATAAGACCCTGTGGCAATGATTGCGATACACAACAAAACCAGTGTCACGACTACTGTGCTCATCCGATCCCCGTTCAGACGTGGGTGACTTACGTCAACTCTGTGAAAGTATTATACATAAACGAAATGCACATTCTGCGCGCAGCGGCCTTTTTGATAGGAATTTTATTATTATTTGCCTGAATGGTGTGCACAAAAACACCAATGTAAAGGATACCGGCAATTGTGAAGTTCAGGGTATCGGTATAATCCTATTTTGATGTGGGTGTGTTTTTGTTAAAGCAAAAGTGTGACACCGGTAAGTCAACGCGTCTTTTTTAAACCGGGCGGGCGTGCTTTTTAAACAAAAATTCTTGCTAAAGGGATCGGAGGCACGGATGTTATTCTGTAAATATTGCGATTCTGACCCGCATTAACGCACAATGACTTCTGCAAGCGGCTTTTTAATCGTAAAACGAACCCATTAGAACGCCTCTGGTCAGGTGAATAATAAGCTGGGGATGAAATGACACAACACCTGCAAAAACCGAAAATCCTGAAGGTGGAAACCGTTGCCCGTTCGCGTTTGTTCACCATTGAATCCGTCGAACTGGCTTTCAGCAACGGCGCCGGGCGTGTCTATGAGCGCATGCGCCCTTCAGAACGTGAAGCGGTGATGATTATCCCGGTCATTGACGATGAACTGGTGCTTATCCACGAATATGCCGTGGGCATCGAAAGTTACGAACTGGGATTTCCGAAAGGGCTCATTGATGCCGGTGAAGGCGTGCTTGAAGCGGCGAACCGCGAACTGATGGAAGAGGTGGGCTTTGGCGCGCGGCACTTTGATGTGCTGGCAAAACTGACCATGGCTCCGTCGTATTTCTCGAGCCGCATGAATATCGTCATCGCCAAAGATTTGTATCCGCAAAGCCTCGAAGGTGATGAGCCGGAACCTTTGCCGCAAACCCGCTGGCCGGTTTCGCGCATGATGGAACTGCTGCAACATCCTGATTTTTGCGAGGCACGTAACGTCAGTGCGCTATTCCTCGCGCATGATTTCCTGACGCGTAACGCGCGCTAAACGGGAACTGCATCCAAAAAAAAAGCCGGTCGTGCATTATGCAGACCGGCTTTTTATTATCCGGCGGTTTATGCCGGACAACTTATCTTTCACGCCATCAGAACAGTTCGTGTTCCTGACCATTATCCATAATGGTTGTCCCGACCTCATGAACCGCATGTTCCGTCGGCTGCGTTCCGTCGATGAAGTATTCCGGACGGCTGTTACCACCGCCGTCGGACAACTTACCGGTGCTCTTATCGATGGTCACCGTGACAATGCCCGGAGGCGGCGTCTGCGGTTGTTCAGGTACGCCTTCCAGCACGGATTTCATGTAATCATCCCACGCTGGCTGGGCGCTCTTCGCACCACCTTCATAGCCTGAAATCTGATCCGGGATCGCGCCGGAAGCCGTCGTGCGGCCTAAATCACGGCGATGATCGTCAAAACCAATCCAGACAGACGTTACTACTTCAGGGCCACCGTATCCGGAGAACCAGGCATCTTTCGAGCTGTTGGTCGTACCGGTTTTGCCGCCGATATCATGACGTTTCAAATCACGGCCTGCGCGCCAGCCTGTCCCCATCCAGCCCGGTTCCCCGAAGATGTTGGAGTTCAGGGCGTCGCTGATCAGGAATGACAGTGGTGCGCTGATAACGTGTGGTGCGTATTGCTGCGCGGCATCAACCTGCGGCGAGTTCGGCGGAACCTGTTCCAGCTGCGGCGTTGGTACACTAGCATTGTTGTTCGACGTAGACGTTGCCACGTTTTCAACATTGTCATCCGACAGCACGGCAGATTTCTGCGTTTCGCCGTAAATCACCGGAATATTACAGGTGCGGCAGGCAATTTTCGGTTTCGCTTCAAACTGCACCTGACCGGATTCATCCACAATTTTGGTGATGAAATACGGATCAACCAGGAAGCCGCCGTTGGTCAGCGTCGCATAACCACGCACAACCTGGAGCGGGGTGAATGAAGCCGAGCCCAGCGCCAGTGATTCGGAATGAACGATGTTCGCCGCCGGGAAGCCGAAACGTTGCAGATATTCTGCCGCGTAATCCACGCCCATCGCACGCATCGCACGCACCATTACCACGTTCTTGGATTCCCCCAGACCCTGACGTAAACGGATCGGGCCGTAATACGTAGGCGGTGAGTTTTTCGGACGCCAGTCCGTGCCCGCGCCGGCATCCCAGCGGGTAATCGGCATGTCGTTGAGGATAGTTGCCAGTGTCAGGCCCTTATCCATCGCGGCGGTATACAGGAACGGTTTGATGTTTGAACCGAGCTGACGCACCGCCTGATTAGCACGGTTAAATTTGCTCTGGTTGAAGTCAAAACCGCCGACCAGCGCTTCAATCGCACCGTCCGTTGAGTTCAGGGAAACAATGGCCGAGTTGACGTCAGGAACCTGTGCCAGCCACCAGTCATCACCCACTTTACGTACCCAGACTTGCTGACCGGGCTGAACCACGTCGGAAACGCGTTTCGGCGTCGGGCCCTGCGCGGTGTCACTGCGGTAAGGACGCGCCCAGCGCATGCCGCTAAATGGCAGGCTGATCACGGCGCGATTCGACATCGTGGCAGTGGCCTGAGCGTCATCCGTTGCCGTGATAACCGCCGGGAACAGCGGGCCATAAACCGGCAGCGTTTTCAGAGACTGAACAATCTTGTTCTCATCCCACGCGGGCTCGCCGACTTTCCACAGCTGATTTGACGCACCGCGGTAACCATGGCGCATGTCGTAGTTCATCACGTTGGTGCGCAACGCTTCCTGCGCGGCCAGCTGCGTTTTTTTGGTGATGGTGGTGTAGACCATATAACCGTCGTTATAGGCGTTGTCGCCATAACGTTTCACCATTTCCTGACGCACCATTTCAGTCAGATACGGCGCGGAGAATTCAATGTGCGGGGCATGATAGTTCGCCACCAGCGGCTCTGCGCGTGCCTGATCGTACTGCGCCTGCGTGATGTATTTCTCATCAAGCATACGTGCCAGCACGGTATTGCGGCGTGCCAGAGAACGGTCATGGGAATAAAGCGGGTTGAAGGTTGACGGCGCTTTTGGCAGGCCAGCAATCACCGCCATTTCACTGAGCGTCAGTTGGTCGACGTTTTTACCGAAGTAAACCTGCGCTGCGGCACCGACGCCATAGGCGCGATAACCGAGGTAGATCTTGTTCAGATACAGCTCAAGGATTTCATCTTTGGACATCATCTGTTCGATACGGATGGCCAGAAAAGCTTCCTTGATTTTACGGGTCAGCGTGCGTTCGGGGCTGAGGAAGAAGTTACGGGCTAACTGCTGAGTAATAGTACTCGCGCCCTGTGAGGCGTGACCAGACACCAGCGCAACGGAAGCCGCACGGAAAATACCGATCGGGTCCACGCCGTGATGCTCATAGAAACGACTGTCTTCTGTTGCGATAAACGCATGCACCATCTCCGGTGGGATTTGGTCAAGTTTCAGTGGGATACGGCGTTTTTCACCGTACTGGGCGATCAAATCACCTTCAGCACTAAAAACCTGCATCGGTGTTTGCAAGCGCACGTCTTTAAGCGTGGCGACGTCGGGAAGCTGAGGCTCGATATATTTATACAAACCGAAGATCGAGGCCGCTCCCAGCAAAATGCAACACACTGCAAGAATCAATAAATACTTTACGAACTTCACCTGAGATTTCCCATTAAGTGTCAATTGGGCAGTTTATAAACAACCGCGCGGTAGTATAAAGGCAAGCCAGCAACATGGATACGTTCTTTTATTTACCTGACAATATGGAGATTGAACGAAAATGCGACTACAAGCATGGCAGGTAGGTCTGGATATTCAAGCCGGTTTCGCCCGTGCGATTGCCGTTCAGCGGCGGCGGCATGGCTGGCAATTACGTCACTGGTGGCAACATCCCTTGCCCGATTTCACATTGCGGGAGGGGATATTACATGAGAGCGCGCCGCTAATCGCCATTTTATCGTGCTGGCGAAAAACTCTGCCGGCATTGATTTCGTTGCGAATAAGTCTTCCGGCACAACGGATTATGCAACAGCGGCTGGCCGTGCCGGACAGCCGTTTACGCGAACCCGCCCGCAGTGCATTTATCTTTGCCAGTGCCGCAAAGCAGTTCCCGCTGAGCATAGAACACCTGGTGATGGATTACCGCGCAGACCCTCATGGTGATAATCAGATTGTGGTGACGGCGGCCCGGCAGCAGGAAATTGAGCAGTGGATAGCCTGCATGGCCCAGGCGCGTCTGTTTCCCGATATCATCGAACTCGCCCCCTGTGCGCTGCACGTTGCCGCGCATGCCGCCGGGCTTCCGGGAGATGCGTTGCTCGTCCATCCGATGGACGACGCTTTTCTGTGGGCTTCTCCGCACAGCCTGCCTTTTCAGTTTGGCCTGTTTTCTCACGGAGAAATCGAGACTGAATCCTCCCTGTTAGAAAAAGTACGTGCTCAATATCGCGCAGCCTCATTGTGCAGCCGGGACGTGTTTTTCAGTGGTGAATCACCGCAACCACTGATGCAGAACTGGTCGCCACTGAGTGCCATCGGTCAGCTCTCTGCGCCGCTTCCGGCCAACCCGGGTGCATTTGCCCCCGCCGTCGGGCTGGCGCTCAGGCAGGCGGATTACTGATGCTGCAAGTTAACTTCATGCCGTGGCGCCAATTGCGCCGTCAGCGTCTTTTGCGCTACTGGCTCAGGTTTTTCGTTTGCGTACCCGTCTGTGTGATGTGCGGCGTTTTTGGCCTGTCGCTTTTTATCCTTCAGGAGCGAACCCTGTTGCAGATGCATTTATCTGCTCTGACTTCCTGCGCGCAAAAATTGTCTGTTCAGCAACGCCGCGTGACCTTGGCGCTGGCTGAGCACAAAGTCATCGCCGAAAAACGTGCCGCGAGCCAGCAGCGCCGACAGGCCAGTCTGAACGATCTGCAACTTCTGGTGCTGCTGTCGGCGCAGATCCCGGCGGAAGTCTGGCTGAGCGAGCTGACAGAGCATCAGGGGCAACTGACGTTAAAAGGAGAGGGGCGTTTTTATCACGATATTCTGGCCTTCAGCGAAGCGCTGACCGCCAGCCCGTTGCTGAGGGATGTTCATCTGTCGAACGTTGAGCAACAACCTGAGCATGCGCTGAGTTTTGTGCTGACAACCCGTTTTCAACCGCAGAATGCTGCGCCGGTTGGTGGGGCGTTGCCATGATGATGACATTCTCCGCGCGCCTCGAACCGCTGATGGAAAAACCGGGCTGGCAACGTCTTATTGCACTGGCAGGATGCACACTGGTGCCCGTTCTGATGTGTTATCAGTTTTTGCTCCGGGGTTTATGGCTGGAGCAAACAGAATTAAAGCAGCAAACCGACGCGCAGCAACTGACGGTTTCGCGGGCGCAGGTGGCTTTATTACGCGCTCCGGCGCTGGACAGTCTTGAGCCTTCGCTAAAGGAAAATACGCCGGAGCAAAAGCAAAGCTTGCCGCTAGAGCAGCAATTTTCGCAGCCGCTAAAAGATGCACAGGCCACGCTGATCCGCTGGCAACCTGCGGCAGAAATGTCAGCAGCGCCACAGGGAGAATTGCAGCTCAAATTATCCTTCAGCGGCCTGATGAATTTTCTGTCAGCACTCCAGCAGCAGCCGGAACAGCCCGCATTCAGTGAACTGATTTTGCAGTCTGCCGGAGGTGAAATGACAGCGTCCGTTTTACTGACACAAACGACGGGTCTGGAATCTCTTCCTGAAAATGCAATCACTGCGGTAACGCAGCGAGATCCTTTCGCTGCGGCCGTTTCATCGTCCTGCACAACCGCCGTTCAACCGCTTTTGTGGCGGTTAAGCGGTGTCTCTTATGCCGGTGAGCAGCTTTCCGGCTGGCTGCTTTCGCCGGAGGGGCGTTGGATACGTGTTGAAACGGGCACACAGCTCGGCACGCCTGCGTGGACCATCGACAATCTGGACGGCTCACATGCTGAGCTCAGCATGGCGGATCCCCGTTGTGGCGAGCAGCGGCAGACACTTTGGCTTGGCAAAAACACGAATTCTCCAGGGAAAGGAAATTAATGAAAAGCATCGGTTATCTCTTCGCAGGGTTAATGCTCTGTTTCAGTGGGGTGAAAGCGGCAACGCTGCCACCGGTTTCACTCGAATTCCAGGCCTCTCCGGTTGCGATGGTATTGCAGGCACTTGCGGAAACGCGGGAGTTAAATCTGGTGATAGCGCCTGGTGTCGACAGCCAGATCAGCGTGAAGCTGAAAAATGTCCCCTGGCAGCAGGCGCTGGACATCATTTTGCAAATGAGCCATCTCACCAGTCAGTTACAGGGGAATGTTTTACTTGTGTCACCGGTTATCGATCCGCTTGTGCAACAGCAGCAGCGTCAGGACGCCGCAGATCAAAGGGCGCAGCAAAGCCCCGTTATCAGCCTGACAGTGCCGTTGAAATATGCCGATGCAAAAGAAGTTGCGCTCAGCCTGAACGCGCAAAAAGGCTCACTGCTTTCCGCCAAAGGCAGCGCCACCGCCGATCCCCGCACCAACACACTTTTATTACGTGATACCCGCGAAGCGCTGGATGTCGCAGAACCTTGGGTCAGGGAGATGGATTTGCCGCTACAGCAGGTGCAGCTGGCTGCGCATATTGTCACGATGAACAGCGAGAGCCTGCGTGAGCTGGGCGTTCGCTGGGGGTTCAACGGTGAGGAAGCCATCACCAAAGCGGTACGTGTCAATAATTTCAATATGGGACTGCCGGTGGAGAACCCGATGTTTGCCGCAGGTTTTAATCTGGCGCACATCAGCGGCCGAATTCTGGATCTGGAACTCACGGCGCTTGAGCAGGAAGATAAGGTGGATATCATCGCCAGCCCGCGCCTGCTGACCGCGCACATGCAAACCGCCAGCATCAAACAGGGCACTGAGATTCCGTATCAGGTTTCAAGCGGCGCAAGCGGCAGTACTTCGGTTGAATTTAAAGAGGCGGTACTCGGCATGGAAGTGACACCGAAGATTCTTCGCGACGGGCGTATCGAGCTGGCGCTGCAAATCAGCCAAAATATGCCGGGACGAAGCATCAAACAGGCCGAAGGCGAAGCGCTGGCAATTGATAAGCAGGAAATTAAAACCCAGGTGACGGTCAGAGATGGGGAGACCCTTGTTCTTGGCGGGATTTTTCAGCGAAAAAACCAAAAAACAGACACCAAAGTGCCGGTGCTGGGCGACATTCCTGTCGTCGGTTCCTTGTTTAAACACCAGTACACGAATGAACAGCGGCGCGAGTTGGTGATTTTTATCACTCCGACCTTAATCCGCACCCAATAAACGGGTATTCTGACTTAACTGAAATTGCACAATAACGTTGAGCGCATGCAACTTTTTGTGTCGTGAGAGACTTCTGAGTTTGACGCTGCGGTCGATTTAGCTTACAAGGGTTACCGAATTGAGCACCGTGATCTTTTTATTACGACAGACACGCCGATAAAAACGTACGGTTTCCCTCCTGCGGCGTGCAAAGTGATTTATTCGGTTGCCAAACTACCAAGAGTGTTGAGATAATTTTTTTCTGATCTCGCACTATATCGCTCATGAGGTTTCAGTTTAGGTCCCGCCGCTAATTTGATTGGCGGGGCGGGTTATCATCAACGAATTGTCTTAGTAATACCGAAAAACATGGCAGAGAAACGCAATATCTTTCTGGTTGGGCCTATGGGTGCCGGCAAAAGCACTATTGGTCGACAGTTAGCTCAGCAACTCAATATGGAGTTTTTCGACTCCGATCACGAAATTGAGCGACGTACCGGAGCTGATGTGGGCTGGGTATTTGATTTAGAAGGCGAAGACGGATTCCGCGACCGCGAAGAAAAAGTGATCAACGAACTGACAGAAAAACAGGGCATTGTTCTGGCAACTGGTGGGGGTTCCGTTAAATCACGTGAAACCCGTAACCGTTTGTCAGCGCGTGGCGTTGTCGTCTATCTTGAAACTACCATCGAAAAACAACTGGCGCGTACACAACGCGACAAAAAACGTCCATTATTACAAGTGAGTGCTCCGCCACGTGAAGTGCTTGAAGCACTGGCGAAGGAACGCAATCCTTTGTATGAAGAGATTGCCGACGTCACTATTCGTACCGATGATCAAAGCGCCAAAGTCGTTGCTAACCAGATTATTAACATGCTGGAAAGTAACTGATTATTGGTTCCGGTCATTGCCTGAGGGTGTCAGCTAAAAAGGTTACAAAGCACGACATGGAGAGGATTACCGTAACGTTAGGGGAGCGTAGCTACCCCATTACGATTGCTGCCGGATTGTTCCACGATCCGGCTTCTTTTATGCCGGTAAAGGCAGGCGATCAGGTCATGATAGTGACCAATGAAACGCTTGCTCCTCTCTATCTGGACGCTATCCGTTCAGTTCTGGAGCAGGCAGGCGTTCGTGTTGATCAGGTGATACTGCCTGATGGTGAACAATACAAATCCCTGACTGTTCTGAATGACGTGTTTTCCGCGCTGCTCGACAAGCCGCACGGACGTGATACCACGCTTGTCGCCCTTGGTGGCGGCGTAGTCGGTGATTTGACCGGCTTCGCTGCTGCCAGTTATCAACGCGGTGTGCGCTTTATTCAGGTGCCAACCACATTGCTGTCTCAGGTTGATTCTTCCGTCGGCGGTAAAACGGCGGTAAACCATCCACTCGGAAAAAACATGATCGGCGCGTTTTATCAACCTGCGTCGGTGGTGGTTGATCTCGACTGTCTGCGAACGCTGCCTGCCCGTGAAATGTCATCGGGTCTCGCGGAAGTTATCAAATACGGCATTATTTTGGATGCCGATTTCTTTGTCTGGCTCGAAGACAACATGGACGCATTACTGGCGCTGAATATGAACGCGCTGGCATATTGCATCCGTCGTTGCTGCGAGCTGAAAGCTGAGGTTGTGGCTGCCGATGAACGCGAAAACGGTATGCGCGCCTTACTGAATCTGGGCCATACTTATGGCCATGCTATTGAAGCAGAAATGGGTTATGGCAACTGGCTGCACGGCGAAGCCGTCGCGGCAGGTATGGTGATGGCGTGTTATACCGCGCATCGCCTCGGGCAATTTAGCCTGGGGGACATCGCGCGGGTCAAGGTGTTGTTAATCCGCGCGGGATTACCGGTTGCAGGCCCGCAGGTCATGGAAGCGCAGTCTTATCTGCCGCACATGATGCGTGATAAGAAAGTACTGGCTGGCGAGCTGCGTCTGGTTTTACCTAAAGCAATTGGTCAGTCTGAAGTGCGCTCCGGCGTATCGCATGAAATGGTGCTGGCTTCGATTGAAGATTGCCGTTAAGACTGCGGCCATGCTTTTGGCCAGATAACGACCGATTTTACCAATGCCCAGCAAAGCTTTATTTTTTAGTCAGGATAGTTGCTCCGCGTAAAACCTGTTTCAGGTTTTTAGCCGGGTTGGAGGTTTTAGATGGATGATTTAACACCGGAAGACGATCTCAAACCAGACACCAGCGATCGCCGCCCACCGCGCGCGCGCAAACCGTCTCCTTCCATTCCAAAGGTTCCTGTGAATCGTCAGTACGTGATGATCGGCATTGGTATTGTGGTGCTGATATTACTGATTGTCGGCATTGGTTCCGCCATGAAGTCGCCAGCGACTACCCCATCCGCGCAGCAGAACAACGGGCCTAAAGACATCAATCTTGCGGGCAACGACCTTGCGGGCAACAATGCGGCCGCACCGGCTCAGCCTTCGGCGCAAGCACAGGCGAATACGGCGCAGGCGGCTAACGGCCAGCAACCTCAGAGCATTGGTTTACCGCCAGTTTCTTCTACACCGACTGAAGCGCAGCCTCTGCCAGATAACGGGCAGAAAGAGCGTGTCGATCTGCCAGGCGATATGGGCGATGCTTTATCTTCCCAGCAGAATCAGGTGGATGGCGTAGCGCAAGGCAGCATGACACCCGCAGCCCAGTCACTGACCTCTTTACCGACAGCCCCGGCTACGGTGAACGGTTCGGCGCGGACTCAGATGCCTGCTGCCTCTCAGTCTTCAGCAACGCATACACGCCCTGCACAACCTGCGCGTAATACTCAACCTGCTCATACCGCGAAACCGGCTGAACACAAACCGGCGTCGCAGACCGCGAAGTCTCAGCCTCAGGCGACGAAATCTCCTGCGACACATCCGTCAGCAGCACCGGCTGTCTCAGCCCCTGTTGTTGCTTCCGGCAGCGCATCGATGATTAAGTCTGCTCCGGGTTCGCACTTTACCCTGCAATTGAGCGGCGCTTCTCAGTCCAGCACGTTGAATGCATTCGCAAGACAGCAGGGCCTGAAAAATTATCTGGTTTATCAGACAGCCCGCGACGGGAAGCCGTGGTTTGTGCTGGTCAGTGGTAACTACGCTTCTTCCGCTGAAGCTAAACGTGCCATTTCCAGCTTGCCTGCGGAAGTTCAGGCGAAAAAACCGTGGGTCAAACCTGTACATCAGGTACAGCAAGACCTGAAAAAATGAATCTGATCTCAACGCGATTTGCTGTCTAAAAACAGGATACAATCCGCGGCTGTGAATTGTATAAGTAGCTAACTGACGGCATGAAGAAGAACCGCGCGTTTTTGAAGTGGGCTGGCGGCAAATACCCGCTGATTGATGACATCAGACGTCATCTACCAGCGGGAGATTGTTTGATAGAGCCTTTTGTTGGCGCGGGTTCGGTATTTTTGAATACCGAGTATGACGCTTATATTCTGGCGGACATCAACAGCGACCTGATCAATCTCTATAACATCGTGAAAATGCGTACCGAAGAATTCGTACGCGACGCCCGTGTGCTTTTCACGCCTGAGTTTAATGAATCAGATCGTTTTTACGCACTGAGGGCTGAGTTTAATGCCAGCAGCGATCCTTATCGTCGTTCGGTACTTTTCCTCTATCTCAACCGCCATTGTTACAACGGTCTTTGTCGTTATAACCTCAGTGGTGCGTTTAATGTCCCGTTCGGACGCTATAAAAAGCCGTATTTCCCTGAAGAAGAGCTCCACTGGTTTGCGGAAAAAGCCCGCAATGCGGTGTTTGTTTGCGAGCATTATCAGGACACTTTGCTGAAAGCGCAGTCTGGCTCGGTGGTGTATTGTGATCCCCCTTATGCACCGCTTTCGGCGACGGCCAATTTTACGGCGTACCACACCAACAGTTTTAGTATGGAAGATCAGCGCAATCTGGCGCGGCTGGCGTATCAGCTTTCCCATGAGAATAATGTGCCGGTGCTGATTTCCAACCATGAAACACCGCTGACGCTGGAATGGTATGCAGAGGCGAAACAGCTGCACCGCGTCTCGGCGCGCCGGACGATCAGCAGCAAAGTGGCTCAACGCAGCATGGTAAATGAACTTTTAGCGTTATATCGCTGATTACCGGCTAGCCGGTGATTTTCGGGAACCTTATCGTTTGGAGAAGCGGATGAAACAGTTTTTGATTGCACCGTCCATTCTATCGGCTGACTTTGCCCGCCTGGGTGAAGACACGGCGAAAGCATTGGAAGCTGGCGGAGATGTCGTCCATTTTGATGTGATGGACAATCATTACGTCCCGAATTTAACGATGGGGCCGATGGTCCTCAAATCATTACGCAATTACGGCATCACGGCGCCTATCGACGTGCATCTGATGGTGAAACCGGTCGATCGTTTGATCCCGGATTTCGCAGAAGCCGGGGCGTCTTACATCACTTTCCACCCTGAAGCCTCCGAGCACGTTGACCGCTCGCTGCAACTGATTAAAAGCCACGGCTGTAAAGCCGGTCTGGTTTTCAACCCTGCTACGTCCCTGAGTTATCTGGATTATGTTCTGGATAAACTTGATGTGATCTTGCTGATGTCCGTCAACCCGGGCTTTGGCGGTCAGTCATTCATTCCCGGAACGCTTGATAAATTGCGTCAGGTTCGCAAAATTATCGATGACAGCGGTTACGACATTCGCCTTGAAATTGATGGCGGCGTGAAAGCCGAGAATATCCGCGAAATCGCCGCAGCCGGTGCAGACATGTTCGTCGCCGGTTCCGCCATCTTTAACCAGCCTGATTACCGCACCGTGATTGACCATATGCGCAGTGAACTGGCTAAGGTCTCCCATGACTGAGCCTCTTGTTGCACGCGGCATTGCGTTCGATTTAGACGGCACGCTGGTCGACAGCGCGCCGGGCCTTTCCGAAGCGATTGATCTGGCGCTGCGTGATTTTGGCTTACCGGCCGCAGGCGTTGAGCGCCTGAGCACCTGGATTGGTAACGGTGCCGACGTGATGGTTGAACGCGCGGTTCGCTGGGCAGAAGGTGATTTGTCACCAGAGTTCCTGCAAAAAGTGCGCGATAAGTTTGACCACTACTACGCCGATACCGCCGCTTCAGGCAGCCGTTTATACCCGCAGGTGAAAGAAACGCTGGCTGCGCTGGCGGCTCTGGATCTGCCATTAGGGCTGGTCACCAACAAACCTACGCCGTTTATCGCGCCTCTGCTTGCCTCACTGGGCATCGACAGCTATTTCTCGCTGGTGATTGGCGGCGATGACGTCGTGGTGAAAAAACCGCATCCGGCACCGGTCTATCTGATGCTGGGAAAACTCGGTCTGCGTGCCAGTGAAATGGTATTTGTTGGCGATTCCCGCAACGATATTCAGTGCGCTCAGGCGGCGGGCTGCCCGTGTGTGGGCATGACTTACGGCTATAACTACGGTGAATCTATCGCGCTGACGAAACCCGATCGCGTGCTGGATCATTTCGCCGACCTTTTGCCCACTCTGGGGCTGTCATCTTTAAAAGATCAGGAAGCATAAAATGAGTAAACCCATCGTATTTAGTGGCGCACAGCCTTCCGGTGAACTGACCATTGGCAACTACATGGGTGCGCTGCGTCAATGGGTTCATATGCAGGACGATTACGAATGCATTTATTGCATCGTCGATTTGCATGCGATCACCGTACGCCAGGATCCCGCTCAGCTGCGTAAAGCGACGCTTGATACGCTGGCGCTGTATCTGGCTGTCGGCATTGATCCGAAGAAAAGTACCATCTTTGTGCAGTCTCATGTTCCTGAGCATTCCCAGCTGAGCTGGGCGCTGAACTGTTATACCTATTTCGGCGAGCTGGGTCGTATGACGCAATTCAAAGACAAATCAGCGCGCTACGAAACGTCTAACAGCGAAAGCATCACCGCGGGTCTGTTTGATTACCCGGTGCTGATGGCCGCCGATATTCTCCTGTACCAGACCAACCAGGTGCCGGTCGGTGAAGACCAGAAACAACATCTGGAGCTGAGCCGCGATATCGCCAGCCGCTTCAATGCCCTGTACGGTGATGTGTTTACCGTGCCTGAGCCGTTTATTCCGAAATCCGGCGCGCGCGTAATGTCGTTGCAGGAACCGACTAAAAAGATGTCCAAGTCCGATGACAACCGTAAAAACGTGATCGGCCTGCTGGAAGATCCGAAAGCGGTGTCCAAAAAAATCAAAAGTGCGATGACCGACTCCGAAGAGCCGCCTGTCGTACGTTATGACGTGAAAAACAAGCCGGGCGTTTCTAACCTGCTTGATATTCTGTCCGGCGTGACCGGCAAACCGATTCCGGAACTGGAAGCCCAGTTCGGAGGCCAGATGTATGGTCATCTGAAAGGCGCTGTCGCTGAAGCGGTTGCCGGTATGCTGACCGAAGTGCAGGAACGTTATCACCGTTTCCGTAACGACGAAGCTTACCTGCAGGAAGTGATGCGTGAAGGCGCTGAGAAAGCCCGCGCGCGTGCAAAAGTGACGCTGGCAAAAGCCTATGAAGCTATCGGTTTTGTGACCGCGCCTTAATCGCTGAGTCTGTTTGAAAATGAAAAGCCACGCCTTTCGGGACGTGGCTTTTTTGTTTGGGGTTTCCGGGTGAAGAACGCGTTAAGAACCGGCGCTGAAGTTGTAGGTAAACGTTGCGTTGTAGCGCCAGTCGCGGGAATGGCTGTCGAGCGGTACATCACCAATGGCCCGTGCGGCTTCGACCGATAACGTGTAGTGACGGTTATCGCCAAACATCACGCCAATCGCATAAGACGACAGATTCTGTTTCGGTAATCCGGCCTGATTGAATTCGGTGTGCGCACCGTCGATCACCGTGTAAGGCTGAATGGTTTTCAGCCAGATTCCCTGTTCCAGATTGTGGATATAGCGCAGCTCCACCTGGCCGCCGACGCCGTAATCGCCTTGCGCATCGCTGTCCGGATAGCCGCGCCCGTAATGCAGCGCGCCGAAATTCACCCGTTCCGGCTCCGGCAAATCATTGTCTGACCAGTCTCCTTCAACTGACGTACTGAGCCGCCATTTTTTGTCGAACAGATACGCTGCATCGCCGTTGAATTTCCAGCGGGTAAACGACAGATCGGCATTTGGCGTGGAATTCGTCGCGCCCAGCCCGTCGATCCCCTGGCGGACGTTAAATTTCGTGCTCCAGTAGGACTGGTCATATTCGCGATAACCGGCCAGTGTGATTTCTGCCGCCGGGTAGCGTATGCGCTGATTCACTTCCGGCAGCCGCACGCGCTGGTTTCCCAGACTTGCCTGCAAATCGTAATCATATTTTTTGTCGAGATAATCCAGCCCGCCGCTGATCGTCCACTGTTTTTTCCGTGTCAGCTCTAACGGATAACTGAACACGACGCCGCCGTTGTATTGCGTCTGAGTATTCTGCGAACCGACGTTGATGCCGTTCGGCAGCGATAAAATGGTGTTGTAGTCTTTGTCTTTCTGCTGGTAATAACTGCCTTTGAGCTGCATCAGCAGCCCGTCGTCACCGAGATATTGCTGATAGTTCAGACCGGCATAGGTTTTCCGCGTGTCGCTTTCCAGCGGAATTAATGTCGCAATTCCCAACTGTTCGCCGTAAGTGCTCAGCCCGCTGAGTGTGGCGTTGACCACTGCGGAACTGTCCCCTTTGCGCGTATCGACCGCAGTCTGAATGTTCCAGTTGCGCGGGCGCAAAGCCTGTACATTGAGGACGGTCGCGCCGTAGATATTGTCCGGATTATTGGCGGAGGCGGTCACTTTGGTGTCTGGCGTGCGCTCCATCAGGAGGGTGTAGCGTTCGAACGTATCCTGCGTCAGCAGTTTATCCGCCATAATGTGTTGCGACAGTTTGCTCAGCCAGCGACCGACCTGCTGATTATCGCTGTGGATCTGCGTGCCGGAAATATACCCTTCGACCAGCCCGATTTTCACCACGCCATCTTTGAAATTATCCGCCGGAAGGTAGGCATAAGAGAGTACGAATCCGTCCTGATGATAACGCCGGGTAATTCCGTCCGCGGCCGCCAGTAGCTGCGACAGCGGCACTTTCTTGCCGACAAAAGGAGCGAAAGGCGCAGCCAGAGAATCCAGCGGATATTGCGTGCCGCCGACAAACTGAATGTGCTTCACCTCTATCAGCGTCTGAGGCGTCAGGCTGGGGGCGTTTTTTTGTGCGGGCAGTTCGATTTTTTGTGTTTTAGCCGGAGGCTGTGAAATCGGCTGAGCCAGTTTGGCCGGGTTATTCGGGTCAATCAAAGTAGGGAACATGTCTGCCGAACTGTAACCAACGACAGAGCCCAGTAACGCCACTATGCAGGATTTTATTCTCATAAACATTCCTTTGAACGCACAGGCAAATGTGGGAACCCGGAGGGAGAAGCCCGCTCCCCGGATGTCCGGACAGCGGGCTTTTTACAACAATGTACTATGGTGTTTTATTCACCTTCAGGCCCAGCCCGCCGGTGACCGTCCCCAGCGTGGTCCCGACGCCCGCAATCAGGCCACCTGATTGTGTGAGCGAAGCGCCTGCGCCAGCAGAAATACCACTGGAATTACTGGCGGTGGTCGTCGTTGTGCTGCTGGCCGGAACCAGAAGCGTACCGGTTTTAGACACTGCCTGGCCGGTATCTGTAACTGCGGTGCCCAGACCCGCCAGCGCCGGTGTGCTGGTAGAAACCTGTGTCCCGACGGAGCTGACCGCGCCGCCCACCTGATTCAGCAAACCGTTAACAGGCGTACCTAAACCGGTCGCGCCGCCCACGGCTTGGGTGGTGGTTTGTACATTGGCGACAACCGGCGTCACGATGCCCGTCGCTGCCGTCGTGACGCCGGAAAGCGCGCCGCTCTGTACGTTTTGCGCCAGACCGTTACCGGTCGTGGTGACCAGTGATCCGACGTTATTTACCAGACCGCCCGTCGCACCGGTTATGCCACCCAGCGGCGTGCCGGCGGTGTTAGCGGCAATGGATGTTCCAAGACCGGATACGCCGGTGCCTAAATCAGCCACGGCTTTTGGCACGCCTGCGACCGTGGTGCCGATGGCATTAGGATTGGTGCCAAACTGGCCGACACCGTTTTGAATACCGCTGCCCACGGACGTCACCGCATTCCCGGCGCTGTCAACAATGGTCACAACGCCTGAACCTGCGACCGGAATATTACTGATAGGTGTCTGGCTGGCGATACTGCTGACTTGTGTCCCCAGGCCACTGACTGCGCCACCCGCACTGCTCAGGATGGTGCCGGTAGTGAGTGTGGTGGATGTCGATCCGGTCCCTGTCCCTGTCCCGGTGCCTGTCCCCGTACCCGTTCCGGTGCCGGTTCCATTACCTGCGGTGGTGGTTCCGTCACCGGTCGTTGTGGTGCCTGTTCCGGTTCCATTTCCGGCGGTCGTGGTGCCGTCACTGCCTGTTGTTGTCCCGTCTCCGGTCGTTGCCGAGCCGGTGGTGGACGTTTTTGCCGTATGAGAAGAACCGCCGCCGCCACTGCCGCTACAGGCAGCCAGTGACAGGGCGACTAAGATTGCCAAAGCAACCTTGTTAACATGACCAACATGAATGGTATGGCGCATGATTTGACCCTCCACGGGAGATTACGCCACAGTCGGCGTACATAAAGTCTAAGTTGAAGATTCTGAATATTCCATTTGTGTGGGGTGAATATTTTGGTTTTAAGAGAGTGATTTCCGAAATTAAGGAATTTTATTCTGTTATAAGAATTCTCTTATAATTTAAGGCAGAGAAGTGAAAGTCATATCACTTCTCTGAATTGATTAAAAAAATAAATGGAGTTTTCGGGCGGGGAGGGGTGTTACTGCGGCGTTTCGCTGGCAAACCAGTTGAGTTTATGGCGCAGGCTGACCACGCTGCCGACGATAATCAGGCTCGGGCTTTGCACCTGTTTAGCCAGATTTTCGAGGTCAGTCAGGTTTCCGGTGACCACGCGCTGCTGCTGGCTGGTGCCGTTTTCGACCAGCGCGACAGGCGTTTGTGCTGCCAGACCGTTTTCCAGCAGACGCCGTTGGATCTCGCCCGCCTGCGTCAGCCCCATATAAAACACCAGCGTTTGCTGACCCTGCGCCAGACATGCCCAGTCGAGTGCGCCGTCCTGTTTGGCGTGGCCGGTGATTAGCCGTACGCTTTGCGCATGATCGCGGTGCGTCAGCGGAATGCCGCTGTAGGCGGAACAACCCGAGGCGGCCGTGATGCCTGGCACAACGGAAAACGCGATGCCCGCGGCTTTCAGTGCTTCCAGCTCTTCGCCGCCGCGACCAAAGATAAACGGATCGCCACCTTTCAGGCGCACAACGCGTTTACCCATTTGCGCCTGTTCCAGCAGAATTTCGTTGATGCGCTCCTGGGGAACACAATGATGCCCGGCGCGCTTGCCGACGAAAATGCGCTCGGCGTCGCGGCGCACCAGATTCAGCACGCCGTCGGAAACCAGCCGGTCGTAAACCACCACGTCGGCCAGCTGCATTTGCTGCAAACCCTTGAGCGTCAGCAGACCGGCATCGCCCGGCCCGGCACCGACCAGAATCACTTCACCGTGTTTATCCACCGGCTCGCTGAATAATTCTTCGAGATATTGCCCGCTTTGCGCGTCGTCATTATTGGCCAGTGATTGCGCCAGACGATGATGATTAAACAGCTTTTCCCACCAGCGGCGGCGGTCGGACATTTCGCTGAACTGCGCTTTGACCCGTGCGCGTAATCCGCCCGCTACCTGCGCCAGTTTGCCCAGATGTTGCGGCAAAATGGATTCCAGACGTTCGCGTAACAGGCGCGCCAGAACCGGCGCATTGCCGCCGGAAGAGACGGCGATCATCAGTGGTGAACGGTCGATAATCGACGGCATGATCACGCTCGCGCTTTCCGGTGCGTCCACCACGTTACAGAAAACGCGGCGTTGCTCGGCGGCTTCGCTGACTTCCTGATTCACTAAATCAGAATCCGTCGCGGCAATGACCAGCCACTTTTCATCGACCAGCAGCGGCGAGAATTCGCCTTTCAGCAGGCGGACTTTGCCTTCGTCTGCCCAAATCTCAAATTGCGACGTGAAGGTGAGGGCGTTGACCGTCAGTTTCGCGCCGGCATCCAGCAGCAAACGGGCTTTGCGTTCGGCAACGTCACCGGCGCCCACCAGCAGACAGGCTCTGTTTTTTAACTGACAAAAGAGGGGCAAATAATCCATGACGACGTTCCCGAAAGCAGATAACAACGCCGCCCGAAGGCGGCGTGAAAGGCGCGGAGTTTAGCAGGTTTCTGCGTGAAGGCTGGTGGTATTGATTTCCACGCTGCCGCCCTGAACACGAACCTCAAAGGCCGGAATCGAATGCGTATCGTCTTCCATACACAAACCATCCGTCAGGCGAAAATGCTGTTTTTTCAGCGGGCTGGCGACCCACAATTCGCCCTGATGTTCGGCAATAATCCCGCGTGAAAGCACGCTTGATTTTGCGAAGGGATCGATATTCGACAGCGCGAAAATCTGCTCATCAGCGTAAGGACGGAACAGCGCAACTTGCTGATCGCCCGCCAGCGCGCAAACGCCGCAGCCCGGCAGGATTTGCTCAACAGAACAAAGCGTTAACCACTGGCTCATAATACTTCCTCCCCGTCGGCGATCATTTTCACCGGAATGCGTTCGTCCGGGCGCGCCGGACGGTGCTGTTCGCGTTCTGACACGAACTGGACGTTCGGGTCGCGCTGCGCGCTGTTGATAAAGTGCGTGAAGCGGGTCTGCGCCGCCGGGTCGTTCAGCGTTTCCTGCCATTCGCAAACCGCAGATTCACGCAGACGTGCCAGTTCGGCTTCCAGCTGATCGTTCAGGCCGAGTTTGTTATCGATAATCACTTTGCGCAGATAGTCGATGCCGCCTTCGAGGTTGTCCATCCAGACCGAGGTGCGTTGAAGCTTATCGGCAGTGCGGATGTAGAACATCATGAAGCGGTCGAGATAGCGCAGCAGCGTTTCGTTATCCAGATCGGCGGCCAGCAGATCGCCGTGGCGCGGTTTCATACCGCCGTTTCCGCAGACATACAGGTTCCAGCCGTTTTCGGTGGCGATAATCCCGACGTCTTTGCCCTGAGCTTCCGAACATTCACGGGTACAACCGGAGACGCCGAACTTCATTTTGTGTGGTGTGCGGATGCCTTTGTAGCGGTTTTCCAGACTGATGCCGAAACCGAGACTGTCGCCAACGCCGTAGCGACACCAGGTGCTGCCGACGCAGGTTTTCGCCATGCGCAGCGCTTTCGCATACGCCTGACCGGTTTCGAAACCGGCGTTAATCAGTTTCTGCCAGATAGCCGGTAAATCGTCTTTCTGCGCGCCGAACATCCCGATGCGCTGGGAGCCGGTAATTTTGGTGTAGAGGTTATATTCCGCTGCAATTTCGCCAATCGCCATCAGGCCTTGTGGCGTGATTTCGCCGCCCGGTGAGCGCGGGATAACAGAATACGTGCCATCTTTTTGCATGTTGGCGAGGAAGACGTCATTGGTGTCCTGAAGCGGCGTGTGCTGTGCTTTCAGCACATAATCATTCCAGCAGGAGGCGAGCAGCGAACCGACAGTCGGTTTACACACTTCGCAGCCATAACCTTTGCCGTATTTATTGAGCAGATCGTCAAACGAACGGATGCCTTCGACGCGGATCAGGTGATACAGCTCCTGACGCGAATACGCAAAGTGCTCGCACAGGTGATGATTCACCTCGATGCCCTGTTTGCTCAGCTCAGCGTTCAGCACTTGTGTGACCAGCGGAATACAACCGCCACAGCCGGTCCCGGCTTTGGTTGCGGATTTCAGCGCCGCGACGGTGTGGCAGCCGCCCTGAACCGCTTTGATGATGTCGCCTTTGGTGACGTCAAAACAGGAGCAGATTTGTGCGCTTTCCGGCAAGGCGTCGGTGCCGATCACTGCGCCGCCGCTGCCCGCGTGGGCAGGCAGGATAAGTGCATCCGGGTTTTCCGGCAGTTCGATGCTGTTAAGCACCAGTTGCAACAGATTGCCGTAATCGCTGGTGTCGCCGACCAGAACCGCGCCGAGCAACGTTTTGTTGTCTTCGCTGACGACCAGACGTTTGTATAACGCTTTGCTTTCATCCAGATAGACGTAGCTGCGGGCGCCCGGTGTGCGTGCGTGTGCATCGCCGATACCCGCAACGTCAACGCCGAGCAGTTTCAGCTTGGCGCTCATGTCTGCGCCGGTGAAGGTATTTTCGCGGCCCAGAAGATGGTCTGCGGTGACCTGCGCCATTTTGTAGCCCGGTGCGACCAGACCGAAGGTACGCTGATTCCACGACGCACATTCGCCGATGGCGTAAACGTCCGGATCGCTGGTCTGGCACTGGTCGTTAATGACGATGCCGCCGCGCGGTGCAATTTCGAGATCACACTGGCGCGCCAGTTTGTCCTGAGGACGGATGCCGGTAGAGAACACGATAAAATCGACTTCCAGCGCGGTGCCGTCAGCGAATTCCATGGTTTTGCGGGCAGAGCTTCCGCCCTGAACGATTTGTCTGGTGTTTTTCGCGGTGTGAACCTGCACGCCCATGCTTTCGATTTTCTGGCGCAGCTGGCTGCCGCCCATCACATCAAGCTGTTCCGCCATCAGACCGGGTGCGAATTCAACCACATGCGTTTCAACACCGAGGTTTTTCAGGGCACCCGCCGCTTCCAGCCCGAGCAAACCGCCGCCGACGACGGCACCGCGTTTGCTGCGACGGGCGCAGGATTCGATGGCGTGCAAATCTTCAATGGTGCGGTAAACGAAACAGTCCTGGCCGTCAGAACCGAGGATCGGGGGTACCCACGGGTAGGAACCGGTCGCGATAATCAGTTTGTCGTAGTACACCGTGCGGCCGCTACTGGAGTGGATCACTTTTTCTTTGCGGTTCAGCGTGATGGCGCGTTCGCCAATCAGCACGTTGACGTTGTGTTTTTCGTAAAATCCTTCGCGAACCAGCGACAGTTCTTCGGCGGTATGGTGTGAAAAGTAAGAGGAAAGATGGACGCGGTCATAGGCCACGCGCGGCTCTTCACATAATACCGTGATATCGAACTGATCCGGCTCCGCTTTATCCAGCAAATCCTCGATAAAGCGATGGCCGACCATGCCGTTACCAATAATCGCGAGTCTGACTTTGCTCATAATTGCCTCAATTTTGATTTTATGAGGCTAAACATAACCCGCGCGTAACAGGGGGTATTGATACAAATCAAGCCGCTTCCAATATACCCCTTAGTAGGTATTTAGCTGATTTCATTGGGTTTTTGTGTAACCTTTCGATTTATAAACACTTTCAGGCTATTGTTCTAAGATTGGCCTTACAATCACTGACGACGCAGTCTTTCTAAAACGATGAGGTAATGCGTGACGAAAACTCCTTTGCGTACCATTAAAAATGTCCGTCTGCCTGATCGGGAAGGGTTGTGGCAGATAGAAATCGAAGACGGTGTGATCCGCCATATCGTTTCGCAGCTGGATAATGCCGATTACGGCGATCACATCCTGGATGCGGAAGGCGGGCTGGCGATCCCGCCTTTTATCGAACCGCATATTCACCTTGATACGACGCAAACCGCCGGTCAGCCCGCGTGGAACCAGTCCGGTACGCTGTTTGAAGGCATTGAACGCTGGGCAGAACGCAAGGCCGTGCTCACGCATGAGGATGTAAAACAGCGCGCGTGGAAGACGCTGAAATGGCAGATTGCCAACGGCATTCAGCACGTCCGTACGCACGTTGATGTCTCCGACCCGACGCTGACCGCGCTGAAAGCCATGCTGGAAGTGAAAGCCGAAGTCGCGCCGTGGGTTACGCTGCAAATCGTGGCGTTTCCGCAGGAAGGGATTATGTCGTATCCCGACGGCGAAGCCCTGCTGGAAGAGGCGCTGAAACTGGGTGCTGACGTTGTCGGCGCGATTCCGCATTTTGAATTTACCCGCGAATATGGCGTGGAGTCGCTGCACAAAACCTTTGCGCTGGCGCAGAAATACAACAGGCTCATCGACGTGCATTGCGATGAAATCGATGATGAACAATCGCGTTTTGTGGAAACCGTGGCGGCGCTGGCGCTGCGTGAAAACATGGGCCAGCGCGTCACCGCCAGCCATACCACCGCGATGCACTCATATAACGGCGCGTATACTTCGCGGCTGTTCCGTCTGCTGAAAATGTCGGGCATCAATTTTGTCGCCAATCCGCTGGTAAACATTCATCTGCAAGGGCGCTTTGATACCTACCCGAAACGTCGCGGTATTACGCGTGTGAAAGAAATGCTGGAGGCGGGGATTAACGTCTGCTTCGGTCACGATGACGTTTTTGATCCGTGGTATCCGCTGGGCACCGCCAATATGTTGCAGGTTTTGCACATGGGGCTGCATGTTTGCCAGCTGATGGGATATCAGCAAATTGACGATGGCCTGAAGCTGATTACCACGTACAGCGCGCGAACAATGAATCTGACGGATTACGCGCTGCAAGATGGCAATCCGGCGAACCTGGTGATCCTGCCTGCACAGAATGGTTTTGATGCTGTCCGCCGTCAGACGCCGGTGCGATATTCCATCCGTCAGGGACGGCTTATCGCGCAAACCGAACCGGCAAAAACGGTCATCCATCTTGATAAAGATTATCCGGTAGATTTCAACAGCTAACGCTAAGATAAATACCGTGTAATATTATGAAATATCTGAATAATTTAGTTTTAAGCGTAAATAAAGGTAAAGGTCTGGCGCTGAGCCTAAAGCCTCTTTAGAATCAGTGGGATCTGTTGTTTGTATTCTGAAGAAAGGAACCGTCATGTTTAAACGTACTTTAGTGGCCTTAACTGCGCTGCTATCCCTGACTGCAATGTCACCGGTTTTCGCCGCCGGTCAAACCCACGTAATGCTGACCACTTCAGCAGGGAATATCGAATTGGAACTCGACAGTGCGAAGGCACCGGTTTCTGTGAAGAATTTCGTCGATTACGCGCAGAGCGGCTATTACAACAACACCATTTTTCATCGCGTGATCCCGGGCTTCATGGTTCAGGGCGGTGGCTTTACGACTGACATGCAGCAGAAAGCGACCAAAGAACCGATTAAGAACGAAGCTGACAACGGCCTGCGTAACCTGCGCGGCACCGTTGCTATGGCGCGTACTGCTGATAAAGACAGCGCGACCAGCCAGTTCTTCATCAACGTGGCAGACAATGCTTTCCTGGATCACGGTCAGCGTGATTTTGGCTATGCCGTTTTCGGTAAAGTCATCAAAGGCATGGACGTGGTCGACAAAATGTCTTCCGTGAAAACCGATAACGTCGGGCCATACCAGAACGTTCCGACCACGCCGATTGTTATCCTCTCTGCGAAAGTCTTGCCATAACATTCAGCTTTCCGGTTCCTTTCTGCAAAGAATCTAAGCCTCCTTTCGGGAGGCTTTTTGTTGGGTGTTTCTTGACGCCCCTTGTCCTGACTAATAGGTTTTAAAGAGCGTTACCGCGTCCCACTTTCAAGGAAAAAGAAATGAGCGAACCCCGCCTTATTGCCAAAGCCATGAATGAAGGCCAGCCGGTTCAGGATCTGGTGGTCCTGCCTGCTCTGGCGAACCGGCATGGATTAATAACTGGCGCGACCGGCACAGGTAAAACGGTCACGCTGCAACGCATGGCAGAACAGTTTTCGCGTATCGGCATTCCTGTTTTTCTGGCCGATGTAAAAGGGGATTTATCGGGGATTGGCGCAGAAGGCGTGCCTTCGGAAAAACTCGCCGCGCGCCTGAAGAATATCGGCGTCACTGACTGGCAGCCGCAGGCGTGCAGCATTATCCCGTGGGATATTTTCGGTGAAAAAGGTCATCCGATCCGCGCCACGATTTCCGATCTCGGGCCGTTATTGCTGGCGCGGTTGCTGGATCTGAATGACGTGCAAAGCGGCGTGTTGCAGCTGGTTTTCAAGATTGCCGACGACAACGGACTTTTGCTGCTCGACATGAAAGATTTGCGCGCGATGGTGCAGTTTACCGGCGAAAACGCGAAGCAGTTCCAGACGCAGTACGGCAATATTTCCACGGCGTCTATCGGGGCGATTCAGCGCGGCCTGCTGACGCTGGAAGGTCAGGGCGCGAATCAGTTCTTCGGCGAGCCGATGCTGGATATCAACGATCTGATGCGCACCGATAAAAACGGTCATGGGATCATCAATCTGCTGGCCGCAGATAAGCTGATTAATCAGCCCAAACTCTATTCTGTTTTCCTGCTCTGGCTGCTGGCGGAACTGTTCGAACATCTGCCGGAAGTGGGTGACCCGGAACAGCCGAAGTTGGTGTTTTTCTTTGATGAAGCGCATCTGTTGTTCAATGACGCGCCTGAAGCGTTGCTGACGAAAATCGAACAGGTGGTGCGCCTCATCCGTTCTAAAGGCGTCGGGATTTACTTTGTCACACAGAACCCGCTGGATATTCCTGACAGCGTGCTCGGACAGCTTGGCAACCGGGTTCAGCACGCTTTGCGCGCCTTTACGCCACGCGACCAGAAAGCGGTAAAAGCCGCGGCGCAGACCATGCGCGCCAATCCGGCGTTCGATGCGGAAGCGGTGATTAGCGAGCTGGGCGTCGGCGAAGCGCTGGTGTCTTTCCTCGACGTAAAAGGGCGGCCGGAAATTGTGCAGCGTGCCATGGTCATCGCCCCCGAATCAAAAATGGGCATGCTGGCGGAAGATGAGCGCAATAAAGCCATCAATCAGTCGCCGTTGTATGGCCGCTACGAAGACAGCGTGGATCGCGAATCCGCGTATGAAAAAATCACCGCACAGGGCTTCGGTACCGTGGCAGCCCCGCAACCGGGCGGCGCGGCTAAATCCACGGCGGAAGCCGGATCCGGCGGCGGCCTGATGGGGGGGCTCAATGAAATCCTGTTCGGCAGCACCGGCCCGCGTGGCGGCAAACGCGACGGCGTGGTGCAGGTTGCCGCCAAAAGTATGGCCCGCGATTTAGGGCGACAGATTCTGCGCGGCGTTTTGGGCTCAATTATGGGTGGCCGTAAAAAGTAATCTCTTCTGTTCAACACACGAAGCTGAAACGCGTCAGCTTTGTGTGTGTTTTCTCTGCCTGACTTCTCACTATTTCCTGTAACAAATCCCGTTTCATTCTTCTTTTGCCACCCTGAGCACGTTGTGGCGGGTGGTTTTACGGCAAAACCTATCAAGGTGAAGACTGTCACGTTTTTCATCCTGCGGGATTTGTAGGCTGAATTGCTTTTGGGCTAAATCAATTCAGCAAAAAGGAGTGGATGTGAAAAAATTACTCGTAACCGGGATCGTCATGGGGCTTTTTTCGTGGCAGGCTGCCGCACAAACTATCGTGCTGACGGATGCTGAAGCCGGTACTGAACTGGGAAACTGGAAAACTGACAGCAAAAAGCTGAATATCACCGGTGCAGATTTCAGCATCGAACAAAAAGTTTTGCACGGCGGTAAACAGGAAGGGTCGAAAGTCATTACGATCACCAGCAAAGGGCTGACCATCGCCCTGAGCCCGACGCGCGGCATGGATTTACTGCATGTCACCGGCGATAACATCCGGCTGGGCTGGGATTCGCCGGTGCAGGAAGTGGTGAATCCGGCGTACATCAATCTGGAAAGCCGCAACGGCGTAGGCTGGCTGGAAGGTTTCAACGAAATGATGGTGCGCTGCGGCTTTGAATGGACCGGCCATCCGGTGACCGCGGACGGCATGATTTATACGCTGCATGGCCGCGCAGGCAACACGCCAGCGTCGAAAGTCGTGGTGGAGATTGCAGAAAAAGCGCCGTACGAAATCACCGTGCGCGGGCAGCTCAAAGAAGATACCTTCAAGAAAGCCAGGTTGGAAACCTGGACTGAGCTGCGCTACGTGCCGGGCAGCCAGTCCTGGACCATTCACGATGAACTCACCAACTCGTCGGACTATCCGCACGACTACCAGATTATTTATCACAGCAACTTTGGTCAGCCAATCCTTGAGCAGGGCGCTCGCTTTATTGCACCACTAAAATCCATTTCTCCGTTCAACGATTACGCCAAAAAAGGCCTGACCGACTGGCCGACTTACGCAGGGCCAACCAAAGGCTTCGATGAAATGGTCTTCAACATGGTGCCGCTGGCGGATGCGCAGGGTAAAACCGTCGCGGGCGTCGTCAACAAAGCCGGTGATAAAGGCGCGTCAATCGAGTTCGATACCCATCAGCTTCCGCTGCTGACGCTGTGGAAAAACACCGACACGCTGAAACAGGGGTATGTCACCGGTATTGAACCGGGCACCAACTATGCTTATCCGGTGACGATTGAGCGTAAACAAGGCCGCGTGAAACAACTGCAACCCGGCCAGAGCACCGTGTTCGAGCTGAAATACTCGCTGTTGCCAGACGCGCAGGCGGTTAAGCAGCTCGAAGACCGGGTGAAAACGTTGCAGGGTGAGCATAAAACTGACGTCATCAGCCAGCCGATCGCTGTTGAATAATCCGAGTTTGGGGCACTCAGCCGGGTGCCCTTTTTTCTCTGTCTATACTTACCTTCACAAGGTATGCGCCCGAATGGCCATATCCGGGGAGGAAATATGGCGAAAAAAATGACCCTCAGACAGCAGGAAAAACTCTTTCGCGAACGTCAGCGGGAGAACTTTCAGGCCAGCAGTCTGCTTGATGGTTTGCAGGTTGAAGCCGTCACGCTGGATAACGAACAAATTTCGCAGCGCTTGTCCGAGCTGAGGAGGCACTATGAACGATAAACTCGTGGCGGGTGCCGATCCTTACTACTATCCCGGCATCAACGTTCTGAAAAACAGCCTCGGGATCCGGGAGGAACATCGTCTGTTGCAGGCCGAACTGGCTTTCACCGCACTGCGCGCCGCCGCCATGCCGCTCGGCCCGGCCACCATGGGCTTACCGCATCTGTGCGCTATCCATCTTTCCCTGTTCCAGGACATCTATCCGTGGGCGGGCAAGTTCCGCGAAATCGATATTTATAAAGACGATACGCAGTTTTGCCATTTCGAATACATCGAAAATGAAGGCAACGCGCTGATGCAGGAACTCGAAGAAGAAGAGTTTCTGGTCGGATGGCCGCACGATAATCTGGCAGAACGGCTGGCGCACTATTACACCGGCCTGAACCTGTTGCATCCATTCCGGGAAGGTAACGGGCGCGCGCTGAGAATATTCATCGAGCAGCTGGTTATCCACGCCGGTTATGACATTGAGTGGGCCAAAGTCGGGCGTGAGCGCTGGCTGGCCGCCAACAAAACGGCGGTTTTTGGCGATGAAACAGACCTGGTGGCGATTTTTAATCAGGTGATCAGTGAAATCGATGAGGCACATTGACCGGCGCACCTTGATCGACAAAAAGGCTGAAGCCTGCGGTTAAAAATGCGTAGAATTACCCGGTAAATTTTTCGACTTTACCGGGATTGACCATGCTGCTGATCGACAACTACGACTCGTTTACCTACAACCTCTACCAATATTTTTGCGAGCTGGGGGCAAAAGTCAGCGTGGTGCGTAACGATCAACTGACGATTGCGGATATCGAACAGCTTTCCCCGTCACATCTGGTGATTTCGCCCGGCCCGTGTACGCCCGATCAGGCGGGAATTTCCCTGCAAGCCATCACCCATTTTGCCGGTAAACTGCCGGTTCTCGGCGTCTGCCTCGGGCATCAGGCAATGGCGCAGGCATTCGGCGCAAAGATTGTCCGCGCCCGCCAGGCCATTCATGGCAAAACTTCTCCCATCTGCCATACCGGCAACAGCGTTTTTACCGGGCTGAATAATCCGCTGACGGTGACGCGCTACCATTCCCTGGTGATTGCGCCCGAAACGCTGCCCGATTGCTTTGACGTCACCGCGTGGACTGAGCGCGAAGGCCAGCGCGACGAAATTATGGGCATCATGCACAAAACCTTACCGCTGCATGGCGTTCAGTTTCATCCGGAAAGCATTCTGAGTGAACAGGGGCATCAGCTTCTGGATAATTTCCTTAAAATCTAATCAGTTAATCTTGCTGATAAAATTACTTACCCATCAGGTGTGATTTCTGTTTGCCTGTGCGTGATTTTTTATGCATATTTTGTGATTATATTTTCATATTACTTCAGTAAGGGAAAACGGTTATGGCAGAAAAATCAGCGGTAGATCGGGGTACGTTCGACAAAGTGATTTTGCCGGTTTATTCACCTGCGAAATTCATTCCGGTGAAGGGCAAAGGCAGCCGCGTGTGGGACCAGCAGGGCACCGAATACGTTGATTTCGCTGGCGGTATCGCGGTTACGGCGCTCGGACATTGTCATCCGGCACTGGTTAAAGCCTTGCATGAACAGGGTGAAACTCTGTGGCATGTCAGTAACGTATTTACCAACGAACCCGCTCTGCGACTGGCTCAGAAGTTGATCGACGCCACTTTTGCCGACCGCGTATTTTTTGCCAACTCCGGCGCTGAAGCTAATGAGGCCGCATTCAAACTTGCGCGCTATTATGCTTCCCACCGCCACAGCCCGTACAAAAGTAAGATCATCGCTTTCCATAACGCTTTCCATGGCCGCACGTTGTTTACTGTTTCAGTCGGCGGACAGCCGAAATATTCCGACGGCTTCGGCCCGAAACCTGCTGACATCGTACATGTGCCCTTCAACGATCTGGACGCGGTAAAAGCGGTGATCGACGATCATACCTGCGCAATTGTGGTCGAACCCGTTCAGGGCGAAGGCGGGGTGACACCGGCCACCAAAGAATTCCTGCAAGGGCTGCGTGAACTTTGCGACAAACATCAGGCACTGCTGGTGCTCGATGAAGTGCAAAGCGGTATGGGGCGTAGCGGTAAGTTGTTCAGCTACATGCATTACGGCGTGACGCCGGACATTCTGACCACCGCCAAAGCGCTGGGCGGCGGTTTCCCTGTCAGCGCCATGCTGGCAACGGAAGACGTTGCATCGGTGATGGAACCGGGCAAACATGGCACCACCTACGGCGGTAACCCGCTGGCCTGTGCCGTCGCCGAAGCCGCACTGGATATTATCAATACGCCAGACGTGCTGGCCGGTATCAATGAACGCCGCGAGAAATTCATCAGCGCGCTGGATGCCATCAACCAGAAATATTCTGTCTTCAGCGAATTCCGCGGGCAGGGGTTGCTGATTGGCGCCGAGCTGTCGGATGCCTTCAAAAACCGCGCCGGAGAGTTTCATGCCGCCGCCGCTGAGTTCGGGTTGATGATGCTGGTGGCGGGCCCGAATGTGATCCGGTTTGCACCATCACTGGTTATCGACTTCGCGGATATTGAAGAAGGGATGGGGCGCTTTGAGAAAGCTGTGGCAAAAGTTACAGGCTGACTGCTCCCCCCTTGCGAAGGGGAGATCGACGTTTTACTTCTATCCTGCAATGGCTGAAAGGTTTTACTTTTGCTCCTTCCCCTTTCACGAGGGGAAGGCTGGGATGGGGTGTTGGTTTGAGGGCAACTCAGACAATTAAGCCGACCTTAATACCCCACCCCTCCCTTTTGCAGGGGGAGGGAGTTATAAATCACGCCCGCCGCGTTAACCAGATCCCATGATGTGGTCTCTGCTTCCACGCCAGTGACGAAATAGTATGCATCACACTCAGATGCGATATCACCCTCCGCAGGTGGCGTTCCATTTCGGTCAGCGGCATATCCGGATGCAGCTCCGGCGCATTAAACAAGGTGTTCTCACCACCGGGCCCGTCGTAAAGCAACCGCTGCTGACAGCTTTGCAGCGCGATTTCGCAGGTCTGCAAATACTCCGTCGCCAGTTTCTCCGGCAGCATGTAGTGCTCGCGGGCGAGAATAGTCATCGCATTGATGTGCTCGACAATAAACTGACTGTGCGTCACCCACAGACGCATATCCGCCAGATAATGCGAGTTAAAGCCCGGTTCCTGCATTGCCTGATTCAGTGAGGTGAACAGTTTATTATGCGCCTGATTGACCTGCATTCGGGTGTAAGCGAGTTTCGCGGCATCCGGATTTTCCTCAAGCAGCAACCGGATTGCGTTCTGATAGGTTTCCAGCGCCTGATGCGCATTCTGGCGCAGCAAACCGCTTTGCCATTGCGGCCACAACCAGATGGTGCCGCCGAAAGCCAGCGCACAGCCGATCAGCGTATCTATCAGCCGTGGTACGAGAAAATGTACGCCATTCATCGCCAGCAGTTGCAGGGTATACACGGCTGTCACTGTCATACCTACCATTGCCAGCCCGTAGTTTTTGCGTAAAACCGTGTAGGACAACAAAGTAATCAGCAGCATGCAGAGCAACGTGGTGCTTTCGGGTAATTCCAGCTTCAGCAATCCGGATGCAATCAGTAATCCGGCCAGCGTCCCCAGCGCACGGTGCTGGATACGTACGCGCGTGGCGTTATAGCCGTTCTGGCTGACCAGCATGATGGTCAGCAAAATCCAGTAGGGCTTGGGCAGATTGAAAAACAGACCAAGGCTGCTGCCAATCGCCAGGATGATGCCAAGCCGGGCAGCATTGCGCAGCGCGACCGATTTAAAGGAAAGATAACTTTTCAACGCCGGCCAGAAAGGTAAGCGGGGCTGAGTGTTCATCAGATCGCGTCGGTACAGCGGACGTTGTGTCCGCAATAAACGCGCAATGCGGCTGAAATGGTAATAGCAAAATTGACCGACCGGATTCTCCGGATTGCGCGCGGCTATTTTCTCCAGCGCGGCCAGTTCGTTGGCCATCGTAAATCGCCCGGATAAACGGTGATAAAGAATGTCATCAGCGATGACCCGCAGACGGGCGGAGATCACCTGCGCATTACGTCGTATAACCGCTTCGGCGTGGCTTTCTTCCACCAGCTTTTGCACTTCTTCCGGCTGATGCAGGCTCACCGTGATGTGTTCCTGCAAATCGAGTGCGACCTGAAAACGCTGGAACAGTCGCTTATGGTGATGATGATGTCCGTGTTGCGGCAGCATGTGCAGTTGCTGATAAAGCAGGGCAATCAGATCGATAACCTGTTGCTGACGCGCCAGCAGTGGCGGTAGCGCGGTTTCAGGATCGGTGTGTTGCGTCAGCAGGCTGTATTTCGCCTCGAAGTAATCTGCCAGTTGCAGATAGAGCTGGCTGAGGGTTTCGCGCATCGGTTGTTCTTTTGAAATACGAAACCACGCCCAGTTAAAGATACCGTACCAGGCGGTGCCTGCGGCGAACAGCGCCGGAGCTTGCCACATCGGGCGCAGACCCACCATGCTCAGCGTGAAGATGGTCGCCACCAGCGCACCGGGCAACAGACGCGCATGCAGCGGGCTGATTTCACCGGTCACGCCCAGCAGTAACGCCAGCGAGAACATGATGAGCGGCAGGGGAATGTGCCAGCTTTCCAGCATCACTTGCAGCAGAATGCTGCTCAGGGCAAAAAGCGTGCCGCCGACCATCAGACGTTTGAAAAAGCGTTTGTGTGGCGTATCCAGACCCGCGACATTGCAGCAGGCGGGACACAGAGAGAACAGCAGACCCATTTGCAGATTGCCAAAAAGCCAGCAAATGCCAACAGGCAGGCACAACACCAGCGTCTGGCGCAGCGCGTAGTTAACTTCGGGATGATAGAACAGTCTTCGCCATAGCGTCATGCGTAAAGCTTAGCCCATAAAAAAGGCGCGACAGTTAGCTGCCGCGCCAATTTCTGAGGGATTAACGTGTGCCGTAAACGACAATCGTTTTACCGTGTGCGGAGATCAGGCTTTGATCTTCCAGCATTTTGAGAATACGTCCGACTGTTTCACGTGAACAACCGACGATTTGGCCGATTTCCTGACGGGTGATCTTGATTTGCATCCCGTCCGGATGGGTCATTGCATCAGGCTGTTTAGCCAGATTAAGCAAAGTTTGCGCGATACGGCCTGTTACGTCGAGGAAGGCAAGGTTGCCGACTTTCTCTGACGTCACTTGCAGACGGTTTGCCATCTGCGCGGAAAGACGCATCAGAATATCCGGGTTTACCTGAATCAGCTGGCGGAATTTTTTATAAGAAATTTCAGCCACTTCGCAGGCAGTTTTAGCACGCACCCAGGCACTGCGTTCCTGCCCTTCTTCGAAGAGTCCCAGCTCGCCGATGAAGTCACCTTGGTTAAGGTATGACAGTATCATTTCTTTGCCTTCTTCATCTTTAATCAGGACGGCAACCGACCCTTTCACGATGTAGTACAGCGTTTCGGCTTTTTCACCTTGGTGAATCAGCGTACTTTTAGAAGGATACTTATGTATATGACAGTGAGACAGGAACCATTCGAGAGTCGGGTCTGTTTGTGGCTTGCCGAGAACCATTTGCTATTATCCTCTGTTGTTATCGCTGCCCAAAATCACAGGGCTCAGAGTTCCCTGTACGGCACTTACTTTAAAAAGCGCCCTTTCAGCATATAACTCCCCAGAAATGCTGCAAGCGGATGTCGGAGTGAAACAGCCTGATTATTGCTGTTAACACCGTGGGTTCTGTTCTTAAACCGCAAAAACCGTCACCGCAATTTACTGGAAAGTATGTTTCGGCTTTGTTTGTAACACAGGTTTGCAATGCTGTCTTCTGTTGTCTCGCTTCAGCATGATGGCGATCGGGTTACGTTGCCAGTTTTTGGGTGAAAGGGTAGTCTGAGGGGAAAATTTGACGAATTTATCCACCGGGAGAAGAGCACATGCACGCACGCGTAAAATGGGTAGAAGGGCTGACGTTTTTAGGTGAGTCAGCGTCGGGCCATCAGATCACAATGGATGGTAATGCGGGCGACAAAGCCCCGAGCCCGATGGAAATGTTGCTGATGTCGGCGGGCGGTTGCAGCGCGATTGATGTAGTGTCTATTTTGCAAAAAGGCCGCAACGACGTGCGTGACTGCGAAGTGAAACTGACGTCTCAGCGCCGCGAGGAAGCACCGCGTCTGTTCACGCACATCAACCTGCATTTCATCGTCACCGGCAAAGACCTGACGGATAAAATTGTGGAACGCGCAGTCAGCCTGTCTGCGGAAAAATATTGCTCCGTTTCCCTGATGCTGGGCAAAGCCGCGACAATCACCCACAGTTTTGAAGTAGTGAACGCCGAATAAGTCACGACCAGTGATACGACTGGCACTGACTTCGCAGTAAATCCAGAAATCGCCGCGCGGCAAACGTCAGCGGCGATTTCTGCGAATAGAGCACGCAATATTCCGCTTCCGGCAGCGTATCGATATTGAGCAGGCAAAGCCTGTCCTGTAAGCCGAACGGCGCGCGCATGGCCTTCGCCACAATCGTCAGATAATCCGACTGCAACACCATATTCAGCCCGCACACTACCGAATCCGTTCTTACCGGCGTTTCCCCGGCTGGTGCGTTAAAGCCGTTCATCGAAAGCTGAATCTGCTGGTAGTAACCCATATCCGTTTCCGGCAACACCCAGCGCGCGCACTGCAATTCGTCGAGCGTGGTGGCATCTGCCAGCGGATGCCCTTGCCGCGCAATCACGCCAAAAGGGGCGCTAAACAGCGGCTCACGCACCAAATCCTCCAGCGGAAAACCCGGCCCGGCGGTCCCGACGGCAAAATCGAGTTTCCCTTCACGCAGCGCCGGTAACAGCGTCGAAAGCTGGCCTTCTTTAATCAGCAGTTTGGACTGGGGAAATTGCGTTTTGAACGCTTCACTGAGGGCCGGAAATACCGTCAGCGCCAGCAGTGATGAAAACCCGATAGCCACCGAACCCGGCGAATACTGATTAATCTGCCGGATCTCATCCGCCGCGCGTTCAAGTTCTTCGAGAATAAACTGCATGCGCTGCGCAAAGGCGCGGCCGGTTTCCGTCAGCGCCATGCCCTGATTGCCGCGCACGATAAGCTGAGTTTCAAGCGTTTGTTCCAGTTCCCGCAAGGTTCTGCTGACCGCGGGCTGCGACTGATTCATCGCCCGCGCCGCGCCGCGAATACTGCCGCTGCGGATAACCTGCTGGAAAACCTTGAGTTGCTGCAATTTCGGTAAATAACGCATGTCGCCTCGCTTGAAAGCCCTATCAGTAAAAAGCATCACCCGCCCAAAAATTGCATCTTATGGCAAACCTGTAAAGCTGATAGCTTCAGATTTGGAATAAATAATGCGTTGTTATTCAGTTGATTACGTGATGCATGTCGCATTTTACTTTTCGCCCGACAGTGAGAACTTCTGACGCGGTGATAACAAAAAGGGATATCCGCTATGAAAAGTCGTTCCCTGATGATCTTCCTGCTGTTCGTCGGTTATGCGGTGGTGTATATCGACAAAACGGTGATGGGGTTCGCGCTGCTGCCGATTGAGCGCGAATTTAACCTGCAACCAGAGCAGCTGGGTTACATCACCGGCATTTTCTTCCTGGCCTATTCGCTGTTTCAGATCCCCGCTGGCTGGATGAATGACCGCTTCGGCTACAAAAAAGTACTTGGTATCTCGCTGTTTTTGCTCAGCGGGTTCGCGCTCTGCTTCGGTTTGCTGGGATTCAGCCTCGGTTTGCTGGTGACGTTTCGCTTTCTCTCCGGCGTCGGACATTCCGGTTATCCGTGTTCCTGCGCCAAAGCGGTGGTCTCGAATTTTGATGTCGGGCAGCGCACTTTCGCGCAGTCCGTATTGCTGTCATCCGCCGGTCTGGCGATGACAGCCGGGCCGCTGATTGCGGTGTACGCACTCGATACGCTCGGCTGGCGCGGATCATTCTCTATTCTCGGCCTTCTGGCGTTTGCGATTGCCGTTGCGATTATCATTTTTGTGCCGAACCCTCCGAAAGCAGAAGCCCGTAACGGCGTAGCGACCGGCTACCGTGAGCTGCTTAAAAATCCGATTGTCGTGCTGCTGTTCGTGTCGATTTTCTGCATCAACATTCCGTCTTACGGCCTGATGGCGTGGCTGCCTAAATATCTGGTTCAACAGCGCGGAATGTCGCTGGACGTTTCCGGGCTGGTGGTCGCCACCGGCGGAATGGGGATCTGGATTTCCTCGCTCGCGACCGGCTGGCTGGTCGGCCGTTATATGCAGGGCAAAGAGCCGAAAGTGATTTTTTGCAGCGCACTGCTCAGCGCGCTGTGCATCTGGCTGGTCTACACCTCCGGGTCGGCGGTGACTGCCGGGCTGTTCCTGTTCCTCGGCTATATCTTCCTGATGGCGGCATTTGTCACGGTGTTTACGCTGCCGATGAAACGCCTGCCGCCGGAAGTGATGGGTGCCGCAATGGGGATTATCAATACCGGCGGAACGCTCGGCGGATTCGTGGCGCCGATTGCGATGGGCTATCTGATCACCGTGACGCACGGGTATTTTTCGACATTTGTTTTTCTGGCGCTGGCGATGGTGGTTGCCGGGCTGGCGATTTTGCCGCTGACCCTGAAACCGCGCGCAGCGTTGCGCGACATGGCATAACTGAGGAGAAGTCTGATGACATTTAATTTTGAAGCGATGCTGGCGGAAGTCAAAACGGATGTTTTGCGCTGGCGCAGACATATTCATGCGCATCCTGAGCTCTCATTTCAGGAACATAAAACGGCGGATTACATTGCGGAACAGCTGGAAAGTTTTGGCGGCCTGACCCTGACGCGGCTGACGCCCAACAGCGTGGTTGCCGATCTTAAAGGCGCTTATCCGGGGCCGATGTATGCGCTGCGGGCGGATATCGACGCCCTGCCGATTCAGGAAGAAAACGATGAGCCGTTTTGTTCGACGGTGCCGGGTGTCATGCATGCCTGTGGCCATGACGCGCACACCTCGATGTTATTGGGTGCGGCGAAAGTGCTGACGCAATGTCAGTCCGCGCTGCACGGCTCGGTGCGGTTTATCTTCCAGCATGCGGAAGAGTTGCCGCCGGGCGGGGCGCAGGAACTGGTGGATTTAGGCGTGCTCGACGGCGTGGAGAAAATCTTCGGCCTGCACGTTATGCCGAATTCTCCGACGGGCGAGGTTGGCCTGAAAGAGGGCGTGTTCTGTGCGTCCACCGATAACTTCGACATCACGATTACCGGCAAAGGCGGACACGGTTCGATGCCGCATTTGTGCATTGATCCGGTGGTGATTGGCGCGGAAGTGGTGACGGCGCTGCAAAACGTCGTTGCGCGCCGCATCGATCCGCTTCAGGTGCCGGTGCTGACCATCGCCACCTTCCAGAGCGGGGAGAGTTATAACGTCATTCCGGAACGCGTGAAACTCGCCGGAACATTGCGCACCCATCACAGCAGTGTGCGCGAGCAGGTTCCGTTGCTGATGGAACAGATTATTTCGGGGATTACGGCGGCGCACGGTGCGACATACGAACTGCGCTGGACGCGCGGCTATGTGAACGGTGATAACCATCCTGAGGCCTGTGCGATTGCGCGTCAGGTGATCGAAAAAACGCTGGGGCCACAGGCGCTGCGCGAAGTCACTCAGCCGCTGTTCGGTGGTGAGGATTTCTCTTCCTATCAGCAAAAAGTACCGGGTTGCTTCCTGTTTATTGGCAGCGGGAATGAAAAAATTGGCGCGACTTACGGTGTGCATAATCCGCGTTTTCGCCTCGATGAAGAGGCGTTACAGATTGGCGTCGCACTGCATGTCGGGTTTATCCGTCAGTTGCTGATGAACGACGCCTGAGTTCGTTACTCGATTTTTTTACCTTCCATCAGGCGCTGCACCAGCGGCGCCATAATCAGCTCCATCGCCAGTCCCATTTTCCCGCCCGGTACGACCAGTGTTTTAATGTGCGAGATAAACGAGCCCTGCAACATCGCCAGCAGATACGGGAAATCAATGTCATCGAGTCCCTGGAAATGGATCACCACAAAGCTTTCATCCAGTGACGGAATGGCTTTGGCAGCAAACGGGTTGGAAGTGTCGATTGTCGGCACGCGCTGGAAGTTAATGTGCGTGCGGGAAAACTGCGGCGTGATGTAGTTGATGTAGTCGTCCATCGAACGCACTACGGAATCCATCACCGCCTCACGGGAATGCCCGCGCTCGCCGGTATCGCGCACCAGTTTCTGGATCCACTCAAGGTTAACGATGGGCACCACGCCGACCAGCAGATCGACCTGGGCGGCGACGTCAATTTTGTCCGCAACCACGCCGCCGTGCAGGCCTTCGTAAAACAGGATATCGGTCGGTTCCGGGAGCGCCTGCCACGGCGTAAAGGTACCCGGCACCTGATTGTAGGGAACGGCTTCATCATAAGTATGCAGATATTTGCGCGAACGGCCTGTGCCGGTTTTGCCGTATTCGATAAAGCTTTTTTCCAGCAGGCCAAAGTCATTGGCTTCCGGCCCGAAGTAACTGATGTGGCGCCCGAGGTCACGGGCTTTGCGGATCGCCGCATCCATTTCAGGACGGGTGAAATGGTGAAAACTGTCCCCTTCCAGCTCCGCGGCACGCAGGCCAAGTTGTTGAAATATTTTACGAAAGGCCACGCTGGTGGTGGTGGTGCCTGCACCGCTCGAACCGGTCACTGCAATAACAGGATGTTTGGCTGACATAATGCGCTGTTCTCCATAAAGGTGAGGCAGGCAGGCGTACCGCGGTCTTTTCTGTGGTCGAAGACCTGGCGGTATCGCTGCGCATAATTAAGCCTATTGTTACCATATTTATTCGAGAAGTGACAGGCGACGACCGGTTATTTCAGCTGTCCGTAATAGGCATTTTTCCCGTGTTTGCGCAGGTAATGCTTGTCCATCAGCGTCTGTTGCATATCGCCAAGTGCGGGCGTCAGCTGGCGGGAGAATATGCCCATGTAGGCGCATTCCTCCAGCACGACGGCGTTATGCACGGCGTCGGTGGCATTTTTCCCCCAGGCGAATGGCCCGTGAGAATGCACCAGAACCGCCGGAACCTGCATGGCGTCCAGACCCCGCTCCAGGAAGGTTTCGATTATGACGTTGCCGGTTTCCAGTTCGTACGCGCCGTTGATTTCTGCTTCGGTCATCCGGCGCGTGCAGGGAATATTGCCGTAGAAGTAATCAGCGTGCGTGGTGCCCCATGCCGGTAAATCCAGCCCGGCCTGCGACCAGATTGTCGCGTGTCGGGAATGCGTATGCACAATGCCGCCGATTTCCGGAAACTGCCGGTAAAGCGCCAGATGCGTGGCGGTATCCGACGACGGATTTTTGTCGCCTTCGATGCGCTCGCCGGTATGCAGATCGACGATGACCATGTCGCTGGCGCACATGTCGGTATATTCCACGCCCGACGGTTTGATCACCACCCGCCCCTTTTCGCGGTCAACCGCGCTGACGTTGCCCCAGGTAAACGTCACCAGATGATGCGCAGGCAGCGCCAGATTGGCCTCCAGTACGGCCTGTTTCAGCTGTTCTAACATGCGAATTCTCCTTCCTGCATTTTGGCTTCAATCCACTGACGGGCTTTGATGATTTCCAGTACCGGCTCGGCGGCGGTTTCCGTCCACATTTCGATGAGGAATGCGCCGCGATAATTCAGCGCGCCCAGCGTGCGGAAAAAGCCGGTGAAATCGACACAGCCGTCGCCGAACGGCACATCGCGGAACTGGCCTTTAGAGGTCGCGGTGACCGGGTAGGTATCTTTCAGGTGGATAGCGGCGATGCGGTCAATGCCCAGCGCCAGCTCCGACGGAATGTCGTTTCCCCACGCGCTGAGATTGCCGATGTCCGGGTACACGCTGAACCACGGTGAATTCAGGCGCTCATCCCATGCTTTCCATTTGGTTATCGAATTCATGAATTCGGTGTCCATGATTTCGACCGCCAGCGTGACCTGCGCGGCGGCGGCCTGTTCGACTGCCCACGCCAGCCCTTCGGCAAATCGTTCGCGGGTACCTGCGTCGGACGCTTCGTAATACACGTCATAACCGGCCAGCTGTAAGGTGCGGATCCCTAGGTCGCGCGCCAGTTTGATGGCTTTGGTCATCACTTCCCGTGCACGTTCGCGGACGCTTTCATCGTGGCTGCCGAACGGAAAACGGCGGTGTGCGGAAAGGCACATCGACGGAATGGAGACACCGATTTCCATCATCGCTTCGACCAGCGCGACGCGTTGCGTGATGCTCCAGTCGAGGCGCGACAGGCGCTCATCGGTTTCATCCACCGACATTTCAACAAAATCAAAGCCGCAGCTTTTCGCCAGCGCCAGTCTTTCCGGCCAGCTCAGATGTTTGGGCAGCGCTTTTTCATAGATGCCCAGCGGATGTTTTCTCATGCCGTTGCTCCCCAGATTGCGCTGATTTGCTGGTGAAAAGCCTGCGCGACCTGCGCGGGTTGCGTTGCGTCGGATAACGCGCGTCCGGCGATGAACGCCTGCACGTCGATATCGCGGAACAGTGGTAAATCCGCAGGCGTGATGCCGCCGGTGACGGAAAGGCGCAGGCCGATATCCGACAGCTGTTTCATGCGATCCAGATCCTGCTGGCCCCAGGTTTGTCCGCTGGCCTGCGCGTCGCGTCCGCGGTGGTAAATCGCCTGACGGATCCCCGCCGCGTGCCAGTCGCGCGCATCCTGCATCGTCCAGTTGCCGAAAAGTTCTATCTGGATTTCACCCTGATACGTTTTCGCCACGTCGTGCGCTTTGATAACCGTCGCCAGTGGTGCGGCGCAAATCACCGTCATCCAGTTAGCCCCGGCTTGAAATGCCTCCAGCGCCAGTGTTTCTCCGGCGTCGGCCACTTTCAGGTCGGCCACCAGAATCTTATACGGGCAAAGTTCACGCAGCATTTCTACGGCCTGCAATCCTTCGCAGAGACACAAAATGGTGCCCGCCTCGATGATGTCGACGTGATTTTTCAGCGCCTTCGCGGTGCGCAGCGCGGCCGGAAGGTCGGTATGATCCAGCGCCAGCTGGAGCAGAGGTTTAGTCATGATGAGTTTTTTCCTGTGAGTCAGCCGCCGCGCATCGGGCGTGGAAACCGCCCAGTGCGTCGATCAGGAACTGGTAACGTTGTGATTTTTTCTGATAGGCCATCTGCGCACCGACGTCGGGTTCCAGGCGCCTCACGGCAAAATGCAGATGGCGCTGGGCCCGCGCGAAAGTGGGATACACGCCGGTGCCGACCATCGCCGCCAGCGCCGCGCCCAGACAGCCGGTTTCTTCGATCTGAGGGAGTTCCACCGGCATGCCGCTGACGTCGGCCAGCATCTGCATCCAGACCTCTGAACGCGCCGGACCGCCGGTGACGCGCAGGGTTTTCGCCTGCGGAAAGCGTTCGAGCATGCGGTTAAGGTGCGTCATATGGCTGAACACCACGCCTTCGTAAACCGCCTGCAACAAATGGCCGCGATGGTGCAGTGATTGCAGGCCATAGAATCCGGCGGTCATTTCCACACCCTGATTGCTGCCATAAAGGAAGGGCAGGAACAGAACGTCGGTTGCGGCTTTCGGCAGGGCGCTGACGGCGCGGTTAATCTCGTCAAACGCCATGCCGCCGGTTTGCTGGTTGAGCCATTCGAGATTAGCGGAGGACGTCGGGCTGGCTTCGTGGATGAGATAGCCTTCGCCGCCAGCGTAGCGGCCATAAACGTACGGATGATTTTCCTGCGCCTCCATTTCCGCTGATATTCCGCTGGTGACCGCCCACGTGCCCATCACCGCATTCAGGGTGAATTCGTCGTGAAGTCCAGCGCAAAGCGCGGTAGAGACCACATCGAATAATCCGCCAGCCACCGGCGTGCCTGCGGTTAATCCGGTCAGCGCCGCGACGTCTGGCGTCACGGTTCCGCAGATTTCCGCCGAACCCACCACCGGCGGCAGCGCTGCGCTGATATCGGCAATCCCTAACATTTCAGCCAGCCGTGCGTCGTAACCGCCATTCGCCATGTGGTACAGATTGGATTCGGAGATGTTGGTTTCTTCGCAACCGCGCACGCCGGTCAGGCAATAACGCAGATAATCGTGCGCCATCATTACCGTGCCAATTTGCTGATAACGCTCCGGCTGATGCAGTTTTATCCAGCGCAGCAATGACACCGGATGCCCGGCCCACAGCGCCTGACGGGTCAGCGGATAGATTTGCTGATGCAAGCCGTCACGCTGCCAGGCGCTGACCACATCACCGGCGCGGCGGTCGGAGGACAAAATCCCCCGGCCCAGCGGATTTCCGGCTTTATCCAGCAGGAATAAGCCTTTGCCCTGCGCAGAAATGCCGATGCCTTTCACCTGATTGCCGCTGACGTTTTGCTGGCGCAGCAGCGCGGCAATACAGCTGACGCACGACGCCCACAGCGCAGGCATGTCACGCTCGGCCCAGCCGGGATGGTCGCTCAGAACCGGCAGGGACTGGCGGCAAACGCCAGACTCCTGCCCCGTGTGATCGTACAATCCTGCCTTGAGGTAGGTGCCGCCGCAGTCGATCCCTAACCAGTATTCTCCGGATGAAGCGTTCATCGTATTTCCTCAGGCTGCTGTCGGACGGCTGTCGGGTAATTGGTTCGCCGATTGCGCCGGAACGTCACACCGTGCGGGCAACAGCAATGCCATCAGTGCCGCCAGCGTGAGCGAGATCGCCAGACAATAAACACCGGCATCTTTGCTGTAGAACGTGATGAGCAAACCGACGGCATACGGCCCGCAGAATCCGCCCAGATTGCCCAGCGCGTTAATCACACCGCGTGCGCCACCGGCCATTTCCGCGCTGAAAAGCTTGGCGGGAATGGTCCAGAAAACACCGGCGGCGGATTGCAGGAAGAAACCGCAGCCAACCAGCGCGGCATACGAAAGCCAGACGGTGTTTTTCAGCATCACCGACAGGAACATGCAGGCTGCAAAGCCGAGGAGGGGCAGGAACACGTACAATTTGCGTTTGCCGGTGCGGTCAGACAGCGAGGAGAACAGCAGCATGCCCGCCACGGCGCCGATGTAAGGCAGGATCGCGAGGACGCCGACCTGGCCCATAGTGGAATGTGTCAGCTCTTTCAGGATGGTCGGCAGCCACAGGGTGTAGCCGTAAATGCCGGTCTGATAGAAGAAATTCAGGGCGATAAGCTGCCACATCGTCCGGTTGGCCAGCACCGCGCCGAGCGAGGCGTTTCTGACTTCTTTCCCCGCTATGGCTTTCTGTTCGGCGGCCAGCGTCGATATCAGCCAGTTTTTTTCTTCGGGCGAAATCCAGCGCGCCTCCTGCGGGCGGTCACAAACGGTCAGCACCCACATCGCCAGAACGGCGGCGGAAAGCAACCCTTCAATGATGAACAGCCAGCGCCAGTCGAGTGCGCTGATGATCCAGCCGGAGAGGGGAGCGGTGATGATCCCGGCGATGGGCACGAACATGATCACAATCGCGTTCGCCCTGCCGCGTTCGGCATCGGGGAACCAGTTGCTGATCATCGTCAGTACGACCGGCAGCATGCCGCCTTCTGCAACGCCCAGCGAGAAGCGCAGGAAGAGCAGCTGATACTGATTGGTGACCAGGCCGGTGAGAATCGAAATAATGACCCACGCAACCAGTGACCAGCCGATGAATTTCTTACCACTGCCGTGAACCGCGATTTTCCCGCCTGGTACCTGAAGGAATAAATACCCGAGGAAGAATATGCCGCCAGCCAGCCCGGCCATTGATGCGGTAATGCCTAATTCAGCGTCCATTCCGCCCGGCATGGCAAAGGCAATATTTACCCTGTCCATATAAGAGATAATACAGGCAATCAGGATTGGTGGAATAATTCTAAGCCAGCGCTGTTTGGGTATTTCTTTTAATGAACGATTGCTTTGCAGAGTGTCAGAGTTCTTATTCATAACTTATTACCTTAATAATGAGTTACAGAGCCCGTTTAACAGACGAGCGGGTTTCCCCTCAGAAAAAAGGGATGTGGTGTAAAATAAGATGTCGCTATTTTATGATTGTTATTTTTTATTGATTGCCAGATTCATGGCCTTAATACCGTCCTGCAAAATAGCAATACGATGATCCACGCCGGCGCTGGCATTAATTTCCAGTAATTTAATTCCCGAGAAGTTCAGGGATTCCGGTGGTGCGTGCCGGAACATTTCGGCGGCAATATCGACGGTCATCAGGCTTTCCTGACATTCCGCTTCACTGCCTGCGAACGGCGCAAACGGTGCGTGCAGATCTTGCCAGTCGCCATAAACACCTTCGCGGGTGGTGCCCGAGAACATCAGCGCCTGAAGAACACCGGCCTGCTGGCTGATTTGCAGATGTTCCAGCGGCAGGGACGTATTGCGGCCTTCAATGGCGGAACGCGCCCAGTTGATACACACTCCGGCCGTTTTCCCGGTGTAAGCTTTGGCCTCAGCAATCGCCGTCAGTTCGTGCGCCAGCGGCAGAAAACCTTTGCGTGAAGCCGGTTTATCCAGCGCATCGCAATGCTCGATAACCAGCCCGCACGGCCAGTCCCAGCTCAGGATTTCCTTCAGGGACTCCGTAAAACAGCGCGCGGCAAGACTGACATTTTGTGTGCCAGCCAGCGGCGCGGACTGCAACTCCACGGCCAGCACTTTGTTTCTGCCAACGCGCGTATTGGTCTGCTCAACCTTTTCGAAAATGTGGCGGTAATAGCCAACACAGGCGCGACGCTGTTCAGCGTCTTCGGACGCCAGCCCGAAGCCCGGCAAGGTTCCGCGCCTGCGCATGGTTTCCATCACCCCGGTCACCACGATGTCCCACTCGTCAGGCAGATGGCGGAATAACCATTCATCGCCATACGGATGTAACGTTTCAAGACAAGGTTGTTCTATTCCACGGATCCCCGGAATATCGGCCAGCTTGCGCCAGAATTCGCTTTCTTCATTTTCATTTCGCTGATGAAAAGAGGGCGCGCAAGGATAAGCGCCGACAATAAAGCCTGCATGCTTTTGCATAGATATTTCCCCATTGAATTAACTGTCTTCCCGAACTGTTTTATCCTGACGGTTACCCGAGTTTATCCACTTTTACTTTGACGACAATTTTTCGGATATTACTGACGGTATGATGAATACACGCCGGGCGGTGAACATCCTGCGGGAAGAATATGGCGTAGGTTCCCGGTATCATGATAATTTCGGATTCGTTTTCCATGTCGTGATAAAAAATAATGTCTCGTTCTTCAAGCAATGACTGAGATATTAGATTATTCCCCCGGTCGGCGGCATAACCAATAATTTCATTGCCCCAGGCTAAAAATTGAATATCAATATAACGACGGTGAACTTCGGGCTGATTTTCCGTTTTCTCTTTGGTCGTCAGATCGAGGATCTGCGCATAAATATCCCTGCCTTCAATTTCGACGACGCCGGTTTCCAGAGCGCGAAAATCCGTGGTGCGTAGAAAATTCAGTGCCTTCTCAATCGCTGCGGGAAACGTACAGGGATACGGGTTGCTGATATGTCCGGATATCATGAGCCAGCTCCTTATAAGGCCTGAATTTTCGCCCAAACGCTGTCATCGACGGTGATCCCGTTGCGGCGGTTTTCTGCCAGCAGGCGGGTGAATTCGTGGCCCGGCAGGCGCACGGCTTCGTCCGGATTATTGCGTTCGGCGGTGGTGACGTAATCCATAATGCGCCGGAGTTTTGCATCGCGGGTCGCGCCGTCAATCAGGCGGTCAACTTCGATGGCGATGAAAATCTGCGAAATCCCGTATTCATCCGAGTTGTCTTCGGTGACTTCCGCCACGGACGCGCCGTCGGAAAGCAGAGTGGCAATCATGTCCAGCACAATGGATAAACCGGAACCTTTCCAGTAGCCCATCGGCAAAATGCGCCGGTTCTTTTCTATAACGCCGGGCTCGCGGGTCAGCTGGCCGTTGTCGTCGAAGCCGCCGTCGACCGGCAGTTCACGGCCTGCGAGACGGTTCACTTCCAGCATACCGTAGGAGAACATCGACATCGACATATCCACCATGGTGATCGGCGAGCCGGGGATGGCGACGATCAGCGGGTTCGTGCCGATGCGGCATTCTTTTGCGCCCCACGGTGGCATAACCGCGATGGAGTTCGTCCAGCAAATCCCGATGTAACCTTTTTCTGCCGCCTGCCAGCCGTAACTTCCGCCGCGCATCCAGTGGTTGGCATTGCGTAACGCCACCAGCCCGATGCCGTGGTCGGAGGCCAGAGAGATGGCGCGATCCATCATTTTTTTCGCCGTCAGATTGCCGATTGAGCGCTGCGCATCCCACTGTTCAATGGCGCCCAGCGACAGGATTTTCTTCGCCACGGCGTCCGGGTGAATGTCACCCTGATCCAGTTGCTGAATGAAGCGCGGGAAACGGTTTACGCCGTGGGAATACACGCCGGACTCTGTGGTTTGGGCAAACATCGTGGCGCATTCATCTGCGACGTCAGGTTTGACGTGGCGCGCGATAAGCACCCTTTTGAACTCCTTTTGCAACGTTTCAAAGCTCAGTTTCATACCTTTCTCCGGTGAGATTGTTAAATGTTTGGTTGTTTTTAGATCTCTATATTTCACTATGTGGAATATGATTTCAAAAATCTACTCTTGTCCGGTACGGATAACAATCCATCCGGGTATTTTTAAAACGCTTTAAAATCAGTTGGATAAAAAATTCATGTCCGGTTCGTGATGAAGGACACATTTTAGGCAAGTCAAAAAGCAGGCAGGGAAAAGGAGTTATTTCGCGTGTGAAGGAAGTTTGCTATACCATCGGTTCAGGATTGAAACGCCATCGGCACAACGGGAATTCTTCAAGGTATGAAAGACGCAGAGAACGAACAGGGCAAAGATAAACCGGCAGGAAGTCAGAGCCTGTTCCGTGGGTTACAGCTGATCGAAATCCTCAGCAATTACCCGAACGGCTGCCCGCTGGCGCATCTTTCTGAACTGGCGGAACTGAATAAAAGCACGGTTCACCGTTTACTTCAGGGGCTGCAATCCTGCGGTTATGTCACGCCTGCTCCGGCGGCAGGAAGTTATCGCTTAACCACCAAATTTATTTCTGTCGGCCAGAAGTCACTGTCTTCCCTGAATATTATCCACGTCGCCGCGCCCCATCTTGAAGCACTGAATATCGCGACTGGCGAAACCGTTAATTTCTCCAGCCGGGAAGACGACCACGCCATTCTGATTTACAAGCTGGAACCGACCACCGGAATGCTGCGAACCCGCGCCTACATTGGCCAGCATATGCCGCTGTATTGCTCGGCGATGGGCAAAATCTACATGGCATACGGGCATCAGGATTACGTGCCGGCTTACTGGGAAAGTCACAGCGAACAGATCCAGCCGCTGACCCGCAATACGATTGTCAGCCTGAAAGAGATGGACAAAGAGCTGGCACAGATCCGCGAACAGGGCCTGGCGATGGACAGGGAAGAAAATGAGCTTGGCGTATCCTGTCTGGCGGTGCCTGTGTTTGATATCCACCGGCGCGTGACGTACGCCGTCTCGATTTCACTCTCGACGGCAAAACTCGGCGTGATCGGCGAAGAAGCCCTGCTGAAACCGCTGAAGGAAACCGCGGCCGCGATTTCCGGTGAGCTTGGGCTGAAAGTGGGGTGAGATCACCAGTCCTGCGGCATTTCTTCATGCCCGGCGCGGAACTGGCCCCGGGGCATGATATTTAACGTTTCATGCAATTCTGACCAGACCAGCACAATCTCGCCGCTTTTCAGCTGGCGTTTAACATCATCGACTTTTTGCTCCAGAGAACGTTCCTGCTCACCGTAATCGGTGCCTTCGCGCAATACGAAAGACTCCACCACACTGGTGAGCAGTTCGGCGTCCAGTTCCTGCCAGGGGATAATCACTTTATTGCTTCCTTTGTCTTTGATTCTAAATACGGGGCGATCCAGGCCGGAATGCGTTGTTCCAGCCACATTTTCGGGTGTCGCAGGCTGCCGGAAACAAAGCCGACATGCCCGCCATGTTCTGTTAACTGATATTCCACGCAAGCCGGTAAATCTTCTGCTTTCGGGATGACGTCCGGCGTCATAAACGGATCGTCTTTGGCGTGGATAATCAGCAACGGCGTTCTGACCTGCGCCAGCAGCGGCATACCGCTGCACCGGCGGTAATAATCCAGCGCGTCGGTAAAACCGTGCGCTTTTGAGGTGATGGCATCATCGAAATCACGGATACGGCGCATGGCTTTCAACTGCGACAGCGTGACGGGCAGTGTTCCCGGATATTTTGCCAGTTTGCGCGAGGCATTACCTTTGAGCTGGTCGAGTAAATATCGCTGATAAATCCTTGATGAACCTTGTTCCAGCCGGTAGGCGCAAGGCTCCAGCATCAGTGGTGCAGATACCACAACCGCCGCCTGGAGTGTGCAATTTTCGCCTTCCTGCCCGAGATAACACGCCAGCATATTGCCGCCGAGCGAAACGCCCACGGCACCGGTCGGCACTTCGCCATAAGTTTCATTGAGCCAGCGGATGAAAAAGCGGGCATCTTCGGTTTCACCGGAATGATAAATGCGCTGAAGTTTATTGGGTTCGCCGCTGCATCCGCGAAAATGCATCACGACGCCGAGCCAGCCTTTGTCTTTCCACGCCTGTAATAATCCGTGAGCGTACGGGCTGTAAAAACTGCCTTCCAGCCCGTGAAACAAGATCATGCGTGGTTTATGCCGCGCCTTTTCCGGATCTTCACTCCACGCGAGATCCAGAAAATCGCCGTCCGGCGTATCCAGTCTTTGCCAGTGAGGTTTGAGCTTTGCATGACGGCGCACCAGACGCGGTAACAGCGTCTGGATGTGCGGATTACTGCCCCCGCGCAGGGGACGAAAGGATTCAACCATAAGATGAATAAATTTCTCTTAAGAGGCTCTTGTGCGATCAATATCACGCTGTTAGCTTCAATGCTATCGCACATCTTTCGGGTCGGAGTACCCAAATTAAATGGAACTCGGTTTATTTTTCTCAATGCTCGGATTTTTATGGGTCGCTGCTATCACCCCAGGCCCGAACAATATGTTGTTAACCACGTCTGGCGCTAACTTCGGTTTTTTCCGCTCAATCTGGCTGATGGTGGGCATTATGCTCGGCATGCAAAGTATTTTGCTGCTGGTGGCCTTCGGTGTCGGCGGGCTGATTACGGTTTATCCGGCGTTACACCTTTTCCTCAAAATTGCCGGGAGCCTGTATCTGCTGTGGCTGGCGTGGAAAATTGCCACGTCTGCCTATGAAACGCTGGAAACCGGCGCACCGCCACCGAAGCCAATCCGTTTATATCAGGGCTGGCTGTTGCAATTCCTCAACCCGAAAGCCTGGCTGATGGGACTTGGCGCGGTTGCCAGTTTCAGTCTGGCGGGCGAGGCATACAACCATTCGATTGCCGGTATCAGCCTCGGGATGTTCCTGGTGAATCTGGTTTCCGGGATTATCTGGCTCGGATTCGGTACGGTGATTGGGCGCCTGCTGCGCAGTAAGCGCGCGTGGTACACCTTTAACATCGCGATGGGTATTCTCACCGCGGCCTGCGTATTGTTGATCTGGCACTGAGATGCAATGCAAAAAGGAGCCTCGCGGCTCCTTTTTCATAAATGATGGTTTACAAAACAACTAGTCGAGATCAAGTGCTTTCGACATTTCTTCCAGTTGCTCCTGCGCATCGAGCCAGGTCATTTCGGTTTCTTCCAGCGCGCCTTTGACTTTGGTCTGCTGTTGCAGACATTCGGTCAGTTCGACTTTACGGCTGTTGTCATAAATCGCGGAATCGGCCAGACGCTCTTCAATGGTCGCCAGCTCAGTGCTGAGTTTTTCCATCTGCGCTTCAAGTTTGGTGATTTGCTTACGCAGCGGCTGAGTCTGGTTGCGGAAATCGGCTTCGCGGCGCTTCTGATCTTTACGCGACTGCGCGCTGTTCACGCCCCCGTCTTTGGCCGGTGCATCCTGCTGGCTTTCCTGACGCTGAATATCCACCAGCCATTGCTGATAATCCTCCAGATCGCCGTCGAACTGTTCCACTTTGCCGCCGTGAACCAGATACAAATCGTCGGTAGTCGAACGCAGTAAGTGACGGTCATGCGAAACCACAACCATCGCGCCTTCGAAGTCGATTAATGCTTCGGTCAGCGCCTGCCGCATGTCGAGATCCAGGTGGTTGGTCGGTTCATCGAGCAGCAGCAGGTTAGGGCGCTGCCAGACGATGAGCGCCAGCACCAGACGCGCCTTTTCGCCGCCGGAGAAACGTCCGGTCGGATCAGTGACTTTGTCGCCGTGGAAACCAAATCCGCCGAGATAATCGCGCAACTGCTGTTCGGTTTCTTTGTTCGCCAGACGCACCAGATGTTGCAACGGTGAATCTTCAGCACGTAAAAACTCCAGCTGATGCTGGGCGAAGTAACCGAGCTTAACGCCTTTCGCCAGACCGATATCGCCCTGAAGCGGCGGCATGGTACCGGCCAGTAGTTTGATCAGCGTCGATTTACCGGCACCGTTACGGCCCAGTAAGCCGATACGCGATCCCGGCACCAGATTCAGTTTGATCGACTCCAGAATGGTGGTGTCACCATAACCGGCGCTGACTTTTTCCATACGCAGCAGCGGATCGGGCAAACTTTCCGGCGAACGGAAGCTAAAATGAAAAGGATTGTCGACGTGTGCCGGTGCAATCAGTTCCATGCGTTCCAGCATTTTGATACGGCTTTGCGCCTGCTTGGCTTTGGTCGCCTGCGCACGGAAACGGTCGATATAACTTTGCAGATGCGCCACTTTTTCCTGCTGACTTTCAAACAATGCCTGCTGTTGCGACAGTTTGGTCGCACGCTGACGTTCGAAAGACGAGTAGTTGCCGGTGTATTCGTTCAGCGATTGCTGTTCGATATGCAGGATTTTATCGACAATCGGATCCAGGAAATCGCGGTCATGGGAAATCAGGACCAGCGTCCCGGTATAGCCTTTCAGCCATTTTTCCAGCCAGATGACGGCGTCTAAATCCAGGTGGTTGGTCGGTTCGTCGAGCAGCAGTAAATCAGAACGACAAATCAGCGCCTGCGCCAGGTTCAGGCGCATACGCCAGCCACCGGAGAAGGATTTCACCGGCTGCTGCAACTGATTCTGGGTAAAGCCTAAACCGCTGAGCAGGCTGGCGGCACGCGCCGGGATCGTCCAGGCATTAATCGCATCGAGCTTGCCGTGCAGTGTGGCGATAGCGTGGCCATCATCACGCTCATTGGCGTGCTGTAATTCGGATTCTAACTGACGAAATTCGCGATCGCCGTCGATAACATACTCTATCGCCGGTTCGTCAAGCGCTGGCGTTTCCTGATTCACCCAGGCCAGCGCCCAGTTAGACGGAAACGTCAGGTTGCCGGCATCGGCGCTCATTTCACCTTTTAACAGGGAAATCAGGGTGGATTTACCGCAGCCATTTTTGCCCACCAATCCGACTTTCTGGCCGGGATTGATAGTCGCAGACGCGTTGTCCAGCAGCACATTGGTGCCGCGTCGGATTTGTAAGGAGGAGAAAACAATCATAAAGCGCCGTGTTGAGAGTATGTTAAATTGTCATGATAATGATTTAAACAAGACGTATCGCGTCCCATTTAGTCTTTGCGAAGCATGGTAACGGAAAAACCGCACCCTGACGACGCTTTGGAGGTATTGATGTCGCAGCCACCAAAGGTTTTGCTGCTTTACGCTCACCCGGAATCACCCGATTCGGTCGCCAACCGCGTTTTACTGCAACAAGCCCAGCAGCTCGGACATGTCACTGTGCATGATTTGTACGCTCACTATCCTGATTTTTTTATTGATATTCATCGCGAGCAGCAATTGCTCCGCGACCACAAAGTGATTGTTTTCCAACATCCTCTTTATACCTACAGTTGCCCGGCGCTGCTGAAAGAGTGGATGGATCGCGTTCTGGCGCGCGGTTTTGCCAGTGGTGCTGGCGGGAATGCGCTGAACGGAAAATACTGGCGTTCGGTTGTGACCACCGGCGAGCCGGAAGGGGCGTATAAAGCGGGCGGATATAACCGTTACCCGATGTCCGACATTATGCGTCCGTTCGAGCTGACGTCGGCGATGTGCCATATGCACTGGATGACGCCGATTATCATTTACTGGGCGCGCCGTCAGAAACCTGATGTGCTGCAAAGCCACGCCGAAGCTTATGGCGAATGGCTGAAATCCCCGCTGCCGAACGGAGGGATTGCCTGATGGACGGTTCAAATTTACCCGCCGCGATCTTGCTGTTTTTATTCGCGGCCGTGGTTGCAGTTCCTGTTGCCCAGCGTTTAGGGATTGGCGCGGTGCTCGGTTATTTGCTGGCCGGGATCGCCATCGGCCCGTGGGGGCTGGGCTTTATCCGCGACGTCGATGAAATTCTGCATTTCTCCGAGCTGGGCGTAGTGTTCCTGATGTTTATCATCGGGCTGGAGCTGAATCCGGGAAAACTGTGGGCGCTGCGGCGGCAAATTTTTGGCGTCGGCGCCGGGCAGGTGATTCTGACCGCGCTGGTGCTCGGCGGTTTATTGTGGCTGACGAAATTCTCCTGGCAGGCGGCGGTGATCGGCGGCATCGGGCTGGCGATGTCATCAACGGCGATGGCGTTGCAGCTGATGCGCGACAAGGGCATGACGCGTAATGAAGGCGGTCAGCTGGGTTTTGCCGTGCTGCTGTTTCAGGATATCGCGGTAATCCCTGCTTTGGCGCTGATCCCCATTCTGGCGGGCGGTTCTGAAGGCAGCAATAACTGGGAAATGATCGGCATGAAAGTGCTGGCTTTCGGCGGCATGCTGATCGGCGGGCGCTATCTGCTGCGGCCAATCTTCCGGCTGATTGTGGCCTCTGGCGTCCGCGAAGTTTTTACGGCGGCGGCGCTTCTCGTGGTCCTCGGTTCCGCGCTGTTTATGGATACGCTGGGCTTTTCGATGGCGCTCGGAACGTTCATCGCCGGTATTTTACTGGCCGAAAGTGAATATCAGCACGAACTGGAAATCGCGATAGAGCCGTTTAAGGGTTTACTGCTCGGGCTGTTCTTTATTTCCGTCGGCATGGCGCTCAATCTCGGCGTGCTTTACACCCATATTCTGCTGGTGCTGGCGGGCGTCATTATTCTCGTGACCGTCAAAGGCGCTGTGCTTTACGCGCTTTCGCGGATTTTTGGATTGCGGACGTCGGTTAGGTTGCAGTTTTCTGCCGTTCTCAGTCAGGGCGGGGAGTTTGCCTTCGTACTGTTCTCGGCTGCGGGGGCGCAGAAAGTCATTTCTTCCTCGCAGCTTTCGCTGTTGCTGGTGGTGGTGACGTTATCAATGATGACCACGCCGCTGCTGATGCAGTGGGTGGATCGCATTCTGGTTCGCCGCTACAACGACGGTGAAGAAAGCGATGAAAAACACTTTGTGCAGGATGATGAACCGCAGGTGATTATTGTCGGGTTCGGGCGTTTCGGGCAGGTGATTGGCCGTCTGCTTATGGCGAACAAAATGCGGATTACCGTGCTGGAGCGCGATATCAGCGCCGTCGGGCTGATGCGGACTTATGGCTACAAAGTGTATTACGGCGATGCAACTGAACTGGAATTGCTCAGGGCGTCTGGCGCGGAAAAAGCGAAGTCGATCGTGATTACCTGCGATGAGCCGGAAGATACGATGACCATCGTGCATCTTTGCCAGCAGCATTTTCCGCATCTGAATATTCTTGCCCGCGCCCGGGGGCGTGTTGAAGCACATGAGTTGTTGCAGGCCGGTGTGGCGAACTTCTCCCGCGAGACGTTTTCCAGTGCGCTGGAGTTAGGGAAAAAGGCGCTGGTGACGTTGGGCATGCATCCGCACAGCGCCTACCGTGCTCAGCAGCATTTCCGCCGTCTTGATATGCGGATGCTGCGTGAACTGGTGCCGCAAAACCGCGGCGACGTGGCGCAGATTTCCCGCGTGAAAGAAGCGCGGCGTGAGCTGGAAGATATCTTCCAGAGCGAAATGCACAACGAACGGCGTCAGCTTGACGGCTGGGACGATGATGAATAGTCCGGCAGACGAAAATTTTTTGTGCCGTCTGAATGAAAAATGACCGGAAGCAATGTCGAAAATTTCAGGAGAATTAACATGGCGTCTACCCGTAAACGTTTCATCGCTGGTGCGGTGTGTCCGAAATGTAAGGCGATGGATACACTGGCTTTATGGCAGGAAGATCAGGTCGAAGTGGTGGAGTGCGTGAAGTGCGGACACCACCAGCGGCAGACCGACGCGCAGGTCAGTAAGAAGCTGCGCCCGGAAGAGCAGGTGATTGGTATTTTCGATCCGAAGTAGCGTTATCGCTCGCGTTTTTTTATGCTGTTAAGTACAGAGACGCGGATTTCCGTTACACTCTTCGCCAAATTTATCCGGCGGTGCTTTTCAGGATGATCTCATCCAAAAGACGCCGTCACTGAATTAACCTTAAGCGAAGTAGCGATCGTTCCCGAAACGTTCGCAGACAACAAATTGAGTATCCAACGGTAGGAGTTATCATGAAAGTAGCAAAAGACCTGGTCATCAGTGTGGCATATCAGGTACGTACAGAAGACGGTGTGTTGGTTGACGAATCTCCGGTGAGCGCACCGTTGGATTACCTGCACGGCCATGGTTCCCTGATCTCCGGTCTGGAAACTGCACTTGATGGTCATGCTGTTGGTGATGTGTTCGATGTGCATGTAGGCGCAAACGACGCTTACGGAAACTACGACGAAAACCTGGTTCAGCGCGTACCGAAAGACGTCTTCATGGGCGTTGACGAGCTGGAAGTTGGCATGCGTTTTCTGGCTGACACCGATCAGGGCCCGGTTCCTGTCGAAATCACTGAAGTTGACGGCGACCACGTTGTGGTTGACGGTAACCACATGCTGGCGGGTCAGGATCTGAACTTCCACGTTGAAGTTGTTGCTATCCGCGAAGCGACTGAAGAAGAACTGGCTCACGGCCACGTTCACGGCGAACACGGCCATGATCATGGTCACGACCATGAACACGGTGACGGTTGCTGCGGTGGCCACGGCCACGACCATGATCACGGTAAAAAAGGCGGTTGTGGCGGCAACGGCGGCTGTGGTTGCCACTGATCACTTTGCCTGCAAAGCGATAAAAACGAAAGGCGCCGGAAGGGCGCCTTTTTGTTGCGTCGGAAACAGCATCAATAATGCGGCGGCGGCGTTTCTTCCGACTGATCGGCAATCATTGACGGCTGACTGGCGCGAAGCTTGTCTGTCAGCAGGCGCAGGTGATCATGCAATCTGCTCATTTCCAGCTGATGCTGGGTGACGATCAGATTGAGCTCTTCGATAGTAATTTCCTGAAAAGCCAGCTTGTTTTCCAGCATCTCCAGACGTTGTTCAACGGTGTTTGAGTCCATCATCATTCCCTCATTGTGCGTCCCAAGCCTCTCAGATTGAGCGCTGACCGGAACCTCATTCTGTATTGTAGACTGGCGATTCTACCCGTAAACCCGCCTGATTGCCTGACCTGCGGCGCTTTATCTGTACGCCCTGATAATTTTAGGAAACTAATTGATGCAAAAAAGGTCGGAATAAGACGCTAATGGCGTGTATAGAGATTGTTTTGTCGTGAGACGGACAGTTATAGTAACCGCCGAACTTTCGTAATTATTACCAGAGGTCACACACTTCTGGTCTTGGAGAAATGGATGAAATCACTGTTTAAAGTAACTCTGCTGGCAACTACCATGGCGATCGCCCTGAATGCCACTCAGGTTATGGCTGCTGAAGCCACAGCACCGGCCGCTGCTGCCCCTGCGCCAGCCGCTGCAGCTGCACCGGCAGCAACAGATAAGACCAAGTTCAAAAGTGATGACGAGCAGGCAGCGTATGCACTGGGTGCATCTCTGGGCCGTTACATGGACAATTCACTGAAAGAACAAGAAAAACTGGGCATCAAACTCGATAAAGACCAGCTGATCGCCGGTGTTCAGGACGCGTTTGCAAACAAAAGCAAACTGTCTGACCAGGAAATCGAGCAAACTCTGCAAACCTTCGAAGGCCGTGTGAAAGCATCTGCACAGGCTAAAATGGAGCAGGACGCTAAAGCTAACGCTGACAAAGGCGACAAATTCCGTGCTGATTTCGCCAAAGAAAAAGGCGTGAAGAAAACTGAATCTGGTTTGCTGTATCAGGTAGAGAAACCAGGTACCGGCGCAGCGCCGAAAGACAGCGATACCGTTGTTGTTAACTACAAAGGCACCCTGACCGACGGGACTGAGTTCGATAACTCTTATACTCGTGGCGAGCCACTGTCCTTCCGTCTTGACGGTGTTATCCCAGGCTGGACCGAAGGCCTGAAACACATCAAGAAAGGCGGCAAAATCAAGCTGGTCATCCCACCAGAACTGGCTTACGGCAAAACTGGCGTCCCGGGGATCCCGGCTAACTCCACTCTGGTGTTCGATGTTGAACTGCTGGACGTGAAAGCAGCGCCAAAAGCTGATACAAAAGCTGCTGAAAAACCTGCTGAAGCCGAAGCTGCGCCGAAAGCTAACTAAGCTACCGCACAGTTGCTGCATGAAACCGTCGCTTAATGCGGCGGTTTTTTTTCGTCAGTAACTTTTATTTGAACCAGCCCCTCATTTTATTGCGGTTACTCTATGATGATAACTTGACGCTTTTGTCTGCCCGGCATAACGTCACAGATCCATATACTCGCAAGGCCGTTTTTTCTGTACTTTTGATACAGTAACGACCCTGGAACGATGAATAATGCGCTCTGACTCCCGTTGGAAGGCGCGATATAGAGGGTGGTAGCTTCGATGTCTAATTCGCTTATAACTGGCGAAACCGGCGATCTGGATTTGCTGGACCAACGTCCTTTCAGCCAGGTCGACCATGAAATTTTGTCTTCATACGAGGCCGTGGTGGACGGGCTTGCTATGCTGATTGGTGAGCACTGCGAAATTGTTCTTCATTCACTGGAAGATCTGAAATGCTCTGCGGTTCGCATCGCCAATGGCGAACATACCGGCCGCAAAATCGGCTCACCGATTACGGATCTCGCGCTGCGCATGTTACATGACATGACCGGTGCTGACAGCAATGTCTCCAAAGCCTATTTCACCCGTGCTAAAAGCGGTGTGCTGATGAAGTCGGTGACTATCGCCATCCGCAACCGTGAGCAGCGTGTCATCGGGCTGCTATGCATCAACATGAATCTTGATGTGCCTTTCTCGCAGATCATTCAGACCTTCATGCCGCCGGAAACGCAGGAAGTCGCTTCTTCGGTGAACTTCGCGTCGTCGGTTGACGATCTGGTCGCTCAGACGCTGGAATTCACCATTGAAGAGGTGAATGCGGACCGCAATGTTTCTAACAATGCGAAGAACCGTCAGGTTGTGCTGAATCTCTATGAAAAAGGTATTTTTGATATTAAAGATGCCATTAATCAGGTGGCTGACCGTCTGAATATTTCCAAGCACACGGTATATCTATATATCCGCCAGTTTAAAAGTGGTGACCTGGTGGGGAACGAACGTTGAAGCTCCGCTACTGCCTTTTGGTAACCGGTCCGGCGTATGGAACTCAGCAAGCCAGTGCGGCTTATCAGTTCGCACTGGCGCTCATTGCGAGCGGGCATCAGCTCAACAGCGTTTTTTTCTATCGCGAAGGCGTACTGAACGGCAACCTGCTTTCTGCGCCAGCCTCCGATGAATTCGATTTAGTGAGATCCTGGCAGAGAATGGCAGCCGATCATCAGGTGGCGCTGAATGTTTGTGTTGCTGCGGCTTTGCGTCGCGGTGTGATTGACGAAACGGAAGCCCATAATCAGGGGCACGGTCAGACTAACCTTCAACCGGGTTTCCATCTGACCGGCCTGGGCAGCCTTGCTGAAGCTTCGCTGACCTGTGATCGTATGGTGCAGTTCTGATGTGCTATTGCAGAGAACAATAATGAAGAAGGTAGCGTTTATATTCACGCAAGGACCGCATGGTTCTTCCGCCGGGCGCGAAGGTCTCGATGCGCTGCTTGCCACCTCAGCGCTTACCGAAGATATCGGCGTCTTTTTTATGGCAGACGGCGTTTTTCAGCTGATGCCTGCACAGCAGCCTGAAAAAATTCTGGCCCGTAATTATATCGCCACGTTCGGTGTGCTGCCCCTTTATGATGTCGACCAGTGCTTTATCTGCACCGAGTCGCTGAAGGCTCGCGGTTTATCTGCCGGGCATGAATGGGTGCTGGACGTTGAGCCGCTGTCTGTGGCTGAAATCCGCGACCGGCTGGCGAGTTACGATGTGGTGATGACGTTTTAAATCAGGAAATCCCATGCTTTTTACCCTTTCCAGTTCTCCGCAACATTGTGATTTTTCATTGCTTCTTAAGATGATTGCATCGGATGACGCGCTTTTGCTGATGCAGGATGGAGTACTCGCGGCGCTCCATGACAGTGAAGCCTGTGAACTGCTGAGTCAGCATGTTCAGTCAGTCTATGTCCTCAGCGAGGATCTGGCGGCCAGAGGATTGGTTGGTCAAATTTCGCACAAAATAACGTTGATCGACTATACTGGATTCGTCGCGCTGACTGAGAAACACACCCAGCAAACAGCATGGTGAATCAACGATGTGCTGTATATTTCTTGACACCCTCTTAGGTCAGCCCTAAAATTCTGCGTCCCCATATTAGCTAATGCTTTTTGTGGGGCGATTTATCACGCGTTTACAAAGTAGTTTATGAACCAAAATCCAGGAGCTTTTTAATGGCAACAATTAATCAGCTGGTACGCAAACCACGCTCTACGAAGGTTGCTAAAAGCAACGTTCCAGCGCTGGAAGCTTGCCCGCAGAAACGTGGCGTATGTACTCGTGTATATACTACCACCCCTAAAAAACCAAACTCCGCACTGCGTAAAGTCTGCCGTGTGCGTTTGACTAACGGTTTTGAAGTTACCTCCTACATCGGCGGTGAAGGTCATAACCTGCAGGAACACTCCGTGATCCTGATCCGTGGCGGTCGTGTAAAAGACTTGCCAGGTGTGCGTTATCACACCGTCCGTGGCGCGCTGGACTGTTCAGGCGTTAAGGATCGTAAGCAATCTCGTTCTAAATACGGCGTTAAAAAGCCGAAGTCTTAATGGTTCTCCGTTAAGTAAGGCCAAACATTTTCACTTTACTGTCAAAATAAACTCTTAGAGTTTTGGACAATCCTGAATTAACAACGGAGTATTTCCATGCCACGTCGTCGCGTCATTGGTCAACGTAAAATCCTGCCAGATCCTAAGTTCGGATCCGAACTGCTGGCAAAATTCGTAAACATTCTGATGGTAGATGGTAAAAAATCTACTGCAGAAGCAATCGTCTACACTGCTCTTGAGACCCTGGCTCAACGTAGCGGTAAAGGCCACCTGGAAGCTTTCGAAGTCGCTCTGGACAACGTTCGTCCGACTGTCGAAGTTAAGTCCCGCCGCGTAGGTGGTTCTACTTATCAGGTTCCAGTTGAAGTCCGTCCGGTTCGTCGTAATGCTCTGGCAATGCGTTGGATCGTTGAAGCTGCTCGTAAACGCGGTGATAAATCCATGGCTCTCCGCCTGGCGAACGAACTTTCTGATGCTGCAGAGAACAAAGGTACTGCAGTTAAGAAACGTGAAGACGTTCACCGTATGGCTGAAGCCAACAAGGCGTTCGCCCACTACCGCTGGTAATCACTTCGCTGTAGTTATGCTAACCAAGCGGGCGCTTCAAGAAGCCAACCCGCTTGGGTTAACTGAACTTGAACGTCCTAGTTATAGAGGAATCAAATGGCTCGTAAAACACCCATTGAGCGCTACCGTAACATTGGTATCAGTGCTCACATCGACGCCGGTAAGACAACCACTACCGAACGTGTTCTGTTCTACACCGGTGTAAACCACAAAATCGGTGAAGTGCATGATGGCGCAGCCACCATGGACTGGATGGAACAGGAGCAGGAACGTGGTATTACCATCACGTCCGCTGCGACCACCTGTTTCTGGTCAGGTATGGCTAAGCAGTTCGAACCACACCACATCAACATCATCGACACCCCAGGGCACGTTGACTTCACCATCGAAGTTGAACGTTCCATGCGTGTTCTTGATGGCGCGGTAATGGTTTACTGTGCTGTTGGTGGTGTTCAGCCACAGTCTGAGACCGTATGGCGTCAGGCAAACAAATATAAAGTTCCTCGTATCGCGTTCGTTAACAAAATGGACCGTATGGGTGCTAACTTCCTGAAAGTTGTTGACCAGATTGAAAAACGTCTGGGCGCAACTCCGGTGCCACTGCAATTGGCAATCGGCGCGGAAGAGAAATTCACCGGTGTTGTTGACCTGGTGAAGATGAAAGCTATCAACTGGAACGAAGCTGATCAGGGCGTTACCTTCGAATACGAAGAAATCCCTGCCAACATGCAAGAACTGGCTGAAGAATGGCGTCAGAAACTGGTTGAGTCCGCAGCTGAAGGCTCTGATGAGCTGATGGAGAAATTCTTTGGTGGCGAAGAGCTGACTGAAGAAGAGATCAAAACTTCTCTGCGTAAGCGCGTTCTGAACAACGAAATCATCCTGGTTACCTGTGGTTCTGCGTTTAAAAACAAAGGCGTACAGGCAATGCTGGATGCTGTTGTTGAGTATCTGCCAGCACCGACTGACGTTGAAGCTATCAACGGTCTGTTGGACGACGGTAAAGACACTCCGGCAGTTCGCCATTCTGACGATTCAGAGCCGTTCTCTGCTCTGGCGTTCAAAATCGCTACTGACCCATTCGTGGGTAACTTGACGTTCTTCCGTGTTTATTCCGGTCTCGTCAATTCAGGTGACACTGTATTTAACCCAGTGAAATCTCAGCGTGAACGTCTGGGTCGTATCGTTCAGATGCACGCTAACAAGCGTGAAGAAATCAAAGAAGTTCGTGCGGGCGATATCGCTGCTGCGATCGGTCTGAAAGACGTGACTACAGGTGATACCCTGTGTGATCCGGATAATGTGATTATCCTGGAACGCATGGAATTCCCTGAGCCGGTAATCTCCGTTGCGGTAGAACCAAAAACCAAAGCTGACCAGGAAAAAATGGGTCTGGCTCTGGGCCGTCTGGCAAAAGAAGACCCATCATTCCGCGTTTGGACTGATGAAGAATCTGGCCAGACAATCATCGCAGGTATGGGTGAGCTTCACCTGGATATCCTGGTTGACCGTATGCGTCGTGAATTTAACGTTGAAGCTAACGTCGGTAAGCCGCAGGTTGCATACCGTGAAGCTATCCGCGCGAAAGTTACCGATGTTGAAGGTAAACACGCTAAGCAGTCTGGTGGTCGTGGTCAGTATGGTCACGTTGTGATCGACATGTACCCATTAGAACCTGGCACGAATCCGAAAGGATACGAGTTTGTCAACGAAATCAAAGGCGGTGTAATTCCTGGTGAATTCATCGGCGCGATTGACAAAGGCATCCAGGAACAGCTGAAGTCTGGTCCACTGGCGGGTTATCCGGTAGTCGATCTGGGCGTGCGTCTGCACTTCGGTTCTTACCATGATGTCGACTCCTCCGAGCTGGCGTTTAAACTGGCCGCTTCTATCGCCTTCAAAGATGGCTTTAAGAAAGCGAAACCAGTTCTGCTTGAGCCGATCATGAAGGTTGAAGTAGAAACTCCGGAAGAGAACACCGGTGACGTCATCGGTGACCTTAGCCGTCGTCGTGGTATGCTGAAAGGCCAAGAATCTAACGCTACTGGCGTTGTGATTCATGCTGAAGTTCCGCTTTCCGAAATGTTCGGTTATGCAACTCAGCTGCGTTCACTGACCAAAGGCCGTGCATCTTACTCCATGGAATTCCTGAAGTATGATGATGCGCCAAATAACGTGGCCCTGGCCGTTATTGAAGCTCGTGGCAAATAAGCCACTGGTTTAAACACAATGATCCCGTGCTCTCTCTATGAAGGGAGAGCACAAGAGTAAGGAATATAGCCGTGTCTAAAGAAAAATTTGAACGTACAAAACCGCACGTTAACGTTGGTACTATCGGCCACGTTGACCACGGTAAAACTACCCTGACTGCAGCAATCACTACCGTTCTGGCTAAAACCTACGGCGGTTCTGCACGCGCATTCGACCAGATCGATAACGCACCAGAAGAAAAAGCTCGTGGTATCACCATCAACACTTCACACGTTGAATATGACACCCCAAGCCGTCACTACGCGCACGTTGACTGCCCAGGGCACGCCGACTACGTGAAAAACATGATCACCGGTGCTGCTCAGATGGACGGCGCGATCCTGGTTGTTGCTGCAACTGACGGCCCTATGCCTCAGACGCGTGAGCACATCCTGCTGGGTCGCCAGGTTGGCGTTCCTTACATCATCGTGTTCCTGAACAAATGTGACATGGTTGATGACGAAGAGCTGCTGGAACTGGTAGAAATGGAAGTTCGTGAACTTCTGTCTATGTACGACTTCCCAGGCGATGACACTCCGGTTGTTCGCGGTTCAGCGCTGAAAGCACTGGAAGGCGATGCAGACTACGAAGCAAAAATCATTGAACTGGCTGGCTTCCTGGATTCTTACATCCCAGAACCAGAACGTGCAATTGACAAGCCATTCCTGCTGCCAATCGAAGACGTATTCTCCATCTCCGGTCGTGGTACAGTTGTAACCGGTCGTGTAGAGCGCGGTATCGTTAAAGTCGGCGAAGAAGTTGAAATCGTTGGTATCAAAGATACCGTGAAATCAACTTGTACTGGCGTTGAAATGTTCCGCAAACTGCTGGACGAAGGCCGTGCAGGCGAGAACGTTGGTGTTCTGCTGCGTGGTATCAAACGTGAAGATATCGAACGTGGTCAAGTTCTGGCAAAACCAGGCTCAATCAAACCACACACCCAGTTCGAATCTGAAGTTTATATTCTGAGCAAAGATGAAGGTGGCCGTCATACTCCATTCTTCAAAGGCTACCGTCCACAGTTCTACTTCCGTACAACTGACGTGACCGGTACTATCGAACTGCCAGAAGGCGTTGAAATGGTAATGCCAGGCGACAACATCAAAATGGTTGTTACCTTGATCCACCCAATCGCGATGGATGACGGTCTGCGTTTCGCAATCCGTGAAGGCGGCCGTACTGTAGGCGCTGGTGTTGTTGCTAAAGTTATCGCTTAATCGCTGATAATTAAGAGCAAAAAAGGGTGCCTCGGCACCCTTTTTATTTTCTAATTTTTGTGAGATAAAGAGCATAAACAGGATTTGCAATAATAACCATTCTCATTTACAGTAAACCTAAGATTTAGACGAAGTGTGGTTTATATGTACGTGTGTTTATGTAATTCGGTCAGTGATAAAACGATCAGACAGGCCGTCAGGCGTTACCAGCCACAAACGTTCCAGCAGCTCAGAAATTTTGTTCCAGTAGGAACTCAGTGTGGAAAATGTGTGCGGGCTGCACGACAGATAATGGAAGATGAATTACAACAAATCCCAGAGTTCAAAAACATCGCGTAAAAATACTTCGTTAAAAAGTGTGCCTTTTTTTTGACTTACTCTGTGTCGGATCTACGCTTTAGATACCGGAACGGAGGAGTTACCTATGAAAGGCGATAAAAAAGTCATTGCTCATCTCAACAAACTTCTTGGAAATGAGCTGGTTGCAATTAACCAGTATTTTCTGCACGCCCGAATGTTCAAAAACTGGGGCTTAATGCGCCTGAATGGTATCGAGTACCATGAGTCTATCGACGAAATGAAACATGCCGATATTTACATTGAACGCATACTTTTCCTCGAAGGCATCCCAAATCTTCAAGATCTCGGAAAGCTCAATATTGGCGAAGATGTTGAGGAGATGCTGAAGTCAGATTTATTACTTGAACTCGATGGGGCCAAAGACCTGAGAGAAGGGATTGCTTACGCTGATTCAGTCCATGATTATGTCAGCCGGGATTTAATGATCACCATCCTTGCAGATGAAGAGCACCATATCGATTGGCTCGAAACTGAGATCGAATTAATTGGGCGTATTGGGTTACAAAACTACATCCAGTCCCAGCTCAAAGAAGCATCCCAATAGCAGAATCGATTACATCAGCCAGACAATGTCACTCCTCTGGCTGATGTAAATCAGAAGTCCAGATATTGAAAGGGCAGGGCCAAAAGGAATCAAACTACCCCGTCGTAAGAACCTCCCCCAAACCACGGCATAAAAAATTCCGATTAATGCCGCCAGTGTACATACAGCAGGCAATGCTTCCCAGCCTGACCAGGCGCCTATTGCTGCCAGTAGTTTAAAATCACCAAAACCCATCCCCTCTTTCTTTATCACAAATCTCAAACACCAATAAAGAAACCAAAGAGACAGGTAGCCTGAAACTGCGCCGAAAATAGCAGACTCAACGGGCACGCCATGACCGAGTGCACTCAGCATCAGACCGAGCCACAGCAACGGCTGTGTTAAGGCATCCGGTAAAATGAATGTTGAAGCGTCGATAACACTCAATGTGATGAGAAAACAAGAAAACAGACAAACTATCAGCCAGGCCATAGGATTATCGAAGAGAAAGGACATACCTAAAAACAAGAGCGTGCAGCTCCCGGTGACAAAAAGGGATCGGTATGAAAGCTGGTCCCGGTAATACAGGCTGGCCCTTCGAAAATTCATCTGTCTAAGCAATGGAGATTTCAGGTATAGATCGGGTTCATCAGAGCTTGTCGCATAAGATATATCGGGCAGAGTGAACGGGGGCATAGGAATCGAAGCAAACTTTAGAATAAATCGGGTAACTACGATATTGAGCAACATACCGGCCAAAAAGCCGATGAAAGCAGCTACACTGCGGGCGACTCCCTGAAACTGGACTTCATATAAAATTGGATAGTACAAAGAATGCTCCCGTTAGCTAATTCAAAGTCATAACATCTTTTATGACGGATGATATTGGCGCCTGAAGAGGCAATGACCAACTGAATTCATTATGAATCAAGACTGAAACGGGATGTTGATATCTCACCCAGTTGTAATACAGCCCGCCAATAAATGATCCTGAAACTCAGGTGATGAGGTGGGTGATGGAACGAGTTGACGGCAGTGCAAAATAAAAGCACTCCATTTGGTAATGTCTGTTGCTTATTCTCCCTGTTTACGTATAATGCGCGGGCTTACCTAATCTTGGTAAGTCTGATTCGATAAGAATCAGCTGGCTGATAAGTTTACTTGTCGGTCGACAATACTCCCGATATGGGGGTTATGTTAAGAACGATTACACTCTCCCATCAATCGAAATGGGTATGAGGAGTAATCATTTACGTTTAAAATAATTGGAGCTCTGGTCTCATGCAGAACCAAAGAATCCGTATCCGCCTGAAAGCGTTTGATCATCGTCTGATCGATCAATCAACTGCGGAAATCGTTGAGACTGCGAAGCGCACTGGTGCGCAAGTTCGTGGTCCAATCCCGCTGCCGACCCGCAAAGAGCGCTTTACCATTCTGATTTCTCCGCACGTCAATAAAGATGCGCGCGATCAGTATGAGATTCGCACTCACAAGCGTCTGGTTGACATCGTTGAGCCAACCGAGAAAACCGTTGATGCTCTGATGCGTCTGGATCTGGCTGCTGGTGTAGACGTGCAGATCAGCCTGGGTTAATCAGGGTCATTGAGCGATTGAGAGGTTGAAACAATGATTGGTTTAGTCGGTAAGAAAGTGGGTATGACTCGTATCTTCACAGAAGATGGCGTTTCTATCCCTGTAACCGTTATCGAAATTGAAGCAAACCGCGTTACTCAGGTCAAAGACCTGGACAACGATGGTTACCGTGCTGTGCAGGTTACTACTGGTAGCAAAAAAGCTAACCGTGTAACCAAACCAGAAGCGGGTCACTTCGCTAAAGCTGGCGTTGAAGCTGGCCGCGGTCTGTGGGAATTCCGCCTTGCAGAAGGTGAAGAGTTCACTGCAGGTCAAAACATTAGCGTTGAAATTTTCGCAGACGTTAAGAAAGTTGATGTTACCGGTACTTCTAAAGGTAAAGGTTTTGCTGGCACAGTTAAGCGCTGGAATTTCCGTACCCAAGACGCTACCCACGGTAACTCCTTGTCTCACCGTGTTCCGGGTTCTATCGGTCAGAACCAGACTCCGGGCAAAGTGTTCAAAGGCAAGAAAATGGCAGGCCAACTGGGTAACGAGCGTGTAACCGTTCAAAGCCTGGACGTAGTACGTGTTGACGCTGAGCGCAACCTGCTGCTGGTCAAGGGTGCTGTTCCGGGTGCTACCGGTGGCAACCTGATCGTTAAACCTGCTGTTAAGGCTTAACGTCGAGGAGATAGGAATGGAATTAGTAGTGAAAGACGCGCAGAGCGCGCTGACTGTTTCCGAAACTACCTTCGGGCGTGATTTCAATGAAGCGCTGGTACACCAGGTCGTTGTTGCTTATGCAGCAGGTGCCCGTCAAGGTACTCGTGCTCAGAAGACCCGTGCTGAAGTAACTGGTTCCGGTAAAAAACCTTGGCGTCAGAAAGGTACTGGCCGTGCGCGTTCAGGTTCTGTAAAGAGCCCGATCTGGCGTTCCGGTGGTGTAACCTTCGCTGCCAAGCCACAGGACCACAGTCAAAAAGTAAATAAAAAGATGTACCGCGGCGCGCTGAAAAGCATCCTGTCCGAACTGGTACGTCAAGATCGTTTGATCGTTGTCGAGACGTTCTCTGTTGAAGCGCCTAAAACTAAGCTGCTGGCACAGAAACTGAAAGACATGGCTCTGGAAGACGTGCTGATTGTAACTGGCGAAGTCGACGAGAATCTGTTCCTGGCCGCACGTAACCTGTACAAGGTTGACGTTCGCGATGTAGCAGGTATCGATCCAGTAAGCCTGATCGCCTTCGACAAAGTGGTTATGACTGCTGACGCTGTGAAGCAAGTTGAGGAGATGCTGGCATGATTCGTGAAGAACGTCTGCTGAAAGTGCTGCGCGCGCCGCACGTTTCTGAAAAAGCTTCTACTGCGATGGAAAAGAACAACACCATCGTTCTCAAAGTTGCCAAAGACGCGACTAAAGCAGAAATCAAAGCTGCGGTTTCGAAACTGTTTGAAGTCGAAGTCGAAGATGTGAACACCTTGCTGGTTAAAGGCAAAGTTAAACGTCACGGTCAGCGTGTTGGTCGTCGTAGCGACTGGAAAAAAGCTTACGTCACCCTGAAAGAAGGCCAGAATCTGGACTTCATCAGCGGCGCTGAGTAAGTCGGAGGAGTAAGAACAATGGCAATTGTTAAATGTAAACCTACATCTCCGGGTCGTCGCCACGTTGTTAAAGTGGTTAACCCTGAGCTGCACAAGGGTAAACCTTTTGCCCCGCTGCTTGAAAAACTGAGCAAAAGCGGTGGCCGTAACAACAATGGCCGTATCACCACCCGTCATATCGGTGGTGGCCACAAACAGCATTATCGTCTGGTTGACTTCAAACGCAACAAAGATGGTATCGCTGCAGTGGTTGAGCGTCTGGAGTACGATCCGAACCGTTCCGCGAACATCGCGCTGGTTCTGTACAAAGATGGCGAACGCCGTTATATCCTGGCGCCGAAAGGCCTAAAAGTGGGTGACCAGATCCAATCTGGCGTTGATGCTGCAATCAAGACAGGTAACGCCCTGCCTATGCGCAACATCCCAGTAGGTTCAACGGTTCACAACGTAGAAATGAAACCAGGTAAAGGCGGCCAGATGGCTCGTTCAGCCGGTGCCTACGTTCAGATCGTTGCTCGTGACGGTTCCTACGTAACTCTGCGTCTGCGCTCTGGCGAAATGCGTAAAGTTCAAGTTGATTGCCGCGCCACCTTAGGTGAAGTCGGTAACTCTGAACATATGCTTCGTGTTCTGGGTAAAGCAGGTGCTGCACGTTGGCGTGGTATTCGTCCTACCGTTCGCGGTACTGCGATGAACCCAGTCGATCACCCACACGGTGGTGGTGAAGGTCGTAACTTTGGTAAGCACCCGGTAACTCCGTGGGGCGTTCAAACCAAAGGTAAGAAGACCCGTAGCAACAAGCGTACTGATAAATTCATTGTACGTCGCCGTAGCAAAAAATAATTAGAGGATAAGCCATGCCACGTTCTCTCAAGAAAGGTCCTTTTATTGACCTGCACTTGCTGAAGAAGGTAGAGAAAGCGGTGGAAAGCGGTGACAAGAAGCCTTTGCGCACTTGGTCCCGTCGTTCAACGATCTTTCCTAACATGATCGGTTTGACCATCGCTGTCCATAATGGTCGTCAGCACGTACCAGTATTTGTTTCCGATGAAATGGTCGGTCACAAACTGGGTGAATTCGCGCCGACTCGTACTTATCGCGGCCATGCGGCTGATAAAAAAGCTAAAAAGCGCTAAGGTAGGAGGAAGAGATGGAAACTATCGCTAAACATCGCCACGCTCGTTCTTCTGCTCAGAAGGTTCGCCTTGTTGCGGACCTGATTCGCGGTAAGAAAGTGTCGCAAGCTCTGGAAACTCTGGCCTACACCAACAAGAAAGCTGCTGGTCTGGTTAAGAAGGTACTGGAGTCTGCCATTGCTAACGCAGAACACAACGATGGCGCTGACATCGATGATCTGAAAGTCACGAAGATTTTCGTAGACGAAGGCCCAAGCATGAAGCGCATTATGCCTCGTGCAAAAGGTCGTGCAGATCGCATTCTGAAGCGCACCAGCCACATCACTGTGGTTGTGTCCGATCGCTGAGACTCTGGAGACTAGCAATGGGTCAGAAAGTACATCCTAATGGTATTCGCCTGGGTATTGTCAAACCTTGGAACTCTACTTGGTATGCGAATACCAAAGAATTCGCTGACAACCTGGACAGCGACTTTAAAGTTCGCCAATTCTTGACTAAAGAACTGGCGAAAGCTTCCGTTTCTCGCATCGTTATCGAGCGTCCAGCGAAGAGCATCCGTGTGACTATTCACACTGCTCGTCCTGGCATCGTTATCGGCAAGAAAGGTGAAGATGTCGAAAAACTGCGTAAGGTCGTAGCGGATATCGCTGGCGTTCCTGCGCAGATTAACATCGCCGAAGTCCGTAAACCGGAACTGGACGCAAAATTGGTTGCTGACAGCATCACTTCACAGCTGGAACGTCGTGTTATGTTCCGTCGTGCTATGAAACGTGCTGTACAGAACGCAATGCGTCTTGGCGCTAAAGGTATCAAAGTTGAAGTAAGCGGCCGCCTTGGCGGTGCTGAAATCGCGCGTACCGAATGGTACCGTGAAGGTCGTGTTCCGTTGCATACTCTGCGTGCGGATATCGATTACAACACATCTGAAGCGCACACCACTTATGGTGTAATCGGCGTTAAGGTATGGATCTTCAAAGGTGAGATCCTGGGTGGTATGGCTGCAGTTGAACAACCGGAACCGGCTGCTCAACCTAAAAAGCAGCAGCGTAAAGGCCGCAAGTAAGGAGAGTCGCTGATGTTACAACCAAAGCGTACAAAATTCCGTAAGGTGCACAAGGGCCGCAACCGTGGTCTTGCGCAAGGTACGGATGTGAGCTTCGGCACTTACGGTCTGAAAGCTGTTGGCCGTGGTCGTCTGACTGCTCGTCAAATTGAAGCAGCACGTCGTGCGATGACCCGTGCAGTTAAGCGTCAAGGTAAGATCTGGATCCGAGTATTCCCGGACAAACCGATCACCGAGAAACCGCTCGAAGTTCGTATGGGTAAAGGTAAAGGCAACGTAGAGTATTGGGTTGCTTTGATTCAGCCTGGTAAAGTCCTGTACGAAATGGACGGTGTGCCTGAAGAGCTGGCTCGTGAAGCCTTCCAGCTGGCAGCAGCCAAACTGCCTATCAAAACCACCTTTGTAACTAAGACGGTGATGTAATGAAAGCACAAGAGCTGCGCGAAAAAAGCGTGGAAGAGCTGAACACTGAGCTGCTGAACCTTTTGCGTGAGCAGTTTAACCTGCGCATGCAAACGGCAAGTGGCCAGTTGCAGCAAACACACCTGTTGAAACAAGTGCGTCGTGATGTTGCACGTGTGAAGACTTTACTGACTGAAAAGGCGGGTGCGTAATGACTGACAAGATCCGTACTCTGCAGGGTCGTGTAATCAGTGACAAAATGGAAAAATCCATCGTTGTTGCGATTGAACGTGTGGTGAAACACCCGATCTACGGTAAATTCATCAAGCGTACGACTAAATTGCACGTACATGACGAGAACAATGAATGTGGTATCGGCGACGTTGTAGAAATCAGCGAATGCCGTCCACTGTCTAAGACTAAGTCTTGGACCTTGGTTCGCGTTGTAGAGAAAGCGATTCTGTAATACAGTAGCGCCTCTCAAAAATAGATAAACGGCTCATGTACGTGGGCCGTTTATTTTTTCTACCCATAATCGGGAACCGGTGTTATAATGCCGCGCCCTCATATTGTGGGGATTTCTTAACGACCTATCCTGGGTCCTAAAGTTGTAGTTGACATTAGCGGAGCACTAACATGATCCAAGAACAGACTATGCTGACCGTGGCCGACAACTCCGGTGCACGTCGCGTAATGTGTATCAAGGTTCTAGGTGGCTCGCACCGTCGCTACGCAGGCGTCGGCGACATCATCAAAATTACCATCAAGGAAGCAATTCCTCGCGGTAAGGTGAAGAAAGGCGATGTGCTGAAGGCGGTAGTGGTGCGCACCAAGAAGGGTGTTCGTCGCCCGGACGGTTCTGTCATTCGCTTCGATGGTAATGCATGCGTTATTTTAAACAATAACAGCGAGCAGCCAATCGGCACGCGTATTTTTGGGCCGGTAACTCGTGAACTGCGTAATGAGAAGTTCATGAAAATTATCTCTCTGGCACCAGAAGTACTCTAAGGAGCGAACCATGGCAGCGAAAATCCGTCGTGATGACGAAGTTATCCTGCTTACCGGTAAAGATAAAGGTAAGCGCGGTAAAGTAAAAAATGTCCTGTCTTCTGGCAAGGTCATTGTTGAAGGTATCAACCTGGTTAAAAAACATCAGAAGCCTGTACCGGCCCTGAATCAACCAGGTGGCATCGTTGAAAAAGAAGCTGCAATTCCGGTTTCTAACGTTGCTCTCTTCAACACGGCTACTGGCAAGGCGGACCGTGTAGGCTTTAGATTCGAAGACGGCAAAAAAGTACGTTTCTTCAAGTCTAACAGCGTAACTATCAAGTAATTTGGAGTAGTACGATGGCGAAACTGCATGATTACTACAAAGACGATGTCGTAAAAAAACTCATGGCTGAGTTTGGTTACAATTCTGTCATGCAAGTCCCTCGGGTCGAGAAGATCACCCTGAACATGGGTGTTGGTGAAGCGATCGCTGACAAGAAACTGCTGGATAACGCAGCAGCTGACTTGGCAGCAATCTCCGGTCAAAAACCGCTGATCACCAAAGCACGCAAATCAGTTGCAGGCTTCAAAATCCGTCAGGGCTATCCGATCGGCTGTAAAGTAACCCTCCGCGGCGAACGCATGTGGGAGTTCTTTGAGCGTCTGGTCTCTATTGCTGTTCCACGTATTCGTGACTTCCGCGGCTTGTCTGCTAAGTCTTTCGATGGTCGTGGTAACTACAGCATGGGCGTGCGTGAACAGATCATCTTCCCGGAAATCGATTATGATAAAGTCGATCGCGTTCGTGGTTTAGATATTACTATCACCACTACTGCGAAATCCGATGATGAAGGCCGTGCATTGCTGACAGCCTTTAACTTCCCGTTCCGCAAGTAAGGCAGGGTTACTAATGGCTAAGCAATCCATGAAAGCACGCGAAGTCGTTCGCGTAAAACTGGCTGATAAATACCGCGCTAAACGCGAGGAATTGAAAGCTATTATCTCTGGTGTGAACTCATCCGACGAAGATCGTTGGGATGCGGTTCTTAAGCTGCAGTCTCTGCCGCGTGATTCCAGCCCGTCTCGTCAGCGTAACCGCTGCCGTCAAACTGGTCGTCCGCATGCTTTCCTGCGGAAGTTCGGGTTGAGCCGTATTAAGGTCCGTGAAGCCGCTATGCGCGGTGAAATTCCGGGTCTTAAAAAGGCTAGCTGGTAATTGTCACCAATTGAATCACGGGAGTAAAGACAGATGAGCATGCAAGATCCGATCGCGGATATGCTGACCCGTATCCGTAACGGTCAAGCCGCGAACAAAGTTGCGGTCACCATGCCTTCCTCCAAGCTGAAAGTGGCTATTGCCAACGTGCTGAAGGAAGAAGGCTACATTGAAGAATTTAAAATCGAAGGCGACGCCAAACCTGAACTGGAATTAGTACTGAAGTACTTCCAGGGAAGCCCAGTGGTAGAAAGCATTCAACGTATCAGCCGTCCAGGTCTGCGCATCTACAAGAAAAAAGATGAGCTGCCTAAAGTTATGGCTGGTATGGGTATTGCTGTTATTTCTACCTCTAAAGGTGTTATGACCGATCGTGCAGCTCGCCAGGCTGGTCTTGGTGGCGAGATTATCTGCTACGTAGCTTAATTGGGAGGAAAGAATGTCTCGTGTTGCAAAAGCACCCGTCGTCATTCCTGCCGGCGTAGAGGTTAAACTCAACGGTCAGGTTATTTCGATTAAGGGTAAAAACGGCGAGCTGTCACGTACTATCCATGACGCTGTAGTAGTAAAACAGGAAGAAAATACACTGACTTTCGCTCCACGCGAAGGCGCTGTAGATGGTTGGGCCCAAGCGGGTACCACTCGTGCACTGTTGAACTCTATGGTTGTAGGTGTTACCGACGGCTTCACTAAAAAGCTTCAACTGGTAGGTGTTGGTTATCGTGCTGCTGTTAAAGGCAACGTGGTGAATTTAGCCTTAGGCTTTTCTCACCCGGTCGATCATCAACTGCCGGAAGGCATTACTGCAGAATGTCCGACCCAAACTGAAATCGTGCTGAAAGGCGCTGATAAGCAGGTAATCGGTCAGGTTGCTGCGGATTTACGTGCCTACCGTCGTCCTGAGCCTTATAAAGGCAAGGGTGTCCGTTACGCCGACGAAGTCGTGCGTACCAAAGAGGCTAAGAAGAAGTAAGGTAACACTATGGATAAGAAATCTGCTCGTATCCGTCGTGCGACCCGCGCACGCCGCAAGCTCAAAGAATTGGGTGCGACTCGTCTGGTGGTACATCGTACCCCGCGTCATATTTACGCACAGGTCATCGCACCAAACGGTTCTGAAGTCATAGTTGCTGCATCTACTGTAGAAAAAACTATTACTGAGCAACTGAAGTATACCGGCAACAAAGATGCTGCCACTGCTGTAGGTAAAGCTATCGCAGAACGCGCATTGGAAAAAGGGATCACGAAAGTATCCTTTGACCGTTCCGGTTTCCAATATCATGGTCGAGTCCAGGCACTGGCAGATGCTGCCCGTGAAGCTGGCCTTCAGTTCTAAGGAAGAGGTTTAAGATGGCTCACATCGAAAAACAAGCTGGCGAACTGCAGGAAAAGCTGATCGCGGTAAACCGCGTATCTAAAACCGTAAAAGGTGGCCGTATCTTCAGCTTTACCGCACTGACAGTAGTTGGTGATGGTAACGGTCGCGTTGGTTTTGGCTACGGCAAAGCACGCGAAGTTCCGGCAGCGATCCAGAAAGCGATGGAAAAAGCCCGTCGCAACATGTTGAATGTCGCGCTGAATAGCGGCACCCTGCAGCATCCTGTTAAAGGTGCTCATACGGGTTCCCGTGTGTTCATGCAGCCGGCTTCCGAAGGTACCGGTATCATCGCCGGTGGTGCAATGCGCGCCGTCCTGGAAGTTGCAGGGGTACATAACGTATTGGCTAAAGCTTATGGTTCTACAAACCCGATTAACGTGGTTCGTGCAACTATCGACGCTCTGGCAAATATGAAATCCCCACAAATGGTCGCTGCCAAGCGTGGTAAATCCGTTGAAGAAATTCTGGGGTAATTAACCATGGCAAAGACTATTAAAGTTACACAAACTCGCAGTTCTATTGGCCGCCTGCCTAAGCATAAAGCTACTCTGGTTGGTCTGGGTCTGCGTCGTATTGGTCACACCGTAGAGCGCGAGGATACTCCTGCTGTACGCGGTATGATCAACCTGGTTTCCTACATGGTTAAGGTTGAGGAGTAAGAGATGCGTTTAAATACTCTGTCTCCGGCTGATGGTGCCAAACAAGCGCCAAGGCGTGTAGGTCGTGGTATCGGTTCTGGCCTGGGTAAAACCGGTGGTCGTGGTCACAAAGGTCAGAACTCACGTTCTGGCGGTGGCGTACGTCGCGGTTTTGAAGGTGGTCAGATGCCTTTATATCGTCGTCTGCCGAAATTCGGCTTCACCTCCCGCAAAGCTATGATCACGGCAGAAGTTCGTCTGTCTGAACTGGCTCTGGTGGAAGGCGACGTGATCGACCTGAACGCGCTGAAAGCCGCTAACGTAGTTGGTATCCAGATCGAGTTCGCGAAAGTAATCCTTTCAGGCGAAGTTGGTCGTGCGGTAACTCTGCGTGGTTTGCGTGTCACCAAAGGCGCTCGTGTTGCTATCGAAGCTGCTGGCGGTAAAATTGAGGAATAAGTAGCAGATGGCTAAGCAACCGGGATTAGATTTTCAAAGTGCCAAGGGTGGACTAGGCGAACTGAAGCGCAGACTTTTGTTTGTTATCGGTGCGCTGATTGTTTTCCGTATCGGCTCTTTTATTCCGATCCCTGGTATTGATGCCACTGTACTTGCCAAATTGCTCGAGCAGCAAAGAGGCACTATCATTGAAATGTTTAACATGTTCTCTGGTGGTGCTCTCAGCCGTGCTTCAATCTTTGCTCTGGGGATCATGCCGTACATTTCGGCATCGATCATTATCCAGTTGTTAACGGTGGTTCATCCAGCGTTAGCGGAAATTAAGAAAGAAGGGGAGGCTGGCCGTCGTAAGATTAGCCAGTATACCCGCTACGGTACGCTGGTATTGGCAGTGTTTCAGTCTATCGGTATTGCTACCGGTTTGCCGAACATGCCTGGTATGCAAGGCCTGGTGTTGAATCCAGGCTTCGCATTCTACTTTACTGCAGTTGTGAGTCTGGTTACCGGGACAATGTTCCTGATGTGGCTGGGTGAGCAAATTACTGAACGAGGTATCGGTAACGGTATTTCGATCATTATTTTTGCCGGTATCGTAGCGGGTCTTCCGCCAGCAGTTGCCCATACTATCGAACAAGCTCGGCAAGGCGACCTGCACTTCCTCCTGTTGCTGTTGGTTGCAGTTTTAGTGTTTGCAGTGACTTTCTTTGTTGTGTTTGTAGAACGTGGTCAACGTCGTATCGTCGTTAACTACGCCAAGCGTCAACAAGGTCGTCGTGTCTATGCAGCACAGAGCACGCACTTACCGTTGAAAGTGAATATGGCCGGGGTTATCCCAGCAATCTTCGCTTCCAGCATCATTCTGTTCCCTGCCACGATTGCATCATGGTTCGGGGGCGGAACTGGTTGGAACTGGCTGACTACGATTTCGCTGTATTTGCAGCCTGGACAACCGCTTTATGTGTTACTCTATGCGACTGCAATCATCTTCTTCTGTTTCTTTTATACTGCGTTGGTGTTCAACCCGCGTGAGACAGCAGATAACCTGAAGAAGTCCGGTGCATTTGTACCAGGAATTCGTCCGGGAGAGCAAACGGCGAAGTACATCGATAAAGTAATGACTCGCTTAACCTTAATTGGTGCGATGTATATTACTTTCATCTGCCTTATCCCGGAGTTCATGCGTGACGCGATGAAAGTTCCATTCTACTTTGGTGGTACTTCACTACTAATCGTAGTCGTTGTCATTATGGACTTTATGGCTCAAGTGCAAACTCTGATGATGTCAAGTCAGTACGAGTCTGCATTGAAGAAAGCAAACCTGAAAGGCTATAACCGCTAATCTGGTGCGTTTGCGAAGTTACGGAGAGTAAAAATGAAAGTTCGTGCTTCCGTCAAGAAATTATGTCGTAACTGCAAAATTGTTAAGCGTAACGGTATCGTTCGCGTAATCTGCAGCGCAGAACCGAAGCATAAACAGCGTCAAGGCTGATTATCTCGCATATTTTTCTTGCAAAGTTGGGTTGAGCTGGCTAGATTAGCCAGCCAATCTTTTGTATGTAAGCAGCAATACTATTTGAGTATCCTGAAAACGGGCTTTTCAGAATGGTATTGCCGTATATAAATAGTAGGAGTGCATAGTGGCCCGTATAGCAGGCATTAACATTCCTGATCAGAAACATACCGTGATCGCATTAACTTCGATCTACGGCATCGGCAAAACCCGCTCACAGTCTATCTGTGCTGCATCCGGTATTGCTGAAAATGTTAAGATCAGTGAGCTGTCTGAAGAGCAAATCGAAAAACTGCGTGACGAAGTTGCCAAGTTCATTGTTGAAGGTGATCTGCGTCGTGAAGTCACCCTGAGCATCAAGCGTCTTATGGACCTTGGGACTTATCGTGGTTTGCGTCATCGTCGTGGTCTTCCAGTACGCGGTCAGCGTACCAAGACTAACGCACGTACCCGTAAGGGTCCGCGTAAACCGATCAAGAAATAATCGGGGTGATTGAATAAATGGCAAAGGCACCTGTTCGTACACGTAAACGTGTAAGAAAACAAGTCTCTGACGGCGTGGCTCATATCCATGCTTCTTTCAACAACACCATTGTTACCATTACCGATCGTCAGGGTAATGCTTTGGGTTGGGCAACAGCTGGTGGTTCCGGTTTCCGTGGTTCTCGTAAATCCACTCCGTTCGCAGCTCAGGTTGCAGCAGAGCGCTGCGCTGACGCAGTGAAAGAATACGGTATCAAGAATCTGGAAGTTATGGTTAAAGGACCTGGTCCTGGTCGTGAGTCTACTATCCGCGCATTAAACGCGGCTGGTTTCCGCATCACTAATATTACTGATGTGACTCCTATCCCTCATAACGGTTGTCGTCCGCCGAAAAAGCGCCGCGTATAACGCTGCTTTTTTAGGTTTGTTGGAGAGAGAAAATGGCAAGATATTTGGGTCCTAAGCTCAAGCTTAGCCGTCGTGAGGGCACAGATTTATTCCTTAAATCTGGCGTTCGCGCGATCGATACCAAGTGTAAAATTGAACAAGCTCCTGGTCAGCATGGTGCGCGTAAACCGCGTTTGTCTGACTACGGTGTACAGTTACGTGAAAAGCAAAAAGTTCGTCGTATTTACGGTGTTCTGGAGCGTCAGTTCCGTAACTATTACAAAGAAGCAGCACGCCTGAAAGGCAACACCGGTGCAAACCTGTTGCAACTGCTTGAAGGTCGTTTGGACAACGTTGTTTATCGTATGGGCTTCGGCGCTACTCGTGCGGAATCGCGCCAGTTAGTTAGCCACAAAGCTATCATGGTAAACGGTCGCGTTGTTAACATCGCTTCTTATCAGGTATCTCCGAATGACGTTGTCAGCATCCGCGAGAAAGCTAAAAAGCAATCTCGCGTGAAGGCCGCTTTGGAGTTGGCTGAACAGCGTGAAAAGCCGACTTGGCTTGAAGTTGATGCTGCTAAGATGGAAGGTGTGTTCAAGCGTATGCCTGAACGTACTGATCTGTCTTCCGACATTAACGAACACCTGATCGTCGAGCTTTACTCCAAGTAAAGCTTAGTACCAAAGAGAGGACACAATGCAGGGTTCTGTGACAGAGTTTCTAAAACCGCGCCTGGTAGATATCGAGCAAGTCAGTTCGACGCACGCCAAGGTGACCCTTGAGCCTTTAGAACGTGGCTTTGGCCATACTTTAGGCAACGCACTGCGCCGTATTCTGCTTTCATCCATGCCGGGTTGCGCGGTGACCGAGGTTGAGATTGATGGTGTACTGCATGAGTACAGCACCAAAGAAGGCGTACAGGAAGATATCCTGGAGATCCTGCTCAACCTGAAAGGGCTGGCGGTGAGAGTTCAAGGGAAAGATGAAGTTATTCTTACCCTGAATAAGTCTGGCATTGGCCCTGTGACTGCAGCCGACATTACCCATGATGGTGATGTCGAAATCGTCAAGCCGCAACATGTCATCTGCCACCTGACCGATGAGAACGCTGCTATCAGCATGCGTATCAAAGTTCAGCGCGGTCGTGGTTATGTGCCGGCGTCTGCCCGAATTCATTCGGAAGAAGATGAGCGCCCAATTGGTCGTCTGTTAGTAGACGCATGCTACAGCCCTGTAGAGCGAATTGCCTACAATGTTGAAGCAGCGCGTGTAGAACAGCGTACTGATTTGGACAAGCTGGTTATCGAAATGGAAACCAACGGTACGATCGATCCTGAAGAGGCGATCCGTCGTGCGGCGACCATTCTTGCTGAACAACTTGAAGCTTTCGTTGATTTACGTGATGTACGTCAACCGGAAGTCAAAGAAGAGAAGCCGGAATTCGATCCAATCCTGCTGCGCCCTGTTGACGATCTGGAATTGACTGTCCGCTCTGCTAACTGCCTTAAGGCAGAAGCAATCCACTACATCGGTGATCTGGTACAGCGTACCGAGGTTGAGTTACTTAAAACACCTAACCTGGGTAAAAAATCTCTTACTGAGATCAAAGACGTACTTGCGTCCCGTGGTTTGTCTCTGGGCATGCGCCTGGAAAACTGGCCACCAGCAAGTATTGCTGACGAGTAACCGGATCACAGGTTAAGGTTTTACTGAGAAGGATAAGGTCATGCGCCATCGTAAGAGTGGTCGTCAACTGAACCGTAACAGCAGCCACCGACAGGCTATGTTCCGTAACATGGCCGGCTCTTTGGTTCGTCATGAGATCATCAAGACGACCCTGCCGAAAGCGAAAGAGCTGCGTCGCGTTGTTGAGCCGCTGATTACTCTTGCCAAGACCGACAACGTTGCAAATCGTCGTCTGGCATTCGCCCGTACTCGTGATAACGAGATCGTGGCAAAACTGTTTAATGAACTGGGCCCGCGTTTCGCGAGCCGTGCCGGTGGTTACACTCGCATTCTGAAGTGTGGTTTCCGTGCAGGCGACAATGCGCCGATGGCTTACATCGAGCTCGTTGATCGTGCAGAGTCACAAGCAGAAGTAGCAACTGCTGAATAATCTGTAGATGCATGAAAAAGCCGGGCTCTGCCCGGTTTTTTTACGTCTAAATTTTGATGCTTTAAATTTCGTTACCTCCGGCACCATTCATCCTGAATTTCTCTTGTATCCGCGCTATGCTGCCTTAACGTTGTGAAGCTAACCGTTTGGCTGAGGCAAAATCATGTTTCTTATTGACCAGTGGGTTGAAAAACACATTAAAGAGGCCCGGGAAAATGGTGAGTTTGATAATCTTCCGGGAGCTGGCCGACCTCTTATACTCGATGATGACAGCGGCATTCCTGAAGAGCTAAGAACCGCTTATCGTATTCTTAAAAACGCAGGTTATTTGCCTCCTGAGTTGCAGGACCGAAAAGAAGCGATCGAATTAGATCATCTACTTAATGTTTTAACGCGGGATGATCCCCAGTTTTCAGCTGTTGAAAAGCGTCTCAAAATTCTTCAGTTGCGTTTGCAGCAAGCGGGAATGAATATCGATTTTCTTCATGGGCGCTACAAAGATGCGCTAAAGGATAATTTTAGAGGTGAGTGAATATGTATAAAATTGGTGAGCTAGCTGCTTTGGCAGGGGTCTCTACGGATACTGTTCGTTATTATGAAAAACAGGAAATGATGGCGGCTGGTTTACGGACTACCTCCGGTTATCGTCAATATGATGAAAACGACTTACAACGGTTGCGTTTCATTCGGTATGCAAAATCTACCGGGTTTACGCTTGAAGCAATTAAAGAACTGCTTTCTATTCGGGTCGATCCTATTCATCACACATGTCAGGAATCTAAGTCTATTGTTGATGAGCGTCTGGCTGAGGTTGAGCTCAAATTACAAGAGCTCACCCGGATGCGTGAATCTTTGAAAAGATTGAGTGCCGCCTGCTGTGGTTCTGCGCATACCAGTGAGAGTTGTTCAATATTAGAAGCGCTTGAAGATGGGGCAGGAAAAGTGATCTAATCTGCTCAAGCATTTTGAAAAGAGCTACCGGTTGGAAATTAAACGCAGTATTATGCGCTGGCAATTTAGCCATGTTGCATTTCTAAAAAACGAGGGAGTTATGACTCAGTATAAGCACCAAAAAGGGACCATTCAGGATAATGCCTTGCAGGCTCTTCTTCATGATCCACTGTTTAAGCAGCGCATTGAAAAGAATCTAAAGGGTAAGGGAAGTTATCGTAGAAAAGAAAAAAATGGAAAAGGGAATTATATGGAGGGCAGTGTTGAGCGTTCAATCGAATATTCAACACTGCCCTTCTAAAACTTAAAGCAACAGCAACTTTCTTCTTCGTTACAATCTCGGTGTTTGCTGCTCTTTAAGCAGATCACGAATTTCTGCCAGCAAAGTTTCTTCCGCAGTCGGTTTCGGTGGTGCCGCAGGAACATCTTCCTGTTTACGGCGCATTTTGTTCATCAAAGTGATTGCGCAGAAGATTGCCAAAGCAACAATGACGAAATCAAAAATATTTTGGATAAACACACCGTAATGCATTACGACTGCCGGTACCGTTCCTTGTGCGTCTCTGAGTACAAAAGCGAATTGCTTGAAATCGACTCCACCAATGAGTAAACCCAGCGGTGGCATAATAATATCAGCAACAAATGATGACACTATCTTGCCGAAGGCTGCACCAATGATTACACCGACGGCAAGGTCGACCACGTTGCCACGCATGGCAAATTCACGAAACTCTTTCATAAAACTCATAAAATACTCCTTGGCAAATTCATCAAATGTGTCCAACCAAGTAAAGACCATTTGTCGCGTCTTCGCTACAAAAGTTCTCTACTGAATCCTGCTTAACGCCATATATTTTCGGCAATTCATCAATTTATAAGAAGAACGGGCTAGGTTGGAACAAACGTTCCACATCCCTGACAAATTTCTTATCTGTAATGAACATCACCACATGATCACCTTGTTGGATTCTGCTATTTCCATTAGCAATGATGACGTCATTCCCACGGACGATCGCGCCGATAGTCGTACCTGGCGGCAATTTAATTTGCTCTACCGTACGACCAACAACTTTAGAGGTGGTCTCATCGCCATGTGCAATCGCCTCAATAGCTTCGGCTACACCACGGCGTAATGACGAAACGCTGACGATATCTGCTTTTCTGACGTGCCCAAGCAGTGCCGAAATCGTCGCCTGCTGAGGTGAAATCGCAATATCAATCACGCTGCCTTGCACCAAATCCACGTACGCACTGCGCTGAATGAGAACCATCGCTTTTTTGGCGCCCATACGTTTTGCAAGCATCGCCGACATGATGTTTGCTTCATCATCATTAGTAATCGCAATAAACACATCAACTTGTTCAATATGTTCTTCTGCTAACAATTCCTGATCAGAGGCATCGCCGTAGAAAACAATCGTGTCTTGCAGCAACTCGGCCAGTTCAGCTGCCCGCTGCTGATCGCGTTCTATCAGTTTTACGCTGTAATTCTTCTCAAGCTTTTGTGCCAGTCCGGCACCCACATTGCCCCCACCGACAATCATGATCCGCTTATATGGTTTTTCCAGCCGTTGAAGTTCGCTCATAACCGCACGGATGTGCTGAGAGGCGGCAACAAAGAACACTTCATCACCTGCTTCAATAATGGTTGAACCCTGCGGGCGAATCGGGCGGTCCTGGCGGAAAATGGCTGCAACGCGAGTTTCGATGTGCGGCATGTGTTCACGCATTGAAGAGAGTGCATTACCTACCAGCGGACCGCCATAATAGGCTTTAACTGCGGCAATGCTCACTTTCCCTTCTGCAAAGTTCACAACCTGTAATGCACCCGGATATTCGATTAATTTGTAGATGTAATCGGTAACTAGTTGCTCAGGCGAAATCAGATGGTCAATCGGCACAGCTTCTGGACTGAAAAGCTTTTCGGATTCACGGATATATTCCGTGGAGCGAATGCGTGCGATGCGGTTTGGGGTATTGAAAAGCGAATACGCAATCTGACATGCCACCATGTTGGTTTCGTCCGAATTAGTCACCGCCACCAACATATCGGCATCTTCAGCTCCGGCTTCGCGGAGTACGCGTGGGTGAGAGCCATGTCCCTGCACAACGCGCAGGTCAAATTTGTCCTGAAGCTGACGTAACCGGACGGTGTTGGTATCGACAACGGTAATGTCATTGTTTTCACCCACCAGATTTTCAGCGAGTGTTCCACCAACCTGTCCGGCCCCGAGAATTATTATTTTCATATGACTCTCTGCTTGGCTTCGAAGATTTCAGCCTGAATAAGTAGCATTAATAGTAAACAATCAGCTTTTGATCAGTTTAGCGTAATAGAAGCCATCGCCGTCATCGGCGTGTGGAAGGTTTTGTCTGCCTGGTTTTTCCCTCGTGCCGGTCTCAACTAGCGTCGCATCCGGGTGAGATTTAAGAAATTCCGCTATTTGCAGGCAATTTTCTTCGGGCAAAACTGAGCATGTTGCGTAAACCATTACACCCTTGCTTTTAAGGCGTGGCCAGACGGCTTCCAGGATCTCTTTTTGCAAGCCTGCCAGCTCAGTAATATCGCTGTCTCTGCGTAGCCACTTTATGTCGGGATGCCGGCGGATAACGCCGGTCGCCGAGCACGGTGCATCCAGCAGAATGCGGTCAAAGATACGCTCGCCAGCCCAGGCCTGTGGCTCACGTCCATCGCCTTGCTTCACTTCCGCATTAAGTTTTAAACGCTGCAGATTCTCATGAACACGCTTCAGACGTTGTTCATCCACGTCCACAGCCAGCACATGAGATTTAGGCGCGGCCTCCAGTATGTGGGTCGTTTTACCGCCAGGCGCGCAGCACAAATCGAGGATCATCTCGCCATCCTGCGGATCCAGCAGATCAACGCTGCCTTGTGCAGAAGCGTCCTGAACCGTCACCCATCCTTCTGAAAATCCTGGGAGCAGACTGACCTGACAAGGCGTGATCAGACGCAGTGCATCGGAATATTCAGGATGTGGAACCGCTTCAATCTGCGCTTCATTCAACAGTCGAAGATAATCGTCGCGGGTATTGTGCATGCGGTTTACGCGTAGCCACATAGGCGGCCTTTGATTATTCGCATCAACAATGCTTTCCCAGGCGTCGGGATAGGCTTTCTTAAGACGATTAAGAAGCCAGCTCGGATGGAGATAGCGGCTGTCATTATTGGCCATACGTTGCAGCAATTCTTCCTGCTGACGCTGGAACTGCCGGAGAACGCCGTTGATCAGACCTTTTAGCTGAGGGCGCTTTAGTGCCACAGCGCCATCAACAGTTTCAGCTAACACTGCGTGAGCGGGAATACGCGTATGAGTTAGCTGATACAGGCCAACCATCAGTAAGTAATGCAGTGTCCGTTGCTTTCCCGTCAACGGTTTTGCCATGAGTTGTTGCAGGCACCATTCGAGCTGAGGCAATACCCTCAGAGTGCCGAAACATAATTCCTGCAATAATCCGCGATCTTTTTCTGAAATATTTTTCTGCAAACCGGGAAGGACCGTCGACAATGACAGGCCTTTATCTAAAACCTGACTGATGGCTTGAGCTGCAATACTACGAAGATTATAGGCTGTTTTCATTGTTCAAATGGCTGAATGGATCAGCATTATCAGAAAGGTAAGGCCCGACGAAATATCGGGCGTAGTCGGAAGGGTCAGGCTAAACGAGAGCCTTCGATAAACCATTCACGACGAGAGTTCAGCAAGTCCTGTGCGGACATTGCTTTTTTACCTGAAGGTTGCAACTGGGTGATATTCAGGATGCCGTCAGACGTAGCAACCTGGATCCCCTTTTTATCTGCAGAAACAATGGTGCCGGGCAGGGTGCTATGGCTTGCAGGCAAACTTTCAGCTGACCAGACTTTTACGGGCTGGTCGTCAATCGTAAAGAAACTGACAGGCCACGGATTAAATGCACGTATACAACGTTCCAGCTGGTCTGCGGAAAGCGTCCAGTCTAAGCGTGCCTCCTCTTTGCTCAGCTTTTCAGCGTACGTAACGAGTTCTTCGTTCTGAACTTCTGGTTGAGCCGTGCCGTTCGCCAGCAGCCCGAGCGTTTCAAGCATACCTTCCGGGCCGAGCTCAGCCAGTTTGTTGTACAGGGATGCACTGGTATCTTCTGGAAGAATGTCACATTCCACTTTATGCAGCATGTCGCCGGTATCCAGACCCACATCCATCTGCATGATAGTGATACCGGTTTTAGCATCGCCAGCCCACAAGGAACGCTGAATCGGCGCGGCACCACGCCAGCGTGGCAACAGGGAACCGTGCACGTTAATGCAGCCCAGTTTAGGCATATCCAGCACAGCTTTAGGGAGAATCAGGCCATAAGCTACGACCACCATCACATCAGCTTCCAAATCGGACACCAGTGACTGGTTTTCTTCAGGGCGCAAAGATTTCGGCTGAAACACGGGAATATCATGAGCAAGTGCCAGCGTTTTTACCGGGCTTGCAGTCAGCTTATTACCACGGCCGGCCGGGCGGTCGGGTTGGGTAAATACACCCACAACCTGATGTTCTGATGACAAAAGCGCGTCAAGATGACGCGCTGCGAAGTCTGGGGTACCGGCAAATATAATCCGCAAAGCAGTGTCCTGTGTTACTCGAATATTAGTCAGCCCGCGCGTTCAGCTTGGCCATTTTTTCCATCTTCTGGCGAATACGCTGACGTTTCAGTGGTGACAAGTAATCCACGAATAATTTACCCACCAGATGATCCATTTCATGCTGGATGCAAATCGCCAGTAAGTCATCAGCTTCCAGCTCGAAGGTTTTACCCTCCCGATCCAGAGCGCGGACTTTCACTTTCTCAGCGCGCGGCACCAGCGCACGTTGATCAGGGATCGACAGGCAGCCTTCTTCAATACCGGTTTCGCCGCTTTTTTCCAGCAGCTCAGGATTGATGAGAACCAGGCGTTCGTCGCGATTTTCAGAGACATCGATAACGATAATACGTTGATGAATGTCTACCTGAGTCGCAGCCAGGCCAATGCCTTCTTCTGCATACATGGTTTCAAACATATCATCCACGATCTGCTGAATTTCGGCGTTAACTTCTTTGACCGGTTTTGCAGTAATGCGAAGCCGCTCGTCTGGGAAATGTAATATCTGTAATACGGACATATTTTTCTGGATCTTTATTCAATTGATTGAAGATATATAGACTCTATTCTAGACATTTCCTGCTCCGATTGACAGCATCCTCTGCCAATTGAATCCTTCGTCGAAAGGCATTGAACAGAGGCAGGATAATGACATTACAGGAAGTATGGATACGTTTATCAGCCGTCAGGCGCCTTGATGCTGCCCATGCCGAAGGCATAATTCGGGCACTCTTCTGCCAGGGGCATTATGGCCCTTCTGAATTATTCTCGTGCGGCCTTACCGCGGAGCAAATAGAAGATTTCAGGAATATCAATCAGCAATGGCTATCCGCGTCGCTAAACTGGCTGGAAGGGGATAGTCGATATCTTGTCACATTTGGCTGTGCGCTCTACCCGCCTTTGTTAGCGCAGATTCCGTCCCCGCCATTGATTTTGTTCGTCGAAGGTAATCCGGATTTGCTGTTATCTCCTCAAATAGCAATGGTGGGAAGCCGTCACTACTCCCATTACGGTGAACAATATGCACAGGTTTTTGCCGGCGGGCTGGTAAGCAGCGGTTTTACCGTGACGAGCGGGCTTGCGATGGGAATTGATGGAATTAGTCATAAAGCAACATTACAGGCACAGGGAAAAACTATCGCCGTTCTTGGCAGCGGGCTGATGAAGCGTTATCCATCTCGTCATTTGATGTTAGCCGACAGTATTCTTGAGCAAGGCGGGACCCTGGTTTCTGAGCATCTGGTGACTGCGCCGCCACTTGCGGCCAACTTTCCGCGCCGGAACCGCATTATCAGTGGTCTCAGCGCGGGTGTTCTGGTTGTGGAAGCAACGTTGCGCAGCGGGTCGTTGATCACAGCCCGTTATGCACTTGAACAGGGCCGAGAAGTTTTTGCTTTGCCCGGCCCACTAGGCAGCCCGACGTCAGAAGGAACTCACTGGCTTATCCAACAGGGCGCTTACCTGGTTACTGAGCCTAATGATATTGCCGAGCATATTGGAAGCGGCTTAACCTGGTTTCCGACTCTGCGAATCCCCGAACTGTCAAAAGCACCCCGAGATAAGCCACCAAAGGCGTCAGAGGCGATTATTTGTGCACAAGAATGCGAAGTTGAATTGCCATTTGCTGATGTGTTGGCTAACGTAGAATATGAGGTGACATCTGTTGACGTCGTCGCCGAACGTGCCGGCCAACCTGTGCCAGAAGTGGTAGGTAAACTACTCGAGCTGGAGTTAGCAGGATGGATCGCAGCTGTATCCGGCGGCTATGTCCGAATTAAGAGGGCAAGCCATGTTCGACGTACTAATGTACTTATTTGAAACTTACATTCACAACGAAGCGGAGATGAATGTTGACGAGGATAGGTTAACGGATGACTTGACCGAGGCTGGTTTTCACCGGGCCGATATTCACAATGCGCTGAATTGGCTTGAAAAACTTGCGGATATGCAAGAGGGTGGAACCCCATCTTATATGCTGGATTCAGATCCTTCAGCATTACGTGTTTACACCGACGAGGAAACGAGCCGTTTAGATAGCAGTTGTCGTGGCTTTTTGTTGTTCCTGGAACAGATAAAGGTTTTAAACTTCGATACCCGTGAAATGGTAATCGATCGTGTTATGGCTCTGGACACTGAAGAATTCGATCTTGAGGATCTTAAGTGGGTGGTGCTGATGGTTCTTTTTAATATTCCCGGATATGAAAGTGCATATCAGCAAATGGAAGAGCTGTTATTTGAAGTTAATGAAGGTTATCTGCATTAAGAGATAACAGGTAAAACGTAACATATGACAAAAGCAGCACTTTTTGCTGAAAAGCAAAATGAATCCTGTCCGGAATGCGGGGCCGATCTGGTGATCCGTAGTGGTCGCCACGGCCCTTTTCTCAGCTGTTCATCCTATCCACAGTGCGAATATATCCGCCCCCTGAAATCACAGGCCGACGGACATATTGTGAAAATCCTGGACGGGCAGTTATGTCCCAAATGCAGCGCCACGCTGGTGCTTCGCCAGGGACGTTATGGGATGTTTATCGGGTGCAGCGAGTATCCGGAATGCGACCATATTGAAGTCATCGATAAACCCGAAGAAACCAGCCTCAGTTGTCCGCAATGCGGCAAAGGACATCTGCTGCAGCGTAAGTCTCGCTTTGGTAAGGTTTTTCACGCCTGCGACCGCTACCCGGACTGCCAGTTTGCCATCAATAATAAGCCCGTTGCCGGCGAGTGCGTGCACTGCCAATATCCTTTATTGATGGAAAAGAAAACGGCGCAGGGTATAAAACTATTTTGTGCCAGTAAACTGTGCGGCAAAGCCGTAGAAATAAAAGATAACGAAGAAAATGAATAAAGAAGCAGAAAACTCACTTGCAAAGGTAATTGAAGCATTACATCAACAGCAGGTTATCGCTTATCCGACTGAGGCCGTATTCGGGTTAGGTTGTGATCCTGACAGCGAGCAGGCGGTTGAGTCTCTTTTGGCTCTTAAAAAACGTCCTAAAGATAAAGGGCTGATTTTAATCGCCGATAACTATCAGCAACTTCTCCCTTATATTGATGATTCATCATTAACCCATCAGCAACTCGAACATATCTTGTCGTTTTGGCCTGGACCGGTGACCTGGGTGATGCCTGCAAAACCCTCAACGCCTGACTGGCTGACAGGGCGCTTCTCGTCGCTGGCGGTCCGCGTAACCGATCATCCGCGGGTTAAAGAGCTCTGCCAGCAATTTGGAAAACCGTTGGTTTCTACCAGCGCGAATCTGAATGGTCAGGAACCTTGCCGATTGGCTGATGAAGTCCGTCTCCAGTTTGGTGAGGATTTCCCAGTGCTCAACGGCCAGGTGGGTGGAAGAGAAAACCCATCTGAAATCAGGGATGCCCTCACCGGCGATCTCATTCGTCAAGGCTAAGGAACGAAAGTCATGCCATCTTTCGCGGTATTCGGTAATCCAATCAGTCACAGCAAATCCCCCCGTATTCATGCATTGTTTGCCAGCCAGACAGGGCTTGAACACAGTTATGGAACGATGCTTGCGTCAAATGAAGATTTTGAAGAAACGCTGCGATCCTTTTTTGAAAAGGGAGCCAACGGGGCAAACATTACTGTGCCTTTCAAAGAGCGGGCATTTGCTGAGTCAGATGAACTGACTGACCGTGCGGCGATGTCTGGCGCTGTAAATACTCTCAAAAAACTTGAAGACGGAAGATTGCTCGGGGATAACACCGACGGAATAGGAATGTTGAGCGATCTGGAACGTCTGGCGCTTATTCAGCCCGGCGATCGGGTATTGCTGATAGGCGCTGGTGGAGCTGCGCGTGGAGTGATCCTTCCGCTTTTATCCTACGGATGCTCCGTTGTCGTTACCAACCGTACTTTTGAACGTGCACAACATCTCAGTCATATATTCGAGAGCAAAGGTGAGATCCGGGCTCTTGCGTTCAGCGAACTGGCCAGCGAGAAATTCGATCTGATTATCAATGCGACGGCATCAGGTATTAATGGTGAAATCCCGGCAATCTCTGAGCAGGTTTTCACTGCACAGACGCGCGTTTACGATATGTATTATCAGGCCGGTCTGACACCTTTTCTTTGCTGGGCCAAAGGCAACGGTGTGACGCATTATGCTGATGGTTTGGGAATGCTGGTGGGACAGGCCGCTCATGCTTTCTATTTATGGCACGGTGTTATGCCAGAAATAGAGCCTGTGCTGGCGCAGTTAAAACAAGATTTACTGGGATAACTGAAAGAGCCTGAACAGCCTTGTTGAATACGTTGTCCAGGCTCATTAACTATTTACTCGCCAGATAGACATCTTTCCATGTGACATAGTTATTTGAAGAGTAGGTCAGCCCCGCAAGTTCATCGGCGGTCAGTTCGCGGATCTGCTTAACCGGGCTTCCTAAATAGAGATAGCCGCTTTCGAGCCGCTTTCCTGGGGGAACCAGACTTCCTGCGCCAATCATTACATCATCTTCTATGATCGCTCCATCCAGCAGTATGGATCCCATTCCTACCAGAACCCGGCTTCCGATCGTACAACCATGCAGCATTGCTTTATGCCCGACCGTGACGTCTTCGCCAATAATAAGAGGGTGCCCTTCAGGATTCTGGCGGGACTGATGAGTCACATGCAGCACGCTGCCATCCTGCACATTCGATCTGCAACCTACCGACACACTATTTACATCACCGCGTATGACAACCAGCGGCCAGATACTGACATCATCCGCGAGATCGACATCTCCGATAACAACACTGGAAGGATCCACCATCACCCTTTCGCCCAATGTTGGCGCTAATCCTTGATAAAGGCGCAAAGCCTGAGACATAGGTAAGTACCTCATAATTGAGTTTTAACCTTGGCAATATAGTCCTGGCTGCGGGAAATACCAATTCAGAGGCGATAAGAACGGTGACAAAACCAGCGGATCGGACGAGATCACGGCGAAAGGGTCGAAAAATACGCAGTCGATCCTTTTATTCAAAAAAAGGCTTGTGCAAAAAATTCGGATCCCTATAATGCCGCTCCATCGACAGGGAACGACGTGAACAACATCACGAAGTGACCGGGTCGGAAAGATTAAAAACAGCGGCAACCGGATAAAATAAACGGTTGACACTGAATGAGGAAAGCGTAATATACGCCACCTCGAGTTAGCAAGCGAAAGCGCGTAACTCACTGCTCTTTAACAATTTATCAGACAATCTGTGTGGGCACTCACAAGACGATATCAGCCACTTCGGTGGCAAAAAATATCAAGTCTTAGAGTGACCAAGCAGTAATTCATTTAGTTGAATTATTACGAAAGTAAACTTTGAGCACCGCTTAACGTGTTTAAGCAAATCGAACTTTTAATTGAAGAGTTTGATCATGGCTCAGATTGAACGCTGGCGGCAGGCCTAACACATGCAAGTC
>NZ_JAADJS010000005.1:0-414110 GCF_011065485.1 Rahnella contaminans
CGGCAACAGCGCGGTGGTCCCACCTGACCCCATGCCGAACTCAGAAGTGAAACGCCGTAGCGCCGATGGTAGTGTGGGGTCTCCCCATGCGAGAGTAGGGAACTGCCAGGCATCAAATAAGTGGAAAGCCCTGTACTGACGTACAGGGCTTTTTGCTATGGGAGATTTGGATAAATTTTCAGCCATATCCCTCTATTTTTTCCTCATGTAGTTCCCTTTTTATCACTCATTGCTTTTCGTTTTCTCTGGTATATAACCAGATCGTCTAGATTAATAACCGAAGCTGAAACATTTTCACTTAACGTTTGCAGACTCGACATTTTAGATAAAAACCGTTATCTTCGGCTATCTAGAAGTCTAAACGTATAAATGGATGTAGTGAGGAAGTTGCTATGCCGATCCGGGTCCCAGATGAATTACCAGCCGTAAATTTCCTGCGCAATGAGAATGTTTTTGTGATGACCTCATCACGCGCAAAAACTCAGGAAATTCGTCCTTTGAAAGTGCTGGTACTCAATCTGATGCCAAAGAAAATTGAGACCGAAAATCAGTTTTTACGGCTGCTTTCCAACTCCCCTTTACAGATTGATGTGCAGCTGCTGCGCATTGATAGTCGTGAATCTAAAAATACTCCGGCTGAACACCTGAATAACTTTTACTGTGATTTCGAAGACATCCAGCATGATAACTATGATGGCCTGATTGTCACCGGCGCTCCTTTGGGCTTAGTGGATTTCTGTGATGTTGCCTACTGGCCAGAGATTGAGCGCGTTATCCACTGGGCGAAAGAACACGTCACGTCGACATTGTTCGTGTGTTGGGCGGTGCAGGCTGCGTTAAATGTGCTTTATGATTTGCCGAAGATGACGCGCGAAACCAAGCTTTCAGGCGTTTATCCTCACCAGACATCACAACCGCTGGCTTTGCTGACCCGTGGATTTGATGAAACATTCCTGGCCCCTCATTCGCGCTATGCTGATTTTCCTGCGGACATCCTGCGTCAGCATACGGATCTTGATATTTTCGCTGAATCTGACGAGGCCGGTGCTTATTTGTTCGCAACGAAAGATAAGCGTATGGCCTTCGTTACGGGTCATCCGGAATATGATGCCGGTACGCTGGCCGGAGAATATTTACGTGATGTCGCAGCCGGTTTATCACCTGAAATGCCTTACAATTACTTCCCGCAAGACAATGCAGAGCTAGCGCCTAAAGCGACCTGGCGTAGTCACGGCCATCTGCTGTTTACCAACTGGCTAAACTACTATGTTTATCAGATCACGCCATTCGATCTGCGCCAGATGAATCCAACCCTGGAATAATTCCCTTCATGATTTACAGACGATCCTACGTGATCGTCTGCTTCTGTTTGCCTCCAACGCCTTCCTCTTAAATGACTATCCGATCCTCAGTCTCTAAAAAATCGAAATAGATTCATATTTTTCGATATTTTTTTACGTGTTTAACTCACTGATTAATAGCTGTTAAATCATGCAATAAAAATAAAATGGAAATCGTTTTTGATTTTATGAAAAACCTGATTACGCTTAAATCTATCGGGCAATAAATGACCATCGATAAACCCCCAGAGGATCTTTCCCTGTGGCGCTGGTTTATTTTCTACCGTATCAGCATCTGCTTAGTGAGGCGGTCTGGCAGATTTAAGTCGAAAAATCAGGAGAGTTAGCGATGTCAGAGCAAATTACGCGCAGTCAGCTTAGTTTTACACGCCGTTTTGGTGAAAATGAAACACATATTCTGACTGCAGAAGCAGTGGATTTTTTGTCTGAGCTGGTCATGCGCTTTACCCCGCAGCGTAACCGCTTGATGACAGAACGTGTCGCGGTGCAGAGAAAAATTGATGGCGGTATTTTACCGAATTTTATTTCGGAAACTGATTCCATAAAAAAATCACAGTGGACGATTCGGGGCATTCCGGAGGATTTAAAAGATCGCCGCGTAGAAATCACCGGCCCCGTAGAACGCAAAATGGTGATTAATGCGCTAAATGCCAATGTGAAAGTCTTTATGGCGGATTTTGAAGATTCCCTTGCTCCTGACTGGCAAAAAGTCATCGAAGGGCAGATCAACTTACGTGATGCGGTTAACGGGACGATCAGCTACACCAATGAATCCGGAAAAATTTATCAGCTCAAACCCGACCCGGCCATTCTGATTTGCCGTGTGCGCGGACTGCACTTACCTGAGAAACACGTCACCTGGCAAGGTGAGGCCATTCCCGGTTCTCTGTTCGATTTTGCGTTGTACTTTTTCCACAACTATCGCGCATTGCTGGCGAAAGGCAGTGGCCCTTATTTTTATCTGCCAAAAATGCAGTCATATCATGAAGCTGACTGGTGGAGTCAGGTCTTCAGCTTTGCCGAGGACTACGCCGGATTATCACGTGGCACCATCAAAGCCACCGTTCTCATTGAAACTCTACCTGCCGTATTCCAGATGGACGAAATTCTTTACCACCTGCGCGACCATATCGTCGGGCTTAACTGCGGGCGTTGGGACTATATTTTCAGCTATATCAAAACGTTGAAGAATCATTCTGACCGCGTTTTGCCCGATCGTCAGTCCGTAACGATGACTCAACCTTTCCTCAGTGCTTACTCGCGCCTGCTTATCAAAACCTGTCACCGCCGTGGCGCATTTGCGATGGGCGGCATGGCGGCCTTTATCCCGAGCAAAGATGTTAAACGCAATGAATGGGTGCTGAACAAGGTAAGAACGGACAAAGAACTGGAAGCGACCAACGGGCATGACGGTACCTGGATAGCACATCCGGGGCTGGCTGATACCGTGCTGGAAGTCTTCGATAAAGCGCTCGGTTCCCGCTCCAATCAGCTGGACGTATTACGCGAAGACGATGCAGATATTACTGCGGCACAATTGCTGGAGCCTTGTTCCGGCGAACGTACTGAAGAGGGTATGCGTGCCAACATCCGTGTTGCCGTGCAGTACATCGAAGCGTGGATCTCCGGTAATGGCTGCGTACCCATTTACGGGTTGATGGAAGATGCTGCTACCGCCGAGATTTCCCGAACCTCAATCTGGCAATGGATCCACCACGGCAAAACGCTCAGCGACGGTCAGCTGGTCACCAAGCCTTTGTTCCGCCGCATGCTGAATGAAGAAATGCTGGTGATCCAACAGGAGTTAGGTGAACAACGTTTCAGCGCCGGGCGCTTCACGCAGGCCGCCACATTAATGGAAAAAATTACCACGCAGGATGAGTTAATCGACTTCCTGACCCTGCCGGGCTATCAGCTGCTGGCCTGATTCTTCTTACCCTACACATAAAAAGACCGGAGCATTTGCCATGAAAACAACACGTACTCAGCAAATTCAGCAGCTTGAAGAAACCTGGAATCAGCCACGCTGGAAGGGGATTACCCGCCCTTATACGGCCGCCGAAGTCATCAGCCTGCGCGGCTCGGTGAACCCGGAATGTACTCTGGCTCAGCACGGCGCTGCCCGTCTGTGGAATTTACTGCACGGCGCGTCCCGTAAGGGGTATGTGAATTGCCTGGGCGCGCTCACCGGCGGGCAAGCATTGCAGCAGGCAAAAGCCGGGATTGAGGCGATTTATTTGTCTGGCTGGCAGGTCGCGGCCGATGCCAATACGGCGTCCAGCATGTATCCGGATCAGTCGTTATATCCGGTGAATTCCGTGCCTGAAGTGGTAACGAGGATTAACAACACTTTCCGCCGTGCGGATCAAATCCAGTGGGCGAATAATATTGAGCCCGGTCAGCCCGGTTATACCGACTATTTCCTGCCGATTGTGGCTGACGCTGAAGCCGGTTTTGGCGGCGTACTCAATGCTTTTGAACTGATGAAATCCATGATTGAGGCCGGTGCAGCAGCGGTTCATTTTGAAGACCAGCTTGCCGCTGTTAAAAAGTGCGGGCATATGGGCGGAAAAGTTCTGGTGCCAACACAGGAAGCCGTGCAGAAACTGGTATCCGCGCGGCTTGCCGCCGATGTTCTCGGTGTACCGACGTTGCTGGTGGCGCGTACCGATGCCGATGCCGCTGATTTACTGACGTCCGATTGTGACCCTTATGACAGCCAGTTTATTACCGGCGAAAGAACGCATGAAGGCTTCTACAGAACGCATGCGGGTATCGAGCAGGCCATCAGCCGCGGGCTGGCGTATGCGCCGTACGCTGATGTTGTGTGGTGCGAAACATCAACGCCTGATCTCACTCTGGCCCGGCGTTTTGCCGAGGCCATTCATGCCAAATTCCCGGGCAAACTGCTGGCCTACAACTGTTCGCCATCGTTTAACTGGAAGAAGAATCTGGATGATAAAACGATTGCCACCTTCCAGGAGCAGTTGGCGGCGATGGGCTATCAGTACCAGTTCATCACGCTGGCGGGCATCCACAGTATGTGGTTCAACATGTTCGATCTTGCTCATGCGTATGCGCAGGGCGAAGGGATGAAACATTACGTCGAAAAAGTGCAGGAACCTGAATTTGCGGCGATCGGCCGCGGATACACTTTTGCTTCACATCAGCAGGAAGTGGGCACCGGATATTTCGACAAAGTGACGAACATCATTCAGGGTGGACGCTCATCGGTAACCGCGTTAACCGGTTCGACCGAAGAACAGCAATTCTCCCCGACATCCCACTGATTTGACCCGGCGCAAGCCGGGTTTTTCCCCTGCCGGAGCCGATATTATGCGCATCGAGCTGTTGATTGCTCAGACTATTTTGCAAGGGTTCGATGCACAGTATGGCCGGTTTCTGGAGGTGACCTCGGGCGCGCAACAACGCTTTGAAAATGCCGACTGGCCGGCGGTGCAGGCGGCTATGAAACAGCGAATTCATCTCTACGACCACCATGTCGGATTGGTTGTCTCTCAGCTCAAATGCATTACGGGTCAGCACTTTTACGATGCTGCATTCTTGGTCCGCATAAAAAACTGTTACGCCGGATTGTTGCCTGACTATCCCCGGGCAGAAATCGCCGAAAGTTTCTTTAATTCAGTCTATTGCCGGATTTTTAAACACCGTGAACTCACGGCGGATAAGCTTTTTATTTTTAGCGAACAGCCCATTCACCGGCCACAGTATTGCGCCCGGCCACTCGCCCGGCAATATCCTGTGAAAGGAAATCTGGTCACCACGCTGGGCCGGATTCTTCACGATCTTCCGATGCGTTTAACGTGGGAGAATGCGCCGCGTGATATTGATTACATCAGTACAGCATTGCAGCAAAGATTTCCCGGTGATGCGATATCAGAGGCGGTAATTGAGATCGCCACTGAAGTTTTCTACCGCAATAAAGCGGCGTGGATTATTGGAAAAATCGGGCTGGGTCAGCAGGTTTTCCCGCTGTTATTGCCGGTGCATCAAAGTCATCAGCGCGAATTGTTTGTGGATGCGTGTCTGACAGAGGGAAATGATGCCAGCATCGTTTTCGGCTTCGCGCGTTCCTATTTTATGGTGTACGCCCCGCAACCGGGCGCGCTGGTGGAATGGCTGCGGGAGATATTACCGGCAAAAACGACGGCTGAACTTTACAGCGCGATTGGCTGCCAGAAGCATGCGAAAACCGAATGTTATCGGGAGCATTTACGCTTTATGGCGCAAACCGACGAGTCTTTTATTATTGCGCCGGGCGTCAAAGGTATGGTCATGCTGGTCTTTACCTTGCCCGGAAGTGACCGCGTTTTCAAAGTCATTAAAGACCGTTTCGCCCCGCAAAAGGAGGTGACTGAAGCGCAGGTTATGGCCTGCTACCAGTTGGTCAAAGAGCACGACCGCGTAGGGCGGATGGCCGATACCCAGGAATTTGAACATTTTGTTCTGGCTAAGAAAAATATCAGCCCGGAATTAATGGCAGAGCTACAGCGTGAAGTCCCGGCGAAGATTGAAGATCTGGGCGACAGTATTGCCCTGAAGCATTTGTATATCGAACGGCGTATGACGCCACTGAATTTATATCTGGAACAGGCGGATGATCAGCAGATGCATGACGTTATTGAAGAATACGGTAACGCGATTAAACAACTTGCGGCAGCGAACATTTTTCCTGGAGATATGTTGTTTAAGAATTTTGGCGTGACCCGTCACGGCCGCGTCGTATTTTATGATTACGACGAAATCTGTTACATGACGGAAGTGAATTTCCGCGATATTCCTGAACCGCGTTACCCCGAAGATGAACTGGCCAGCGAGCCCTGGTACAGCATTGCGCCGGGGGATGTTTTTCCTGAAGAATTTCGCCAATTCTTGTGCAGCGACAAGCGCGTCCGGCAGTTCTTCGAAGTGGCACACAATGACCTGTTTTGTGCCGATTACTGGCGCGGTCTGCAAAAGCGGATCCGCGAAGGGCACGTTGAGGACGTCTTCGCATATCGCCGCAGTCAGCGTTTCAGCCGCCGTTAAGTCTTATGCTCCCGCCATCAGTGCGGGAGCAATTCCTCAATTAATGTTTCCCGCCGCCATAAGCCTGCGTAATTTCTTTTGCTGCGTGGATCACCAGCGCGCCCAGTTCTGTCACGCGATCGTCTGTTATCCGTGAAACCGGGCCGGAAATGGAAATCGCGGCGTAAGCGTCGTTATGCTCATCGTAAATGCAGGTCGCCACACAGCGCAGGCCGAGTGCATGTTCTTCATCATCAAAGGCATAACCGCGTTTGCGCGTATCGGCCAGCTCCTGTTTCAGGTTTGCCGGAGACGTTTTGGTCAGCGGTGTGTAGCTGTGTAAACCAATTTTGTGCAGAAGCTTCGCCAGGCGCTCTTCCGGCAGGGTGGAAAGAAATGCCTTACCCGCACCGGAAGCATGCATCGGCAGTTTTCCGCCAATCGGCGCTGACATTCGCATCAGTGCATTACATTGCACCTGATCGATAATGATCGCCTGATAATCACTGTGATCCAGCACTGCCAGATTCACCGTTTCGCCGGACTCCTCCATCAGACGGCGCAGCATCGGGTGCACCATCGCCAGCAAATTACGGCTTTGCAGAAAACTGCTGCCGACCACGAACGCATGCGAGCCGATGGTCCACAGACCCAAATCGCCGACCTGTCGCACAAACCCCTGCTGCTGCATCGTGGTCAGCAAACGGTGAGTGGTGGAATTCGGTAAACCTGCCTGCTGAGCCAGATCCGTCAGTGCAACGCTGCCCTGAGCTTCAGCGATATATTCCAGCAACTTAAGGCCACGCGTGAGGGACTGAACCTGTCCGGTGGCGGCGCTACCTGCTGTTGCAGCGGCTTTTGTTTTCTTAGCACGCTTGGCCGGAGTCAATGTGGACATTGCCATAAGCCTGTTCCTTGTAAGATGCGCCAAAAACTGGCGAAGAAAAATTATTTTTGGAATTGGTTTTCGTTTTTACAGTATGGATCGCAACCTGCCTTTGCGCTCATCCGATGTGTTGCACAGCATTTGCGGGATGCCTTCCTGAATTGAAAAAGTCTCATGTCACCACGGCCTTTTGGCTTCTGAAGGTATGCTAGGATGTTGACCATAATTTCCGGCGTATGAATGAACAATTTGCCGGGTGTGCGTGGTGGGTGATGAGGTGAAAGTGACTAATCGGGTTGAAGCGCTACATAAGCAACTGGCACAGCGCATTTTGGTGCTGGACGGCGGCATGGGAACCATGATCCAGAGCTACCGTCTTGAAGAAGAAGATTATCGCGGCCAGCGCTTTGCCGACTGGGGAAGCGATCTTAAAGGCAATAACGATCTTCTGGTCCTGAGCAAACCCGAAGTGATCATCGAGATCCACAACGGTTATCTTGCCGCTGGCGCAGATATTCTCGAAACCAACACCTTCAACTCCACCACTATTGCGATGGCCGATTACCATATGGAATCGCTCTCGGCTGAAATCAACTATGAAGCCGCCCGGCTGGCGCGTCAGTGCGCCGATGAGTGGACCGCCCGCACACCGGATAAACCGCGCTATGTGGCCGGTGTTTTAGGCCCGACTAACCGCACAGCTTCGATCTCTCCAGACGTTAACGATCCGGCATTTCGTAATGTGTCATTCGATCAACTGGTGGAAGCCTATCGCGAATCGACCCGCGCGCTGATCGAGGGCGGTGCCGATCTCATCATGATCGAAACCGTTTTCGATACGCTCAATGCCAAAGCCGCCACATTTGCGGTTGAAAGCGAATTTGAAACGATGGGCATCGTATTGCCTGTGATGGTTTCCGGCACCATCACGGACGCCTCTGGTCGAACATTATCCGGCCAGACCACGGAAGCTTTTTATAACTCACTGCGCCACGTTAAACCGCTCACTTTCGGCCTGAACTGCGCCCTGGGGCCGGATGAATTACGTCAGTATGTCGCTGAGTTATCGCGTATTGCCGAATGTTATGTCACGGCGCACCCGAACGCCGGTTTGCCTAATGCTTTCGGTGAGTACGATCTGGAAGCCAAAGAAATGGCGGAACACATTGCCGAATGGGCGCGCTCGGGCTTTCTGAATATTGTCGGCGGTTGCTGCGGTACCACGCCTGCACATATTGCGGCGATGGTAAAAGCCGTCGAAGGCGTGCCGCCGCGTGCGGTGCCGTCTATTCCCGTGGCCTGCCGTCTGGCGGGGCTGGAACCTCTGACTATTGATCCGCAGACGCTGTTTGTGAACGTTGGCGAACGTACCAACGTCACCGGTTCTGCGCGATTTAAACGGTTGATTAAAGAAGAGAAGTATTCTGAAGCGCTGGCAGTTGCCCGCCAGCAGGTAGAAAGTGGCGCGCAGATTATCGACATCAACATGGATGAGGGGATGCTCGACGCCGAAGCGGCGATGACGCGTTTTCTCAACCTGATTGCCGGTGAGCCGGATATCGCCCGTGTGCCAATCATGATTGACTCCTCCAAATGGGATGTCATTGAAAAAGGCCTGAAATGCATTCAGGGCAAAGGCATTGTTAACTCCATTTCGATGAAAGAGGGTGAGGAAGCTTTCCTGCATCACGCCCGTATGGTGCGCCGCTACGGGGCAGCCGTAGTCGTCATGGCCTTTGATGAAACCGGACAGGCGGATACCCGCGCCCGTAAAATTGAAATTTGCCGTCGCGCCTACAAATTGCTGACTGAAAAAGTCGGCTTCCCGCCGGAAGATATTATTTTCGACCCGAATATCTTTGCAGTCGCCACCGGGATTGAAGAGCACAACAACTACGCCGTTGATTTCATCGAAGCCTGCGCCGACATCAAAGCCCAGTTACCTCATGCGCTGATTTCCGGCGGTGTCTCCAACGTTTCCTTCTCGTTCCGTGGTAATGAACCGGTGCGCGAAGCTATTCATGCCGTGTTCCTGTATCACGCCATCCGCAACGGCATGGATATGGGGATCGTCAACGCTGGCCAGCTGGCGATTTATGATGACTTACCGGCTGAACTACGCGACGCCGTTGAAGACGTGATCCTCAACCGCCGCGATGATGGTACCGAACGTCTGCTCGAGTTGGCCGAAAAATACCGTGGCAGCAAAGACGATGGCGAAGCGAATAAACAGCAGGCGGAATGGCGCAGCTGGGAAGTTAAAAAACGCCTCGAATACTCGCTGGTGAAAGGCATCACCGAATTTATCGAACTGGATACCGAAGAGTGCCGCCAGCTGGCTGCGCGGCCTATCGAAGTGATTGAAGGTCCGCTGATGGACGGCATGAACGTCGTCGGTGACCTGTTTGGTGCCGGTAAGATGTTCCTGCCGCAGGTGGTGAAATCCGCCCGTGTTATGAAACAGGCTGTGGCATATCTTGAGCCGTACATCGAAGCCAGCAAGGAGAAGGGCCAGACTAACGGTAAAATCCTGCTCGCGACGGTAAAAGGTGACGTGCATGACATCGGCAAAAATATTGTCGGCGTAGTGCTGCAGTGTAATAACTACGAGATTATCGATCTCGGCGTGATGGTGCCGACCGACAAAATTCTGAAAACCGCCATTGAAGAGAACGTCGATATTATCGGACTGTCAGGGCTGATCACGCCCTCACTTGATGAAATGGTTAATGTGGCGAAAGAGATGGAGCGCCGCGGTTTTACCATACCATTACTGATTGGCGGTGCGACGACATCCAAGGCACACACCGCGGTTAAAATCGAACAAAACTACAGCGGCGCGACCTGCTACGTGCAAAACGCTTCGCGTTCAGTCGGCGTGGTGTCTGCTTTGCTGTCAAAAGATCAGCGTGATGCGTTTATCGAACGCACGCGCAAAGAGTACGACACCGTGCGCATCCAGCATGGACGTAAAAAGCCGCGTACACCGCCGGTCAGCCTTGAGGTGGCGCGCGATAACGCCACCACTATCGACTGGGACGATTACACGCCGCCGGTTGCTCATCGCCTCGGCATTCAGAAAGTGGAAGCCAGCATTGAAACGCTGCGCAATTACATCGACTGGACGCCATTCTTCATGACCTGGTCGCTGGCAGGCAAATATCCGCGCATTCTGGAAGACGAAGTGGTCGGTGAAGAAGCGAAGCGCCTGTTCAAAGATGCCAACGATCTGCTCGATAAGCTTTCCGCTGAAAAATTACTGAATCCGCGCGGTGTGGTTGGCCTGTTCCCGGCAAACCGTAAAGGTGATGACATCGAGATTTACGCAGATGAGCGCCGCACGGACGTGCTGGTTGTCAGCCACCATTTGCGTCAGCAAACCGAAAAAACCGATTTCGCGAACTATTGCCTGGCCGATTTTGTCGCACCGAAATCCAGCGGCAAAAAAGATTACATGGGCGCGTTTGCCGTCACAGGCGGGCTGGAAGAAGATGCGCTGGCCGAGGCGTATGACAAGCAGCATGATGATTACAATAAAATTATGATCAAAGCGCTGGCAGACCGTCTGGCCGAAGCGTTCGCGGAATACCTGCATGAGAAAGTGCGTAAGGTCTACTGGGGTTTTGCGCCGACAGAAAACCTGAGCAATGAAGAACTTATCCGCGAAAATTATCAGGGGATCCGCCCGGCTCCGGGTTATCCGGCCTGTCCTGAACACACTGAAAAAGGCCAAATCTGGAAACTGCTGGATGTGGAAGCCAACACGGGTATGCAACTGACTGAATCCTTTGCGATGTGGCCGGGCGCGGCGGTATCCGGCTGGTATTTCAGCCATCCTGACAGCAAATACTTCGCCGTGGCGCAGATTCAGCGCGATCAGGTTGAAGATTACGCCGCGCGCAAAAACATGCCGGTCGCCGAAGTCGAACGCTGGCTCGCGCCAAACTTAGGTTACGACGCCGATTAATTTCCCTGTCATGCTTCCAGCTGACTCTGCGCTGGCGGTTCTCATGAAACCCGGTCACTGACTTCATCAGGTGGCCGGGATTCATATCAATTCACTTCCACATCAATGTGCAGCGCGTCATAACGCCAGTATTCCAGATCGCAGTCGATGACCCGGTCATTTTGGTCCCGGTTGGTGCGCGTGATAAATAACGCGGGGCTGCCGGAGGCAACTTTCAGCGCCTGCGACGCTTCTCTTGTCAGCAGCGTCGGCACCATATCAAACCGTACGCGCCCGTAATGGATATCGTAGCGTGATGCATACAGGTCAGTCAGGGAAGAGGTTAAATCTGCATCAAGAATGCCACTGAAATACAAAGGATTGAGGTAATGCTCCACATAAAGTACCGGGCGCTTGTCGATATAGCGTAACCGGCGGATGCAGATCACATCACTGCCGGAGGGCAGCAATAACTTCTGGCATACCGTATCGCTGGCAACGCAGTGCCTGGCATCAATAACCTGAGTTTCTGCGCTGCGCCCCTGATCTTTCGCCATTGCGTGAAAATGACTTCTTTGCAACGGGTTGTAGACAATGCGCGGAGGAGAAACAAACCAGCCCCGGCGTACTTCACGATAAATCAGCCCCTGCGCTTCCAGATGGCCTAACGCTTCACGCAGCGTAATACGGGTCGTGGAAAACTGTTCACTCAACGCGCGCTCAGAAGGCAACCTTCCTTCGGCAGAAAATGCTCCGGCCGCAATACTTTCGCTCAAAGCCTTGCAGATAACGGCAAGGGTGGTCTGCGATTCATTCATCGGTGAGCAAGCCTCATTTCAGTGCGTTTTTGCACCAACCTGACCCGGAATTGCGTAAATTATGTGCGCTTGTTAACAGCGATAAGCTTAAAACTGCTGCTTTTTCACGCTGACATATAATTATCACAATTGAGCGTTAGATTGGCTTGGTTCTTGCTGGACTAGACCAGCACTTCACACACTACCATCCGGAGCATCCGTTATGAAACAGTTGTTCGCTTCTGTGTTAACCAGCGCGCTTGTCCTCTCCGCTTCACCGGCATTTGCCGCTGAACCTCCTGCTGAACTCCTGAAAGCGGCACAAGCCGAAGGCACGGTGAACAGCGTCGGTATGCCTGATGACTGGGCGAACTGGAAAGAGACCTGGAATGATTTGAGCACCAAATACGGCCTGAAACACAGTGATACCGATATGAGTTCTGCTCAGGAAATCGCGAAATTCCTTGCCGAAAAAGACAATGCCAGTGCGGATATTGGTGATGTGGGTGCTGCATTCGGTCCGGTAGCGGTTCAGAAGGGCGTCACTCAGCCTTATAAACCGACCACCTGGGATCAGGTGCCAGACTGGGCGAAAGATAAAGATGGTATGTGGGCACTCGCTTACACCGGCACTATTGCATTCATCATTGATAAATCTCAGGTGAAAGATGAGCCGCACAGCTGGGCTGATTTGCTCAACAGCAAATACAAAGTCACTATCGGTGATGTCAGCACCGCAGCGCAGGCCGCGAACGGCGTTCTGGCGGCAACGTACGCGATGGGCGGCAATGAAAAGGATCTGAAACCGGGTCTGGAATATTTCGGCAAATTGGCGAAAGCAGGACGTCTGAGCCTGACTAACCCGGTCATCGCTTCTCTGGAAAAAGGTGAAGTGCAGGTGGGTGTGGTCTGGGACTTCAACGGTCTGAGCTATCGCGACAAAATCGACAAAACCCGCTTCGACGTGGTGATCCCTTCTGATGGTTCTATCACCTCGGGTTACACCACCATAATCAACAAATTCGCCAAACACCCGAACGCCGCTAAACTGGCGCGTGAATACATCTTCTCCGATGCCGGTCAGATCAACCTGGCGCGTGGTTATGCCCGCCCAATCCGTGCTGATCACATCACATTGCCAGACGACGTGAAAGCCAAACTGCTGCCATCCAGCGAATACAAAAATGCTCACCCGATTGCCGATCCGGCTGCCTGGGATAAGAGCGCCAAAACCTTGCCTCGCCTGTGGCAGGAAAACGTCATGATCAACATGCAGCAGTAATTTCCTGAATTAAAAAATAGAAAAAACCGGGCAGCGAAAGCATTGATTAATTACAACACCTGCAAGAAAGGCATAAGTGTAATGAAGAGCATTCTGGTAGTACTCGACGGCCTGAATTATCAGGTCGGCAAAGACGCAATGGGTTATTTACAGGCTCAGTGTGCCGCAGGACGCGGCCGCTTGTATCAACTGGAATGCGAACTGCCTTCGCTGTCCCGGCCGCTTTACGAATGCATTCTCACCGGCATCGCGCCGGTGGCGAGTGGTATTGTGCATAACCACGTTGACCGGTTATCCACGCAACGCAGTATTTTCCATTATGCTCGTGAGGCAGGTCTGACGACCGCGGCTGCGGCTTATCACTGGGTCAGTGAATTGTATAACCGCACGCCGTTTGACCCGCCGCGTGACCGGCATACCAGCGATGAGTCTCTGGCCATTCAGCATGGTCATTTTTACTACGACGACGGCTACCCTGATTCGCATCTGTTTGACGATGCTGAAAGCCTGCGTCGTCGGCATGACCCCGATTTCCTGCTGATCCACCCGATGAATATTGATGACGCTGGCCACAAATTTGGCCTGTCGACGCCGCAATACCGCAACAAAGCGCGGACGGCGGACGGCATACTTTCGCGCTATCTGGGTGACTGGCTGGACGCGGGTTATCAGGTCATCGTAACCGCCGACCACGGCATGAACGATGACCGCAGCCATGGCGGTATTTTACCGGAAGAGCGTCAGGTGCCGTTGTTTGTCTTTGGCAGTGCTTTCAGCTTTAAAGATGCCGCACCGCTGCAAACCGAGTTGTGTGGCACTGTTTGTCAGATCCTCAATATTGCCCACGACAAGCCACATTGCGCGGCATTACTGGCCTGAATCCCGTCACTTTTAGAGGATAACCGATGAAAGCTAAGTGGATTGCAGCGCTGTTTATGCTGCCGTTTCTGATTTTTTTCGTCGCGTTCCAGCTGGCGCCGCTGGCCTGGATTGCAGTGAGCAGCTTTTACAGCGAAACCTATGAAGCCTGGGGACTGGGCAATTACAGCGATATTCTGACTTCTCCGTTTTATCTGCAGGCCATGCGCTTCTCGCTGGATATTTCTATCTGGTCGAGTTTATACGGTTTGCTAATCGCGTTAGTGGGCAGTTACTCACTTCGCCAGCTAGGCCCGACAAAGCTGCATGATTTCGTGATGTCGTTTACCAATATGACCAGCAACTTCGCGGGCGTGCCTCTGGCGTTTGCCTTTGTGATTTTGCTCGGCCTGAACGGTTGCCTGACGCTGCTGCTCAGAAAATATGGCCTGATGGAGCATTTCGACCTGTATTCGAAAGACGGGCTGATTGTGCTTTACACCTATTTCCAGATCCCGTTGGGCGTATTGCTGATGTATCCCGCGTTTGATGCCCTGCGCGAAGACTGGCGCGAATCGGCGGCTCTGCTCGGTGCGGGGCGCTGGAGTTACTGGCGTCATATCGGCATACCCGTTTTATTCCCGGCGCTGCTGGGGACTTTCGTGATTTTGCTCGCCAACGCTCTGGGCGCGTATGCCACGGTTTACGCGCTGACCACAGGCAATTTCAACGTCGTGCCGGTACGCATCGCGGCGCTGGTGTCGGGGGATATTTCCCTCGATCCGAATATGGGCAGTGCGCTGGCGATGTTGCTGGTGGTGCTGATGGCGTTTATCACGCTTGTCCATCAGTGGTTATTGCGTAAAAGTTATCTCAGTCAGCGCAGCTGATTGCCGGAAAAAGGAACGTAAGATGTCGCGCTCTGAAGCGATTTACCACCGTGTGGTGATCTGGATTTTACTGATTGTCCTGATGTTGCCGTTGCTGGCGACGCTGGTGTACGCGCTGGTGCTGGAATGGGGCGCGACCATTTTGCCGAGCGGCTTTACGCTGAAATGGCTGGTGGAATTGTGGAGCGATCCGCGTTTTCTGATTGCGCTCTGGCACTCGCTGCTGGTGTGTTTTGGCACACTTTTCCTGTCGCTGGTGCTGATCCTGCCACTAATGTTTGTGATTGCTTACTATTTCCCTAGGCTCGATGCGCTGATGAATATTCTCATTCTGCTGCCGTTTGCCGTGCCGCCGGTGGTGTCATCGGTGGGGCTGATGCAGCTGTATTCTGCTGAGCCGCTGGCGCTGACCGGTACGCCGTGGATCCTGATTGGATGTTACTTCACCATCGCCTTGCCGTTTATCTATCGTGCTATTTCCAACAACATGCAGGCGATCAACCTGCGCGACCTGATGGATGCGGCGCACCTGCTCGGTGCCAGTACCTGGAAAGCCGCGTTGCTGGTGGTGTTACCCAACTTACGTAAAGGCGGAATGATTGCCGTGTTGCTGTCCTTCTCCTTCCTCATCGGGGAATTCGTCTTCGCCAACTTACTGGCGGGCAGCCGTTATGAAACGGTACAGGTTTATCTCTATAACATGCGCAATGGCAGCGGTCATTTCACCAGCGCATTAGTCATCTCGTATTTCATGGTCGTCCTGATTTTCACCTGGGTGGCGAACATGCTGAACAAAGGAAAGAGCTGATTATGTCGTATTTGCAGGTCACTCAACTCAACAAGTCGTACGGTCCGACGCAGATTTTCAATAACATTGATTTCTCGGCACAAGAGGGTGAATTCGTCACGTTGCTGGGGCCAAGCGGCTGCGGAAAATCCACCCTGCTGCGCTGCCTGGCCGGACTGACGTCGGTCGATAGCGGAAAAATTGTGATTCAGGGGCAGGACATTGTGCCCTTACCACCACAGCAGCGCGGGATCGGGATGGTCTTCCAGAGCTACGCGCTGTTCCCGAATATGACGGTCGAAGCCAACGTTGCGTTTGGTTTGAAAATGCAAAAGATACCGGCTTTGGAACTACACCGTCGCGTGGGCGAAGTGCTGGAACTGGTGGAAATGAACGATTACGCCAAACGTTATCCGCATCAGCTTTCCGGCGGTCAGTGTCAGCGTGTGGCGCTGGCGCGTTCGCTGGTGACGCAGCCGCGCCTGTTGTTGCTCGATGAACCGCTTTCCGCGCTTGATGCCCGTATCCGTAAACATCTGCGCGAACAAATCCGCCGTATTCAGCGTGAAATGAACCTGACGGCCATTTTCGTCACGCACGATCAGGAAGAGGCGCTGACCATGTCAGACCGGATTGTGCTGATGAACAAAGGACAAATCGTCCAAAATGCCGATGCCGAAACCTTATATACTGAACCGGTGGATGCGTTCGCAGCGGGCTTTATCGGCAGCTACAACCTGCTGAGTTCTGAACAGGCGATGGCGCTGACAGGCATGACTTACACGGGCCGCGTTGCCATCCGGCCAGAGTCGGTGACGATATGCGAGCTGACTGAGGGCATTCAGGCTAAAATTCTAAGCCACAGCCTGCTGGGCAACGTGGTGCGTTATCGTGTTTTAGCGCACGGTGTTGAGCTTTCTGTGGATGTTTTAAACCGTTCTGTGGCCTCACTTCGCGCCGATGGCAGCGATGTTGGTTTGCAGTTAGATCTTGTTACGTTACGGGAAGTTGCATGAAACTGGCGCTGTTTGATCTCGATGAAACTCTGATTAGCGGCGACTGTTCCAGCTTGTGGTCTGCCTACATGGTAGCGAATGGCTGGGTGGCGGATGAACAGGCTTTCCTGCAACAGGATGCCGCGCTGATGCAACAATATGCCGTGGGTAAAATGGATATGCAGGAGTACATGCGCTGTACTCTCGCACCGCTTACCGGCCGCAGCGAAAGTGACGTCGCAGGCATGGTCGCAAGCTATATTCAGGACGTAATAGCACCGCGTATTTATGCGCAGGCGCGTGAGTGCCTGGCTGCTCACCGCGCACAGGGCGACCGGACGGTCATTATTTCCGCCTCCGGCCAGCATCTGGTGCAGCCGATTGCCCGTTACCTCGGTGTTGAGGAAACGCTGGCGATTGGTGTGGAAATGAAAGACGGGCGCTTTACCGGCGCCACGCAGGGGACGATGACGTACCGCGAAGGCAAAGTGTCGCGTTTACTTGAACTCATCAATCAGGACGATTCCCTGCTGCAACAAGCCAGTTTCTATTCGGATTCCCACAATGATCTGCCCTTACTGACCCGCGTGGGTCAGCCGGTTGCCGTGAATCCCGACGCCATCCTGCTCCGGCACGCCCGGCAGGCAGGATGGCCCGTGTTTTCGTGGAAATAGACTGCAGATAAAAAATGTTAAATCAGGGGCGTTTTTATAGGGATTTCTTCAGAAACTTATTCTGACGCCCGTGACGATTTGCCAGTAATCAATCCCTTCCTCTTCCAGCCTTTTCTGGTATTCCCCGCCCACACTCAGTGACACATTCGGGATGAGCGTATTGACCACGCCAATATTCAACTGCGCCGCGCTGCCTGTCACATCGGTTGAAAAACGACTGACATCGTTACTGTGGAGGTCGCCGATATGAACGTCAGAATGGTGGCTGAAATCTTTTATCAATCGCGTGCTGGCGACCACCGCCCATTTCCCGGTATTCAGGCTGTCCCAGTCGTATCGATAACGCAATCCGATACTGCCCAGCGGCCTCGTCATGTTATCGTATTTAACCTTCGCGTCATCGATATCGGTAAAGTTATCAACCTTCAGATATTGCACTCCGGCACCTATAACCGGCGTCAACTGATGCTGACCCAATGTGAACTGATAGCCCACATCCAGCGTGGCGCCAAACGATTTGGCATTGATATCTGCGACATCACCCCCGCGTAAATCGGTGGAAACCTCGCCGTTGTATTTCGCCGCATTCAGCCCGAATTCCGCCAGAAGCCCGTTTTTCTGTTTGTAAACCGACAAGCCAGAAAGCCCCCATGTGGTGTAGTGCGTTTTGCTGTCTCCGTCTGCCGCATCAGGAGTGATATCCAGATCCGCCCGGGAAAGCCCAAGGCTTACATCAAAAGACTGACTGTCAGACTGCAGTTGCAAGACCTTACCGCCAAACAGCCAGCCTTCTTGTTTCTGTTTATAGTCGTAGCCGTAATCTTTAAAGCTGAGCGACGAATGGTAAGTATCTTCTCCATTGAGGTACTGGAAGAAAATATTCATTTTCTTATCGTCGAGAAGCGAAACCTGATTTTGAAAACTGCTGTTCAGGCGGCTGCTGTAGCTGAATAATGCGGAAGGCAGGGAAAGATAAGAGGGCACCTGCGGAGTTACCGCTGCCCGGCTGTATTGAGAATCGCTGTGATGTTCCGGTTCCGGTTCCGGCGTTATATTGCCGCCGTCATCAGGTTCCGGTACGGGAGTCACATCGCCGCCGTCATCAGGTTCCGATACGGGAGTCACATCGCCGCCGTCATCAGGTTCCGGCACGGGAGTTACATCGCCGCCGTCATCAGGTTCCGGAATAGGATCCGTCGTGGGTGAGGTGTTCTCATTTTCACTGAGCATTCGGTTTTGCAAGCGGTAGTCCCAGTATTGCCCTCCCGAACCGGTCACTGCACGCTCATCAGCGGCGCTGCGACCCGGAGCAAAAGCATACAGCGTATAGGCATACGCACCGCGCGCGACGTATTCTCCCGCCAGTGCAAAAGAACTTTTGCCCGCATTGCCGCCGACCTGGATCAGCGAAATACCTTCCTGGTTATCTGCACTGCCGTTGTTGTTACTGTCGGTAAAAATACCCTCTCCGGATGGCGTCACTGAAACCAGAATGGGTTTGTCATCTGAAATCACATCGCCATTGATCAGCAAGCGGTCATATTGCAATGCGCCCGAAGTCAGTTGCGCCCGTAGCTCGACAACGTCGCTGGAGCCGGTGGTCAGATTACCATTGATGTGTATTGTGGATGCACTAACCGGAGCGGCGGAATAGCCCGAAGGGCCGCTGTCAGCATAATAAGGGGCGATGATAACGTCATCTTTCACAACCAGATCGGCGATATTGGCGTTACCGGCAAATGTGGTTCCGGTTTCCATGGTCAGCGTGGAAGCCAGCGAACCCTCGAGAACAAGCGCGCCGTTTTTAACCGTGGTGCCGCCGGTAAAGGTATTGTCACCGTACATGTAAAGATTTGCCCGGCCGTCTTTGCTCAGACTGCCGGCGCCTTCCAGCGTAGCCGCAATAGTGACATCCGCCGTGCCCGATGTACTTTTATCACTGGCATCGCCGGCTTTCACCGAAAGTATGGCCTCGTCGCCCAGGAGCACATGACCTTCCAGTTTGCTGCGGCTGTGCATTTGCAGAGTCGAACGGTCTCCGAGAGTGATGTCACTATCAAGTGTTCCATGTTCAGTGAGCTGAAGCAGACCGCCTTCATTAAGGTTTAACGTGCTTATCTGGAAAGTTTCATCAATCCAGTCGTTGCTGAAAGTCGCGCCACCCGCATGTGGTGTCATCCTTCCGCCCAGTGAAAGCGTACCGTTGCTGACGGTCAGATTATTAAGCCAGCCGCCGCCGGTCAGGGAATAGTTATCGGTGCTTTTGGCGGACGCTAATATAACGTTGAGCCCCTGCGCGGTATCAGGTGTTCCCAGGCGTCCGATAAAGGTTTCAGATTTCGTGTTTGCCAATGTCAGCGTGGAACTGTCATCCGGATTAGCATTGATGATGGTCGCGCCAGAATCACTGTGATTAATCGTCGTGAAGCGCATGTCATAGCCATTGAGATCCAGTTTCCCCCCGCGGTAACCGAAATAAATATGGGCGGGGTCAATCTGGTCATCTCCCTGCAATTGCACGGTGGGTCTGCCACTGACAAGGGTCACTGAGGAAAAAGCGCGATGGTGGCCCGCCCCGTCGTCCTGCTGAGCCAAAACAGCCGTGCCATCCCCGATATTTAATTCCCCCGGATTATCGCCAAAGGCGTTGACGTAAAGTGTACCGGCACCAATTTTATGCAGGCTGTCTCCCGCCACTCCGTTAACTTCCCAGTCAACTCTCTTACCGGCATCAATCTCAATACCGCCACCCATCCAGGTATTATTTTGACCGTCGGCAGAAATAACCCGGTAGTCGTTGGAAAACTGTAATTTACCCGCGCCCTGATTAATTGTCGCATCCAGGACAATTAATCCGCCATCACCGTTGAAACGCAGATCCTTAGAAGCATCAAGCTGAGGGTTCCGCACATCCGTGCCTATATTTCCTGCCATGATATCTTCCGGGGTGAGAATAAACTGGCCGGGAAGACGGGTGTTGATACCATGCCATTGCCAGCCAGAGTTGCCCTGAATAATGTCGCCAGAAGCCCCCGTGCCGGTCCAGTGAATATCCCCTTGTGCTGCGATATCAATGACATCTGGATCGGTATAATTGTTGACAATGCTGCTTATAAAATCGGTGGGTAAACCCAGCCCGTAAGTACCAAGTGTGTGCGGCGCACGGTTTTCAACGCCGGTACCCGATGTTGTTACACCATACATCTTCCACTTTTTATCAACATTGTCGTAGACCAGTATCGGGCTTCCGCTGTCTCCCTGGTTGGCGGCAATATCCAGAGGCGAGGCCGTATTATTATTAACCCAGTAAATTTGATTCTGAGATATCGTTTGCGGATTTAATGTCCCGGCACTTTTCCACATATAGGAATATTTTGTTAACTGATTCAATGTCTGGCCTGCCGCATCAATCTGATATTGATATCCGGCCCCTACTCGCGTGAAATATACATACCTGCCATTATTTTTACTCTCGTAAACATCAGAGGGTTTGACTATTTCAACAGGAGCGACTTCAGTAATGACTTTATTTAAGCGGTCGACATTAAAATCTGCATTCGGGTCATTATTATAATTAATGACCTCATATTGTGTACTGTATTTAGCGTTAGCCCCGAAAGTGGCATTTTCGAACCAGCCAAGGTGAGTCACGCTGGTGACATAGTTAGCCCCGATAACAGTCGCATAGCCCGCAGTACTTGCGCTGGCAAAGTCCGGCAGAGAGAAGGGAAGGATCCCCGCAGGGGTCCCATCAAGGTTAAATACCTGCACGTTATTGGCGCCAGGCTGATATTTTCCCAGGTTTTCCGCGAAGTCGCGATAGTCCTGTACATCAATGTTCTCGTTCATTACACCGGCACTGGCATTGAATATGCAAAGTGATATCACTCCGCTCAATAATTTAACTTTCATATATTCGTGTCCTTGAAAATAAATCCATCTGATTTAAGTATGTTTATTTTTATTTGATAGGCGTAATTAATGAGTTGTCGTTGTAAATACCCCATTAAATGAATGTAAGGTGAATTTGATGCTAATGAATTAGGTGTTCATGTTAATTGTTTAGTTTTTTTTATTTTATGAAAAAAAGAGGAGTGGTGTTTTCTTGCAGGCAGTCTAGAGGGAATAAATTTTCTAATCAAACAGGATTTTGAAAATTGTTATTCATGTCTCTATAGTTTGATGATTTAAATAATAAAACAGAGAAAACGCTAAACATCTGCTTTGGTATGACGGACTTGTTTACCTCAATAATGTGCGTAGTCTACAGTTAGATGTGGCAGATGATGAGTCAGGTTAAGCAGGAAAGCTCAAATATTCTGATTCATCGGAATCCAACACAAACCGGTGGGTACCGGAAATAACAGGAGTTTCTCGTTCGTGTTAACCCTTTTGCATCTTTTGTCTGCTATTTCTTTGCTCGTATGGGGGACGCACATCGTGCGTACCGGCATCATGCGCGTTTTTGGCGCCAATCTGCGCCGTGTTCTGAGTAACAGCGTGGAGAAAAAGCCGCTGGCGTTTGTCGCTGGTATTGGCGTGACCGCACTGGTGCAAAGCAGTAATGCGACGGCACTGCTGGTAACGTCGTTTGTGTCACAGGGGCTGGTTGCCCTGGCACCGGCGCTGGTGATTATTCTCGGCGCGGATGTCGGGACCGCCGTGATGGCGCGTATTCTGACCTTCGATCTCTCCTGGCTTTCTCCGCTGCTGATATTCGTCGGCGTGGCCTTTTTCCTCAGCCGTAAGCAAACCCGCGCCGGGCAGATGGGGCGCGTCTGTATCGGGCTTGGCCTGATTTTACTGGCGCTGGAACTGATTGTGGGCGCGGCAACGCCAATTATGCAGGCGTCGGGCGTGAAGGTTTTATTCTCTTCTCTGACCGGCGATGTGCTGCTGGATGCGCTGACCGGCGCAGTGTTTGCCATCATCAGTTATTCCAGCCTGGCGGCGGTGTTACTGACGGCAACGCTTGCGGCGACCGGCGTTATCTCGCTGAAAGTGTCGTTGTGTCTGGTGATTGGCGCAAACCTTGGCAGCGGGCTGCTGGCGATGATCAACGCCAGTAAAATGAATGCAGCAGGTCGCCGCGTGGCGCTGGGCAGCACGCTGTTCAAACTCATTGGTTTAGTGATTGTGCTGCCGTTTGTCGGGCCGCTTTCCGTGCAACTGGCGCGTCTGGGCATACCGGATGAAGAACTGGTCATTTATTTTCACATGTTCTACAACCTGATCCGTTGTCTGGCGATGGTGCCGCTGACCGCGCCGATGGCGAAGATTTGTCAGCTGATGATTGCCGATGTGCCGGAAGACGATCCGCGTTTGCGTCCGCGCCATCTGGACGTCAGCGCGATTGATACCCCGACGCTGGCGCTGGCCAATGCCGCCCGCGAAACCCTGCGTATGGGCGATGTAGTGGAACATATGCTGATCCTCAACCGGGAAGTAATGCACGGAAAACTGGCGCAGGATCGCGAGGTACGGCGTCTCGATGACGATGTCGATGTGCTGTATACCGCCATCAAACTGTATCTGGCGCAAATCAACAAAGAAGGGCTGGGCGAAGACGATTCACGCCGCTGGGCGGAAATCATCGAAATGGCACTGAACCTGGAACAGGCCGGTGACATTATCGAGCGCATGACCGGCGATATCACCGCCAAATCTCACGCCACACGCCGCGCATTTTCACCGGAAGGGCTGGTGGAGCTGGAAGCATTGCATGAGAAATTGCTCGACAACCTGCGTCTGAGTCTGGGGGTTTTCCTGTCGAACGACCTGACCAGCGCACGTCGTCTGCGCCGCTCCAAACACCGTTTCCGTATTCTTGACCGGCGCTATGCGCACGCCCACGTCGATCGCCTGCATCAGCATAACGTGCAAAGTATCGAAACCAGTTCGCTGCACCTTGGGTTGCTGGGCGATATGAAACGTCTTAACTCGTTGTTCTGTGCGGTGGCGTATAACGTGCTGGATCAGGATGAGCAGGAAGATGAACAGCGTGAAAATAACGATGATATGAAGCGGGTATGAGTTTCTGGGTCGGGTATAAACAATGAACCGGACGCGAACGATGCGTCCGGTTTTTTTGGCTTATCAGTCTTTTTTAACCGGTTTACCCGACCAGTAACCGGCCAGCAACGAGCCGGAAAGATTGTGCCAGACCGAGAACAGTGCGCCCGGCAGTGCGGCCAGCGGGGTGAAATAGATTTTCCCCAGCGTCGCCGCTAAGCCTGAGTTTTGCATCCCGACTTCCATCGCCAGCGTGCGGCAGGTGGTTTCGTCAAACCCGAACAGCTTCCCGCCCCAGTAACCGCTCAGCAGACCAATGCCGTTGTGCAAAATCACCGCCACAATCACGATCAGGCCGACGGAACCGATAAAGCCCTGACTGCCGGCCACGACGGCGCTGATTATCGCCACGATACACACCATGGAAAACAGCGGCAGCAGCGGCTCGATGCGTTTCACGGTTTTGGTGAACAGATGATGAATAATCAGACCCGATAAAATCGGGATAACCACGATCTGCAAAATGCTCAGCAGCATGCCTTCCACATCCACTTTGATATGCGTATCAACGTACAGACGCGTCAGCAACGGTGTGGCGAAAACACCGACCAGCGTAGAGACGGCAGAAATCGTCACGGACAGCGCAACGTCACCTTTGGCGAGGTAAATCATCACGTTAGAGGCAGTGCCGCTGGCGACGCTGCCGACTAAAATCATCCCGGCGGACAAATCAGGTGGCATATGGAACAGTTTCGCCAGCACCCAGGCGGCCAGCGGCATCACCAGATAGTGCAAAAAAGTGGCGGCGGCGACCGGGCCCGGACGCGACAACACGCGTTTGAAATCACCGAATTCGAGGGTAACGCCCATCGCGAACATAATCAGCATCAGCAGGGTGGAAACATGCGGGCCAATCGGGGTGAACGTGCCGGGCGAATAATAGGCCGCGACGGATAACAGCACAGCCCACAGCGGGAACAGGCGGGTTATTTTGGCTAACATTGAGGATGATCCTTGTCTTTGTTGTTTTGCAAAAGGTACAGACAAAAAAAGACCGAGCACATGGCCCGGTCTTTTCAGATACCGCGCCCGTCGTTATTCGAATAGGTTGCGGTGTAGTGTTTTTACGACCTGATCGGCATCATTGCCCGGCACCAGGAAGCACAGGTTGTAGCTGCTTGCGCCGTAGCAAATCATGCGGATGTTGAACGGATCCAGCACGCCAAACACTTCTTTGCCAACGCCACAGGCCTGCGACAGCTTGTTGCCGATAATAGCGACCAGCGCCAGATTTTCTTCCACTTCCACGCGGCACAGTGAGGATAATTCTGTCAGCAGCGAAGTGGTCAGCAGGCTGGCATCGGAAGAGGTGGAGCCGGTGGTATCCAGCGTCAGCGCCACGCTGACTTCTGACGTGGTGATAAGATCCACGGAAATGCTGTGACGTGCCAGAATGCCAAACACTTCGGCGAGGAAACCGCGTGAATGCAACATGCTCAGGCTGTGCAGCGTGACCAGCGTTTGCCGGCGGCGCAGGGCAATTGCGCGGAACAGCGGCGGACTGTCGGTGGTATCGCACACTAACGTGCCGCCGCCCGACGGGTCTTTGCTCGAGCCGACAAACACCGGAATACCGCGGCGTACCGCAGGCAGTAATGTGGCCGGGTGCAGAACTTTCGCGCCAAAGGTCGCCATTTCAGCGGCTTCTTCGAAAGCGATACGATCAATGCGTTTTGCTGCCGGAACCAGCCGCGGATCGGTGGTGTAAATCCCCGGTACATCGGTCCAGATATCCACACGAACAGCGCTGAGCGCTTCACCCAGCAACGCCGCCGTGTAATCGCTGCCGCCACGGCCCAGCGTGGTCGTGCGGCCTTTGCCTTCAGAGCCGATAAAGCCCTGCGTGATCACCAGCGCGTCCTGCAGGCGCGGTTGCAGCTGTGAAACGGTTAACTCGCTCAGTGTCTGTGTGTCCGGTTCTGCACGACCAAAACGATCGTTGGTGCGCATGATTTTACGCACGTCGAACCATTCCACCGGCACGTTGCGCTGGCGGATGATTTCAACAAACAGAAGGGTAGACATCAGCTCGCCGTGGCTGACCAGTTCGTCGGTCAGCGCCGTTGATGTCGCGAGGCTGGCGGCTTCGGACAGCATAGCGATGTTTTCCAGCATGCGGCCCAGCTCTTCGCGGATCACCGTCGGATTGTCCAGACGGTCGATAATGGCATTCTGGATACGGCGAATTTCATCAAGCAGGAACGCCCGGCGCTCAGCTTCTTTGCCTTCGGCCAGCTCGACTAATAAATTGGTGACACCCGCAGAGGCGGAGAGAACAACCAGACGCACTTCAGGGCGCGACAGAACGATATCTGCGCTGCGATTCATGGCGTCGAAATCCGCTACGCTGGTACCGCCGAACTTGGCGACGATAACGTTGCCCAGAGGCTGCGGGTTGGCGTTGCGGGTTGCTGCGTAATTCATGTAAAACCTCGTGTCAGGGTCGTCATACCAGACGGCCATCTATTCCATAAACTCTAAGAATTGGCACAAGGGGAGAGCGGGAAGGGGGCAGACGTAGAAATGCTACGATACACCCAGAAGCGCTCCACCTTGTCGACATCCTCAAGGATGCCCGGTGACAACCCAGGGGATTCAGCCCCTGTAGCCGATCTTATGCCTGCCGAAGGCTTCAGACCTCGGCGTCGCTCCCCCTGATGTACCCTCGCAGGATTTCGGTTCCTCCGATACACTTCCTGGGCGACGCGCCTCTTCTGGCTCACGCGACACGCGCGCGAGTTAGGTGCTTAGGAATAACGGGTTCTCGCCTTTCTGTCAACGGCAACAGGCCGCTAACGCCACATTTTGAACGATTGTCATCTAATATTGTTCTCTGTCATTGTGATTTAGCAGATCTGACCTATCGCAAGAAAAGGCATCTCATCTCGGGAACTTCAGGATACAATCGGGACAGTTACCTCATATTTATTCTCAGCCTAAGAGCATTGCTATGAAAAATATCAATCCAACTCAGACCGCTGCCTGGCAAGCCCTGCAGCAGCATTTCGACAAGATGAAAGATGTGCAGATTAGCCATCTGTTTGCTGAAGATGGTGATCGTTTCTCCAAATTCTCTGCCACGTTTGAAGACCAGATGCTGGTCGATTTCTCTAAAAACCGTATCACGACAGAGACGCTGGACAAACTGCAGGCGCTGGCCAAAGAAACTGACCTTCAGGGCGCCATCAAATCGATGTTCTCTGGCGAGAAGATCAACCGTACTGAAGACCGCGCGGTGCTGCACGTTGCCCTGCGTAACCGCAGCAACACGCCAATCGTCGTGGACGGCAAGGATGTGATGCCGGAAGTGAATGCGGTTCTGGCGAAAATCAAAGGTTTCACCGAACGCGTTATCGGCGGTGAGTGGAAGGGGTATACCGGCAAAGCCATCACTGATGTGGTAAACATCGGTATCGGCGGTTCAGACCTTGGCCCGTTCATGGTGACTGAGGCACTGCGTCCGTACAAAAACCACCTGAATATGCATTTCGTCTCCAACGTGGATGGCACGCACATCGCCGAAACGCTGAAAGATTTGTCACCGGAAACCACGCTGTTCCTGGTGGCATCAAAAACCTTCACCACTCAGGAAACTATGACCAACGCCCACAGCGCGCGTGACTGGTTCCTGAAAACCGCGGGCGACGATAAGCATGTAGCGAAACACTTCGCGGCACTGTCGACCAACGGTAAAGCGGTGAGTGAATTTGGTATCGACACCGACAACATGTTCGAGTTCTGGGACTGGGTCGGCGGCCGTTATTCACTGTGGTCCGCAATCGGTCTGTCTATCGCCCTGTCCGTTGGCTTTGATAACTTCGAACAACTGCTGAGCGGCGCTCACGCGATGGATAAACACTTCGCCAATACTCCGGCAGAGAAAAACCTGCCGGTTCTGCTGGCGCTGATCGGCATCTGGTACAACGATTTCTACGGCACCGAAACTGAAGCTATCCTGCCATACGACCAGTACATGCACCGCTTTGCTGCTTACTTCCAGCAAGGCAACATGGAATCAAACGGTAAGTTCGTTGACCGTAATGGCAATCCGGTGGATTACCAGACTGGCCCGATCATCTGGGGCGAGCCGGGTACCAACGGCCAGCACGCGTTCTATCAGCTGATTCATCAGGGCACCAAAATCATCCCTTGTGACTTCATCGCGCCAGCTATCAGCCATAATCCGCTAAGCGATCACCACGCGAAACTGCTGTCTAACTTCTTCGCACAAACAGAAGCGCTGGCATTCGGTAAATCTCTGGACGTCGTCGAGAAAGAATTCGCCGATCAGGGGAAAAAACCGGAAGACGTTAAACACGTTGCGCCGTTCAAAGTGTTCGAAGGTAACCGTCCGACCAACTCCATCCTGCTGCGCGAAATCACGCCTTACAGCCTGGGTGCGTTGATTGCGATGTATGAGCACAAAATCTTTACTCAGGGTGCAATCCTGAACATCTACACCTTCGACCAATGGGGTGTGGAACTGGGTAAACAACTGGCGAACCGTATTCTTCCTGAACTGGAAGGCAGCGAAGATGTGACCGGCCACGACAGCTCGACTAACGGTCTGATTAACCGCTTCAAAAACTGGCGCTAATCCCCCGTCATCCTTCAGGTTGTTTCAGCGTTGGCTGCGTGAACTCACCCCGGTCACTTACTTATGTAAGCTCCCGGGTTTCGTTCCCTTGCCGCCTTGATCCAGCCCGAATGATTTAGAGGGACAGGTCGAAATATTTCTAAATAAAAGGGTTAGCCTCAACGGGCTGGCCCTTTTTAATGCCGCTTTTCCGGCACAGACTCTGTGGTATTCTGCGGGTATTCATAACAAAAGTGGGATGTAGATCACATGGCAGGATCAAAACGCGCAATGATGATATCCGTCATTATGCAGCGAATCTTGAACGTTTTCTTATTGGGACTGGCCGCGATCCTGATGATTTTTATCGGGCGCGAAACCTATCATCTGGCGATGGTGTTGTTCGTTAATAACGACCAGTCTTCGTCGTATCTGCTGATAGAGGGGATTGTGATTTACTTCCTCTATTTCGAGTTTATTGCGCTGATTATCAAATACTTTTCCTCGGGTTATCACTTTCCGCTGCGCTATTTTATTTATATCGGTATCACCGCAATTATCCGCCTGATTATCGTCGACCATAAAAGTCCTTATGACACGCTGGTTTACGCCTGTGCGATCCTCGTGCTGGTCGTAACGCTGTTCCTGGCAAACGGCGAACGTCTGCGTCGCGAATAAAACAGGCCATTACTGACCCGCATTCATGCGCTAGAATGCGGGGCAGATAATTCATTGGAGGTATGAATACCTTCATTACGGAGCCGTTGATGTCTGATTCCCATTCCTCTGAACAATCCCCAATCCACTGGTTTGACGACCCTTCGCAGGTCCCTGCGGATGTTGCCGACTGGCTGATGGAAATGGGATCCATGACCCGCCGGTTTGAAAAGCAGGGTGTTACCGTCACCGTAAAGCCACAAAACGAATGTTTTGTCAGCCGGGGGGAACTGGGTGAAAGTGAAGCGCAGCAGTTACCTGAAAGTGCCCGTTACTGGATCCGCGAAATTGTGTTGTTTGGCGATGCCGAACCCTGGCTGCTGGGCCGCACGGTCATCCCTGAAGAAACGCTGACCGGACCGGATCTGGCGCTGGTTGATTTAGGCACCGTCCCGCTTGGACGCTATCTTTTCAGCGGCAATAACCTGACCCGCGATTACATTCATTTAGGGCAATTGCAGAGTGAAAATGGTGACTTATGGGCACGTCGTTCCCGCCTGCGTTTGTCAGATAAACCCCTGCTGCTGACTGAAATTTTCCTGCCAGACTCGCCGGTACATCGCCCCGAGGGCAAAGTGAGTAAGGCATGAGCCAGACTAATCAACAAGGAGAGCAGAGAGTGTCAGGAAGTATGACTCAGGGCACATGGCGTGATTACTGCCGCCTGATGCGTATTGATAAACCGATCGGCTCGCTGTTGCTGCTATGGCCCACATTATGGGCGCTGTGGGTGGCCGGTGGCGGAATGCCTTCGGCAAAGATTTTACTGGTTTTCGTGCTGGGCGTGTTTTTTATGCGCGCTGCCGGGTGCGTGGTGAATGATTACGCCGACCGTAAATTTGACGGTCATGTCAAACGTACCGCGAACCGTCCGCTGCCAAGCGGTGCGATTTCCGGTAAGCAGGCGAAAATGCTTTTTGCCGGGCTGGTGCTGGTTTCGTTCCTGCTGGTTCTGCTGCTTAACCGCATGACGATTTTGCTGTCTCTTGCCGGGCTGGCGCTGGCATGGATTTATCCGTTTATGAAGCGGGTCAGCCATTTGCCTCAGGTGGTTTTGGGCGCGGCATTTGGCTGGGCCATTCCGATGGCGTATGCGGCGGTGAGCGAAAGCGTACCGCTCAGCTGCTGGCTGATGTTTGCCGCTAATATCTGCTGGACGGTGGCGTACGACACGCAATACGCCATGGTTGACCGCGATGATGATTTGAAAATCGGTGTGAAATCGACAGCGATTCTGTTCGGTCGTTTTGACACGCTGATTATCGGCCTGCTGCAACTGGCGACGTTAATACTGATGGGCATTGTCGGCCATCTTTCCCAGCTTGGCGCGCCGTTCTACTGGTCGCTGCTGCTGGCCGCTGCGCTGTTTGTGCATCAGCAAAAGCTGATTGCTAAACGCGAGCGTGACGCCTGTTTCCTGGCTTTTCGCCAGAACAACTATGTCGGACTGGTGCTGTTCCTTGGCATTCTGATGAGTTTATCTGCTTTCAGCTTCTGAGCCTTTCAGGCAATAAAAAACGCCCGGTCTTTTTATAAGCCCGGGCGTTTTGCTTTATGGCGTTACCGCAATGATTTTAACGTCAATCAGTGATCGGTATCGCGCACGTCCATTTTAGGCTCAGCCGGAGGTTCTGTAGGTTGCGGCAGTTCCGAAGGCATACCTGCGCTTTCAATGGTGAGCTTGATATCCGGCGTCATCAAATCGCTGAGCATGATGTAAATCTCTCGCGTTTGCTCCTGAATCGCATCACCGCTGTCACTGATATAGCCCTCAGCGCGTAACGTGCCGACGAGCGTCGAGAACACCGCTTTGTCGAAGAATTCTGGCGCATTGATACCGTGAAGTACGGACAAACGCTGCGCCATAATCCGGCTCTCTTTTTCCAGCGCACCACGGTTGATGCTTGGATTATTGGTGAGCAGGGAGAAGGTGATCGCGTAGCGTTGCAGCGTTTCACGCACACCTGCGGCCAGCAGCTGCAACGTGCGGATACGCGCCGGGTTAAGCGTCAGTTCGTCGTCTTCCAGATGAATGATTTGCTGACGAGCCAGTTCCAGCGTCAGGACATCCAGCACCTGCGGAAGCTCTGACTTATCGAAATACATAAACAGTTCAGCTTTGAGCATCGGGTAAATCAGCTCTACCTGACGCAGCAATTCAGCACGACTCACATGGCGGTGGTGCATCACGATACTTGAAATCAGCGACGGCAGAACCAGCATATGGTGGATGTTGTTGCGGTAATACGTCATCAGCACCGCTTGTTCGCGCGGCAGAACGATGATGTCGCCGATATTGTCTTTCTCGACCTGGAACTTGTTCATGTTCAGCGCGTGATCGAGCAGCTGATCGGCGCTCAGATCAGGCACGGTCGAATCCGCGTTATAGGGTACGTTACGCAGCAATTGCAGATAGCAGTCGATTTGTTCGATCAGCTGTTCGCGGGTCAGTGAGCGCTGACGCGATGCCAGCAGCGCCGTACAACACAGGTTCATGGCATTGGCTGCCGCTGAGTTGTTGATACGCACCATGATCTGCTCTGCCAGATCCTGCACCGTTGGCGTCAGCCAGCTTGGACGTTGCGCTTCGATAGGATCGATTGCTTCACGCCAGGTCGGCACATTCTGGTTCAGGTACGTAGTCAGATGCAGCGGTTCACCGAAATTGACATAACCCTGGCCAAGGTTGCGCAGTTTGCGTAGACCATTGAGCATCTGGGTCAGGCTTTCTTTTTCTTTGGTCGCACCGCGCAATTCTTTCGCGTAGGTCCCCACTTCCATCACGTGCTCATAACCGATGTAAATCGGCACTAACGTAATCGGACGTGAACCGCCGCGCAGCATGGCCTGAATGGTCATCGCCAGCGTACCGGTTTTGGGTTCCAGCAGGCGTCCGGTGCGTGAACGACCACCTTCGACAAAGTATTCGACCGAATAACCACGGCTGAACAACTCGCCCAGATATTCACGGAAAACGGTGGAGTAGAGTTTGTTGCCTTTAAAGGTACGACGAATGAAGAACGCGCCCAGACGGCGGAAAATCGGACCGGCTGGCCAGAAATTCAGGTTGATACCGGCAGCGATATGCGGCGGCACCAGCCCCTGGTGATAGAGCACGTAAGACAACAGCAGGTAGTCCATATGACTGCGGTGGCAGGGCACATACACAATTTCCTGACCATCCAGCGCCAGCTGACGGACACGCTCAGCATTGTTGACGTTGATACCTTTATATAAGCGGTTCCACGTCCAGCTCAGCACACGGTCCGACAGACGCACGGCCTCATAAGAGAAATTCGCCGCGATTTCTTCCATCAGCGCGATAGCATTCTGCTGGGCTTTTTCATGGGAAATTTTCTTGCTGCGGGCTTCGTCTTCAATCGCTTTTTCGATGGCCTTGGAAGCCAGCAGCTTATTGAATAAATCCTGACGAGCTGGAAGGCGCGGGCCGACTGCCGCCAGACGCTGGCGGGAGAAATGCATGCGCGCCACGCGTGCCAGTTTCTGAGCGATAGTTTTGTCTGTACCGTGTTCCGTCGCCATATAGCGCAGGGAAACGGTATTAGAGAAACGAACAAAACTGTCACGTCCGAGCCACAGCACGGCGAAGAATTTCTGGATGCCATTCAGCACGCGCAGATGCGGCGTATCATCCTGACCTTCCCGGCCTGGCGCACGACCAAACATCACGGAAACTGGCAGCATCTGAATGTCTAAATCCGGATTGTTGCGATGCAAATCCAGATAGTCGTGGAACAGCTTTACGGATTCCTGCTTCGGCGTGTAATACGAGAATACGCGCGGGCCTTCAGCAATGAAAACATGGCTTGGCAGCAGGGTTCCGTCGATTTCCAGCGGAATAAGAGGGTCGGGCAGATTCTCGGCCAGACATTGCGCACGCAACGTCAGCAAGTCTGCTTTGGAGTTATAAGGCAATACGTACAAAATCGGGCGCGTCGGGTCTAAATGCAACTCGGTAACCGGATCTGAAGGTATGACCTTGCTCTTTACCAGCAATGAGAGTGGTAAATTCAATAATGTGTAATAAAGTCTACGCCAACCTGACATAAAAACGTGAAGCCTCTTGTTAGCAATTTCGCCGCAAGGATACCAGAAAGCTCAGATGAGATCTGTGGTGATGCGATACCATATAACAGCTAAAATGCTGCAAACACTCTAAGGATCAGTACCCGAAATGGCGAACCAAGTCACCGGATTTACCCGAATTTATAAAGCAGCCGGATATTCCTGGAAAGGATTGAAAGCCGCATGGCAAAATGAAGCGGCTTTTCGCCAGGAAGCCAGCGTCGCTATCCCGCTAATTTTGTTATCTTTCTGGCTGGATGTCAGCAGTATAGAACGTATCCTGCTGATTGGCTCCGTCGTGCTGGTGTGTGTGACTGAACTGCTTAACAGCGCCATTGAATCCGCGATTGACCGCATCGGGCCTGAGTTTCACGTCCTGTCTGGACGTGCGAAAGATATTGGCTCCGCCGCCGTACTTCTGACCATCATATTGGCGATTTTTGTCTGGGTCAGCATCTTTTGGCCGCGATGGTTCTGATCTGGAACCTGTATTCCAGGAATTATCGTTATGCCCTGTTTTTATTCAATCTTAGGTTTTCATTGCCCGTTTAGCTGTATATACTCACAGCAAGACTGTATAAACAACCAGGGGGCGGAATGAAAGCTTTAACGACCAGACAACAAGAGGTCTACGACCTTATTCGCGATCATATCTCCACCACCGGTATGCCACCGACCCGCGCAGAGATTGCATCCCGTCTGGGGTTCCGTTCCCCGAACGCGGCGGAAGAACACCTGAAAGCGCTGGCGCGTAAAGGCGTTATCGAGATCGTTTCCGGTGCTTCGCGCGGTATTCGTCTGCTGATGGAAGAAGAAGAAGGTTTACCGCTGATTGGCCGCGTTGCCGCCGGTGAACCGCTGCTGGCTCAGCAGCACATCGAAGGACATTACCAGGTCGATCCGGCCATGTTTAAACCGAGTGCGGATTTCCTGCTGCGCGTCAGCGGGATGTCGATGCGTGATATCGGTATTCTGGATGGTGACCTGCTGGCAGTACACAAAACGCAGGACGTCCGTAACGGGCAGGTTGTCGTTGCGCGTATTGATGATGAAGTCACGGTCAAACGCCTGAAGAAACAGGGCAGTGTTGTTCAGCTGTTGCCTGAAAACAGCGAATTCCAGCCGATTGTGGTTGATTTGCGTGAACAGAATTTCAGCATTGAAGGTCTGGCGGTTGGCGTTATCCGCAACGGCGACTGGATCTAATCTGCGCTTAAGTTCTACGTTGCAGGTGCATTGGCCGCCTCTGACGCGCCTGTAAATATCAGTATCTCATCGCCCCGTTTTGGGGCGATATTGTTTGAAGCTGCTAATAAACTTTCCCGATAAAATCCTTTTTCTCACGTGTTATCCGCTGTGTTACCTGTTTAGAGCAAATACCGGATTTGCACTCTCTGTGCTCTGAATTACCGGCCTTTTTCAGTCAGACAGATTCCAATTCCACGTTATATCCTGCTTTGGATTAATCCTAATAGTGGTTTTTATCCCTGTTTTGGGAAGACGAATCCGCATTCTCTACTAAGCTTTGAAGTGTTAAGGACGGGCTGCCAGCAAACGTGCAGCTCCACAACCCAAGGTAACAGGAGATATTTATCATGAATAAGGACCAAGCCGACGGTAACTGGAAGCAGTTCAAAGGGAAAGTGAAAGAACAGTGGGGTAAGCTGACTGATGACGACCTGACAGTCGTTGAAGGTAAACGTGATCAGCTGGTAGGTAAGATTCAGGAGCGATATGGCTATCAGAAGGATCAGGCCGAGAAAGAGCTCAAGGATTGGGAATCGAAAAACAAATATCACTGGTAACACGCGACTCCCCCTCGCGTATCAGTGACGTATCCTGAGTTATTGCTGCTCCTACCCGGAACACTTTCAGGATACGGGTACAAGGATGTACCCAACCTTCAACATCTTCCTTCTACACCTTAAATTATCCGTTCAGCTGCGTTAAAACCCTTCCGCTTTACGCCTTTTGAAATTCCATCAAAAACACCTGATTTCTCAGCGTTTTTTTACCACAATACTGTGGTCGTGTTCGCAATGATCGTGGCTGTCGCAGGTTTCAACAACTTTGCATTCGGCACATAAGCCATGTGCTTCAACGACCGAATGACGCAACTCAAAACCAGATTCAAGCGCCAGTTTCGCCAGACGTTCTTCAATGCCGTCTGTGGTTTTTTCCGTGACCAGCCCGCAGCGGTCACAGATAAACAGCGCTGAAGTGTGGCTCGGCTCTTCGAAATGATGGCAAAGCACATAGCTGTTAGCCGATTCAACCCGATGAATAAACCCTTGTTCCAGCAGAAAATCCAGCGCCCGGTAAACCGTTGGCGGTTTGGCCTGTGGTTCGCTGACGCGCAGCAGATCCAGCAAGTCATAGGCGCTGATCGCACCGGGTTGTTGCGCCATCAGTCGCAAAACTTCCAGCCGCTGCGGTGTAAGACGAACATTGCGCTGCTGGCAAAGTTCTTCAGCTTGTGAAAGTAATTTTTCCGGATTATTCAGGGTCATAGCAACATTCTCTGAGCGCAGATTGGGATAAATAGGCCACATCATGCAGCCATTCTTAATTTTATCATGCTTCAGCCAGATCGACGAATTATGCGCCGCTCAGCCCGCCATACCTTCCAGCGCTTTTTCCACATACAGGTAACCAATACCCATAATTTGCTGCTCGCGGCTTAGCGTGCCGGGCGCAATGTGTGTCGCCTGCGTTTTGACATGATCGGTTCTGTCAAACGGGTTCAGCCCGCTCTGTGCGCGGACGGCGTTCAGCCAGACGTCGCCGAATCCGCAACTGCGACCGTACAGATAAATACGGTTAATGTTCAAAATATTGAGGAAATTATACAGGCTCAGTCCCAGCGCCCGCGCACCCTCCATCACCTGCGCGCAAAGTGCCGCGTCGCCCTGATGAAACCGGTCAATCAGCTCCTGCGTGCCCGGTGTGCGTGGTGGCTGCAAAGGATTCTCTGCCACGATAAGCTGCCGGGCTTTTTTCTTCAGCGCCGACAGCGAAGCCAGCGTTTCCAGGCAACCGTAGCGACCACAGGCGCAGCGGCTGCCCTGCGGATCGACAATCGTGTGCCCGAGTTGCCCGCTGCCAAAAAGGCTGCCGCGATAAATCTGCTGATTGATCACGAAAGAAGATCCGATGCCGTAATCGACGTTGATCACGCAAAAATCATGCTGGTCGTTCGCGTGCTGCCACTTCTCGGCCAGCGCCAGCATGATGCAGTCGTTATCCATCAGGATTTCGGTTTGCAACTTCTCTTCGAGCAAATATTTAATCTCGATTTCGCCGGTCCACGGTGCCTGCGGCATGCGCTGAGACACGCCAGTAGTCGGATTCACCTGCCCGTGGATCGCCAGTGCCAGCCGGATTTTAAGGCCGGGGAATTTCTTCCGATACTGATGAAAACAGGCTTCGATCTGCGCCAGCATCGCTTCCGGCGTTTTGACCGCAATATCCGTCAGCTGGTAGCCGCTCAGCGGCAAAATCAGCCGGTTCACCAGAATGCTCTCGATGCGATAAGGCGTGATGTTCATGCACAAGATCGTGCTGTCATCCGTGGCGACCTGATAACTTCCTCCGCCAAGCCCGCGGGAATGCAAATTCACCGGATTATGGGTGATCAGTCCGTCGTTTTGCAGATCATCAAGGATCTTGCTGATAGCCGGGATCGACAGATGTGAAAGCCGCGACAGCGTTGATTTACTGGTATTTTTCTCCCGGTAAAGCAACGTCATCAGCACCTGCTTATTAAACTGACGTACCCGCAGATTGTTCAATCCTTCCATCGGCATTTACTAAACCCCGTTTACTGAATTGCGTGACCGTAGCGGATCCGCGTCTTTTGTACGTTGCGTAGACTCTCGAAATTGATATTTCGGTATGACGTATTGAGGACAAATCATGAGCGGAACAGTAAAAGTCTGGCAGGAAGCGGTGGATTTACCGACCTGGTTAACAGGGAAACAGGACACGCACCCGATGTTTCTGGCGCACCGGGTGTATCAGGGCTCGTCCGGCGCGGTCTATCCGTACGGCGTGACCGATACGCTGACCGGTGAGAAAGTCATGAAAACCTATCAGGCGCTGTATCTGGAAAATGATTATATCAAAATCATGTTGTTACCCGAGCTTGGCGGGCGTGTACATCGCGCCTGGGACAAAGTAAAACAGCGTGATTTTGTCTATTACAACGAAGTCGTGAAACCGGCACTGGTCGGCTTGCTCGGGCCGTGGATTTCCGGCGGCATTGAATTTAACTGGCCGCAACATCACCGCCCGACCACTTTTATGCCTATAGACTTCACGATTGCCGAGCAGGAAAACGGCGCGAAAACGGTCTGGATGGGCGAGGTTGAGCCGATGCGCGGTTTGCAGGTGATGACCGGTTTCACGGTGTATCCGGACAAAGCGTTGCTGGAAATCAGCGCGAAAATTTACAACGGCAATCCAACGCCGCGCCATTTCCTGTGGTGGGCGAACCCCGCGGTCACCGGCGGCGACGGTCATCAGAGCGTATTCCCGCCGGACGTCACCGCGGTTTTCGATCACGGCAAACGCGACGTCTCGTCATTCCCGATAGCCACCGGCACTTACTATAAAGTGGATTACTCGGCAGGCACCGATATCTCGCGCTACAAAAACATCCCGGTGCCGACTTCATACATGGCGGATAAATCTGACTACGACTTTGTCGGCGCGTATGACCACGATCAGCAGGGCGGATTACTGCACATCGCCGACCATCATGTTTCGCCGGGCAAAAAACAGTGGACGTGGGGGAACTGCGATTTTGGCCGTGCGTGGGACAGAAATCTCACTGACAACAACGGGCCGTACATCGAACTGATGACCGGCGTCTTCACCGATAATCAGCCGGACTTCACCTGGCTGGATGCATATGAAGAGAAATGTTTTGTGCAAAACTTCCTGCCTTACAGCGGGTTAGGTACGGTGCAGAATGCTTCTGAGCAGGCAGTAGTTAAGCTTGAACGTCACGGAGATACACTCAAGTGGGGCGTGTACGCCGTCAGTCCGTTGCAGGCCGCACGACTGGAAATCGCCGGTGAGAAGGACAGCGAACTTGTGTTCGAAGACGCGATAAACCTGCAACCGGGCGAAGTGATTCAGGGCGAGCTGCGCGGCGAATTTCCGGCGCGCCTGCGGTTACGTTTGCTGGATAAACAGGGTGCTGAATTGCTGACCTATCAGGAGCATCAGGCCGAAGAAATGCCGCTGCCCTCGCCGGCAACCGCGCCGTTGCCTGCGGCGGAGGTTACTTCTGCCGATGAAGCCTGGTTTATCGGCCAGCATCTTGAGCAGTATAACCACGCCAGTCAGGGCGCAGAGAACTACTACCGGCGCGGCGTGGCGCTCGATCCGCTGAATTATCGCTGCAATCTGGCGCTGGCGACGCTGGAATACAACCGGGCGAATTTTTCTCAGGCTGTCACTCTGGCGGATGCCGCACTGAGCCGTGCGCACCGGCTGAATAAGAATCCGCAATGCGGCCTGGCGAGCCTGATCCGCGCCAGTGCGCTGGCACAAACCGACGATTTTGATGCCGCGTTTGACGGTTATTACCGTGCTATATGGAGCGGTAACGCCAAACCGGGCGGGTACTTCGGGCTGGCGCAGATTGCGACCCGCCGCCAGCAGTTCACGCAGGCGCTGAATTTCTGTGAGCAGGGGCTGGCGACGCAGGCTAATCATTACGGGCTGATTGGCCTGAAAGCTTTGTTGCTGTGCCTCAGCGGGCAGGATGCGCGTCCGTTTATCGACACACATTTGCAGCAATATCCGCTTCACTACCTTCTGCATTTTTTACGCTATCACCTTGCGCCGGACACCGGCGCTGCGACTGAGCTGCACCGTGTTACCGGGCGTCGTGGTGAAAATGCCATGAATATCGCCATCCAACTTAAGGAGTGCGGGCAGGATTTGCTGGCGCGGGAAGCCCTGCGTGTGCTCGACAGTCAGGAAACACTGCCGCTGTATTTACGTGCGAGCCTTGAGGACGAAGGGCGCGAAGCCTTGTGTCAGGCGGCGCGGCGCGTTTTCCCGGACAGGGTTCGTTTCCCGCAATGGCTGGCGGAAGTTCGCCTGCTGGGTGCATTCCCCGATGACGCCTTTGCCCTGCATCTTCTGGCCTCTTTCCATTACAGCAAAGGCAATACCTCTGCCGCCGTGACCTGCTGGCAGCGCTGTCTGACGCTTGAACCAGACTTCGCCGATGCATGGCGCGGGCTGGGAATTTATGCGTGGAACCACCAGCACGATGCCGCCGAAGCGCGCCGCTGTCTTGAAGAAGCCTGTCGGTTACAGCCGCAGGATGCGCGTTTGTTATTTGAATCTGATTTGCTGAACCGGCTGGCCGGTGTCCCGCCGCAAATCCGTCTCGCGCGGCTGGAGAAGTTACTGCCGGTGGCGACACAACGTGACGATCTGACCGCCGAATTGCTCGGCCTGTATAACCTCAGCGGTCAGTTACAGCCCGCGAAAGCGCTTCTGGCCGACCGGCAGTTCCATCCGTGGGAAGGTGGCGAAGGGCGGATCACCGGACAATATCTGATAAATAAACAGCTGCTGGCCTTTGAAGCGCTGAATGCCGGAAACGCAGTTGCAGCGCAGGCTTTGCTGCTGTCGGCGCTGGAATATCCGCATAACCTCAGCGAAGGGCGGCTGGTCGGGCAGACCGACAATGACATCTGTTTCTGGCTGGGCGTCTGCGCGCAAAAACTACAGCAGCATAAGCAGGCGCAGGCGTGGTTTGAGCGCGCGGCGGCCGGTGATAAAGGCATGGGCGAGCGGCGCTATTACAACGATCAGCCGGTCGATTATCTGTTCTATCAGGGAATGGCGCTGCGCAAACTTAACGATCCGGCCCGGAGTCGTCAGGTCTTCACGCAGATGCTGGAATGGGCCGCCAGTGCGGAAACACAGCCGGTCACCGACGACTTCTTTGCTGTGTCATTGCCGGATTTGGTGGTGCTGACCGGCGACCGTCAGAAAGACCATCGCATCCACTGTTTGCTGGTGAAAGCGCTGGCGCTACGCGGGGTGAACGACGACGGTTCCGATGATGTGCTGCAACAGATTTTTGCGCTGGATCCGTCCTGTGCGAAAGCGCATCTCTTCTCGCAACTGCCTGACTGTTAACCGGAGAAAATCATGCCGCTCTGTTCTCTGGAAAACCGCCACCTTGCGCTGACTGTGTCGTCTTCGGGCGGCACGATTTTACAGCTTAGCGCAAGACGCTCCGGCGGGGATTTTCCGCTGCTGCGCCCGGCCATGCTCAGTGACGAAACACCCGCGGCGCAGTCTGCATGTTTTCCGCTGGTGCCGTTCGGCAACCGGCTGAAAGGGAATGCGTTCAGCTTTGAAGGGAAAACGTACTGTTTGTCGCCCAATACCGCCGATGCGCATTACCTGCACGGCGATGGCTGGCTGGCGGAGTGGGACTGTATTTTTCAGGGCGCGGAGTCAATGACCCTGGCTTTTGAGCATCACAGCGACAGCTATTGTTATCGCGCCGAACAGCGTTTTTTGCTCGCCGGCGACCGGCTGGAGGTGACGATGACCGTCACCAATCTGGCCGATTATGCACTGCCTTTCGGACTGGGCTGGCATCCGTTTTTCCCGCTGACGGCGTCCACCCGTTTGCAGGCTGTCGCTTCGGGTTACTGGCAGGAAGAGGCGCAATGTGTGGCGGGGAAACATCATCAAAATTTGCCCGCTGATCTGGATTTTTGTACATCCCAGCCCTTGCCGCGCCGCTGGGTGAATAATGGATTTTCCGGCTGGAATGGTTCGGCTGATATCGTCTGGCCGGATGCCGGACAGCAATTACGGCTGACCACTCAACCGGCCTGCCCGGTGTATTTCCTGTTTATGTCAGATACCCGTTTCGACCCCGGCTATCAGCACGATTTTTTCTGCATTGAACCCATGACCCATGCGGCAAATGACCATCATTTGCCGGGCGGTGGCTCGCTGACGGTTTTATCTCCGGGCGCTCACCTGACACAGCAAATGTCGCTGCAGTGTATTGCACTGTGCGGCGACGAACATGCCTGAAGGAGGAATGATTATGTCTGACTCACAAGCTTTGAATATGCCCTACGTATGGATGATTTGCCTGGTGGCTGCCTGCGGCGGCTTGCTGTTTGGTTATGACTGGGTGGTGATCGGGGGAGCCAAGCCTTTTTACGAGGCGTATTTTGGCATCACCGACGCCGCGATGTCCGGCTGGGCGATGAGCTCCGCCTTGCTGGGCTGCGTGCTGGGCGCCGCGGTTTCCGGTTCGCTTTCTGACCGGTTTGGCCGTCGCCTGCCGCTGATTATCGCTGCGGTCTTATTTACCGCTTCCGGTATCGGCACGGCACTGGCATTCAATTTCGACTCCTTTGTTTTCTGGCGTATTGCGGGCGGTGTCGGTATCGGTCTGGCCTCCGCGCTGGCACCGGTTTACATCGCCGAAATCAGCCCGGCAGAAAAACGCGGCCGCTTTGTCGCCGTCAATCAGCTGACCATTGTGCTCGGCGTTCTGGCCGCACAACTGATTAACCTGATGATTGCTGAACCCGTGGCATCTGCCGCCGCGCAGGCCGATATTTTGCAAAGCTGGAACGGACAAACCGGCTGGCGCTACATGTTTGGTGCGGAAGCCATTCCGGCGGCAGTCTTTTTAGTGCTGATGTTTGTGGTGCCTGAATCCCCGCGCTGGCTGGCGAAAGCGAACCGTTATGCGCAGGCCGAAAAGGTTTTGGGCCGCATCGGTTCTGCCGGATATGCGCGTTCAACGCTGGCGGATATCCGCCGTTCTCTCGGTTCTGAAAGCCAGAAAGTGCCGTTCTCGGCGCTGTGGGAACCGCGCGTCCGACCGATTGTGCTGATGGGTATTGTGCTGGCGGTTTTCCAGCAGTGGTGCGGCATCAATGTGATATTCAACTATGCGCAGGAGATTTTTGCTTCTGCCGGATTTGATATCAACGACACGCTGAAATCGATTGTCGCCACCGGCCTCATCAACCTGATTTTCACGCTGCTGGCGTTGCCGCTGGTGGACAAAATCGGGCGTCGTCGTCTGATGCAGCTCGGTTCAGCGGGCCTGACCGTGATTTATATTCTGATCGGGCTGGCCTACACCTTTGGCGTGATGGGATTACCGGTGTTGCTGCTTGTGCTGGTGGCCATCGCGATTTACGCCATGACGCTCGCGCCGGTAACCTGGGTATTGTTGTCTGAAATCTTCCCGAACCGTGTGCGCGGCAACGCTATGGCGGTCGGTACGCTGGCGCTCTGGATTGCCTGTTTCTTCCTGACGTATACCTTTCCGCTGATGAACGCGGCGCTGGGCGCGGCGGGCAGCTTCTTTATCTACGCGGTGATTTGTATGGCGGGCTGGATTTTCATTCAATGCAAAGTGCCGGAAACGCGCGGTGTCACGCTGGAAGTGCTGGAGCAGCGTCTGAGCCGTACCGCCGCAGAGCGAAAAACCGACGATGCGGCCGTGTCGCAAAGCCGCTAAACCGGGCAAGATGCCGAATGTTTGTTCTGTGGTATAATCAGCGATTAACTTCCCTCTGGCCGCCGTGCCGGAGGGAGCGCCATGAACCCTCAGCGAATGTCAGGCCGATGTCAGAAACTCAACACGCAATGCCCCAAAACGCCATGTCCACAACCCAGCCATATTCCGCTCAGCGTTTTTCCGTTGCGCCTATGCTCGACTGGACCGACCGACACTGTCGCCATTTCCACCGACTGATGACTGGCCAGACATTGCTGTACACCGAAATGGTCACTACCGGCGCGATTATTCATGGCAAAGGTGATTATCTGGGCTTTGGCAATGAAGAACATCCGGTGTCTTTGCAGCTGGGCGGCAGCAATCCGGCCGATCTGGCGCACTGCGCGAAGCTGGCAGAAGAACGCGGCTATGACGAGATCAACCTGAACGTCGGTTGTCCGTCGGATCGTGTGCAGAACGGTATGTTCGGTGCCTGCCTGATGGGTCAGGCGTCGCTGGTGGCGGACTGCATTAAAGCGATGCGCGATGTGGTGTCGATTCCGGTCACCGTCAAAACCCGCATCGGGATTGACGATCAGGACAGCTACGAATTCCTCTGCGATTTCATCCGTCAGGTGTCTGAAAACGGCGGTTGCGATACCTTTATCATTCATGCCCGTAAAGCCTGGCTTTCCGGCCTGAGCCCGAAAGAAAACCGTGAAATCCCGCCGCTGGATTACCCGCGTGTTTATCAGCTCAAGCGTGATTTCTCTCATCTGACGATGGCGATTAACGGCGGCATCAAAACGCTGGAAGAAGCCAAAACGCATCTGCAACATATGGACGGCGTGATGGTGGGCCGCGAAGCTTATCAGAATCCCGGCATGTTGCTGAATGTGGATCGCGAGCTTTTTGGTTCCGACGCGCCGCTGAAAACCGGGCCGGATATTATCCGCGCACTGTATCCGTATATCGAAGCGGAGCTCAGCAAAGGCACGTATCTCGGCCACATCACCCGCCATATTCTGGGTCTGTTCCAGGGCGTGCCGGGTGCGCGTCAGTTCCGCCGTCATCTCAGCGAAAACGCGCATAAAGCGGGCGCCGGCATCGACGTGGTTGAACAGGCATTGCAGATGGTTGCTCAGCAGCAGGCAATGGCAGCGGAGCAGGCATAAAAACAGCGTGATAAAATTCACTATCTGTTAGTCAAACTCACTATCTTTTCGCAGGCCATTTGTGCCTGCGGATTATTTTATCCTTAATATTCAATCAATTATTTATCCCCTCACTCTGGCACGCTTCTTGTAATAGCTTCATCGTGTTTTGACATTACGTCTTACTGCACACTGGCTTATTAAGGAGCACCCGATGCTGGAAATTCTCTTCGTGCTTGGTTTTTTCTTTATGCTGATGCTGACCGGCATTTCCCTGCTGGGCATGGTGGCGGCGCTGATCGTGGCATTTGGTCTGATGATGTTGAGCGGCTTCTTTGTGATTGTTATTAAAATGTTGCCGTGGCTGATTTTAGCGGTCGCTGCCGTCTGGATATACCGGACATTTATCCGGCCTGACGAACCAAAATATCGCCGTCGCCGCCTGCCATAAAAAATTCGGAAGATAAGTCGTTTTCATAACTTCATGAAATAGAAAAGGTTGATGGCGGCGTTTTGAGCACAAAAAAATGTAAACGTTACATCTATAACTTTTACTTATGTGCTAGCGATCACAAGCTGGATCAGAATGTGCGGTCGAAATGCATAAATCATATTTTTTAACATGGGTGACTGTTAGGATGGAATTCATACGTGGTCAGCAGGCCGCAAACTGAATTCATCAAGTCCGGTGAGGCACACAATAGTCACACAAGTGACACCGCCCTCCGGATTTACCCGGCAGTACCCTACAGCAGTACCCGTCTGAACACAGAGGTCGTCTGTATCAGGCAGTAAAAAAGGCTTCCATCCGGAAGCCTTTTTTGCGTCTGTTACTTGCCCGGGATCAGCAGGCTTGAGCCTTGCGTGATGCGGCTTTCCAGCGTTTCGTGGGCGCGTTTAGCTTCGGAGAGCGGGAATTTCTGCGCGTCGCTGACGTCCACTTTTATCGCGCCGCTGGCAATCAGCGAAAACAGCTCGCCGCTGGCCTGGGCCAGTTCTTCGCGATTGGTTACGTAGCCATTAAGCGAAGGGCGCGTGACGAACAGCGAACCTTTCTGATTCAGGATCGCCAGATCCACGCCTTTCACCGGCCCGGACGCATTCCCAAAGCTCACCAGCAAACCGCGGCGCTTCAGGCTGTTCAGGGATTTTTCGAAGGTGTCTTTGCCGACAGAATCATAAACCACGCCGACTTTCTCGCCGTTGGTCAGTTCGGCCACGCGGGTGGCGATATCTTCTTTCTGATAGTTAATCGTCGCCCAGGCACCGGCTTCTTTGGCGCGAGCGGCTTTTTCATCAGAACCGACAGTCCCGATCAGTTTTACGCCCAGCGCTTTTGCCCACTGGCTGGCAATCAGCCCGACACCGCCTGCGGCAGCGTGGAACAAAATGGTTTCGCCCGCCTGCACTTCATACGTCTGGCGCAGTAAATAGTAAACCGTCAGCCCTTTCAGGAATGACGCCGCCGCCTGTTCAAAGCTGATGGCATCCGGCAGCAGGGCGATTTTCTCCTGCGGTACGTTATGGATTTCGCTGTAAGCGCCGAGCGCTGACTGCGCATACACCACGCGGTCGCCCGGTTTAATGCCGGTCACGTCGCTGCCGATTTTGGTGACAACGCCTGCCGCTTCGGTACCCAAACCGGCCGGGAAACTGGCTGGTGGATACAAACCGCTGCGCACATAGGTATCGATGTAGTTAATACCAATGGCTTTGTTCTCAACCTGAACTTCACCGGCCTTAGGTTCTTGTGGCTGATAATCAACGTATTGCAGAACGTCAGGTGTACCTGTTTCAGAAAACTGGATGCGCTTTGCCATGTTTTTCCCTCGTGATGGAGTCTGATTTCAACCCTAGGCTAAATGGCCGGGACAATCCAGATTTTAGGCACAGCCGGTTAATACCCTTTTGAAATGAGACATGACAACCTATACTAACGCGCACGTTGCGCTTCTGATTTTCGGAAGTCCGACGCTCATAAAACAGGCGCTTACAGCAGGAACAAATCCACAGATGGCAGCAAAAAAACCGACCAATCAACAGAACGAAACCCGCGATCGTCAGATGGAAGGCCTGAAGCTTCCGCCGCATTCGCTGGAGGCTGAGCAATCCGTTCTGGGCGGGCTGATGCTGGACAACGAACGCTGGGATAACGTCGCGGAGCGCGTGGTCAGCAATGACTTCTTCAGCCGTCCGCATCGCCTGATTTTCACCGAAATGCAGCGTTTGCTGGAAATGAGCAAACCGATCGACCTGATTACGCTGTCCGAATCGCTCGAACAAAAAGGCGATTTAGACTCGGTCGGTGGTTTCGCTTATCTGGCAGAACTCTCTAAAAACACACCAAGTGCGGCAAACATCGGCGCTTATGCCGATATCGTGCGCGAACGTGCCGTTGTGCGTGAAATGATTTCAGTCGCCAACGAAATCGCCGACGCCGGTTATGATCCGCAAGGTCGCAGCAGCGAAGACCTGCTCGATTTAGCCGAGTCCCGCGTATTCCAGATTGCCGAAAGCCGCGCCAGTAAAGACGAAGGCCCGAAAAGCATCGACCGCATTCTGGAAAGTACCGTTTCGCGTATCGAAGAACTGTTCCAGCGCCCGCACGATGGCGTGACGGGCGTATCGACCGGTTATGCGGATCTCGATAAGAAAACCGCCGGTCTGCAAAAATCTGACCTGATTATTGTGGCGGCGCGTCCGTCGATGGGTAAAACCACGTTTGCGATGAACCTCGCCGAAAACGCCGCAATGATGCAGGATAAACCGGTCTTAATCTTCAGTCTGGAGATGCCCGGCGACCAGATCATGATGCGTATGCTGGCGTCACTTTCCCGCGTCGACCAGACCAAAATCCGTACCGGCCAACTCGACGATGAAGACTGGGCGCGTATTTCCAGCACCATGGGGATTTTGCTCGAAAAACGTAACATGTATATCGATGATTCCTCCGGTCTGACGCCAACTGAAGTCCGTTCCCGCGCACGCCGTATTTTCCGCGAACACGGCGGTCTGAGCCTGATCATGATCGACTACTTACAGCTGATGCGTGTTCCGGCGCTGTCCGATAACCGTACGCTGGAAATCGCCGAAATCTCCCGCTCGCTCAAAGCACTGGCGAAAGAATTGCAGGTGCCGGTGGTGGCGCTGTCGCAGCTGAACCGAAGTCTGGAGCAACGCGCCGACAAACGTCCGGTCAACTCCGACTTGCGTGAATCCGGCTCCATCGAGCAGGACGCCGACTTAATCATGTTCATCTATCGTGACGAGGTTTATCACGATAACAGTGAAGAAAAAGGCATTGCGCAGATCATCCTCGGTAAGCAACGTAACGGCCCGATCGGCACCGTTCGCCTGACGTTTAACGGGCAATGGTCGCGGTTTGATAACTATGGCGGCCCGCAATACGACGAAGACTAATTGTGCGGGGCTATCTTGCTTGCCATTTTGCCTTCGGGCAGTGCTCACTTGTTGTGGCAAAACCAGCTCATGTACTTGCGTGTACACTCTGGTTTTTCCGCGCTGGCCGAATGCAAACTTCGCCCCTTTAGCCTGTTAAAACCCCAAAAAAATTCACATTAAAGGACTCAAAATGAAAGCGGCTACGGCTGTCATTGATCGCCGCGCTCTGCGACACAATCTGCAACGGGTGCGTCATCTGGCGCCACAAAGTCGTCTCGTTGCGGTCGTGAAAGCAAACGCTTATGGGCACGGTCTACTGGAAACGGTGCACAGCTTGCAGGATGCCGATTATTACGGCGTGTCCCGGCTCAGCGAGGCGTTATCGCTGCGCAAATCCGGCATTGTTAAACCCATTCTCCTGCTCGAAGGTTTCTTCTCACCGGATGAATTGCCGCTGCTGGTGGAACATCAGCTCGATACCGCTGTTCACAGCATCGAACAGCTCGACGCTCTGGAAAACGCGCAACTGGCGCGCCCGCTGAATGTCTGGCTGAAACTCGATACCGGAATGCACCGTCTGGGCGTGAGCCCGGCGCAGGCAGAGACGTTTTATCAGCGCCTCAGCGCCTGCAAAAATGTTGTTCAGCCTGTCAATATGATGAGCCATTTCTGCCGTGCCGATGAGCCGGAAAGCGATGCCACGCCGAAGCAACTGGCCTGTTTTAATGCGTTTGCCGACGGCAAGCCGGGGCAAAAATCGATTGCCGCTTCCGGCGGGATCCTGCTCTGGCCGCAGTCGCATATGAGTCTGGTGCGTCCGGGGATTATCCTTTACGGCGTATCGCCGCTGGAAACCGGAGACGCCAGCGATTTTGGCCTGCAACCGGCGATGACGCTGACCTCCAGCCTGATTGCGGTGCGCGAGCATTTCGCCGGTGAACCGGTCGGTTACGGCAGCACCTGGACCAGCGATCGCGACACCCGTCTGGGCGTGGTGGCGATGGGGTATGGCGACGGTTATCCGCGCAGTGCGCCGAGCGGAACGCCGGTGCAGGTCAATGGCCGCATCGTGCCGCTGGTCGGACGCGTTTCGATGGACATGATCACGGTGGATTTAGGGCCGGACGCGACGGATAAAGTCGGCGATGAAGTCATCTTCTGGGGGCCAGTTCTGCCGGTTGAACGCGTTGCGCAGGCAACCGGCATCAGTGCGTATGAACTGGCCACGCAGCTCAGCGAAAGGGTTTGCCGCCAGTATATTGGCGACTGACATTTACTTCTTCACCGCCAGCCACTGGCTGACAATTTGCTGATATTCGCCAGTGGCTTTACTCAGGTGAAGCCACTGGTCGACATACATCTTCCAGCTAATATCATCACGCGGCAGCATGTAGGCTTTCTCGCCATATTGCAGCGGCTTTTTCGGGTTCACCGCACACAGTTTCGGATAGCGTTTCTGCTGATACAACGCTTCGGACGCATCGGTAATCATCACGTCTGCTTTCTTATCCACCAGCTTCTGGAAAATCGTCACGTTATCGCTCAGCGTCAGCGTGCCTTTTGGCAGATGGCTGTGAACAAACGCTTCATTGGTGCCACCCGCCGGTTCAATCAGGCGAACGGAAGATTTATTCAGCTGCTCAACGGTCTGGTATTTCCGCACATCTTCGCAACGCACCAGCGGAATTTTCCCGTCCTGATCCAGCACATTGGCGAACCATGCTTTTTGCTGGCGTTTCAGCGTGACTGAAATACCGCCCATCGCGATATCACAATGCCCGGCGTTCATTTCATCTGGCAGCGATTTCCAGGTGACCGGCACCCAGGTCGGTTTTACGCCCAGACTGGCCGCCAGTGATTCTGCCATGGCGATATCAATGCCTTCGTACTGGCCGTCTTCTTTCAAAAAGGTGTACGGTTTGTAATCGCCGGTGGTACAGACATTCAGCGAGCCTTTCTGTAATACACGTTCAAGACGGGATGACGTGGCGTCTGCGTGGGCGAGTGCGGGTATTACGGCAAGAAATGCGAGAGGGTAGAGGATTTTTTTCATTATTCTTTCCTTGAGTTTAAATCACGTGCAAGTATAAGAAAAAACAGCCGATAAGTAATTAACCGATATATACCCGTCATACTTCAAGCTGTTTATGCGTTGGCTGCACCTGCTCACCCCAGTCACTTACTTGAGTCAGCTCCTGGGGATTCACGGCCTTGCCGCCTTCAAACAACTTGAATTATTTTGGGTATAGTCTTTGCAAAGTTAAATCACTTTATACAAAAATTAAAACGACAGGAAAGGTGCTATGTACAGCGTTGATGATTACGACCTGAAAATTCTGACCTTATTACAAGCTAACGGAAGACTGACTAATCAGGAATTAAGCGAACTGGTAGGATTGTCCGCATCACAATGCTCACGTCGCCGCATTGGTCTGGAACAGGCGCAGTTAATCCTCGGTTATCATGCACGTCTGGCTCCGGAAGCGCTCGGTCTGGGTATGATAGGTTTGATTGAAGTCAGGCTTATCAACCACTTACCTGCGCAGGTTGACGCTTTCCACAGCATGCTCGGTGAAGTCGATGCCATAATCGACGCCTATAAAACCACCGGTGATGCGGATTATCTGCTGAAAGTTGCCGTCAAAGATTTGGCCGGTTTGAGCACATTGATCAGCCAAATCCTGTCTGTACACAAAAGTGTGGCGCACGTGAAAACCTCGGTTGTGCTTAACCGTTTAAAAGAAAACGGTCTTTTAACCTTAGCCTGATAAAAATAACGCCAGCGTAATAAATAAAACCCTCTGTTTATTACGCACTATTATGGTGACTTATTTTGGTGCGAATTCCCGTTTCTGGTGCATGAAAATGAATTAAAATGCGCAATCTGTGCATGTAAAGATTAATTAACGCGTCACAAAATCTTATTTTCGTTTTTTAATGCAAATTACGTGCGTAAATATTGCCTTAATTTCCCGTCTCCTTAATTATCACGAAAAGACTTTTGAGTATTATTTTTCGGGGAAAGGGGAATTATGGCAAGTTTAGACAATCTTAAGCCCGTCGCTGAACAACCGCACAGCGGGCACACGCTGGTTGAAGATGCGCTGGCGATTATCATCGGCACGCTGATGGTCTCGTTTGGCGTGGTGATGCTGCGTCAGGTCGGCGCGCTGACCGGCGGTACGGCGGGGATGGCGTTTCTGGCGCATTATATTTCGCACGTCTCATTCGGTACGGCTTTCTTTATTATCAACTTACCGTTCTATTATTTATCCATCCGCCGCATGGGCTGGCAGTTCACGCTGAAAACATTTGCGGCGGTGGCGCTGGTCTCGGTGTTCTCTGATTTGCACCCGCTGTTCGTTCACTTCGATCATCTCCAGCCTTTCTACGCCACGCTGTTTGCCAACGTCATCATGGGGATTGGCTTTATCGTCCTGTTCCGCCACAAAGCCAGCCTCGGTGGCGTGAATATTCTGGCGCTGTTTCTTCAGGATAAATACGGCATCCGCGCCGGTAAATTCCAGATGGGCGTCGACTGCTGCATCGTGCTGGCCTCGCTGTTTGTGGTCAGCTATGAAATGCTGATCGCCTCCATTCTGGGCGCGGTGATCGTCAATCTGATTATCGCCATGAACCACCGGCCGGGGCGTTACAGCGTCTGACGCAAAAAAAACGGCGCAGATTTCTGCACCGTTTTTGCTTTGTTTTTATGCCCGTCGTCGCCCTGTTATGCAGCGAAACCGCCGTCAATAGTCAGGCTGGAACCGGTGATATATCCCGCTTCCGGGCCAGCCAGATACGCGACGAAACCGGCGATTTCACTGTCTTTACCGTAACGATCCAGCGCCATAAAGCTCAGCATGCCTTCCGCCATTTCGCCGTCAGCCGGGTTCATATCAGTATCAACCGGGCCGGGTTGCAGATTATTGACGGTAATGCCGCGCGGGCCTAAATCACGCGCCAGGCCTTTTGTCAGGCCGACGATCGCTGATTTGCTCATGGCATACACCGCGCCGCCCTGGAACGGGACGCGATCTGCGTTGGTACTGCCGATGGTGATGATGCGACCACCATCAGGCATATGGCGCGCGGCCTGCTGGCTGGCAACGAAAACGCTGCGTACGTTAACCGCAATGGTGCGGTCGAAATCGTCAATGGTCAGCGCGTCCAGCTCCCCAAACGCCAGAATACCGGCGTTGTTGACCAGAATATCGATTTTACCGAAAGCCTGAGCGGCGTTGTCGATAGCTGAACGCACGCTGCTTTCATCGGTGCTGTCGGCTTTAATCGCAAGGGCTTTACCGCCGCTGGCTTCGATGGATTTCACCAGCGCCTGCGCTTTTTCGTCGGAAGAAACGTAGGTGAAGGCGACGCTGGCACCGTCATGGGCCAGACGCTTAACGATAGCGGCGCCGATGCCGCGTGATCCGCCCTGAACAAAAGCGGCTTTGCCTTGCAGTGATGGTTGAGTGGTCATTTTTGTGTGCTCCAAAACAGATGAGTTAATCGGGCTAGTGAACCGAGTATTCACCTGATCCGTGCGGTGAACTAGCCGGTAAACGCTATAATCATTTCAAACTAAAAGTTTGAAATCGGAGTCAACGGATGCTTGTTCACCTTGATTGTTTTGTGATCAGTGCAGATACCGGAAGTTTTTCTGCCGCCGCCCGACAGTTAGGGCTGACCTCCGCCGCCGTCGGGAAAAATGTCACCACGCTTGAAACTCAACTCGGCGTGCGTCTGTTTCAGCGTAGTACACGCAAGCTGAGACTGACGGAGGCCGGAGAGCGTTTTTTGCAGGAAGTTCGCGTCGGGCTGACCACGGTAAAAATGGCGATGAAAGGGCTTTCCACATCGACCGAACGTCCTTCCGGCGTCCTGAAAGTCAGCATGGGAACCTATTTTGGGATGCATTTTATTCTCCCGCTTCTGCCGGAATTTCTTCAGCGTTACCCGGATATTCAGCCGGACTGGGAGTTTGATAACCGCAAGATTGATCTGATTGGCGAACGCTATGACGCGGCGATTGGCGGCGGTTTCGATCTGCCGCAGGGTATTGTGGCCCGTGAACTTGCGCCGGTTCATGCCGTGCTGGCGGCGGCACCGGCCTATCTGAGCCAGCATCCGCCTTTTCTTGAGCCTGATGACCTGGCGCGCGGTGACGGAATCCGCATTCGCTCACCGCAAACCGGTAAGATCCGCAACTTTATGCTGCGCAATGCCGGTGGTCAGCAATCTGCCGTCGGGCTTCCCGTGTGCATGACGTTTAACGAGCCGGAGGCCTGCTGCCGGGCGGCAGAAATGGGGCTGGGAATTGTAATGGCAAATATACCGGATCTGCTTCCGGCGCTGGAAAGCGGCTCACTGGTGCGTGTACTTCCAGACTGGTATGCGGATGCGGGCGGGATTTTCCTTTACTTTCCGACACATAAATTGCTGCCTGCAAAGACCCGGGTATTTGTTGATTTTATTATTGAGAAATTTCGTGAGCACCATATTGCACGGCGCATTGATGCCCGCAGCAGCGGGCAAAAAACGCCCGAAAATTGACAACAATGTTGTCATCTTTTTTAACGAACTTTGATAGTCTGTGAAAGAGCAGCGATGCGCCGGTATGACTGGCGTGGATTGCCGCGCCACTCAACCAAACCAAGGAGATGTATACCGTGTTCCAACATGTTGATGCCTATGCCGGTGACCCGATTTTGTCGCTGATGGAAAGCTTTAAGACCGATCCAAGACAAGACAAAGTGAACCTGAGCATCGGTCTCTATTACGACGAGCAGGGTATTATCCCGCAACTGGCTGCGGTGGAAAATGCAGAAAACCAGCTGAACGCCGGGCCGCAATCTGCGTCAGTGTATCTGCCGATGGAAGGTCTGCCGGCATACCGCGCAGGCATTCAGGAACTGCTGTTTGGCGCGGAACATGCGGCGCTGAAACAACAGCGTATCGCCACCATTCAGACCGTCGGCGGCTCCGGCGCGCTGAAAGTCGGTGCGGATTTCCTGAAGTTCTACTTCCCGAATTCGGAAGTTTACGTAAGTGACCCGACCTGGGAAAACCACGTGGCTATCTTTGGTGGCGCAGGCTTCAAAGTGCATACGTATCCGTACTTTGACGCAGAAACACTGGGTGTGAATTTCACCGCGATGGTCGAACGCCTGAAAACCTTACCGGCGCAAAGCATCGTGCTGCTGCACCCGTGCTGCCATAACCCGACGGGTTCTGACCTGACGCCCGCGCAGTGGGATCAGGTGATTGAAGTCACCAAACAGCGCGAGCTGATCCCGTTCCTCGACATCGCTTATCAGGGCTTTGGCGCAGGTATTGATGAAGATGCTTACGCGATCCGCGCGATGGCGTCTGCCGGTGTGAACTGCTTCGTCAGCAACTCCTTCTCGAAGATTTTCTCCCTGTACGGTGAACGCGTCGGCGGATTGTCCGTGGTGTGTGAAGACAGCGAAGCCGCTGGCCGCGTACTGGGTCAGCTGAAAGCGACCGTGCGCCGCAACTACTCCAGCCCGCCGAATTTTGGTGCGAAAGTGGTGGCGAAAGTCCTGAGCGACAGCGCGCTGAACGCGCAGTGGAAAGCCGAAGTAGAGAAAATGCGCACCCGTATTCTCGAAATGCGCCACACGCTGGTCGACAGCCTGAAAGTCGCCTTGCCGGGTCGTGATTTCAATTACCTTCTGCAACAGCGCGGCATGTTCAGCTACACCGGTTTCAGCGAAGAACAGGTTGTCCGTCTGCGTGAAGAATTCGGCGTTTACCTGATCCTCAGCGGTCGCGTGTGCATGGCAGGCCTGAATCACCATAACGTGAAACAGGTGGCTGAAGCCTTCGCCGCCGTGCAGTAAATCCCCGTCATAATTCGGGCTGCTGCGGCGTGGGTTGCGCTCACTCACCCCGGTCACAGGGTACGTCCCTGTTTCCGGGGCTTCCTGAGCTTACCGCCTTGCTTCAGCCCGAATTATTTAGGGGAGTAAGCGTTGTTTAGGGCTGACAGCGATGTCGGCCCTTTTTTGTATTTGCGATCTCATCCCTTTCTTTTTCGCCATGTTGCTGCACACTAAATAGACGATTTCGGTAATGGAATTGTTCACCTCAGAGACGGAGAAAGGCAAAAATGACCAGTCTGGAATTGCTCGACTACTGCATGGGAAAACCCGGAGCAGAGCAAAGTACGCAGAACCCATACGGTGCGAATCAGATAAAAGTGGGCGGTGTGATGTTCGCGATGTTCTGCGATTGTCAGGGATTTGAAGCCGTTTCGCTGAAAACCAGCCTCGAAATGGCCGGAAAATTGCGGGCGGAACACACCTGCATTCTGCCCGGCGAGAACCTCAATAAAGCGCACTGGAATACGGTCGTGCTTGACGGTAGTTTGCCGAACTCTCAGCTTTATTCCCTGATCGACAGTTCCTACAAAATGGTCGTTTCCGCTTTGCCGGAGAACACCCGTCAGGAATTTGGCGTCTGATCGCCGGGCCACTGGCCGGTGCCCAGCGTCGCAGGTGAATAATCAGGCGCTTCTCCGCGCCACGGCAACGCTGCGCGAAAACGCCATACGCGGGTGATATCCAGGCTCCAGTAACGTTCCGCACCTGACGGACCGGGGATTTCTTCCGGCTGCCAGTGAATTCTGGTGTGCCCCTGTAAATGCAGAATATCGCCGCTGGCGAAATCGATAAACAGCAGCGCGGCGCGGGGCTCGGCCAGCAGATTTCCCAGCGTATTCATATACTGATTGCCCCGGTAGTCAGGCACCCACAGCCGGTTTCCCACCAGATGCGCAAACCCCGGCTGACCACCGCGATGCGACACATCGGTTCCACCATGCGCGTGGCTGGCGATGAAAAAAGTATCGGCACGCGCAATCAGCGCGCGGGCGTCTTCGTCCGGTTCCGTCATATCTTCCCGCGCGGGCAGTGGTTTGTGTACCGGGACGTCCGTCAGTTTGCGGATCTGAATATACTTCGGACAGTTGCCAAAACTCTGATCGATGAGGATCTCGATCCGGTTTTTGTCCATGCGGCCGATCCTGCCGTTTGCCCGGTTTCGTCTGCGGTTGGAGAAATCGATCCCCAGCGCGCCGACCTGTTTCCCTGGTTCCAGCGCGGCCTGCGCCGGATCGTCGGGGCGACGTGGCGCATTCACCCGCAGATGTTTGTCATCCGGGGCGCGGATAAAACCGGCGGGACCGGTCAGGATCGTCGCCACCGGCCAGCCATTTTGATCCAGCGTGGCGACAAACAGATAAGGCAGTGCGGCAAAAAACAACCGGTGCTGTTCCGGCATCGCCTCGCGTATTCCATGCGAGGAAACATCAAACCCCGCCAGATCCTGCGCAAGGATTTCATCGGCATGGAATACGCTGTTCATGGCGCTTTACAACGCTCTTTCGGGCAACGGCGACGCAGGAAGCCGCGTGAAGCCCGGCAGATTTTCAATCCGTTTCAGCCAGCGGCGGATCGCCGGATAATCTTCCAGTGAAACACCGCCTTCCGGTGCCGCGGCGATATAGCTGTAGCAGGCCAGATCGCCAATTGTGACGCGGTCGGTCGCCAGAAACTCATGCGCTTCAACATGCTTTTCCAGCTGCGGCAGGAATTTCGCCGTCAGCGCCAGCGCGTAATCATAAGGTTCCGGTGCAGAAAATTGTTTCACCATCCGCGTTGAAGCCGGGCCAAAACGCACTTCACCGGCCGCGCGGGACAACCATTTCTGCACTTCCGCCGCTTTCAGCGGATTTTCCGGCAGCCAGTGACTGTCAGGCGCATAGCGTTTCACCAGATACACCAGAATGGCGTTGCTGTCGGTGATGATGTGTTCGCCATCGACTAAAACAGGCACCTGTTGCAAAGGATTCAGGTGAGCAAATTCTTCGGTTTTGCGTTCGGCGGCACCGGCTTCTTTAAACTCAAAAGGCAGATTGAGCATCTTAAGCAATAAGGTGACGCGGTGGCAGTGGCCGGAAAGCGGCGTGCCGAAAAGCTGGATGGCGGGCATGGAATGTCTCCTTTGTCTGTGTCGTATAAACATTACTCTTGCGCGAAATGATTGTGATCCACGAAGATTGAAATTGAGTGTTTCACTTTGTGGAAGAATCTATGGACCGTTTGGATGAAATGGCGATTTTTGTCGCCGTACTTCAGTATGGCAGCCTGGCGGAAGCTGCCCGTAAACTTCACCGTTCGCCACCGGCGATCACGCGCGCGATTGCCTCGCTGGAACACCGATTCGGTGCGCGGCTGGTCGAGCGCACCACCCGGAGCCTGGCGCCGACAGAAGCGGGCGCACGTCTGGCCGAAAAAGCACGGTTGTTGCTCAGCCACTATCAGGACGCCGTGGAAGACACTGCTGAAACCCAGCTGAGCGGCCTGTTGCGGCTGACTGCGCCGGTTCAGTTCGGGCGTAAACACGTTGCGCCGCTGGTGATGGAATTTCTCGAACAGAACCCGGACATGCAGATTGAGATGATGCTCAGCGACCGGAATCTGGATCTCATCGATGAAGGGTTGGATCTGGCGGTACGCATCGGGCATCAGGAAGATTCGGGCAAAGTGGCGCGTAAAGTGGCGGAAGTTACCCGCGTGCTGGTCGCCAGCCCGGCGTATCTGGCGCAACACGCTCTGCCGCAGCATCCGTCAGATCTTGCGACGCATCAGACCATCATGGGCACGCTGCGCACGCAAATCCGTGAATGGCGGTTCGGGCCGCACGAAGACGATCTGCGCGTCCGGCTTTCGCCGCGTTTGCTGCTCAATGATGTCGAATCTCAGCTGCTGGCGGTGCGCAGCGGACGCGGAATTGCGCGGTTGTTGTCGTATCAGGTGAGCGAAGATTTGCAGGCCGGAAGCATGGTCCGGCTGCTGACGGATTTCGAACCGCTGCCACTGCCGGTTCAGCTGGTCGCGCAACAGGTACAGCAAATGCCACGCAAAGTCCGGACATTCTGGGATTTCGCCTTCCAGCGCCTGAGCGTGCTGCCGCAACTGCATCCTTTAAAGGGTGACGCGGGTCACGATCCTTTGTTGTAAAAATAACCTACTCTGAGAGTTGTGCAAAAACAGTGAGTTACTTCAGGACAGGTCGTCCGTCTGCTCACGCCAACCCAGAAGGAAAGGATGATGACCCGCAACAGGCTGAATCTTGCCACGCTTTTGATACTGGCGCTTAGCGCGCCGTTCCCCCTGACCGTTTTCGCGCAAAGCCTGCCTCAGGACGCCGACGCGTCTGTTCCGGCGAGGAACTACATCACGGCGGTGAATCCGGATCTCACGATTACCTACCGGCTTTATGCGCCTGGTGCGGAGCATGTGGACGTGGTGACCGGTGCAACGCCGGTGACTTACATTCCGCATCAGATGACCAAAGACGAAAAAGGCGTCTGGAGCTGGACGTCGGACGCGCAGAAACCCAATCTCTACGAATATTTCTTTAACGTTGACGGCCTGCGGATTGCCGATCCGGGCAGCGCCATACCGAAACCGCAGCGTCAGGTGAACACCAGCCTGATACTGGTGCCGGGCAGCATTCTGGATGTGAAAAACGTGGCGCATGGCGAAGTGCGCACATTGACCTATCATTCTGCGGCGCTAAATTCTGAGCGTCAGGTCGCGGTCTGGACGCCGCCGGGGTATACCGATGCGTCACAGCCGCTGCCGGTGCTGTATTTCTATCACGGTTTTGGCGATACCGGCCGCTCGGCGCTGGATCAGGGGCGCATTCCGCAAATCATGGATAACCTGCTGGCAGAGAAAAAAATCGTACCGATGCTGGTTGTCATTCCTGATACGGAAACCGACGCCAAAGGCGTCGTGCCGGAAGATTACGTCACCAAAGATCGCCGCAAAGAATTCTATCCGCGCAACGCTGCGGCGGCAGATAAAGAACTCACCGGGGATATTATTCCGCTGATTTCAAAAAACTTCCGCGTGCGCGATGACGCGGCAGGGCGGGCGTTAGCCGGACTTTCGCAGGGCGGTTATCAGACGCTGGTCAGCGGCATGACACATCTTGATCAGTTCGGCTGGCTGGCAACATTCAGCGGGGTCAGCACGACGACCGTACCCAATGCAGATGTCGAAAAGCGTTTCGCCGAACCCGATAAAATCAACGCGCAGCTGAAAAACTTCACGTTAGTGGTAGGTGAAAAAGACGTGGTGACGGGCAAAGATATTGCGGGACTGAAATCTGAGCTTGAGCAACGCAAGATTAAGTTCGATTACCACGAATATCCGAATCTCGGTCATGAAATGGACGTCTGGCGCCCGGCGTACGCGGAGTTTGTGCAGAAGATATTTAAATAAGTTATAGCTGGAATGTGAATTGGTTTTAGCTCCTCCCCCTGGCAGGGGAGGAAGCCAAAAACATTAAGCCGTTTTCTTCGCCTGCTGGCTGTGACGTTCCAGCAACGGTTTCAGGAAACGTGCGGTATGCGATTCTTTGCATTCCGCGACGGTTTCCGGTGTACCGGCAACCAGAATCTGACCGCCGCCTGCGCCGCCTTCCGGCCCGAGATCGACAATCCAGTCCGCGGTTTTAATCACGTCCAGATTGTGTTCAATCACCACGATGGTGTTGCCCTGATCGCGCAGCTGGTGCAGCACTTCCAGCAGTTGCTGAATATCAGCAAAGTGCAAGCCGGTGGTCGGTTCGTCGAGAATATACAACGTCTGACCAGTACCGCGTTTGGACAGCTCACGCGCCAGTTTAACGCGCTGTGCTTCACCGCCGGACAGCGTGGTCGCTGACTGGCCGAGGCTGATATACGTCAGGCCGACATCGATTAACGTCTGCAATTTACGCGCAAGGGCAGGGACAGCGTCGAAGAAATCACGGGCTTCTTCAATCGTCATTTCCAGCACTTCGTGAATGCTCTTGCCTTTGTATTTAATTTCCAGCGTTTCGCGGTTATAACGTTTGCCTTTGCACTGATCGCACGGCACATAAATATCCGGCAGGAAGTGCATTTCGACTTTGATTACGCCATCGCCCTGACAGGCTTCACAGCGCCCGCCTTTGACGTTGAAACTGAAACGCCCCGGCGTATAGCCGCGTGAACGTGATTCCGGCACACCGGCAAACAGTTCGCGAACCGGCGTGAAAATGCCGGTGTACGTCGCCGGGTTAGAGCGTGGCGTACGGCCAATCGGGCTCTGGTCGATGTCGATCACTTTATCGAAATGCCCCAGACCTTCGATTTCGCGATACGGTGCCGCTTCGGCAATCGTCGCGCCGTTCAGTTCGCGCTGTGCCAGCGGGAACAGCGTGTCGTTGATGAGCGTCGATTTACCCGAGCCGGACACGCCGGTGATGCAGGTAAACAGGCCTACCGGCAGCGTCAGAGTCACGTCTTTCAGATTGTTGCCTTTCGCGCCGGAAAGCTTCAGCACTTTGGTGGCATCCGCAGGCACACGTTGCGACGGTACTGAGATTTCACGTTTACCGCTCAGGAACTGGCCGGTCAGCGACTCTTCGTTTGCCATGATGTCTTCTGCGGTGCCTTCAGCCACCACTTCGCCGCCATGCACGCCAGCGCCCGGGCCGATATCGATAATATGGTCGGCGGCGCGAATGGCGTCTTCGTCGTGTTCTACCACGATGACCGTATTGCCAAGATCACGCAGGTGGATCAGGGTTTCCAGCAGACGTTCGTTGTCACGCTGATGCAGGCCGATGGACGGTTCGTCCAGCACGTACATCACGCCCACCAGACCGGCACCAATCTGGCTCGCCAGACGGATACGCTGGGCTTCACCACCGGACAGCGTTTCCGCAGAACGGGACAGCGAGAGGTAGTTCAGGCCAACGTTCACCAGGAATTTCAGGCGATCGCCGATTTCTTTCAGCACTTTCTCAGCGATTTTTGCGCGCTGGCCGCTGAGTTTCATATTGCGGAAGAAATCCATCGCATGGCCGATGCTGAAATCAGAGATTTCCGGCAGCGTGGTTTCTTCGACAAACACGTTACGCGCTTCTTCGCGCAGACGCGTGCCTTTGCAGGACGTACAAGGGCGGTTGCTGATGTATTTCGACAACTCTTCGCGCACGGCGCTGGATTCCGTTTCTTTATAACGGCGTTCCATGTTGTGCAGCACACCTTCGAACGGATGGCGACGGATTGATGTGTCACCGCGATCGTTAATGTATTTGAATTCAATCGTGGTTTTGCCGGAACCGTGCAGGATTGCATGGCGCACGTCGCTGCTCAGTTCGTTAAACGGCGCTTCCACATCGAAATCGTAATGCTCGCCCAGTGAGCGCAGCATCTGGAAATAATAGAAGTTACGCCGATCCCAGCCGCGGATTGCGCCACCGGCCAGGGAAAGTTCAGGGTTTTGCACCACGCGTTCCGGATCGAAGAACTGCTGCACGCCCAAACCATCACAGGTCGGGCAGGCACCGGCCGGGTTGTTGAACGAGAACATCCGTGGTTCAAGTTCGCGCATGCTGTAGCCACACACCGGACAGGCGAAGTTGGCAGAGAACAGCATTTCGTCGGCTTTCGGGTCATCCATATCGGCGACCACCGCCGTACCGCCGGACAATTCCAGCGCGGTTTCGAAGGATTCTGCGAGGCGCTGCGCCAGATCATCACGCACTTTAAAGCGGTCAACGACCACTTCGATGGTGTGTTTTTTCTGCAATTCCAGCTTCGGCGGATCCGACAAATCACACACTTCGCCGTCGATACGCGCACGGATATAGCCTTGTGATGCCAGATTTTCCAGCGTTTTGGTGTGCTCGCCTTTACGGTCTTTCACGATTGTCGCGAGCAGCATCAGGCGCTGGCCTTCCGGCTGTGCGAGCACGTTATCTACCATCTGGCTGACGGTCTGCGCGGACAGCGGAATATTGTGGTCCGGGCAGCGCGGCTCGCCCACACGGGCAAACAGCAGACGCAAATAGTCGTGGATTTCGGTGATCGTCCCGACGGTGGAACGCGGGTTATGCGATGTAGATTTTTGCTCAATCGAAATCGCCGGAGACAGACCTTCAATATGGTCGACGTCCGGTTTTTCCATTAAGGATAAAAATTGGCGTGCATAGGCAGACAGCGACTCGACGTAGCGGCGCTGGCCTTCGGCGTACAGCGTATCGAACGCCAGAGAGGACTTGCCTGAACCGGATAAGCCGGTGACAACAATCAGTTTGTCGCGCGGGATAATCAGGTTGATATTCTTGAGATTATGGGTGCGTGCGCCCCGAACTTCGATCTTATCCATTCATCATTCCCGGATTAACTTGATAGCTCACCGTGCCGGTGACCGTCGGAAAGTGTGGCATCGCGCCGGTCAGCGAATCAGGCACAGAGAAGAACGTAACGCGCAATTATGACACAAATCACAGCCCATGCCACCCCAAAACCTGAATGTATATCCAGTACTCGATGTAACAGTGGAGTGTTTACTGAACATTCTGGAAAGAATGCCACAACGTTTTACATCCGTGGTACGGAGTAATCGTTTTGTGGTTATAATGTCGCGAAGTGAGTCCCCTCACATCTAACACTGTGGTTTCAACCACGACATACATCATCAGGAGAATCCACATGGCCAGCAGAGGCGTAAACAAAGTTATTCTCGTCGGTAATCTCGGACAAGATCCAGAAATCCGCTACATGCCAAACGGCGGCGCCGTTGCTAACATGACGCTGGCAACCTCCGAAAGCTGGCGTGACAAAGCCACCGGCGAGCAGAAAGAGAAAACAGAATGGCACCGCGTTGTGCTGTTCGGCAAATTAGCCGAAGTTGCCGGTGAATACCTGAAAAAGGGTTCACAGGTTTATATCGAAGGTGCACTGCAAACCCGTAAATGGACCGATCAGGCTGGCGTAGAAAAATACACCACCGAAGTCGTTGTTAACGTGGGCGGCACCATGCAGATGCTCGGCGGCCGTACCGGCGGCGGCGCACCAGCAGGTGGCGGTCAGGCATCAGCAGGTGGCGGCCAGCAAGGCGGTTGGGGTCAGCCTCAGCAGCCACAAGGCGGCAACCAGTTCAGCGGCGGCCAGCAGGCTCGTCCGGCTGCGCAAAACAACGCGCCAGCACAGAACAACGAACCCCCAATGGATTTCGACGACGATATCCCGTTCTGATTTTGTGCCTTCGGGCGTCAAAATCTGAAACTAAAAAGCCCCTCGCGGGGCTTTTTGCTTTTCTGCGCCAGACATTCTCTGACTCTTACACTTTCTCTACCGCGCCAAACACCAGTCTTCCCTGATGGAATGTCGCTTTCACGTCGGACACCCGCGCGACTGCTTCGGCTGAACAGCTGGCGTCGACCAGAATCATCTCAGCGTTGTCGTTGAGTGTGGGCCACTGGCGTTTGCCACTGTCGTCGAGCGGCAGGACGTTGCCGGTGGCGATAGCGAGGGAGCGCGTCAGGCCAAATTCGTCGGAATTGCCGTATAGCTGGGCGTACAGGCTGGCTTTTTCCAGCATGCTGCCGGTGCCGAACGGGGACCAGTGGTCGATCACGCTGTCGGTGCCGGTCATGACGAATACGCCTTTCTGGCTCAGCTGCGGCAGCGGCATGTTCAGTTTGCCGAGCGGAATGGTGGAGGCCACGGTGAACTGCTGTTCGGACAGCCCGTTGATGACTTCATCCAGCTCCGCGCCCTGCATCATTGCCAGCGCAAAACCGTGGCTGAGTGTCACTTTACCTTTCAGTTGCGGGTTTTTCTCCACGGTCTGAATCATGTATTTCACTGCGGCGATCCCGGCAGGCGTCGTTTCATGCAGATGAATATCCACGCCTTTATTCGTGTCGAGCGCGATCTGGAACATCGCGTCCAGCGACTTTTCCATTGCGCCGTCAACGTTGGTTGGATCCAGCCCGCCGACGTACTGCACGCCCATTTGCATCGCTTCACGCATCAGGCCGTCCACTTTCGAATGCAGCAAACCGTGTTGAGGAAACGCCACAATCTCACAGCTGAAATCCTGCTGATGTTTTTCCAGCGCGATTTTCAGGTGCTCGAGACTTTTTAGGCCGCTGACCGGGTCGATATTGCAGTGGCTGCGCGCCACGGTGGTGCCTTTGGAATGCAGCAACCCGATGATCGCTTCGGCGTGTTCGACCGACGTCGGCAGCAGTTTCGGGATCAGCACCTGCTCGCGGGCAATCATATCCATGATGGTTTTGCCTTTACGCGGGCGCGGCGCTTCCCATTTGCCGCCGTAAAAGGTTTTGTCGAGGTGGATGTGCATGTCGCGCGTGGCGGGCAGAAGCAACAGCCCTTTAGCGTCAAAGGCCGGTAACGTGCTGGCCGGGGCGTCTTTTGCAGGCTGGATCGCCACAATTTTGCCGTTATTGATATCGAGATTGTACAGGCCGGTTTGCGTACCAGTCACCATGTCGCCTTCGCGCTCGAAACCTTCTTCCAACCGGACATTCCGCAGCTGGTAGTGCGTGGCCGAAATCGTTGTCGCCTGACGGGGATCGTCACAGGTTTCAATGTTCTGACCGGCGCGGACGGTAGAAGCCGAGGTCATGCCGGAGGCCAGCAGGGCACCGGTGGCCGTGACTTTTGCACTGTTTGAGAGAAAGTTTCTGCGGCTTTGTTGCTGAGGGTTTTGCACGTCGAATTCCTTATTCATGATACTCAGAGGATGCTGCTTTTCTCTTCACCCTAAAAGATCTCTCCGGTTCCGGCTGCGATTTTTCCCACTGCCTGTCAGTGGGAAACGCAATGCTCAGCTGAGCTGGCAAAACTCGCGCAATTTTCCCGCCAGCGCGATTTGCGCCGCCGTGGCGTCCGGGCGGTAAAACAACGCCAGCTCGACGTTATCCACGGTGGGTAAGCCGCTATCTGCGCCGAGAATACGGTGTTCCGGCGTGACACAGCTGGCGGGCAGAAGCGTGATGCCCAGTCCGGCGGCGCTTGCGGCGACCAGCGCGGCGAGGCTGGCACTGCTGTAACTGATCCGCCAGCTGCGCCCGATGGCGTCCAGCGCCTGGCACAATTCTTCACGATACAAACCGTTGAGCGGGAACAGCACCAGCGGCACCGGGTCGCGCTCAAAAGCCGGAAACCCGGCGCTGTCGAGCCACAGCATCGGCTCGGGGCGCGACGCATTGGCTTTCTCTCCGGTCAGCTGTTTCACCAGAATAATATCCAGCATGTCCTGCTGCCACGCGCGGCGCAGTTCGTGGCTCAGGCCGCTGGTCACATCCAGCCGGATATGCGGATGTTCACGGCAAAACTGCGCCAGCAAAGACGTGGTGGCGGCGGCAAAATCTTCCGGCACGCCGAGACGCACAATGCCGTCCGGCCACTGATCGCTCAGCGCGTCGTGCGCCTCGCCGTTGAGCGCGATAATTCGCCGCGCATAGCCGAGCAGCCGCTCGCCTTCTTCGGTGAGCTGAACCTGATGCGACGTGCGCTCCAGCAAGGGTTTCCCCAGCGCTTCTTCGAGACGCCTGACCTGCTGGCTGACCGTCGATTGCGAAAGATAAACGCGGTCGGCGGCGCGGGTAAAACTGCCGGTTTCGCAGACGGCCACAAAACTGAGCAACTGTTGCGGGCTGAACATGGGATAGCGATTCATTTCATCACTACTTCTGGTTGTGGTATTTGAAATCCGAATAGCCAGAAGAGTATCAACCTTCGCGCTCACGCACCAGACTGGCTTGTTGCGCTCCGTTTGCGCTAAAAGAGTGCCTTGTTTTAGCGCATTCCAGCCTGGCGTCGGCGGGTATTTATTTGCCTTAAGATTGTATACAAGGCTTATTGCGCAAATCCGCTTTCTGGTACAGAAATTGCTTTTTCCTTGTGAGACCTCAAGGAGAAAAATATGAAAGCGATCGTGATTGGTGGCGGTATTGGCGGGGCATGTGCGGCGATTGCGCTCAAGCGTTTTGGCATCGAAACGGCGGTATACGAGGCGGTGAAAGAGATCAAACCGGTGGGCGCGGCGATTTCTATCTGGCCGAACGGCGTGAAATGTCTGAATTATCTCGGGATGAAAGAACCGTTGCGCAAGCTGGGTGGGCAGATGCGGTTTATGGCCTACAAAGATTATCAGCAGGGCCAGACGATGACGCGCTTCTCGATGGATCCGCTGATTCAGAGCGTCGGTGAGCAGCCGTATCCGGTGGCGCGCGCGGAACTTCAGTCGATGCTGCTCGACACCTATGGCCGCGACGAGGTGCAGTTTGGCAAACGCGTTACGCACGTAGAGGAATCCGCAGACAGCGTCACCGCCTGGTTTGACGATGGGTCATCAGCAACAGGCGATGTGCTGATTGCCGCCGATGGCACGCATTCTGTGATCCGTCAGCATGTTCTGGGCTACGCCACCGAGCGCCGTTATGCCGGTTACGTTAACTGGAACGGGCTGGTGGAAATCGATGAAAGTATCGCGCCTGCCGATCAGTGGACGACATTCGTCGGTGAAGGTAAGCGTGTTTCGCTGATGCCGGTAAGCGACAACCGTTTCTACTTTTTCTTTGACGTTCCGCTGCCCAAAGGCCTGCAGGAAGATCGCGCCACGGTGCGCGACGATTTACAGCGCTACTTTGCCGGCTGGGCAGAACCGGTGCAGAAACTGATTAGCCTGATTAATCCTGACACCACCAACCGGATTGAAATCCACGATATCGAACCGTTTATGCAACTGGTGAAAGGGCGGATTGCGCTGCTGGGTGACTCCGGCCACAGCACGACGCCGGATATCGGGCAGGGCGGCTGCGCGGCAATGGAAGACGCCGTGGTGCTGGCCAATGTGTTGCAAACCAATTCGTTAGGGATTGAAGATGCGCTGCTGCGTTATCAGGAAAAACGCGCGTATCGCGTGAAGGATCTGGTACTGAAAGCGCGTAAACGCTGCGATGTTACGCACGGAAAAGAAATGGCCGTGACCGAACAATGGTACGAAGATTTAAAAACCGAAACTGGCGAACGCATTCTTTCCGGCATGTGCGAAACCATTCTGGGTGGCCCGCTGGAATAGCGCAGTGACAGCCAGGAAATAACTTTTTACAATTCCTTAAAGTTTCCTGTGGTTTTGCCGAAAATAGCATCAGAAGGATCAGGGTATCCACTGGCGCTATGGCGCAAAACAAGGGAACTATCAGGATGACAATCATTTCTGCGACAGGCAATCAGTCAGCCGCTACGCTGCTGGCCGCCACCAAAACCACGGCAACGGTGACCGCTGTCGCCAGCCAGCAAGCGGCGGCGACGCAATCGACTTCCGTGACGATCGGGCAGGCGACCAGCAGCACGCCGGTTTACGCCATCACCAAACCGGCGCTGGTGTGGGAAAATGCATCTGCCGATCTTATCTCGTCGAAGCTAGCGGGAAATTTCAGTTCTGCGGGCAATGCGGCGCGTTTTGCCGGGCTGGGTGCGGCGCTGCTGGAGCGCTTTACCACGGAGGCAGGCAGTTATTCGCAATCTGTCTTAAAGCAGACGGCGGGTCAGGCTTCCTCCGTCAACATCGCGCAATCGCAACTTCATACCAAAGCGGATAACCAGATCACCCTGAGCGTAAAAACGGCCAGCGGTGCCTTGGTAGATATTACGCTGGACAGCGATGCCGACGGTCTGGGCGTGCAGGTGAACGTCACCAAAGGCACGCTCAGCGACGCCGATCGCACGGCGCTGGCCGGTCTGGCCGACGGTTTTCAGAAAGCCATCGACGGGCTGACCGCGCAACCGCCAAAGCTTGATCTGAGCGGATTAACAAAATTCGATACCTCAGTGCTGTCTTCCGTTGATTTGCATGCCACGCTGGGCACCAAAAACAACGTTCAGACGCTGGATTTCCACGCCGACGCCAGCACGCGTTCGGTGAAATCTACCGGCGAGCTGGGCACGGTGGATATCAGCGTCGACATGAGCAAACGCGCACTTCCCGGTACCGACTCACAGCAGAAACAGGCGCTGAATCAGTATCTGAAACAGTTCAGCAGTGCGGGAACGCGGGGCAACGCCGACTCTTCGCTGATGGACATGTTCAAAGACGCATTTACTGCGCTTAACAGCAATTACGGCGCGTCGGCGACAACGTACAAAAGCAGCGGACCAGAACCGGTTCACTTCTCGCTGACTAAAACCGACAAAAACATGATGTCCGGGCTGGCCGATTTCACGGCGTCAGTGACGCAGACGCCAACGGATAAAACCAACCCGATGCGCCCTGACGAAGTGGATACTTTCTCTTATCAGGTTTCGCAGGCCAGCACGATCACCGGCGACAGCACGCAGAACCGCAATATTACGCAAAAGCAGCAGTCGCATCTGGTCGCGAGCTTCCACCAGTCATTAACACCGGGGCTTCAGCTGAATCTGACCAGTGACCGGGATTCGCAGAATTATCTCTACTATCAGATTGATGATAAAGCCGAAAGCACGATGTCGGTGCAGTACCACAAAGGGGCGCTGGTGAGTGCGTCTGTGGATCAGTCGGCCAGCACCTCAACGCATATTCAGAAGTATGTGAAAGGCTGGCTGGAATCAGACACGACGACGCCGGTGGAAACGTCAAAAACCACTGATTTGCTCGGCAAGCTGCAATCCGCGTGGCAAAACGATGCGCCGCGCATGTCGTTCCGGGATTATCTGGCGCATCAGTCGCTGCCGGATCTCAGCGGTCTGGTGTTGCTGGAATCGGACCCGGTGCAGCTGAAAAACACGTCGGCCTGAATCTGAGTCTCTCAAAGTAACAGCCTCGCAGGAGGCTGTTACTCTTTCTGCTTACATCTCAAATTTCGTTCCCTGCACGGTGATTTCTGCAAATTGCAGATGGTGCATGAACTCGCGTAAAATCAGCAATGTGGCCGCGAAATCATTGCCATCCGGCAGCCCTTCAAAGTGCGCAGGACGCCCGTTAATCACCAGTGCCAGCCGGTCAAACGTCCGTTCGACGGCGTCGAGCGACAGCGTCATCACCTCGTTTTCTGCCACACCGGCAATGCGTGCCAGCGCGCGGATGTCGTTGTCGGTGCTGAACAGCGCCGCGCCTGCGGGAATGTCGTGCCGGATACGAATAATTTCATCTTCCACCACCATAATGGCGGTTTCCATTTCGTCCGGCGTGGGCGGCGTGTGGCGGAAATAGCCCACAGACGTCAGCTGTGAGCCCAGCGTCAGCGGCAAAATCTTGTCTTCAGCCGCGGAATTTCTGACGACAATTTGCGTCTCTTCGTGGCCGATATGCAGTAATACAGCGGGTGTGGTCATCGGTTTCTCCCAATCGATAGATTTCTAACATACTCCCGGCCAGCAGGATCAGGCAATTCTCAGACAGTATTGGTCTATCTTCCTTTCGCCCGCCGGTCTTAGCATGAAGACTCACAAACCGGAGGCATTCATGAAACAGATTAATCAAATCTATATTAACGGCGAGTTCGTCACCCCGCACGGCACCGAAGTGATGGACCTGATCAATCCGGTGACTGAACAGGTCGCGGCGCAGGTTCGTCTTGCCGATGAAACCGATACCCGCCAGGCGATCGCTTCAGCAAAAGCTGCTTACGTTTCTTTCTCACGGACCAGCAAAGCGCAGCGCATTCAGTATTTACAACAACTGCATGACGCAGTACTGGCGCGGGCAGACGCGCTGGAAGCAGTGATGAGCGCCGAATATGGCGGCTCGCTGGCGATGGTGCGCGGCACCGTAGCGCGGGCGTCCGGCGCATTTTTGCAGGCGATAAAGCTGCTCAGCGAGTATGAATTTGTCCGCCAGATTGGCAGGGCGAAAGTGGTGATGGAACCGCTGGGCGTCGTCGGGCTGATCACGCCGTGGAACGCCAGCTACGGTTTCATCTGCAACAAAATGGCGACCGCGCTGGCGGCGGGCAGCACGGTGGTGATCAAGCCCAGCGAGCTGAGCGCGAGCCAGACGCAGTTGCTGACAGAGTGCCTGCATGCCGCAGGTTTACCGGCGGGCGTGTTTAATATGGTCACCGGACGCGGCGACGTGGTCGGGGCAGAAATTACCCGTCACCCTGATATCGCGAAAATCTCCTTTACCGGGTCGACGGCGGTGGGCAAAGCGATTGCCCGCGGCGCGGTAGATACCCTGAAACGCGTGACGCTGGAGCTCGGCGGCAAGTCGCCTAACATTCTTCTGCCAGATGTTAATCTCGAAAAAGCTATTCCGCTGGCGCTGGCGGTTGGCACGATGAATAACGGCCAGGCATGCATCGCCGGCACCCGTTTGCTGGTGCCGGAGGAACGGCTGGAAGAAGTGAAAGCGCATCTGGTGCGCGCGGTGGCGAACGTCAAAGTGGGCAACCCGCAGCAGACGGATACGCAAATCGGCCCGCTGGTGACGGCAAAACAGTACGACCGCGTGCAGAATTATATCCGTCTGGGCATTGAAGAAGGTGCGGAACTGCTGTGCGGCGGCGAAGGGCGTCCGGAAGATTTAAACAGCGGTTATTTCGTCAAACCGACGGTATTTGTGAACGTCACGCCCGATATGACTATCGCCCGCGAAGAGATTTTCGGGCCGGTGATTTCAGTGCTGACCTACCGCACTGTCGAAGAGGCGGTGCAGATGGCGAACGATACGGTGTACGGCTTGCAGGCGTATGTCAGCGGGGAAAATCGTCAGCAGGCGCGGGAAGTCGCGGCGCAGATTGTGGCTGGACGGGTATTCGTCAACGGCATGTATGACGCGCCTGATGCGCCGTTTGGCGGTTTCAAACAATCCGGTTTAGGGCGCGAATTTGGCACTTACGGGCTGGAAGCGTATCTTGAGCCGAAGACCCTGATCGACGATGAGTGAAGAGACTATGAATCCCCTGATGTCCCTGAGCGCGCGCGTTTTGCGCGCCTTTTCAGCCCTGCCGCCGGATGAAAATTCCTGTCCGACGGCGCTGCCGTGGCTGTCGTTTATCCGTTTCACGCATCCGACGGCGCTCAATAAAGGCATGCTTTCTCCGTCGATGTGCCTGATTTTACAGGGCCAAAAAAAGGTGCTGATTGGCGCGGAAGTGGTGGAATACGGCGCGGGCAGTTATCTGCTTTCGGCGATTGATATGCCGGTTTCCGGGCAGGTGACGCAGGCGACGGAAGAGACGCCGTATCTGGGGATCCGTATCGATCTGGATCTGAAAGAAATGGCCGATCTGATGATCGACATGCGGCTCGATCCGCTCCCGGCTACGCGATCCGGCGGCGTCACGTACGTGGCAAAATCCGATGACTGTCTGGCAGACGCCTTTTTGCGGCTGGTCGTTATGCTGGATATTCCGCAGGATTTACAGGCGCTCGGGCAACTGGTGAAAAAAGAGATTATCTACCGGCTGATCACCGCACCGGAAGGCGGCCATTTTTATCAGCATTTGCTGTCGTATTATCAGGGGAAAGGCGTGAGCGAGGCGATTGTGTGGATCAAAGCCAATTTCGCGCACCCGCTGCGGATGGATGAACTGGCAAAAATTGTCGGCATGAGCGTTTCGAATCTGCATCACCGTTTCAAGGCGCTGACGGTCATGAGCCCGCTGCAATACCAGAAACAGATCCGTTTACTGGAAGCGCGCCGTCTGCTGCTGAGCGGCAATATCGACGCGGCGACCGCGGCATTTCGTGTGGGCTACGAAAGCCCGTCGCAGTTTAACCGGGAATACCGCCGCTCGTTTGGCGCGCCGCCGTTGCAGGATATCGGCCAGCTCAGACAGCAGGGTGTAACGCTGTAGTGTGCGGCGGGCTGCGCCGCGCAAACTCCTTCACCATCCAGTCAATAAACACCCGCACGCGGGGCGAAAGCTGACGGTTACGCGGATAAAGCAGCGCTACAGGCAACGCGCCGACCGGGAAATCCGCCAGAATTTGCACCAGCGTGCCCTGCGCCAGATCGTCGGTTAACCCGTAATGCGGCACCTGCATAATGCCCATTCCGCGCCGCGCCGCTTCTTTCATGCTTTCCGCACCGTTGACCGACAAACTGGTTGGCAACATCACTTCCCGCGCTTTCCCGTTCTGATGAAAAATCAGCGGCAACAGGCCGCCGGTCGCGCTTGAGCGGTAACCAATCATCCGGTGATTAGCGAGATCGTCCGGCGTTTCCGGTATACCAAAACGCGCAAGATACGCCGGGCTGGCGCAGGTGATTTCCGACAGCGTTCCCAGCGGACGCGTCACCATATCGCTGTCTTTCAGTTCGCCCGCGCGGATCACGCAGTCGATACCTTCACGAACCAGATCGACGAAGCGGTCGCCTTCGCTCAGATAAAATTCGATCTCAGGATATTGCGCCAGAAAATCCGGCAGGCCGGGCAAAAGAAAATGCCGGGCCAGCGAACCGTGGACGTCCACCCGCAACAACCCTTTGGGCTGCGCACCGGCGAAATCCATCTCGGCATCTTCCACGTCGGCCAGAATGCGCAGACAGCGCTGATAATACGCCTCGCCGTCCAGCGTCGGGCTGACATGGCGCGTAGTGCGTTGCAACAACCGAGCCTTCAGCCGCACTTCGAGCTGCTTAATGGCGTCGGTCACCGTCGAGCGTTTCAGGTTCAGATCCTGCGCGGCCTGCGTAAAACTGCGCAGCTCTACCACGCGGGTAAACAACCGCATACTGTCGAGCTTATCCATGATGATTGTTCGCCTTTTCCGGATAGTGATAACGAATATCAGGTAATTATCCGGCACCGTCAATCGGCTACTCTTTCTTCATCGACAGCAGATCCTATTCACTTAACAAGGAAACACCTCATGACGACATCCAGACAGAAAGTCGCGCTGGTCACCGGCGCATCACGCGGTATTGGCGCAGCCATCGCAGAACGCCTGGCACGCGACGGGTTTACCGTGATAGTGAACTATTCCCGCGGCGCGGCAGAAGCCGACGCGGTGGTGAGTAAAATTGAACAGGCAGGTGGAAAGGCCATCACCGCGCAGGCCGATGTCAGTGACGCGGCGGCAGTGAGCCGGATGTTTGCCAGCGCAGAACAGGCGTTTGGCGGGGTGGATGTGCTGGTAAATAATGCCGGAATTATGACGCTTTCGGCGATTGCTGATACCGACGATGCGACGTTCGAACGCCTGATCGACATCAACCTGAAAGGCACGTTCAACACGCTGCGTGAAGCGGCGAAACATTTGCACGACGGCGGGCGGATCATCAACTTCTCATCGACTGTCGTCGGGCTGTATCAGCCGACGTACGGCGTGTATGCCGCGACCAAAGCGGCTGTCGAGGCGCTGAGCCGTGTGCTGACCAAAGAAATGCGTGGCCGTCAGATCACCGTCAACACCGTCGCACCCGGCCCGACGGCAACGGATTTATTCCTCAGCGGAAAATCGGATCAACTGGTGGAAACCATCGCTAAAACGTCACCGCTTGAGCGCCTCGGTCAGCCGGAAGATATCGCCTCCGTCGTTGCATTCCTCGCCGGTCCCGATGGCGCCTGGGTCAACGGCCAGACGCTGAAGGCCAATGGCGGGATTATTTAATCTGATGAGTTCACGCGTACTGCGCTTCGCCGTTGCCGAAGGACCAGTTTTCTTTCGGCACTTCGACCAGACTGATGAATACGTCTTCGAGGCGTAGTCCGGCTTTTTCGTGCAGACCGTACGCTACGGCGTGATAGAACGCCTTTTTCATCTCTGTCGTGCGGCCTGCGTTCAGGGTTATCTGGATAACGATGCAGTTCGGGCTGCGCTGTATATCCAGATAGTCCGGTGAAATCATCATTTCTGCCGGAGAGTGTTCGGAGATAACAATAAACTTGTCGTTTTCCGGCACACTGAGTGTGTTGCGCATGGCGTCGTACACCACATCGCCAACGGTTTTGCGGTAGGTTTCGGGTTTTCCTTCAACCATATCAATACGTACAAAAGGCATTTTATTCTCCTCATTATTTTCTGTAGGGCGCGCATCTCTCAGGATGCGGCCTTTCTGGTATGCAACACGAGGAGCCGGTCTGTCGAGCGATTTTTTGTACGCACCGGTAACCTGTTTTACACCGTAGCCGCTTTGCGCCTGAACATCTCCAGCCAGGCCGGACGGCAGAACATCACCAGATTCCCCAGCAGAATAAGCGCCAGTCCGACAATGGCATTGATATGCCACTGATAGCCTTCGTAGAAGGTGGAAACGGTCAGCGCCACCAGCGGGAACAGCAGCGTGCTGTAAGCCGCCTGACTCGCGCCGATGCGTCCGACCAGCGTGAAATACATGCCAAAAGCCAGCACCGAGCCAAATACCGAAAGATAAACCAGCGAACCGAGGTATTGCGGCCTCAGGTCGATGGCGAAGGACGCGCCCTGAACCAGACTCAGTGCGCCCATCACCGCGGTGCCGTAAAACATCGCGTAAGTATTAGTGGAAAGGACATCCAGGCCGTGGCGCTGATGGCGCGAGCTGATCATATTACCCAGTGAGAAGCCGTACGTGCCGAGCAGGCTGAGGCCGATGCCTTTGAGTAATTCCGGTGCGATATGAGTCGCGCTCAGGTCGTGCCAGAACAGGGTCACAATGCCCGACAGCCCGAGGAGGGAGGCCGGAATGACCGCCGGTGCCAGTTTCTGGCGAAAAAACAGCATGCCGTTGAAGGCGTTAAATAATACCGCCATCGAGAAAATCACCGATTCCAGCCCGCTGGTGATGTACGCGGCGGCGTGGTAGAAGCAGTAAAAGTTGAAGCAAAAAACACAGCACCCCTGCACCATGCAAAACAGATGATCTTTCAGCGCCAGAAGGCGCAAACGGCGGGCGGCCAGCAGCGCCACCAGCATAATCACGGCAGAAAGCAGGAAACGGTAAAAAATCGAAACTGTCACCGGTACAGCGCCCTGTTGCAGATAAATGGCAAACCAGGTGGTGCCCCAGATAATAATCACAGAGATATACAAAAACACATTCATGGACTTCTCTCACGCAAAGTATTGATTGAACGAGATTCTGCCGGAATATGGCGCGACGGGATTTCAGCGGCTTGCGGTGAGTTGCATATTCTTGCGCATTTTTTGCGGTTCAGTGGCAGCAAAATCTGGCTCAACCTGTATCTGAAAACGTAAACTGGATCTCCTCTTTCCTCCACTCGGTGCTCATCATGGCGAAGGTTTATCAGGCTTTCGAAACGCTGCGTAAGCATAAAGCGGTTCTGCACGACAGTGTGGCGCTGGGCTCCGGCATTCAGCTGGCGGCCTGGTCGAACAAAAACGACATCGTGACGCAGGAAAGCCCGGACCATCACACGCTGAGTCTTTACGTCGCCGACGGTTATGAGTGTTATCACAAAACCCGCGGCGGCTGGCGTAACGGCGGCGGGCCAGATCGTTTTTGCCTGATGCCAAAACACAGCATGTCGAGCTGGGATGTACGCGACGATTTGTCGTTTGTGCATCTGTATTGTTCTGACGATCATCTGCGGCATCTGGTGGAGCAAACGTGGGATCGCAGCCCGGCGTCGATTCAGGTGGAAGAGCGCACGTTTGAGGAGGATCCGCAGATTACGCTGCTGTATCGCCACTTTTTGCTCAGCAGCCAGTGGCAGGAAAACAGCAATCAGCTGATGCTGAGCAGTGCGGCAAATCTGCTGATGGCGCATCTGGTCAAAAATTACACCCATCTGCAATGGGCGCTGCCGGTAGTGCGCGGCGGGCTCGCGCCGTACATTCTCAACCGTGTAAAAGACTATATCCACGCGCACCTGGCGGAGCCGTTATTGCTGCCGGAACTGGCGCTGCTGGCGGAACTCAGCGAGTTTCATTTTGCCCGCATGTTTAAACTCAGCATGGGCATGGCACCGCACCAGTATGTGATGAATGCGCGGCTGATTCAGGCGGAAAATCTGTTAAAGAACAGTACACTGGACATCACTTCCATTGCGCTGGAATGCGGATTCAGCTCCGCCAGCCATTTCAGTAACCGCTTTAAATCGGTGCGCGGCTTGACGCCTTCGGCGCTGCGAAGCGGCATTATTGTCTGATTTCCTTTTCCGGCTAAAAACCCCTCTTTCCGACCGAACAATTCCAATGCTAAGTTAATGGTCATCGGAATAAATCAGAAAAACTCAAAGGAAAATTATGCTAATTCAGGCACCCGTTCTTGAAACCGAACGTTTGATTTTGCGCGGGCATCGCGTGGAAGATTTCGACGATATCGCCGCACAGTGGGCCGATCCTGCCGTTGTGAAATATATCGGCGGCACGCCGTCCACCCGCGAGGCCAGCTGGAGCCGTTTGCTGCGTTATCCCGGCCACTGGCAGATGCTCGGTTTTGGCTACTGGATTGTGTTTGAAAAGCACAACGATGCGGAAGGGGCGTTTGTCGGGGAAATTGGTCTGGCAGATTATCAGCGCGATATCTCGCCTTCGCTGAACGGCATGGCGGAAATGGGCTGGGTGGTTTCGCCAAAATTTCACGGCAAAGGCTATGCTTCTGAGGCCGCACAGGCGGTGCTGAATTGGGCAGAAGCCAGCCTTGATCGCCAGCTGTGCTGCATTATCGAGCCGGAACATCACGCGTCAATCCGGCTGGCGGAGAAGTGCGGTTTTGTCGCGCAAACAGACACGATGTATCACGGTACAAAAACGCGGATTTTTATCCGCCGTTAATCGTTTCCACATTGAGGGGAAGTCATGCTGAAAATTCTGGGTAAATCGCCGTCAATCAACGTGCGTAAAGTCTTGTGGACCTGCTTTGAGCTGGGACTGGAGTTCGAACAGGAGCAGTTTGGTTCGGGGTTTCAGTCCACGCAGACACCGGAATTTAAGGCGCTGAACCCGAATGCGATGGTGCCGGTGGTGCTCGACGGTGAGTTTGTGTTGTGGGAATCCAACGTGATTTGCCGTTATCTGGCCGCGCGGGAAGGGCGCGAGGATTTGCTGTCTTCCGACCCGAAACGCCGTGCTCTCACGGAACAGTGGATGGACTGGCAGGCGGGTGAGCTGAATAATTCGTGGCGTTATGCGTTTCCGGCGCTGGCGCGCAACAGCCCGCAGCATCAGGATCCGGCACTGATTGATGCCGGTGTCAGCGAATGGAACCGCCACATGCAAATGCTCGAAGAACAATTGCAGCGCAGCGGTGATTACGTGCTGGGAGATAATTTTACGCTGGCAGATATTCCGCTCGGGCTGGCGGTAAACCGCTGGTCGATGACGCCGATGTCGCGCCCGGCTTTGCCTGCGGTGGCCGCCTATTATGACCGGTTAAACCAGCGTGAAGGTTTCCGGCTTTATGGAAGAAACGGCCTGGTCTGAGCCGCTCACACCACGAAAAATACGACGCCGCAATGTCCTTCGCGGCGTCGTTGTATTCTAAACCGTTCCCTTTATCTTTCGGGCAGAGATAAAAGATAAAGGGCCGTTTGATGACTCAAACAGACGCATCGGTTTATTTAAAATCAACCCTCATCAGTTCAGATATTGTCTGACCGCGGGTGGAAGAAACACATTTATCAATATAACTTTTGAAGGCGGCGGGTTTAGGAATACCCATATTCAGCAAGCGCGAATTATCAAACTTCACATTTAATTGCGCAAAGCCGCCGTAAAGTTTAATTGCACGCAAAATTATCTTGTCATTACACGGCCCGAGCACGTCTTTAAACTGTTTACGGATACCGGTAAATTCCTGATAACTGATCTGCTGATATTCACTGATAATACGCGATGTATTATTGGCTTTTGCCACTGACGTATCTATTTCATGGAATGGCGTACACATTTCTTCACCGGAAGAAATATGATAGAAACTGTGGTTCAGTTCAGCCGCAAGGCACAATTTCACCAGCACCATGGCGCAATAATCAACCGGAATAACATCTACCTGATCGTCGAGCGTACAGGTAAATTTCTTCAGTTTAATCGCCATCATGAAGACCCAGAAAATGCTGCTCGACGGCTGGCAGCCATACTGTGTGTGACCCACAATGATTGACGGACGGGCGACCACAAACGGCAGGTTCGGGCATTCGGTACGAACCAGGTTTTCGATGGCGCGCTTGGAAGCGGTGTACTGCACCAGATCTTCGTTGTGTTCGTTGTCCGGCATGCCTTCATAGAAGACGCTGTCTTTGTCCGGCATGGATGCCATCGCGGTGCCAACGTGGACAAACCGTTGCAGGCCTTTGACCTGCGCCATGCGTTTGGCGAAAATCAGTGAACCTTCAACGTTGACACGCCACATCGCCGGATTATTACCAAATGACGCAATCGCGGCGCAGTTAATAACATGTGTGACATGATCTAAACGCGGATCCTGAATAAAGTTCTCCGGTTCAGAAAGGTCGCCGGTTAATATTGATTGCTCATTAATCGCGGCAAGTTGTTCATCCGACAATTCAAACTTTCTCAAATTGTCGATAATTCTGGCGAGTCCCGTCGCACTATCGTCAGCCCTGACTAAAAGTAATAATTGGTTTTTAGAACTTAATTGTTGACGAAGAATATATTCAACAACCGCTCCGCCCACGAAACCTGTAGCGCCGGTAATTAAAATGGTGTTCATAACGATGACCTGCAACGGGAAATTAACGGCACAGTATCACCCCTATTCTAAACGGAACGTATACCAGATTTTTCCGCAAGTAAACGCAACCTCAACAGCACGAAAAGCTTAAAATATTAAAAAAGTTCCGTTGTCATGAAAATTAAATAATCGGGCATCATTACTTACAATGGGAAATAATTATCAGGTGTGAACAAAATAATGAAGTCAAATTAACGCGGGGTGTTTATGCGCTATCGGCGGGCGCCGGTGGGCATTTTCATCGCAGAATGAGAAGAACCTGTGCGCAGAAAGTATCCACTCCTGCGCCACTACGTTAAACTGTAGCCTTGAGTATAGTGAGAAAGAAGGATTAAGAAAGGATGACGCGAACGGCGTGTCTGGTGTGTAATGCAGGGAATATTGCGCAGGTCATTCCCTCATGCGCTGAAATAAGGTACAAGGCTGCATGAAAATCCCAAATAGAATCCAACCTCTGGTGGATGACGGCCTGATCGACGATGTGGTCCGTCGTTTGAAAAGTGGCAAAGAAGCCGACGTGTACACCGTTTTATGCGGTGAAGAGATTCGTTGTGCCAAAGTTTATAAAGAAGCCACACAGCGTAGTTTCAAGCAGGCCGTGCAGTATCAGGAAGGCCGAAAAGTCCGGAACACCCGCAACGCGCGTGCGATGCAAAAAGGGTCAAAATTCGGGCGCAAGCAGCAGGAAGAATCCTGGCAAACGGCAGAAGTGGATGCGCTGTTCCGTCTGGCAAACGCCGGGGTACGCGTGCCGCAGCCTTACATTTGTCTTGATGGCGTGTTGCTAATGGAGCTGATCACTGACGCTGACGGCGTGGTTGCGCCGCGTCTGAGCGACGTTATCCTGACCGAAGAAGAAGCCGTGGCGGATTTCGAAACCATGATCCGCAATATCGTGCGCATGCTGTGCGCGGGTATCGTTCACGGGGATTTGTCAGAATTTAACGTGCTGATGGATGCCGACGGGCCGGTGATTATCGACCTGCCGCAGGCCGTGGACGCCGCCGCGAACAATCATGCCGAATCGATGTTTGAGCGCGATGTGAATAACATGACCGAATATTATGGTCAGTTCGCGCCGCAGTTGCTGGAAACGCGTTATGCGAAAGAAATCTGGGCGTTATACGAAGACGGCAAACTGACGCCGGAAACGCCTCTGACCGGTCAGTTCGCCGAAGATACGCATAAAGCGGATGTGGATTCCCTGCTCGATGAAATCATCGCCGCTGAAGATGAGTACTATGATCGTCAGCGCGCAATGAAAGAACGGGATTTATAATGCCCTTCATACTTCGAGCTGCAGATGCGTTGGTTGCACTCCGTAACCCGAATCACTTACTTGTGTAAGCTCATCGGAATTACATCGTTGGCCGCCTTCCTGCAACTCGAATTATTTGGGTATTTTTGATTATTCCTGCATCACCGAATGTTTTCCGCAAAAACCGGCATTTTGCAAAATGTGCTGGCCGGTTTCTGAAAGAATAAATTCTGCCAGCGGTTTGCCCTTTTCTGTACACGTCGCGAGTGCATAGCGCGCCCGCACGTTGTAATCGGCCGGTACGTTGAACACTTCCAGCGCATCATTTTCCCGCAACAGCGTGGCATAACTGGTATAGCCGATAAACACATCGGCTTGTCCGCTGCAAATCAGCCATTCTGCCGCCAGTTTGCCTTCCGGAACTTTGGCCGATTTCGCGCCACCGACCAGCCGCAGCGCTTTATTACGCAAAGCCTCGCCCGCGCCCGGATGACGCCGCTCAATCAGCTCAAACATCTGCCAGGTGTAATCGCCGGAAGGATCACTTTGCGGCGTGGAGGTCGCCAGACGAAAACGCGAGTCGAGCAACACATTCAGCCAGTTCAGTTTTTCCAGCTCCGGCCCTTTGCGCGCCGTCACGCACAGGTTGTTTCCGCAGAAAACGTCCACTTCCAGCGCCTTGCCATGTTGCTGCAACGCCAGCGGATGCGCGGTGTTGGCCGAGGCGAATAAATCGACTTTTTCGCCCTGTTCAATTCTTTCGCGCAGCAGCCCGGCGGGGCCGAATTCGGTCACCACTTTGCCGCCGGTTTTATCCTGAAAAGCCTCACACAGCGGTGCCCATGCGCGGCGCAGGCTCCCTGCGGCCAGCACTTTGATCGAGTTTGTCATCAGAGCTCCTTGTCACATTACCCCAAAAAAGTACGGCACCGGGATGAGGTTATTTCCCCGCGTGCGTCGCTTCTGCGGCAGGTTTGAAATCTGTCCGGTAGAAGCGCTGATAATAGGCGTCAGCCTGTTTTTGCATATCGATGTCGGCGAATTTTTGCGGATACAGTTTTTTCGCCATCCACAATTCACCAATCGCCAGCGCTTCAGGCATCGGGTAGCCCCAGGCTTTGGCGTATTCCGGCATCAGATAAACGCGGTGATTTTTGACCGCATCAATGCTCTGCCATTTCGGATCATGGTTGATCTGACCGACGACTTCCGGATACCTGTCCTGCACGAAGATCACCTGCGGATTCCAGGCGATCACCTGCTCAAGTGAAACCTGTTTGTAGCCTTTCACGGTCGCGGCGGCCACGTTGAGCGCGCCGGCATGGGACATCATCAGCCCGGTATATTTGCCGGAACCGTAGGTGGTCAGGTCAGGATTGGCCATATAAGTGCGAATGCGCTGGTCAGCCGGAACGTTTTTCAGGCGCGTGCTGGTTAACTGGCGCTGAGCAAAAGTATAGTCGATCAATGACTGCGCCTGTTTCTGGCGGTTGACCACTTCCCCGATCAGCTGGATCCCTTTCTTCAAACCTTCGGTATACGCCTGATCTTCATCCGGTAGCACCGGATTCATCTTATGTTCCTCACCTTTCGGATCATCACGTAAAGAAACGGCGACGACTGCGATGCCGGTCTGGCTGATCTGGTCGATCATTTCCTGCGGCGCATAGTTGGTGACGAATACCACCTGCGGATGCAGGGCAACCACGCTTTCCAGATTCACGCTGGTTAAATCGCCCACCACCGGCGTTTTTTCCAGAGATGGCGCGAGACGCACATAACCACTGCCCAGTTGCTGTTGCCAGTTGTTGAGCACGCCGACGATATCTTTGGTCGCATCAAGCTGAACCAGAAGATTGAGCGTCTGGTGTTGCAGCACAACCACGCGGTCAACCTGATCGGGAAGGGTTACCTGACGCCCGAGCTGATCGGTGATCTGGCGTGAGGCCAGAGCGGATTGTGAGGAGAAGCTCAGGACAAGGCCGAGCAGCAAAGCGGATGGCAGTAATTTGGATGAAAATGCGCGCACGAAGGAATTCCTCTGTTTTCGTTGTGCAGAGGATTATATAGCGTTAATAAAGGACTGAATATGACCACAGACAAAGCCGCTTTCAGAAACGGCTTTATCTGTTTTATGGCGCTATTTACGTCCTTCGAGCAGCATACGCACCGCCAGTCCGCCCAGCACCGCGCCCATAAACCAGCGCTGAAGCACCATCCACAACGGGCGACCGGCCAGAAACAGGGCAATATATCCCGCTGAGAGTGCGATCAGGGCATTGAAGGTAAAGCTGACGATGATTTGCGTGATGCCCAGCACCAGAGATTGTGTGAGGACGTGGCCTTGCTCTGGAACGATAAATTGCGGCAATAAGGTCAGGTACAACACTGCGGCTTTCGGATTCAGTAAATTGGTCACCAGCCCCATGGTAAACAGCTTTCTGTTGCTGTCGCGCGGCAAATCTTTGACCTGAAACGGCGAGCGCCCGCCGGGTTTCACTGCCTGCCACGCCATATACAGCAAATACGCCGCACCGCCGATCCGCAGGGCGTCATAGGCAAACGGCACCGCCATGAGCAGCGCGGTAATGCCGAGTGCCGCAAACAGCATATAAAACAGAAAACCCAGCACCACGCCGCCAAGGGAAATCAGCCCGGCTTTCGGGCCCTGACACAGCGAGCGCGAAATCAGGTAAATCATGTTTGGGCCGGGCGTTAACACCAGACCAACACAAATCAGTAAGAAGGGGATCCAATGGGCGGCGTCTGGCATGGTTTTCTCCGGCATCACGCTGAAAAGTTAAGCACACAGATATAGAAGGTTTTACGCTGTTTTGGCAAGCGGCAGGTTGTCATTTTTTATTCATCAATTCCGGTGCATTCTATGACCGTGTATTTTTTCTTCAGACTGAAAAATCAGGATTTATGATGACTCACACTACGATGTCCGCAAAACTGGTGTTAGCCAGCCAGATTACGGCTCAGGCGGCAGAACTGGCGCTGGGTTTTTTCAACCGCCGGGACAGTATCGAAGTCAGCAGTAAACGAACGCAGGATTTTGTTTCAGAAGCCGACGTGGCGGTAGAGCAGTTTATCCGCGCGCAGCTGGCGCAGCATTTTCCGCAGGACGCGATTATCGGCGAAGAGCTGGGCGGCGTGCTGACTGATGCGTCCTGCTGGGTGATTGATCCAATCGACGGTACGTCGAATTTCCTGCGCGGTTCGCCGCTGTGGGGCGTTTCGCTCGGGCTGGTCGAACGGAAAAAACCGGTGATCGGCGTGGTTGCGTTGCCGGTGCTGAACGAACTTTTTGCCGCAGGATCCGGACAGGGCATTTTCCATAACGGCAAACCTTTCCGCCGTGACGACCGTTTTGGCGATGTCCAGATCGTGTCGCTGGGCGACAGTTCGGATGACAAACTGGATGAGGCGTCATCGTTTTATCAGGGGCTGCGTGCGGCAGAATGGTCGGTGCATTGTTACCGCTGCACCACCGTCGGCATGGTGTTTGCCGCCAAAGGAATTATCGACGGGCATCTGCAACGCCGCACCACGCTGTGGGACATCGCCGGCGGCGCGGTGATATGTCAGGAAGCCGGGCTGGAAACTAGGGTGAATTTCACTCAGTTGCCGGACGGCACCGATAATTACCGCCACATGTCCGTGGCCGCCGGAACGGCAAACCTGCTGTCCGTGGTTCAGCCGTTATGGCCGGATTTCTCCCCGAAATAACCTTCTGGCGTTATTCTCCGCATAAATGAGCGTAACGCCAAAAATGCCTGCCACATCAAGTTTTCAGCCCCTGGGGGTAACACGAAAAATTCGTCCGGTAACCCGCGAATTACATTTTGAAAGTCAGTGTTTAACAAACTGAAATATAGTTTCATTTATCCTAAAGTTATCCCTTCGCTTGCCGTTATCAGAGTTTCAAGTCACTGAATTAACGAAGTGTCCGAATGAAAAAAATAACCAATCTCTCTGTCCTGACGCGTTTACTGGGGGCGTTCGCGCTCGTACTGGGTCTGATGCTGATCCTCGCGGCGATGTCCGCCTGGCTGCTCAACAGCAGCAATCAGCAAATTGAAAGTTACCGCGCCTACCGGCTTCCCGGCGTTCAGTATCCGCTGGTAATGCGCGGCACGCTGGCCGAACTGCGCCTGCAACAGGTGCAATACATTGCCTCACCGCAAGGTGCGCCGCGCGACGGTCACCGGAGTGAAATCATGCAGGCCGTGGCGACGTTTAAAGAAGCCGAAAACGCCTATCAGAAGCTGGACAGCGGCGGCAGTAAATCTGCGCTGTTTACGCAAATCATGAATAACTTTGCGCAGTTCTCGCTGGCGAACGACGCCGTCATTGCTGCCGTTGAGCGCAACGATATTGCGCAGGCGACGCAAATCAGCGGCGATAACTCACGTAAATACCGCACGCAGCTGATGGCTGATCTGGCGACGCTGGTCAGCGACGAGCTGGCGAACAGCGAAAAGGCCGCCGCGCAGGCCCGCAACAGTTATCACAATGCCAGTATGATGTTCCTGGTGCTGGTGGGATTTGCTTTCCTGGTTTCGCTGGCGATGGCGTTACTGCTGGCGCGTAATCTGGTGAAACAACTGGGCGGCGAACCGGCGTATGCGGCGTCGATCATGCGTGAAATCGCCGCCGGAAATCTGGCGGCGAAAATTGAGTTGAAACCGGGCGATACCGGCAGCCTGCTGGCCTCGCTGGAAGGCATGAATCAGCAGCTCAATAAAACCATTAATCAGATTATGGAAGGCAGCGAATCCATCAGTCACGCGGCGAGTGAAATCGAGCAGGGCAATACTGATTTGTCGCAGCGCACGGAAGAACAGGCGGCGTCGCTGGTGCAGACCAGTTCAAACATGCAAAACCTGACGACGACTGTCAGCCAGAACGCCGAAAATGCCCGCGAAGCCAGCGCGCTGGCGCATGAAACCTCGAAAACGGCTTCTCAGGGCGGCGCGATTGTGACCGGCATGCAGGCGCATATGCGCGATGTTTCCGGCAGTTCCCGCGAGATTATCAACATTATCAGCGTGATTGAGGGCATCGCGTTTCAGACCAACTTGCTGGCGCTGAATGCTGCCGTTGAAGCCGCCCGTGCCGGAACGCAGGGGAAAGGGTTTGCCGTGGTCGCCAGCGAAGTGCGCGTGCTGGCGCAAAAAAGCGGGCAGGCGGCGAAAGAAATAAAAGACCTGATCCAGGGGACGGTCAGCAAAATCGCCGAGGGGTCGCAGCAGGCAGATCGCGCGAGTAAAGCGATGCAGGAAATTGTCAGCTCGGTGAATAAAGTTGCCGGTATCGTCAGTGAAATTTCGACCGCGAGTTCGGAGCAGCACACCGGCATTCATGAAGTGGGAATTGCGGTCGACCAAATGGATCAGGTCACGCAGCAGAATGCGGCGCTGGTTGAACAGGCCGCTGCCGCCGCGCAATCCCTGACGGAACAGAGCATCGAGTTGCGCAATGCCGTGCGTTATTTCCGCACGGCGGCGCTTCAGGGCTGAACGTCAGGGCAGAACACCATCAGACTTTATCGATGATGTTCAGCCGGGGTTCCCAGTCAGAATCGGGATGCTGGGCAATCTGTTGTGGTGTCATCGGACGCCCCAGCAGATAGCCCTGCAACGTGTCACAACCCAGTTGCGTCAGGAAATCCTGCTGCTGGGTAGTTTCCACGCCTTCGGCCACGACCTTAAGATTCAGCGTCTGGCCCAGCGCAATAATCGCCGAAACAATGCTGGCATCTTCACTTCCGGCAATCAGATCGTTAATAAACGCGCCGTCGATTTTCAGCTCGCTGGCGGGAAGTCGTTTGAGATACAGCAAGCTGGAATAGCCGGTACCGAAATCATCAATCGACGCTTTGACGCCGTACTTCGTCAGGCGTTCGAGGATTTCTACGCTGACATCCGGGTTGCGCATCGCCGTCGTTTCGGTGACTTCCAGCGTCAGCATTTCCGGCGGGATCTGATGACGCTCAACGGTATCAATCACCATTTCCACCAGATTGGCCTGCTCAAACTGCAAAGTGGAGAGGTTTACGGCAACGGTCCAGTTTGTGTGTCCGGCAAGATGCCATTCACGCAGCTGGCGGCACGCTTCGTTAAGCACCCATTCGCCAATCGGAATGATCAGACCGGTTTTTTCCGCCAGTGGCAGGAAAACATCCGGGCTCAGCGTGGTGCCGTTGCGTTCCCAGCGCAGCAGTGCTTCAAACCCGCAAACCGGCCCGTAAGGCGCAATAAATTTCGGCTGATAATGTAAGCGCAGTTCGTGGTGTTCAATCGCCAGACGCAAATCATTGAGCATCTGTAACTGATTTTGCGCATTAGCGTTCATCGACGGCTGGAAGAAACTATGCCCGTTACGGCCTGAATTCTTGGTGTGGTACATCGCCGCATCGGCATTGAGCATCAGCTCGCGCTCGTTTTCGCCGTCGCCCGGATACACCGCAATACCGACACTGGCCGACACCAGCAATTCATAGCGGGAAACGTAAAACGGACGCGCAATCAGATGCACCAGCCGGTCGGCCAGCTGAGAAGCGTCACCCGGTTCGGTGATTTCCACCAGCAGGATAAATTCATCGCCACCCAGACGCGCCAGCGTATCCGTCGCGCGCAGCTGAGATTGCAGGCGTTCCGTCACCGAGATCAGCAACTGGTCGCCGATATGGTGGCCGAACGCGTCATTGACCGCTTTAAAACCGTCGAGATCGAGAAAAAGCACGGCAAACTGAGATTCACCGCGTGATGCTTTCTGAAATGCCTGGCTGAGACGGTCTTCCAGCAGCAAACGGTTTGGCAGCCGCGTGAGATTGTCGTGCAGCGCCAGCTGCGTCAGTTCGCGGTTTGCCTGTGCCAGCGACGACGCCAGAATGGAGGTGCGCGCCTGCATACGGCCGTCGAGAATCGAAATAATAAGCGTGATCGCCAGAATCGCCAGCGTTACCACGATCACCAGCAGCGCCAGCCAGTTGTTATCTACGCCACTGAACGCTGCCATACTGTGGCTGTCCATCGGAAATTGCGCCGCCGCCATGCCGATGTAATGCATGCCGACAATCGCCGTGCCCATGATCACCGCCGCGCTGATGCGCAACAGCCGGACATTCGGGGATTGCTGACGAAGATGAAACGCCATCCACAGCGCCGCGCCCGAGGCGACAATCGCCACAACCACGGACAGCGCAACCCACCAGTAATCGTAAACAATGGGTGGCATCATCAGCATCGCGGCCATGCCGGTGTAATGCATGGCGGAAATTCCGCCGCCCATCAGCAATGCCCCGGCCAGTAAACGCCCGGTCGGTAAATTCGGCAGGCAAACCAGCCACAGCGCAAAGACGGAAGAGATAATGGCGATGACCATGGAAAGCAGCGTAATAACCGGGTCGTAACCCATTGGCATGGCCGAATTAAAGGCCAGCATGCCGATAAAATGCATGGACCAGATACCGATGCCCATCGCAATGGCGCCCCCGCTCAACCAGAGACGGGAAGCCTTTCCCTCTGTCGTGGCAACCCGGCCCGCCATATCAAGCGCGGTATAAGAGGCAAGCATTGCAACAATGAACGAAAACATTACAAGCACATTGTTGTAATTACTGGAAAACATGTAAGGCTCCACACAGGCAGGGGGTCTATTTTAGATTCGGCGATAATGGCATTAAGATTTATTAAAGGCGAATGAAGTTACGATAATTTTTTTCGTGTAATTAAGATTAATCCGTAAGTGATTTTAATCAAATAAAAATAATTTCCGGCTTAATCTGCGGCTAATAAACCCGATAAACATCATGGTTTTTAAATGAATATGTTCCGGCTATTCAGGCCTTGTCTATAGTTAACAAATAATTAAATGAAACAGAGCGGAAGGTATTTATGATCACAGTGCATCATTTGGATAATTCACGTTCGCAGCGAATCTTATGGATGCTTGAGGAATTGAGTGTCCCGTATGAAATTCAGCATTATCAACGGGATAAAAAGTCGATGCTGGCGCCTGCTGCGCTGAAAAAAGTGCATCCTCTGGGCAAGTCGCCGGTGCTGGAAGACAACGGGCTGATCCTTGCGGAGTCCGGCGCCATCATTGAATACTTGCAGGAAGTTTATGATGAAGGCAGCACGCTTAAACCGTCGGCCTTCGCTGAACGTCAGCAATACCGCTACTGGATGCATTATGCGGAAGGTTCCCTGATGCCGTTGCTGGTGATGAAACTGATTTTCAGCCGCTTAGGCAAACCGCCGATGCCGTGGCTTATCCGTCCGCTGGCGGGCGCAATCGGACAGGGTGTGCAGAAAAATTATCTGGATAAACAAATTTATACCCATATGGATTATCTGGAGAAACATCTCGCCACCCATCCTTATTTCGCCGGGTATCAGTTCAGCGCGGCGGATATTCAGATGAGTTTCCCGATAGAAGCTATAAATGCCCGCGCCGGACTCGGACAATACCCACACTTAAATGCATGGTTATCGAATGTGACCGCGCGTCCGGCTTATCAGAAGGCGCTGGAAAACGGCGGACCTTTCACGATATTGCGTTAAGTCCGGGGTATTTTGTTGCGCTCGTGCGTGCCGTGATTGTCGTCATGAGCGCAATATCATCAGCCCGTGAAATCATCCTGTTCTTGTCCGTTTTGCTTTTGCCGTTCATCGCGGAAAAAAATTGATGCGCAACCGATACCGCACAGCAAATCGCCAGCCGGCTGAATTTACATCACAACCGCGTTTTTATTGACCGAACAACGGTAAATTGTCGTCGATCGTAGTTGAAATGTGGGGTTTAAAGGCCGGATAATCGTTTGCTTAATTTTTCAGACCCGCCATACGCGATGTGAGTTAAACGTTTGCCTTGTAGATCTGACGCTGCTTTCGGCGGTTTCAGGTTACGGGTAAGGAAGCGAACGTGCAGAAACGATTTCATAATGACCACGCCGGCTAATCAGTAAAGACATTCAGAGGATTTTCCATGTCGAGTCAACACCCTCAGACGGGCAGCGCTGTTGCGCCAAAAGGCCCGTTTGATGCATTTTTCAAAATCAGTGCGCGTGGCAGCAACGTCCGTCAGGAAGTGATCGCCGGTTTAACGACGTTTCTGGCGATGGTTTATTCGGTGATTGTGGTGCCGTCCATGCTGGGTAAAGCCGGATTTTCGCCGAGCGCGGTGTTTGTCGCGACCTGTCTGGTTGCCGGTTTTGGCTCGCTGCTGATGGGCTTGTGGGCGAATCTGCCGCTGGCGATTGGCTGTGCGATTTCACTGACGGCGTTCACGGCATTCAGCCTGGTGCTCGGCCAGCACATCAGTGTGCCCGTGGCGTTAGGCGCAGTATTCCTGATGGGCGTGCTGTTCACGATTATCTCGGTCACCGGGATCCGGTCGTGGATTTTGCGCAATCTGCCGACCGGCGTTGCGCATGGCACCGGCATCGGTATCGGCCTGTTCCTGTTGTTAATCGCTGCCAACGGCGTCGGCCTGGTGGTGAAAAACCCGCTGGACGGTTTACCGGTCGCGTTGGGCGCATTTACCTCTTTCCCGGTTGTGATGACCTTACTCGGCCTGGCGGTGATTTTCGGCCTTGAGAAACTGCGCGTTCCCGGTGGCATTCTGCTGGTGATCATCGCGATTTCCGTGATTGGTTTGATTTTCGATCCTGCGGTGAAATATCAGGGCCTGTTCGCGATGCCTTCCCTGGCGGGCGCAGACGGCAAATCGGTCATTTTCGATCTCGATATCATGGGCGCGCTGAAAGCCGCCGTGCTGCCAAGCGTTCTGGCGCTGGTCATGACGGCGGTCTTTGATGCTACCGGCACCATCCGCGCCGTTGCCGGGCAGGCAAACCTGCTCGACGAAAACGGCCAGATCATCAGCGGCGGCAAAGCTCTGACCGCGGACTCCGTAAGCAGCATTTTTGCCTCTCTGGTCGGCGCATCACCGGCAGCGGTCTACATTGAATCGGCAGCGGGTACAGCGGCAGGCGGCAAAACCGGCCTGACCGCCACCGTCGTCGGAGTTCTGTTTCTGCTGATGTTGTTCCTGTCACCGTTATCTTATCTGGTTCCGGCTTACGCGACCGCGCCAGCGCTGATGTACGTCGGCCTGCTGATGCTCAGCAACGTGACCAAACTGGATTTCAACGACTTCGTTGATGCGATGTCCGGCCTGTTGTGCGCGGTATTCATCGTGCTGACCTGTAACATCGTCACCGGCATCATGCTGGGCTTCAGCGCGCTGGTGATTGGCCGTATCTTCTCCGGAGAATGGCGCAAGCTGAACGTCGGAACGGTGGTTATCGCTGTGGCGCTCGTGGTGTTTTATGCGGGCGGATGGGCGATCTGAATGCCAGGCCGGGCATCAGGCGGCTTTGGCCGGTTGCACCGGCGGGCTGACTGAGAAAATTTCGGTTTCTCACATGCGGTGATCGCTTAACGCGCTGCGCCCAAACCGCCCAAAGGAGGAAAGTGCTTTTCCTCCTTTGGATTCCTCCTCGCTTTTTTACTTCGCGCTGTCGCTCGCTGGCTATGTTTCAGCAACCGCTGCGACAGGCTGGAAACCTTGCCGCTGCGCGGTTCCCTCTCTCGGTCCTGAAGCCCTGGGTCTTCAGGCCGCTCCGTTCGGCAAGATTTCTGAATCGCCCGCACAATCTTAAATTCAAAACCGATCTGCTTTTCAGAGAGTGAAATGGCGTGATTAAAAATTTTGCTGAACGGAGCGGCTTCGAGACCTGTGGCTCGAAGACCGAGAGAAGGAACCGCGCAGAGGCAATATTTTGCGCCACACACTAATGTACCGAGACATGTCCATCGACCCAGCGATAGCGCGCAGTTTAAAAACGCAGGATTCCAAAGGGTTTCGTTTAAAAGCCTTTGTGCCAGTTTGGGCGGCGAGCCCAAGGTTTTGACCTTGTCATAAACGTCAGTGCGTCGTAACCGCACGCATCGATTTAAATCATGTCCTCTTTTGATCTACTATTCCCTCTGTATGTGTCAGACCCCGTCTGATTGAAATCATAAAAACAAGAGTCTAAGGAAAGCATGGAAATCTTCTTTACCATTCTGATTTTGATTCTGGTGGTGTCGCTCTCCGGTGTCGTCACCAGAATGTTGCCGTTTCAGGTTCCTCTTCCATTAATGCAGATTGCTGTCGGTGCTTTGCTGGCCTGGCCGAATTTTGGTTTGCATGTGGATTTCGATCCGGAACTGTTTCTCGTCCTCTTCATCCCGCCGTTGCTGTTCGCCGATGGCTGGAAAACTCCGACCCGTGAATTCCTCCACCACGGGCGCGAAATTCTCGGGCTGGCACTGGTGCTGGTGTTGCTCACCGTCGTCGGTATCGGTTATCTGATTTATATGATGGTGCCGGATATTCCGCTGGTTGCGGCGTTTGCGCTGGCGGCGGTGCTGTCTCCGACCGATGCCGTGGCATTAGGCGGAATTGTGGGCAAGGGCCGCATTCCGAAGTCGATCATGGGCGTGCTGGAAGGTGAAGCGCTGATGAATGACGCGTCCGGCCTGGTGTCACTCAAATTTGCGATTGCCGTGGCGATGGGCACCATGATTTTCACCGTCGGCGGCGCGACCGTTGAGTTCCTCAAAGTCGCCATCGGCGGCCTGATGGCGGGTGTCGCGGTGACGTGGCTGTACAGTAAATCGCTGCGCATCATGAGCCGCTGGAGCGGCGATGACCCGGCGACACAAATCGTTTTCCTGTTGCTGCTGCCGTTCGCGTCTTATCTGATTGCTGAACACATCGGCGTGTCGGGCATTCTGGCCGCCGTGGCTGCCGGTATGACCATCAGCCAGTCGGGCATTATCCGTAACGCGCCGCTGGCTATGCGCCTGCGCGCGAACAGCGTCTGGGCGATGCTGGAATTCGTATTCAACGGCATGGTGTTCATCATGCTGGGCCTGCAATTGCCGGGCATTCTGGAGAACTCGATTGATCAGGCCACGCATGACCCGTCAATCGTCACCTGGCACCTGTTTGCGGACGTCGGGATTATCTATTTTGCGCTGCTGATCCTGCGTTTTGTCTGGCTGTGGGTGATGAAGAATTTCAGCAACCGTTTCCTGAAAAAGAAACCGCTGCTGTTTGGCAGCTACAGCACGCGTGAGTTGTGGGTGGCGTCGTTTGCCGGTGTTCGCGGGGCGATTACGCTGGCCGGTGTGCTGTCAATTCCGTTATTCCTCGCGGACGGTTCGGCCTTCCCGTCGCGTTATCAGCTGGTGTTCCTGGCGACGGGCGTCATTTTGTTCTCCCTGATTGCCGGTGTGATTGCTTTGCCGTTCCTGCTCAAAGGCGTGGTCGTGGCCGACGGAACGACCTATCGTGAAGAAGAGCGCATGGCGAAATCCATCGCGGCAGAAGTGGCGATCGAAAGCCTGCATAAGATGGAAGAACGTCTGGCGGCGGATACTGAAGAAAACATTGATGAACAGACGCTGAAGGAAATCAGTTCCCGCGTGATAGGCACACTGCGACGGCGGACGGCGAATCGCGATGATATGGAAACCGCGCTGAAGCTCGAAAACTTAGAGCGTCGCTTCCGTCTTACCGCACTGCGGGCCGAACGCGGTGAGCTTTATCATCTGCGCGCAACCCAGAAAATCAGCAATGAAACGCTGCAAAAACTGCTGCACGACCTCGATTTGCTGGAAGCGTTGCTGGTCGAAAAAGAAGTCTGAAACAACGGTTTTCCGGCGTTAATCTGCCATAAAAGGCTTCCCGCGAACGTTGCGGGAAGCCTTTTTTAATAGAGATTATGCGGGGCGTAAGTGCCGTGGTGAGACGTTCTGAACACCGTACGCTGCGGACGTTCTGCCTCAGCGCGTAAAAACGCCAGAAACTCCGTCGCCCACCAGTGGCAATCATAGCGATTTACCTTGTTCAGCAACTGGCTGTGCCGGCGCTTTCTTTCATGCAAAGGCATGGTGAGTGCGGAATGGAGGGCTTCGCTGGTCTCGTGAGCATCGTACGGATTGATCATTAACGCTTCCGTCAGCATCTCCGCCGCGCCGGTAAATTCCGACAGCAGCAAAACCCCCGGATCCTCCTTATTCTGCGCAAGAATAAACTCTTTTGCCCCCAGGCTCATGCCCTCAGAAAGCGGCGTAAACATCGCCACCCGCGCTTTGTTATAGAGCGCAAAAATCATCGCCCTCGAGCACTGGTTATTGTGGATGTAGTTGACCGGATACCACGATAAATCGCCATATTGCCCGTTAATTTCTCCGCATAGCCGCTCCAGACGCGAACTCATGTCGCCCGTTGACGCCGGATATTCGCCGGAAGGATCTGAAATCTGGAGCAAACTGACATCGCGAAGGTATTGCGGATAGAGCGCCAGAAACTTTTTCATGGCGTTCAGGCGGCAATCTACGCCGCTTATTTCATTTACGATGTCGTTGCTGATAATGATCTGCCGGTGATAATGACGAACATTCTGTATCTCCTGCTGATTTTGAAATTCGGTATTCTTATCGATACCGCACGGCAAAACGCAGACTTTAATAATCCGGCCATTCACTTTGATCGCGTCTTTCGAAATTTGTCCGGCGCGGTAATGACGTAATGCATAGGAAATAAAGTTATTAATATCGCCGGACGACTGAAATCCAATGCAGTCATAATGCAGCAATGACTGAAATAGCCAGTCGTGTTCCGGCACAGACCGTAATACATCTCCCGGCGGAAAGGGCTGATGCAAGAAGAAACCGATCTTATTCCGGTGGCTGTCTTCCTGAAGCATTTTAGCGACAGGGAGTAAGTGATAATCATGAACCCATATCACATCATCGTGCGTTATAAAGGGAGAAACCCTGTTTTTAACATCATTATTATAGTTTTTCCAGGTGATGAAATATTCTCTTTTATAGGCCGTTAGATCAGGTCTGTTATGGAAGACGGGCCACAGCACGTTGTGTATATAACCCTGATAAAAATTATCATATTCGTTAGGGGATAAATCCCATGACACTTTTCCGACGCCTTCACTTTTTATCTGACGATAAGGTTCTTTTCTTTTACGCGCAGAGACATTCCCGTTCCATCCAAACCACAGAGCAGCATGCTGTCGGGATATTTCAGAAAGGGTATGAAATAACATGTCATCCGAACTGCCGGTATAGGGTTCACAGCGATTAGATAAAATGATCAACCGGGACATAATCACCTCAGCGAAATAAATAACAGAGCGGTAGGGGCTTCATTAATTAGTCAATTGTTTAATAAAAAAAGGGTTTAATAAGAAAATACGCTTTCCTCCGGAGTGACGATACTTTCGAACCACGTCAGTTCAGAGAGTTTGGTTTGGATCCACTGTTGGGAAAATGCCTCGCCCAGCGCCGCGGTTAAATACGGACATTGCCGGAATTCATCAAGGGCGTGCTGCTGGAATAAAGGCAAAACGGGCGAGCAGGCCGTCAGATCGGCAACCGGGTCGTCCTCTATTTTTTCCAGCCCGTAAAGCATGCCCGTCAGTAGGGTGGCCATCGCCAGATAAGGGTTGGCATCCGACCCCGCCAGACGGTATTCAATGCGGCGATGCGCTTCGCCTGAACAGGGAATGCGTAATGCCGCAGAGCGCTGATTAAAGCCCCAGGAACTGAACAGCGGCTCATTGAGGTTTTTCCTCAACCGTCTGAATGAATTGACGTTGGGAGCCAGAATCGCCATAGACGCGGGCATCAGGTTAAGCATGCCGGCGAGACACAGACGCATCATTTCATTCAGGTTTTTGTCGCCGGAGGCAAAAACATTATTGCCCTGTTCGTCGTTCAGGCTGATATGAAAATGCAGGCCGCTGCCCGACATCTGCGAATACGGTTTAGCCATAAAATTGGCGTTGAATCCAAACCTTTGGGCGACGGTGCTGGTTAAGCGGCGAAGCGCCAGCACGTTCTCGCAAATGTCGACGACCTGCCCGGAGTGTTGCAGGTTTAATTCAAACTGACCGGCTTCTGCCTCACATACAATGCCCGATAAAGGCAGGTTTTGCCGCGTCGCCATCGTCTCAAGTTCTTCAATAAACGCAGTATGTTCTGACGGAACCGCCAAATGAAAACACCCGGAATTCTGAATGTTACGGTTCTGGGCGTCTTCGAGATAAAACTCAATTTCGGGTGCAATCACCGGGTATAAACCATGCTCATGGAATTTACTCAGCACGTTTTCCAGGATAACGCGCGGCTCAAGCGAATAGGGATTTCCCTGATCGTTTTTCATCGTCAGTAATATTTGTGCATTTTCAGCCGGATGATGGCCGCACGGACGCAGGGTGCCTGCGACAGGAAAACATATTCTGTCCGGCTCATTCACAGCCAGATCATCATTCAGCGTACTCTGCACTTTGCCTTCTTTATCCATGGAGTAAACTGACTGAGGAAAATACGCGCCTTTTTCCAGTGAAAGCAGCGAGGTGATATTCATCCTTTTCCCCCTGAACGAACCGTTGATATCATTAAGATAAATATCAATATGTTTCGTGTTCGGGTTGTTTGATAAATAACGTTCTGCTTCCTGACGGAAAATACTATTATTTCTCAGCGTCGTATTTTCAAGCGTCAGCTGGCTTTCATTGGCCACTGATTTTGAAATTACCGGAGAACTGAATAAAGCAGATGAGTGTTTTAATAATGAAGGCTTGAATGTCGGATTCATATTTTTCTTTCACGCATACCTTTCGGCGATAAATTGAGATTAATTTATGCGCAGAAAAAAGGATATATCGGCAACATAAAGATTAAAGTTGCCGCCGTAAAAAAAGTATAAATACCGCGTTCAGGGCTGCGGCCAGTAATCCCGGCACAGCGCAATCCACGCCTGTGCGCTGTGGGAAAGATAACTCCCCTGATGCCAGATCAGCCCCAGTTGCCACGGCATCAGCGGTTCAAGCGGCAGCCACAGCAACGTGTTTTTATCCAGCCGCTGACAGACAGGTTCCGGTAAAATCGCCACGCCCATGCCGGTTTGTACCATGGCGGCTAAAAAATCCCACTGGCCGCTGCGGGCGGCAATTTTGGGCGTAAAACCGTGTGCGGAAAAGGCGTCCATCAGCTGGCGGTATAGTGCGAAATCTTCGTTGTAAATCAGGATGCTTTCTTCTGCCAGTTCGCTGAGAGCGATGCGCGTCCGGTTCAGCCAGTGCGGCGTGCGCGGAACCACCACGCACAGCGGATGGCTGAAAAGTAGCAATGAAGCGATCGAAGGCACCGCGTCGGCGGGCAGTGCGGTCAGCGCCAGATCCAGCTCACCGGAGATGACCGCCTGCTGAACGGTCAGCCCGCCAAATTCGGAAATGATCAGCTCGATACCCGGATATTGCTGGCGGAAACTGCCGATCAGCGGCGCGATTTGAGTACCCACCATCGGCGGGATCCCCAGCCGCAAATGGCCGAGCTTAAGCGTATTAATGTCTTCCAGTTCGGCTTCGAGCTGGCGGAATTCTTCCAGGATATTTAGCCCGCGCTGGTATAGCGCCTGTCCGCTGTCGGTGAGCCGCAAGCGCCGTCCTTCGCGGATGATCAGCGTGCATTCCAGCTCTTCTTCCAGATGGCGCAGCATCTTGCTGATGGTCGGCTGCGTGACGAATAATTTTTCCGCCGCGCGGGTGAAGCTCTGCTGGCGTACCACTTCGACAAAATAGCGTAATGTGCGAACGTCCATTCACTGACTTCCCCGCTGAGATTGGTAAGTAACGAAGTATTCCAGATTGGAATTATTTTTATGATTTTAATTCATTTCTTTACCGGTTTCCTGCGAGCGTATACTGAATCTTGTCCCTTTTTTGTCCTCTGAGGTCGTTCCCATGTTGCTGGCGTTGCGCACGAAAGCGCCGTCCCTGCTGACCCGCTGTCAGATCCCCGTTCAGGTGGTGCTGTATGCGGTGTTATTTGTTATCGCCGATCGTCTTGTCACTTTCCTGCATCTGCCTTTACCGGCCAATATCGTCGGTATGCTGATGCTTTTGTTGCTGATTATGTTCCGCGTTCTGCCGGTAAAATGGGTGAAAGCCGGTTCCCGCTGGTTGCTGGCCGAAATGCTGCTGTTTTTCGTTCCGGCGGTGGTGGCCGTAGTGAATTACGCCCAGTTGCTGATGATCGAAGGCTGGAAAATCTTTCTGGTGATTGGTGTCAGTACGATTCTGACACTCGGCGCTACGGCGCTAGTTGTCGATAAAATGTACCGGCTGGAGCAGCGTCTGGCGGCGAGGAAGGCATCGCGTGACTGATCTTCTTATTAGCATTTTATGTTTCGTGATCACGCTCGGGCTGTATTACGCCAACAAAAAACTCTACCGCCAGCGCCGCACGTTGTTGCTGATGCCGCTGGTGTTTACGCCCATCGTGCTGGTGATGTTACTGGTCGTGACGCACACGTCGTATCAGGATTACATCGGCGAAACGCACTGGTTGCTGTGGCTGCTTGGCCCGTCGACTATCGCGTTTGCTGTGCCGGTCTATGAAAATATGGCAGTCATCCGCCGTCACTGGTTATCGCTGAGTGCGGGCGTGCTGACGGCCATTGTGGTGGCCGTCAGCAGTTCGGTCTGGCTGGCGAAAATACTGACGTTGCCGGAAGAAGTGCAGCGCAGCCTGGCGGTGCGGTCCATCACCACGCCGTTTGCGCTGGCGGCGGCGAAGCAAATGGGCGGGCAGCCGGATCTGGTGGCGCTGTTTGTGGTGATCACCGGCGTATTCGGTATGGCGGTCGGCGACATGTTATTCCTGCGGCTTTCGGTGAAAAGCGGTCTGGCGAAAGGCGCCGGGTTGGGTGCGGCGTCCCACGGCGCGGGGACGGCGCGCGCTTATGAATTAGGAGCCGAAGAAGGCGTGGTGGCGAGTCTGGTGATGATGCTAGCGGGGGTTGTGACGGTGGTGACGGCTCCGGTGATCGGGGTAGTGATGTGGTGATGATCTTTTGAAAAAGATCTGAAACTTTAAGTTCAAATTCAAATTCAAATTCAAATTCAAGGTCGTGGGCGTCGGCCCACACCGACCAGAGACCCGGTAACGCGCGGGCCTCTGGACTCCGCGCTTTTTTAACTGCGCGCTTCGCTCGCTGGCCATGTTTCAGGTACCGCAGCGACAGCCGCAAAATCCCGCCGCTGCGCGGTGCCCTCCGTTCGGGTTACAACCCGCGCAAAAAGACGCGCGGTTTTCCACCTCTCCTCCGGCGATATTTTGGAACCGGCCTCAACGTTAACTTCACAACCTCACTGATTTTGAATCTAAGAACGTGCGGGCGTTTCAGAAAGCTTGCTGAATGAGAGGTTGCAGACCTGAGGCTGCCATCCCGAAATGAAGGAACCGCGCAGCGGCAAGATTTCCAGCCTGTCACTGTGGTGGCTGAAACATAGCCAGCGAGCAATAGCGCGTGTTGAAAAAGCGAGGGGAAATCCAAAAGGGGAAAAGCACTTTCCCCTTTTGGGCGGTTTCGTCGGCAGCCGCTAAGCGAACAGCGCTATCGAGAAACCGAAACCTTCACCATTCCGTTCAGATGCCGGTCAAGCTGGGGCCTCAGCTTAATGAATAACCTGCGATAAGAACTCCCTCGTCCTCGCTGACTTAGGATTGGCAAAGAATTCCAGCGGCGGCGCCTCTTCGACGATCTCCCCGCGATCCATAAAGATCACCCGGTCGGCTACCGTTCTGGCAAAGCCCATTTCATGCGTAACACACAGCATGGTCATGCCTTCTTCGGCCAGTGTGATCATGGTGTCGAGCACCTCTTTCACCATTTCCGGATCGAGCGCAGACGTTGGCTCATCAAACAGCATGATTTTCGGTTTCATGCAAAGCGAACGGGCGATCGCCACGCGCTGCTGCTGACCGCCGGAAAGCTGGCCGGGGAATTTATTGGCATGTTCGGCAATACGTACGCGTTTGAGATAATGCATCGCCAGTTCTTCGGCTTCTTTCTTCGGCATCTTGCGCACCCAGCAAGGGGCCAGTGTGCAGTTTTGCAGAACGGTCAGATGCGGGAACAGATTGAAGTGCTGGAAGACCATTCCGACTTCGGTACGCACGCGTTCGATATTGCGCAAATCGTCATTCAGTTCGGTGCCGTCGACCACAATGCGCCCCTGCTGGTGCTCTTCCAGATGGTTGATGCAGCGGATGGTGGTCGATTTCCCTGAACCTGAAGGACCGCACAGGACGATACGTTCACGCGGTTTGACGCTCAGATTAATGTCTTTCAATACGTGGAACTGTCCGTACCACTTATTCACGTTTTCCAGCGTGATCATCATATTTTGTTTTTCAGTGACGTGATGGTCGCTCATGGTTTACCTCAGTGTGCGGAACGTCCGGTGTGAAAGCGTCTTTCCAGATGCTGGCTATAACGCGACATGCTAAAACAGAAAATCCAGTAGACGGCGGCGGCGAAGACGTAGCCTTCGGTCGACATGCCGAGCCATTCAGGATCGACGGTGGCTTGCTGAACGCTGCTGAACAGGTCAAACAGGCCGATGATGATCACCAGACTGGTATCTTTAAACAGCGCGATGATGGTGTTGACCAGACCCGGTATCACCATTTTCAGCGCCTGCGGCAGAATGACTAAACCCTGCGTTTTCCAGTAACCCAGCGCCAGTGATTCGGCGGCTTCGGTCTGGCCTTTCGGCAGCGCCTGCAAACCGCCGCGCACCACTTCCGCGACATACGCCGACTGGAACAGCACCACACCCACCAGTGCGCGCACCAGTTTGTCGATATTGGTTCCTTCGGTCATAAACAGCGGCAGCATCACCGAGGACATGAAGAGCACGGTAATCAGCGGCACGCCGCGCCAGAATTCGATGAAAATCACCGACAGAATGCGCACGATCGGCAGACGGGAACGGCGGGCCAGCGCCAGCATAATTCCCAGCGGTAAAGCTCCGGCAATGCCCACGGCAGCGATGATCAGTGTCAGCGTCAGGCCGCCCCACTGGCGGGTTTCGACGCGGCTCAGGCCAAAGAATCCGCCATAAAGCATGAACCAGGTGAAAATCGGGAACAACACCATCCAGCAGGCGATATAACGTCCCCGGCGTGGTGTGGCTTTAAAGAAGATTGGCGCAAGGGTCAGCAGACCGACAATCAGCGTGACGTTGATGCGCCAGCGTTGATCAAACGGATACAGCCCGTACATGAATTGCCCGAAACGTGCGTGGATAAATACCCAGCAGGCTCCGGCTTTGGTGCAGTCCGTTCTTGCGGTCCCGACCCAGTTGGCCTGGAAAATCACCCAGTTCAGCAGCGGAGGGATCACCAGCCACATCAGCCATAAACAAAACAGCGTCAGCAGGCTGTTAAACCAGCTGGAGAACAGGTTTTTACGCGCCCAGAGCACGGCGATACCCAGTGGCGTACCGGGCTTCACGGCTCTGACTCCGGGAGGAAGAGTTGTCATCGTCATGGGTTTCCCTTAACGCTCGACCAGCGCAATACGCCGGTTGTAAATATTCATCAGGAACGAAATCACCAGACTGATGATCAGGTAAACCGACATCGTGATGGCAATGGTTTCAATCGCCTGACCGGTCTGATTGAGCACCGTACCGGCGAATAACGACACCATATCCGGATAGCCAATTGCGGCCGCCAGAGAGGAGTTTTTCACGATATTCAGATACTGGCTGGTCAGCGGCGGGATGATCACCCGCATCGCCTGCGGCAAAATCACCTGGCGCAGCGTGACCGGATTCGGCAGGCCGAGCGAACGGGCGGCTTCATGCTGACCGTGCGAAACAGACTGAATGCCGGAGCGGATTACTTCGGCGATAAACGTTGAGGTATAGACCGATAACGCCAGCGTTAACGCCGCCAGTTCCGGAATAAGCACCATGCCGCCACGGAAGTTAAAACCGCGCAGTGCAGGAATATCCCAGTGCAGGGCCGGCCCGAAAATCAGGTGCGCCAGCGCCGGAAAGACAACCAGCATGACAATCGCCCACGGCCAGATATGCCAGACGCGTCCGGTGTGGATCTGGCGGAAATGGTTGTAACGTTGCAGCGCGACGATACCGAAAATGGCCAGCAGCAGGGCGATAAAGCCTGCCAGGCTGCCGGGTGCCAGTTCCGGTGACGGCAAATACAGGCCGCGGTTGCTGACGAACGCCAGATCAAATGCGTTCAGGCTCTGACGCGGGCCGGGCAGGTTACGCAGTACGGCGAAATACCAGAAGAAGATTTGCAGCAGCGGGGGAATATTACGGAAAGTCTCGATGTAGACCGTCGACACTTTACGGATCAGCCAGTTATCGGAAAGACGTCCTAACCCGATAATGAACCCGAGAATCGAAGCAAAAACGATACACAGTGCGGAAACCAGCAGGGTATTCAGCAGACCGATAACAAAAACGCGGGCGTAAGTGTCGCCTTCCTGGTAGTCGATAAGATGCTGAACAATGCCGAAACCGGCACCTTTTTCAAGAAAGGCAAATCCCGAGGTGATCCCTCGTGTAGTCAGATTGGTAATGGTGTTGTGGAGCAGGTAACCCAGACAGGCTACCAGCAACACCACCGCGAAAATTTGGTAAATCCAGGCACGTACCGCTGGGTTGGTCAGCGAGAACGAGACTTTTCCGGTTGGGCGTTGCGACATTTTAACCTCGACCTGCAGGTAAAACAGGGGAAGTGATGCACCGGGGAACGACCGGTGCATCAGCTTCCTTAAACACTTTTCAACTTCTTGTAGAAAGGATATTTAGCGGACAGGTGGTGCGTACTGGATGCCGCCTTTATTCCACAATGCGTTCTGACCACGTTTGATTTTCAGCTCGCTGCCCTGACCGACGTTACGCTCGAAGCTTTCGCCGTAGTTGCCGACCTGTTTAACGATTTTCACTACCCAGTCATTAGGCACTTTCAGGTCAGCGCCATAAGTGCCGGTTTTGCCCAGCAGGTTGCTCATGTCAGGCGTGGTTGGATTGGCAGCCAGCTGATCGACGTTGGCAGAGGTGACGCCCATTTCTTCGGCGTTGAGCATCGCGAACAGAGACCAGCGCACGATAGCCAGCCAGTCTTCGTCGCCACGACGAACAACCGGCCCCAGAGGTTCTTTAGAAATGACTTCTGGCAGAACGATGAAGTCATCCGGTTTGCCCAGTTTGATACGCAGTGCGTACAGCTGAGACTGGTCGGAAGCCAGGGTATCGCAACGGCCGGAGTCCAGCGCTTTGGCGCTTTCATCTGAACGGTCGAAGGTGACCGGAGTGTAGGTCATTTTGTTGGCTTTGAAGTAATCGGCTACGTTCAGTTCAGTATCCGTACCGGCTTGCAGGCAGACGGTTGCGCCATCCAACTCTTTCGCGCTTTTCAGACCGGCTTTCTGGTGTGTCAGGAAGCCGATACCGTCGTAATAGTTTACGCCGGCGAAAATCATGCCCATGCCCGCGTCGCGGGAAGAGGTCCAGGTGGTATTACGGGACAGGATGTCCACTTCGCCAGACTGCAGGGCGGTGAAACGCTCTTTTGCGGTCAGCGGGGTGTATTTCACTTTCTCAGAATCACCAAACACGGCAGCAGCCACCGCGCGACAGACGTCAACGTCGATACCGGTGAATTTGCCTTTGGAGTCAGCGTAGGAGAAACCTGGCAGGCCATCGCTGATACCGCATTGAACAAATCCTTTCTTTTTAACAGCATCCAGAGTGGTACCTGCGTGGGCCTGACCAGCCAGTGTCACGAAGCTTGCTGCGGCAATCAGCGTTGAGAGCAATATTTTTTTCATAAAGCGTCCTGTGAGACAAAACTGAGAATTATTATTGTGTGAGTGCCGGAGCACCCTGTCTGTTTATGGGGCAATGCCCTCTGCACCTGTCTTTGCAAAGGGAGTGCCAACATGGAAAACGCCCGATCAATCAAGTCACGCACTGGAATTGCACAGTAACATTGACGGGCGTTATAAAATTTATTGCCCTGTTTGAGTGCGCGGTCAATGTGACTGCTTTAAAAGGGGGCGGATTATTTCAATATTGGAGTGCAGATCGCGGTCTTTGAAGGTAAGGGAAATGCGGTGACATATTTGGTAAAAAAATGAGGCAAAACGGTGAGTAAATCCCTCAGACCGGATGGCCTGAGAGACATTTAGAAAAGGAATGACTCAGAGCAGGGACTTTATCAGTGCAGCTATCAGTGGCGGAAGCTGACCTTTTAGTGCGGCGCGCTCCGGCTGAAACAAGGTCGCGACAAAAAATGGATGACCGGGTAATTCGATAGCGCGAACTTCGCCGGTGGCATCGTGACCGACCATTTTCAGCGGCTGTGCGTCCAGCGCGGCCTGAAACTCAGTATTGATGCCATAGCGGCAATGGTAGCCTTCTTCCACTTCCAGCTTGCCGTAAGCGCGCGCCGGAATACTGCCCGGCACAAAGGTAATTTCGCTTTTGACTTCCACCATTTCACATGACAGCGCGCTGATGACCAGACGGCCTTCGGTGTCGGTTTCGCCGTGTCCGGCATCCTGCCAGTCCATCACATTTCGCGCGTATTCAATGATGGCGTGCTGGAATCCTCCACAGGTTCCCAGAAACGGTTTGCGATTTTCCCGGGCAAAACGGATGGCACTCAGCGCACCTTCGGTTGAGCGGTACGGGCTGCCGGGCACACACCAGAAGGCATCGTAATTCTTGAGAATTTCAGGGGTGATTGTGTCGGTTGCGATCCAGTCGGCGTGGATTTCAATGCTGAAATTTTGTGCTGCGAGGTCGATGGCAAGGGGAATGGCTTGGTGGGCAGTGATCGCGGAGTGGTAGTCTCCGACCAGCGCCAGACGTACAGAGTTTTTCATCACTTCTCTCCAGGGCAGGTAAAAAGAGAGGTTACAGAAATGTCATTACATTGTCGTTTGAAAAATTCTCATCAGGCATTTTGCCGGTACGAAAGGCATTAAAAAACCCACGCGAGGTGGGTTCGCCGGGCGCGGTTTTACATCTTCATTCGGCCTGCATTTTACTGCCTTTAATCAGTTTACGCGCGGCGGCAATCTGCTCATTGTCCGGTGCTTTCGGTTTGGCTTTATTGAGCGCTGTGCTGAGGCCTGAACGGCCCCACAGATCGAAGCTGTCGTCATCTTTGAGGTGATCAAAGATGGAAGGTGTCGCATCGGGTTTTTTAGCCATAAGAAGAGGTATCTCGCGTTGAAGGTTTCTCAAAGAAAAAGCCCGATGCGGGGGCACCGGGCCTGATATCTTATTGCGTTTGCGGCTATCGATAAAGCGAAGGTGTTCCCGCCGGTCGCGTTTTGAAGCGGCGGTGCAGCCAGAGATACTGGTCGGGCGCACGCATGATTTCTTTTTCAATGACGCGGTTCATGTAAGCCGCGGCGGCCATTTCGTCGTCAATCGGGTAATCTTCTAACTGTGGCTGAATCACCAGTTCGTAACCTTTACCGCCGGCTTTACGCACCAGAACCACGGTCACCAGCGCAGGTTTTGCCAGACGTGCCAGCATGAAAGTCCCGCTGGTCGTTGCGGCCTGATCAACGGCAAACAACGGTGCGAAGACGCTGCCGCGCGGGCCATAATCCTGATCCGGTGCAAACCAGACGGCTTCGCCCTTTTTCAGCGCGTGAACCATACCGCGTAAATCTTTGCGATCGAGCATGGCTTTGTTGGAGCGCATACGCCCCCATGTCTGCACGAATTCCATCGCTTTATTGTTGTGCGGGCGGTACATCGCCATCATCGGCTGACATAACCCCATCGCACGGCCACCCAGTTCCAGTGACATAAAATGTACGCCGATAACCAGCACGCCTTGATTGTTTTCCTGCGCCTTTTTCAGGTTATGCAGGCCGCTGACGTCAAACCAGCGTTTAACGCGGGCGTCAGACCAGAACCAGGCCATGCCGGTTTCCAGCAAGCCCATGCCGAGAGATTCAAAGTTACTAATGATCCGGGCTTCAACCTGATCGGCAGGCAAATCCGGGAAACACAGTTGCAGGTTGCGGCGGGTGATCGACACGCGGCGTTTGAGAAAGCGCATAGACGTGCGGCCAAGCCAGATGCCCAGACGGTAAAGTACCGGATAGGGAAGCTGAACCAGCAGGAACAGGACACCGAGCCCAAACCAGGTGAGCCAGTAGCGTGGATGTAAGAACGATGCACGAAAGCGAGGAGAAGTCATAAAAGCCTAATCATCTGCATAAAAAAACTGGGGGTAACGCGTAACGAGATAGCTCAGCCGCGGTACGGATTGTCTGGTAAATATTGGGACAACTGACGATCAAAAATGTTTTGAGAAAGACACAAGTTGACGCAATTTTTACTGTCTACAGACACTGTTAAAAGGCGGGATCGCGAAGCTGAAGGGCTATCCGTAGGCGTTGAGCGGGGCGAATACGACTCTTGATGTGAGTATAACATGGCGGACTCTCTAACCAGAGAGGGGAGTTGTCCTATAAACCCCCTCTTTACCGTTTTTTTACGTCCATTATTGGATGTTTCAATGAAAACCCAGTGGAAAGAAGGGGCTGGGTTTTTGGAAAGGTGAATCACATTTACAGAAACTCAGCGTGCCTCGTTAGCGAAACACGCTGAGAGAGAAAATCAGCGGTATAACGGGTTACTCATCACGGAATAACGGCCACTGCCGAACAGCGCAATAACGACGGCTGCCATGAAGTAATACACGATATCTTCAATCGCCCAGGCGCCGACCGGTGACAGCGCAAAAGTATGGTGGATGCCGACCATCAGCCACGCAACAACCATGGTGGCTGCGGCTGACAGCGCGGCAAGACGGGTGAAAATCCCTAACATCATCATGATCGGGGCAATCACTTCACCGATGATCACGCCATACGCCACGAACGCCGGAATGCCGTAGCCCGCCAGCATGCCCTGAATGCCCCCGAGCCCGTCATGTAGCTTATGCCAGCCATGAAAAATCAGCAGGCCGTAGGTGATCCTCAGCAGTAAAATGGCCACATCAGGTTTGTTCAGCGCTGTGGTAAAACGGATATAAAGTTGTTTCATCATTGTCACTCCCAGAGACGTTTTCTTGTCTCTATAAAGTAATTCCTAATCGCGAAACGAGTGGAGAATTATTCTCATTTGGGTTGATCTGGGTTAAGTTTTGTTCAGTTAATTCGCAGGCATAAAACGGCATCAGAACGAGCGGGGATTTTGCGGGGCTGGCGCACTGGGGAGGGACTAAGACTTCCGGTTATTAAGAAGCATTTTTAGACTTTCGACTTATTTATTTTTGGAATGCATATCAGAAATACGGCAGGACTATTAAATAAAACGATCGACAGGATTTAAACTATTTATTGTCATTGCAATTAATATCGATGTCTAATGCCGGGTCCCATAATTATTGTTTTTTTTGATTATTATTTTATATGAATTGGTGTTTAAAACGGAATGAAATAAATAACATGTAAAGGATTATTCAATGAATAATGATGTTTTGCCTATGATAACGAGCTCAATTCATATCATCAGCGTGGTCTATTTTGCTCTTTCAATTCCTTCTCTGTATCTGATGGCGCATAAGAAAGTTGACTCTCGAGCGTGTCAGATAGCTATTGGAATTTTCAGCGGGTTGATTGCGAACTACATCTACAAGAACACGCTCCTTAGCAGCGATGCCCTGCTGGGCCTGACGCTATGCCCTATTGTTCTCGTGTCGCTGATTTTTGGTCCGTATGCATTGTTCTTCGGCGGGTTAGTCCATCTGTTAAGGGTTGTGAATAATTCACCGCACTATACGTTATTTTTACTCTCATTTATTGCGCTGTCATTCATTTCAGAAATATGGAAGGGCAGGAAATATACAAAGTTTTTGTTAGTTATTGCGGTCTCGGACGTATTTTCAATTCTTCTGAATTGGCAGTTTTTGCACGAAAGAGAGATACTTAATTCTTCAATAATTCGGGCGCTTTTCAGTATTTTTTTCTTATCTTTGTTATATGTTTTTTTCGCGAAAATTATTCAAATATTTCTGAATATAAAGGTACTGGAGAAACGTGCGCAAACCGATCAACTGACCGGCCTGCCAAACCGTTTCGGCATTATCGATCATATTAATCATATGAAAATTGGCAGGGAGCGGTTTTATCTTTCCTTAATAGATGTCGATTTCTTTAAAACCGTTAACGATACCTACGGACACCTCACGGGCGATAAGATTTTGGTGGAGATCGCAACGCTGATTGGCGATAACATTCGCGGCAGCGATTATCTCGGACGTTTCGGCGGCGAAGAATTCATGCTGATCATAGATGCCCCGGACATGAAAACCGCGGAAAGCACGCTGGAAAGGCTGCTCAGTACCGTGCGCAGTAACGAATTCATCAACTTTGAGGGCGATAGAACTTTCCGCCTAACTATCTCCGCCGGTGTGGCATTGTGCGAAAAAACCTGTATGCCGGACACGGTGATAAACAGTGCTGATGCGGCGTTATATAAAGCCAAAGAGGGCGGTCGTAACCGGGTTGAGTTCGGTGTTTCCTGCTATCCGGTGAATCTTTGAGGTAACAAAAAGGCGCTAATCCAGTTAAGGAAAAGCGCCTTTTTTCAATAGGTTGACTGATTAGTATCAGTTCATGCCGTATTTTTTCAATTTCTTACGCAGCGTACCGCGGTTGATACCCATCATCAGGGCCGCACGAGTCTGGTTGCCACGGGTGTACTGCATCACCATGTCCAACAGTGGCTGTTCAACTTCAGCCAATACCAACTCATACAGGTCATTCACGTCCTGACCATTCAATTGAGCGAAATAGCCCTTAAGTGCTTGTTTTACCGAGTCACGCAGAGGTTTTTGAGTCACCTGGTCTTGTGAGTTTACGGTAGAAACGGTCAGTACGTCAGAATTCACGCGTTGTTCGAACATAGTTCTGTCAGCTCTTTTTTGTTACGCAAGATTTTCGAAATATGCTTCCAACGCCTCCAGCTGTTCGCTGGCATCCTCTATGGCGTTGAAGGAGCGCCGAAACTGGTCATTCGGGGCATGCTCCTGGAGATACCAGGAAACGTGCTTACGGGCGATACGGAATCCCTTGCCTTGACCATAAAAGTCGTGCAATTCCCGTACGTGCCCTATTAACAAGCGCTGAACCTCACCCATAGGCGGTGGAGGTAACAGCTCCCCTGTGTCCAGATAATGCTGGATTTCCCGGAAGATCCAGGGTCTCCCCTGAGCGGCACGTCCTATCATCAGAGCATCAGCTCCGGTGTAGTCGAGCACCGCCCTGGCTTTATGCGGGTCAGTTATGTCGCCATTCGCGATAATCGGAATGGAAACACTCTGCTTAACTGTCCGAATACTGTCGTACTCTGCCTCTCCATTGAAGAGACAGGCACGGGTTCGGCCATGAATAGTCAGGGCCTGAATTCCACAGTCTTCAGCCAATTGGGCAATTTGTACACAGTTACGGTGTTCCGGTGCCCAACCAGTACGAATTTTCAACGTGACTGGCACATCTACCGAATTCACAACGGTAGTGAGGATTTGTTTAACCAAATCCGGATACTGCAATAATGCAGAACCTGCCAGTTTGCGGTTCACTTTCTTGGCCGGGCAGCCCATATTGATATCAATGATTTGCGCACCGCTTTCCACGTTAATTCGTGCAGCCGCCGCCATATCTTCGGGGTCACAGCCGGCAATTTGCACGGCACGGATCCCGGGTTCATCGTTATGTACCATGCGCAAACGTGACTTATCCGTCCGCCATACCTCCGGATTGGAGGAGAGCATTTCAGATACTGCCATTCCAGCCCCCATCGCATGACATAAGGCACGAAATGGTCGGTCAGTGATACCGGCCATTGGGGCCGCAATCAGGCAATTTGTGAGCTGGATGTGTCCGATGCGCATGAACTAGGAATGACCATACTGATGTCCGCAAGGGCGCGTATATTACGCATTTTCGTCGCGATATGAAAGGCCAAACTTTGAGCAATTGGATAAGAAAATACCTTGCCAATGGTGAAATTCAGCGCAACTAGATTTTTTATCTTGGTTTTACATTGGGTTATGTGACAACGGTCAAATTGTGCGCTTGTGCAAATTCCTGACATCTCTCTGAAACATCCTGTTATATCAGTTGAATCTAAGGGTAGATTTGTCGTTTTAAGCAGCAACTACCACAAAATTCTGTGATGCAGATCGTCTTTTGGTCAGAAAGTGACTTATTTTACGTTCGGATGATTTCTTGTTTTCAGAAAGGTTTCAGGGCGACAAAGGCCGGTTCTGTGGCCCTGATGTTCTGAGGTTTTATTCCGCGACAATCACGCGACCGTGAAGGCTTTGTACGGGGCGGTTATTTGCATGATGAAGAACATGCTGAAATTTCTCTAACTGCTGCTCAGAGAGCGTCAGAGGCTGTTTAATGACCAGCCAGCGAACACCTTCTGTACAAGGTGGCGTAGTCAGCGATCCGCTAAAACGGTAATGCGCCAGATTTTTCGGCAGTAAGCCGGACAGCGCGACGTTGCTTTTCAGCGTTACCGTTTCACCCATTTTTTCCGGCATCTGTTGCCAGATTTTTCCCAGCTCAGGATTGGCGGCACCGGTTTCAAACATCACGGCCACCACGGCAATCTCGCCGTCTGCATCCATGTGTACAAAATGCGCTTCCATCGGGAAGGATTTGCCATTGATGGTGTTTTCGCTTGGCGCATGGAAATGGAATTGCTGAAGCACGAACTTCTCGCCATCGAGGGTAATAAAATCACCTTCCCGGACATTCACCTGCACGCTGTGGCCGTTATTGACTACGTTCACCGGCGGTAAGGTGTAGCTGAGTTCCAGCGGGTGCGGATGCACTTTCATGGCGTCTTTGATATCGACGGGGGACTGCATTTTACCCTGCTCGCAAAGATGAAAATCCGGGCTGAGTTTTGACCAGTTTTGCGGGGCTTCGTCGCCATTGTAAGACCAGTGCGGGGTTTCACTGGCGTAAGCCGAAAATGTCAAAGCGGTCAGCACAACTGACAGTAATGCGCGTTTCATGAAATATCCCTTTCATAACATTGAGTAAAAAAACCGTGCTTATTTTAAGGGTTTTAGCCGGAAGGGAACAGAGTGACAGGAGGGCAGGGAGGATTTTCGGATAAAACTAACCCTTTCTGCAAAACAGAAAGGGTTGTACGGAACAAATCAGGCTTTTTTAACGCCTGTAATACGGCACCATTCTTCTTTCTCAGCAACCGCATCCAGTTCGAACCTATCACGGTAAGCGTCAGCGACGCTTTGCGCCTGACTGGCCAGAATGCCTGATAATCCCAGATGGCCACCAGCAACTGGCAGCACGCTGATAAGCGGGGCAAGCTCGCGCAGCGGGCCTGCCAGAATGTTTGCGACAACGACGTCGGCAGACAGGTTCTCCGGCTGGTCTTTTGGCAGAAACAGCGACAGACGCTCGGAAACGCCGTTACGTTCTGCATTATCACGGCTGGCCTGGATCGCCTGCGGATCGATGTCGATCCCGACGACATGTTTAGCGCCGAGTTTCAGGGCGGCGATCGCCAGAATGCCTGAGCCGCAACCGAAGTCGATCACTGTTTTATCGGTCAGATCCAGACTGTCGAGCCATTGCAGGCACATGGCGGTAGTCGGGTGAGTGCCGGTACCAAACGCCAGACCCGGATCGAGCATGACGTTCACGGCGTTCGGATCCGGCACATCGCGCCAGCTCGGGCAAATCCACAGACGTTCGCCAAAACGCATCGGGTGGAAATTGTCCATCCATTCACGTTCCCAGTCTTTGTCTTCCAGCTGTTCGATTTTGTGCACAAAACCTTTGCCCAGCAGCGGTTCGTTCTCCAGCATGGCAACCACTTCTTCCATGTCGGTTTCGGCGTCGTACAGGCCGATGGCATCGGTATCCCCCCACAGCAGGGTTTCGCCCGGCAGCGGCTCAAATACCGGATTATCGTGTGTATCCTGGAAGGTGACGGACACTGCGCCACTTTCGATAAGTGCGTCACTCAGCGTTTCCGCGTTTTCACCGGTAGTATTAATTTTCAGTTGGATCCAAGGCATAGCCATTCTCTTCTTAGCAATCTGTAAAAATCAGTACCGCCCGCTCAGGACGGCTTCAGTGCGGTTTCGCGCGCCGGGGAGCCAAATCTGTTGCCGATATAAAACGCCAGCAGACTTAGCGAAAGCGACGGCACAATCGGATGCAAACCGGCGATGTGCAGGTCGATACTGGCGAGCAGGGTATAACAAACCGCGCCAACAATCATTGAGCTCAGCGCACCCGTCGCGTTCGCGCGTTCCCAATATAAACCGAGTACCAGCGGCCACAGGAAGACCGCTTCCAGCCCGCCGAAAGCCAGCAAATTCAGCCAGATAATCATTTCTGGTGGGCGCCAGGCGGCCAGCAGAACCAGTAAACCCAGCACAAACGTCGCCCAGCTCGAGAAGCGTTTTAGCTTGCGCTCGTTCGCCAGCTGGTCCGGTTTGATGCCAAGGTATAAGTCTTTAACGATAGTCGCAGATGACTGTAACAGCTGCGCGTTGATGGTCGACATAATCGCAGCCATCGGTGCGGCAAGGAAAATACCGGCAGCGTAAGGCGGAAGCACCGTAATCATCAGCGTCGGGATCACCTGATCCGGAATCTTCAGATCCGGCAATACTGCGCGCCCGAGTGCACCGGCAAGATGCATACCGAGCATCAGGACCGCGACGACAATCGTACCGAGCACAATCCCGCGATGTACTGCTTTACTGTCTTTGTAGGAAATACAGCGGACGGCGGTATGCGGCAGGCCGATAACGCCAAAACACACCAGTATCCAGAACGATGCCATAAACGGCAGTGAAAGAACGTCATCTCCGCCGTGAACGGAAACAAGTTTCGGGTCAATCTGTTGCAGTTTATCGATGGCAGTATGCAGGCCACCGGCGGCGTGGATCACGGCAAACAGCAGCAAAATGGTGCCCAGCAACATCACCAGCCCTTGCATGGCATCGTTGAGCACGCTGGCGCGGAAGCCGCCAAATGCAGTGTACAACGCGATGCTGATACCAAAAATTAGCAGACCGGTGTCGTAGGGAATTCCGGCGGCGGTTTCCAGCAGGCGGGCGCCGCCGATGAACTGCACGGTCATCGCACCCAGAAACGCCACCAGCAAGCTCAGGCTCGCCAGCCAGACCAGCAAACGGCTCTGGTAGCGCGCAAACAGCATGTCATTGAGCGTAACCGCATTGTAGCGGCGCGCCAGAATCGCGAATTTTTTACCCAGAACGCCCAGCGACAGCCACACGGCTGGCAACTGGATCATCGCCAGTAATACCCATCCGAGGCCAAATTTATAAGCTGCACCGGGGCCGCCGATAAAAGAACTGGCGCTGATATAGGTGGCGGTCAGGGTCATGGCCAGCACAAAGCCACCCATCGAGCGGTTACCGAGGAAATATTCGGTCAGAAAATTGCCCTGCTGGCGGCGGGTATAGGCATATACCGACAGGCCGAAAACCAGCAGCAAATAGGCGATCAACGGCAATAAAACTTCAGTTTGCATCTTGATCCTCCAGCGGAATATCGCGGTAAATCACGCGAACCATCAGCCAGCTTAAAAGAATGAAGACCAGAGGCACCAGCAGACAGGCCATCTCGAACCAGTGCGGTAACCCTGTAATGCCCTGTTTATCATCAGGAATATAGGCGGCGAAACACCACGCCAGCAGATAGGCAATCGTCAGCCCAAAGGCCCAGCGGGCTTCGCGGTTAGCTTGCAGAAAACGCTTATCAGTGATCATTTTCCTGTCCCCCCAAAACGTAAAAAAGGCCGGAATATCCGGCCTTGATAAGAGAGTACGCAACGGTACGGTCTTTTATTTTTCCTGCAAACCGAGTTTCTTTTCCAGATAGTGGATATTGGTTCCACCGTGCTGGAAGTTCTCGTCGTCCATGATACGCATTTGCAGTTCAATGTTGGTTTTGATGCCGTCGATGATCAGCTCAGCCAGCGCATTTTTCATGCGGGCAATGGCCACTTCACGGGTTTCGCCGTAAGTGATCAGTTTACCAATCATGGAATCGTAGTACGGAGGTACAGTGTAGCCTGCGTAAATGTGCGATTCCCAACGAACACCGAAGCCGCCTGGTGCATGGAAGCGAGTGATTTTGCCCGGGCTCGGCAGGAAGGTGTTTGGATCTTCCGCGTTAATACGGCATTCCACCGCGTGGCCTTTGACATGCACATCGCTTTGTTTGATTGACAGTGGCTGGCCGGACGCAATGCGCAGCTGCTCTTTAATCAAATCCACACCGGTGATCATCTCGGTAACCGGATGCTCAACCTGAATACGGGTGTTCATTTCGATGAAGAAGAACTCACCGTTTTCGTACAGGAACTCGAAAGTACCCGCACCGCGGTAGCCGATATCCACACAAGCTTTGGAACAACGTTCGCCGATGAAACGACGCAGTTCTTCCGTAATGCCTGGTGCTGGCGCTTCTTCCACCACTTTCTGGTGACGGCGCTGCATGGAGCAGTCACGTTCAGCCAGATAAACGGCGTTGCCCTGACCATCTGCCAGTACCTGAATTTCCACGTGACGTGGGTTTTCCAGGTATTTTTCCATGTAAACCATGTCGTTGTTGAAAGCCGCTTTGGCTTCCGCACGGGTCATGTTGATGGACTGCTCAAGGTCTTTGTCGCTGCGCACAACACGCATACCACGACCACCGCCGCCGCCAGAGGCTTTGATGATGACCGGATAGCCGATGCGTTTTGCGAAGCCACGGTTTAAATCCATGTCGTCGCCCAGCGGGCCGTCAGAGCCTGGTACGCAAGGTACGCCGGCTGCTTTCATCGCGTGGATCGCAGAAACTTTGTCACCCATCAGGCGGATAGTTTCAGCTTTCGGGCCGATGAAGATAAAACCAGAACGTTCAACCTGCTCTGCGAAATCCGCATTTTCGGACAGGAAACCGTAGCCAGGGTGGATAGCCACCGCGCCAGTGATTTCCGCCGCCGCGATGATGGCAGGGATGTTCAGATAGCTTTTTACTGAAGGTGCAGGGCCGATACAGACGGTTTCATCTGCCAGCAGCACGTGTTTCAGGTCGCGGTCAGCGGTGGAGTGCACAGCAACGGTTTTGATGCCCATTTCTTTACAGGCACGCAAAATACGCAGGGCAATCTCACCGCGGTTCGCGATAACAATTTTATCTACCATGGTACGCCTCGTTATTCGATGACGACCAGCGGCTCGTCGAACTCAACCGGTTGGCCGCTTTCTACCAGGATTGCTTTAACAACACCGGATTTGTCTGCTTCGATTTGGTTCATCATTTTCATCGCTTCAACGATACACAGGGTTTCGCCCGCGGTGACTTTCTGACCCACTTCGATGAAGGCTTTCGCGTCAGGGCTTGGCGTGCGGTAGAACGTACCCACCATTGGAGAACGAACGATGTGACCACTGATTGCAGCTGGAGCCGCTTCTACAGGCGCAGCAGCTGGCGCAACCGCAGCAGCCAGACCTGGCTGTGGTTGTGCAGGCATTGCGTAAGCCTGTTGCATCATAGGATAAGCCTGCACAGGTGCAGCACGGCTGATACGAACTGACTCTTCACCTTCAGAAATTTCCAGTTCAGAAATACCTGATTCTTCAACCAGTTCGATCAGTTTTTTAATTTTACGAATATCCATGGGTGTGATTCCGTACTCTTTTTGCGTAGAAACTAGTGGGTTTTTGACAAGCGGTTAACCGCTGCCTGTAATGCAAAGTGGTAGCCATCTGCGCCAAGTCCGCAAATAACGCCCACTGCGATGTCGGAAAGATAGGAATGATGCCGGAACGCTTCACGGGCATGTACATTCGACAGATGGATCTCGATAAACGGAATCGACACCCCCAGTAATGCATCGCGCAGCGCCACGCTGGTATGGGTAAAGGCCGCGGGATTGATCAATATAAAATCGACATTACCGCGTGCCTGATGAATGCGTTCAATCAGGACATGTTCTGCGTTCGATTGCAGATGGCTCAGTGCGACCTCAGCGGCAGCAGCCTGAACTTCCAAACCTTTAACAATATCGTTGAGCGTGGTGTGTCCGTACGTTTCGGGCTCACGGGTGCCTAACAAATTCAGGTTAGGACCGTTAAGTAGCAAAATGTCAAACTTATGCGCCATTGTGAGCCTATCTCCGGCAATTAGACAAAGATTGTAGAAAATACCCTGATGTCACCGATTTGTCACCTATTTCGCGGCAAATCGACCCGACTCTTCGGCATGAGGTCGGGCATTATAATGATATCGTGGCAATTCGCAGCTAAATACTGGTCTTATCAGCGAAGATAATCAACCCTCGTCCTGAGAATGAGGGGGGGATTACCCGAATTATGAGGGGCTGAACACAGAAAAATTCCGGCACTTATCTCAGCCACTGGCGGAATTTTTTATAGCGAAATGCCAGCAAGATGATGGCAAGTGTTGCGTAAATGATCGGTTGTGGCGACAACACTTTCACCGACCAAAGGTAGTGGATCGGCGCAAGAATTGCGATCAGGTAAATAAAGTTATGCAACTTTTGCCAGGATGCGCCCATTTTACGCTGCGCCCACAGTGTTGAGGTGCAGGCCAGTGCCAGCAGCAATATCCAGCAAATAATTCCCAGCGTGAGGTACGGGCGCGAAATCAGTTCGCTACCGAGCAGACGGATATTGCTGATGCCCAGTTCCAGGAACGAATAGCTGAGAAGGTGCAGCGTTCCCCACGCAAAACACCACAAACCCAGTAAACGGCGGGTGCGGATAAGCAGCGGCTGTTTGCCGTAGCGCGCCAGGGGCGTGATCAGCAACGTCACCAGTAAAAATTTCAGAGTCATCCTACCGGTAAAATGCTGAATATCTTTCGCGGGATCGGCGCTGAACCAGCCCTGATCGACGGAAAGCACGAGCCAGAAAAACGGCAAAATGGCAGCAAGCCAGATGATGACTTTCAGCCAGGTGATATTTGCAGGGCGTAAACGACGCATAATAAAGTGGCCTTCCTTAATAGAACTTGCGCAAATCCATACCGTGATACAACGAGGCGACCTGTTCGGCATAACCGTTGAAGAGCAGCGTCGGCTGGCGCTGAACGTCGAGCAATCCGCCTGAACCGATAAACCGTTCCGTGGCCTGCGACCAGCGCGGATGATCAACATGCGGATTCACGTTGGCGTAAAAACCGTATTCATTGTTCGCAATCTGGTTCCAGGTCGTCGGGGGTTCGTCGTGGGTGAATTTGATGCTCACGATCGACTTAATCCCCTTGAAGCCGTATTTCCACGGCACCGTCAGGCGAATGGGCGCACCGTTTTGCGGCGGTAATGCTTTGCCGTAAACGCCGACGGTCAGCATGGTCAGCGGATGCATCGCTTCATCTACACGTAATCCTTCGACATAGGGATAATCCAGCCCGCCGCCGATAAACCGGTCTTTCTGTCCCGGCATATGCGCCGGATCATAAAGGGTGGTGAACGCGACATAGCGCGCATTGCTGGTCGGTTCGGCCAGTTTGAGCAGAGAGCTCAGCGGGAACCCGACCCACGGCACGACCATTGACCAGGCCTCCACGCAGCGCATGCGGTAGATTCGCTCCTCCAGCGGGAAGCGCTTCATGATGTCGTCCATATCGAGTGTGAGCGGTTTAGCCACTTCACCGTCGATTTTTATTGTCCAGGGTGACGTCACCAGTTGCCCGGCATTAGCGGCCGGATCGGCTTTATCCAGCCCGAATTCGTAGAAGTTGTTGTAGCCTTCCACTTTATCTTCCGGGGTAAGTGTGAGTGAATTCTGATAGGCGGCGGGTTTGGTGAAATCCAGTGGTTTTCCCGCGGGCGCGGCCGGGCGGTCATGGCCTTTGAACCAGGAAAGAATATCTGCCTGCGCACTGGCCGGGATCGCCAGTGCGGCAGCGCTGATCCCCAGCGCCTGCAAAACTTTACGACGATCCTGAAAGATATCCTCGGGGGTGACATCAGCTTCCGTCAGCTTGCGAAATTTGGACATTGCAGTCTCCGGTATTCATCTTATTAATGTTTTTATCGTTATGTAGACAGCATGGCGTGAAACACAGGGTTTTGCGAGACAGGCAAATAAAATAGCGATTTTTAATCCCCCGTTTTGGCGCATTTCTCCTGACACCATAAGAATTCTAAATTGATTAACTTTTGAGTTGCTATGCTATGAATGTATGTAAATGCAACTTTCCCGGGTACAAAATGGTCAGATATTGTCGAATATCAGACCCTGCGCCCGCCAATGCCCGTAACATTCCTTCATGCCTGTTTGGTAAATTTCTCCTGCCGGCGGGTTTTTCTGTTTTATAGTAGCGGCGTTTTTTTCGTAGCAGGCTCAGAGAATACGGGCGCTGTTTCCACCTCACCGTAGCGAGTAAGGCACAGGGATGCGATTTACTACCAGACTATCGGCACTGATTTCGATGTTAGTTGCGCTGGCAATGTTGTTAATGTTGCTTGGCGTGACGTTTAGTTTTATCTACCTCAACAAGCAAAGTACCGAACAGCATTTACAGGCGCTGGCGACCACTTATGATCAGTCGTTACTGACTCATACTCCGGCGGAAGCCGAGCGCTGGCTGCCGCAGGCGATGCGCATGCTTGACGTCACCGATATCGAGGTAAAGCTCGATAACTCCACGGTCTATGAATATCACGAGCGCCCGGATTTGCACCGTTCGTGGGACAGCGTTATGCCAGAATATGACACGGTAGTTATCCCCCTGATGCAAAACCACGCAATGTCGCTGCGTGTTTCTTATATTGATCCCGTCAGCAGCTATATCCGCTCCATGCGTTCAACGCTCGCAATCAGCCTGGCTATCGTGGTCATGCTTGCGATGTTAATGCTGAGTTTCCGCTGGTTACGTAATGAAACCGAAGGTGTGGAAAAACTGGAAGACCGCGCCGTCAGGATTTTGCGCGGTGAACGGGAAGGGCTGGCTGGCACTGTCGGGGAATGGCCGCATTCTGCCAGCAGCGCTATCGATCTCCTGTTAACCGATCTTAATGAAGCGCGCGAACAGCGCAGCCGCGTCGATACGCTGATCCGCGCGTACGCCCAGCGGGATGCGCAAACCGGGCTCAGCAACCGGCTGTTTTTCGACAATCAGCTGGCGACGCAGCTCGAAGAAGCGGGCGCGCATGGCGTACTGATGCTGCTGCGGCTGCCCGATTTTGACATGATGCGCGAAATCCACGGGCAGACGGTGGTTGAAGAATTACGGTCGGCGATGGTGAACCTGTTATCGACTTTCGTGATGCGTCATGTCGATGCGCTGCTGGCGCGCTACTTCCACAGCGATTTTGCTGTGCTCCTTCCGCACCGTACGCTGAAAGATGCCGAAGTGATGGCCGCGCAGTTAATTAACGCGCTGGGCGTGCTGCCGACGTCTTCTCTGATCGACCGGGACGCCCTGATGCACATCGGGATCACCGCGTACCGTTTCGGCCAGACGCCGGATCAGGCTATGGATATGGCCGAACAGGCAACACGCCACGCGGCCTTCCAGGGCAGCAACAGCTGGTTTATCTACGATAAAAACGTGCCGGAAAAAGGGCGTGGCAGCGTCCGCTGGCGCACCTTGCTGGAAAACACTCTGGCGCGCGGCGGTCCGCGTTTGTACCAGAAACCGGCGTTTGGCAGAGACGGAAAACTCGATCACCGCGAGATTCAGCGGCGCGTCTTTGATGGCGAACAGGAACTGCTGGCGGCCGAGTTTATTCCTCTTGTCGTGCAATTCGGGCTGTCTCAGAGCTTCGATCGGGTGATGTTAAGTCAGATTATTCCGTTACTTAACCGCTGGCCGGACGAAACGTTAGCATTTCACCTGACGGTTGATTCATTATTGCAGCGCTCATTTGTTCGCTGGCTGCGCGATACGTTGCTTCAGTGTGAAAGAAAAAAACGAAACCGAATTTTGATTGAACTTGCTGAGGCAGATCTCTGTCAACATACCGACCGGCTGCGCCCTGCGATCCGTTTATTGCAAGGTTTGGGCTGTCGGCTGGCGGTTTCACAGGCCGGTCTGACGGTGGTCAGCACGTCGTATCTGAAAACTTTTCCGGTGGAAAGGGTTAAGCTTCACCCCGGACTGGTGCGTGATATTGATAAAAGGGTGGAGAATCAGCTCTTTGTTCAAAGTCTGCTCAGCGCATGTGAAGGGACTCAGGCGCTGGTTTTTGCAGCCGGCATAAGGACAAAAGAAGAGTGGAACACCTTGCAGAAAAGCGGTATCCACGGCGGCCAGGGGGATTTTTTTGCCGGACCACAGCCTGTTGAACCGGTCGGTAAAAAATATTCACACAACCGCGATGTTTAAGTGACCGTTATTGGTTTATTTAACGTAGAATGAGCCAGCTTTTAACCGACACCCTTACCTGGCATCCGGTGCACGCTTTATGGCCGCAGGTGGACGGAATATGTGGGTGAAAGTGTAAGAATTTATGTGCGGTGTTGCTACTTCGCCTGGGTGCCTGCCCGAGGTAAACCGAGCCTGCGATACAGAATTATTTCGCAGTGCCATCAGCCTCAAAAAGTAACAACCAGTGAATGGCGACATCGCGGACAATTTTCACGGAAGCAGGACGTTTTTGCGCCTTGTCGCTGCTTCGCGTGGTTGGTAAAGTAGGCGGATTTTATTTTCCGCCCCCAGCTTGCAGGATTATCCTTTCGTTATGTTTAAGAAATTTCGTGGCATGTTTTCCAACGACTTGTCCATCGACCTGGGTACCGCCAATACCCTTATCTATGTAAAAGGACAAGGCATCGTGCTGAATGAGCCATCTGTTGTGGCTATTCGTCAGGATCGTGCTGGTTCACCTAAAAGCGTTGCTGCTGTAGGTCACGACGCAAAACAGATGCTGGGTCGTACTCCTGGCAATATCGCGGCTATCCGTCCGATGAAAGATGGCGTTATCGCTGACTTCTTCGTGACTGAAAAAATGCTGCAACACTTCATCAAGCAAGTTCATAGCAACAGCTTCATGCGCCCAAGCCCTCGCGTGCTGGTGTGTGTGCCTGTCGGCGCAACTCAGGTTGAACGCCGCGCTATCCGTGAATCTGCACAAGGTGCAGGCGCGCGTGAAGTGTTCCTGATTGAAGAACCGATGGCTGCGGCAATCGGTGCAGGTCTGCCAGTTTCAGAAGCTACCGGTTCCATGGTTGTGGATATCGGTGGTGGTACAACGGAAGTTGCCGTGATTTCCCTGAACGGCGTCGTGTACTCTTCTTCTGTCCGTATCGGCGGCGACCGCTTCGATGAAGCCATCATCAATTACGTTCGTCGTAATTATGGTTCACTGATCGGCGAAGCCACGGCAGAACGCATCAAGCACAGCATCGGTTCTGCGTATCCGGGCGATGAAGTGCATGAAATTGAAGTGCGTGGCCGTAACCTGGCTGAAGGTGTTCCTCGTGGTTTCACGCTGAACTCCAATGAAATCCTGGAAGCGTTGCAAGAGCCGCTGACCGGTATTGTTAGCGCTGTGATGGTTGCACTGGAACAGTGCCCGCCAGAACTGGCTTCCGATATTTCTGAGCGCGGCATGGTGCTGACCGGCGGTGGCGCATTACTGCGTAACCTCGATCGCCTTCTGATGGAAGAAACCGGTATTCCGGTGGTTGTCGCAGAAGATCCACTGACTTGCGTAGCGCGCGGCGGTGGTAAAGCACTGGAAATGATCGACATGCACGGCGGCGACTTATTCAGCGAAGAGTAATCTCAGCGAAGACTTGTTTTTTTTGACAAGACCCGTTGCAAGCAGAAATAGTCTGCCCGGGAAGGTGGTTGTCCATCAGGTAAAACCTGCAACGTGAAGTGTGCAGTGTTCAATGTGGATCCGCGCAAACACTGTCTGAGCTTAATTGTTCAGGCGGTGTTTTTGGCTATCCCATGAGATTGCCGCCTTTTCTGTCAGATGAAGCACCGACTTCGACTGGCTGAAACCTTCTGTTGCCGAGGAACTCGCATATTTTATGAAGCCAATTTTTAGCAGGGGGCCTTCCCTGCAACTGCGACTTTTTTTGGCTATTCTTACGGCCATTGTCCTGATTGTTGCCGACAGTAAGATAGGTACGTTTGTTAAAATCCGCACCTATATGGATACTGCCGTAAGTCCCTTCTATTTCCTATCTAACGCCCCGCGTGAATTTTTAGATCAGGTTTCCTCGACTTTTGCGACACGTGGCCAGCTTGAATTGGAAAACCGCGCATTGCGTCAGGAATTGCTGTTGAAAAACAGCGATCTGATGTTGCTTGGTCAGTACAAACAAGAAAACGCCCGTTTGCGTGAATTGCTGGGTTCACCACTGCGTCAGGACGAGCACAAGATGGTGACGCAGGTACTTTCCACCAGTAATGATCCGTACAGCGATCAGGTTGTCATCGATAAAGGCAGCAACAACGGCGTTTACATCGGGCAGCCGGTGATCAGCGATAAAGGTGTAGTCGGCCAGGTTGTGGCCGTTGCCGCACTGACCAGCCGCGTTCTGCTGATTTGCGATGCTTCCCATGCATTACCGATTCAGGTGTTGCGTAACGATATCCGCGTGATTGCGGCGGGTAGCGGTTGTGCTGACGATTTGCAACTCGAGCATCTTCCAAGCAATACCGATATTCGTGTCGGCGATGTGCTGGTGACTTCCGGGTTGGGCGGGCGTTTCCCTGAAGGTTATCCTGTGGGCGTGGTGTCTTCTGTCAAAGTGGATAACCAGCGCGCGTACACCGTGATTCAGGCTCGTCCTACAGCCGGTCTGCAACGTCTGCGCTATCTTCTGTTGTTGTGGGGTTCTGACCGGAATGGCGAACATCCGCTTGCGCCGGACGAAGTGCATCGTGTTGCCAATGAGCGTCTGATGCAAATGATGCCACAGGTTCTGCCGCCGCCGGGTGATATGGGGCCTCCGGCACCTGTTCCCGCTCCTGCCACAGGCACGGTGACGGCGCCTGTCAGCGCTCCGCCTGCACAGGGAGCCACACAATGAACAGTTACCGGAGCCACGGACGTTGGATTATTTGGCTATCCTTCCTGATAGCCATGTTGCTGCAAGTGATGCCGTGGCCTGAGCAGATTTACATGTTCAGGCCCTCATGGCTGATGCTGATCCTGATTTATTGGGTGATGGCCTTGCCGCACCGCGTCAATGTGGGTACCGGTTTTGTTGTCGGCTTCATCATGGATTTGATCCTCGGTTCAACGCTGGGGATCAGGGCGCTGGCATTTGCGATTACCGCTTATCTGGTCGCCTTTAAATTCCAGTTATTCCGTAATCTGGCACTCTGGCAGCAGGCGCTGATTGTCATGGTGCTTTCACTGGCCGTGGACGTCATGGTGTTCTGGGGGGAATTCCTGGTCGTTAACGTTTCGTTCCGGCCGGAAGTTTTCTGGAGCAGTGTGGTTGACGGTATTCTGTGGCCATGGCTGTTCCTGCTGATGCGAAAAATTCGTCGTCAGTTTGCCGTGCAATGAGGATGTTATGACTGCACTTTATCTGGCCTCCGGCTCTCCACGTCGCCGTGAATTACTGACTTTGCTGGAACTGCCTTTCGAGCGTCTGTCGACAGATGTGGCAGAAGAACGTCAGCCCGGAGAAGCGCCGCAGGACTATGTTTTACGCCTGGCGAAAGACAAGGCGCAGGCCGGTGTGGCGGTGGCATCAGAAGATTTGCCGGTACTGGGCGCAGATACGATTGTGGTACTTGACGGTAAAGTGTTGGAAAAGCCACGTGACGAAGCGCAAGCCGCTGTTATGCTTAAGGCATTGTCCGGAAAACAGCATCAGGTGATGACCGCCATCGCCTTTGCGGATCGTCGGGATTGCCTCTGTACGCTGGTTGTGACCGATGTCACCTTCCGTTCACTATCCTCCGACGACATTGCACATTATATTCTGAGCGGTGAGCCCATGGATAAAGCGGGCGCTTATGGTATTCAGGGAAAGGGCGGTTGTTTCGTCCGTGAAATTCGCGGCAGTTACTATGCAGTTGTGGGTCTTCCTCTGGTGGAAACTCAGGAACTGCTAAATGAATTTTCTGCCTTACGCGAGCTTAGGAGTAAACATGACAGCTGAATTACTGGTCAATGTCACCCCGTCTGAAACCCGCGTGGCCTACATTGACGGTGGCATTCTGCAGGAAATCCATATTGAGCGTGAGACCAAACGCGGGATTGCCGGCAACATTTATAAAGGACGTATAAGCCGTGTATTGCCTGGGATGCAGGCAGCATTTGTAGATATCGGCCTTGAAAAAGCAGCGTTTTTGCACGCTTCAGACATCATGCCTCACACCGAATGTGTGGCGCGCGATGAGCAGAAAAATTTCCATGTGCGCGATATCGCAGAGCTGGTGCATCAGGGCCAGGATCTGATGGTTCAGGTGGTGAAAGATCCGCTGGGTACCAAAGGCGCGCGCCTGACGACCGACATTACTTTGCCATCCCGTTATCTGGTGTTTATGCCGGGAGCGTCTCACGTTGGTGTCTCCCAGCGCATCGAAAGCGAAGCAGAACGTGACCGCCTCAAACGCATCGTTTCAGAATATTGTGACGAACACGGCGGCTATATTATTCGTACCGCGGCCGAAGGCGTGGGCGAAGAAGAGCTTAAGCAGGATGCTGCGTATTTAAAACGCCTGTGGACCAAAGTCATGGAACGCAAGCGTCGTAACAAAACCAAGTGCAAGCTGTATGGCGAACTGGCGCTGGCGCACCGCGTGCTGCGTGATTTTGCCGGCGAAGCGCTGGACAGGATCCGCGTTGACTCCCGTCTGACCTATGAATTACTGGTGGAATTCACCAGCGAATACATGCCGGAAATGACCAGCAAGCTGGAGCATTACAGCGGCAAACAGCCAATTTTCGATCTGTTTGATGTGGAAAATGAAATCCAGCGTGCGCTCGAGCGCAAGGTTGAGCTGAAATCGGGTGGCTATCTGATCATCGATCAGACCGAAGCCATGACCACCGTGGACATCAACACCGGTGCGTTTGTCGGCCATCGTAATCTGGAAGACACCATCTTCAACACCAACACCGAAGCAACACAGGCTATCGCCCGGCAGCTCCGGTTACGTAATCTCGGTGGCATTATCATCATCGACTTCATTGATATGTCGAATGAAGATCACCGGCGTCGCGTGTTGCACAGCCTCGAGCAGGCATTATCCAAAGACCGCGTCAAAACCGGTATCCACGGTTTCTCCGCGCTCGGTCTGGTGGAAATGACCCGCAAACGTACCCGCGAAAGCGTGGAGCACGTATTGTGCAGCGATTGCCCGACCTGTCACGCGCGCGGCACGGTGAAAACGGTTGAAACGGTGTGCTATGAAATTCTGCGTGAAATCGTGCGCGTGCATCACGCCTACGATTCTGACCGTTTCCTGGTTTACGCTTCTGCGGCCGTGGGGGAGGCGCTGAAAGGCGAAGAATCACATGCACTGGCCGAAGTGGAAATCTTCGTCGGTAAACAGGTCAAAGTGCAGATTGAACCGCTCTACAGTCAGGAGCAGTTTGACGTGGTGATGATGTGATTTGATGGCCGCAAGCCCGCAACATCGAGAAGTTAAAGGTTTCCATTGCCGTCTGTACGGGTGAAAACCCGTATGGAATGGGAAACAAGGAGAGAAGTTTGAGGCGACTGCCCGGTATTTTATTAACGACCAGCGCAACCCTTGTCGTGATAGTGGCTTTGGTGATCAGTGGCTTGCGTCTGGCATTGCCTCAGCTCACCCGCTTTCAGACACAACTGGTCAGCAAAGTAGAATCCGCTACGGGCGTGCCGATCGAGTTGTCGCAAATCAGCGCCAGCTGGCAAACTTTTGGCCCTGTCATGGAAATCCGTGGTCTGCATGTGACCCTGCCGGATTCTGACTGGCAGGTTCAGCGCATCACGATGGCGCTCGACGTCTGGCAATCCCTTCTCCATTTCCGCTGGCAGTTCCGCGATCTCACTTTCTATAATTTGCAGCTGGATCTCAACAGCACGCTGGGCGGCGATACCAATAAAGGGAATGGCATTCAGCCAAATCGCATCAGCGACATCTTTCTCAGGCAGGTCGATCATTTCGATTTGCGTAACAGCCGTATTTCTTTTCTGACGCCTTCCGGCCCGCGCGCTGAATTCGATATTCCGCAACTGACCTGGCTGAACACGCACAACCGTCACCGGGCCGAAGGGCAGCTGAGTTTATCCAGCTTCAACGGGCAGCACGGCATTGTACAGGTGCGTATGGATCTCAACGATACCGACGGTCTGCTCAATAACGGCAAAATCTATTTGCAGGCCGACGATATTGATATGAAGCCGTGGTTCAGCCGCTGGCTGCGCAGCAATACCGGTTTAGAAAACGCCAATTTCAGCCTTGCGGCCTGGCTGACGGTGCGTAACGGCGATATTTACGCGGGCGATGCGCTGTTGAAAAACGGCTCGGCGACCTGGAAAACGGGCGCGGATGAACACCGTCTGGACGTTGATAACCTGGCTCTGCACGGCAGCCGTCAGGGCGATGGCTGGCAGGTTGGTACACAACAGCTGAACCTGAAAACTGACGGCATAGAGTGGCCGAAAGGGCGTCTCGAAGCGCTGTACCTGCCTGAAAATAATGATTTCCTCGGGCCCACGCAGGGCGAAGAATTACGTATCCGCGGTACAAATCTGCAACTCGAACGTTTAGGGCCGATTATTCCGACTTTTTCCTTCCTGACACCGTCGCTGCTGGAGCGCTGGCAGGATCTGAAACCGGCAGGGAATGTCGATCGCCTCGCGCTGGATATCCCGCTTAAACAGCCGGATCAGACCCGTTTTGATGCCAGCTGGAATGATGTCAGCTGGCAGCGCTGGGAACTTCTGCCCGGGATTAACCACTTTAAAGGCAGCGTGAAAGGCAGCATGTCGGGCGGGCAACTGACCGTTAATTTACAGGACAGCCTTCTGCCATATGGTGAAATGTTCCGCGCGCCGCTGGACGTGAGTGTGGCAACCGGTACGTTCAACTGGACCAGCGGCAAAGACGGCTGGGCGCTGTCGGGCAAAGACGTGGATGTCAAAGCCAACGCGCTGTGGGCGAAAGGTGATTTCAGCTACAAGCAACCCGCTGAAGGTGAGCCGTGGCTGAACATTCTGGCCGGTATCCGCCTGTATGATGCGGGCCAGGCCTGGCGCTATTTCCCTGAACCGCTGATGGGCAAACATCTGGTGGATTATCTGAGTGGCGCGATTCAGGCCGGGCAGGTGGATAACGCGACGCTGACCTTTAACGGCAATCCGCATCATTTCCCGTTTAAAAAGAACGAAGGGCAGTTTCAGGTTTGGGTTCCGCTGCGCCATTCGACCTTCCAGTTCCAGCCGGAATGGCCTGCGCTGACCGATCTGGATATCGACCTCGACTTCCTGAATGACGGCCTGTTTATGAAAGCCGCGCACACCAAACTGGGCAATGTCGATGGCAACAACGTCGTGGCAAATATTCCGGATTATCTGAAAGAAAAACTGTTCATCGATTCCGACCTGCGCGGGCAGGGTAAAGATATCGGCGATTACTTCATGGATACGCCACTTCACGACACGCTGGGTTCTGCATTGCAGGAGCTCCAGATTGGTGGCGAAGTAAATGGTCGCTTACATCTGGACATTCCGCTGGACGGGGAACTGGTACGCGCATCCGGTGGCGTAACGCTTAACGATAACAGCCTGTTTATCAAACCGCTGGACAGCAAAATCAGCCATCTCAGCGGCCAGTTCAGCTACGACAACGGCAATCTTCAAAGCAATCAGTTAACCGGTAACTGGTTCGGGCAACCGATCAACGTGATGTTCAGCACGCAGGAACTGCCGGACGATTTCAAAGTGCAGGTTGGTCTGGATGCTAACTGGCAGCTGTCAAAAATTCCAGGCATGCCTGCCGCGGCGGCCAGCAAAATTTCCGGCGGTACGCCGTGGAAAGGCAACGTCAATATCACCCTTCCGCATAAAGGTACGCCGACGTATACCGTAGACGTGAATGCTGACCTGAAAGATGTAAGCAGTCACTTACCTGATCCGCTGAACAAAAAGCCCGGTCATTCGATGCCGCTGGTGGTGAACGTCAAAGGTGATTTGCACAGCTTTAATCTGGAAGGTGTGCTGGCGGGTAGAAACCATTTCAACAGCCGCTGGTTGCTGGGCAAACAGCTGAAACTGGACCGTGCCTCGTGGCAGGAAAACACCAAAAAAACGCCGCCGTTGCCGGATGACAGCAGCCTGACGCTGCATCTGCCACCGCTGGATGGTGAAAACTGGCTTGGCCTGTTGTCGCCGGACAAAGCGACGCAAAGCGCCAGTACTAAACTGTCCGGATTCAGTTTCCCGCACCAGATTATCCTGACCACACCGGCGCTGACGCTGGGCGGGCAGGTCTGGAATGACCTGAAGATTCAGTCGGTTCAGAGCCATCAGGGCATGGAAGTGACTGCCAAAGGTAAAGAAATCGACGGCACGCTGAACATGAATGACAACGGTCCGTGGCTGGTGAATCTGCATTATCTGTATTTCAACCCGCAGTGGACCGTGGACGACGTGGCCAGCAGCGGCCAGCCTGGCGGGAACCCGTTTGCCTCGAGTAAGATTTCTTTCGCGAACTGGCCTGCATTGCAGCTCCGGTGTGAAGCGTGCTGGTTCCTCGGGCAGAACTTCCGCAAGGTGAATGCTGACCTGACGCCGCAGGGCAAATTGCTGATGCTGCGTAACGGCCTGATTGATACCGGTGTGGCAAAACTGGATGTGCAGGGCGACTGGAAGCAGGACGAACAGGGTGAAAATACCGGCCTGAAAGGGAAACTGTCGGGCAAAAATATCGAACAGGCGATGTCCTTCTTTGGCGTGACTACGCCACTTAAAGATGCGCCGTTTAATGTGAACTTCGATCTCCACTGGAAATCGGTGCCGTGGAAGCCGGATATCAGCACGCTGAACGGCACGCTGAAAAACGAGCTGGGCAAAGGCGAAATTGCTGATATTGGTGGCGGTCGCGCCGGACAGTTGCTTCGTCTGGTGAGCTTCGACGCGCTGCTGCGTAAGTTGCGTCTGGATTTCAGCGACACCTTTGGTCAGGGATTCTATTTTGATTCCATCAAATCCACCGCGTGGATTAAAGATGGCACGCTGCACACCGATGACCTGCTGGTTGACGGGCTGGCAGCGGATATCGCCATTACCGGTAAAGTGAATTTCGTAAACCAGCAGCTCGATTTAGAAGCGGTGATTGCGCCGGAAATTTCAGCCACCGTGGGCGTGGCGACGGCATTCGTGATTAACCCGGTGGTCGGCGTGGCTGTTTTTGCGGCCAGTAAAGTGCTGGCACCGCTGTGGAATAAAATCTCGCTGATCCGCTACCAGATTAGCGGGACGATTGCTGAACCGCATATCAATGAAATTTTGCGTAAACCTGCTGTCCCGCCAAAAGAGGCCACCGCGCAGTAACGTTTCCGAGACGGCGCAGGAAAGCTCGTTCGGGCTGTGTTAGGCTGTTAATAACTTTGTAACAATGGATTGTCCGGCAGGCTGACTGATTACCGCAGAGCCAGCACTGCCGGATTTTCGTCTAAAAGAGAGTGAATCTATGAGTCTGGCCTTAGTCAGTGAGCAGTTACTAACTGCCAATAATCTGAGTCATCAGGATCTGTTTTCCGTTTTGGGCCAGTTGTCAGAACGTCGCCTTGATTATGCCGATCTCTTTTTCCAGTCCAGTTTCCACGAAGCCTGGGTTATTGAAGACAGTATCATCAAAGACGGTTCTTACAATATCGACCAGGGCGTCGGTGTCCGTGCGGTCAGCGGTGAAAAAACCGGTTTTGCTTATGCCGATCAGATCACACTGAACGCGCTCAATCAAAGCGCGACGGCGGCGCGAAGCATCGTCCGCGAGCAGGGCAATGGCAAAGCGCATACGCTGGGCGAAATTGCTTACAAATCCCTTTATACGCCACTGGATCCGCTGCAAAGCCTGCCGCGTGAAGCGAAAATTGAGCTTCTGCACCGTGTCGATAAAATTGCCCGCGCTGCCGATAAACGCGTTCAGGAAGTCAGCGCCAGCATTACCGGCGTCTACGAAACCGTACTGGTCGCCGCAACCGATGGCACGCTGGCGGCGGATATCCGTCCGCTGGTGCGCTTGTCTGTCAGCGTGCTGGTCGAGCAGGATGGTCGTCGCGAGCGTGGCTCAAGCGGCGGCGGTGGCCGCGTCGGTTATGATTATTTCCTCGAAACCGTCAATGGTGAAGTGCGCGCAGAAGCCTTCGCCCGTGACGCCGTGCGTATGGCGTTGCTGAACCTGACCGCCGTTGCGGCACCTGCGGGCGGCATGCCTGTGGTACTCGGCGCGGGCTGGCCGGGCGTGCTGTTGCACGAAGCGGTCGGGCATGGCCTCGAAGGCGATTTCAACCGTCGCGGAACGTCAGTCTTCAGTGGCCAGATGGGTAAACTCGTGGCTTCTGAGCTGTGCACGGTTGTTGATGACGGCACAATGCCAGGCCTGCGCGGCTCGCTGGCGATTGACGATGAAGGCGTGCCGGGGCAATACAACGTGCTTATCGAAAACGGCGTGCTGAAAGGCTACATGCAGGACAAACTGAACGCGCGTCTGATGGGCGTTGCGCCAACCGGTAATGGCCGTCGCGAATCCTATGCGCACCTGCCAATGCCGCGTATGACCAATACCTACATGCTGGCCGGGAAATCAACGCCGGAAGATATTATCAGCAGCGTGGAATACGGCTTGTATGCACCGAATTTCGGCGGCGGTCAGGTCGACATTACCTCCGGCAAATTCGTGTTCTCCACCTCTGAAGCCTATCTGATTGAAAAAGGCCGCATCACCAAACCGGTGAAAGGCGCCACGCTGATTGGCTCCGGGATCGAAGCGATGCAGCAGATTTCCATGGTGGGTAACGATCTGGCCATCGATAAAGGCGTGGGCGTGTGCGGTAAAGAAGGTCAGAGCCTTCCGGTCGGCGTCGGTCAGCCAACCCTGAAGCTGGATAATCTGACGGTGGGCGGTACGGCGTAACCTCAGGTTTTTCAGCGATTAGCCTCCCTTTGCGGGAGGCTATTTATTTCCTGCCTAATTCCACTGCGTCACTTTCTTACCCTGCCGGTAACCCTGATACACCTTACTCACCCGTTTGAAATAATCCGTCAGATAATCAATGCAGACCTGCACTTTCAGCGGGAGTTTGTCTTTTTCCGTGTACAGCGCGTACACCGGGCGCGGATCGGACTGGTAGCTTCTGAATAAAATTTCTACTTCGCCGGCATTAATTTCCTCAATCACCCACATCAGCGGGACATACGCAATGCCAACACCCGCTTTCAGCCAGCGGATCATGGTCTGTGAATCGTTGGTGACGAAACGCCCTTGTGGCGTGATGCGCGTCGAAATGCCTTCCGGTGCGATCAGCTCAAATTCACTGTCGGGACGCACGCTGTATTCCAGCCACGAGAAATTCACCATATCGGCAGGTTTTTCCGGCGTACCGTGCTGCGCCAGATAGCTGCGTGCCGCACACACCACCATCGGCATGGACCCTAATCGGGTGCAAAACAGGCTGGAATCTTGCAACGCACCGACACGGATGACGACATCCAGCCCGTCGGCGATTAAATCGGGCGCGGGAATGCCGGTGACCAGATTCACCGTCAGGCCGGGATATTCGCCGAGCATTTCGGCGGTCATGGCAGCAAGAACATTTTGTGCCATTGTCGATGAGCTGCCGATGCGCAAAGTGCCGGTCGGCGTGTTATTGAAGGCATACAACTGTTCATGCACTTCACGCACGTCATGCAGCATTTTCCGGCATCCCTGATAGTAAAGCTTCCCGGCTTCTGTCAGGCCGATACTGCGGGTGCTGCGGTTTAGTAATTTGATTTGTAAGTCATTTTCCAGCTTTGAAATGGTCTGGCTGATGGCGGAAACGCTCATGTCGAGGCGTCGTGCGGCGGCGGTAAAAGAACCGCTTTCCACGACCTGAGCGAATATCGACATGCGTTTTAATCGATCCATTGTTAACTCTGGCTTAAAAGTGATTTAGATCACAGAACGTTGATTACTTGATAATAAGCACGCTAATATACTCGTCCGGGCGATAAAACTCAGGTTTCTGATTTCCTGAATCAATGCTTACCTTCGCACACTTCCCTGGCAACCCCACAGTTTCATTGAGCACTTCCCAGTGAATTATTTATCTCCGGGGACGCGTGGCATTGCCTAAAATAATGAATAATGCGTGCGCGGGACGAGCAGATCTGCCCGCCGTCACTGCTGCTGGTAATAATGTAAGGAATTTTTGATGAGTTTGCTTCCGGTAATGGTGATTTTCGGATTGTCGTTTCCACCGGTATTTTTTGAAATACTGCTGGCGCTGGTGGTGTTTTTCCTGCTCCGGCGGATATTACAACCGACTGGTATTTATGACTTTGTCTGGCATCCGGCTTTGTTTAACACAGCATTATATTGCTGTCTTTTTTACCTGATTTCCCGCTTGTTCGTCTGAGGCCGTTGTGAAAAATTTCTCTATAAAAATAATACGTTATGCAATTACGCTGATTCTTGTCGTTCTGGCTGTCATCGCAATCTTCAGAGCCTGGGCGTTCTATACGGAATCTCCGTGGACCCGTGATGCCAAATTTACCGCTGACGTTGTGTCGATTGCGCCGGATGTGACCGGTTTAATCACTGACGTGCCGGTGATTGATAATCAGCTGGTGACCAAAGGTCAGGTGCTGTTCAAAATTGACCAGCCGCGTTATCAGCAGGCGCTGGACGAAGCCAGTGCTGACGTCGCTTATTATCAGGCGCTGGCCGCCGAGAAAAAACGCGAAGCCGGACGCCGTGTGAAACTGGGCGTTCAGGCAATGTCGCAGGAAGAAATTGATCAGGCGAACAACGTACTGCAAACCGCGCAGCATCAGCTGGCGAAAGCGCAGGCCGCGCGCGATCTGGCGGTACTGGATTTAGAGCGTACCGTGGTTGTCGCACCGGCTGATGGCTGGGTCACCAACCTCACGGTTCATCCCGGCAACTACATTAACCGGGGATCGACCGCTGTCGCGCTGGTGAAGAAAAACTCTTTCTATATTCTCGCTTATCTGGAAGAAACCAAACTGCCGGGCCTGAAGAAAGGCGATCGTGCGGAAATCACCCCGCTGGGCAGTAACCGCATCATGCACGGTACCGTCGACAGCGTCGCTGCTGCGGTCACCAACAGCTCATCTTCGGCGGCGACCAATGGTCTGGCGACTATCGACAGCAACCTGGAATGGGTGCGCCTGGCGCAGCGCGTGCCGGTGAAAATCGTGCTCGACGATAAAGACCAGCAGCATCCGTACCCGGCGGGGACGACGGCCACCGTCGTAATCACCGGCAGTCATGATCGTAAACGAGATGAAGGTTCTCCGTTCCTTCGTCTCCTGCATCGCCTGAGAGAGTTTGGATAAGGCCGGAAAGATGAATAGCGTACTTATCCCGCGCATACGTTTTGCCTGCAAGCTGACGTTCGCGATCCTCGGCGCTCTGGTTCTCGGATTTTATCTGCAACTCGAGACCCCGCGCTGGTCGGCCATGACCGCCGCCATTGTGACCTCCGGCCCTGCGCTGGTGGCGGGCGGCGAACCTTTTGCCGGTGCTATTCGTCACCGTGGTTTCCTGCGCGTTATCGGGACGTTTATCGGCTGTATCGCGGCGCTGGTGATTGTTATCGCCACCGCCCGCGCGCCGGTCGTGATGCTGCTTTTATGCTGTATATGGGCGGGCATCTGCACCTGGTGGTCTTCACTGGTGCGCATTGAAAACTCCTATGCGCTGGGGCTGGCGGGTTATACCGCGCTGATTATCGTGGTGACTTCCGCCAGCGCACCGTTACAGACACCGCAGTTTGCCGTTGAGCGTTGCAGCGAAATCGTGATCGGTATTTGCTGCGCCATCGTGGCTGACCTGCTGTTTTCTCCGCGTTCCATCAAAAAAGATATCGACCGCGCCGTCAGTCAGCTGATGTTGGATCAGTTTGCGCTGATGCGGATTTGCGTGAATGTCGGCTCTAAAGAAGATATCGACAAATCCTGGAATAATCTGGTCAAAAGCACCACAGCGCTAAACGGTATGCGCGGCAGCCTGATGATGGAATCATCGCGCTGGCAGCGTTGCAATCAGCGTCTGAAGGCGCTGCACAGCACCTCGCTGAGCATGATTACCCAGGCCTGTGAAACCTACCTGATTATGCAGGACACGCCGGAAAGGCTTTCTCCCGAGCTGAAAGCGTTATTTGCTGAACCGGCAGAAACCGTTGCGGATGTTCACCGTCGCCTGAAACAGCTGCGCCAGATTATTACCGGCATGCACAGCGATAACGTACTGGTGACGCTCAGCGCCTGGGCCGGGGCAGGGACCCGTGCGCTGTTGCTGATGAAAGGTGTTCAGACCAACAGCAGCATCAGCAGCATTGAAAGCGGCGTGCTGGAAGGCGAAGTGGTAGTGCGTCCGGTGTCTGCAGAACGGCATCATGCGCTGATCAACGGCCTGCGTACCTTTACTGCGACGGCGATTGGCTGCCTGATGTGGTTGTGGACCGGCTGGACGTCGGCCAGCGGCTGCGTGATTATTATCGCCGTGGTGACCTCGCTGGCGATGCGCACGCCGAACCCGAAAGGCATGGCGATGGATTTTATCGTCGGTATGTTACTGGCGATCCCGGTTGGCTCGATGATGTTTATGCTGATCATGCCTTCGACGCAGCAAAGTCTTTTCCTGCTGTGTCTGATGCTGGGGATTTTTACCTTCTTTATCGGTATCGAAGTGACCAAGCGTCGTCTCGGAATGCTCGGTCTGCTGGCGGGCACCATCAATATTCTGGTGCTCAGTAACCCGATGAAATTCAACGTAACGTCGTTTCTCGATAACGCGCTGGGGCAGGCGATCGGGACAGTCATTGCGATGGCTGTATTGCTGATTATTCGCGATAAGTCCCGCGATAAAACGGGGCGCACATTGCTGAACCGCTTTATGAGCAGTGCAGTATCGGCGCTGACCACCAAGGCGTACCGGCGTCGTGAAAACCACCTTCCGGCGCTGTATCATCAGCTCAATCAGCTGCTGGTCATGTTCCCAAATGACATCGGTAAATACCGCCTGGCGCTGATGCTGATTATCGCTCACCAGCGCATGAAACTCGCCGAAGTGCCGGTGAATGATGAGCTGTCAGCGTTCCATAAGAAAATCCGCAACACGGCAGATCACGTGGTTTCTGCATCGGGCGAAGGCAAGCGGACTTACTATTACCAGCGTCTGCTCAAGGAGCTGGCTGAGTATCAGCAGAAGCTGGTCGATTACGATGCACCACTGAAAGTGACCGAGCCAGTGCGGCGCCTGACCGAAATGCTACATCGTTATCAGCATTCATTTGTGGCGTAATTGTCTGCAAAAAACATAAGGCCGGTGTTTAACTACACCGGCCTTTTTTATTGTCGTGCTCCGCGCATTATTTCATGAACGCTTCGCGGTCGGCGGCGGTAATCTGACGTATTACCCGACAGGGAACGCCAGCTGCCACCACACCGGCGGGAATGGACTTTGTTACCACGCTGCCCGCACCAATCACGCTGTTGCGCCCGATTGTCACGCCCGGATTTACCATTACACCCGTGCCCAGCCAGACGTTATCTTCGATGACAATCGGCAGGGAGAATTGCTGTCCGGTTGCGCGGATTTCAGGGTCGATCGGGTGACCGGCTGTCGCCAGCGTCACGTTTGGCGCGAACATCACGTTATCGCCAATCGTCACCGTGGCGTCATCCACCACCGTGAGATTGAAGTTAGCGTAGAAGTTCTTGCCGATATGAATATGCGTGCCGTATGCGACGCGCAGCGGCGGCTCGATCCAGCCGTTTTCGCCGATGCTGCCCATTATGTCTTTCAGCAACCGCTGGCGTTTGTCTTCTTCAGACGGGCGGGTCAGATTGTAATCGTACACCCGCTCTTTTCCGGCGCGGCGCTCTTCAGGCAGTCCTTCGCCCATGTCGGTATAAAGCTCGCCAATGTTCATTTTTTCGCGTGTCGACATACTTTCGTCCTTTTTAAAATGAGTCAGATTGCAGACAGTTTACGGAGTGCCACGCGGGCTGTGAACGTATGACATTCAACTTTGCGAGCTGTGTCTCTCAGTGCTGTCTGACAGACGCTTTCTTCTCAGCCGCTATACTTAACGCAATCCCGTGCGTTAACCAGCACAAATCAGGAGGATCCCTAATGTCTGCCCATTCTCAAAAACTGTCCGCGCATCCTTTATTCAAGACCGGCTATTTTGTCGGCGGCGAATGGCATGAAGCCAAAAACACCTTCGATGTCCTGAATCCGGCGAGCGGCGATGTGGTGGCTAAAGTGGCCAAGGCCGGTAAAGCCGAGACCGAAGCCGCCGTCAAAGCCGCCAGCGACGCTTTCCCCGCATGGCGGAAAACGACCGCAAAAGCCCGTTCGGAGATTTTGCACCGCTGGTATGAACTGATGCTGGAAAACAAACAGTTTCTCGGCGAACTGATGGTGGCTGAACAAGGCAAACCGCTGAAAGAGGCGCTGGGCGAAGTCGATTACGCCGCCAGCTATCTGCAATGGTTCAGCGAAGAAGCCAAACGCGCCAACGGTGAAATCATTCCGCCGGCCAAATCCGGTTCGCGCATTCTGGCAACCCGGGAACCTGTCGGCGTCGTGGCGGCGATCACACCCTGGAATTTCCCGCTGGCGATGCTCACCCGCAAACTCGGTCCGGCGCTGGCCGCAGGCTGTACCGGCCTTATCAAACCGGCAAATAATACGCCGCTTTCCGCTTTTGCGTTGTTGCAGCTGGCGAAAGACGCGGGTGTGCCGGATGGCGTCATCAACGGCGTGGCGGGCGATACGCAGGCTATCAGCGACGTGATTATGGCCAGCGATAAAGTAAGAAAAGTGTCCTTTACCGGTTCTACTGAAGTCGGGAAAACGCTGGTTCGCAACAGCGCCGACACCATGAAAAAAGTGTCGATGGAGCTGGGGGGTAACGCGCCGTATATCGTGTTCGACGACGCTGATATTGAGGCCGCAGTGAAAGGGGCCATCACCTGCAAATTCCGTAACACCGGACAGGTCTGCGTGTGTATCAACCGCATCTACGTTCAGGACGGCGTTTACGAAGCGTTTACCTCGCGCCTGGTCGAAGAAGTGCGCAAGCTGAAAGTCGGTAACGGCATGGATGAAGGCGTGATAGTCGGCCCGCTGATTGACATCAAAGGGCTGGAGAAAGTGGAGGAACATGTTAAAGACGCGCTGGAGAAGGGCGCGAAGCTGATGGAAGGCGGGCAGCGACATAAGCTGGGCGGTAACTTCTTCCAGCCGACGGTGATTATCAATGCAACCGACGACATGAAAGTCGCGCGCGAAGAAACCTTTGGTCCGCTGGCAGCCTGTTTCCGTTTCAAAACGGAAGAGGAAGTGATAAAGCGCGCCAACGATACGCCGTTCGGACTGGCCGCGTATTTCTACAGTCAGAATCTGCAACGTATTTTCCGCGTTGCCGATGCAATTGAAAGCGGCATGATCGGCATTAACGAATGTGCGATTTCCAATGAGGCCGCGCCGTTTGGCGGGGTAAAAGAGTCCGGTCTGGGGCGCGAGGGCTCCGTGCTGGGGCTGGAAGAGTATTTGCAGGTGAAAACATTACATTTGGGAAATCTATAAGTCAGCTTTCCCGAAACTCTGTTTTGAGAAACAATATTCAGCAACCGACGGTTTTTCGCATTATAAAAGGGACGTCAATGAAGGCATTCAACGGGCTGCGTTCGCGCACTTTTTCTCGCAATCTGATCATGGCCATCGCCGTCATTCTGGGGCTGGCCGGTGTTGCCGGACACGTTGTCGCAAAGTCGACATACAATCAGGGCACAATCGTTGCGGGTACTGATGAACAATCCGTGGTGAATTATTTGCGCCAGAATCACAGATTGCCTGATAACTACATCACCAAGAAAAAGGCACGCGAAGCGGGCTGGGATGCGCGTTCCGGCAACCTGTGCGATGTATTGCCAGGAAAAGCCATCGGCGGCGACCGGTTCTCAAACCGGGAAGGGCGTTTACCGGCGGCTAACAAACGCGTATGGCGTGAGGCAGATATCAACTATCGCTGCGGACGCCGCGGTGCTGACCGCGTGCTGTTTGCCAGCGACGGACTGATTTATGTCAGCCGTAACCATTATCAGAATTTTGTTCGGGTGGAGTAATGTCGATGAAAAAAGTGAGCTTCGATTTTAATCACATCCCGGATTTACCCGCATTCTACGGCGAGTTTGCCCGTCAGTTTGAACTGACCGACGAATTCGGCGCGAATCTGGACGCACTTTGGGATGAGGTGACCGGCGGAATAGCGCTGCCGGTTGAAATTGATTTCTTAAATCTGAACGCCAGCCGCAAACGGCGATTTGGTGCGCTGATTCTGCTGTTTGAAGAGGCGGAAGAAGAGCTGGAAGGCGAGTTGCGGCTGAACCTGCTGGAGAAACCTGCCGCGAAAGCGAAAGGCTAAAAAGAAAAAACCCGCCATTTCGGTGACTCAAAAGGCGGGTTTTTATTTTAGTCCTGGCCTTCAGCCAGTTCGCGCAGATACTGGAAAATCTGGCGGTAAGATTTCGGCGGCTTGTTCGTCGCTTTCTCTTTTTGCGCGTTGCGGATCAGCGCGCGAAGTTGCTGACGGTCAGCTTCCGGATAGAGAACTAAAACGGAAGGAATGACATCGTCGCCTTCTTCGACCAGACGGTCACGCAGCATTTCCAGTTTATGGAACAGCGAAACCTGCTGATTGTGGCGGTTTTTCAGTTTATCCAGCGCGGTCTGGATCGGCTCAACGTCACGGGAACGCAGCATTTTACCGATCAGCTGCATCTGGCGGCGACGGCCTTCTTTCTTGATCTTTTGCGCAAGGTTGATGGCGGCGCGGAGATCTTCATCCAGCGGCAATTTGTCGAGCGAGTTATTACCCAGATCAACCATTTCTGCACCGAGATCTTTCAGCGCCTCGGCGTCACGTTTGATTTCACTTTTACTGACCCAGATGATCTCATCATCTTCTTCGTTCGCGTTGTTATCCGGAACGTCGTCGTGCCAGTCGTCAATTTTCTTTGTCATGGGCGCTTCCTCTTAACGAGGTAATCCTGTCAGTTTGATTGTGCTTTATTGCTTCGGCCGCATTATGCCACAGTCCTCTATATTCTGTTGCAACTTCGGTTTAACACTCTCGGACTGAAAGCGAAATTATGGCGAGTCTCTGTTAGACTCAAAGGTAATCGTCTTCATAATTCAGTGTAGAACAATCCCTTTTATCTCATAAGCGATGGCATGCCGATGAACGTAGTCAATCAAGTTGCGCAGCAGCGTAAAACCCTGGAACAGGCCGTCTCACAGGCACTGGAGCTGGCGAAAGCAGGCTCAGATGCCGCAGAAGTGGCGGTCAGCAAAACCACCGGTATCGGCGTCAGCACGCGTTTTGGCGAAGTTGAGAACGTAGAATTCAACAGCGATGGTGCGTTAGGCATCACGGTGTATTACCAGAACCGCAAGGGCAGTGCTTCTTCCACCGATTTAAGCCCTGACGCGATTTCCCGCACCGTGCAGGCTGCGCTGGATATTGCCCGTTATACGTCACCGGATCCGTTCGCGGGCGTGGCGGATAAAGAGATGCTGGCGTTCGATGCGCCGGATCTGGATTTATTCCATCCGGAAGAATTGGATCCAGATCGCAGTATCGAACTGGCCGCCCGTGCTGAACAAGCCGCATTGCAGGCGGATAAACGAATCACTAACACTGAAGGCGGCAGTTTCAACAGCCACTACGGCATCCGGGTTTTCGGAAACAGCCACGGTATGTTGCAGAGCTATTGTTCGACGCGTCACTCCATTTCTGCTTCGGTTATTGCTGAACACGAAGGTGACATGGAACGCGATTACGCCTATTCCATCGCCCGTAAAATGAGCGACCTGAAAGACCCTGAATGGGTCGGCGCAGAGTGCGCACGCCGCACGTTATCGCGTCTGGCTCCGCGTAAATTACCGACCATGCAGGCACCGGTTCTGTTCGCTTCCGAAGTGGCGACCGGTTTGTTCGGTCATCTGGTCGGGGCGATCAGCGGCGGCAGCATATACCGCAAATCGTCATTCCTGCTCGACAGCCTCGGCAAGCAAATTCTGCCGGAATGGCTGACCATTGAAGAACATCCGCATCTGCTGCAAGGTCTGGCTTCGACGCCGTTCGACAGCGAAGGTGTGCGCACCGAACGCCGTGATATCGTTAAAGACGGCGTGCTGCAAAACTGGCTGATGACCTGTTATTCCGCGCGTAAACTCGGTCTGCAAACCACCGGCCATGCGGGCGGTATTCACAACTGGCGCATCGCGGGTCAGGGCGATGATTTCGCGGGTATGCTGCGTAAACTCGACAAAGGTCTGGTTGTTACCGAACTGATGGGCCAGGGCGTCAGCGGCGTGACCGGTGACTATTCCCGCGGTGCGGCAGGTTTCTGGGTAGAGAATGGCGAGATCCAGTATCCGGTGAGCGAAATCACCATCGCCGGTAACCTGAAAGATATGTGGCGCAATATGGTCGCCATCGGCAGCGATATCGAAACCCGCAGTAACATTCAGTGCGGCTCCGTGCTGTTGCCTGCGATGAAAATCGCCGGCGAATAATCCTGACTTAAAAGCAGCGATCGCCCGATCGCTGCTTCCTCCTTTACTACCTTTCTTTACAAAAAATTCATCCCGTTTTCCTCTCTCTCAGCCTATTTTTATAAAGCCTTACAAGCAATGTCGTCTTAACTAACAAATAAATAACAATAGAGAGAAAAGAATATGCGCAAACAACTGATGGCGTTGGCGGTAATCGCCCTGTTAGGAAGCAGTACGGCGGTTCTGGCCGCAGATTTAGAAACGGACATGGACACGATTGCGGATAACTACAGCAAAGTGCTGAAGACCAATGATCAGGCAGAACTTACGACCAGCCTGGCGAACATGAAAGCGGCAGCGGAAGACGCGAAAAAAGCCACACCGCCGAAGCTGAAAGGCAAAGCGCCGGACAGTCCGGAGATTCAGGATTACCACAAAGGGCTGGATACGCTGATTGGGCAGATTGATTCGGCATCAGCTTTGGCGAAAGCCGGCAAAGTAGATGAAGCGAAGAAAGAAGCCGAAGGGTTTAAGGCCACAAGGAATGAGAACCACAAGAAGTTTAAGTAAGCAGATGGCCGCTGCTTAGGCGGCTTTTCATGCTGATAGCAGCGTAAGTTTCGGTTTCTCAATAACGGTTATCACACGGCCTCTCGCACCGAAACCGACCAAAGAGGGCTAAGACGAGCCCTCTTTGGAATCTCTACGTCTTAAACTGCGCGCTCCGCTCGCTGTCTATGTTTCAGATACCACCGCGACAGGCTGGAAATCTTGCCGCTGCGCGGTGCCTTCTCTCGGGATTCGAGCCTCTGGTCTCGAACCTCTCGCTCAGCAAGATTTCTGAATCGCCCGTAGGGTCTTAAATTCAACGTCAGATCGTTTTCATCTTTTAAATAAGCTTAATGGCGTGCTCAAAAATGGCACCGAATGAATGGTTCGAGACCTGAGGCCCGAAGCCTGAAATGAGGGAATCGCGCAGCGATGACATTTTGCGCCGCTCACTATTGCCATGGAACATGTCCATCGAGCCTGCGATAGCGCGCAGTAAAAAAGCGGGGAGAGATCCAAGAGAGGGAAAGCACTTCCCTCTCCTGGGCGGTTTCGGCGCTGCGCGTTAAGCGATCACCGCAGGTGAGAAACCGAAATGTTCTCGGTCTTTAGTAAAGCAGTGCAGCGGCTTCTGCAAAAAAATCTTAACTTCTCAGTTCCCCGGCCGCCTCCGGCTGATACAACAACTCCAGCACGGTAATGTGGCTTTCTTCGCCATTGGGCATTTCCCACGTAATGCTGCCGCCGACGCGCAGGCCTAAAAGGGCAGCGCCGAGCGGGGCCATCACCGACAGTTGCTCATTGCTGTCTTTCAACGCTGCCGGATAGACCAGTGTACGGATGTGCTCTTCGCCTTCTTTACCTTCCGTAAAGCGAACCTTGCTGTTCATCGTAACTACGTCGGCAGGAATTTCCCCGGGCGGCAAAATCTCTGCGCGATCCAACTCTTCATTCAGGGCATCGGCGACCGGGCTGCTGGCAAATGCCGGTTGCGCCAGCAATGTGTCCAGGCGTTCTGCGTCAAGTTCATTGATGATCAGTGTCGGTTTACTCATAACATTCTCCATGGTTCCTTTTGCATCACCCGCTTCATGCGAGTGGGGTGCCGGTCGGCAAAAAATAACACCCCCGCGGGTAAGCGCGGGGGTGTCAGTGTTCTGCATGTGTTCTTTGATACTAGGCATTCTTATCGGTAAAAGAAAGCGTTGTAAGGGAATTAATCCGCATTGCGAAAAATCCGATTACCAGTGAAATACGCTGCTACAGACGGTAATACTCAGTGATATGACGACTTAACTTTTCGTTTTGCGAATTAGATCTGCTCAGCTCACCGTATTTCCACTTCGAACTGGAAAAAGACCCACTACACAGGAAATCTCTCCAGGGTTAGGGTAAAGACAGATGAAATAAACGACTGAAAATAGAAAGTCAGGCAAGGAGAGAGGTAACCGCGAGTGAATAACGGAACCGCATCTGTGAAGGGTAACGGGCAGACAGAATTGGAAGATGCTCCTGCAATAACAGAGAAAGTATTAAAAGATATTCAGGCAATGCAAAGTGCGAAGAATATCTACACCACAGATGTTCAGTTACAGATGTTAACGTCACACGTTAAAGCCATGGTATTACGCTCAATCACCGGCGAACCATTGCCTGAAGTCGAAAAAGATTTATTTGACGAAATTTCTGATGAGTCCATGAAAATGGCAGAAGAAGTTGTCAGCTGGTTCGGAAATTTACCGATTGAGGAAGCGTATTTGCTCTCGGTGCATTTTGAAGTCGCAAGAGACAACGAACCGAAATAATCCTGATTTTTGATTTAACGAATTAACCAAACTGGAGAAGTAAATTATGGGACAAGTATTAGTTGTGATTGGCGACCGTTTAGGTAAAGGCCAGAAAGTGGCAGCAGGCGTGGAAGCGGCTGGCGGAAGAGCCATTGTTGTCCCAGGCATGGCAGCCGATATGAAACTCGGCGACGTGATGAAAACAGAAGGCGCGACCTTTGGTATTTCGTTCTGCGGCAGCGGCGGCGCCGGTGCGATTACCGCACAAAACAAATACGGATATAAAGCCAAGTACGGGATGCGTTCAGTGGATGAAGGTGTGACGGCAATTAACGAAGGCTGTCTGGTATTAGGGTTCGGATTTATGGATAAAGAAGAACTGGGTCAGCGCCTGGTTGAAGCTTATAACAAGAAGTATGGTCAGGCGTAATGAAGCAACAATTAAGCACGACAGTTCGGGTTGAAGGAAAAGGTGAAAATAAGGCTGCCGCCTTTTCTTCCGCACTGAGTCAGGTTCAGAGAACGGTTCTCAAATCTTCTGCCAATAATGTCTTGCTGCGTATTGAACCGCAGGACGTCAAGGTAATAAAGGCAGAAGAGTCAGTGAAAAGAGAAAAGTTTCTGTTCTTTTTTCTGGCCAGGGAAAGAAAGAGTTATTACGTGGCGTTAGACATTACCGTCAACCTGACTGTTATTAATACGGAACAGGTAGTTTTTGTCACGAAATAAAAACGTTAGCTATAAATGACAAGGATATACTGATGTTTTTAATTATTTTATTTAAGTCGCTTATTATCGGCGGACTGGTTGGCGTGGGGGTAGGTGCAGGTGCTGCACGTATGTTCCACGCGCCTACCGTACAAGGGATGGGGGCTTTTCGTACTCTTGGGGAATTAAATTCCTGTGAAGGCGATCCGGCTTCGCATTTCTCATTTGGTCTGGGCTTCTTCTTTAACGCCTGGGCTTCTTCCGTTGCGGCGGGTTCTTTCACACAGGACGTCGACCACCGCATCATCCCTCACTGGGCGACCGCTGCTCTGATGTTCAAAAACCGCAATGTGGCTGAAACCATGCACGACCCGCGCAAGATGGCGATTGCGGGCGGCATCATCGGCATGATTGTGGTGGCATTCCTGAATACCACCGCCTCCGCGGTACCTGCGGCTTTACAGGTGACGGCGATTAAAGTGCTGGTGCCTGCGGCCAACCTGCTGGTGAACACCGTCATGCCCGTAATTTTCTGGCTGGCGGCGATTGATGCAGGGCGTCGTTCCGGTTTCTGGGCCACCATCTTCGGCGGTCTGGCGCAGATGATCATGGGTAACGCCGTGCCGGGTCTGGTGCTGGGTATTCTGATCGGGAAAGGCGTTGAAGAAAGCGGCTGGAACCGCGTCACCAAAGTGATGATGGCGGCGATTATCGCGCTGTTCGCACTCAGCGGCTTCTTCCGCGGTTTCGACGTCAAACTGTTGCAGTCTTTCATGCTGGATGTTCCCGCGTGGCTGAACGGCATTCACAACTCACTCAGCGGCAAGTAAGAGGAACATGACAATGGAAGAACAAGCCAAACGTGGTTTCTGGTACGCCGAGTGGTCGTTCCCGATTTTTGTCGGACTGCTGTCGTCAGGCGTTTTCGCCGGGACACACATGTATTACCTGTATGGCATTGGTGCTTTTAACGAAGTGGCGTTTGTGTCGATGCTGCGTTCAGGCATGGATACCGGTGTGTACGGCGCAGTGGCGGCCTTCGGTGCCAGCTTCCTGTTTGCCCGCATTATCGAAGGTTCGCTGGTCGGTATTCTGGATATCGGCGGCGCGATCCAGACCGGTATTGGTCTGGGCGTTCCGGCACTGTTGCTCGGCGCGGGGATTATCTTCCCGGTGGCGAACTTTGCCGCTTCGCTGGTGACCGGCCTGATCCTCGGTTTAGCTGTGGGCTACATCATTATTCTGGCGCGTAAATTTACCATCAATCAGAGCAATTCCACCTACGGTGCGGACGTGATGATGGGTGCGGGTAACGCCTCCGGCCGCTTCCTCGGGCCGTTGATTATCCTCTCCGCGATGGCCGCGTCGATTCCAATCGGCCTGGGATCACTGCTTGGCGCGCTGGGCTTCTACCTGTGGCAGAAACCTATCACCGGCGGTGCCATTCTCGGTGCGATGGTGCTGGGCGCTATCTTCCCGGTATCACTGTAAGTACTTCAATAAGAAAGCAGTAATCAGGCGTCAGGATTTCTCTGGCGCCTGAGATTATGGAGAACGTCGTATGTATGACTTAATCATCCGACAGGCAAAAAGCACAGACGGCAGCCTGACTGATATTGCAATTCAGGGCGGCAAATTCGCCGCCATCGGCACGCTGGCACCCGACGCCACAGCCCGCCAGACACTCGACCTTCAGGGCAAAGTTTACGCCAGCGCAGGCTGGATTGACTCCCACGTTCACTGTTACCCGAAATCACCCATTTATCATGACGATGCCGATTTGATTGGCATCGCCTGTGGTGTCACCACGGTGGCGGATGCCGGCAGCACCGGCGCGAATGATGTCGACGATTTCTATCAGATCACCCGAGCGGCGAAAACCAACGTCTACGCGTTCCTGAATATCGCGCGCACCGGCATCGTCACGCAGAACGAACTGGCGGATATGACGCAGATCGACAAAGTCGGCGTGCGTGACGCCATCGCGCGAAACACCGGTTTTATTATCGGCATCAAAGCGCGCATGAGCAGCAGCGTGGTCGGCCAGAACGGTATTAAACCGCTGGTGCGCGCCAAAGAAATTCAGCAGGAAAACAACGGTCTGCCGCTGATGGTGCATATCGGTAATAACCCGCCGAACCTCGATGAAATCGCCGATTTGCTGACATCAGGCGACATCATCACGCACTGCTATAACGGCAAGCCAAACCGCATCCTCTCGCCAGAAGGTGTACTGCGCGATTCCATTAAGCGCGCGCTGAGCCGCGGCGTGCGGCTGGATGTCGGTCACGGGACCGCAAGTTTCAGTTTTGAAGTGGCGGAACGGGCGATTAAGCAGGGCATTTTGCCCCACACCATCAGCTCCGATATTTACTGCCGCAACCGCATGAACGGGCCGGTGCATAGCCTGGCGACCGTCATGTCGAAGTTCTTTAGCGTAGGCATGACACTGACGCAGGTGATTGATTGCGTCACTTCACACGCCGCCGATGCTTTACGCCTGCCTGCCAAAGGCCGTCTCGAAGTGGGCGCTGACGCCGACCTGACTCTGTTCGAGCAGCGTTTTGCGCCGCAGGTATTTGTCGATTCCGAAGGTCAGTCCGTGAAGGGCGAAAGTTTGCTGGTACCTCTGGCCGCCGTGGTCGCGGGTGTCACTCTGTTAACCGAAGAAGGGAAATCTGCTCATGTCTTCTGAACAATCTTTGTATGAAAAATATCTGCTGAAACAGGTGATTAACGCGTCCGGTCGCATGACGGCGCTGGGTGTTTCCACGCCGCGTGAAGAAGTGGCGGCGGTGGTCAACACCGGCCTGAATCACTACTTCGAGATGAAGGATCTGGTGAACAAAACCGGCGCTTATATCGCCAAACTGCTGAACGTGGAAAACGCGGTGGTGGTGTCCTGTGCGTCTGCCGGGATTGCGCAGTCGGTCGCGGCGGTGATTGTGAAAGATAACGCCTGGCTGCTGGAAAACCTGCATGCCGCACCGCTGGAAGTCCCTCACGACATCGTGCTGCCAAAAGGCCACAACGTGAATTTCGGTGCGCCGGTGGGCACGATGGTGACAATGGGCGGCGGCAAAGTCGTGGAAGCCGGTTATGCCAACGAATGTTCAGCCGCCCAGCTTGCGGCCTGCATTACGCCACGCACTGCCGCCATTTTGTACATCAAATCACATCACAGCGTGCAGAAAAGCATTCTTTCGGTGGCGGAAGCCGCTGCCGTTGCCCGTGAGCATAACCTGCCGCTGATCGTTGATGCTGCCGCAGAAGAAGACCTGACCTGTTATTACGAAATGGGCGCAGATCTGGTGATTTACAGCGGCGCGAAGGCCATCGAAGGGCCGACCAGCGGTCTGGTGCTCGGCAAAAAACAGTACGTCGAATGGGTGAAACTGCAATCGGGCGGGATTGGCCGTGCGATGAAAGTCGGCAAAGAGGGCATTCTCGGCCTGACGCAGGCCATCGAAAGCTACATCACGCAACCCAAAACCACCGGGCAGGAAATGGTCGACAAGATGACGCCATTTATCGCCAGCCTGAATGAAATTAACGGCGTCACCGGACGCGTGGTCTGGGACAGCGCCGGGCGTGATATTGCGCGTACGGAAATTACGTTCGATGAAACGGTACTGGGCTGGAAAACCAAAGCCATTGTGGATGCGATGAAAACCGGCGATATCGCGATTTATTTCCGTGGCTACCGCGCTAACGAAGGCAAGATTGAAGTTGATGTGCGCAGCGTGACGCCGCCGCAGCTCGCCATCGTCGCAGAACGTTTTAAACAACTTTTTAGTGGAGAGAAAGCATGAAGCTGACCCCGAATTTCTACCGTGACCGCGTGTGCCTGAATGTGCTGGCTGGCTCGAAAGACAATGCCCGTGAAATCTATGAGGCGGCAGAAGGTCATGTTCTGGTCGGTGTGCTTTCCAAAAATTATCCGGACGTTGCGAGTGCGGTAACGGACATGAAGGAGTACGCGGAGCTTATCGAAAACGCTTTGTCCGTTGGCTTAGGCGCGGGAGATCCGCGTCAGTCGCTGATGGTCAGCCAGATTTCACAACACGTTCAGCCGCAGCATGTGAATCAGGTCTTCACCGGTGTCGGCACCAGCCGTGCGCTGCTTGGTCAAAACGACAGCGTGGTCAACGGCCTGATTTCGCCGACCGGCAAAGTCGGTTTCGTCAAAATTAACACCGGCCCGCTAAGCTCCGCGGCCAGTGACGCCATTGTGCCGGTGGAAACCGCCATTGCGCTGCTCAAAGACATGGGCGGCAGCTCGGTGAAATATTTCCCGATGGGCGGCCTGAAAACTCGTGAAGAATTCGCTGCCGTGGCGCGTGCCTGTGCAGAACAGGATTTCTGGCTGGAGCCAACCGGCGGTATCGATCTGGAAAACTTCGAGCCAATCATGGAAATCGCACTGGCCGCGGGCGTGACCAAAATCATCCCGCATATCTACAGCTCAATCATCGACAGCGCGTCGGGCAATACCCGTCCTGAAGATGTGAAAACCCTGCTGGCCAGCGTCAAAAAACTGGTGGGCTGAAGGTTCTGACCTTTCCTGCGCGGTAAGCCGTCTGCGCGGTTAAACACTCAGCGTCCTTCATCCACTGAACGGGCGCTGAGCCTCTCGTTTGTCTGACAACCCAGGTTTGAGGAAATGTATGAGAAACTGGTTTCTGATTTCAGGTTTAACCTCCGCGATGCTGGCCGTTTCGGCCATGCCGCTCTACGCAGCAGAAAAAACAATGACTTCTACAACGCCACATTTCGCGTATGTCGGCACTTACAATCCCAACGGGGAAGGTGTCTACCGCTTTAAATTTGATCCGAAAACCGGCGCGCTGAGCGATAAAACGCTCGCCAGCCAGTTGCCAAATCAGGCACAGATGGTGCTCAGCCATGACGGTAAAACGCTGTTTATCGGCAGCGAAATTGATCATTACAATGGTGGCAAACATGGTTCAGTGGCGGCCTATCGCATTGCGCCTGAAGATGGCAGCCTGACGCTGATTAATCAGGTGGATTCGCAGGGCGCAGGGCCGGTGTATCTTTCGCTGACGCCAAAAGGTGATCATCTGCTGGTGGCGAACTACATCAGCGGCGTGGTTGCCGTCTTCCCGGTGGACATCAGCGGGAAGCTGAGTGAAGCCAGTAACAGCCAGCAGGATTCCGGTCCGGCAGGCGCAGGCAAACCGGCCGCGGCGGCGGAAGGCAGTTTTGCCATCAGCGACCACAACGGGCCACACGCGCACATGATTGCCACAGATCCTTCCGGCAAATTCGTGTTCTCTACCGATCTGGGGCTGGACCGGATTTATCAGTGGAAGCTCAACGGTGAAACCGGCGTACTGGAAGCCAACGATCCGCCGTTTATCAAAGCCTCTTCTGAAGGTGCCGGACCCCGCCATTTCGTGTTTCATCCTAACGGCAAAGTCGTTTTCCTGATCAACGAAGAGGCTTCGACGCTGACCAGCTATCGTTTTGACGCCGTAAAAGGCACGCTCAGCGAGCTGCACAGCTTGTCCACGCTGCCGGCCGGTTTCAAAGGCACGAACTTCGCCGCGGGCATTGTGCTGAGCAAAGACGGCAAACATCTGTACGTTGCCAATCGTCTGCACAACAGCATCGCGCAAATCAACGTGACCGGTGAAGGCGCGATGACCTGGAGTGATGAAACCTGGACGCGCGGTGACTATCCAAGAACGCTGACGTTGTCACCGGACGGTAAATATATTTACGCAATGAATCAACGAAGCGATAACATCACCAGATTCAAGGTATCTGGCGAAAACGGCAAGCTGTCATTTGTGGATGACTATGTGGCTGTGGGCAGCCCGTCACAGATGGTGATTGCGCCTTAAGCGGTGCCGCAACAGAAACAAACTGCGTTCACGACGTGTTTTGTTCGTGAACGGAGCCTCGTTGAAACGAACTGGAAGAACAATGGTGAGATTTCCCAATCAACGTCTGGCGCAGTTATTTGATGCGCTGCAAACCGAAACCCTTCCTCAGGATGAACTGGCAAAACGTCTGTCTGTTTCGACGCGCACGGTGCGTGCCGATATTACTGCGCTGAACGAAATCATCGCCGATTTTGGTGCGACGTTTGTCCACAGCCGGGGCAGCGGATATCAGTTGCGCATCGATGATGCGGCGCTGTTTTCGTCGTTACAGCAATCAACACAACGTAAACCGAACCCGACGCCGCGCACCGCCGCTGAGCGGGTGAAGACGTTGCTGATCCGCTTTTTGACCTCAGCTTTTTCATTAAAGCTGGAAGATCTGGCCGATGAATGGTTTGTCAGCCGGGGAACCCTGCAAAATGATATGGCTGAGGTGAGGGAGCATCTGGCGCGCTATCACCTGAATATCGAAACCAAGCCGCGCTACGGCATGAAATTGTTCGGTGCTGAACTGGCGATCCGCGCCTGTCTGACCGATTTGCTGTTCCAGCTGGATGCCGAAGAGCAGGCTAATCCGCTGCTGAAAGCAGAAAGTCTGGAGCCGGAAGCGCTGGTGCCGCTGACGCGTTTTATGCATCAGTTGCTGACGCAGTCTTCCATTCAGCTGACGGATGAAGGCGAACAGTATCTGATCCTCTATTGCGCCGTGGCGATCAAACGCATTACCGGCGGTTATCCGCTGACCGATTTTGATGCCGAAGACGGTGATCCGGCGGTGAAGCAGGTTTCTGTGCGGCTGGCGGCGGAGCTGAAAAATCTGGTTGGTAAGGAAATTCCCGCTTCGGAAGAGGCGTATCTGCGGGTGAATATTGCCGCGCGCCGCGTCCAGCAGATTTTACCGACGGACATTAACGCCGACGACGATGAGTCGCTGGTCGATTACATTCTTTCGTACATCAATTCGCACTATAACTATGATTTGCAGGGTGATAAGCAGCTGCGAGCGGATCTGCTGACGCACATCAAAACCATGATTACGCGGGTGAAATACCAGATTAATATCCCCAATCCGCTGCTGAGCAATATCAAACAGCATTATCCGATGGCGTATGACGTCACGCTGGCGGCCGTTTCCAGCTGGGGTAAATACACGCCTTACACGCTGAGTGAGAATGAAATCGGCTTTCTGGTGCTGCATATTGGCGTCGGGCTGGAGCGGCATTACAACATTGGCTACCAGCGCCATCCGCAGGTGATGCTGGTGTGCGACACCGGCAATTCAACCATCCGTATGATCCAGGCGCAGATTAACCGTAAGTATCCTCAACTGGTGATGAAGCAGGTGGTTTCGCTGCGTGATTACGAGCAGCTGGAGCACATCGACGAAGATTTTATTATCTCCAACGCCCGTATCACCGAGAAGAATAAGCCGGTGGTGGTGCTGTCGCCGTTCCCGACCGAATACCAGATGGAGCAGCTCGGCAAGCTGGTACTCGTCGACCGCACGCGCCCGTATATGCTGGAAAAATTCTTCGACGAAAAGCACTTCATGATCGTCAATGAGCCGATGACACAGGCGGAGCTTTTTCGCCATGTTTGTTCACAGCTTGAAGAAGAAGGCTCTGTCGATCAGGCGTTTTACCCGTCGGTGGTGGAGCGCGAGGAGATTGTCTCGACCATGCTGGGCGAAGGCATTGCGCTGCCGCATTCGCTGGGATTGCTCGCAAAGAAAACCGTGGTGATCACTTTGCTTTCGCCGCAAGGCATTGCCTGGGGCGAAGGGGAAACGGCGCACGTGATTTTCCTGCTGGCGATCAGCAAGGCGGATTACGAGGAAGCAATGGCGATTTACGATTTGTTCGTGACGTTTGTGCGGGAACGCTCGATGAGCCGTTTGCTGAGCAGTGAGAATTTTGAAAGCTTCAAGGCGATTGCTATCGACTGTTTAAGCCGCATTTAATACGGCTTAAACAGTCCGTTAACCCTCAGTCTTCGTCAAAACCTGAATTAATCAGATTTACGACGGCGCTGAGAGCCTGTTCTTCATCGGGGCCGGTGGCTTCGATTTCGATTTTCTGGCCTTTCGGGGAGTCCAGCATCAGCAGTGCGATCACGCTGCTGGCTTCCGCCTCGATGCCTGTGCCGTTGCGCAGCATCACTTCTGACTCAAAACTCTGTACCAGTTCAAATAACTTCATCGCCGGACGGGCGTGCATCCCTAACCGGTTTTTGATTTCTACCGTTTGTTTAACCGTCATGATTTGCGTTTTTCCAGCGTGCGATGGCGGGACTGGACGTTCTTCCCGCGGGAACGGAAATAGTCAGCCAGCTGTTCTGCGATATACACCGAACGGTGCTTACCGCCGGTACAGCCAATGGCGACGGTCAGATAACTGCGGTTGTTGGTTTCCAGCGCGGGCAGCCATTGTTCAAGATAGCTGCGCGTCTGATAGATAAAATTATGTACTTCGGTATGACGGTCGAGGAACGCAGCGACCGGTTTGTCGAGGCCGGTCATCGGACGCAGCTTCGGATCCCAGTGCGGGTTAGGCAGGAAACGCACGTCGAAAACGTAATCCGCATCAATCGGAATACCGTGTTTGAAACCAAAGGATTCAAAGACCATGGTCAGCTCACGTTCGCGTTTGCCCAGCAGGCGCGTACGCAGCATTTCTGCCAGTTCGTGAACGGACATCTCGGAGGTGTCGATGATCAGATCCGCGGAAGAGCGCAAAGGCTCCAGCAAATCGGCTTCTTCATCGATTGCACTTTCAAGGGACAGGTTTTTGCTGGAGAGCGGGTGCAGACGACGGGTGTCGCTGTAACGGCGGATCAGGGTATTACGGTCAGCGTCGAGGAACAGCAGCTGTGGCGAGAAGCTTTCCGGCAGCTGTGACATCGCATGCTCATAAACTTCCGGTGTTTCTGGCATGTTGCGAACGTCAATGCTGACGGCCGCAGACGTATTGCGTTCAACAAGTGTCTGGGCGAGCTGCGGCAACAACACCACCGGCAGGTTATCCACACAGTAAAAACCCATGTCTTCCAATGCCCTTAGGGCAACCGACTTCCCGGAACCGGAACGGCCGCTGACAATCATCAGCACCATGGTGTCACTCCCCTGGCATTCAGTGTTCAGAATTCATTTTCCCGGCGCGCAACCGGGAATCAGTAATTTATTCGTTTTCAGTCATTATCTGGAACAGTTCTTCGTCACTTTGCGCTCCGCGCAGACGACGACACACCCCTTTATCCGCCAGCTTTTTGGCGACTAAAGACAAGGTATGTAAATGGGTTTTACATTGATCTGCCGGAACCAGCAAGGCAAAAAGCAAATCCACAGGCTGATTATCGATAGCGTCAAAAGCGATCGGCTGTTCAAGCTGAATGAACACCCCGACGGCACGTAAAGTGTCTTCTTCCAGCTTTCCGTGCGGAATAGCGATCCCGGCACCGATCCCGGTGCTGCCCATGCGTTCACGGGTCAAAATGGCGTCAAAAATCACCTGCGGTGATAAATTTAGCTGTTTGGCCGCCAGCTCACTGATGATTTCCAGTGCGCGTTTTTTGCTGGCGCAATGAACGCCGCTTTTGGTGCATTCGGCATTAAGCACCGATGTTAATTGCATTGCAGTATCGTTAATCATGTCATCTTCACTTTGGCGCTGTTTCACCCTTAAAGCTATATCGGCTCGTTTCCCGAAGGTCACAAGCCGATGCCCGAAGGTTTGTAGCACAGGGTTGGCTACATGAATGTCAGTGCTGTTTCAGTTTGTCTTTGTGCTTGTTCAGCTGACGGGCCAGTTTATCAACCAGGCCGTCAATTGCCGCGTACATATCCTGATGCTCCGAGGTGGCATGCAACTCGCCTCCGTTCACATGCAAAGTGGCTTCCGCTACTTTCTGCACCTTTTCAACGCTCAACACCACATACACCTGATTTATCCGGTCGAAATACTGCTCAAGCTTGGCCAGTTTCGACGTGATGAATTCTCTCAGGGGATCCGTGATCTCAATGTGATGTCCGGTAATGTTGAGCTGCATAATGTCTTCCTTCTCTGTTGAGGTCAAACTAACTGTTTACGTTGGTTTGAGGGCGGGATGGACAAAGACTCTCGGTATTTGGCGACGGTTCGTCGTGCCACCATAATTCCCTGATCGGAAAGGAGGGTGGCTAACTTACTGTCACTGAGCGGTTTTACAGGATTCTCCGCTGCGATTAATTTCTTCACCAGCGCCCGGATCGCGGTTGACGATGCCTCGCCGCCGCTGTCTGTACTGACATGGCTGGAAAAGAAATACTTCAGTTCGAAAATTCCACGCGGGCTGTGCAGAAACTTCTGCGTCGTCACGCGTGAAATCGTCGATTCGTGCATTTCTACGGCGCTGGCGATATCGGCCAGCACCATAGGCTTCATAAATTCTTCACCCAGTTCAAAGAACGCCTGCTGCTGCTCAACGATACAGCGCGTGACTTTCAAAAGCGTGTCATTACGGCTTTCCAGGCTTTTGATTAACCACTTGGCTTCCTGCAGGTTACTGCGGATAAATTGCCCGTCGCTATCGCTGCGCGCGGAATTGCCCATCGCGGCGTACTGCTGGTTAATCTTAAGACGCGGAATGCTGTCGGAATTCAGTTCTACCGTCCAGACACCTGACACTTTTCGCACCAGCACATCGGGGATCACGTACTCGGATTCACCGGTGTTGATCGATTGTCCCGGACGCGGATCAAGAGACTGAATCAGAAGCATCGCTCCTTTCAGTGTATCTTCTTTTAGCCGGGTTGAACGCATAAGTGCGCGGAAATCATGGTTCGCCAGCAAATCCAGATGTTCGCTGATAATCAGGCGCGCTTCGGCGATGAAAGGCGTATCTGTGGCGTACTGTGAAAGCTGGATCAGCAGGCAATCACGCAGGTCACGCGCCGCCACACCAACCGGATCAAAACGCTGCACACGTTTTAAAACGGCTTCCACTTCGTCCATGCTGACGTTGTCGTCACCGATACTTTCGAGGATGTCGTCAAGGGAAACGGTCAGATAACCGGTATCGTCTACCGCGTCGACAATGGACGTGGCAATCGCGGCATCGGTGTCGGAAAACGGCGTCAGTTCCACCTGCCACATCAGGTAATCCTGAAGCGTCTGCGTGGTTTCACCCTGATAAATTGGCAGCTCGTCGTCACTGTAATCGTTGCCGGTGCCGGAAGGCGTGCCCGCGGTATAAATCTCGTCCCAGGTGGCGTCCAGCGGCAACTCTTCGGGCATGTCTTTCTGCTCGAGCGCTTCGCGGGTATCTAACGCTTCGTTGTCGGTGGCTTCTACCGAATCGATTTCATCATGAAGGTCGGTTTGTTCCAGCAGAGGGTTGCTCTCCAGCGCGAGTTGGATCTCCTGTTGGAGCTCAAGCGTGGACAGTTGCAACAGGCGGATGGCCTGTTGTAACTGAGGAGTCATTGCCAGTTGTTGGCTGAGTCTGAGTTGCAAACCTTGCTTCATATCTTGGTTTTATTTCCGTTGATTACAAACTGAGTAACTTCTGTCAGAGACCTCCCGTCAGACTTTACGTCGAAACGGGCACGGTTCCGGCGGCACAGATCACAGACGGAATTCTTCACCAAGATAAACGCGTTTAACCTGTTCATCAGCAAGAATGTCGGCTGGCGTGCCGTGGGCGATCAATTTCCCCTGACTGACGATATAGGCACGCTCACAAACGTCGAGAGTTTCGCGAACGTTGTGGTCAGTGATCAGTACGCCGAGGCCGCTGTCACGCAAATGCTCAATGATTTTTTTGATGTCGATGACGGAAATCGGGTCAACGCCGGCGAAAGGTTCATCCAGCAGGATAAACTTGGGATTCGCTGCCAGTGCGCGGGCAATCTCAACACGGCGACGTTCACCACCGGACAAGGACTGACCGAGGTTATCGCGCAAATGAGAAATATGGAACTCTTCCATCAGTTCATTAGCGCGATCGTTACGCTGTTCTTTGTTCAGATCATCGCGGATCTGCAGTACGGCCATCAGGTTATCAAACACGCTGAGACGACGGAAGATGGAGGCTTCCTGCGGAAGATAGCCAATGCCGCGACGGGCGCGGGTATGCAATGGCAAAAGGCTGATGTCCTCATCGTCAACGATGATACGGCCCGCATCACGTTGCACAATCCCGACGACCATGTAGAAGGTGGTGGTTTTTCCCGCACCGTTTGGCCCCAGCAATCCGACGATTTCGCCGGAGTTCACCATCAGGCTGACATCTTCTACAACCTTGCGGCCTTTGTAGGCTTTTGCCAGATTCTCTGCGATTAATTTTGCCATAAAATATCAGTTACTCTTTTTGGTCGGCTGGCCGCCCGCGGCAGGCGTTTTTTGTTGCAGCTGCGAAGGAACCAGAACGGTCGTCACGCGGTTGCCTTTATCACTGAAGGCTTCCATTTGCTGTTTCTGCACCAGATAGGTAATACGGTCGCCTTTCACGTTGCTGTCGAGCTGTTCGAGGTATGCGTTACCGGTCAGGGTCACGAGATCGTTTTCCACTTCATAGCGGACTTTCTGCGCATGGCCTTTTACCGGCTTGCCGTTGTCCTGCATCTGGTAAAACGTCACCGGATTGCCGTAACCTTCCACCACTTCTTTGCCGGATACGCCCTGAGGACGGATCACGACAACTTTATCGGCTTTCACCTGAATAGTGCCCTGATTGACTACGACGTTACCGGTGAAGGTGGCCGTGTTGGTGTTCACATCCAGCGCCTGATTGGCGGAATCAATGGTGATCGGTTTCGTTGTGTCATCTTTTAAGGCGAAGGCCGGAATGCTCACGGCTAACAACGAGCTGACGATCAGGAGATCACGGATTTTATTTTTTGCTTTGAATTTCATAAGAGGTCGTTACCTTTTCGATCAGCTGTGCTGTCTTATCACGCAGATTACCGCGCATTTTCATGCCGTTAGATGTAAAACCTGTGCCATAAAGCGTTACTTCATCGTCTGAGGCAACGTCCTGTGTCGTCAGGTTAACCCGGGCATTATCCGTTTTGATTCTTTGAAGCTGTGATGTCTCAGGCGTCAGGCTATCAGCCTGCACATGCCCGTAAAGATAAAGCATCTTATCCTGAGTCAACTTGGCTTTATCAGAACGCAGCACCCAGGTTGGTGTTTTATTCTTGTCAAACATGGTCGCGACCGGGTTGGTAAACCATGTCACCTGATCGGCGGCGTAGTATTTTACCTGGTCCGAAACCAGTTTATAGGTCAGGCTACCCGTTGGGTCATAGACCATCGTGACCGTGTGGGATGTCTGGTAAGTGGGATCCTGATCGTTAACGGCCTGCGGTGCGTCATCGCTGCTATCAGACAATGACCAGCCCACCAGAACCAGAACGATGGCCGTCAGAACAAGGATAATCCAAAGTTTTGTTTTACTCATATCGACAGCCCTTTGGCGTCCTCCAGCTTACCCTGCGCCAGCAGAATCAAATCACACAATTCGCGTACGGCGCCACGCCCGCCAGCGATGCGGGTAACGTAATCGGCCTTCGGCAACAGGATCGGATGTGCATCCTGAACCGCCACGGAAAGACCGACTTCGGCCATGACCGGCCAGTCAATCAGATCATCCCCGATATAAGCCACTTCTTCGGCCCGCAGGGACAGTGTATCTAACAGTTCGCGGAAGGCCAAAAGCTTATCCGATTGCCCCTGATACAAGTGGCGGATACCGAGGGTTTTAGCGCGATCTTCCAGTAATTTTGCATTGCGGCCTGTAATAATCGCGACCTCAATGTCAGATGTCAGCAGGCAACGGATACCGTAACCGTCGCGAACGTTAAAACTTTTTAGCTCTTCGCCCTGATTTCCCATGTAGATCAGGCCGTCGGACATGACGCCGTCCACATCGCAAATCAGCAGGCGAACGGCTTTGGCGCGTTCCAGCACGTGGGCGCTGACCGGACCGTAGCAGGTCTCCACCAGGGCTGCGCTATTACTCATTCGGGCTATTCCTCAATTAGACTACGCCAGCGCGCAGCATATCGTGCATATGTAACACACCTAACAACTGGTCACCATCAGCAACCATTACGCAGGTAATGTGTTTTTCCTGCATCAGATTCAGTGCGTCAACCGCCAGAAGCGAAGGGCGAACACGGATCCCGCCGGTCGTCATCACCTCGGCAATCGCCGCATTATTAATGTTCACGCCCATATCAAAGATGCGGCGTAAATCACCATCGGTAAAGATCCCTTCGATTTTCATCAAATCGTTGCAGATGACCGTCATGCCCAGATTTTTGCGAGTGATTTCCAGAAGGGCATCGCGCAAAGACGCATCACGGCTGACGTGCGGGATTTCATCGCCGGTGTGCATGATATCGCTGACGCGCAACAAGAGCTTGCGACCCAGTGCTCCGCCGGGGTGAGACAGGGCGAAATCTTCAGGGGTGAATCCGCGGGCTTCAAGCAGGGCCACTGCCAGCGCATCGCCCATAACCAATACCGCCGTGGTGCTGCTGGTCGGTGCCAGACCCAGCGGGCACGCTTCTTTCGGCACACGGACGCAAAGATGCACATCGGCGGCTTTGCCCATCGTGCTTTCCGGATTGGACGTCATGCAGATAAGCGTAATGCTCAGCCGTTTCAGCACCGGGATCAGCCCCAGAATTTCATGCGCTTCGCCGGAGTTGGAAATCAGGATAACGATGTCCTGCTTTGATACCATGCCCAGATCGCCGTGACTGGCTTCACCCGGGTGGACAAAAAATGCCGGAGTCCCGGTACTGGCAAATGTGGCGGCCATCTTGCGGCCAATATGACCCGATTTGCCCATACCCATCACGACGACTTTTCCGGTGCAACCGAAGATTTTTTCGCACGCACGGGTAAAATCACCGTTAATGTATTGATCTAACTGCTCAAGTCCTTCACGTTCTGTTTTCAGCACATCACGCCCGACGGCCTGGAAATCAAAGTCGGAGGCGAAGGTAAAGTTAGCCATAGTCAATTCCTGACAGAGTTCAGAAGGCGATGCTGTCCGGTAACAGGAACAGCACCGCCATATAGGCGATAAATCCGCACAGCAATAATGCTCCGGCCAGATGCCCGATCCGGTGTTTGCGCATCAGGCACAAACCGGAAAGCACCACGCTGACCGCCAGCATCACCCAGTAGTCGCGGTGAAACGCATCCGGGTTGAACGAACCCGGTGCCACCAGTGCGGGTAATCCCAGCACCAGGCAGGTGTTAAAAATATTGGCGCCGATGATATTGCCCAGCGCGATATCATCTTCACCTTTAATCGCACCGGCGATAAACGTTGCCAGTTCCGGCAGGCTGGTGCCGATAGCGATGACCGTCAGACCAATCACCAGTTCGCTCACGCCTAAATATCGTGCAATCACTGTACTGTTGTCGACAATCATGCCTGACGCCAGTGGCATGATAATAAAGCCCAATGCCAGCCACAGAAATGCCACAGTGTTGCTGCTGTCTTGCGGAAGTTCAGACATTTGCTCGTACGTCAGCGTGTCCAGCCCTTCTTTTTCAGCCGCCCGGGCGATTTTAATCACCAGCATCATAAACGCGGCGGCACTGGCCAGCAGTAAAACGCCATCGAGCCGGCTGAGTTCGCCGTCACTGAGCAGAAAACCGCACAGCGCTGTGACCAGTAACAATAGAGGGAGTTCGCGGCGTAATATATCAGAACGAACGGAAAGTGGATGAATCAGGGCGGCACCGCCCAAAATCAGAAGAATATTAATGATATTCGAACCAATTGCGTTTCCAACGGCCAAATCCATTTGATCGTTGATGGCGGCGGTGGTGGAAACCACCAGCTCAGGCAGTGATATGCCCACGCCGACGACGGTCATGCCAATCACCAGTGGCGGCATGCCCAGCGAGCGTGCCAGCACAGCGGCTCCGTACACCAGACGATCGGCGGCGTAAACAAGCAGTAACAGGCCGACAATCATCAGTACGATAGCGAGAAGCATGAAACATCCTTTATTGGGTATAATGCGAGGTTCGTCGCCTTGAAAGGCAGGCGATTCCTTCGTCAACATGAGCTAAGGCGACATTTTGTCTGAAAACGCGGCCAGCAGGTTCCTGTATGTTAGACGATGAAGGCTTTTAATTTAAAATGGTAATTCGTTGATTTTGACCGTCTGTGACGGAAAAGTAAATCGATGGCAACTTTGGTAACGAAAGCGGGGTAAGTTTTTGTAAAAATACCAAAGTTATACGACACCCCGTGAGGGTCAGACGTATTCTTAGCGAAAGCATTCCGAAGGGATAAACTGAATGAGTCAAAGCGAATCGAATCTGGTTGAGATCAAAGGCATGAGTTTCGTGCGCGGCGATCGTCCCATTTTCGAAGAGATAAACATGACCGTGCCGAAAGGCAAAGTCACCGCCATTATGGGGCCTTCGGGGATCGGTAAAACGACGCTCCTGCGTCTTATCGGCGGCCAGCTTACGCCGGATAAAGGTGAAATCTGGTTTGACGGAGACAACATTCCTGCGCTGTCACGCCGAAAGCTTTACGAATCACGCAAAAAAATGAGCATGCTGTTTCAGTCCGGTGCATTGTTTACCGACCTCAATGTGTTCGAAAATGTCGCGTTCCCGTTACGTGAGCACAGTAAATTACCGGAAGAACTGCTGCGCAGTACCGTGACCATGAAGCTCGAAGCCGTCGGGCTGCGCGGTGCCGGTGAACTGATGCCTGCGGAATTGTCCGGCGGCATGGCGCGTCGTGTCGCGCTGGCGCGTGCCATTGCGCTTGACCCTGAACTCATCATGTTTGATGAGCCTTTCGTGGGGCAGGATCCGATCACGATGGGCGTGCTGGTCAAACTGATCGACGAGCTGAACCATGCGCTGGGCGTGACCTGTATTGTGGTTTCCCATGACGTACCTGAAGTGCTGAGCATTGCGGATTACGCGTATATTGTTGCAGCACAACATGTTATTGCTGAAGGAACGCCCGAGGAGCTGCAAAATAATCCTGATCCGCGGGTTCGTCAGTTCCTTGATGGTATTGCCGACGGACCGGTGCCTTTCCGTTTCCCTGCCGGTGATTACAAAACCGAGCTGCTCGGATGATGGAGTACCCATGTTAATTAAGGCATTAGCCTCAGTCGGGCGCAGCGGGATAAACACCTGTGCGTCCTTTGGCCGTGCCGGTTTAATGCTCTTCCGGGCATTAGTCGGTAAGCCGCAATTTGCCAAGCAATGGCCGCTGCTGATAAAGCAACTCTACAGCGTTGGCGTGCTTTCTCTGTTAATCATTCTGGTTTCCGGGTTGTTCATCGGCATGGTTCTGGGGTTGCAGGGATATCTTATTTTGACCACGTACAGCGCCGAAGCCAGTCTGGGCATGATGGTGGCGTTGTCGTTATTGCGTGAGCTTGGTCCGGTCGTGACCGCGCTGCTGTTTGCCGGGCGTGCGGGTTCTGCGTTAACCGCTGAACTGGGTCTGATGAAAGCCACTGAGCAAATCTCCAGCCTGGAAATGATGGCGATTGATCCGCTGCGCCGCGTTGTGGCACCGCGCTTCTGGGCCGGTCTGATTTCCATGCCCCTGCTGACGGCGATTTTCGTTGCCGTCGGGATTTGGGGCGGTTCACTGGTTGGCGTGGACTGGAAGGGGATCGACAGCGGTTTCTTCTGGTCTGCGATGCAAACTGCCGTAGACTGGCGGACAGATTTGCTTAACTGCCTGATTAAAAGCCTTGTTTTCGCTATCACCGTGACCTGGATTGCGTTGTTCAATGGCTATGATGCGATCCCGACATCCGAAGGGATCAGCCGGGCAACGACACGTACTGTGGTGCATTCGTCACTGGCGGTGCTGGGATTGGATTTTGTGCTGACAGCACTGATGTTTGGAAATTAAACCATGCAAACGAAAAAGAGTGAGATTTGGGTTGGCGCATTTTTAATCATCGCGTTGATTGCGGTGGTCTTTTTGTGCCTGAAAGTGGCTGACATCCGTTCTATCGGTTCGGATCCGACTTACCGTATTTCTGCGGACTTCGACAATATCGGTGGCCTGAAAAGCGGCTCGCCGGTGAAAGTTGGCGGTGTGGTGATCGGTCGCGTCAGCAGCATTACGCTGGATAAAAATTATTCTCCGCGAGTGGAAATGGATATCGACCAGAAATACAACCAGATCCCAAGCACCAGTACGCTGGCTATCCGTACCTCGGGTTTACTGGGTGAACAATTCCTGGCGCTGAACATTGGATTTGAAGACCCGGAGATGGGAACGACTATCCTTAAAAACGGTGGCGTCATTCAGGACACGAAATCCGCACTGGTTCTCGAAGACCTGATTGGCCAGTTCCTTTATAAAAGCGGCGACGGCAAGGCTGACCCTGATGCAGCGGCTGCTCCGGCAGCAACTGAAGGGAATGCCGCACCTGCACCTGACGCTAATACGGCGCCACAGCCAGCTGCCCATTAAGAATTGCTATCACGGATTCTCCATAAAAGAGGAAGATAAGTATGTTTAAACGTTTAGTGATCGCTGCACTGCTGGTGGTTATGGCTCCGCTGGCCAATGCCGCTGTGGATAAAACCAATCCTTACAGCGTGATGAATGAAGCGGCGAATAAAACCTTCACCCGCCTGAAAACCGAACAGCCTAAAATCAAGCAGGATCCTAACTACCTGCGCCAGATCGTTCGTGATGAACTGCTGCCGTACGTGCAGATTAAATATGCCGGTGCGCTGGTATTAGGCCGCTATTACCAACAGGCAACGCCTGCACAACGTGACGCATACTTTGCGGCGTTCTCTGAATATTTGCAGCAGGCCTATGGTCAGGCACTGGCGATGTACAACGGCCAGAGCTACACCGTGCAGCCTGAACAGTCTTATGCGGACAAAGATATCATCGCTATCCGCGTCACCATCACCGATCCTAATGGCCGTCCGCCAGTACGTCTGGATTTCCAGTGGCGTAAAAACAGCCGCACCGGCGAATGGCAGGCATATGACATGATTGCAGAAGGCGTGAGCATGATTTCGACCAAGCAGAACGAGTGGGCGGACATCCTGCGTCAGAAAGGCATCGATGGCCTGACTGCCCGTCTGAAACAAGCCGCTGCTCAGCCGATCACACTGGATAAGCAATAATGAGTGAAGCTCTGCGCTGGGAATCGCAGCCGCCGCGACTGACCTTGCAGGGTGAGTTGGATCGCGAAACGCTGGTGGCTTTTTGGGATGCGCGTAAAAAACTGATGTCCGGCGTGACCACTCTGGACGTGTCCGGGCTTGAACGCGTGGATTCTTCGGGCCTGGCGCTGTTAGTGCATCTGCGCGAAGAAGCCAGCCAGCAGGGGAGTGCGCTGACCATCGCAGGCATTACCGACCGGCTGCATACACTGATTGCGTTATATAATCTTCAGGACATTATCCCGACTGACTCACTGGCAAATAAGTGAACAGTTACGGGAGGTTAGGCGGCGTGATGTAAATCGTTGCCTTAATGTCCACAAAGCCCCTGTGCGAAACTCCTCCTCAGGGGCTTTTTCGTGGTTTAAGATTTGGTCCGATCCCTATAAGATATCGGGCTGTTATGATTCTTCAGAAGAATAGATCCCTATGGAAACGAGTGAAATTAAAGAAGTGCTGATGAACGCGTTGGCACTGGATGAAGCCCACATTACTGGCGATGGCAGTCATTTTCAGGCCATTGTCGTTGGTGCGATGTTTGATGGCATGAGCCGCGTGAAAAAACAGCAGACCGTTTACGCCCCGCTGATGGAATACATCGCCGACAATCGAATTCATGCGTTGTCTATTAAGGCTTATACCCCGGAAGAATGGGCGCGTGACCGTAAACTGAGCGGTTTATAAGACTGCCGGAGCGCCGGCAGCTTCCTCGTATTTAATCAGAGTTGAAATTTAAGAGAGCAGTCATAATGGATAAATTTCGTGTACAGGGTGGGACTCGTCTGAGTGGCGAAGTTACTATCTCTGGTGCAAAAAATGCCGCACTTCCTATTTTGTTTGCCGCACTGCTTGCTGAGGAACCTGTTGAACTCCAGAACGTTCCTCACCTGAAAGACATCGATACCACTATCAAATTACTGAACCAGTTAGGCACCAAAATCGAACGCAACGGTTCTGTGTTCGTGGATGCCAGCGCGGTCAATGAGTTTTGTGCGCCGTATGATCTGGTGAAAACCATGCGTGCCTCCATCTGGGCTCTCGGTCCTTTGGTGGCGCGTTTTGGTCGTGGTGAAGTTTCCCTGCCGGGCGGCTGTGCGATCGGCGCGCGCCCTGTTGACCTGCACATTACCGGCCTGGAACAGCTCGGTGCGACTATTGTGCTGGAAGAAGGTTATGTAAAAGCATCCGTTGATGGCCGTCTGAAAGGCGCGCATATCGTGATGGACAAAGTCAGCGTGGGCGCCACCGTGACCATCATGAGCGCAGCGACCTTGGCGGAAGGCACGACCATTATCGAAAACGCCGCGCGTGAGCCGGAGATTGTCGATACCGCTAATTTCCTTAACACGCTCGGTGCAAAAATCACCGGTGCGGGTACCGATAAGATCACCATCGAAGGCGTCGCACGTCTGGGTGGCGGTGTTTACCGTGTTGTTCCTGACCGTATCGAAACCGGGACTTTCCTGGTTGCAGCGGCTATTTCCGGTGGCAAAATTACCTGCCGTGAAGCCCGTCCTGACACGCTGGATGCTGTACTCGCAAAACTGCGTGAAGCCGGTGCCGATATCGAAGTGGGCGAAGACTGGATCAGTCTCGACATGCATGGCAAACGCGCTAAAGCAGTCAACTTCCGCACTGCGCCGCATCCGGGCTTCCCGACTGATATGCAGGCACAATTCAGCCTGCTGAATCTGGTGGCGGAAGGTACCGGTGTGATTACCGAAACTATCTTCGAAAACCGCTTCATGCACATCCCTGAGCTTATCCGTATGGGCGCTCATGCTGAAATCGAAGGCAGCACCCTGATTTGCCACGGCGTTGAGAAACTGTCTGGCGCGCAGGTAATGGCGACGGATTTACGCGCGTCTGCCAGCCTGGTTCTGGCCGGTTGCATCGCAGAAGGCGTGACTGTCGTTGACCGTATTTATCACATCGATCGTGGCTACGAGCGCATCGAAGATAAACTGCGTCAACTCGGCGCCAAAATTGAGCGTTTCAAAGGCGAGTAAACTTTACGCCGCGCGCATTAAAAAAGCCGGAAGGGGAAACCTTTCCGGCTTTTTTCTTTATCTGTTCAACGGTTACGTAAATCAGTGTTCAGGATACTCCTGCACGGTGACCTGCAATGTCAGCTTCTGCCCGTTGCGCATAATCTCAACCGGAATCACCGTACCAGGGCGGACTTCGGCCACCTGATCCATGGTTTCGATGGCGGAAATCGCAGGCTTATTATTCACGTTAACAATTACATCGCTGACCTGCATTCCCGCATTCGCCGCCGGGCCGTTAGCGGTTACTTCGTTAACCACAATTCCCTGAATATGATCCAGCCCGTTGTTCGGCCCGTGCAGTGGCGAAACTTCACGCCCGCTGATGCCGATATACCCGCGAATGACGCGACCATCGCGGATGAGCTTGCCCATCACCTTGGTCGCCAGCGCAGTCGGGATGGCAAAGCCAATGCCTTCCGGGGTCGCGCCATCGTTGCTCTGGTCAAAGGACAGGGTATTGATCCCCATCAGCTCGCCCAGTGAGTTGACCAGCGCACCGCCGGAGTTGCCCTGGTTGATCGAAGCATCGGTTTGCAGGAAATTCTGACGGCCGGAAGGGCTGAGGCCAATACGACCGGTGGCACTGATAATACCCTGCGTCACGGTCTGGCCGAGGTTGTAAGGATTTCCGATTGCCATGACCACATCGCCAACGTGCGGCGTTCTGCGCGGGTTAATCGGAATTACCGGCAAGTTGCCGGCGTTGATTTTGAGAACGGCCAGATCGGTCAGGCTGTCTGAACCCACCAGCAGGGCTTCAAAAACGCGGCCATCCTGCAGGGCAACAATAATCTGGTCGGCATTATTCACCACATGTTTGTTGGTGAGGATATAACCGTTGTCATTCATGATCACGCCGGAACCCAGCGTGCGGATCGCCAGCTCGTTTTGCGAACTGTTGCCCATATTACGGTTATAAACATTCACAACCGCAGGCGCTGCATGACGGACACCGCCGTTAAAGCTGACAGGCTGTTCGCTGTCCTGATTGAAATTACGGTTAAATATCGGTTCTGAGATGTTTTTACGCAACATAGGGACCGCCGCCAGCAAAATGCCAGCGACAATCAGGCCGATAACAGCAGATCTCAATAGCTTAACAAACATGGATATATGGGGTGCGAGAGGAAAAGTGACTGAAGGATAGCATGAGTTAATCGGACGCAGCAGCATCTGCATCCGATTTTCAACGCATTACGGCATGAATAAATAGATATTTTGACCTTTACGCAAAATACTCAGCGCGATCAGGTCGGGTTTGCTTTCGAGGATTTTGCGGAATGCCGCCAGATTCTCGAGAGGCTCACGGTTTACGCCGATAATGACATCGTCTTTCTCAAGGCCGATCTGATCCGCTGGCGTGCCTTTTTTCACGTCATCGACATGAACGCCTTTGGTGTTCTTATCGGCCGGGTCACTCAACGTGACGCCCTGAAGTGCCGGATTGAGTTTCTCAATGCTGACTTCCACCGCCGGGCTTTTATCCAGCGTGACGCTGACGGTCATTGGTTTGCCGTCGCGCAATAAACCGATTTGCATAGTGACGCCTGGCCCCGCGGTCCCGACTTTCGCCCGCAATTCAGCGAAACTGCTCAGGGTTTTGCCTTGCAGCGTCACCAGAACGTCACCGGATTTAATGCCCGCTTTCGCCGCAGCCGAATCAGGCAGAACTTCGTTGACGAAAGCCCCGCGCTGGCTGTCCAGCTTAAATGCCTGAGCCAGTTCTGGTGTCATTTCGCTGCCACGAATCCCCAGCAGACCGCGCTTCACTTCGCCGAATTCGATCAACTGATGACTGAGATTTTTGGCCATGTTAACCGGAATGGCAAAACCGATGCCGACGCTGCCGCCCTGCGAGGAAATAATGGCGGTGTTAATACCAATCAGTTCACCTTTCAGGTCAAGCAATGCGCCGCCGGAGTTACCGCGGTTAATCGAAGCATCTGTCTGGATAAAGTTTTCCAGCCCTTCAAGATTCAGGCCGCTGCGACCCAGCGCCGAAACAATGCCGGATGTGACGGTCTGGCCGAGGCCAAACGGGTTACCCACGGCAATCGCAAAATCGCCGACGCGAAGGTTATCGGAATCGGCCATCGTAATTTGGGTCAGATTTTTGGCATCAATCAGCTGGATCACGGCAATATCCGACTGATCGTCTTTGCCGATAAGTTTGGCTTTGTATTCGCGACCGTCGTTAAGCTGAACGCTGATTTTATCGGCGTTATTCACCACATGGTTGTTGGTAAGCACGTAGCCTTTTGCCGCATCAATAATGACGCCAGAACCCAGCCCTTCGAAAGGCTGCGGCCCGGTATTCGGCTCAGGATCTTGCTGACCGAAGAAGAATTTATATTCCGGAGGAACGTCCGCACTTGGCGGCTGCGTGCCGGAAACCTGAACGCCAACCACAGCGGGCAGCACTTTTTCAAGCACCGGAGCCAGGCTGGGCAGGGGCTGTCCCTGAACTTCCGTAGGTAAAGCAGCACTCGCCATAGGCGCAGAAGCGAAAGTTAATCCAAGGCTAACAGCTAACACACTGAGCAAAAATGACTTTTTCTTCATCAGGATAACTCTCTCGCTTTCTGTAATGGACGTCAGTTAGGAACAATAGAACAGTGATTCACAGCACGGGAAGGATCAGGTCAGAAGAACGGCACATGCATGAAACATGCGCCGTTATAAGCACCGGTGCCGTGGATCGCACCGGTTAATGACGTCTGTTATTTACGAACCGGACGCTCGCCGCGCAGCAGACCTGATGCGCCGTCAGAATAATCGCGTGGCATCTGAACCGGAACCTGATCGTTATCGGCTTCAGACCCTGTCAGACGGTAGTTGAACGGATTATCGTGCTCAGGCATATCCGGCAGAAGGTTGTTAGAACTTTTTGCCATATGCTGATAAAGCTGACGGTAATCAGTCGCCATGTTATCAAGCAACTCGGCGCTGCGGGCAAAGTGGCCCACCAGTTCCTGACGATACTCATCGAGTTCTGCCTTGCTTTTCTCCAGCTCGTTTTTCATGACTTGTTGATCACGTAATTTACGATTACCAAAGCGCATCGCCACCGCACCAATCGCGATACCGACCACTAATCCAATGAGTGCATACTCCCAGGTCATAATGACTCCTATTTTGACTTCGTTGTCCCGCAGGGCTTTTTCACGTAACTTTTATGACTTAACTTTTTTTGACAATGGTTTTAACGTAATTGTCACACGAATTCGTCATGCAATAGCTCCACTATAACCGTTAACCTTGTCAGAGTGGAATCCTGCCGGGAAAATCACTGCCACCTGTCGTTTTTTTCATACACAGACAGCAGGGAAATGCGGCGAACCCACGGCAAAAAAGCAGCTAAACAACGTGAAAAACGTAAATTTTTTTTCTCAGGGACGTTAACTACGATGCAACCCAAATCACCCCTTACCCTTTATCAGAGTGCAGTTGATGCCGGTGAGTTCCAGCCGGATGCCGTTCAGAAGCAGGCCGTAGCGCAGCTGGATGTTATTTATCAGGCGCTTTCTGCTCTGCCAGCGTCGGCGCCTGCCACGGCAGCACGCGGTGGCTTGCTGGGGCGTTTGTTCGGCAAAGCGCCGGTAAAAACAGCCCAACGCCCGGTTCAGGGCCTTTATATGTGGGGCGGTGTCGGGCGCGGTAAAACCTGGCTGATGGATTTGTTTTTCCACAGTCTGCCCGGCGAACGCAAACTGCGCCTGCACTTCCACCGCTTTATGCTGCGTGTGCATGAAGAACTGACGCAGCTTCAGGGGCAGGAAGATCCGCTGGAAGTGATCGCGGATAAATTCAAAGCCGAAACTGATGTCCTGTGTTTCGATGAGTTTTTTGTCTCGGATATTACCGACGCGATGCTGCTGGCGACGCTGTTGCAGGCCTTATTTGCACGCGGTATCACGCTGATTGCGACGTCTAACATTCCGCCTGATCAGCTGTACCGAAACGGGTTGCAGCGCGCGCGTTTCCTGCCCGCCATCGATCTGATTAAAGAATACTGTGACGTGCTGAATGTGGATGCGGGCATTGATTATCGTTTGCGCACATTAACGCAGGCGAATTTGTGGCTGTCTCCGGCGGGCCCGGAAGCGACGGTGGCGATGCAAAGCATGCTGGGGAAACTGACCGGCAACCACAACGGAGATTCTGGTGCTGAACCGGTCATGCTGGAAGTGAATCACCGGCCGTTGCAGGCGCTCGCGGCGGTAGACGGCGTTTTGGCGGTAGAATTTCATACCTTGTGTGAAGAGGCGCGCAGCCAGCTTGACTATATTGCGCTGTCGAAAATCTATCACAGCGTATTGCTGCATAACGTTCCGGTGATGGCTGCTGACAGCGAGAATGCGGCGCGGCGTTTTCTGGCACTGGTTGATGAGTTCTATGAACGTCATGTGAAACTGGTGATTTCAGCGGCGGTGCCGATGTTTGAGATTTATCAGGGCGAACGGCTGAAGTTTGAATACCAGCGCTGTTTGTCACGCCTTCAGGAGATGCAAAGCGAGGAATATCTCAAACGTCCGCATCTGCCCTGATTATGGATTGGTTATTATTTGCCCGATTCGTGATATAAAAGCGTCTGCCGGTTATGCAAAGTGAACCCTCCGGGCGACGTGAGGGAAATCTTTCTTTTTGTCGAAAAAGGGTTCGATCTTTGCAGAGGACTTCTCTATAATCTTGCGACCCCACGTTACTACAAAGTTTTTTTCCCGAAACTTTATAAGTGCCAGCATTGGCTATTCGAAGGGGTAGGTTTGCTGGACGATGGTCGTGTGAACCTCAAATACTTATTTTATAAACAAGTAAGCGTTCGGGTGTTCGCCAACGTGTAACTTTAATTGGGTAAGCTTTTAATGAAAACTTTTACAGCTAAACCGGAAACCGTACAACGTGACTGGTTCGTAGTTGACGCTACCGGCAAGACCTTAGGTCGCCTGGCCACTGAACTGGCCCGCCGTCTGCGTGGCAAACATAAAGCGGAATACACTCCGCACGTTGATACTGGTGATTACATCATCGTTCTGAACGCAGAAAAAGTTGCTGTAACCGGCAACAAGCGTAACGACAAGATTTATTACCATCACACCGGCCACATCGGTGGTATCAAGCAAGCGACCTTTGAAGAGATGATCGCTCGCCGTCCTGAACGCGTGATCGAGCTCGCGGTTAAAGGCATGTTGCCAAAGGGCCCGTTGGGTCGTGCAATGTACCGTAAAATGAAAGTTTACGCGGGTAACGAGCACACTCATGCGGCGCAACAACCGCAAGTTCTTGACATTTAATTCGGGATTATAGGCAATGGCTGAAAATCAATACTACGGCACTGGTCGCCGCAAAAGCTCCGCCGCTCGTGTTTTCATCAAACCGGGTAGTGGTAACATCGTAATTAACCAGCGTAGCCTGGAACAGTACTTTGGTCGTGAAACTGCCCGCATGGTAGTTCGTCAACCACTGGAACTGGTCGACATGGTTGAGAAATTCGACCTGTACATCACCGTTAAAGGTGGTGGTATCTCCGGTCAAGCTGGTGCTATCCGTCACGGTATCACCCGTGCACTGATGGAATATGACGAAAATCTGCGTGGCGAACTGCGTAAAGCAGGCTTCGTAACTCGCGATGCTCGTCAGGTTGAACGTAAGAAAGTCGGTCTGCGTAAAGCACGTCGTCGTCCTCAGTTCTCCAAACGTTAATTTTCTGCTGCTTATGCAGCTCAGTGCTTCGGCACGAAAATCAGCGTCAAAAACCCGGTGTTTCACCGGGTTTTTTTATGCCCACTATTCCGATTTTTCGGAAGAAAAGATCTCCTGACACACAATTCACCATGAAATCGTCTCAGCGTCCCCCACAGCGTGCGTAAAATCTGGTAAACTATCACACACTTTTGTGCCTGTTCGCCGAGCAGTTGACGTTGCCGCGCTTCCTGGCTGGGTTCGCCTTGCCAATGGTTGTCTATGAAACTACGGGACAAAAACTGCAGGCTGGCGATAACTCGCTGTAATATTCTAGATAAACTTGGAGGTTTTCATGGCTGTCGCTGCCAACAAACGTTCGGTAATGACGCTGTTTTCCGGCCCGACCGACATTTTTAGCCATCAAGTACGTATCGTACTGGCGGAAAAAGGTGTCAGTGTCGAGATCGAGCAGGTTGAGATGGATCACCTGCCGCAGGATCTTATTGACCTCAACCCTTATCGCACCGTGCCAACGCTGGTCGATCGTGAGCTGACGCTGTTCGAATCCCGCATCATCATGGAATATCTTGATGAGCGTTTCCCGCATCCACCACTGATGCCGGTTTATCCGGTTGCCCGTGGCGAGAGCCGTCTGATGATGCACCGCATCGAAAACGACTGGTATTCTCTGATGCGTCAAATCGAGCAAGGTTCTGCGACCGAAGCGGATGCTGCGCGTAAACAACTTCGCGAAGAGTTGCTGGCGATTGCGCCAATCTTCTCCTACATGCCTTACTTCAAAAGCGAAGAGTTCAGCCTGGTCGATTGCTACCTGGCTCCGTTGCTGTGGCGTTTGCCAGAACTGGGCATCGAGCTGTCAGGTGCCGGTTCTAAAGAGCTGAAAGGTTATATGACTCGCGTCTTTGAGCGTGATGCATTCCTGGCTTCCCTGACCGAACCCGAGCGCGAAATGCGTTTGCATACCCGAGGTTAAGGTATGGAGATGACCGACATGTCTCCGCGTCGCCCTTATCTGTTGCGGGCTTTTTATGACTGGTTGCTTGACAACCAGTTAACCCCGCATCTGGTGGTTGACGTGACGATGCCTGGCGTGATGGTGCCGATGGAGTTTGCGCGTGACGGACAAATTGTTCTGAACGTTGCGCCGCGCGCTGTCGGCAATCTCGAACTGGGCAACGACGATGTACGCTTCAATGCACGTTTTGGTGGCGTACCGCGTAACGTTTTTGTACCGATAGCCGCCGTTCTGGCAATTTATGCCCGTGAGAACGGAGCCGGTACCATGTTCGAGCCTGAACCTGCTTATGAAGCCGAAGGCGCCTTTGCTGGCGATCTGAGTGTGGAAGAGCCGACAGAGCCGACCATGTCAGTCATTGACGGCGATTTGCCAGATGTGGCTGAAGAAGATCCGGATGATGAGCCGCCGGCTCCGCCACGTGGTGGTCGCCCGGCCCTACGCGTTGTGAAATAACACCGCGCTTCTGATGTCGTCCAGCCAAAACCCTGCGTTGTTACGCGGGGTTTTTTATTGCCTGAATTCGGCGACGGGTATCACCGTATCCCATAAAAAAGGCCGCTTTCGCGGCCTTCGTGAAGGGCAAAATGAAATTACACTTCGAGGTAGTTCATGATGCCTTCTGCGGCCTTGCGGCCTTCAGCAATCGCCGTTACCACCAGATCAGAACCGCGAACGGCATCGCCACCGGCGAAGATTTTCGGGTTGCTGGTCTGGAAAGCGTTGTCGCTGCCTTCCGGAGCCACAATGCGTCCGGATGAATCGAGTTCTACGTCGTGCGACGCCAGCCATTCCATTTTGTGAGGGCGGAAACCAAACGCCATCACCACGGCATCGGCTTCCATAACATGCTCTGAACCGGCCACGATTTCCGCACGGCGGCGGCCAGCAGCATCTGGCGCACCGAGTTCAGTACGAGCCATCCGCACACCACACACACGGCCAGAATCGTTCAGTTCAATGCTCAGCGGTTGCAGGTTGAATTTGAAATCAACGCCTTCTTCGCGCGCATTCTTCACTTCGCGACGTGAACCCGGCATGTTCTCTTCATCACGACGGTACGCACAAGTGACGTGCGTTGCGCCCTGACGGATTGAAGTACGCACACAGTCCATCGCGGTGTCACCACCGCCCAGCACCACGACGCGTTTCTTATCCATCGTGACGTAAGGCTCTTCCTGACAGTCGTCGTAGCCCATCAGCTGTTTGGTGTTAGCGATGAGGAAAGGCAGGGCGTCGTAAACACCCGGTGCATCTTCATTCTGCAGGCCACCGCGCATGGACTGATAAGTCCCAACGCCGAGGAAGACAGAATCATATTCTGCCAGCAAGGCTTCCATCGTGATGTCCTTGCCGACTTCCGTATTGAGCTGGAACTCAATACCCATCTCGGTGAAGATTTCACGACGCTTGGTCATCACTGATTTTTCCAGCTTGAAGGCTGGAATACCGAATGTCAGCAAACCGCCGATTTCCGGATGACGATCGTAAACCACCGCTTTCACGCCGTTACGGGTCAGCACATCAGCACAGGCCAGACCTGCCGGACCTGCACCGATAATCGCCACACGTTTGCCGGTTGGCTGCACGTGAGACATATCCGGACGCCAGCCCATTTCGATCGCTTTATCGTTGATGTAGCGCTCGATGTTACCAATGGTCACCGCACCGAATTCATCATTCAGGGTGCAGGAACCTTCGCACAGTCGGTCCTGCGGGCAGACACGCCCGCAAACTTCCGGCAGGCTGTTGGTCTGGTGCGCGAGGTCGGCGGCTTCCATGATGCGACCTTCGTTTGCCAGCTTCAGCCAGTTCGGAATGTAGTTATGTACAGGACATTTCCATTCACAGTAAGGGTTACCACAAGACAGGCAGCGGTCTGCCTGCGATGCGGCCTGAGTTGCTGAGAACGGCTCGTAAATTTCCACAAACTCAATTTTACGGATCTTCAGCGCTTTTTTCGGCGGATCAACACGCTGTAAGTCGACAAATTGATAAACGTTTTGACTCATCTTAACCTCTTACTGCGCTTGTACCCGCAGCTCAGCTGCGGAACGACTACGGTGACCCAACAATGCTTTGACATCACTGGACTTCGGTTTTACCAGGGCAAATTTAGGCGCCCATTCCGGCCAGTTCGCCAAAATCTCTTCACCACGGGTCGATGCGGTCAACTGTACGTGTTCGATGATCAAACCGCGCAGATGCTCTTCATGGATAGCCAGATCGGCCACTTCCAGGACTTCAACCAGTTCCGGGTTAACGCGTTTGCGGAATTCGCCGTCTTCATCAAGAACGTAAGCGAAGCCACCGGTCATGCCAGCCCCGAAGTTGACGCCGGTACGGCCCAGCACACATACAATGCCGCCGGTCATATATTCACAACCGTTATCGCCAATGCCTTCGACTACGGTGATAGCACCGGAGTTACGCACGGCGAAACGCTCGCCTGCACGGCCAGCCGCGAACATCTTGCCGCCGGTTGCGCCGTAAAGGCAGGTGTTACCGATGATGCTGGCTTCATGGCTGCGGAACGCTGAACCGATTGGCGGACGAATAGCAATACGGCCACCGGCCATGCCTTTGCCCACGTAGTCGTTCGCGTCGCCGGTCAGCATTAAATCGACGCCGCCCGCGTTCCAGACGCCGAAGCTCTGACCTGCGGTGCCGTTGAAGTTAATACGCACCGGATCTGCCGCCATACCCTGATCGCCATGCTTTTCAGCAATCGCACCGGACAATGTGGCACCAACTGAACGGTCAGTGTTGCGGATATCGAAATAGAACGCTTTGCTCTGCTTAGAATCGATATGTGGCGCAGCCTGTTCCAGAATGTCTTTGTTCAGCTGGCCTTTGTCGAACGCCGGGTTGCCTTCGGTGCAGTACACCGCTTTGCCTTCGTGCGGCGTCGCTGTTGCCAGCATCGCGGACAGATCCAGATTGTTTTGTTTTGCTGTGAAGCCATCGAGTTCGGTGAGCAGATCGGTACGACCAATCAGATCCACCAACTGGCTGACACCCAGTTCTGCCATGATTTCACGGGTTTCCTGCGTGATGAACCTGAAGTAGTTCGTCACACGCTCTGGCAGGCCGTGATAATGGTTACGACGCAGTTTGTCATCCTGAGTTGCCACACCCGTTGCGCAGTTATTCAGGTGGCAAATACGTAGGTATTTACAACCCAGCGCCACCATCGGGCCGGTACCGAAACCGAAGCTTTCAGCGCCAAGGATTGCCGCTTTGATGATGTCCAGACCGGTTTTCAGGCCGCCATCCACTTGTAAACGAATCTTGTGACGCAGGCCGTTAGCCACTAACGCCTGTTGTGTTTCCACCAGACCCAGTTCCCACGGACAGCCCGCGTATTTGACCGAAGACAGCGGGCTAGCGCCGGTGCCGCCGTCGTAACCTGCGATGGTGATCAGATCTGCATATGCTTTTGCCACGCCGACCGCGATGGTGCCCACGCCCGGTTCTGAAACCAGTTTTACCGAAATCATTGCTTTCGGGTTGACCTGTTTCAGGTCGAAGATCAGCTGTGCCAGATCTTCGATGGAATAAATATCGTGGTGCGGCGGTGGAGAAATCAGGGTCACGCCCGGCACGGAATAACGCAGCTTCGCGATGTACGGCGTCACTTTATCACCCGGCAACTGGCCGCCTTCGCCTGGTTTTGCACCCTGCGCCACTTTGATCTGAATAACGTCTGCATTCACCAGATAGGCTGGCGTTACACCGAAACGACCCGATGCGACCTGTTTGATGCGTGACACTTTATTGGTGCCGTAACGCGCAGGATCTTCGCCGCCTTCGCCGGAGTTAGAACGTCCGCCGATGCTGTTCATCGCTTCGGCCAGAGACTCATGCGCTTCAGGGCTTAACGCACCGATAGACATTGCCGCGGTATCAAAGCGGGTAAACAGACCTTCGGCCGGTTCTACCTGATCAACCGGAATCGGCTGGCCTTTCGGCGTGACTTTCAGTAAGTCGCGCAAGGTTGCTACCGGACGTTCGTTGACCAGTTTTGCATAGACTTTATAGTCGTCGTAATCGCCGCTGTTCACTGCGGTTTGCAGCGTGGTGACGACGTCAGGGTTGTATGCGTGATATTCGCCGCCGTGGACAAATTTCAGCAGACCGCCCTGATCCAATGTTTTGCGTTTCAGCCAGGCGCGTTTGGACAGGTTCAGCAGATCCTGTTCAAAGTCGCTGTAACCGGCACCGCCGATACGGCTGACCACGCCGTTGAAGCAGGTGTTGCACAAATCTTTCGCCAGGCCGACGGCTTCAAACAGTTTCGAACAACGGTAAGAGGCGACGGTGGAAATGCCCATTTTGGACATGATTTTGTACAGACCTTTGTTGATGCCGTTACGGTAGTTCAGCATCACTTCACGGTATTTTTTCTCGATGACCTGCGAATCCACCAGCTTGGCCAGCGTTTCGTAGGCCAGATATGGATAAACCGCGGTCGCACCGAAGCCGATCAGCACAGCAAAGTGGTGCGGGTCGCGTGCGCTGGCGGTTTCAACAATGATGTTGGCGTCGCAGCGCAGGCTTTTTTCCACCAGACGCAACTGCAACGCGCCGACGGCCATTGGTGCAGGCAGCGGTAAGCGGTTTGGTGCGATGTTGCGGTCAGACAGCACCAGCAGAACCGCGCCGTTACGCACTTTCTGTTCGCCTTCGTCACAGAGTTTCTGAACGAACTGCTCCATATTCTGCTCGGTCGGATCGTAAGTCAGATCCAACGTTTCCGCGCGATAGTGTTTGCTGTCGAGCGTGGTGAGCTGTTTGAAATCAGACCACAGCAGGATTGGCGATTTGAAGCTCAGACGGTGCGCCTGACCTTCTGCTTCGCAAAATACGTTCATCTCGCGGCCAATGCTGGTCGCCAGAGACATCACGTGCGCTTCACGCAGCGGGTCGATTGGCGGGTTGGTCACCTGCGCAAACTGCTGGCGGAAGTAGTCATACACGATGCGCGGACGGCTGGAGAGCACGGCAAATGGCGTGTCGTCGCCCATTGAACCGACGGCTTCCTGACCGTTCTCACCCAACACGCGGATGATCTGATCGAGTTCTTCGCTGCTGTAGCCAAACTGTTTCTGGAAGGTTTCCAGCGTGCTGTCATCGAGTTCGCGGCTGCCGACCTGATCTTCCGGCAGGTCTTCGAACGGCACCAGGCGCTGAACGTTTTTCTCCATCCATTGCTTATAAGGATGGCGGCCTTTCAGGTCGTTATCGGTTTCAGCTGAGTGGTGGATCTTGCCGCTGCGGGTGTCGATCACCATCAGCTCGCCTGGCCCGACGCGGCCTTTTTCGACCACTTCGTCCGGCTGGTAATCCCAGATCCCTACCTCAGAGGCACAGGTGATGAGCTTATCTTTGGTGATGACATAACGCGCCGGACGCAGACCGTTACGGTCGAGGTTACAGGCGGCATAACGGCCATCTGACATCACGATACCGGCCGGACCGTCCCACGGCTCCATGTGCATGGAGTTAAAGTCGAAGAATGCGCGTAAATCGTCGTCCATATCCGGGTTTTGCTGCCAGGCTGGCGGAACCAGCAAACGCATGGCGCGCAGCAAATCCATACCGCCTGCCAGGAACAGTTCCAGCATGTTATCGAGCGAGCTGGAGTCCGAGCCGGTTTCATTCACGAACGGTGAGGCATCTTGCAGATCGGGGATCAGCGGCGTTTTGAATTTATACGCACGGGCGCGGGCCCACTGGCGGTTACCGGTGATGGTGTTGATTTCGCCGTTGTGCGCCAGATAGCGGAAAGGCTGAGCCAGTTGCCAGCGCGGTACGGTGTTGGTCGAGAAACGCTGGTGGAACAGGCAAATTGCTGATTCCAGGCGCAGGTCGGCCAGATCTAAGTAGAAGCGTGGCAGATCCGCAGGCATACACAGGCCTTTGTAGATCGTGACCACGTTGGAGAAACTGCACACATAGAAGTCTTTATCCTGAATGCGTTTCTCAATACGGCGGCGCGCCATATACAGACGGCGTTCCATGTCACGCGGACGCCAGCCGGCGGGCGCGTTAACAAAAATTTGTTCGATGCGGGGCAGGGAGGAAAGCGCGATTTCACCGAGTACGTCCGGGTTAGTCGGAACGTCACGCCAGCCCACCACGGACAGCGTCTCGTTTTGCAACTCTTCTTCAACAATGCGACGGCTCGCCTCAGCTTCTTTTTCATCTTTGCTGAGGAACAGCATGCCGACGGCATAGTTTTTCGCCAGGCGCCAGCCGCGCTCTTCGGCAATCATGCGGAAGAAGCGGTCAGGTTTTTGTAAATGCAGGCCGCAACCGTCGCCGGTCTTGCCGTCAGCAAGGATCGCGCCACGGTGTTGCATACGGGCCAGTGCGTGGATCGCGGTACGCACGACCTTATGGCTAGGTTCGCCTTCTATATGGGCGATCAGGCCGAAACCACAGTTGTCCCTCTCTTGGGATTTATCGTACAACATAACGTGAACCTCCCCAGGCTCTGCGAGACTCTCACACCAACCGCGAGCGGACTTATTCACAGAGCGGACCCGCAATTTCGCGCACTCTTGCGGTGCGTTAATTGCCCGGGCATCTCCGTCAAAGGCCTCTCGTGATGGTTCTCACAAGTGGTGGTTGACTTGTTTTAATGAGGGAGTCTTCAATTACTGCATAAATATGACGAGTTGCTCACCCGTCGAGATTGCTTCCAGCGGACTCCCAACTTAGCGAGAAAGCACAAGGAGGTCAAATGGCGAATTAACTTATATTAAAAGTGATATAAAGACATTTAATTATTTGAAATATATATGATTTATGGTGTTTTTAATGGCGTAATGTCGGTGGGGTAATGCGTGTAAAGTGTGAGCTGACTCACTATGGGAAAAGCTTCATATCTCCGAACCGTGCTGGCAGGTCCGTAATTCCCAGTATTTTATACTGGAAAACACTGCGGGCATGCGGTTTGTCACTGTTTTTAACCTGACAGTAATAATGTACTAATCGGCTCTTCGTAATAAGAATTATTTATACTGGCGTGAATGATTTTATTTGCAGTAATAATGAATATTTATGCCTGCGCGGAGTGCGCCGACTGAGAATGAATTCGGAGAGAATAAGGAAAAGATGTTTGCTGCGCGGCAGTTGGCAAAGCCTGTGACGAAATTAAGCCGGCCGATATTAATAATATCACGGCGTAAATTAGTCAATAACTCTGCCCTTATTTCCTGCATTGCACCATGGCAAGCCCCCGCAAGGTGCATCTCACAAACTTCATGCTCAATCTTGCCTGCAGACTCACCACGGCGAGGTTTTGCGGTATGATTCAGGCGACTTCGTTTTAAGGGAACCGTTATGAAGCAAATCCGGGTTTTAGCGCAGTATTATGTCGATCTGATGGTCAAGCTGGGGCTGGTGAGATTCTCTCTGCTGCTGGCGTCTGCGCTGGTGGTGCTGGCGATGATTGTCCAGATGGCGGTGACCATGCTCCTGCGCGGGCAGGTTGAAAGTATCGACGTCGTTCGCTCCATCTTCTTTGGTTTGCTGATTACGCCCTGGGCGGTGTATTTCCTGTCGGTGGTCGTTGAGCAGCTTGAGGAATCACGCCAGCGTTTAGCGCGTCTGGTGGATAAGCTCGAAGAAATGCGCCACCGCGATCTCGAACTGAACCAGCAGCTTAAGGACAACATTACGCAGCTGAATCAGGAAATCGCCGACCGCGTGAAAGCCGAAGAGGCGCGTCTGGCAGTGGTGGACAAGCTGAAGCTTGAAATGCATCACCGCGAACAGGCGCAAATTGAACTGAGCCAGCAATCGGCGCTGTTACGCTCATTCCTCGATGCTTCCCCGGACCTGGTTTACTACCGCAATGAAGATAAGGAATTTTCGGGCTGTAACCGTGCGATGGAATTGCTGACCGGCAAAAGCGAAAAACAGCTGATTGGCCTCACGCCGAATGATGTGTATACCCCGGACATTGCCGAAAAAGTGGTGGAAACCGATGAGAAAGTCTTCCGCCACAACGTTTCCCTGACTTACGAACAATGGCTGGTCTATCCGGACGGGCGTAAAGCCTGCTTCGAGCTGCGCAAAGTGCCGTTCTACGATCGCATTGGCAAACGGCATGGGCTGATGGGCTTTGGCCGCGATATAACCGAGCGTAAGCGTTATCAGGACGCGTTAGAGAACGCCAGCAGGGAAAAGACCACTTTCATCTCTACGATCAGCCACGAGCTGCGTACGCCGCTTAACGGCATCGTCGGGTTGAGCCGCATTCTGCTGGACACCGAACTCGACAAAGAACAGCACAGTTATCTGAAAACCATTCACGTCAGCGCAATCACGCTCGGGAATATCTTCAACGACATTATCGAAATGGACAAAATCGAGCGTCGCAAAGTGCAGCTCGACAATCAGCCGGTGGATTTCACCGAGTTCCTGTCCGATCTCGAAAACCTCTCCGGCCTTCTGGCACAACCGAAAGGTCTGAAATTCGTCATGGATCCGGATTTACCGCTGCCGCGCAGTATTACGACGGACGGCACGCGTTTACGCCAGATCCTGTGGAACCTGATTGGTAACGCCGTCAAATTCACCCGCGAAGGGGAGATTGTGCTGAGCGTCCATTACGAAGCCAACGACATGCTGCGTTTCGTTGTCCGCGATTCCGGCATGGGCATCCCGCAGGACGAGCAGGACAAAATTTTCGCCATGTACTATCAGGTGAAAGATCAGAACGGCGGCAAACCGGCGACAGGAACCGGTATCGGGCTGGCCGTTTCAAAACGTCTGGCGCAAACCATGGGCGGCGATATCACCGTCAGCAGCGAACCGGGCAAGGGTTCCTGCTTCACGCTGACAGTGCGCGCGCCAAAGCTCGATGCGCCGGTCGCCGAAGTGGATGAAGAAGAGGATATGCCGCTGCCCGCGCTGCACGTGCTGCTGGTGGAAGATATCGAGCTGAACGTGATTGTGGCGCGTTCGGTGCTGGAGAAACTCGGGAACAGCGTGGAAGTGGCGATGAACGGTCACGACGCGCTGGAGATGTTCGATCCTGACGAATTTGACCTCGTCCTGCTCGATATCCAGCTGCCGGACATGACCGGGCTGGATATCGCCCGCAAACTGCGTACCGATTACGCAGGCAAGCATCTGCCGCCGCTGATTGCGCTGACCGCCAACGTTCTCAAAGATAAGAAAGAGTATCTCGATGCCGGAATGGACGATGTGCTGAGTAAGCCGCTGTCCGTCTCTGCGCTAACCGGCATGATCCAGCAGTTCTGGGATCACCAGCCTGAAGTTTCAGTAATGGAAAAGGAACCTGTCGAAATGAAAAACAGCGAAACGTTGCTTGATACCGCCATGCTTGAACAGTACATCGATTTGGTTGGGCCGAAACTGATTTATCAGAGCGCAGATATGTTCGAAAAGATGATGCCGGGCTATCTCGCGGTGCTGGATTCCAACATGACCGCGCGCGACCAAAAAGGGATTGCGGAAGAAGGCCACAAAATCAAAGGAGCGGCGGGTTCCGTAGGGCTTAAGCACCTGCAACAACTGGCGCAACAAATTCAGACGCCGACGTTGCCTGCGTGGTGGGATAACGTTCAGGAATGGATTGATGAGCTGAAAGCAGAATGGCGTCATGACATACAGGTGTTACGTGACTGGACGGCAAACGCTGAAAAAAAATAACCCCAGCCGAAGCCGGGGTGCGCGAATACTGCGCCAACACCAGGGAAAGAGGTAACCCACGATAGTTATAAGGGTTCGGTTTTCGCAGGTCTTGGAATTCAGTCTTAAAGTCTAATACATCCTGTAGCAATCAACATAACAAATATAAGCAGGACTGTTACAACATTCATTAAAAACTGTGATGTAGATTAGTCTTTGTCTATACAAAACATCAAGTCTTTATCGCAGGATTTTTGACAGAATACAAATGAAGCCTGTTGATGTTGTACCGGTGTCATGCAATTTTGCTTATGGAAGTGAACAATGTCATGCCATTTTGCTGCTTGTTTCGCCGTTAATTTAACCTGAAAATCGGCGTTGGAATGGCTGAATTCACTGACAAGTACTTGTTATTCATCATTTATGCGATTATTGCGTTGTCTTCAGTATTTTGATTTCGATCCATTTTTAAAAATTGTGATGAGTGAAAAAATTTCACTTAGGATGATCAGGTTTTTATCGGGTTAAGTCGCCAGTCTGCAGGCAGTTTTCTGCCATTTTTTACTGTGCGATTTGACTTAGTCAGCACCACGGTATACCGGAAAATGGTGAAAATTCGTTCACTTTTGGCATTTTCATTTATTAGCATTGTTAATGTTTATTTATTGAGTTTATTCACAAGTAATTTACATGCTGTCTTTAAATACCCGATGAATGAAAAACTGGAAATGCCGACGACTATGACGGAACCCCTTGATGCCAGTGATCAAAACGCAATTTTGAAATGGAGTTTTTAAGGATGAGTTATGCTTTTTCGCACAATTGTTAGCAGGATTGTGGAGCATTTCGCTAGCCCGCATTATCGGGTCTCCGTTGGGATTGATTAGATGGTCAGATGTGTTGTGGAAACCGCAGAATGAAGAAATTTGCTGGAAAGGGCATTTGGGGAAAACCGGTATTATGGCTGAAACGTGCCGTAATACTGTTGTTTGGCTTATGGGTTGCGGGCATCGTACTTTTTGCTTTTTTACCCGTTCCTTTTTCTGCCGTGATGGTCGAACGTCAGGTTTCCGCCTGGCTCACCGGTGATTTCGGGTATGTGGCGCATTCCGACTGGGTGCCTATGAGCGAAATTTCTGCGCCAATGGCGCTGGCGGTAATGGCTGCAGAAGATCAAAAATTCCCCGAGCATTGGGGCTTTGATGTGGATGCCATCCAGTCAGTTCTGGATAAAGACGGCGGAAAAATGCGCGGAGCATCTACGCTTTCCCAGCAGACGGCTAAAAATCTCTTTCTGTGGGATGGCCGCAGTTGGATGAGAAAAGGGCTGGAAGCGGGTCTGACCGTGGGGATTGAAACGGTCTGGACGAAACGCCGGATCCTGACGGTTTACCTGAACATTGTTGAGTTTGGCGACGGTGTGTTTGGCGTCGAGCAGGCCTCACAGCATTTCTTCCATAAACCCGCCAGCCGCCTGACGGCTTCGCAGGCCGCATTGCTGGCCGCCGTATTGCCGAATCCTCACCTGTTTAAAGTCAACGCACCGTCGGCCTACGTGCTGCGTCGTCAGCAGTGGATCCTGAGGCAAATGAGCCAGCTCGGTGGGGAATCTTTCCTGCAAGAGCATAAACTGCATTAATTCATGCGGTTTCAGGGCGTAAAAAAGGACAGCCTGAGCTGTCCTTTTTGCGTTAACCGACTGAATTATTTAACGTAAGTAAACGCTGTCGTCACGTGTTTCACGCCACTGACACCGGCAGCAATCCCCGCCGCGGATTTACCTTCTTCCTGCGTAACCAGGCCGAGCAGGAACACTTCGCCATTCTCGGTCGTCACTTTGACGTTGGAAGATTTAACGGAATCGCTGGTCAGCAACTGAGAGCGAACTTTCGTGGTGATCCACGTATCCACAGAGGCGGTGCCCATGCTGACTGGTTTGCCGGTGCGGATCTCGTTATACACTTCCGTTGCGCCTTCTACGCCCATCGCAATTTGTTTCGCACGGGAGGCCATATCAGCGGACGGCGCCTGACCGGTTAACAGGACTTTACCCTGATACGCGGTGGCGACAATGCGGGCTTCATCTTTCAGTTGTTTATCTTTGCTTATCGCGTTGGAAACACGGGCTTCCAGCGTGCTGTCATCAACCTGAGTGCCCACAGTGCGCGGGTCAGTGGTGGTTTTAGTTGCGACACCGGCTGCACCAACAACCGCAGCCGCAACACAGCCTTGTAACAGAAGGGCGCTTAACAATACAGCTAAGAGAGGGCTCGCCTTCATTGGATCTCCTTAATCGTCCTGGTGTGGGAACAGCGTATTATCTATCAGGTCACAGAGGCAGTTTACTGTGAGCATATGCATTTCCTGAATGCGGGCGCTGCGATGGGAGGGGATCCGGATCTCAACATCATGAGGCCCCAGTAAACCCGCCAGTTCGCCGCCGTCATAACCCGTCAATGCGACAATCGTCATATCGCGGGTGACCGCTGCTTCAACGGCTTTGACAATATCACGGCTGTTGCCGCGGGTAGAAATCGCCAGCAAAACATCGCCAGCCTGACCTAAAGCACGCACCTGTTTGGCATAGATTTCTTCGTGCAGCCGGTCATTAGCAATCGCTGTCAGAACAATATTGTCTGCACATAGTGAGATTGCAGGAAGGCTCGGACGTTCAGTTTCAAAACGATTAATCAGACTAGCAGAAAAATGCTGCGCATTTGCCGCAGAGGTGCCGTTACCGCAACACAGGATTTTGTTGCCGTTGAGCAGCGATTGCACCAGCGTCATCGCGGCACGGGAAATCGCGTCAGGCAAGGCTTCAGCCGCTGCAATCTGGGTTTGGATACTTTCGGTAAAGCAGACTTTGATTCTATCCAGCACGGGTTTTCGTCCAGTCAGTCGTCGTAATATTTATTCCGCATTGAATGCATCGGGCAGCCATTCTAACTGGCTGCCGGTGATGGCTAAAACATCAAAACGGCAAGGTGATGTGTCAAAGCTTGCGTTGTGGCTTGCAAGCCAGAAAGATGCCGCGCGTAACAAGCGCTGTTGTTTTTGACGCGTTACGCTGGCCGCAGCGCCGCCAAAATTTGCATTGCGCCGGTAGCGAACTTCAACAAACACCCAGGTTTGTTGGTCACGCATGATCAGGTCAATTTCACCTGCACGACAGGCCACATTGGCCGCCACAAAGGTTAATCCGGCTCTTTCAAGATAGCGTCGCGCGTAAGCTTCATATTCGGCTCCGCACGACCGCGTTTTTGACAAAAAATTTATCATCAGTACGTCCTTGTACTTATTTCGTACGGAGAATTCCGGTTTCTCTGCGCAAGTTAACTGCGTTTCTTATGAAGAAACCGGAACCAGCGAGCCCTGACGGTATTGCAGCCACGGCAGTTTGCGATGAATCACGCAGTTTTCATTGGCACTTAAATCACCGGTACTGCCGGAGACCTGGAAGCCAGGCAGCGTCCGCATTTGTGAGAAGTGATTTGCCAGACTCCAGGCATCAATCCCCATGGCGTACAGACGAACCAGCGAGTAATCGTTGCCGAATTTCGCCGCGGCCTGCTGCATCAGCGCAGGGTTAGAACCCGCCAGTAATGGAATGTCGCTAAATTCCACGCCTTCCATTTCCAGACGATAGTCCGGGCCCGCTCCCGCCTGATAGCTGCGTGAACTTGCGTAGACGGATGGATGAGAGCGGCCACTAACCGCCAGATCCAGCATCGGTTTAATCAGCGTGAGTTCGCTCTGAGTCGCTACGACGTAAACGGAATCCACCGCACCGCCGGTGCTGCCTTGCGTAATCTGCGCATCGGTTGGCGGAGCCGGAATGGTAATACCGCCAATCGTGACACCCTGCGCTTGCGCGGGAACTGCACTGTCGCTTGCGGTAACCGGCGCACCGGTCAGGCGTATGCCGCTGCCAATAGATGAACGTAATTCACCGGCAGAGCCCAGCCCTTGTTTCAGGACAGTTTGCCCGCCCAGTTTCTGCCATTCATTGGCAAATGCCTGCGCAATACGGTCACCGAAGGCACCGCGTGGAACCAGTAACAACGGCGAACGTTTCTGTTCTGCCCACATGTGACGGGCGGCATCCTGTGCTTCGTCTTCCGGCGAGAGCGCAAAGTAACAGATATTCGGACTGTTTTTCTCAGTTTCTGGCTGATTGAGCGCTAAAACATTCAGAGGCGTCTGGGCGTTACCCAGCTCATTCACCTGATCTTTCAGCAACGGCCCGACCACCAGTGTGGCGCCGTCCTGTTGTGCCTGCGTCAGTAACGCTGCCAGAGGCTGACCGTTGGTGTCATAAACTTTTACCTGCGCATTGCTGCTGGCAACCGGCGCAACGTCAGGCGTTGGTGCAGGCTGGGCTGGTGCGGTTTGTGGCTGCGCAGTGGTATCCGGGGCGGACGTGCTGACCGCAGCATTCGGATCAACCGGCGTTGTCTGCGCTTGTGCGTTAGGATCGGCTGCCGTTGCCGGTTGTGGCGCGGCCTGACTGACCTGGCCGTTCATCGCCGCATTGAAGCCCTGCTGAATAGCATTGCCGTAAACCTGTGCAGGCCCGCTCATTGGCAGGAACAGCGCAATTTTACCGGTAGACGCAGGCTGGAAAGTCAGCACATTATTCAGCTGTGTCGGCAGGGTTTTGGCCGCCGGATTGACCGGATAACGGCGCTGCCAGTCTTTGATACCGGCTTTCAGTAAATCAGGATCTTGCTTGTTGCTCTGCCAGACACTCAGCAAATCCAGCCAGCCTTGCAGGGTATTTTCATCCGCGTTAATCACGATGCTGTTAACGTCCTGCGCAGACATTTGTGTCAGCGCGGTCCAGGTTTCATCAATGTTCGTCTGATGAAGCTGGCCCTGCAACAGCGGTTCCTGCGCGATGTAAGCACGGATCAGGCCAAGGCTGGTACGGCCCTGGCTGGCATCAATTTGCGCCTGGTAATAACGGGCTTTCTGGTCATTGTTCAGTTTGGCCGGGTCGACCTGGCTCAGAGTGGTTGCCGCTGCCGGGTAATTCTTCTGGGCCACCTGAACTTCTGCACTGGTCAGCTGCTGTTCAACAGTTTGTGCTGCGGTCAGATTTTGCGGCACTTTGGCGAGTTGTTCGGCGGCCTGAGGCACTTTGCCTTCACGTATCAGGGCACGGACTGCAAGCAATTGCCAGTCAGCCTTGTTATCATCACCGCTTTGTTGTGCCTGCTGCAGATAATAATCAGAGCTGCCGGACGCTGCACCCTGGACACTTTCAGTCGGTGCCTGCGGCGCCTGACCGGAACAGCTGGCGAGAAGCATAGCCACGATGATGGCAGGGAGTAAACGTCCCGAACGGGTACGAAAAGTCATTGAGGAAGGCATTCAGTTTCCAGTGATGTTTTTTCAAGATGCTCAATATTAAATCGGCAATCCGGATGAAACAATGAATCAAGACGATCAAGCAGATATTTCTGCCTCAACGCTGTATATCGTACCGACGCCAATTGGCAATTTAGGGGATATTACCCAACGCGCGCTGGCCGTACTCAACAGTGTAGATTTGATTGCCGCAGAAGACACCCGCCATACCGGATTGCTGCTGCAACACTTCGCGATCAGCGCCAAAATGTTCCCGCTGCATGACCACAACGAACAGCAAAAAGCCGAGCATTTGCTGGCGAAATTGCAGGAAGGCCAGACTATCGCGCTGGTTTCTGATGCCGGTACACCGCTGATTAACGATCCGGGTTATCACCTCGTGCGCCGCTGTCGTGAAGCGGGCATCCGTGTCGTGCCTTTGCCGGGGGCATGTGCTGCCATTACCGCGTTGTGCGCCGCCGGTTTGCCCTCCGACCGTTTCTGTTACGAGGGGTTTCTGCCTGCTAAAACCAAATCCCGTAAAGACACTTTGCTGGCGCTGATCGAAGAACCGCGCACGCTGATCTTCTATGAATCCACGCATCGTCTGATCGATAGTTTGCAGGATATGGTCGAAGTTTGGGGGCCGCAGCGTTATGTGGTGCTGGCGCGTGAACTGACCAAAACCTGGGAAAACATTCACGGCGCGCCGGTTGGCGAACTGCTGGCATGGGTGCAGGAAGTGGAAACCCGCCGTCGCGGCGAAATGGTGCTGATTGTGGAAGGCCATAAAGTCGATGTGGAGGCGTTGCCCGCTGAGGCCCTGCGTACGCTGGCGCTGCTGCAAAAAGAGTTACCGTTGAAAAAGGCCGCCGCGCTGGCCGCAGAAATCCATGGCGTGAAGAAGAATGCGTTGTATAAATACGCGCTTGATGAGCAAGAGGGTGACAAATAGGGCGTAATACCCTATTATCCGCCGCGGAGTTGACCAGACAGTCGCCGCTTCACTGCCGTCCCTTTCGGGGGAGACAGGTGGAGGGGAGGAAAGTCCGGGCTCCATAGGGCAGGGTGCCAGGTAACGCCTGGGAAGCGCGAGCTTACGACAAGTGCAACAGAGAGCAAACCGCCGATGGCCCACGTAAGTGGGATCAGGTAAGGGTGAAAGGGTGCGGTAAGAGCGCACCGCGCGGCTGGCAACAGTTCGTGGCAAGGTAAACTCCACCCGGAGCAAGGCCAAATAGGGGTTCACATGGTACGGCCCGTACTGAACCCGGGTAGGCTGCTTGAGCCAGTGAGCGATTGCTGGCCTAGACGAATGACTGTCCACGACAGAACCCGGCTTAACGGTCAACTCCCTCGTCAAAAGAAAGCCCGCGTAGTTAAACTACGCGGGCTTTCGCCTTTCTGCTATCCGCAAAATCCGTTATCCGCGAATGTTAAACCGGCATGTCGATCAGCAAAGCGCGTAACGGCGTGCTGGCAGAAACAGTCAGGCTGTTTTCCTGATGAATAAACGCCCCGTCTCCGCAGGCCAGTTTTTGCGATTCGTGGCTGACTGACCCTTGTGCATCTATCTGCCCGTGAATCGATTGCAGATACGCCCGCGGGCCACGAACTGGCAGGGAAATCTGTTCACCCGGTTTTAAATCCAGATGATGTATCCAGACATTTTGCCGCAATTGCAGGCTGCCGTTTTTGCCGTCCGGTGATGCCAGCAGGAAATGTTTCGCATCCGGCAGCGTCATTTTCTGGGTTAACGGATTTTCATGTTCGGGGCAGGCGTCCAGCCATAACTGCATGCGCGTCAGCGGCTGGTTCGCGCGGGTATTCAGTTCGCTGTAACTGACGTTTGCCTGCGTGGAAAGCAGCGCCGCTTCACCGGCTTCGACCCGCACGCTGTTACCTTCGCTGTCGCGGTATTCCGCCGAGCCCTGTAAAACCAGATTCAGCACATCAACCCGCGGATAAGTCCGTGGCTGGAAGCTGGCACCCGGCGCCAGCACTTCCTGATTCAGGACGCGCAGCGACGCATAGCCCATCAGCTTCGGATCAAAGTAATGTCCAAAGGAGAAAGTGTAACGTGCCTGCAGCCAACCAAAGTCAGCGGTGCCGCACTCTTTTGCCGTTCTGCTGGTGATCATGGCGGTCGCCTCTCTTAAAAATTTCGATGTATAAATGGTAAGCGTCTGGACGTGCGATTGTTAGCCAGTTAATCTGGTCGCTATATTCAAATTTCCTGACAGAGAAAAGAATGGCTAAGGATCGCGCACTCACACTGGAAGCCTTACGGGTCATGGATGCCATTGACCGCAGAGGAAGTTTTGCCGCCGCCGCTGATGAGCTGGGCCGCGTCCCGTCTGCGTTGAGCTATACCATGCAAAAGCTGGAAGAAGAGCTGGACGTGGTGTTATTTGACCGTTCAGGTCATCGGACAAAATTCACCAATGTGGGCCGGATGTTGCTTGAGCGTGGCCGTGTCCTGCTCGAAGCCGCCGACAAACTGACCGTCGATGCCGAAGCGCTGGCGCGCGGCTGGGAAACGCACATCACCATCGTTTGCGAAGCGTTATCGCCTGCCGCGCAGTTGTTCCCGCTGATTGAAAAGCTGGCGCTGAAAGCCAATACGCAGGTTTCTCTGATAACGGAAGTGCTGGCCGGTGCGTGGGAGCGTCTGGAGCAGGGGCGTGCGGATATCGTCATCGCACCCGATATGCATTTCCGCTCTTCCACCGAAATTAACAGCCGCAAGCTGTACAAACTGGTCAGTGTCTATGTGGCAGCGCCGGATCATCCTATCCATCAGGAAGCCGAACCGTTATCGGACGTCAGCCGGGTGAAATACCGCGGGATTGCTGTCGCCGATACTGCCCGTGAACGCCCCGTGCTCACCGTTCAGTTACTGGATAAACAACAGCGGCTGACGGTCAGTACGATTGAAGAAAAACGTAAGGCGTTGCTGGCCGGATTAGGCGTAGCGACGATGCCTTATCCGATGGTCGAGAAAGACATCGAGGAAGGGCGTCTGCGGGTGGTCAGTGCGGAATATAACCGTGAAACCGACATCATTATGGCGTGGCGTCGCGACAGCATGGGCGAGGCGAAAGCCTGGTTCCTGCGTGAAATTCCAAAGTTACTGGCAACGCGGGAAGCGAAGTAAAATGCCCTTCCCCTTTATGAAGGGGGAAGGGAAAAGACAAGATTAAAAGCGTTTGTCGCGGCCGTGCTCAGACTCTAAGTCCTGTGCCGGTCCGGTAGAAATAATGCCGTACGGATTGATGGTCGCGTGGCTGCGGTAATAGTGATTACGGATATGCGCAAAATCCACCGTTTCACGGATGCCGGGCATCTGGTAGATATCGCGCAGGAACCCATACAGATTCGGATAATCGCTGATGCGGTGACGGTCGCATTTGAAATGCGTGACGTAGACCGGATCAAAGCGAACCAGCGTGGTCCACAGACGGAGATCGGCTTCGGTGAGCTTGTTGCCTGTCAGATAGCGGTGTTTACCCAGTAATTCCTCAGCGCGTTCCAGCGCATCAAACACGCCATTCACCGCTTCGTCGTACGCGTCCTGAGAGGTCGCAAAACCGGCTTTATACACGCCGTTGTTGATTTGCGGATAGACCCACTCATTAATCTCATCAATCGACGGGCGTAACGACGGCGGATAATAATCCCCGGCTTTTGCGCCCACGGCATCAAATGCGCTGTTAAACATGCGGATGATATCTGCCGATTCGTTGCTGACAATCGTCTGCTGCTTTTTGTCCCACAGGATCGGTACAGTCACGCGGCCTGTGTAATCATTCTGCGCACGCAGATAGATTTCATACGCATAATTCAGATGATATAAATCATCGCCGGTAGCGGCCGGGAAATCGGTTCCGAACGTCCAGCCATGTTCCAGCATCAGCGGGTGTACGACGGAAACAGGGATAATGTCTTCGAGCCCTTTCAGGGCGCGCATCAGCAGTGTCCGGTGTGCCCACGGACAGGCCAGTGAAACATAAAGATGATAGCGGTCGCGCTCAGCGGTAAAACCGCCGACGCCGTGCTCGCCCGGTGCACCATCGGGTGTGATCCAGTTACGGAACTGCGCCGCAGAACGTTTGAAATGACCGCCGGTAGATTTGGTGTCATACCAGGTGTCCTGCCATTTGCCTTCGACCAGTTGTCCCATGATATTTTCCTTACTGTCAGTGACCTTTCAGAATTAAAAAGGGCGAGGTGATTAATCACATCGCCCTGCAGGTGCTTTTTTATTGTCTTATTGAATTATAGCCTGGGTTACAGCGCCCTGGTGCCGGAGCAGTGATTACCAGTTTTTCTTGATCAGACGGTCGATGCTGAATGCGCCCGGGCCTGAAGCAAACAGAACGAAGAAACCGCCAGCGATGGATAGGTTTTTCATGAACATCATCTGGTTCACGCCCTGTGCAAAATCAGTATGGAAGATCAGCGCCGTCAGGATGGTGAAGATGGCTGTGATCAGCGCAGTAGTGCGGGTGAAGAAGCCGAACAGGATTGCCAGACCGCCGCCAAATTCTAACAAAATAGTCAGTGGCAGGAAGAAGCTTGGAACGCCCATGGAAGTCATGTAACCCGCGGTTGCGGTGTAACCGTTAATTTTTCCCCAACCGGCAACGATGAACAGAATTGGCATCAGGATACGGGCTACCAGTAAAGCAGTGTCTTGTAACTTAGTCATTTTCTTCTCCAAAACGTAGTGTGCTCAAATTGAGCTTAAAGTGTTACCGGTCCGGTCAGAAAATGTTTCTCGCCGTTACCGCATCAGTTGATGACGAGATAATAAGTCTAACGATTACGCTTTGTTAGCAAGTAAAACTGTTGGAATGATTCAAATAAATTGAACGGCGGAAGGATTGTTATTCAAAAAGAAAAGGGTCGGATGAATAGTCATCCGACCCTTTGATGTGAATGTCGCTAAGCTTATTTGCTGGCGAAAGTCTTGCGGAAAAGCCGGACGGTGCCCCAGATACCAAATGCCCGCCGTGACCAGCGCACAATGCTGCTGGGATGGCGGATGCCGTAGACGGCAATCAGGCTGGAACCCACGACCAGATACTTACGCATATCCACGATTTTCACCCAGCCGCGATCAATTTTCGCTGTGGCATCCAGCCAGTCAGAACCCGCCTCAGATAGCTCGGCGCGCTGGCGCTCAATCTGGCGCAGAAGTCTGACTTTTTCGATAGCGCGGTTAGGGATACTCATAGATTGTCATCCTTTTCCAGCAACGCCCGATCGATATCCAGCTGTTTGCGGGTGAGGCTCAAAAGCGTTGAACGTTTGGCTTTTGCCAGCGTCATCGCGCCTAAAACCACAGCAAGGAACAGCAGAACACCGGTCGCCGTACCGATCGCAATCAGGCGATATGCCGGGTCAATTGCCCAGAAAAGGAGGACCAGCAAACTCATAAGACCAAAGGCGGTAAAAATCAGGGTAATGCCAGCCATGAGCAGCAATTGGAAAATATTGGCCTTTTCCTCTTCCAGCTCAACAACAACCAGCCTGACACGCGTTTCAACCATGCCCACCACCACGGTGGCGATGCGTGAAACGATGTCAAAAAGCCCTTTACCCGGTCCCTGTGGTGCCGGTTTTATCGGTTCAGACATAATTAGCGACGGGCTAACAGAACGCCAATCACAACACCGACAGCGGCACCAATACCGACGCCTGTCCACGGTTTTTCATGTACGTAATCATCGGCTTTGCCAGCGATTTCTTTGGTCTGAGTGGCAATCTTATCGCCCGTATCGCTCAGACGTTCGCGGGTATCTTTCAGCAGGGATTCTGCTTTGCCGCGTAACTTATCGAGTTCAGCTTTCGGCTTATCGGTAGAGGTCTGAAGAACTTCTTCCAGCGTATCTGCCAATGACTTTAATTCAGCGCGCAGTTGTTCTGATGTATTACTAGCCATGTGTAAGTCACTCCATACGTTAACTGATTCGAACTTTTAACATAGCGGATATTCAGGTGATCGCAAATGCGAATTGTCTGTTTTAAAAAGCAAGATCCCGCATTAAAGCGCCGGCCGGGCGCTTTAAGAGAGGGGATTACAGACCCTGAGCCTGTTTAAGTTCAGACTGTGCTTCTTCCAGTTTTTGCTGCTTTTTGGCGATTTTTTCGTGATTGCCATTCGCCTGAGCTTCTTTCAGTTCCTGCTCACGTTCGCGGACTTTCTCACGTTTTTCTTCGACACGTTTCTGGTTTTCAGCTTTAAGCCCAGCATCGGTGCAGTGCGCTTTATTCTCACGCAGTGCCTTTTCCAAACCGTCGACGCGGTTCTCGTTTTTGTGCAGGCGGGCTTCGTCGATCTGTTTCTGAATTTCGTGCTGTTTCGTCACGCAGCTTTCTGGCTGAGGCGCAGCAAAGCTTGCGGTGGTGAATAACATTGCCGGGGCTAAAACGAGTGCAGATAAAGTGATTTTCATCGTCGGGCTTCCTTTTGATGGTTAAGTGATTGTGGCACTTATTTCCGTGAGTAGAGATTTTTTGAATAACTAGCCTTGAAATCATATCACTGACAAATGGGTTGTGATATCAGACAAATCCGCTGTCAGTTACCCTACCTTTAAACGATCACGGTCCAGCTTGGTCAGCCAGGCTTTGGTATGTGGCGGTTCGCAATATTGAATCACAAAGCCTGCGGGCAAAATGGTTTGCAACACGTCCTGTGCCATTTTGCGCTGTGCAGCAGAATCGAGCTGAACGACCAGACCATCTTCCAGCGGAGTAATACTTTTGATATGAATGCCGCGCTCGGTCAGGCTCTGGTAAACATAAAAACCATCGGGCAGTGCCACGCCAGAACGTGCCGGGCGGATTTGCAGCGCGCTGGCCGGTGCCGGAAGACGCGATATCGCCAGCCCAATCATGGCCGCGGCGGCCAGCAGGATAAACAGCGCTGGCCAGATAAATGAGTGCTTTCTCAACAGGCGATTCATTATGCGCTTTTGCCTTTGTTCTGGCGGTCAGCGTGCTTTTTACGCCACAAAACGACAATGGAACCGATCAGCCCGCCAATCAGCAAAAGCACCGGCAGCAGCATCAGGCAATTCATCACCAGATCTTCGTATTTTAGGAACAGCGGCGTTTTGCCCAGGAAATACCCTAACGAGGTCAGGATCAGGATCCAGAGCAGACCGCTCACCCAGTTGAAAAACTGGAAACGGCTGTTGCTCAGGCCCGATAAACCGGCAATTGTTGGCAGCAGAGTGCGGACAAAGGCCAGAAAACGGCCAACCAGCAGCGCGGAAAGCCCGTGTTTATGGAACAAGGCGTGTGCACGTTCGTGATATTGCACCGGCAAATGGGCCAGCCAGCTTTGTACTATCCGGTTATTCCCCAGCCATTTCCCCTGCGCATAACTGAGCCAGCAGCCAAGGCTGGCGGCGGTCGTCAGCAGGAAAATCGTCAGCGGGAAATTCATGGCACCTTTGGCAATCAGTACTCCCACGAGGATCAGCAGGCTGTCGCCAGGTAAAAAAGCCGCAGGCAGTAAACCGTTTTCCAGAAAGATGATCATGAATAAAATCAGGTACAGCGCCCAGACCAGAGAAGGGTTGGCGAGGGTGACATAATCTTGTTGCCAGAGGGCATCGATAAGCGAGCTGATAATTTCCATCTGTCGTGTAAAACTCCATCATTTTCAGTGGGTCAGCATTGACATCAGCGGAGAATATGTCTCGACGCGGCCTGTAAGCTGATAAGGTCGCCATTTCCCTGGCGGGCTATCTGGTTTTGAATTCATCGGGGATTTACACGTTTAAAGCGCTGTTTCATGCCTCGTAAACGCGTAAAAAAACGGGTCTAACTGTAACAAAATAACAATAACTCAGACAGGTAAATATAGCGCGTTGAGACCGATCATTTAAGTCCGGCGCACGTAATGGAAAGGGGTTTTACATTGGCTGACACTACTCGACAGTGTCTGACAGGATAATGCGAAATCACGCAGATGGGGAGAAAAGGCCGGTTGGAGAGAATTTCCGGCCTTAAGGGGAATTTATTTGGTATTAAGCAGCGGTGGATCCAGATGAACAACCGGATTTTCTGAATAGAGATAACGGTCTACGTTAAATTCAAAATCATCGCTTGTGGCGCGGAAAAGCATTTGTTTGGTATTTTCCAGATGCTGCCACATGGCAAGTTTCGAGGCATGCGGATCACGGCGAATCAGTGCTTTAAGGATCAGGTCGTGATCTTCGCACCAGCTCTCAATCGATTTCTCATCAATGTGCTCGTGCAGCTTACGCCAGTAAGGGTTATGCAACCGCTGGCTCCACATTTTTTCAACGATAGTTGAAAGCGCATTATTCTGCGTGGCTTGCGCTACCTGCACGTGGAACTTCAAGTCCCATTCGGAATCACGGAAACGATCTTCCTGGCGCGCGTGCTCCTGAATTTCCATCAGGCGCATGATGTCCTGTTTGGTCACTTGCGTGGCGGCGAACTCCGCGATATTGCTTTCAATCAGCTGACGCGCCTGAAGCAGCTCGAACGGGCCAGCGGTGCCAAACTCGATGCCATTATCAGGTACCACCAGATGGCGCTGCTGATTTGACATCACATGAATGCCCGAGCCTTTACGGACTTCCACATAACCTTCAACTTCCAGCATGATGATCGCTTCGCGCACCACTGTGCGGCTGACGTCCATCTCATCGGAAATGAGACGTTCAGCAGGTAACTTCTCGCCAACCGGATACACACCTGTTTCGATTCGTTCCTTGAGCGTGGCAGCCAGTTGTTGGTAAAGGCGTCTGGTGTCTGTGGATTCCATATGAGTGCTCTTTAAAAGTAGTGAAACCTGCAAGATGCGAGTGTCGGACAGACCTGCAAACCTATTATACAACTACCAGTATACGATTTACGAAAGGTTGATGCACCGTGCATCGGCCACAAAGGCACTGGAGAAATGTCAGAAAGAGACAAACCCGGCAAAGAATTTTACCGGGTTTGTGATTGGCGGATCAGGCTTTCGCGGTTTTCAGCGGGGCCGGGGCTGCTTCTACTGCGGAACGGTTCTGCAGTACGGTCCAGATGATGATTGCACCAAGCAGGTCGAAGACGGCAAGAGCGGCAAACAGCGGGCTGAAACCGATGGTATCGGCCAGCGCACCGACGACCAGAGCAAACATGGTACTTGCCATCCACGCCGCCATTCCGGTCAGACCGTTGGCTGTCGCCACTTCGTTACGGCCAAACACGTCAGAAGACAGAGTAATCAGCGCGCCGGACAGTGACTGGTGAGCAAAACCACCGATGCACAGTAAAGCGATTGCCGCGTACGGGCTGGTGAACAGGCCAATCATGCCAGGGCCGATCATCAGGACCGCACCCATGGTAACCACCAGTTTACGGGAGACAATCAGGTTCACTTTGAAATACTTCTGGAACAGCGGAGGCAGGTAGCCGCCAAGGATACAACCGAGGTCAGCGAACAGCATCGGCATCCACGCAAACATCGCGATTTCTTTCAGGTTAAAGCCATACACTTTGAACATGAACAGCGGGATCCAGGCGTTGAATGTGCCCCAGGCAGGTTCAGCCAGGAAGCGTGGCAGCGCGATGCCCCAGAACTGGCGGTTACGCAGGATCTGCCAGGCAGACATTTTCTTGCCGTTGGTGGTCTGGTGCTGTGCTTCCTGACCATCGAGAATGTAATCGCGTTCTTCGTTACTCAGTTTTTTCTGATCTTTCGGGTGTTTGTAGAACACCAGCCAGCTCAGTGCCCAGATCAGGCTCAATGCACCGGTGATGATGAAGGCGAGCTGCCAGCTGTGCATCAGGATGCACCAGACAACCAGCGGTGGCGCAATCATCCCGCCGATTGAAGAACCGACGTTAAAGTAGCCCACGGCGATAGAACGCTCTTTGGCCGGGAACCATTCACTGCTGGCTTTAAGGCCGGCAGGGATCATCGCGGCTTCAGCCATACCGACAGCACCACGGGCGATCGCCAGACCGCCCCAGCTGCTGGCCAGCGCGGTCGCCATACAGAAGATGGCCCACATAATGGCGAACATGGCGTAACCGACTTTCGTGCCCATGACGTCAAGAACATAACCGGCAACCGGCTGCATCAGGGTATAGCAGGCGGAATAAGCCGCGATAATATAAGAATATTGCTGAGTGGTGATGTTGAGCTGAGTCATCAGCGTCGGTGCTGCGGCGGCAATGGCGTTACGTGTTAAATAGCCTAATACAGTGCCGCATGTCACCAGTGCGATCATGTACCAGCGTAACCCTTTAATCTTACCCATTTAACTCTCTCCCAGTAAATAATCCGGCAATGACAACGCACGCTGTCATGGCGTATTTCGCACCACGCTGCCTGAGCATGGGCTTCTGGCTTCCTTAAAGTGTTTTCCGGGGATATCGCCGCCAGATGATTTCACTGGGAGCGGCCCGATGTTTACGCACTGGTTTATTGTTATCTGTGCGTAAGATCCGATGAGCGTCCTGAACACCAGAATTGTTGCTTCGCCATGAGGCTGACTGCGCCTGGGAAGTGTTTTGCCCGGGCAACAGCGAAAGGACGTGGCAGGTAATCTCTGACGCTCTTGTCCGGGCGAAGCAAAGATAACTTGTCATACAGATTTAAAATTTGAATGACATCACAAAACCACATTTAAATTGTGTGGTTACTTAACTTTTTTAACTACACACTTATTTAATTGAATTTACTGAGAAAATTGATTTTTAGTTGATCCTGTTCACACTTTTATGTGAAGGATTAACATCAGAGACCGGATAACTGAAACGAAATTGGTGTAACAACTTTACGGGTTGATCACATTTCGTCCGTACGCTTAACGCGGCGGTGTTTTGAGTACAGATCGTGCGTTTTATTGTGCTGTTAATCAGAAGAACCCGAGGAAATGGCGCAGGTGCGAGGCGGGAGAGGTTGATCAAACGGCGGCATCACGTGGAAAAGGTGAAATTGGTTTTGTCACATTTGGTACGAAATAACCTGTCATACAGATTTAAAGTTTGAGTGACATCACAAAATGACACTCTGATTGTGAGGATAATAAGTACCCGTGCAGTAAGGCTTCAACGTTATTATTTTACAGAGAGTTAGTGAGTTTATTGGGTCCTGAATTGCCTGCTATTACCGGCACATACCCCTAAAAAGAGCTGGACGACAACCTGAATTGGTGTGATAACTTCGCACCATTGAGAGACAACTCTACAGATTTCATGATGAGGAACCTAAGATGGCGCAGTTTTTAACAGAAGACTTCCTTCTCGACACTGAATTCGCACGTCGCCTGTATCACGACTACGCGAAAGATGAGCCAATTTTCGACTACCACTGCCATTTGCCGCCTGAGCTGATTGCTCAGGACTACAAATTCAAAAACTTGTATGACATTTGGCTGAAAGGCGATCACTACAAATGGCGTGCGATGCGCACCAACGGTGTTCCTGAACGTATGTGTACTGGCGACGCCACTGACCGCGAGAAATTTGACGCGTGGGCCGCTACGGTTCCTCACACCATCGGTAACCCGCTTTATCACTGGACGCACCTTGAGCTGCGTCGTCCGTTTGGCATTACCGGCAAACTGCTTTCCCCGTCCACCGCAGGCGAAATCTGGGAACGCGGTAATGAATTACTGGCGCAGGACAACTTCTCTGCCCGCGGCATCATGAAACAGATGAACGTGAAAATGGTCGGCACAACCGATGATCCGATCGATTCTCTGGAACATCATAAAGCTGTCGCCCAGGACACCCGCTTTGATATCAAAGTGCTGCCAAGCTGGCGCCCGGACAAAGCTTTCAACATTGAAGCCGCCACGTTTGCGGATTACGTGAAGAAACTGGAAGCTGCGGCTGATGTTTCCATCACCCGCTTCAGCGATCTGCGTGATGCGCTGAAAAAACGTATGGATCACTTCGCGGCGCACGGTTGCAAAGTTTCCGACCACGCGCTGGATGTTGTGGTGTATGGCGAAGCGGATGACGCCACGCTGGACGGCATTCTGGCCCGCCGCCTGAACGGTGAAACGCCAACCACAGAAGAAATCGCCCAGTTCAAAACCGGCGTGTTGCTTTATCTGGCTTCTGAATATCAGCGCCGTGAATGGGTGCAGCAGTACCACATTGGCGCGCTGCGCAATAACAACACCCGTATGTTCCAGCTGATCGGCGCAGACGTCGGTTTCGACTCCATCAATGACCAGCCGCTGGCAGAACCGCTGTCCAAACTGCTGGGCGCGCAAGGTCTGGCCGGTGGCCTGCCGAAAACCATTCTGTACTGCCTGAACCCGCGTGATAACGAAGTGATCGGCACCATGGTCGGTAACTTCCAGGGTGAAGGGATGCCGGGCAAAATGCAGTTCGGCTCCGGCTGGTGGTTCAACGACCAGAAAGATGGCATGCAACGTCAGATGACGCAGCTCGCCAATCTGGGCTTGCTGAGCCGCTTCGTGGGGATGCTGACCGACAGTCGCAGCTTCCTGTCTTATACCCGTCATGAATATTTCCGTCGCATTCTGTGCCAGATGATTGGCCGCTGGGTAGAAGACGGCGAAGCGCCGGCAGATATTGAACTGCTGGGCAATATGGTGAAAAACATCTGCTTCGATAACGCCAAACAGTATTTCCAGATTGAACTGAACTAAAAGCACGACGGAGCGCAGATTCCTGCGCTCCTGATAAAACACAGAAATAACAAACTATTATCCCAATAAAGAACGACGGCCACGGGACAAAGTGATGTCCTCAAAGACCGGCGTCTGACCAAATTAAGGTGAATGTGAGATGCAAAGGTTAAATCGCCGTGACTTCCCAGGCCGTCAACATCCAGACAAAATTATCCAGTTCGGTGAAGGCAACTTTTTGCGGGCGTTTGTCGACTGGCAAATAGATTTGCTCAATGAACATACCGATCTGGATGCCGGGATCGTGGTCGTTCGCCCGATTGACACCGATTTCCCACCTTCACTGAGCACGCAGGACGGTCTGTACACCACGATCATCAGCGGCCTGAATGAGCAGGGCGAAACCGTGCGCGACACGCGCATCATTCGTTCCGTAAACCGCGAAATCAATATTTACCATCAGTTTGACGAATATCTGGCACTGGCCCGCGATCCGAATATCCGCTTTGTGTTTTCTAACACCACCGAAGCGGGTATCAGTTATGTCGAAAGCGACAGCCTGAACGACGCGCCTCCGGCCAGCTTCCCGGCCAAACTGACCCGTCTGTTGTTCGAACGCTTCACTCACTTCTCCGGTGCCGCTGATAAAGGCTGGGTTTTACTGCCGTGTGAACTGATTGATTATAACGGCGAAGCCTTACAGGAACTGGTGTTGCGCTACGCACAGCAATGGGCATTGCCGGCGGCGTTCACACAGTGGCTGGAAAACAGTAACACCTTCTGCTCGACGCTGGTTGACCGCATTGTGACGGGCTACCCGCGCAGCGAAATCGACAGCCTGCAGGAAGAACTCGGTTATCAGGACAGCTTCTTCGACAGCGCCGAACACTTCTATCTGTTCGTGATCCAGGGGCCAAAAAGCCTGGCTCAGGAACTGCGTCTGGACAAACTGCTGCTGAATATCCGTCTGGTTGACGACATCAAACCGTATAAAGAACGCAAAGTGGCGATCCTCAATGGCGCGCACACGGCGCTGGTGCCGGTGGCCTTCCTGGCAGGTCTGAACACCGTGGGCGAATCAATGAACGATCCGCAAATCAGCCGCTTTGTTGAACTGGCCATCGCCGAAGAAATCTCGCCGGTGCTGGATTTGCCACAGGATGAACTGACGTCCTTCGCGCAGGCGGTGCTCAGCCGTTTCCGCAATCCGTTCATTCAGCATCAGTTGCTGTCGATTGCCCTGAATGGCATGACCAAATACCGCACCCGCATTCTGCCGCAGCTGCTGGCGAGCCAGGCAAAGAATCAGCTTCTGCCTCCGCGCCTGACCTTTGCCCTGGCAGCGTTGCTGGCGTTTTACCGCGGGGAACGTAACGGTGAAATTTATCCTCTGCAGGACGATGCCCACTGGCTGAGCCGTTTCTCCGGACTGTGGAGCGATGTGCGTAACGGCAGCCTGCCGTTAATCGGGCTGGTCGAAACCGTGCTGGCGGATGAAGAACACTGGGGACGTGACCTGAATACCGTGCCGGGTCTGACGGCGAAAGTGACCGAACAATTGCAGGCGATTGAAGATCGCGGCATGCGTGATGCGTTGGCGGCTTATAGCTAAGAGAGCAACTATGCAAAGTATCATTCAAATTCATACCGCTGATAACGTCGCTGTGGCTTTACGCGATATCGGGGCGGGCGAGCAAGTTGAAGCGGGCGGGTATCGTGTTGTTCTGGCTCAGCCTGTGGTCCGTGGTCACAAATTTGCTCTGCGCCCGATAGCGGCCGGGGAAAATATTGTGAAATATGGCCTGCCGATTGGTCATGCGCTGGCGGCGATCGAACCGGGCGTGCATATCCATTCACAAAACGCTAAAACCAATCTCAGCGATCTGGACGAATACCAGTATCAGCCGGATTTCGCCACCGTGCCTGAACAGATGGCTGATCGCGAAGTGCAGATCTACCGTCGTAAAAACGGTCAGGTTGGGATCCGGAACGAGATTTGGCTGATCCCAACAGTCGGCTGCGTGAACGGGATTGCGCGCCAGATCCAGTCACGTTTTCTGAAAGAAACCAATGACGCAGAAGGCACCGACGGCGTTTTCCTGTTCACCCATCCGTTTGGCTGTTCGCAACTGGGCGATGACCACGTGAACACCCGCACCATGCTGCAAAATATGGTGCGCCATCCGAACGCGGGCGCGGTGCTGGTGATTGGTCTGGGTTGTGAAAACAATCAGGTAGACGTCTTCCGTGAAACGCTGGGTGAGGTTGACGAAGATCGCGTGCGCTTTATGACGTTGCAAAAATTCGACGACGAAGTGGAAGCGGGTCTGGAACGTCTGCGCGAACTGTATGCCGTAATGCGTGACGATAAACGCGTTCCCGGTAAACTCAGCGAGCTGAAATTCGGTCTGGAATGTGGCGGTTCTGATGGCTTGTCCGGTATCACCGCGAATCCGCTGCTCGGGCGTTTTTCCGACTATGTGATCGCCAATGGTGGCACTTCGGTGCTGACCGAAGTGCCTGAAATGTTTGGTGCCGAACGTATTCTGATGAGCCGCTGCCGCGATGAAGGCACGTTTGAGAAAACCGTTCACATGGTGAATGATTTCAAACAGTACTTCATCGAACATAATCAGCCGATTTACGAGAACCCCTCCCCGGGCAACAAAGCGGGCGGTATTACCACGCTGGAAGAAAAATCGCTGGGCTGTACGCAGAAAGCAGGGCAAAGCCCGGTGATGGATGTGCTGAAATACGGCGAACGTCTGACGACGCCGGGCCTGAACTTGCTGAGTGCGCCGGGTAACGACGCCGTGGCAACCAGCGCGCTGGCCGGTGCCGGTTGTCATATGGTGCTGTTCAGTACCGGTCGCGGCACGCCTTACGGCGGTTTTGTTCCGACGGTAAAACTGGCGACCAACAGCGAACTGGCGATGAAAAAGCCACACTGGATCGACTTCGATGCAGGTCGCCTGATCCACGATGTCAGCATGGATCAGCTGCTGGGTGAGTTTGTGGATCTGATCGTTGCGATCGCGGATGGCCGCAAAGCCAAAAACGAAATTAACGATTTCCGTGAACTGGCGATCTTTAAAAGCGGTGTCACATTGTAACTCTTCCGGATACTCGTTAGAATGAAACGGCGTTTCAAATATGAAGCGCCGTTTGCTTTTTCTACGCATCCTACGAATGAGATCTCCGAAAAATGACGTATTACTGGTTTGCCCAGTCAGTCGGTGTTCTGGCCTTTGTGGTCGGTATCACGATGTTTTTCAACCGCAGCGACCGTCGCTTTAAACAGCAGCTTTCCGCCTACAGCGCCATTATCGGCGTGCATTTCCTGATGATGGGAGCCGCACCGGCAGGCATGAGCGCCTTGCTGAACTCCCTGCGAACCCTGATTTCCCTGCGTACGCGCAATCAGTGGATCATGGTAATTTTCATCGTGCTGACGCTGGTTCTCGGCCTGAACCGCGCACATCACTGGGTGGAATTATTGCCGGTCGGCGCAACGGTCGTCAGCACCTGGGCGCTGTTTCGCACCAGCGGGCTGACCACGCGCTGCATCATGTGGTGCTCAACCTGCTGCTGGGTATTCCACAACATCTGGCTTGGTTCGATAGGCGGTTCGCTTATCGAAGGCAGTTTCCTCGTCATGAACGGCTTTAACATTATCCGCTTCCGCCGGTTACAGCTGCGCGGCATCGATCCGTTCGAGGTCGAGAAAAAGATTGTGCAGAAGATGGATGAAAATAAAGCGACGGAGTAGGGATCACTCCGCCGGAAGAGAATTTACTCGTCTAATTTCAGCGGCGGCAATTGAGAAAATATACTCAGCAGGCCTTCGCCCCAGCCTTTGCGGATCATGTCAAAATACGGATGGGTTTCGGTGATCCGGTGCTGCTGCGCAGCACTGAAACTGTGGGTCGGATAGGTCATCACATCCAGCGGCAGGCCGACGGAAAGATTGCTGCGCAGCGTAGAGTCCATCGAAATCAGCGCGCATTGCATTGCCTGATCCAGCGGCGTCTCGAAGTTCAGCACGCGATCAATAATCGGTTTTCCGTACTTGCTTTCGCCAATCTGGAAATACGGCGTATCGTGCGTGGCCTCGATGAAATTCCCCTGCGGATAAACATGGAATAACCGCAGACCTTCGCCTTTTATCTGGCCGCCCAGCAGCAAGTTGCAGCTGAAATCCGTGTTTCCGCCCTGGTTCGCACCGCTGTCGCGGGCGATGACTTCGCGAACCGTGTCGCCCAGCAGGCTCGCGGCGTCATACATGGATTTCACGTTGAGCAGGTTTTCCCGCTCATCGTCTACGCAGCGGCGATGCAGCAGGCTGATAATGCTCTGTGTGGTCGCCAGATTTCCGGCGCTCTGGATCACCAGCACGCGCTCATCACTTTGATGAAAAACATGCAGTTTACGGAAAGTGGAAATATGGTCCACTCCGGCGTTGGTGCGTGAATCTGAAACAAACACTAGGCCAGAGGACAAGCGCATGGCCACACAGTAAGTCATAAAAAATTTTCCTCAGGCGTCAGGTTTATTGTGGCACGTCGAGCATCGCAACGGCTGCGACAGTGCGCATATCTTCGCTGCCTCCACCCAGCCGGATACCGCGGACCGGGCACGCATCAAGATAATCTATGCCGATAGCCAGTTTCAAATGCTGATTCGGTTTGCAGGTGTTGTTGGTAACATCAAAGCTCTGCCAGCGATCATCCAGCCAGGCTTCCGCCCAGGCGTGCATGGCAACATGTGTCGAATCTTCTGAGTATAGATATCCGCTGACGTAACGCGCCGGGATCCCCAGACTGCGGCAGCAGGCGAGGAAAACGTGGGTATGATCCTGACATACGCCGGTTTGCGCTGAAAAAGCCTGCGAGGCACTGTCTTTCACCGTGGTGCTGCCGGGGCTGTAAGGCATTTTCAGCAGTAATTCGCCCATCAGATTGCACAGACTTTCATGCTGATCCTGCGGGCGATAATAGCGGCTGGCGAAATCGCGGATCGCGCCGTCGGCCTGTGTCAGCGGGCTGGTGCGCAAAAAAACCAGCGGCGATAAATGCCCGCAATTATCATCTTCTGTGTTGTCTTCAATTTCGACCACGCCGTTGGCTTCGATAGTGATTGCCTGATGCGGCTGATCCAGCGTCAGCACGTGTAATACGTTGCCGTATGCGTCCAGCGTTCGGGTGGCGTACTCCGGCAGCGTCAGATCCCATGAAAGGATCTTCTGATGGCTGGAATCCTGCGGCGTCAGGCGCAGATATTGCGTACTGTGTTTGACCTGCTGCGCATAGGTGTAATGCGTCTGATGACTGACATTCAGTTTCATTATTGTGCCTCCAGATAGGTTTGATGAATGCTCTCAGCGATGGCGTTGGTCTGGCCAAGAAACTGCATTAACCACGGGCTGAGGCCCATTTCGACTATCTCGTCCATTTCGGTGAAGCGGAGCTGAGCGTGAAGGGTATGAATGCGGCGACGCGGCAAATTTCCCGCTGACCCGCCGATTTCCTCCAGCTGTTCGGCGATAATTTCTACACAGGACAACAGGGATCGCGGCAGTTCGCGGCGCAGTACCAGCAGTTCGGCAATGCGTTTCTGGCTGAGCTGCTGTTTGTAGAGCGTATGGAATGCTTCGCGGGCACTGACGGCGCGCAATAAGGTGTCCATCCGGTAGTATTCGCGCACAGGATCCTCATCGGCATTGAGCAGCTGATTTTTGGCGTCCAGCAGCCTTGCGGTGCTGTCAGCCCGCTCAAGCATGGTGCCCAGGCGGATGAAATTCAGGGCATCGCTGCGCAGCAAAGTGCCAAACATCGCGCCACGGAACAGATGTGAGCGCTCCTTAACCCAGTCGAAGAAAGAATCCGCGCCCGCCGATCCGACGCCCTGACGTCGGATCAGTTTCATCTCAATCCAGGTGGCATTGATGCTTTCCCAAACTTCAGAAGACAGACTACCGCGCACCGCGTGCGCATTGTTCCAGGCCATTTGCAGACAGCTGAAAATGCTGCTGTGGTTGAAACTGTCCAGCGCGAAAAAGTTGAGCAGATTGCCCATTGTTTCCTGCGGATAGTGTTCATTGAATAATGTGCGGGTGCCGGTCATGGTCAGCGGGACCAGCAGATCGTTATTTTCGTCGCGGGCGCTGACGTCACGGATCGACATCATCGACAGCTTATTGGTCACGTCCAGCAGGCGTGCGATATTCTCGGCGCGTTCCAGATAACGCGCCATCCAGTAAAGTTCGCTGGCTGTTCTGCTTAGCATGCGTCACCCTCCGTCGGATCTTCCGACTCTTCTTCCAGCACCCAGGTATCTTTGGTCCCGCCGCCCTGAGATGAATTTACCACCAGCGAGCCTTCCGCCAGCGCAACGCGGGTTAAGCCGCCCGGCACCAGACGGATTTCAGCGCCGGTCAGGGCGAAAGGCCGCAAATCGATATGCCGCGGGGCCAGCCCGTTCTCCACAAACGTCGGGCAGGTTGAGAGCGCCAGCGTTTCCTGCGCGATATAGTTTTCAGGCCGCGTTTTCAGCAACTGGCGGAAGCGTTCGATTTCAGCCTTGCTGGCGGTCGGGCCAATCAGCATGCCGTAACCGCCTGCACCATGAACCTCTTTCACCACCATTTTTTCCAGATTCGCCAGCACGAAAGACAGGTCACTCTCTTTGCGGCATTGCCAGGTCGGGACGTTATTAAGGATCGGATCTTCGGCCAGATAGTAGCGGATCATTTCCGGCACATAGGGGTAGATCGATTTGTCATCGGCGACGCCGGTGCCGATCGCATTCGCCAATACCACGCCACCGGCGCGATAAACGGAAAGCAGGCCGGGCACGCCGAGCATCGAGTCGGCGCGGAAGGCCAGCGGATCGAGGAATGCGTCGTCGATACGGCGGTAGATCACATCGATTTTGCACGGGCCCGCAGTTGTACGCATAAACACCGCGCCGTCCTTCACGAATAAATCGACGCTTTCCACCAGTTCCACGCCCATTTGCTGCGCAAGGAAACTGTGCTCGAAGTACGCGCTGTTGAACCTGCCGGGTGTCAGAACCACGACGGTCGGATCGTTAACCGGTGTGCTTTCACGCAGCGTTTGCAGCAGATGGGAAGGGTAGCGAGAAACCGGCGCAATGCGCTGTTCTGCGAACAGTTCCGGGTATAACCGCATCATCATTTTGCGGTTTTCCATCATGTAAGAAACGCCGGACGGTGTGCGCAGATTATCTTCAAGCACGTAATATTCGCCGTCGCCACCCCGCACCATATCGGTTCCGGCGATGTGCGCGTACGTATCCCGGTGAAGATCGATGCCCTGCATACAAGGCTGATACTGATCGTTTGCCAGAACCTGTTCGGCCGGAACGATCCCTGCTTTCAGTATTTTTTGATCGTGATAGATGTCGTGCAGAAAAGCATTCAGCGCCTGAACGCGCTGACGAATGCCGCGATCGAGCATTTGCCATTCGCTGGCCGGGATGATCCGCGGAACGCTGTCGAACGGGATTAAACGTTCTGCGCCATCATCTTCACCGTAAACGTTAAAGGTAATTCCCACCCGATGGAATAACAGCGCGGCTTCCTCTTTTTTGCGCTGGACCGCCTGTTGATCGGCTTGCTGCAACCATTGCCAGTAGGCCTGATAATGGCTGCGGTGCGTCCCGTCAGCCATTAACATCTCATCAAAAAAGGGTGAATCGGAAAGGTCAATCTTGATCATCATCACCTCACAAACTGGACAGGCCGCAATTGAATCGTTCAATAACAATGAAGATCAGGCATAAAGTGTGCCAGCGTGCAAAACGGGCTGAAAATCAGGGGAAATAAGGGGGGACTGCTTAATTATAGAGCGTTAAAGGGTTTCTTTGCCTGAAAATAGGGCAAAAAAAACCAGCCCGCAGGCTGGTCTGGTGCATCGGGGACGCGGATTAACGGCGGACGGCGATGGCTTCGATTTCGATTTTCACGTCTTTAGGCAGGCGGGCAACTTCAACGCATGAACGGGCCGGGAAAGGCGCTTTGTGCTCGGTGAAGAAAGCTTCGTACGTGGCGTTAACGGTGGCGAAGTCGTTCAGATCTTTCACGAAAACGGTAGTTTTCACGATGTCTGACACTTTCAGGCCAGCGGCTTCAACGATAGCCTGGACGTTTTCCAGAGACTGACGCGCCTGAGCGGCGATGTCGTCGGCCACGGCACCGGTTTTAGGATCAACAGGGATCTGGCCTGAAGTGATGATCATACTGCCCAGATCCACGCCCTGAACATAAGGACCGATTGCGGCGGGTGCGTTTTCAGTACTGATTTCGCGGGACATAATGTCTCCTGATTTTGGGTTATGGGTAAAAATCCGGTCGTCAGTATACCTGCTCAGTCGTTGTTGAGCACAACCTGATGTTCGAACTCTTTCTCACAGTATTTGCATTTCAGGTGAACGCCATCTGCGCGCTGTTTCACCGCAAAGCTGGAATCCACCGGTTCAAATCGGCTGATGCAGTTGCCGTTCGGGCAGCGTAAAACCCCGATAATACGGTCCGGCAACGTCGGCATCAGCTTCTTCACAACTTCATAATTATCAATGCGGTTCACCGTAGCGCGCGGGGCATAGACCGCCAGCTGATTAACCTGTTCGTCGGTCAGAAAGGTGTTTTCAATTTTGATAATATCTTTGCGGCCAAGCTCGCCGGAAGGCAAATTCAGGCCGACGGTAACGCGTTGTTCTGTCTGCGTAAATTTAAATAACGACAGCAATTTAAAGCCGACCTGCGCCGGAATATGGTCGATTACCGTGCCGCATTTAATGGCTTCAACCTGAAGTTTATTGTCGTGAGTCATGATCGTTTTCTCCTCAAGCTGACTGTGCAATATCTGCGTTCAGAACCAGCGCCAGTAAAGCCTGACGCGCAAAAATCCCGTTACCGGCCTGCTGGAAATACCAGGCGTATGGCGTTTTATCGACATCCGGCGTGATTTCGTCGATGCGTGGCAGCGGGTGCAGGACTTTCAGGTGCGGCTGAGCGCCGTTCAGATCCGCCGCGCGCAGGACGAACTGGGCTTTGACGTTGGCATATTCAGACGGGTCCAGACGCTCTTTCTGTACGCGGGTCATGTACAGAATGTCGATTTCCGGCACGACGTCATCGATGCTGCTGTGCAGGCTATATTCGATGCCTTTCTCTTCCAGCAGCGCCAGAATATAGCCCGGCATGGCGAGTGCGTCGGGGGCGATAAAGTAGAAGCGGTTGCCGTTAAATTTCGCCAGCGCCTGCGCCAGAGAATGAACGGTACGGCCATATTTCAGGTCGCCGACCATCGCGATTTTGATGTTATCAAGACGTCCCTGCGTTTCCTGAATGGTGAACAAATCCAGCAAGGTTTGCGTCGGGTGCTGGTTCGCGCCGTCACCGGCGTTGAGAACCGGAATGCCGCCGGAGAATTCTGTCGCCAGACGCGCCGCGCCTTCCTGCGGATGGCGCATCACGATGGCATCCACGTAAGTGCTGATCACCGAAATGGTATCGGCCAGCGTCTCGCCTTTTTTGCCGAGCGACGTATTGCTGCTGTCAGAGAAACCGACGACGGAAGCCCCGAGACGATGCATGGACGTCTCAAACGACAGGCGCGTACGGGTTGAGGCTTCGAAGAAACAACTGGCGATCACTTTGTGTTTCAACAATTCCGGTTGCGGATCCGCTTTCAGGCTGGCCGCGGTGTCGAGCACCAGCTCCAGCTCCTCGCGGCTGAGATCGTTGATAGAAATGATGTCTTTTTGATATAGCGGGTTAGCCATAGTCATTCTCCTGTTTCTTTGTTCTTAAAAGAAATTCGCTCAAAAACCGATGTTCTTAAATTCCGGACAAAAAAAAGCCCCTCAATGAGGGGCTTTCAGTAAAACGGTAATGCCACGGAAGAACAACGGCAGCGGGCTGCCTGATGGCACGGTGTTTGGTCGATCATCTGAGCACAAAACGTGGCAATTGTTCATAGGTTCTCCCGGCAAATTGTGGCGCATTATACGCGCGTCACCGGCGACATCAAGCGGAAAAATGGACTAAGGCAAACGATTGCTGCTCGGGTTTCCTTTGACCATCAATACCTGCCTGATTAACTGACAAACCTGCCCGATCTCGCGGGTTTCCCTTGGCGCGACGAAGACGGCGGTGCTGGATGCGATGACGCCGAGAACCTCATGCAATCCCTGATGGTCAATGATTTTCCCCACCGCCCGCCCGTAGCCCGACGACACATGCACGATGACAAACTGCGGGTTGTAATCCACGCTGGTCACCATCTCAGTGACCGGGCGCAACGCATCGGGAACGGGCTGATATTGCTCATTCAGCGCGTACATTTTTTTGCCTTTGGCATTCTGGATCTTCACCACCCCCAGCGTTTTCAGCAGCCGCGATACCGTGGACTGGCTGATATTCCGGTATCCCGCACGCTGAAATTCACGGCGCAGCGCTTCCTGTGAAGCAAAACTTTTGCTGGCGATCAGCCGGTGACACAAGATCAACTGCTCGTGTTCTTTTTCAAGTGCAGACAACGTTCTTTTCATGGTCATATTCCCTGATGAATAAAGGACGTCAACATGGCAAAAAAATCATCATCAACGAAGGGTTAAAACAAAGAACCCAGACTCAGCGCTAACATTAGCAACACCAGCAGTATCCCGAGCAAAGGCGCAACCCATTTCAGCCAGCGGACATAGGGCACGCGCGCAATGGCCAGACCGCCCATGACGACCGCTGATGTAGGCGTCACCAGGTTCACAAGACCGGAAGCTGACTGATATGCGGTGACCACCAGTTCGCGGCCGATGTGCGCAAAATCGGCCAGCGGGGCCATGATAGGCATGGTCATCACGGCCAGACCCGATGAAGATGGCACCAGAAAAGACAACACAACTTCGAGCAAAAACATCACATTGATGAACACCACATTGGAGAGCCCGGAAACAATGTTTTCGGCGCTGTGCAAAATGGTGTGCGTGATCATGCCGTTATCCATCACGACCACGATACCGCGCGCGATCCCGATGATCAGCGCGACGCCGAGAAGATCGCGTGCGCCGTCAATGAAAGTGGTGGTCAGCTCGGTTTCGCTCATCCGGGCAATTAACCCGACAAAGATGGCGGCGGCAAGAAAGACGGCGGAGATTTCGCCCATCCACCAGCCTTTGACGGAGACGCCATAAATCATCAAGACAAAGGCCAGCGCGAAGATCGTTAAAACGATTTTCCGCACGCCGGTAAACGGCAGCAGCTCTTCGCGGCGATCGCCGAGGAAGTGTTCGCGGTTTGATTCCCATTGATCGGCGACGATTGACAGCGACGGGTCCCGACGAACTTTACGGGCGTAGCGCATCACCCATACAACGCATATTAGCCAGCCAACCACCAGAATGACTGCGCGCAGGCCGATGCCACTGGTGAAAGGAATGTCGGCGGCATTGGCGGCGATCACGGTTGCAAAGGGATTAATGGTGGAACCGAGGGTTCCGATACCTGCGCCGAGGAGAACTGTCGCGGCGGCTACCAGCGGGTCGAAGCGGGCGGCCATCATGACCGGCACCAGCAGGGTGTAAAATGGCAGGGATTCCTCGGCCATGCCATAAATAGTGCCCCCGGCGGCAAACAGCGCCATCAGGATCGGGATCATCCATTCTTCTTTGCCGCGCAGGCGATGAGTCACCCGTTCAATCCCCGCATCAATGGCACCGGTTTTGGTCACCACGCCGAGAAAACCGCCGATAATGAGGATAAACAGCGCCACGTCGATTGCGCCCGCCTGCCCGGTAACGTGGTTATAAAGGCCATCAATGGGGGCAAGAAAGATATCGATAATCCCCTGAGGATTACCGGCAACAGCGTGATAAGTGCCGGAAACCGGGACTTCTTTCCCAAGACCGGCGTTCATCGCCATGTTGTATTCGCCGGCGGGGATAATCCAGGTCAGGCCCGCGACGACGGCGATAAGAATAAAAAGAATGGTGTAGGCGGAAGGAAATTTGAATGTACGCATCAACATAATCCTTAAAAAAGGCGTGAAGACCTCAGACGGGCTTCACGCAAAAAATTCAGGCATCGCCCAGGGTGGCCACCATGACCGCTTTTATGGTGTGCATGCGGTTTTCGGCCTCATCGAACACAATGGAATGCGCCGACTCGAAAACGTCATCCGTTACTTCCAACCCTTTCATTCCATAGGCGATTTCCAGCTCTTTCCCGAGGGTAGTTTCTTCGTTGTGAAACGCGGGCAGGCAGTGCATGAATTTCACATCAGGATTGCCGGTGGCTTTGATGACGGCGGCATTGACCTGATACGGCGTCATCAGGCTGATGCGTTCGGCCCAGGCAGATTTGGCTTCGCCCATCGAAACCCAGACATCGGTGTAGAGGAAATCCACCCCGTTCACGCCTTCATCGACGTGCTCGGTCAGCAAAATGCGGGCACCGGTGGTTCCGGCTATTTTCCGGCACTCACTGACCAGCGCAGCGTCTGGCCAGAAGGATTTCGGTGCGACCAGGCGGATGTCCATGCCCATTTTGGCGGCGCCGACCATCAGCGAATTGCCCATGTTGTTTCGTGCATCGCCCAGATAGGCAAAGCTTAATTCGCTGAGTTGTTTTCCCGGCGCGTGTTCGAGCATGGTCATCAGGTCGGCGAGAATCTGTGTGGGATGAAATTCATCCGTCAGCCCGTTCCAGACCGGGACGCCGGAAAACTCGGCCAGCTCCTCAACAATCCTTTGCGCAAAACCCCGGTATTCAATGCCGTCGTACATCCGGCCCAGCACGCGGGCGGTGTCTTTCATCGACTCTTTATGACCAATCTGGCTGCCGCTCGGGCCGAGATACGTCACTTTTGCTCCCTGATCGAAAGCCGCCACTTCAAACGCACAGCGGGTTCTCGTGGACGTTTTTTCGAAAATCAGCGCGATATTTTTGCCGAGTAAATACTGCTGCTCCCGGCCACTCTTTTTGTATGTTTTCAGGGTAAAGGCGAGATTAATCAATTGCTGGATTTCATCCGGCGTAAAATCCAGAAGTTTGAGAAAATGACGGTTTTTTAAGGTGTTACTCATAGTTTTATTCCTTTCATGACGTTATTACGACGCACGGATGGAGGTGCCTCTCAGGCCCGCGAGAATCGCTTCGCCGTCGGTCAGGGCACCGATCCCGGCTAATCCGTGGCAGGCATCGACAAACTGGCAGGCTGCGGCGATTTTTGGGCCCATAGAGCCCGCATCGAAAGTCATTCCGGCCAGGTCGCGTGTGGTGGTCTGTTGAAGCGGACGCTGCGTTGGTTTTCCCCAGTCGAGGTACACCGCATCAGCGTCGGTGAGGATCAGAAGCGCATCGGCGTGCAGTTGCCGGGCGAGCAGGGCGGCCGAGAGATCTTTGTCGATGACCGCTTCCGCGCCTTCCAGTCCTTTAGCGGTTTTGCAGACCGGAACACCGCCGCCGCCATTGCAAATAACCAGATGTCCGTCCTGAAGCAGCGCGTTGATCGCGTCGGTTTCGATAATGCTTAGCGGTTGCGGCGAGGCCACGACGCGGCGGAAATGCTGCCCGTCCGCTTTCATCGCCCAGCCCTTTTCTGCGGCCAGCGCAGCAGACTGTTCGCGGGTGTAAACCGGCCCGATGTATTTGGTCGGATGATTGAAAGCCGGATCCAGCGGACTGATTTCCACCTGTGTGAGCAGCGTGCAAACGCGGATTTCCGGCAGGCAATTTTTCAATTCCTGTTGCAGGAGATAGCCGATCATTCCCTGCGTCTGGGCGACCAAAATATCCAGCGGATAAGGCGAAACGGCGGTATAAGCACTGTTTTGCAACGCCAGTAATCCGACCTGCGGTCCGTTGCCGTGAACCAGCACAACACGCCATTGCTGACACAATGCGCTGAGTGTTTCTGCCGCCAGCTGAATATTTTTCCGCTGAATGCTGGCTTCCAAAGGTTCGCCGCGACGCAGCAATGCATTGCCGCCCAGTGCGACGACCAGTGTGGGTTTTGTCATGGTATTTTCCCTGGTGTGGTTTTTCAGATGTCGTCGCGTTCCAGCGGGCAACTCATGCAACGAGCGCCGCCACGGCCACGCCCGAGTTCATCTCCGGGAATAGGCAGCACGGTGATCCCGGCCTTATCGTATTTTTCGTTGGTCCACGTATTGCGCTCATAGCCAATCACGACGCCGGGACGTACGGTCAGCACGTTGTTGGCGTCATTCCATTGTTCGCGCTCGGCTTCAAAACTGTCGCCACCGGTGGTGATCAGTTTCACTTCATCCAGCCCCAGCGCTTTTTCGATGGCTTTCAGGAAATGCGGTTCTTCCTGACGACGAAGGCCCCCGCGGCCGTCATCGGTCAGAGTCCAGCACTGCGTGGTGTCACGTACGACTTCGGGATAAACCGAGAAAGTGTCGATATCGATGTGGGTCATGACGGTGTCGAGATGCATACAGGCGCGGTGTTTTGGTAATTCCAACGCGATAACTTTGGTCGCCTGCTGATGTTTAAACAGAGAACGGGCGAGGAACTCAACGCCCTGCGGTGTGGTTCTTTCTGACATCCCGATTAACACTGCGCCGCGACCAATGACCAGGACGTCGCCGCCTTCCAGCGTGGCATGGTCGTAATTGAAATCATCGTCACCGAAATAAGTAATGAATTCGTTATCGCTGAATAATGGATGCCAGCGATATATGGCACGCAGATTATTTGTTTCGCGCTTTCTTGCCGCTTTGGCCATCGGGTTCACGGAAACCCCGTTATATATCCAGCAGGAGGTATCGCGGGTAAATAAATGATTCGGCAGTGGCTTAATAATAAAATCATTCGCCATATGGGTATCAACGACCATATTGTGGATAGTCGAAGGGATCTCGTTATAAGTTAATCCGCCACTCATGAAACGCGCCGTTTGCCGGTGAGGAAGATCGGCCAGCCAGCCACGGATCTCTTCAGCAAATTGCGGCCCCAGACGGTAGTCGGAGATCTGCATATTCAGCAGCCAGTCTTTGGCCTCGCGATTATCCAGCGTTTCGGTCAGTAAATCAGTCAGAAGCAGAACTTCAACCCCTTGCTGGCGCAGTGTCTGGCTGAAAACATCATGTTCCTTACCGGCTCTTTCAACGGAAAGTACGTCATCAAATAACAGTTCCTGGCAATTCGAAGGGGTTAAGCGTTGCAAGCTTAAATTAGGCCGGTGCAGCATGACGCTGTGCAGTTGACCTATTTCAGAACCGACATAATGCCTTTTCATATTTATTCCTTTCTTATGAAAAAAGTAATCTGGTTAATATTTCAGGCAAAACGAAACCTTGATGAATAAATGGAGTTATTCAATCTTTTTTCATCTCGTCTGCAACGAAGTGAATAATATTCCGCTGAAGCATTTAAGATGTGATTCCGATCTCATCAGAATGAATGAATACAATGGAGTGATAATTAATTGATGATGCGCATTGTTTATTTTATTAATCAATTATCCGTTATGAATAAATAACGTGTGATAGGAGTAATTATTTTACTTGTTAGAAAAATGACTGGTTGGGATATAATTCATGCAATCGTAATGCATTGAAATAAAGGGGTTTAAATTATCATACGCATAGGGATTAAATTTGTTTGAATAAAAATCCTAAAAATGGGAAATAATCAAAATAATTATTGTGATTTCAAGCGGTTTTTATATTCGTCATTTTGTGATCGGCAGAGGAGTTTTTGAAAATATCGTTTCAGACCAGTCACCTGGTCGCGGGTATTTGTGGCTGAAGATGCAATCTATGCACTACGGATGCATAACCATTCTTCTAAGGCACGCATAAAACCGGGAAAATTAATTTTAGCGAAAAAGGGAAATCTTGATCTGAAAGGTAGCCACCCGTACATAAAGAGGATTATTATTTCTGAAACAACGTTTCACTAATGAATCACTCTCACGAGGTTATGATGATCACCGGAAACATCCATCAACTGCATTTAGTGCCTTATCTGCCCGCTGAACTGCGCGAAGCCATTGAGTATGTGAAGAAAAATATCACGGCGGAAACCCCCCTGGGTAAACACGATATCCACGGCAATGACGCGTTTGTTCTGATTTCAAATGATTCAACGGCGCCGCAGGCAGATCGCCGTGCGGAGTTTCATGCCCGTTATCTGGATATCCAGATTGTCCTGAACGGAACGGAGGGAATGACGTTCAGCAATCTTCCTGCGGGGTACATTGATACCGACTGGCTGGAAGATAAAGACATTGCGTTTCTGGCTGCCGGCGAGCAGGAAAAAACCATGATTATGCAGGCCGGTGATTTCGTGGTGTTTTATCCGGGCGAGGTGCATAAACCGCTGTGCGCCGTTGGCGAATCGGCTAACGTGCGCAAAGCGGTCGTCAAAATGGACGTCAATAAGCTGTCTGTTTAATACATTGTCAGTTTAACGCTTTGTTCGTTTGAACAACTTCATCCGCCAGCGACGCAGCCTGCCGAGACGTTCTGGCGCTTTGAGCTTGTGTTTGATCCACACTACCTGCCACGGCTGGAGCCTCATCTGGCCGTTAAACACTTCTCCGCCAATCAGATCTTTGCCTTCCACCGCCAGTTTCAGCATTTGTGAATGATCGCTGATGTTAAACACGCAGGTGATCCGATCTTCGCTCTTTGGATCATAACGTTCCATGGCGAATAACGATTTGCCCAAATCAAACACACGCTGGCCAGCCTGCGGCGAAAATGCCGGATGCGCGCGGCGGTGTTTAATCAGTTCCTCTAAGCCGTAAAACACGCGGGAGCGCAGGCTGTCTTTCTTCTCAAGTTCAGCTTCCAGCGTACCCAGCTCCAGCTTTTTACGGTTGATGCGGCGGTTAATCCCGGACTGATGCATACCGTCGAGATCGTTCTCGCTGCCGAGCAGGCTGTGGATGTAAATGGCCGGTACGCCGATAAACGACAGTAACAATGCCTGCGCCGCCAGGAACTTACGGGCTTTCAGGTCAACATCATCTCCCGGCTCGGTCAGCGCACTCAGGTAATTAATATTCAGCTCGTAAGGCGAATGGGTACCGTCGCCGTTGTCTTTATACGAGACCCGACCTTCTTTGCGCAGCGTTTCCTGCGCCATGTATTTACGTTCATCATCGCTGAGGAAGGTTTCCGTCGGGCGTAGCCCAATGCCATCGTGACTCGCCAGAAAGTTGAAATACGTGGTGTCCGGGTAGCGCGCTTCCGCGTTCAGGCTTTGTGCCCATTGCGTCAGCGTCGTGGTGTCCTGACGTAAAAATGCATGAAGCGTCAGCGGCGGCAGCGGGAACTGATACACCATATGTGCTTCATCACCTTCACCGAAATAACTGATATTTTCGTGATGCGGCACGTTGGTTTCCGTAATGAGCCGTGTACCGGGGATCACTTCGTCGAGGATCGTGCGCCAGACTTTAATAATGTTGTGCGCCTGCGGCATATGAATGCAGCGTGTGCCCACTTCTTTCCAGATATACCCGATGGCGTCGAGGCGAATAGATTGCCCGCCGCTGGCCGCGTACTGTAACAGTACGTCGATGCTCTCCAGCAGAACCTGCGGATTTTTGAAATTGATATCCACCTGATCTTCGCTGAACGTCGTCCACAGATACAGCTCGGTGCCGTTGGCTTTAATAAAAGGCGTCAGCAGCGGAGAGGCGCGCGGACGCACCACGCGGCTGTAATCCAGCTCGGGATTCGAGGCAATAAAGTAATCTTTGTAATACGGATCGTCGTGCAAATAGCCCTTCATCCATTCGCTGGAGCGTGAGATGTGGTTGATCACGCAGTCAAACATCAGATTGAAATGAGCGGAAAGGTGATGAATGTCGGACCAGCCGCCGAGATGTTCGTCGATCCGGCGATAATCAATAACGCTAAAACCGTCGTCCGAGCTGTAGGGATACATCGGCAGAATGTGGATGTCGCTGACGATCTCGCGCAGATAGGTATTGGCGAAATGGTTTAAGGTTGCCAGCGGCGGTTGGTCGCCATGACGAATGTTGTCGCCGTAGGTGATCAGATAAATATTGGTGCCATCGACCCAACTTGTCGTGCGATGTTTGCCGTAATTCCATTTTTCAGCGAGATGCAGGATTTTTTTCAGCAGGTCAGCAATGTGTTCTCTGGGGTAAATCCGGCTTAAAAGACTTTCCAGCCGCAGGACATACTCGAGATTAACTGAGCTCATAGCGGTTCCTTCTTACAGAATTCTTTTTGTATGAAAAATAACAGCGCTCTGAAAAGGTTAGTTGAAAATACGGGGCGCGGGCAGCGGAAGGGCGATATAGCAGAGGATTCTGGGGGAATAACGCGGCATCACTTTGCCTTGTCGCAAAATGATGCCGGATAAAATCAGGCGTTGCCGAGGGTGGCGACCATCACCGCTTTGATGGTGTGCAGACGGTTTTCAGCCTGATCGAAGACTACGCTGTGGCTTGATTCGAACACTTCGTCGGTAACTTCCATGCCGCCGTGCAGACCGTATTCTTCCGCCATTTGTTTGCCGAGTGTGGTCTGGTCATCGTGAAACGCAGGCAGACAATGGAGGAATTTCACCTTCGGATTGCCGGTCAGCGCCAGCATGGCGCTGTTAACCTGATACGGACGCAGCAGATTAATACGCTCTTTCCAGGCTTCTTTCGGTTCACCCATCGATACCCAAACGTCCGTATACAGGAAATCGGCATCTTTCACGCCGGTCGCGATATCTTCTGTCAACGTTATGCTGCCGCCATTTTCTTTTGCCAGATGTTCGCAGGTGGCGACCAGTTCGGCTTCCGGCCAGCAGGCGGAAGGTGCAACCAGGCGCAAATCCAGCCCGCACAACGCCGCCGCTTCCAGTAGCGAGTTCCCCATGTTATTACGGGTATCGCCCAGATAGGCCAGACGCATACCTTTCAGCGGCTTACCCGGCAGATGCTCCTGCATAGTGAGCAAATCCGCCAGCAACTGCGTTGGATGGAATTCGTTGGTCAGACCGTTCCAGACCGGGACACCGGCATATTGCGCCAGTATTTCCACTTTATCCTGACCGTAACCACGATACTGAATACCGTCATACATCCGGCCAAGCACGCGGGCAGTGTCTTTCATCGATTCTTTATGACCTATCTGGCTGCCGCTTGGGCCGAGGTAGGTGAGTTTTGCCCCCTGATCGTAAGCGGCAACTTCGAAAGAGCATCGGGTACGGGTCGAGTCTTTTTCGAAGATGAGCGCGATGTTTTTGCCTTGCAGGCTGGCCTTCTCGGTGCCGTTTTTCTTAGCGGCTTTTAATTCTGCGGAGAGTTTCAGCAGGGACGAAATCTCTGACGGGGTAAAATCCAGTAACCTGAGAAAATGACGTTTACTCAACAAACTCATGATGTCGCTCCATAGCACGTTAGCATTTCGGATTGAATTTAAATTCAATTTAACTGTATGAATATGCAATTACAACCCCGAAGCAAAAACTTTGTCGTTTATAGTGGAGGCGCGCCCTGTGGTGTGTGAAAATAGCGGTCAAACGTCACATTGATTGAGGACTGAGATATGGCAAACCGTGAATTGCTGGACGAACAACGTGAAGAGACTCGCTTAATCATCGAAGAGCTGCTGGACGATGGCAGCGATCCTGACGCGCTTTACACCATTGAACATCACTTATCTTCAGAGAAGTTCGAAGTTCTGGAGAAAGCAGCGGTTGAGGCTTTCAAGCTGGGTTACGAAGTTACCGACCCTGAAGAGTTAGAAGTTGAAGACGGTTCTGTGCTGATGTGTTGTGACGTAATCAGCGAAATCGCGCTGAAAGCGGAACTGATCGACGCTCAGGTTGAACAACTGATGAATCTGGCCGAAGCTAACGGCGTCAACTACGACGGCTGGGGCACTTACTTCGAAGGCGATGACGACGAAGAAGGTGAGGAAGGCGAAGACGAAGATTTCGTTGATGAAGATGATGACGGGAAACGTCATTAATTTTTATCGCGAGTAATATAAAAAAACCGGGCAATGCCCGGTTTTTTTATTTCCGCCAGTTCAGAAGAATTAAAGTACTTCCCCGTTGCTCTCAATCACTTTCTGATACCAGCCAAAACTCTCTTTTTTCGAACGTGCCATCGTGCCGGTGCCGTCGTCATTTTTATCGACGTGGATAAAGCCATAGCGTTTGCTGTACTGGCCGGTGGTGAATGACACGCAGTCAATACAGCCCCACGGCGTGTAGCCCATCAGATCCACACCATCTTCCAGCACGGCTTTCTTCATCTGTTCGATGTGCGCTTTCAGATAAGCGATGCGGTAATCGTCATGAATAACGCCGTCGTCACCCGCTTTATCGATAGCGCCAAAGCCATTTTCGACAATAAACAGCGGTTTCTGGTAACGCTCGTACAGAATGTTCAGGGTATAACGAAGGCCAACAGGATCAATCTGCCATCCCCAGTCGGATGCCTTAACGTGCGGATTCGGGACGCTGCCTGCAAAGCCGGATAACCCGTTATCATCACTTGGGTTGTGCGCTGAAATCGCGTTGCTCATGTAATAGCTCAGGCCGATGTAGTCCGCGCAGCCTTCTCTCAGTGCCTGCAAATCTCCGTCTTCCATTTTGATGTTGAAGCCGCGACGTTCCCATTCTTTCAGTGCATACGCAGGGTAATAACCGCGCATATGCACATCGCTGAACAGGAAGCGTTCATGCATCGCTTCGACCGAATACATCACGTCATCCGGGTGGCAGGAGAACGGGTACAGCGGCACCATGGCGATCATGCAGCCAATCTGGAAATCCGGGTTGATCTGATGGCCGAGTTTGACCACTTTGGCGCTGGCCACGAACTGGTGATGCAGCACCTGATACAGGGTTTCTTCGGGGTTTTCCTGTTCGGTGAATACCACACCGGAGCAGCAATAACCGAACAGCGGATATTTCCAGTTGCGCTGGTTATTGATCTCGTTGAAGGTCATCCAGTATTTCACTTTGCCTTTGTAACGCTCCATCACGACCTGGCTGAAACGCACAAAGAAATCCACCACCTGACGGTTTTTCCAGCCGCCGTATTCCTTCACCAGATGCCATGGCATTTCGAAGTGAGAAAGGGTGATCACCGGCTCAATATTATGTTTGAGCAGCTCATCAAACATGTCGTCGTAGAATTGCAGACCCGCTTCGTTTGGCTGTAATTCGTCACCGTTCGGGAAGATGCGCGTCCAGGCAATCGAAGTACGGAAACATTTGAAGCCCATTTCGGCAAACAGCGCGATGTCTTCTTTGTAGTGCGAATAAAAATCGACGGCTTCGTGGTTAGGGTAGCTGTAACCCTCCAGCACGCCGTCTGTCATCACGCGATCGACGCCGTGTGCGCCGCCGGAAAGCACGTCGCAAATGCTCACGCCTTTGCCGCCTTTGTTCCAACCGCCTTCAACCTGATGTGCTGCAACTGCGCCGCCCCATAAGAAATCTTTCGGTAAATGTTGACTCATTTTCGTTCTCCCTTGAGGCGGGCTGTGGCAGCCCGCGTGGTAAATGTAATATCCGGTTTAATTCATTTCTGCCTGTGCGGCGCGCTGACTTTCAGCCTGGATCTTTTTCGTGGCCGCGACATCGGGCTCATCTTTGAAACCGACCAGCCAGGTAAACAGGGCGCCGAGCACAAAGGCGACGGTAATCGAGAGCAGGAAACCGAGGAACTGCGGCATGTGGCCTTCTTTGAAGAATACCGGCAATACCGCAATGCCCGGCAAACAGTAGCTCCATGACACGGCGTTGAAGGACCCGGCAATCGCACCGCCGATACCACCCGCCACGCAACTGCACAGGAAAGGTTTTTTCAGGCGCAGGGCCACACCGTAAATCGCAGGTTCGGTAATCCCAAACAGGCCGGTAACGCCCGCGGAGAGGGAAATCCCTTTCATTTCACGGCTGCGGGTTTTCAGATATACGCCAAACATACTGCCGGTCATTGCAAAGACGGCGGATGCCTGCAGGCCGGTAAAGGTGTCATAACCCAGCGTTGCGTAGTTGCCGACAGTAACTGGCGTAATGCCCCAGTGAACACCGAGTGTGACCAGCGGTTGCCAGAAAGCACCGACAACAAAACCGGCAATGGTCGGGCTGAGGTGATAGAGATAGTTGTAAACGCCGCCAATCGCGCCGCCGATCAGGTTGCCGATCGGGCCGAATACCAGAAGCGTCATCGGTACCATAATGGCGATACAAAACATCGGGGTGAACAGGTTGCGGATGACGACTGGCAACACTTTATTGAAGAAGCGTTCGACGTAAGACATCGCCCAAACCATCAGGATGATCGGAATAACTGACGCGGTATAGCTGAGATATTTCACCGGTATCCCGAGGAAATCGAGCGTTGGCGAAGCCAGCGGAATGCCGACAATGTTAGTCAGGATGCTGGCGATTTCCGGATTGTTCACGGCTTCACGCATCAGTTGCTGCATGGCCGGGTCGGCGGAGTTGATCGAGGTGATTTTGAACGCGGTCAGCATGTTCATATAATCAGGGCTGATCAGCGCACAGGCCGTAATGACAGCGGTAAACGGATGGACGTTGAATTTTTTTGCCGCCGTAAACGCGATCATGACCGGCAGGAAGGTAAACGCCGTCCAGGAAACGAAATTGAGAATACGGTAGGTGCCGCTGCCTGAGTCCATAATCCCGACGGCTGCGAGGAAAGAAATGATCCCCTGTAAAATACCGCAGGCGGCGAGCTGATAAAGGAATGGCGTGAAGATACTGGAAATGACATCCATCACGCGGCTGACGATGCCGACGTTCGGCGCAGAGACCGGCGCGTTTTCGTCGACGTGGATCAGTTTCAGAACCTGTTTATAAGCGTCGCTGACGTGGTTACCAATCACCACTTGCATCTGGCCGCCGGCCTCAATCACCGTGATCACGCCCTTGACGCGTTTTAATTCTTCTTTATCGACGGCTTTATTATCTTTCAGAACAAAACGTAAACGGGTGGCGCAATGTGTGATGCTAATCACATTATTATCACCGCCAATATATTTAACAATTTCCTGAGCTGTCTGAGCGTAATCAATGGCCATTATTTATTATTCTCCTGCGGGTAAACAGAGGTGAGCTTTTTTGTTTTTTTACTCGTTGGCAGGAGTGTAGCAAAAGAAAGGGTATTGTCACGATATAACAAAAAACAACTCAGGTGATTTGTTACACCTTAAAAACACCCTGTTTTTTCATTGCGCTGAGTCACGTTTTATTAAAGGTAATTTCTTTCCAATCGTTTCGATAATATAAAGTACGGGGATCTGCGTTGTAATATTGTACTGGCCTTCTAATACAATTTGCGGCATGTGGTAGGAGATGTTGAGGTCTGCCATACGCGCCAGCGTTGAGTTTTCGCTGTTCGTCAGGCTGATGATCTGGCAGTTGTGCTGGCTGAACTGTGTAGCGAACCGTAATACTTCCTCCGTCTCCCCTGAGACAGAAAGAATAATAGCGATGGCATCTTTATACATATCGCTGTTAATCGGAAAATAAGGATCGTCAATAAAGGTACTGAATTTCCCGACGTTTGAGAAAAAACGTGCGCTGTATTTCCCTAATGAACCTGATGTTCCTACGCCGACAAATATAATTCGCTGCGCGTCGGAAATTCTTTTGGCCGCCTGATCTAATAATTCATCAAATTCGCTGTTATTAATACTTTTGAAATAGCTGATTATTTCACTGATGCCAAAGGAGACCGGCGGTTTTTCTTCATGTTCTAAAAACAATTTAAAACGGATACGAAACTCAGAATATCCTTCACAATCCATTTTTTTGCAAAAACGCAGAACCGTGGTGGTGGATACCCCGGCGGCATCTGCCAGCTCACGGATAGTCATGTACATCACTTTATCGCCATTTTTGACGATGTAGTTATAGACCGTCAGTTCCAGTTCGTTTAACGCTGAAATGGCTTTATGTGTGAACATGAGATGCCTGTTTTTTTATGGATTGCGAAAAGGATATCAGAGGTATTTTAACATCGTCACTTCACAATCGACATGCCCCGTATTGCCCAGTGAGCCATTAATATGTTGAAAACCCAGACGCTCATACAGCGCGATCGCCTGCGTCAGACTGGCAGTTGTTTCCAGATAGCAGCGCGCGAATCCGTTCTGGCGGGCATGTTCCATTGCCTGTAACGCCAGTCGTTTCGCCAGACCCTGGCCGCGCAGCGAAGGCAGGAAATACATTTTTTGCAGTTCGCACAAATCATCTTCGCCGCCAGAAAGCGGTGCAACACCGCCGCCGCCGGCGACTTTACCGTCGACTTCCACCACCCAGTAAGCGCAACGTGGCTGACTGTAGCTTTCATACAGATGATCCAAATTCGGGTCTGCTACGGTATAGCCTTTATCGGCAGTCAGGCCAAATTCAGCAGATACATGGCGGATCACGTGTGCGATAGCCGCGTTATCTTCAGGGCGAATCGGGCGCACCAACACGCTGACAGGAAGGGAGGTCGTCATATTGCTCACTCAGTTTCAAATAATAAGATAAATAAACAGACCGTTTTAATACCATCTAAGGGCAGGTGGGTGCAACGTTACCGGCTGTTATCGCAGAATAAAAAAGGCCGCTTTCGCGGCCTTTGTCATCTCATGTATTTACCCGGATAACCGGCACCAAAATTACAGAGCAGCGATTGTTGCTTTCTGTTCTGCAATCTTGATTTTGGCTTCACCGCAGGCTGCCAGACGTTCGCGCTCTTTTGCGACTACGGCTTCCGGCGCACGCGCCACAAAACCTTCGTTAGACAGTTTGCCTTCGATAGACGCAATCTCGCCATCCAGCTTCGCCATCTCTTTGTCCAGACGCGCCAGCTCGGCATCTTTGTCGATCAGACCGGCCATTGGGATCAGCAACTCAGCGCCTTCAACCAGTTTGGTGACAGACACAGGGCCTTTGTCACCTGCAGGCAGAATGGTAATGGATTCCAGACGCGCCAGAGACTTAATGAAGCTCAGGTTCTGTTCAACACGACGCTGTGCATCGGCACTCGCGCCGCGCAGCAGCAGTTCCAGCGGCTTGGCCGGAGACAGATTCATCTCGGCACGCACGTTACGGATAGCGATGATCGCCTGCTTGATCCACTCAAGATCGGCCAGCGCCAGTTCGTCTGCTTTCGCCGCGTCAAATTCCGGGAAAGGCTGCAGCATGATGGTTTCTGCTGTGATGCCTTTCAGCGTTTTCACGCGCTGCCAGATGGTTTCTGTGATGAAAGGAATGATCGGGTGCGCAAGACGCAGCAGACCTTCCAGCACTTCAACCAGCGTATGACGGGTGCCGCGTAGTTGTGCTTCGCTGCCACCGTTCATGACCGGTTTAGTCAGCTCCAGATACCAGTCGCAGAACTGGTTCCAGGTGAATTCATACAGAATGCTGGCAGCCAGATCGAAGCGGTAGTTATCCATCGCTTCACGGTAAGATTTCACCGTGCGGTTATATTCCGCGAGGATCCAGCGGTCAGCCAGTGACAGCTCAAGTTCGCCACCATTCAGGCCACAATCCTGATCTTCGGTGTTCATCAGTACGAAGCGGCTGGCGTTCCACAGTTTGTTACAGAAGTTACGGTAGCCTTCAAGACGCTTCATGTCCCAGTTGATGTCACGGCCGGTAGAAGCCAGTGCCGCCAGCGTGAAGCGCAGGGCATCGGTGCCGTGCGGTTCGATGCCGTTCGGGAATTGCTTCTCGGTGCGCTTGCGGATTTTTTCCGCCAGCTGCGGCTGCATCATGTTGCCGGTACGTTTTTCCAGCAGATCTTCCAGCGAAATACCGTCAATCATATCCAGCGGATCGATGACGTTACCTTTGGACTTGGACATTTTCTGCCCTTCGTCGTCGCGGATAAGACCGGTCATGTAAACGGTGTTAAACGGAACCTGTGGCTTGCCATTCTCGTCTTTCACGAAATGCATGGTCATCATGATCATGCGCGCAATCCAGAAGAAGATGATGTCGAAGCCGCTCACAACAACGCTTGAAGGGTGGAAAGCTTTGAGATCAGGCGTCTGTTCTGGCCAGCCCAGTGTAGAGAATGTCCACAGGCCGGAAGAGAACCAGGTGTCGAGCACGTCTTCGTCCTGAGTCAGCACAACGTCTGCGCCCAGATTGTTTTCACTGCGGACTTCCGCTTCGTCACGGCCAACGAATACGTTGCCTTCGGCGTCATACCACGCAGGAATACGGTGTCCCCACCACAGCTGACGGGAAATACACCAGTCCTGAATGTCACGCATCCAGCTGAAATACATATTTTCGTACTGTTTAGGTACGAACTGGATTTCACCTTGCTCAACGGCCTCCACCGCGACTTTCGCCAGTGGCGCAGTGCGGACGTACCACTGGTCAGTCAGCATGGGTTCGATAACCACGCCGCCACGGTCACCGTAAGGTACGGTCAGGTCGTGAGGTTTGATTTCTTCGAGCAGACCGGCTTCGTCAAATGCAGCGACGACCGCTTTACGCGCGGCAAAGCGCTCCAGGCCACGGAACTGTTCAGGGATATCGTTAGCACAGGCATCGCTTTCTTCGCCGTTAGTGTCGAACACTTCAGCAGTCTGGCGGATATCGCCATCGAAAGTCAGAATGTTGATCATCGGCAGACCGTGACGTTTACCGACTTCATAGTCATTAAAGTCATGCGCAGGCGTGATCTTCACACAACCGGTGCCCTTTTCCATGTCGGCATGTTCGTCGCCCACGATGGGAATACGGCGGCCTACCAGCGGCAAAATGATTTCTTTGCCGATGAGGTCTTTATAACGCGGATCTTCCGGGTTAACGGCCACGCCGGTATCACCGAGGACGGTTTCCGGACGGGTGGTCGCGACAACCAGATAATCTTTGCCTTCAGCGGTTTTCGCGCCGTCAGCCAGCGGATAGCGCAGGTGCCACATGGAACCTTTAGATTCGCGGTTTTCAACTTCGAGGTCGGAAATCGCGGTGCGCAGTTTTGGATCCCAGTTCACCAGGCGTTTGCCACGGTAAATCAGATCTTCTTTATACAGGCGTACGAACACTTCGCGCACGGCGTTGGACAGGCCTTCGTCCATGGTGAAGCGCTCACGCTCCCAGTCCACGGAATCGCCGAGACGGCGCATCTGACGGGTAATGGTGCCGCCGGATTCTGCTTTCCAGTCCCAGATTTTGTCGATAAACGCTTCACGGCCGTAGTCGTGACGGGTTTTGCCTTCTTCGGCTGCGATTTTACGCTCAACCACCATCTGCGTTGCGATGCCCGCATGGTCGGTGCCCGCCTGCCACAGAGTATTTTTACCCTGCATGCGCTGATAGCGGATCATGGCGTCCATGATGGTTTGCTGGAAAGCATGACCCATGTGCAAGCTGCCGGTAACGTTCGGCGGCGGGATCATGATGGCAAAGCTTTCTTTACTGGTATCACCATGTGGCTTGAAATAGCCCTGTTGTTCCCAGTGCTCGTAAAGCGGCTGCTCGATGTCTTGCGGGTTATATGTCTTATCCATTTCGCTTCGTATTTTCGTCGGTCGATGTGGTGACTGAGGGCGGCGTGGCCGTCGTCAAAGAGAAACCCACGCTGCGATAGGCTTTGTAGCGTTCGCGCGCAAGCTGTTTAAGGGAATCTTCGTAAGGAACGAAGTCTACCACTTCATGGAAAGCAGTAGCAAAATCTGCAAATTCAGGCAGGAGGCTTATCAGCAGGTCGCGTGGCGCATTGCCGCGCTTACCCGGCCAGCAAAGCTCCACCGGTGCACCAAATCTCGGGCCTTCACCCGCCAGATTGTGTGGCACAAAATGGTTTGGATCACGCTTCCACAGCGCTTCATCCAGACGCTCGGCCTGTTTTTGATCTTCACAGGCCAGCAGAACACGTTTGCCCATCCGGTAACGTTCGGCGGCGACCTGACAGGCCAGCGCTTCGTGTGAGCTGAGCTCGCCACTTGCATCCGGCGCATCGAGAAGAAAGAAGGTTGCCTGTTTCATGATGAGTTCACTGTGCTGCTGAGAAAAAACAGGGGCGCAACTGGGTGCGCCCGCCTGTGAAGGGTCTGAGGATATTTCCAGACCCTGACTGGAGAATTATACCTTATTTAGCGAATGAATCATTCATCGCCATCAAGGCCAGCGCGGTTCAGCAGGAACTGCGCCAGAAGTGCGACCGGACGACCGGTTGCGCCTTTGTTTTTACCTGAACGCCATGCGGTACCGGCGATGTCCAGATGCGCCCAGCTGTATTTACGGGTGAAGCGCGACAGGAAGCAACCCGCGGTGATTGCACCACCCGGACGGCCACCGATGTTCGCCATATCAGCAAAATTGGAATCCAGCTGTTCCTGATATTCATCCGCCAGCGGCAGACGCCACGCGCGGTCACCGGCCTGTTCGGACGCGCCGATCAGTTCGTGTGCCAGCGGATTGTGGTTCGACAGCAGACCGGTGATGTGATGGCCAAGGGCAATCACGCAGGCGCCGGTCAGCGTGGCGACGTCAATCACCAGCTCAGGATCAAAGCGTTCAACGTAAGTCAGTGCATCGCACAGCACCAGACGGCCTTCTGCGTCGGTATTGAGCACTTCAACGGTCTGGCCGGACATGGTCGTCAGAATATCGCCCGGACGGAACGCCTGACCGCCTGGCATGTTTTCACAGCCTGCCAGCACGCCAATCACGTTGAGCGGCAGATTCAGTTCAGCCACCACGCGCATTGCGCCGTAAACCGCTGCGGCACCGCACATGTCGTACTTCATTTCATCCATATCAGCCGCTGGCTTAATGGAAATACCGCCGGAATCGAAGGTCAGACCTTTACCGACGAGCACGATAGGCTTAGCGTCAGGATTAGGATTTCCTTTATATTCCATCACCGACATCAGTGATTCGTTTTTCGAACCCTGACCTACCGCCAGATACGCATTCATCCCCAGCTCTTTCATCTGCTGTTCGCCGATTACGCGAGTGGTGATGTTGGTGCTGAACGCATCTGCCAGCTGACGGGCCTGCGACGCCAGATACGCGGCGTTACAGATGTTCGGTGGCATATTGCCGAGATCTTTTGCGGCTTTGATACCGGCAGAAACCGCCAGACCATGGGAAATTGCGCGCTCACCGCTGGTCAGTTCACGGCGTGTCGGCACGTTGAAGACCATTTTACGCAGCGGACGGCGAGGTTCGGTTTTATTGCTTTTAAGCTGATCGAAGGTGTAAAGCGATTCTTTGGAGGTCTCGACCGCCTGACGCACTTTCCAGTAAGTATTGCGCCCTTTAACGTGCAGCTCGGTGAGGAAGCAAACGGCCTCCATAGAACCGGTGTCGTTCAGGGTGTTGATCGTTTTCTGGATCACCTGTTTGTACTGGCGCTCATCCAGCTCACGCTCTTTGCCGCAACCAATCAGCAAGATACGTTCGGAAAGGATATTCGGTACATGATGCAGTAACAGGGTCTGGCCCACTTTGCCTTCAAGTTCGCCACGGCGGAGCAGGGCGCTGATGTAGCCATCACTGATTTTATCGAGCTGTTCGGCAATCGGTGACAGGCGGCGAGGTTCGAAAACGCCGACTACAATACAGGCACTGCGTTGTTTTTCCGGGCTACCGCTTTTTACGCTGAACTCCATGCACTCTCCTGAATCTTAAAGACAAGGGCGGGAGGTACGGCTAGAATGAGTCGCCGGAGACACTCTCCCGTCATTGTGTTAACGACCTGTGTTAACCTTAAACGGCGTTAGTTTTTATTTTGGCGGCTATAAGCAAGTTCCTATAGGACACCCCAAATCTCGGTGTTGTAATACTATTTTAGCTGCGAAGGTTGCCATATGATGAGAATAAATGACGGATTAGCGATGAAACTAGCGATTTTCCTTCAAAAAGACAAGTTTTCACAGGCGTATTAAGCGTGATCATCATTAGATATCTGGTTAGGGAAACCTTCAAGAGCCAATTTGCCATTCTGTTCATTTTACTTCTTATCTTCTTCTGTCAGAAGCTGGTCAGAGTGCTTGGAGCAGCGGTCGATGGCGATATCCCAACAAATTTAGTTCTGTCACTTCTGGGGCTAGGTATTCCGGAAATGGCGCAGCTTATTCTTCCACTCAGCCTGTTCCTTGGTCTGCTGATGACGTTCGGCCGGTTATATACCGATAGCGAAATTACCGTCATGCATGCGTGTGGCCTTGGAAAACGCTCACTGGTTATCGCGGCGCTGGTTTTGGCGCTGTTTACGTCATTTTTCGCCGGGATTAATGCCATCTGGCTGAGTCCCTGGTCGTCAAAACATCAGGACGCGGTTCTGGCGGAAGCGAAAGCTAACCCGAGCATGGCGGCGATGGTTGAAGGCCAGTTCCAGCAGGCGCAGAACGGCAATGCGGTTCTGTTTGTCGGCAGTGTAAAAGGGAAAGAATTCCACAACGTTTTCCTCGCGCAGTTACGCCCGAACGGCAACCAGCGACCTTCCGTCGTGGTGGCAGATAAAGGGCACATGTTGCAGCGTGCTGACGGTTCACAACAGGTGATGCTGGATAAAGGCACGCGTTACGAAGGCACCGCATTGTTGCGTGATTTCCGTGTTACGGACTTCACCGATTATCTGGCGGTTATCGGCCATCAGACCGTGCAACTTGACCCGAATCAGTCTGATCAGATGACCATGACGCAGCTCTGGAATTCCAATGAACCGGAAGCCAGTGCAGAGCTGAACTGGCGTTTAACGCTGATCGTTTCCGTGTTTATTATGGCGTTGCTGGTGGTTCCGCTCAGCGTGGTCAACCCGCGTCAGGGCCGCGTTCTGAGTATGCTGCCGGCTATCCTGCTCTATCTGATTTTCTTCCTGCTGCAAACCTCCCTGCGGTCTAACGGCGCGAAGGGCAAGCTGGATCCGTTCCTCTGGATGTGGGGAACGAACCTGCTCTACCTGGCACTGGCACTGGTGCTTAATGCGTGGGATACCTTGCCGGTTCGCAAGATCCGGGCGCGTCTGAGAGGAGTTGCCTGATGTTTGGCGTATTAGACCGTTACATTGGTCGCACTATCTTCAACACCATCATGATGACGTTGTTCATGCTGGTGTCACTCTCCGGCATCATCAAGTTTGTCGATCAACTGCGTAAAGTCGGGCAGGGAGGCTATTCCGCCGCCGGTGCCGGGTTGTACACCTTGCTTAGCGTGCCAAAAGATATCGAGATTTTCTTCCCGATGGCGGCGTTACTGGGTGCATTGCTTGGCTTAGGTACGCTGGCAACACGCAGCGAACTGGTGGTTATGCAGGCTTCCGGTTTCACCCGTATGCAGATAGCCGCTTCCGTGATGAAAACGGCGATCCCTCTGGTGCTTCTGACCATGGCGATTGGTGAATGGGTGGCGCCGCAGGGCGAACAAATGGCCCGTAATTACCGTGCGCAGGCGATGTACGGCGGTTCGTTGCTTTCCACTCAGAACGGTTTATGGGCGAAAGACGGGCACGACTTTATCTACATTGAGCGTGTGGCTGGTGAAAAAGAGCTGACAGGCGTCAACATCTATCACTTCAATGATCAGAACAAATTGCAGTCCGTCCGTTATGCCTCTTCGGCAACCTTTGACGGCGGTGAGTGGAAACTCTCTCAGGTGGATGAGTCTGACCTGACAGATAACCTGCAAATCACCGGTTCTCAGACGCTGACCGGCGTGTGGAAAACGAACCTGACGCCGGACAAACTGGGCGTGGTTGCGCTGGATCCTGACGCATTGTCGATCAGCGGTCTGCACAACTATGTGAAATATCTCAAGCAGAGCGGGCAGGAAGCTAAACGTTATCAGCTGAATATGTGGAGTAAAATCTTCTCGCCACTGTCTGTCGCGGTGATGATGCTGATGGCGCTCTCGTTCATCTTCGGACCTCTGCGCAGTGTGCCGATGGGCGTGCGTGTGGTTACCGGTATTTGCTTCGGTTTCCTGTTCTACGTACTTGACCAGATCTTCGGCCCGTTAAGCCTGGTTTATAACATTCCGCCGATCCTTGGCGCACTGTTACCAAGCGGATTGTTCTTCGTCATCAGTATGTTTTTGCTGCTGAAAAAAAGATAAACTTGCCCGTGCGGATAAACAAAAAGCAGGCCTTTCATGAGCCTGCTTTTTTTACGTCTGAAGATTGTGAGCCGGGCGTTAAATCTCGTTATTACGCACCAGATCCGCCACCAGATCGTTCACACCATCACTCATATTCTTAAACTTGGTCAGTTCACTGCGGGTGACCACCACGAACACGCCGACACCGCGTTGGGGTACCATTGCAACATACGTGATAAAGCCGCCACCGCCGCCGGTTTTCTGAATGATGCGCGGCAGCAACGGCGTCGGAGCCATCGTTACCCAGCCCATTCCCAGTGAATCCGCCATGCCCGGAACATCCATCCCTTTCAGCGAGACCAGATCGGTACGCTTGTAATACATCTTTTGCGCCATTTCAGCCGTGGTGGTGCGCTGCCCGAGGAACTGACGCATCCAGCGGCCCATATCGGCTGGCGTGGAATAAATCCCACCGCTGCCCGCGGCTGCAATGGTGTTAATGCAAGGACTTGGACGCAGACCTTCCATCAGGCGCGAACACTGGCTGGCGTTTGGCGTCAGCGTTGTATCGATCATGCCCAGTGGCTGAGTAATCTGATCACGCAGCAACTGCGTGTAAGGCTGATTAGCCGCTTTCGATAACGCATCAGAAAGCAGGTCAAACGCCAGATTGGAGTAAGACGCGCGGGCACCCGGCGGCACAGTGAGTTTCGCGACACTCAGCCAGGTCCAGCGATCGCTTTTCGTCGGCCAGGTGAACACGGCACGATGCGCGACACCGCCCGGCTGCTCGCGTGGCAGTCCGCTGGTGTGCGTGGCCAGATTCAGCAGCGTAATCGGATTAGTGCCGCTGTAAGAGGGCACGCGGGCACCGGCCGGAGCGTATTTACGTAGCGGATCGTTAATGCTGACTTTGCCTTGCTGCGCCATTTTCACCAGCACTTCGCTGGTAATGAGTTTGGTCAGCGACGCGATACGTACCACGGAGTCTTCACGCGGACGGATATCGGAACCCGGTTTTGTTTCCCCGAAACTGCGGAAAACCTGCTGATTATTATCAACGACTACCAGCGCCATTCCCATTGCGCCGCTGCCGTAAAAGATGTGTTCTGCATGGTCATCCACGACCTGCGACGCCAGACGCGCATTGGCCTGCGCGTGGCTCCATAAAGGCGTACTGGCGAGGGCCAGCGCGAGGAGCGAAAGTGAGAGTTTTTTCAACAAGCTGGTATCCATCAACAGGGCATAATCTATTCGTGATTTGTATACTAATGCGAAGTTTGATAAACGGCATCGGAAAAACGAAGACAAATCGAAGTTTTTTGTCAGCAAAACCCCTCCGGATTGCGGTTCGTGTCTGTTTTTTCAACACTTAAACCGTACAACACGGGATAACTATTGCGTGACCGGCTGGGCTGGGTATAATGCCCACGTTTTCCGCATACTACTTTCAGTGCCGAAGTGGCGAAATCGGTAGACGCAGTTGATTCAAAATCAACCATCGAAAGATGTGCCGGTTCGATTCCGGCCTTCGGCACCATCGGAACATCAATAGACGTCAACGGACGTCTTTTTTTGTGCCTGAAATTCAGTATCCGCAAGGCTTTCCTCGCTTTTTCACTCAACCTAAGTCAACCTGATTCAATCTACATCAACTTACTGATGCGGGTACAACTGCGGGTATATCCCGGTTCGATAATGTTTGTACCCACACAGAACCCTTGAAAGGATACTTATCATGGCTCTGAGTGATGTGAAGGTTCGTTCGGCAAAGCCTGAAGCAAAAGCCTACAAACTGACTGACGGTGATGGCATGGTTTTGCTGGTTCACCCCAACGGCTCCAAATACTGGCGGCTACGTTATCGCTTCGGTGGTAAAGAGAAAATGCTGGCGCTGGGGAAATACCCTGAAGTGTCGTTGGCGGATGCTCGGGCACGCCGGGACGAAGCCCGTAAGCTGTTAGCTAATGGCGTCGATCCCAGTGAGAACAAGAAAGCCGTTAAGGTAGAGCAGGAGCAAGAGGCAATAACGTTTGAAGTGGTTGCCAGAGACTGGCATGCCAGCAACCAGAAATGGTCGGCGTCGCACAGTGCTCGTGTATTGAAAAGCCTGGAAGATAATCTCTTCGCTGCTATCGGTAAGCGGAACATTGCTGAGTTGAAGACACGGGATTTGCTTGTACCCATCAAAGCGGTGGAGTCATCCGGGCGTCTCGAAGTTGCGGCTCGTTTGCAACAAAGAACTACCGCGATTATGCGCTTTGCTGTGCAGAGTGGGTTAATCGACTACAACCCTGCGCAAGAAATTGCCGGTGCGGTTGCTACGGCTAAAAGACAGCATCGTGCGGCATTAGAACTTAACCGCATTCCCGAATTACTTCATCGAATTGATCACTACTCCGGTAGGCCGTTAACCCGGTTAGCTGTTGAACTCACCTTGTTGGTTTTCATCCGTTCAAGCGAGCTACGCTTTGCTCGCTGGTCAGAAGTGGATTTCCAAACTGCTATGTGGACGATTCCGGGCGAGCGTGAACCGCTGGAAGGTGTCAAACACTCTCAGCGCGGCTCTAAGATGAAGACCCCGCATCTTGTTCCCTTGTCGCGACAAGCTCTCGCCATTCTGGAAAAGATCAAAAGCATGAGTGGAAACCGCGAATTGATTTTCGTTGGTGATCATGATCCTCGTAAACCGATGAGTGAAAACACAGTTAACAAATCACTACGAGTCATGGGCTACGATACGAAAGTGGAAGTATGCGGTCATGGTTTCAGAACCATGGCTTGTAGTTCATTAATTGAATCAGGATTGTGGTCGAGGGATGCAGTGGAGCGGCAGATGAGCCATCAGGAGCGTAGTTCTGTGCGTGCGGCTTATATCCATAAGGCGGAGCACTTGAGTGAACGCAGGCTAATGCTGCAGTGGTGGGCGGATTATCTGGATGCGAATCGGGATAGGGGGGTAAACCCGTTCGATTTTGGGAAGTATTTCAAGATCTAAATGTTTCTAAGTACCCATTGGACAGTACCGTATGGCAAGGGTGTGGATATTTGAGAATATAAATTTCAAATATGTATTTTTGAGTATCCATGAGAAAATGCCTAAACATTTAGGTTGATACAATAAAGCTGTATTATGTGAAAATGAATACTTAACAGACTAATGATCAACATCTTAGGATGGTATAATGAATGACTACTCCGATGTAACACGTTTATACACTATGGAAGGCGCAACGCATCTGTATTCAAGCGAACCTGCCTTACTGACTACTGCTGATCTTTACCAAGTCAATCGCAACCCTGCCTATCTGAAGGCATTAGAGGGCTGTAATATTTATCTTATTACTTGCCGTGAAAGGATATTTATAAAGCCAGAATACTTTTCACTGAATGGTAGAACTGTTACTGGCTCATTTCTTGTTAACAGAGTGACTGGATTCACTGAGGTACCGTTTGAGTATTACATCTCTAAAGAAATGGTGCCAGAAGAAGATCGGATCATTGATATTGCAGTTGATTTAAACGGAACCAAACTTGTTGTAATAACTGACAATATCAAACAGATTGTATCTGTTAGTAACTTGATCGCTGAAGCCCGTTCAAATTTGCTTCCCACCGATACTGATTTAAAGGTTATGTATGTTGGCCAAGGTATTGGGCGGAAGGGGACGCGTACTGCTGTTGACAGATTGCGAGCTCATTCAACTCTACAACGTATTCTTGCAGAAATGAGTACTCATTTTCCAGCATCCGAAGTATTGCTGCTACTTTATCGGTTTGAGCATGGACGAACCATTATAAGCAATGGTGGCAATATGAATGTAGAGCCGCTTTCTTCAATAGCAGAAGATTCTCTACATTTCAACAGACTAAGTAATGTTAAATTGACACGTGCTGATATAGTTTCTTTAGCTGAGGCGGGATTAATAAACTATTTTAAACCCGAATATAACGTTTTGATCAAGCATTCAGATTTTGCATCAAGATCACGCATGAAAATTCTTAACCGCCTTTTGAACAGTGGTATTACCGGTCTGATAATAGAGATTGGTAGTGCAAATATTCGTTCTAGAATTGGAACCGAACATGCTATACCAAAGAATCTCGCAGATTTATATACATCAGATGTTTTAGAGGGAAAAAATATCAAGGATGCAGAGATACGTAAGCAATGGCAATCCGATCTGTATGTCCAGAGCCATAGTCATTGTGCCTCATTTCCTCTAACAAACACATATGAAAGAAATACCTTTTTGCATGGAACTATATTCATCGATGATAGTGAAGTTCCATTCAATACTTAAATTGAGTTGAAATAACTCCAAAGGGAGGGTGCTCTATCAAAAAGGTTTTCTTACAAAGGATCTGATTAAAATATTACATTTATTAGGATAAGTGTATAGAGAATGAGATATCCTAATCATATAACAACAATACTGATAGAGATCGGGTTGTATGTGAAACAACCCGATTAAATAGATCAAACTCTCGAGAATGGAACTGCATGCTTTATATACATATTAAAAAATTGTCCCTTAGAAGGGGCTGATTTGAATTGCTCGTAAAGATGCTCATTAACATTATAGTATTGGTAAACAGCCCCATCCTTAAATTCGATTTCCATGGTTTCACTGGCGGAATCATAACCAGCAGACATAATGTTTGATGATGATACGGCGTCGCGGTGCATATTTAGCTCTCCTCAGGTTCATCTTCGATTGGTGAACGGGTGATTTCAAGTTTTTGGACAACTGCGTTAGTCTGCTGACTACGCCAGGAGGCAACCACGCGGTCATAGCCTTCGGCTGAACGCCTACTCGCCCAGGCTTGGGTGACCTTGGGATCGTTACTACGGGGTAAGTGCTTTTGGCAGGGCAAGGTAATGCGACAGCGGACAGGGAGTCGAGCAGCTTCCCCAGTGATTATGGCTTCACCAGTTCTCAACACGGGTAAAAGGTCCATCAGCCCAGCTAAGTTGTCCGGCAAAGTTCCTTTCACGCGCGCACGATCTACGGGATTTGATAACCGAAGCGCGATGATCGTGCCACATTGAGATAAAACGGTCTCATCTATTTCTGCTGGTCGCTGGGACACAATCATAGCACCTACACCATATTTACGGCCTTCTTTTGCTATGCGTTTTACCACTTCAGAAGCGACTGTTCCAGCATCAGGTCCTAGATAACGATGAGCCTCTTCCATCACTACTAAAAGAGGACGCTCTACACCTCCCTCTGATTTTTCTCGACTCCAAAAAAGTGCTTCATAAACAATACGTAATATAGAACCGATAAGTCGAGTCAAAACTCCACTGGGGACCCCGGACAAATCCAATATTGTGATTTGCTTATCATGGCCGAGCCAACCTTCTAACAATTTGTCGAGATCTGTTTTAACTGTTCCCGTAAGGTCTGGCTCCCAATCGCCAGGATGAAGAAGAAAATCATAGCGGCGATCTAGTAGGCGGGAACGAAGTAAATTTAATGGTCTTCGAATACCTCTAGCTGCTGTGTTGGTGAATGGTCCTTTGGCGCCCATAGCATGAGGTTGATACTTTGGCGCGACCAAGGCATCTGCATCCCCGGATTCTTCAAGTGCAGGTTCATCACGATTTGCACCGATATAGGTGGTTGTTTCAAAATCAACTAATTCATACCAAAGTTGTTTTAAGCTAAACGGCACGGGGCTATCTACAGTAAGAGTTCTGGAATCAATACCTGACTTTGGATTTAATTTAATACCCTTGTCTTTTAACTCCACAATTTTATCTGTAAAGGCAATTTCGTGAGCTTCAGAAAGCCCTCCTGTTATGAAATCTAAAAGTTCACCAGCCTCTAAAGCCCAATATGGAACAAATAACGGTTTTTGATCTTGATTAGGGGTTGCACTGAAGACAGTCGATACATCTTCCAAAGCTTTGGTGTATTCACCATGGATGTCGAGCATAAGGATACGAGCGCCAGGTGATCCCTGAATTTCATCTTTCCGAATAATTGATCTCAGGAGGCTAGCAACAGTTGTGGATTTACCAGCCCCAGTTGACCCTAGTATTGCTGAATGGCGCGTTACAAGAGCATCTAAGGAAAGACGTACGTCAATGTTTTCCGCGCTCGCAAGATGCCCTATGCTCACTTGGTCGTCACCGATTGAACCGTAAATTCTTCTTAGATCAGCTTCAGTAACCAAGTGTACTGAGTCATTTATATTAGGATGCTGGCTTAAGCCTCTTTCGAATTGACCACCGACAGTTTCACCGGCAAGCTGGACTGTCATCCATCTACCTGAGTCAATTTCAGAAATATCAGTTTGTGAGGGTGCAGCTGTGGCCCCGACCTCAGAAACAATACCAAATAGATCCTGATAGCCTTGAGGAATTCTAACAAAACTGCCAACTTGGCCAACTCTATATGTATGCCCTTTAATGACGGCAAAACCAGAGTCTAAGGACTCAGCAAGTTTTATCGTGAGGGTGGCACCAGAAACAGCACTAACGACACCTAAATATGTCGGATCATTACCGCTCATTTTTGGCCTTCCTTTAGCTGAACCTCAATTATGCCGCTACCCTGAGTTTCATCATCAGATCTATCTGGTTCATCTCTTTTCAAAGATTGTGCGATCAAGTCATTAGCTTGAGCTAATGCACAGAAGCGAGCAAAAGCTGCAAAGTCCCCTAATAGAAATTGATTTGGTCCTTTCGGCCATCGCGCTGCCCAGAAACTTTCACGAATACTTCCCCAGTTTTTAGGTAACTCCCCTGGACGCCATTTTCCTGGAACTCCTCCAATGACGGCACCATCTGCTGCATAGACGCTCAAGTTAGGCCTGTCACTTGCTAATTTTACAGCAGGTTCTTCCTTTGCAAGATCTTGATATTGAAACGCCAATACTGCGGTATTGGCGTTCATAGCCAAACTTTCATCAAGAACTGCGCAAATATGTGCATCCCTAAATGAAAATCCAACCGTGAGCAACAAAGAGTCGGGTGTAAGTAAAAACCTTTTAAGTCTCTCAAAGAGAGCCGAATAAGGTTGTTTTTGAGTTAGGTCATATTTTAAATGATCTGGATAAACTAATTCGGCGGCTTCTCTCCCATGCCCTCGGATAACAGCACCATCTTCCAAGGCCCAACCTAGGGAACCATGCATTTTCCACAGTTTTGCCCATCGAGCTGGTAAGTCGTCGCCTGCTACTGAGACTGGGTCAAAGAAAGGCTTACTCCCTCCAGAAAATCCGTCAAAATAAGGAGATCTAACTCTTTCAAATGCTTCTTCGAAAAGAAAATCATAGTTCGTGGTGAATATTTCTACAGAATTAGAACGAACGGTACCAGTAATCCATGCGATTAAATCAGAATATGCGTTACGTTCTTTAGGTAAATATACCCCGACAATTTCAGAAATTTTTTTACAGATATCTTTGCCAAGTTGCTTATACTCTTCTGAGTCTAGCCCCTCTACTTTCGTGTTCCCCAACGCTTGTTCTAATAAACGGATACGTGATAGCACTGACTCAATATTAGCGGTACTTCCCAAACTTGCTTTTATTGCTTCGACCGCTTTCGTTTGAATCTCTGTTAGCCCAGAGGTTGCCTGCAGCGTCAATGCCTCTACGCCTGGAATAAGCGATTTTCCGTTTGGGTCAATTTCATTCTTATCATTTACGCGGATTGCGAGTGGCGCTCCTGCGCCAACAAGAATTCCAATACGCTTCCTACCCTGTGATAGTACCTGTCGCAGATCAGACATAAACCGATCTGGATTGTGGAACGTTTCCATGGTCTCCCCTTACTAGATGTGGCTAACGAACGCACTCCGTGTAGCCCTAAAAGTTGATAGCCTCCTGCATAGCAGTTACCCCAACAATCTATCTAATCCAAAATTCTAAACTTTAACATTCTTGGGACCAGAAAAATTTTCTTAACCGTTGAGAGAGTATTAGTAGCAGATTAAGCACTTCGGACAATATGTTCATCTTGGATTTATTTGACTTGCTTCATGGTTGTCAATATTGGCGTGATGGAGGTCACACATTGAAGCCGCTTAGTTACGATTGAATCTAATTTAGATGAAGTGGATAGATGCTGTTTAGTTCCACAACCTTGTGGCAAGAACGTTTCATGCCCGGCTTTGGGAAAACTGCCATTTTTTGTTTATGAAAACTCTGGTTGAGCTTCGTCTGCTTCCTTGCTCTACGGTAGTTGCATCAAACTTGTACCCGTTTTGGCAAAGTGCAATTAAATCAGGCTGAATTTATGAGATAATCTTGGTCAATGTGACTTTGCATACAGTGTCGGATGCCCGCTTAAAGACTAACTATTATGGGGTTTCCACTTGTCAGTCCTGGCCATTAAGGCGATGGACTTAGATTGTTTTTCATAAGAAAAAGAGAATGCATTACATGGCCAAATTACCAACCAAGAAAGCTAGCAAAGGCTTCGAAGAGACTCTTTGGGATACTGCCAATCAACTGCGTGGCAGCGTGGAATCCTCCGAGTACAAGCACGTAGTGTTGAGCTTGGTATTCCTGAAATTTATCAGTGACAAATTCGAAGCCAAGCGTAAGCAGTTAATTGATAACGGACAGGAAGCCTTTGTCGATATGGATGTCTTTTACCAGCAGGATAATGTCTTTTTCCTGCCACAAGAGGCACGTTGGTCTTATGTCAAAGCCCGCGCGAAGCAAGATGATATTGCGGTGATCATAGATACGGCTCTTTCAACCATAGAGAAGTGCAACGCGTCGCTGACAGGAGCTCTGCCTGATAACTACTTCTCCCGTCAGGGATTGGAGGTGAAGAGGCTCGCTTCTCTCATTGATAGTATTGAGAACATTGATACGCTCGCCAGCGAATGCGATCTGACCGAAGAGGACCTCGTGGGCCGCGTCTACGAGTATTTCCTTGGCAAGTTTGCCGCCAGCGAAGGGAAAGGTGGTGGAGAGTTTTATACCCCAAAAGCAGTGGTGACTCTTCTTGCTGAAATGCTTGAACCCTATCAGGGTAAGATCTATGACCCTTGCTGTGGATCAGGCGGCATGTTTGTGCAATCTCTAAAGTTTGTTGAAAGTCATCAGGGTAAGAGCAAGGACATCGCCATTTACGGTCAGGAGCTGACCAGCACCACCTACAAGCTGGCCAAGATGAACCTTGCTGTGCGCGGTCTCTCCGGCAATTTAGGAGAGCGTCCAGCCGATACCTTCTTTGCCGATCAGCACCCAGATCTCAAGGCCGATTTCATAATGGCCAATCCACCCTTTAACCTGAAGGACTGGCGCAACGAGGCGGAGTTAACCAACGATCCACGTTTTGCCGGTTTTCGCACTCCGCCTACCGGCAACGCTAACTATGCCTGGATCCTGCATATGCTATCCAAGTTGAGTGAAGACGGTACTGCGGGCTTTGTGCTGGCAAATGGCTCCATGAGTTCGAATACTGGCGGTGAGGGAGAGATTCGCCAAAAGCTGATTGAAGATGACCGTATCGAATGCATGATTGCCTTGCCGGGGCAGCTTTTCTTCACCACCCAGATCCCAGTTTGCCTGTGGTTTATTAGCAAAAATAAACAAGCAAATCCTCAATATGGTTACCGCGATCGTCGCGGTGAGACCTTGTTTATCGATGCCCGCAATCTTGGCACTATGGTAAGCCGTACCCAAAAAGAGCTGACCAAAGAGGATATCGCTACTATAGCCGATACCTTCCATGCCTGGCGTAGTAGCGAGAGCGAACTCGAGCGCCGTATTGATGCAAAAGAGATTGGTGTCGAGACATATCAGGATCAAGCTGGTTTCTGCAAGGTTGCGACCCTTGATGAAATTAAGGCCAACGACTTTGTCCTCACTCCCGGACGTTATGTCGGAGCCGCTGATGTGAAAGATGATGGTATCGCATTCGAAATCAAGATGCAGGAGTTGGCACAAACTCTTTATCGACAGTTGGATGAAGCTAAGGAGCTGGATCAGGCAATCCGGGGTAGTATGGAGGTGCTGGGGTATGGGAAGTAAGTGGATAGAGTGTGAGCTTGGAGATGTACTTGAGCTTAAGCGTGGCTATGACCTACCTAAGACAGCTAGGTTTGAAGGTAGAACACCAGTGGTATCCTCATCTGGTGTATCTGGTTTTCACAATGAGAGTAAGGTTACTGCCCCAGGGGTAGTAACAGGACGATATGGCACTATTGGTGAAGTATTCTATTTAGATAACGATTTTTGGCCTCTAAATACTACGTTGTATGTGCGTGACTTCAAAGGTAATGACCCTTTATTTATTTATTATCTTCTTAAGACACTCTCCTATTCTGATTATACGGATAAGGCAGCTGTACCTGGCATAAATCGTAATCATATCCATAAAGCAAAAGTAAAAATTCCAGAAAATGTTGATTGTCAGAAAAAGATTGCTCAAAAATTAAGAAATCTTGATAACAAGGTCCTTCTTAATCGACAAATCAATCTGACCCTGGAAATAATGGCTCAGACCTTATTTAAATCGTGGTTTGTTGACTTTGATCCTGTAATTGATAACGCACTTGATGCGGGCTTCTTTGAGCAGAATGCAGAGTTACCCGAAGAGTTGCTGCACCGTGCTGAGACCCGCAGAAAACTACGAGCAAGTGATGATTACATACCACTCCCTGATGCTTTACGTCAGCAATTCCCAGCAGCTTTTGAATTATGCTCTGAGCCTTCCCTTGGTCTGAGAGGTTGGGTGCCACTAACATGGAAAGTAAATACAGCAGGTGACGTATTTACTGTGAAAGGTGGCTCTACGCCAAGCACTGCCAACCCTGAATTTTGGGAGGGTGGCGATTTCCATTGGACTTCTCCCAAAGACCTCTCAGGTGGTAGTGATAAAATTTTGCTAACAACTGAGCGTAAAATCACTTCAGCAGGATTGCAGAAAATCTCATCAGGATTATTACCTCCGGAAACGGTGCTAATGTCTTCTCGTGCACCTGTCGGCTACCTGGCTTTGACCAAAATTCCTACAGCAATAAATCAGGGCTATATCGCAATAACTGAAACGAAATGCCTGTCGCCGGAGTTTACGTTGTATTGGCTTGATTCAAACATGGACATAATTAAAAGCATGTCCGGAGGTACCACTTTTGCAGAGATTAGTAAAAAGACGTTTCGTGGTATACAACTAGTCATTCCAAGCATTGATGTTGTAAATTTTTTCTCGACGATAGTCGGTTCTTACTTATCCAAAATAACTAAAAATTCTGAAGAATGCAGCACGTTAGAAGACCTCCGAGATTATTTATTGCCAAGGTTAATCAATGGTGAATTCGAGGTTAATTCATGACACAAAATGCATTTCGCCTCAGCCTGAGTACAAAAGCGATAGCGGAGACAGATTCTGCTATTCATCTTATTGAGCAGAAAGAGAGATTAGAGGCAGCTATCCAAGCTCAAGATTCTGCTCTGTCGATCGACCTGTCAAAGGCTTTCCTTGAGTCAATTTTTAAAACCATAATTTCAGACCGATTGGAAGAACCAGACTTACGTAAAGAGTTTTTTCCACTTTTCAAGGACGTAAAGGATCAGTTGTCATTCAGTGACGATGCGGGCATTGCTGATAAGATTTCTCGGCTTGCAGGTATGATAGTCAATGTAACTAATGAGCTTCGTAATAGGTACGGGGCAGCCTCCCATGGAAGTGATGGTTATCACCAAAGCGCTCTGCGCATGAGCGATGTGGAATTTATAGCTTCTTCAGTTGATGGCCTGGCAGCATTTCTTTATAAAAAACATCGTGAAACACTTGAGCCTGAGAATCATTATCGTATTCGCTATGAAGATTATCCTGATTTTAATGATTGGCTTGATGGTCAGTTTGATAGTTTTTCAATGCGTTTATCCGAGAAAATAGCTATAGAATACCTCGCAAGCCAAATGCTATTCGAGCAAGATCCCGCCACTTATAGGGAGATGTTACTTCAATTTACCTCAACAGAAGAATCGGAGGATGAAGATGACTAGTCCCTTGCACTTCACAGAATCAAAGCTGGAACAGGCTATTATTTCCCTACTGGGACAGCACTCGAATGCGGAAGGCCAACCCTGCTATCCTCATTTTGCTGGTAGCAATGTGCCGCGCAAAGAGAAAAGTGAGGTGCTGATTACGGACGACCTGCGTCAGTATCTGGCCATCCAATATCAGGCTGAGGGGATCACTGAAGAGGAGATTTCTCACATCCTGCATCAGCTGCAGGCTCTGCCTGCCAGCGATCTCTACCAGAGCAATAAAACCTTCTGCCGCTTGCTCAGCAATGGTTTTTTGCTGAAACGTGAAGACCGTAATAAGAAAGACCTCTATATCGAGCTGATGGATACCAGCACCCTGTCAGAGCAGTTAGCCAGCTTATTTACAGGGCATGGCAAAGAGATAGCCGAGGTGGGCAATAATATCTACCGATTGGTTAATCAACTGGAGATAGAAGGCCAGACACGTGACGGCGGACTGCAACTGCGTATCCCCGATGGCATCTTGTATGTGAACGGCCTGCCGCTGGTAGTCTTCGAGTTTAAATCGGCGGTACGTGAAGAAGAAGCCACCACCTATGACGCTTGGCGCCAACTTTGTGTACGCTATAAGCGCGATATACCTAAGCTGTTTGTCTATAACGCGCTGTGTATTCTCAGTGACGGGGTGAACAATAAGCTGGGAAACCTGTTTGCACCTTACGAGTTCTACTACGCCTGGCGCAAGGTGAACGGTAACGAGTCCACCGAGCAAGATGGTATCAATGGTCTTTACACTCTGATCCAAGGGCTATTTCATCCGGCCCGTTTGCTGGATGTGTTGAAGAACTTCGTTTTCTTCCCAGACACCAGCAAACAGGAAGTGAAGATCTGCTGTCGCTACCCGCAGTATTACGCCGCCCGCAAGCTTTACTACAACATTAAAAAAGAGCGCAAGCAGATAGCGGCCAACGGCGATAATATCGGTGGCACTGGTAAAGGGGGAACCTACTTTGGTGCTACTGGTTGCGGCAAGAGCTATACTATGCAGTTCCTTGCCCGGTTGTTGATGAAGAGCGTCGATTTTGCCAGTCCGACCATTGTTCTAATTACCGACCGCACCGATCTTGATGAACAGCTCGCGAAGCAATTCTGTAATGCCACCGCTTTTATCGGCGATGCAGTGATTGAACCGGTCACCAGCCGTCAGGATCTGCGAGACAAGCTTGCCGGATGCGCTAGCGGCGGGGTTTTCCTGACCACCATCCACAAGTTTACTGAAGATATTCAACTGCTCTCCAGTCGCAGCAATATCATCTGTATTTCTGACGAAGCCCACCGAAGCCAGATAAACCTCGACCTAAAGATCAGCATCGATGCTGAAACCGGAACGGTAAAAAAGACCTACGGCTTTGCTAAGTATCTACACGACTCGCTGCCTAACGCTACCTATGTTGGCTTTACCGGCACCCCTATTGACGCCACTCTGGATGTATTTGGCCCTACCATCGATAGCTACACTATGACCGAGTCGGTTAACGATGAAATCACGGTGCGGATTGTCTACGAAGGGCGAGCTGCCAAAGTGGTGCTTGATAACAGTAAGCTGGAAGAGATCGAGCAGTATTATCAAGAATGCGAAAAACTGGGTGCCAGTGAACACCAGATTGAAGAGAGCAAGAAAACCACGGCCAATATGAATTCTATCTTGGGCGATCCGGATCGCATCGAGGCATTAGCTAAGGATTTCGCCCAGCATTACGAAAAACGGGTGACGGAAGGTTCGACTATTAAAGGCAAGGCGATGTTTGTCTGTGCCAGCCGCGAGATTGCCTACGATTTCTATAAGAGTCTGAAGCTACAGCGCCCCGATTGGTTCGAGGCGAAACAGGCTATCGATGGTGCCACTCTTACCGAGCAAGAGAAGAAAGAATTGATGAGTCTTCCTCTGGTCAACATGGTCATGACCCGAGGCCAAGATGATGATGAGGCCATGTATAACTTGCTCGGTACTAAGGAGTACCGCCGTGAGCTAGACAAACAGTTCAAGAACCCTAAGTCCAACTTCAAAATTGCCATCGTGGTGGACATGTGGCTAACCGGTTTTGACGTGCCCGAACTTGATACCATTTACATCGATAAGCCGCTGCAAAAGCACAATTTGATCCAAACTATCTCGCGGGTAAACCGCCGCTTTGAGGGCAAAGAGAAGGGCTTGGTAGTCGATTACATTGGCATCAAAAGTCGAATGAATATGGCGTTAGCGATGTACTCGAAGGCTGATAAATCCAACTTTGAAGATATCCAACAGTCGCTGATTGAGGTGCGTAATCACCTACACCTGCTTGCTCAGGTGTTTCATAATTTCGATAGCCGCGGTTACTTCTCTGGCACACCGGCGCTACAGCTGGAATGCCTTAACCGGGCCGCCGAGTTTGCTTTGCAGACCAAGAAGATTGAGCTGCGCTTTATGGGATTGGTGAAACGCCTGAAAGCCGCCTATGACGTTTGCGTGGGTAGTGAAGAGATCACTCAGGACGAGCGTGAGCGAATTCATTTCTATCTGGCCGTACGCTCTATCGTCTACAAGCTTACTAAGGGCGATGCGCCAGACACCGCGCAGATGAATCAGAAAGTGCGTGAGATGATTGCCGAGGCGCTCAAGGCTGAAGGGGTAGAAGAAATCTTCACCTTAGGCGAAGATAAAGCCGAGACTATCGACATATTTGATGACGAGTACATGGCTCGTATCGGCAAGATCAAGTTGCCCAACACCCGGATGCAACTACTGCAAAAAATGTTGGCAAAAGCCATCAGCGATTTTCAAAAGGTGAACCAGCTGCAAGGCATTAATTTCTCCAAGCGTTTCCAGGCATTGGTTGAACAGTACAACCAGCGCAAAGAGAACGACGTGCTAAACGGTGAAGAGTTCGACACGTTCACTCAGCAGATGGCCGACATGATCTACGATATTAAGTCCGAGATGATGTCGTTTGCTGATATCGGCATCGACATGGAAGAGAAGGCCTTTCTCGATATCCTCGCGCATATGTGCGAGAAGTACGATTTCACCTATGACAAAGATAAGATGTTGGAATTAGCCAAGGATATGAAGGTGATTGTCGATGACAGTGCCCAGTACCCCGACTGGAGCAACCGCGATGACATTAAGGCCAAACTCAAGGTAGACCTTATCCTGCTGCTACACCGCTATGGCTTCCCTCCGGTTGCCAATGATGAAGTCTACAGGAGCGTTCTGGAGCAGGCGGAAAACTTTAAGAAGTATCTTCATAGCTGATTTATCAGATTGAGGTTTGGCATGACGTTTCATGTGTAACTGATTGCCACCTCAAGCTGAACTGACTCTGATTTTATAGGTACTTTAGAGTCATTTTAAAAGTGTCCAACCCCAATGGTTAAAACAGTTGGAAAGGTACCTATACGCTAGGTATATCACTTACCCACATCATCCTCTCCCCGGGCTTTCCTGTTATTTGGTATGGCACAACCCATAATTTTAAGGTGTTAGAAAAAGCAAAGTGCTGCGGTATCGGTTGGCTAAAGTCATCATGCGCAGGGTAAATCAGATACATTTCGCCACTCCCATCAAGATATTTTTGGCCGTAGGCAAACATTTGATAGAAGTCAGCTTGTGCCAGCCCATATAGTGATTTTGTGTGCTTGCTGCCATTCACCAGCTTCCATTTCGTATCCATCACCATTTTGGTTTGAACTGGTAGGCGTGATTGAATTAACAAGTCTGGGCGAAGCTTAAAGCAGTCGTGAAATCCATGTTTCACAAGAGAATAAGTGGAAACCTGTGGTTGAACTTTAAAGTGAGGGGGAAGCTCGTGGGGGAGGGTTTGTGCAACAAAAGACTCAAACACCGCTTCCATAGGGAACAAGAGCGATATCGCATTAGTATTTCCCTGCAAGGCACTTGGGCTCATTCCTCTCAGGATCAATTGCGCCCACGCCATTGGCTCGTTGTAATGAGACATACCACGATCGAGGCGTAAGCTGTTTATATCACCGTCAATATCCCGGCTAAGTGGAATACCGTCAAACGCAAAGCGCAGTTCGTAAAGCCAGCGTTGATTCTCTGATGACAGCTGCAGACTAAGTAACTTATCCAGTGCGGAGTGTAAGAGACGATTGGCTGCACAATCAGGCATATAGTCATCATAATTGACACAAAACTTATGGCGATTCACCGAGTTATGTCTCAGCTGTGCAGAAAGCATCAGCTTGCCCTTCATAAAAGCCAGATTACCTTGCTCACTCACATAGTCGGAGCGTAAACCTTGTTTAAGCAATTGGCTGACGCTAAGCAAGAACTGACTGATAAAAATCTCAAGCAAAGGCATACGCTGAGCCTGAAGAGTGGCCTGTTGGGTTTGAATATGTCGAAACCCAGGCAGATGGCTTAGCATTGTCAGCAATGTTGCACGTGCATTCGCAGCTGTGAGGTTTTTACCAACCTTGGGCAGTATCTCAAGCTGGAAACCGTGAGGTGTTGAAAGCATCCCCGCGTAGTTTTGCACCTGAAGCAATTTGAAGCCTGAGCGAGAGGTGAGTTTGAGAAACTGGCTTCCTTGAATGCTTGCCAGGCTAAGTGCTTCTAAATAATTGAAGACATGTTGAGGCACCAGCTTCACGCCAACGGAAGCCGCTTTTCCACTCCCTAGCAGGTCATATTCAAAAACTGAGATAACTTCACCCATGATTTACAGCCTGCTCATCGAGGGGGGGCCTGCTGGGGCTGATAAATTGAACGATAAGCCTGTGGCATATTCCAGATCTCTTGATCGAAATCTTCGAGCTCGTAAGCTGTCGATTGCTGCTTATGGCGTTGTAAACCATGGTTATTACCAAAAAGCGTATCGAAATCGTCTGTTTTCTCAATCACGAATTGCAGGCTGTCGTCTTGCTTTTGGTTGTCAGCCAGCACCAACCTGATCTTGTTCCAGTCATCGAAAAAGTATTCCTGTAAAAGCGGAATGATCTTTTTCTGGAATGCGATCTTCAATTGTTTAAACGCAGCTTCTTCATCACCGGCATCGAGTGCATTTTTTACTGGCATAAAGAACGCATGTCCCAGAGTATGCTCACGATCGTAAAGCGCTTCTATGCGGCTATTGAGTTTCTCTAACAACGGCTCGAGCTCTATGCCTTTCACCTTAGCTCCACTCAGTAAAGAGAGATCTGGCATCATTTCGACAAAGTCAAAGCGGCGGCGTAAAGCCGTGTCCATCAGAGCTAAAGAACGGTCTGCGGTATTCATGGCTCCGATGATGTCGACATTGGCGGGTACGCTGAAGTGATCACCGCTATAAGACAGTTGCAGGCTCATTGCATTGGACATACCCGTACGCTTGTCTACTTCAATGAGTGAGATTAGTTCACCAAAGATCTTGGATATGTTTCCGCGATTGATCTCATCAATGAAAATGGCGTAGCGATGTGCTGGATCGGCATTGGCACGCTGACACAGCCGCATAAAGATACCCGGCTCAATAGGGTAAGAGATGTTGCCACTTTCGTCAGAGCGAGCGCGGATACCCTCAATAAATTCTTCGTAGCCGTATGATTGGTGGAACGTAACAACCGAAAATCGTTGAATGGCTTCGGCAGATTTTGGACCACGTTTAAGTTCGGCGTAGAGTTCTACCAAATCCTCCACTTGCTCGAGCTGTGAATCAACTATCAACCACTCGCTGTTATCTGTTTTGTTAAATACGGCAGGCTCACGCCGATTCTTATAATCAACGGTTAACGACTCGGGAACTGTATAGGCTTGCAAAGCCGCCCAGGCAGTATTCGATAGGTTGCCATTACGACCGTTTAATAATGCCTTACGTTGAAACCACATATGTTCAATAATTTGGCGAACTTTGGCTCGTTTCCCAAGATCGAGCAGCACCAGCGTTATAACCTGCATCCAGTTCAACGATTCAAGGCGAGAATCCAGCCAGGCATCACGATCAGCAGGAACTGCATGAGAAGTGTACTCTTTCATTTTTTGCTGCAACGTGAAGGTCTTGCCAGTGCCTGGGGGGCCAAAGAAGATCACGTTAGTTGGTGAATGTGGAATGGTCTTGTTCTCGACGGGCTCACTGCTGGTTATGGATGTCGTGCTAGCTACTTTCTCCTGCTTTTGTTCATTATCGCGTTCACGGAGCAATTCATAGAGATGCCAGATGGCCATATTCACGTAATAAGGATCTTTGTTAGGAGATTTGGCGTGTATGGCTTGTTTCAAATCATAGTTTTTCTGTAACCAATTTCCGGTCAGTACCAAACCGAGATGGAAGTGTTGATTTAGGAATTCTGCTGCTTTATTAAAAGCATTCTCATCCACAGTACTGGTGAAGTTATCTGGCGAGAACGCGGCAAAGACACGATTTCTTAAACTCCAATACATGCGCTTAAGCTGTCCGGTCTCTTTAGCCTGCTGTAGCGCATTGCCTACGTATTGGTAGGTTGCTTCATTCGGTTGCTGACGAATCCGTTCGGTGAGTTCTCTAAGCAATGGGAGGCTTTGCTGATATTCTGCTAATGATGGAACGCCCTGACGAATACTGGCAATACCGTTATCGCGTTCATACCAGAGCCTCTTGACTAAATCATCCGTTTCAGGCGCAGAAAAAGTTGAGGTTTGTTGTAGCAAGGTCGTAAATTCACGGTATCGCTGATCCCACTTGGAAGCTGAGTAATTTTTATCTTTCGCCAGGACATCAATCAATTCACTGATCGTCAGCTTGCCTGCTTCAATACTATCAACAAGATCCATCGTAGTTTTTCCTTTGATGCCACATTTCTTACAAGGTAGCCAATGAGCTGTTTTATGATCTATCTTACCAAGCATGAGTTTGCAGCCAAGTGCCATGAGTAAGATTTTCAATGGAAAGTACAGTTTTGACATGTCATTGAATTGATTGCTCTCAAACGAGTTTTTGGCATCTTCACCTTAAGTCGCGATTATCAAGTTACTTTGTTGTGCTGAAGCGCTGTTGGTATCAATAGAGTATGAGCTGTGCGGATACTAATGCAGGGCATGCTCCCTTCTTGGGTCAGCAAGGTGCGATGATTTTGAGTTGGAAGAGGAAAGTACGGGGAGTTGTGTTCGCACCTAAGTAAAGGCCTGAACAATTTAGTCAGAAAGCGTGAAATTACGCTGTGCGCAGGTGTCGTGTAGCAACGCACAACTTATCAGAATAGCTTGCCCAGCAGCTTAATAAAGAAAAACACATCGCTAAAACTGCTGATACCTCTGAATAAATGGGCTGCGAATATGTTCGCTTTGAAGTAGTCCTTCATGCCCGATTTATCCCCAACGCGATTGCGGTAAAGCCCCAAAAAGTGACGAGCCTCCACCAGCGCATGCCGGTACAAAAATACCTTTATTTTTTTGTTTTGTTCCGCTAACTCGATGATTTCCGCGATCACTTCAACATAGCTTATAGCACGAACATCATAGTAATCCGGTCGGTGTGTGATAGAGGTCTTAGTACTGATATAGATATAGTCCTTAACATCCAACACGCAGAACCGGCCATTGCTCGCTGCAAGATGAACCGTCCAAAGAATGTCTTTATGGCTCCTACCAGGCTGGAAGCGCAGTGAATGCTGCCTGACATAGGATGACCTGACCATTTGCAGCCACAGGTAATGTGGCCATTCACGGCGTGTTACACAGTGTCTTATCCACTCATGCCCTGACAGAATCGCCCCATATGGTTGCTTTCGGTGGACTGCTCTTCGATAGTGGTGGTCAGCATCAGAATGCCAGCCATTAAAGATCATGACGTCGGCCTGCAATGCACTAGCTGCTTGCCATCTTTTTTCAATGAACCCATCTGCTATATCGTCGTCCGCATCAAGGAATATAACCCACTCTCCCTGGTGCAAGGCTAGAGCAGTATTTCGGGCAGCATAGACACCTTGATTGGCCTGCTCGATCAGAATGAGCCGGTCATCGTGGATTTGTCGGACAATGCTGCCGGTACCATCGGTAGAACCGTCGTCAACAACGATAAGTTCAATAGCTACGTGGTTTTCGCTAAGGATTTTATTAACCAGACAACCAATGGTCGCAGCGGCGTTGTAAACAGGGATAATGATGCTAACGTCGATTTTATTTTTCATGCTGAATTACGACCTCCTTTCGTTACCGTCGTTCTGACGTCTGATCGGGATAATTCGTCTTTCCCTGATTTCCTGGTCGATATCAAATAAGCACTCATCGCAAAATTCTTTATCGAGTGAGAGCCATCGCTCAAGGACACCTCTTTTTTTGTTGCAACGTGCACATCTCTTCATCTTTCTGCGCCCTGGAGATCTCATTCTGTGGGTTACATGGAAAATGGACGTAGCAAGCCTCAGCTAGATAACTAACCGTAATTAAAGGCTTTTCTGCGAGCAATGTATGATAAGGATAACTAGGCAGGGCGCATGAAAGATAATCGTTTTGATAGATCAGTTTCTCGATATTGATCGTTCGTGCCGATCGATATGGTGTGTGGCTAAGTTAAAAGGGAAAGGTGGAACGTGGCCTAGAAGCGCTTAGCCCGGAGTTCGCTCAATGCTATAGATTCCAGAATGGCAATTTATACAATGCTTATTGCCAACGTAATCCTCGCTACAGAGTACGCAATGCCAGTGAGTAGGCGGTTTGCTGGATGTATCGATAGCATAAGTGACCTGCCGTAGTTTTCTGATGCGGGCAGCTTCTTTCTCCAGCGGGTCGACCCAGGCGCACATCATCAGTTCGTGGTGAGATATTGAGTGCTGGATATGTTCAAACCAGGGGCCTTCTTTCTCATCCTCTTTATGTAAGATAAGCCTGCAGCCGCAGCTGGCGCAGGTCCAATGGCCTCCTGTTTCGTCAGAGGCCTCTTTTGCATTAACAAATTTGTTCCGGGCATTGTTGGCCAAATAGCATTTTAAAATCCGCATGAGTTTTTCCTTTGAGCCGTGCTTTAGGCCGACGGATGACACGCATGGGCAAGCCGCCCCTAAATGGGTAATGCTAGTCAGGCTATCGGCGGAGTTAAATCTGGGAGGGAGAGGTTATTGGCGGGATTGGTCGATACGCTGCTGTAACCAAGCTTCTACTTCGCTTTGCAACCAACGAGAGCTTCTGCCCAGCTTAATGGGTTTCGGGAACTCGCCGTTTTTTATAAGGAAATAAAACCATTTATCCGTCAGGCCTGTGAGCCGGGTGATAAACGCCATCGTCACCAGTTGGTCGTTAAGAACGCTGTAGTCTGTGGTCATCGTCTTTCTCCTTGAGTGAATGGGAGAAGGAGTCGGGTCAGGGAAACGCAGACTCCTTCAAACGATGAGGCACTGGCGTATTTTTTAACTGACCTTCCGCCGTCTGCCCGCTGCCGGTGGAGCAGGGATGTCACTTAACTGGCAGATAACGCCCATAGTCTTCTGCTCCTGCTTGCTGAGATAGCTCAAGATGTACTGCATACTCTTGCGGCCCTTAATGTCGTCGTAGGGCGTTACCCATTCACCCCGTGCTCTGTACTCCTCCCTGGGCTCGCACCGGTGTGTATGTCCTTCTCCCCATGTCACGTATTTCCAGGTATCCCTGAGCGTTTCATAGACGGTCCATGCACGGCGGTGTTTCTGACCATTGAGGTAAAACGACGCGTGGATGTGAAAACCATGTCGCTCGGTATGCTCCAGTACCCATGCGTAGCCCACCAGCCCCTTAATATCTTGGCTACGTTGAATCAGTAAGGTGATATCGGCCACTGTAGAGTGAATATCGCCCTCACCATGGGAATCACTGTCCTGCAGATACGAGAAGTCCACCCGTAGCATCAGCAGCTTGGAATAACGCTCAAATAATTGATCCTGATGACGTCGCAGCTTTCGGTTCAGGGTCGGGTGCTGAACATAACTAAGATTGATATCGTTAATGTCGCGGTATGACATGTCTGGTTCTCCATGTGAGTGTAATCGTCATGGGAATGGACATTGGCGTCAGTTTTGAAATGGGATGCAGGTGAGCGGCATTGTAATCTCAGTACAGTACTGGTTACTTAACTCGTGGTGTTGGTCCGGTGAGAAGGGGGAATAGTTATGAAAGTGCTTCTCTATGAAATATCATTTTATTCCTTAATTAAACGCTCGCCCTTCAGGCTGATGAACCCGCCGAAAAGGTAAATCCATCGTTGTTTAAGGCCCCCAATGGAGGTAGAGAACCTCCCCGCCGATAGCCACCTTGCTATATAAATTTTGTGCAAAAGCTGCTAAGGGTTAATGCATTGACTTATAATGATTTAGCTATAACATGTATGTTAATTTACATAACTTGTATGTTTTAAAAATGAACAGCTACTACTCAGCTCGCCAGGCCAAAAGCATCGGTAAATCCTTTACGACATTATTCCAGAATCTTTCTGCTGACGGCTCGGTCAAGGCCCTGAAATTCTCTTTTGTGATAACACCGCTGGATGGGAAGACTGCTTATCATGACGACAGAGGTGCTGAGCATTCAAAGAAGGTTCATCTTGCTCTGAAGCTGTTTTTGAACCACATGCGGGTGCTTAAATATGGGAAGTGCGTTACCGGGTATTCATGGCTAATGTGCAACGAAAAGCGTGTAAACCGACCCTATATTTATATGCTGTTTTACATAACCGGGAGTACTGGCGCCGATAAAGTTGCGGAATGCCTGCGCGATTTATGGATACGTTCGGTTGAAAAGGCGAGCCTGAAAGAAGGCTGGTACGGTTACCCGGTGGTGTTCAACTATAATCTTGAATTGGGCAACAAGGTTTTTTGCAAGGGTAATCATGCACTACTGGATGGTAATGTCGAGTGTCAGAGCGGATCATTCATTTTCGATGACCTTTGTGGCGGTACGGCTAATTTTAAAATTAGCTCGGATAATCCGAAATTGTTCCTGAGTTACCTGGGTTCACTCAGATTGAGCATGCGCTCAATTTCCGGTGTGAGAGCATGGGGCTGTTCGCAGCTAAAAGATAAAAACTAAAAAAATTACAGTTATATATCATCTTACTGAATTCCCTTCCGTATCACTTCAACAGGCCATCCACCCGGATGGCCTTTTTGCTATCTGGAATCTACCATGAAAAAACCTTCAGGTTATGCCCTGATCCGCCGTCACCTGCGGCGCTATCCACGTTCTTTACGCCAGTCCTTAATCCATGAGCTGGACCAGCTTGTTACCTGCGAACCGGTGATTGGCATCATGGGCAAAACTGGCGTCGGCAAATCGTCGCTTTGTAACGCGCTGTTTCGCAGTGAAGTCTGTGCTGTTAACGCGGTTGAAGCCTGTACCCGCGAGCCTCAACGGGTTCGTCTGCGCTTTGGCTCTCACTATTTGACGCTGATTGACCTGCCCGGCGTGGGAGAAAGTCTGCAACGTGATGACGAGTACCGCGAACTCTACCGGGAACTGATGCCACAGCTTGATATGGTGCTGTGGGTGTTAAAGGCGGATGACCGCGCCTTCACGATAGAGGAGCAGTTTTATCAGGCGGTCTTTGTCGGGTACAACGGGCCGCAGCCTCCATTGATATGGGTACTGAATCAGGCGGACAAAACCGAACCGGCAGAGCAATGGAACTGGTCTTCCGCGCAACCCTCAGTGCTGCAGGCTGAACATATTGCTCAGAAACAACAGGCTGTCGCCCGCCAACTGGGAATTGCAGAGCGTGATTTGCTGGTCATCTCCGTCAGGGGGCGTTACCGGCTGTCGCGCCTGGTGGAGGCCATGATTACCCGTCTCCCAAAGCAGACCCGCAGCCCGCTGGTGCCGCACCTGCAAACCGGCTATCGCACTGAAGTCGTGATTAGCAGCGCCCGCACCGGCTTTGGCGAGGCGGTCGTGGAGGTGATTGACCGCATCATTGATTTGGCCCCGCTACCGCAGGTTGCCCGCTCGGCCCTTCAGACCGTGACGCATACCGTGGCCCGCGCCGCCCGCACGGTCTGGTCCTTCTTCTTCGGTTGACTTTCTCCGTGCATTCCACATTTCGATAAGTTTTTTCGTTCATACACGATCGAAATTCTCGATCGACCCGATCGGATATCTTCATTATCCAGGCGAAAAACCCACTTATAAAATCCCCGGGCACACATTCACTGAGTCAGCGCGACAGCGCACCTGTCGCATCACAAGGAGCCAATATGAACATGTTCTCTGCCGCCGCCGCCGTAATGGCGTTGCTGGCAGGCCTCGTCTCATCTGCGGTAAGCGCAGAAAATGACGTCATCAAAGTCGATATCCAGAAAAGTGGCTGGGAGTGCAATGACTGTGTCTACGTCACTGTGACTGCCCGCACGGAGCGGATTCAGATAAAAAATATCGATGTAAACCGGGGCAAATGCCCGCAGCTGAAGCAGGGCGTGACCACCATTCAGGGTCAGAAGATGGAGGGGTGGTGGCCCAATAAAGACCCGTTCACGCCCCGTACGATGCAGTTTGCTGACAGTCTGACCTGGCGATTTGGCAACACGCTCTGGCAGAAGGGTATTACCTGCAATGTTATTGAAGCCCGGATATTCACTGACCTAGGCGTATTCACTTACAGCTGAAACCATGATGAAAATAAAACAAACAACCCAAAAAATTGTCTCCCTGTTGATAATGGTCAGTCTGGCAATGAGCGTCGGAGTATCTGCGGCACCCGCCGGGAATGAGTCCCGACTGATTACAGATGAGGCCGGATATCTGGTCTGCCAACGGTGTGGCCCGGACCACAAGGACATCTACCTGATGGCAGAGTATCCGGCGGGCTCGCGGGAGAAATCCGTGAATTATCACCTGGTCCGGGATATGAGTCGCTACACCTTTCTGATGTCTTCGGATGCCCCGGCGACTGCGGTGAATCAGACGCCGGATTTCTGGTACATCGATAAGCAATCATCCACCCCGGCGCTGAACAGCATTGTCTTTGACGACGATAATTCGGCACTGTCATCCGCAGAGCACATCACCGTGACAGAGGCTGGTGGCAAGACCCGGCTCAACGTTATCTGGGCGAATGGGAAGCGCAACATCTTCATCCTCGATAATCCTTAACCCTTACCCAGTCAGTACCCCCCCAGCGCCCTGCTCATTCGAGCGGGGCGTTTTCTTTTGTGCCTTCAGATAAGGAAACAACCATGAAATTAGCCAGCCGTTTTGGCGCGGTGAACCTTGTTCGCCGTGACCGCCCGCTCACCCACGAGGAGCTGGCGCACTATGTGCCGAGCGTGTTCAGTGAAGACAAGCATGAATCCCGCTCAGAACGTTATTCATATATTCCGACCATCACCCTGCTTGAAAACCTGCAGCGTGAAGGGTTCCAGCCCTTCTTTGCCTGTCAGACCCGCGTGCGGGACCCCGGCAAACGTGAACACACCAAACACATGCTGCGCCTGCGCCGTGAAGGGCAAATCACCGGTAAGCAGGTGCCGGAAATTATTCTGCTGAACAGTCATGATGGGTCCAGTTCCTATCAGATGCTGCCGGGACTGTTTCGTGCTGTTTGTCAGAATGGGCTGATATGCGGGGAGAGTTTTGGAGAAGTACGTGTGCCGCATAAAGGCAACGTGGTGGAGAAAGTCATTGAGGGGGCATACGAAGTGCTGGGGATATTTGACCGGGTGGAGGAGAAGCGCGATGCGATGAATTCACTCATGCTACCGCCACCTGCTCAGCAGGCGATGGCGAAAGCGGCACTGACTTACCGTTTTGGGGAAGAGCATCAGCCGGTCGCAGAGTCACAAATTCTTGCGCCACGCCGCTGGCAGGATGAGAGCAATGACCTGTGGACCACGTACCAGCGCATTCAGGAAAACCTGATTAAAGGCGGTCTGTCCGGTAGAACGACCAAAGGCAAACGGGCCCATACCCGCGCAGTGAAAGGCATCGATGGGGATGTGAAGCTCAATCGTGCCCTTTGGGTCATGGCTGAAAACATGCTGGAGCTCGCATCATGACCGCGCAGAAAGAAAAGGGCCAGAGCCTGCTTCCGGCCGGACCTTTTACCCGCCAGCAGGCGGAGTACGTCACCGCGGCATACCAAAACATCTTCATCGAGGATGACCAGGGAAGCCATTTTCGGCTGGTCCTGCGCGATGCGAATGGCCGGATGCTGTGGCGGGACTGGAACTTTGAACCGGAGGCCGGGACCGGGCTTAATGCGTACATCCGGGACTACGGCATCCTGCAGGGCCCTCTCAGCCGCCTGCCTTATTAACCACATTGCCACGCATTCATTTTTCCCCTGACCCGCCAGCCTGAACCGCTGGCTTTTCATTACCGGAGAAACCCATGACTGACACCACAACTGAACTCATCATTTCCCCCGCTGTTGTTGCCGACGAGCAGCGTATCCACTTCTGGCCGCAGCACTTTGGCAGCATCCCGCAATGGATAACACTTGAGCCCCAAATCTTCGCCTGGATGGACGGTCTGTGTTCCGATTATCACGGCGGCATCTGGACCTTTTATACGCTTAACAACGGGGGCGCGTTTATGGCCCCGGAGGCTGATGAAGACAACGAAGATAAATGGACGCTGTTTAACAGAATGAACGGTAACGGGGCTGGACTCCCCCGCGAAGCTGCAGGGATAGTCGTTTGCCTGATGGCATACAGCCACCATGCCTGTCGTACCGAATGTGACGCGATGACTGAGCACTATTATCGCTTACGCGACTACGCGCTGAACCATCCGGAATGCAGCGCCATTATGTATCTCATTGACAGAGGAATGCCTGACATGAATACCGTATTATCCCCGGTGTCATCGCAGCCTGAACTCTTTCCGCTGACGGTTATGGCCCAGCATGGTTGTCTGCTCCCCGCGACATCTGGATTGACGCCCTATGCCCAACGGACCATCCGCCGCGCTATCAACCTGCTGGATAAATATCTTCGTCAGCCAGGCATATCATTTACCTCAAGTACGGGAGCCCGTGACTGGCTTCGGTTACAGCTGGCAGGACAAGAACGGGAAGTGTTTATGGTGCTCTATCTCGATAACCAGCATCGTTTACTGGAGAGTGAAACGCTATTTGCCGGTTCGATTAACCATGTCGAGGTCCATCCTCGAGAGGTAGTGAAGTCAGCGCTTCGCTTCAATGCAGCAGCTGTCGTGCTGGCGCATAACCATCCATCCGGCGACCCAGAGCCCAGCCAATGCGATCGCAACATTACCGGTAGGCTTAAAGAATCCCTGGCACTGGTTGATGTGAACACGCTTGATCATTTGGTCGTCGGTTCAGATGGCATTGTGTCGTTTGCGGAGCGAGGGTGGATATGAAAATCATCAGTAAACGCCAGGCAATGGCTTTGTACCGACAGCATCCAGGCTCCCGGCTGTTTCACTTCTGTACCGGCAAATATAAATGGTCTGGAAGTATCTGCCATTATGCTGGCCGGGAAGTTCAGGACATACGCGGTGTTCTGGCCGTGTTTGCTGAACGCCGTCAGGACCGCAATGGTCCCTATGTCATTCTTAGAAGTGTCACTCTCAATTAATCCTTCCCTTTAATCAGGAACAATAATGAACAATCACTCAGACCCCGGTACCAAACCGGAGAATCCCACCTGTCAGCAGTGGGGGCTTAAACGCGCTATTACACCCTGTTTTGGCGCTCGTCTGGTACAGGAAGGCAGTCGAGTGCACTTTCTCGCTGACCGAGCCGGGTTTAACGGTGCTTTCAGCGATGATGACGCGCTGCACCTGGATCAAGCCTTTCCGTTGATACTCAAGCAACTGGAGCTGATGCTCACCAGCGGAGAACTCTCTTCACGGCATCAGCACTGTGTCACGCTTTACCACAACGGACTCACCTGCGAAGCCGATACGCTTGGTAGTTGCGGCTACGTATACATCGCTGTTTATCCCACTCAACTTTAATCTCTTTCACGGGAGCCATCAATGAAGTTTCTACCTGCAACAACTCTGCGTGCAGCGAAGTCATGCCCGCCACCTGTCGCTATCTGGCAAATGTTACTTACTCATCTGCTATCGGCATAGTCTTTACCAAGTTGACTTTAAACGGAGACTTAGTGTCCGCTTTGTGCCAATAGCGGACATTGATGGCACATGGTATGTTAGTTAAAGAGTGCAGGTCATGCCCTGTATTCCGCCGTGGTACAATTGTTGCACAAATCATTGTAGCAACGAATAAAACCACCATATTAAAAGCAGTTCACAATCCGTTTATTCTTGAATTTTAATAGCGCAGGTCATACATGGATATTCGTTCACGCAAGAAAAATTTTTTAGATTCGTTAGATTCAACAGAAGTGATACGCAAAGCAGTAAGTCTTGCTATAGATTGCATGATTGATAATGATAATAGTAGTGAGGATACCCCCTTAGTTGTTACCAGCTATGATGACTTCTGTAGGAACCAGGTGCTGAAGTATGTACAGGAATTTTGTGAAGCTGCGTACCCTGATACGGATAAATATTACTTTATTCCTAACATGCTTCACATTAACGGTAGAACTAGTGAAGAAGCCTGTATTAATTTAATTAAACTCTTAAGAGTTACAAAAGGCATTCTATTCTGGTCAGATGCCCCATCGTGGTTTGCTAGCCTCCCCGACGGGTTATTCCATGTTGTTAACATTGATCAAAAAACCGTCACTCGCGGCCTTAATAAGAAAAACTCTCAGCCGACGATCATCAATAAAGAGTACAGTGTAGACACACTACTATCTGAACTATTTTTGAATGGCGCGCACATGGAACAATCCAACGCAAACAACGTTGTTGAGGCAGACATGAAGTTCTATGATGAATGCCATGCTGGATTAATCAGACCAATACCCGCTCCAGTAGGCGAGTCATATGATGAAGAGATCAAAATTAATTCTCCATATTGGCAGAAGCTCGCGTGTGTAGCGTTACGCCGCTATCAGTCAAAGGAATGTCATGACGGAATGCAATGGGATACAACCGATAATGGCTGGATTGATGTTGTTGCGTATCCGTTCATCAAAGAAATACAATCACTTGATAATAGTGGTTATCGCCAATGTTTAGTTGGGCTGGTCACAATAAACATTTCAAACGCAAATTACCCGTACCTATCTACCGTTTGGATACATCCATTTTATCGCAGGGGAGGGTTATTAAGTAAGTTATGGCCAAAATTACAAGAGCGATATGGAAGTAACTTCGAAATTGAGCAACCTAATGAAAATATGAAAGCATTTTTGAAAAGTGTGAAACATGCAGGTTACTAATTTATGAATCAGCCAGTTGAGTTATTGATGGTGTGAATGAGTGGAGTAACAGTTCAACGTGATCCTATGCAGATTTTTAACATGCCTCGGGTTGCTTCAAGTTTGAGAGATTCGGTCAATCGGCGGTTGGTGGACTGACCGCATTTGCGGATGACAAGTCCTTCGGCACCTGAAACCTGGTAACAATTGATAAGCCGTCACGCCTGACGTTCTGAGATTCCTGGCTGTGATGCCGCATCGCGACGGCGTAGTGACCTGCTTCCCGTTCAATAAAATATATCAATACCAGTCATGCCCACCTTGACGATGGTTGGCATCACCAACTTCCGCTTTTCTCTCAAAGCTGACCTAACGGTGCCTCATGCGGTCTGCTTCGTGCCAAAACCGGACGTTGCTGACACCAATAAGAAAAACATTTTCGTGATACCACTCACGCTATTGCTCCTGGTTCTGAATATTCTCCAGTCATGATCAGGAATAACCAGTTTCAGCCTTGACAATGAAATAGGGGACATCAAACTTTGCCTGCTACAAAGATTAGTAACATAGGATTTAATTTAAACACAATATTTCCTCACATGAGGAAAATAATTTCTCGCCACAGTAATTAGCTACACAGGAAATTAATCTGTCAATATGAATTGTTTTAAAAAATTAATATTTGGCATCTGGCGTAATAAATACCTACGTATTGCGAAAGAAAAATTTAGTTAGGGGTTTGGGTTAGGGAATTGTTTGATAGGAGGTGGGATTTAGGGATTTGGCTACATAAGAAATTGAATAGAAAGGCTCTAAATATTGAGAGCCTTCACAATACGAAGCACGCTATATTAAAAAAATAAAATTAGCCATCATCTTGGATAGCACAGATACAATTTGCTAGCCGTGTCGGTTTTAAAAGTCGATAAGCATATTTATCTTTTAAACGCTGAATATGCCCTGCCAATGTGTATCCACTACGTCTTGACAGGTTACTTTTTAAATCGGATTCAACTTTAGTATAGTCTTTCACAAAAGCATTGTTTGGTGACTCAATCATAGCTTCTATAATATCAGCCAACCCTTTAAAACCCATTTTTAAATTGTCTAGAGCGACCACATTTAACTCTTCAATGGTTAGTGTCAGGTCAGAACTTATATCTGTTACACTATCACTTTTAAAAGCGACAACCCATTGTCCATGAGCAATCCTATTCCTGAGTGTGCTTGGCGTTTTCACATAGTCAATGATTAATTTTTTAATATAAGTCTCAGCGGAAGATAATTGAACAGGATTGAATGTTGGTGCTGATAAAACTTTAGCGTGAGCTAGTTTTAAGCACCTACGCCATTTAGCCTCCATTCCTTTCCTGTTTTTTATATCCTCTATTTCGCTTAATTCAAAACCATAAGGTGTATGAATTAATTTTGAGAATAACGCCTCAGTCCAAGCAGAATAAATTAGCGAAAGAGTTTTCGTATGGATTCTTGCCTCGGTAACTCGATCATTTTTTAAGGCAAGATTCAAACCAATCTTAGCGATGCGCCAAGCGCGATCCAATTCTTTTACGTTCTTTGTTTGAGATTGGAACACGATAAGTTGTTGGGCTCTATCCATAACACGCCTTAGGATGAAATTTGTGACTCACAAGTATGGAAAAAACACTTAGAAAATATTTTTTCCATACCTGGAATTGAACCAGGAACCTCCTTCAAACCTCAATAGATGCAGATTTAAAGGCGCTCTACCAAATTTGAGCTATATGGGCACAGGTATAGTTACAAACAGGTTATGTTTTGTCAATTTTTTTCGGCAACCCAATGTTCAGCCATACAATGGATGTAATCGACTAATGCATGAGTAGAAAATTCAGACTGATAGCCATCATCAAAGCTATAAAATAAAGCTAGCTGCGCTGATCTGCTTACTGTGTTTAATACGCCAAGTTTTAAGTAATAACTTCATCATACTGCGAATGTCTTCTCTTCGCTCATAGCTGACTACAAGTGCTTAGATTCTGCCCACCTTGTACCAGAAGCTGTCAATGTTAGTATTGTGATGTATCGATCAACGAGTGAAGGTTAGGAGAAATGATTGTAACCAGGGAAAGCATGAAAAAATGGATCATCGAGTGTCTTCAGGAACGGGGTGGTAGTGCTTGGCCACGTGAAGTCTCAAAGTATGTATGGGACAGCTACGAGGCTGAGCTTAGGGATTCCGGCGATATGTTGTATACGTGGCAATATGACATTCGTTGGGCCGCTCAACAATTGAGAAACGAGGGTACTCTAAAACCAGTAAATAGACGCAGAGATTTGCCATGGGAACTAGCAAAGCAAAGCAAGAGTTAACGTTCATTTCGCAGCCAAATCTGACTTTGTTCTGAGTGGATGGTAATTGATACCTCTGAAGAAAACGTTCCTGCCTGCCTGAATCTTGCGTTGACTGCCATATCGGTGTTCTACTTGTATGGCTTTATACCCATTCGTGATGTCTATTTTTTATACGGATTTTAACTTGTGGGTACAAGTGCGGGTATAACTATTTATTCCTGCTTATAAAATACACTGATATCAGTTTATTAGGTGTGAAATTCGAGTCCGGCCTTCGCACCATTAGTATGAAAATCAAGTCACCCACGGGTGGCTTTTTTTATACCTGAAATCCTTCCCTTCTCTTTTTATCCCTATGTGTAATATACGGAAATTAAAAAATCCATTATGTAGATGCATTTCTAGCCTGAACGATATCCCTTCTGCTATGCGGCGTGTCATGAATACCTGAGTTGAAGATGGCATGATCTATTCAAGAACAGTACAATCCCCCTATCTATTTTTGCGCGATGTCTCGCTGACCTGCCCCCAAGGTTAGATACAACGCTCAGTTAGTAATGTCGGATCCTTCACTCTCAGAATTACCCTTCCTCCAGCCCACCGCAAATTCAGACGGCGTCTGATAATTCAGCGCTGAGTGCGGGCGGCACTCATTATAATCCTGACGCCATTCACTGATAATTTTCCTTGCATGACTGACGTCACTGAACCAGTGTTCATTCAGGCATTCATCGCGAAAGCGTCCGTTAAAACTCTCAATGAATCCGTTCTGTGTCGGCTTGCCGGGCTGGATAAGTCGCAGCTCCACGCCATGCTCAAAGGCCCATTGATCGAGCGCGCGGCAGGTAAATTCCGGGCCCTGATCAGTTCTTATCGTCGCCGGATAGCCGCGAAACAGCGCAATACTGTCCAGAATACGCGTGACCTGCACGCCTGAAATCCCGAAGGCAACGGTTACAGTCAGGCACTCCTTCGTGAAGTCATCCACGCAGGTCAGGCTCTTGATCCTCCGACCGGTCGCCAGCGCATCCATGACGAAATCCATCGACCAGGTTAGATTGGGTGCCGCCGGGCGGAGCAGCGGCAGACGTTCTGTTGCCAGCCCTTTACGTCGTCGTCTACGTTTTACCCCCAGGCCACTGAGATGATAAAGCCGGTACACGCGCTTGTGATTGACATGAAGCCCTTCGCGGCGCAGCAGCTGCCAGATGCGGCGGTAGCCAAAACGTCTGCGCTCCAGTGCCAGTTCGGTGATGCGTCCGGATAAGTGCGCATCTGACGCCGGACGCTGCGCTTCGTAGCGGCAGGTCGACAGGGACAAACCTGTCAGCCTGCAGGCACGACGTTGCGACAGACCGGTCGCATGACACATCAGTACCACGGCTTCCCGCTTCTGGTCTGTCGTCAGTACTTTCGCCCCAGAGCCACCTGAAGCGCCTCCTTATCCAGCATGGCTTCGGCCAGCAGCTTTTTGAGTCTGGCGTTCTCTTCTTCAAGCGACTTCAGGCGCTTAACCTCGGGCACCTCCATACCGCCATACTTCTTACGCCATGTGTAAAGCGTGGCATCGGAAATGGCGTGCTTGCGGCAGAGTTCACGGGCGGATACCCCGGCTTCAGCCTCGCGGAGAATACTGATGATCTGTTGGTCGGAAAAACGCTTCTTCATGGGGATGTCCTCATGTGGCTTATGAAGACATTACTAACATCGGGGTGTACTAATCAACGGGGAGCAGGTCAAATCTTACTGCCAATGGCCTCCGCGATGGATATTCCATCGGTTCCAGCAGAACTGTTCTCAAAATTCCAAATCAGCTTCTATTCAGAACCTGTTGATGCAGTTTATAAAGCTTTAGGATGAGCTAGCATAAAAGCAGACTACATAAAGTAATTCCACAGCCTCGCTTAAATTTTCGAGGCTTCGGATTTAATTTCGAGTGCTAACTCAGTCAGTGCGATCATCCGGTCATATCGCATTATTAGTTGGTAGAAAAATATTGAGATGAAGGTTAGCCCTATATACCCGTAAGCGATAGCGGTTACCCAATTATAAGCACCTGGGATTTTGATTAATGTTGCTATGGTAGCCACGACGCCAGGAAGAATACCGAACTTATCAATAGGTCCGATCATAAGTGTCATTCGTTTTTCCAGACATGTTCTTTCATGCTTGACCTCTAAAATTCCTAGTCGCAATTCTTCATTTTTCAATTTAGTGAGGTATGGGAGATATTTCCCATCTATAAAAAACTCAGATTTTATATTGAGATCAACTGAATCACGAAAAGGCAGAGAAAATGACCTTTTTATTTTTGCTCGGTGTGAGTAGATTTTATATGCATTCATGACAGGAAGAGTGATATAAGCTAGTAGAAGTAGAACTATACTTGATAATTTAATCCAATCATTTTTAGTTATATGATAGATAAAAGCAAGTGTTACAGAAATGGCAACTAACACAATACACAAAAGCAGGATAAATACGTCAGAGTCATGTTTTTCTTTTTTTACTCTCTTTCTTTTTTCTTCAATCTCAATTAATTTTAATATATTAAGGTATTTAGTGCTCATCATTATATCCTTATGTTTTTTAAAATAACCGAGATATTCTATCTTATTTGATTTATTTTTGCACAATCATCGATATATATAATTTATTTTCAGATTGGGGTTGATCATTAGTTATAGTAGCTTCAAGATATTTCCTCTTTCTGATAGCCGCATTACACTCCTAAATTCCCCCCACACTCAGGAAGATCCCCCATGCCTCTGGAACCCGAAATCGCCTCCCTCGTTAGTGATTTTATCGCCGCAGGTCGTCCGTCATCACGCAGTCAGACTTATGAGGCACGTCGTGCCGGGTATGTTGATAGCACGGTTTTAGCAGGGGAGATCGAGCAGCGCGTAAATGTTGAAGATGTGGTTATCGATGGCATTTCATTGCGCGTTGTGTCGCCTTCAAATGCGGATGAAATACTGCCTGCGGTGATCTATTTTCATGGCGGCTGTTTTGTGAGTGGCGGTTTTGCGACGCATGATAATCAGTTGCGTCAGCTTGCCTTTTTCAGCGGCTGTCGGGTGATTGCAGTTCAATACCGTTTGGCACCTGAGCATGTTTATCCGGCAGCGCATGATGATGCAGAACGTGCTGCAAATCTGATCCGGGAACATGCCGGGAGGCTGGGTGTTGATCGCCGCCGCCTTGCCTTTGCGGGAGACAGCGCGGGCGCACATATTGCCCTTATAACAGCGCTTCGTCTGCGCGATGCGGGGCATTGGTTGCCTCAGCAATTGGTTCTGATTTACCCGATGATTGACGCCACTGCGTCATCTGCCAGCCATCAGCGTAATGGTTTTGATTACGTCCTCACCAGCGACACGTTGCTCAGCGGTTTTGAAGCTTATTATCCTGACACGGATTTTATGCATCCCGAAGTCAGTCCGTTATGGCGTGATGATTTCTCCGGGCTGCCGCCGGTGTATATCATTACAGCCGAATACGATCCGTTATGCGATGAAGGTGAAATGTTGTTTACCCGACTGACGGAACAGGGCGTCAGCTGCACAGCGCAGCGTTATCCGGGCGTTATCCACGGTTTTTTCCAGCTTGGCGGAATCAGCCAGACGGCGCGAAATGCCATGCGCGATATCGCAGCCCGCCTCAGCACTCTGTAAGCCATGAATTTTCAGACAAAAAAAAGCGGCCTGTCAGGCCGCTGAAGACACAGGGAATCAAACAAATGGAACAAGCGCATTAGATTTTAAAACAGTTAACCTTTCACCCCGCCTGCCGTCAGGCCGCCGACCAGCCAGCGTTGGGCTATCAGGAACACTGCCGTAATCGGGATGGCAGACAGAATTGCGGCAGCCGCGAAGTCGCCCCACAGGTAGTTTTGCGGGTTGAGATACTGCTGCATACCCACCGCCAGGGTGTAGCTGTTCACGTCGCGCAGTAACAGCGATGCTACCGGCACTTCGGTAATCGCTGCGATGAATGACAGAATAAAGACCACTGCCAGAATCGGCACCGACAGCGGCAGCAGCACCAGGCGGAAGGCCTGCCACGGAGTGGCACCGTCGAGTGAGGCGGCTTCTTCCAGCGAGCCGTCGATGGTTTCGAAATACCCTTTGATGGTCCAGACGTGCAATGCGATGCCGCCCATATACGCGAAGATCACGCCGCCGTGGGTGTTCAGCCCGAGGAACGGCACGTACATGCCGAGGCGGTCGAAAAGGGCGTATAACGCCACCAGAGAAAGGACCGCCGGGAACATCTGGAAGATCAGCATCCCTTTAAGCAGCGAGCTTTTACCGCGGAATTTCATACGGGCAAAGGCGTAGGCGCAGGTAGTGGAAAGCGCCACGATCCCGACGGCGGTGATCCCGGCGATCTTGATCGAGTTCCACAACCACAGCATCACAGGGAAGGGCGGCGGCGTAATGCTGCCGTCACTGTTGGTCACTGCAATTCCCAGCGCCAGTTTCCAGTGATCCCACGAGACCTGATCGGGGATCAGGCTGCCGGTGGCGAAGTTACCCGGCCGCAGCGAGATGGCGAACACCATCAGCAGCGGGAACAGGATCAGCGCCAGAAAGCACAGCAGCAAAAGATGCGTCACCAGTAATCTGACTTTTTGCGACTTAGGCTTAACCATTGGCATTTTCTGTTTCTCCTCAGTCGAATTTCATGCGTGAAGCTTTCAGGTTCACGATAGCCAGCGCGCCTACCAGCAGGAAGATCAGCGTGGCAATCGCCGCCGCCAGCCCGAAGTCCTGCCCGCCGCCACCTTCGAAGGCGATGCGGTAGGTATAACTGACCAGCAAATCGGTGTGTCCGGCCGGTGTGGTGGTGCCGAGCATGTCCGGGCCGCCGTTGGTCAGCAGCTGGATCAGCACGAAGTTATTAAAGTTAAAGGCAAAACTGGCGATCATCAGCGGCGTCAGCGGCTTGATTAACAGCGGCAGCGTGATGCGGAAAAAATTCTGCATCGGCGTGGCACCGTCCATTGCCGACGCCTCATAAAGGTCGTCAGGAATGGCTTTCAGCAGGCCCATGCACAGGATCATCATGTACGGATAACCGAGCCAGGTGTTGACGATAATGATCATGCTTTTGGCGGTCATCGGATCGCTGAACCACGCCGGTTTGATACCAAACAACGCGCTGAGCATCAGGTTGATTTCCCCGAAGCTCTGGTTGAATAACCCTTTGAAAATCAGTATCGAAATAAAAGCCGGAACCGCATAGGGCAGGATCAGCAGGATGCGGTACGCTGCTTTGCCTTTAAGCTCTTCCCACTGCACGACGCAGGCCAGCACCATGCCGACGGCGACGGTCAGCACCACGGTCAGCAGCGCGAAAACAATCGTCCAGACGAAAATAGACAGGAAGGGTTTTTGGATCCCTTCGTCATGCAGTACACGCAGGAAATTTCCCCAGCCGATCCCGACGGTAAAACCGGGGCTGAGTTGTTCGGCCTGCCATTCACCCTGCGAATTCACTGCCTGATAGAAACCGGTTTTCATGTTCGGGCGATAAATCGTGCCAGTCTGTACGTTGGTCAGCTGCTTATGGTCTTCGCCCAGCTTGTACAGCGGCTGCGTGCCGGAGAACTGGCGCAGGGAACTCATGCGCAGCGTTTCGCCGTCGGGTAAGTGAGCCGAAAGCTGGCCCAGCGCCGCCCGGTTTTGAGTTACTACGCGCAGCCCGGCTTTTTCAGCAGAAGGGGCAGTTTGCGGAAGCATCTCCAGCGTTTGTGGCGCAGAAGCGTTAAAGGCGAAAGGTGGAGAAACCAGCGTCTCGCTGTTATCCGCTGACGTCAGCGCCAGCTGCCATTTATCACCTGCCGGATAGAGGGCAAAGTTCAGCGCTTTTCCGCCCTGAAACTCACGTCCCATCAGAACGGATTGCGTACGTTCGAACGTCAGCTGGTTGGTGCTGCTGTAGTTGGTGAAGGCGATCGCGATGGTACAAATCAGCGGGAACAGGACAAACAGCCCCATTCCTGCAAGTCCAGGGTAAACGTAGCGCCATGAATACGCGTGACGGTTACCGTAAATGTATAGGCCGAGGCTGGACAGTATCAGCGTCAGAACGGCAAAAAGGGTTTCACCCTGCGCATACATCAGCACGATCAGATAACCGGTAAAGCAGGCGAGCAGGCTGATCACCAGCCATTTTAACGCAGTGCTGAACGGCCGTTTTTTTCGAGCATTCATAGGGAAATCCTTTTATTCACGGCGCGGAACCCGTGAGTCCCGCACCGTTCATTGAGCTAATGCTTCGGCATTACTTGGTAATGCGTGTTTCGACGTCTTTCAGGGCTTGAGGAACAGTCTGACGGCCATTTACTGCGTTGATGATGGCGCTGCGTTCTGCGTACCAGAAGGCGCTCATCTGCGGAATGTTTGGCATGATTTCGCCATTCTTGGAGTTAGCCATCGTAGCGGCGATGCGCGGATCTTTTTCCAGCTGTTCCTGATACGTTTTCAGCGCCACGGCGCCCAGTGGTTTGTCTTTGTTGACCAGAGCCAGACCGTCGTCGGTGATCAGATAGTTTTCCAGGAACTCTTTCGCGAGTTCTTTGTTCGGGCTGGCGGCGTTGATCCCGGCAGTCAGTACACCGACGAACGGTTTAGACGGTTTGCCGTGGAAGCTCGGCAGCAGCGTCACGCCGTAGTTGATTTTACTCTTGTCGAGGTTTGACCATGCCCACGGGCCGTCGATGGTCATCGCGGTCTGGCCTTTGTTGAACGCGGCTTCGGCAATGGAATAGTCGGTGTCGGCGTTGATGTGTTTGTTTTTCACCAGATCGATGATGAATTGCAGGCCAGCCTGAGAACCTGCGTTATTTACGCCGGTGTCTTTGATGTTGTATTTGCCGTTTTCATACTTGAACGCGTAACCCCCGTCAGCGGCAATGATTGGCCAGGTGAAATACGGTTCCTGCAAGTTCCACATGATGGCGCTCTTGCCTTTGGCGCGCAGCTCTTTGTCCAGCGCAGGGATTTCTTCCCAGGTTTTTGGCGCTTCTTTAATGATGTCTTTGTTGTAAATCAGCGACAGCGCTTCGACCGCAACCGGGTAGCCGATCAGCTTGCCGTTAAAGGTCACGGCGTCCCAGGTGAACGGGAACAGTTTGTCTTTGAAGGCCTGATCCGGGCTGATTTCAGCCAGCAGGCCGGATTGTGCGTAACCGCCAAAACGGTCGTGCGCCCAGAAGATGATGTCAGGGCCGTCGCCGGTGGCTGCCACTTGCGGATATTTTTCTTCCAGTTTGTCCGGATGTTCTACCGTGACTTTAATGCCGGTGTCTTTCTCAAACTTCTTACCGACTTCCGCCAGACCGTTATAGCCCTTGTCACCGTTGATCCAGATGACCAGCTTTCCTTCTTCTATTTTGGCAAACGCGGAAGATGACAGCACCAGGGTAGCCAGCGCCGAAAGTGCCAGTGTATTTTTCATGATCTTCTTAATGCTGAGGCTCATAATCCAGTCCTTTTATTCCTGTTAGGAGTCGGTTTTCTTCCCGTCTTAGACGGAAAAGGCAAGGTACGACGCCAGTGTGGATTTAACCCGTCAGGGCTTCATCATCCCCCCCTCTACGCCCCCGTCCCTCAGAATGTGATCCCGCCGACACTCTCAGGCGTTATGTGGCTTATCACTCAAAAAAATGGTTCGTTTTTTGCCATTCAGATCACGAATTTGATTTTTGACGTGAACTTTCATCCGGTTGCATGAATTGGTCATCCTCCCTGCTCCTCCCCCATGAAAAACTTTGTTACGGATGATTACGCTTAACCGCTAATCCTTCACTCTTCGTTGCATTGAGATTTCCCGCTGGCAGCAAGTACAGGAGTTCAGGATGGCGAGCGTTTCCCTTAACAGCGTGTACAAAGCCTTTGGCGAAACCGTGATTTCCAGCGACATCAATCTGGAAATCGAAGAGGGCGAATTTGTAGTGTTTGTCGGGCCATCGGGCTGCGGCAAATCGACGTTGCTGCGCATGATTGCCGGCCTGGAAGACATCACTTCAGGTGAGTTAAAGATTGGTGATAAACGTATGAACGAAGTGCCACCTGCGGAACGTGGGATCGGCATGGTGTTCCAGTCTTATGCGTTGTATCCGCATTTGTCCGTCGCTGAAAACATGTCTTTCGGCCTGAAACTGGCGGGCGCGAAAAAAGCTGAAATCAACCAGCGGGTGAATCAGGTCTCCGAAGTATTGCAGCTGGCGCATCTGCTCGACCGTCGCCCGAAAGCGCTTTCCGGCGGACAACGTCAGCGCGTGGCGATTGGCCGTACGCTGGTCGCTGAACCGACGGTATTCCTGCTCGATGAGCCGCTTTCCAACCTCGATGCCGCGCTGCGTGTGCAGATGCGTATCGAGATTTCCCGTCTTCATAAACGCCTGAAACGCACCATGATTTACGTGACGCACGATCAGGTCGAGGCGATGACGCTGGCCGATAAAATCGTGGTGCTCGACGCCGGACATATCGCGCAGGTCGGTAAGCCGCTCGAACTCTATCACTATCCCGCCAACCGTTTTGTCGCCGGTTTTATCGGCTCTCCGAAAATGAATTTCCTGCCGGTGAAAGTCACCGGCGCTGAACCTGCACGCGTGCAGGTCGAGTTGCCAAACCGTCAGCAGGTCTGGCTGCCTGTCGAAGGCACCGACGTGAAAGTCGGCAGCAACCTTTCACTGGGTATCCGTCCTGAACATCTTCTGCCAAGCGACGTCGCGGAAGTGACGCTTTCCGGTGAAGTCCAGGTCGTCGAGCAACTGGGTAATGAAACACAGATCCACATCCAAATTCCGGCAATTCGTCAGAACCTGGTGTACCGCCAGAACGACGTGGTGCTGGTAGAAGAAGGTGCAACATTCGCCATCGGGTTGCCACCACACCGCTGCCATCTGTTCCGCGAGGACGGAACTGCATGTCGCCGGTTACATCCCGAATCTGGTGTTTGAAAGCACGCGATCCCCTACAGGAGAAAATGATGATTACAATGCGTAGTTCTTCCCTGGCGCTGGCAGTGGCTGCCGGAATCCTTTCTACACAAGCAATGGCAGTAGATTTTACCGGTTATGCCCGTTCGGGCATTGGCTGGACGGGCAGCGGCGGCGAGCAGCAATGTTTCAAAGCGACAGGCGCTGACAGTAAATACCGTCTGGGTAACGAGTGTGAAACCTATGCGGAGTTAAAACTCGGTCAGGAAGTGTGGAAAGAAGGGGATAAGAGCTTCTACTTCGACACCAACGTAGCGTATTCCGTATCACAGCAGAACGACTGGGAGTCAACCGATCCGGCTTTCCGCGAAGCAAACGTGAAGGGTAAGAACCTGATCGAATGGCTGCCGGGCTCCACCATCTGGGCCGGTAAGCGTTTCTACCAACGTCATGACGTTCACATGATCGACTTCTACTACTGGGATATTTCAGGTCCGGGTGCCGGTCTGGAAGATGTGGATCTGGGCTTTGGTAAATTGTCTCTGGCAGCGACCCGTAACACCGAAAGCGGCGGTTCCTACGGCTATATCGCCGATCAGCGTAACGAAGTGCCAACGTCTAACGACGTGTTCGACGTTCGTCTGGCAGGCCTGCAAACTAACCCGGGCGGCGTGCTGGAATTAGGTGTGGATTACGGTCGTGCCAATGCGCGTGACGGGTATTCCTTCGCAGACAATGCGACCAAAGACGGTTTCCTGGTAACTGCGGAACACACGCAAAGCATCTACAACGGCTATAACAAATTCGTACTGCAATACGCCTCTGACTCCATGACCGATCCGGGTCAGGGCGCGGCAAACGGCCACTCCAACGGTGCCGCTATCGATAACAACGGCAGCATGATCCGCGTTCTCGACCACGGTGCCATCGACTTCAACGATACCTGGAGCCTGATGTACGTGGCGATGTATCAGGACGTTGACCGCGATAACAATAACGGGACAACCTGGTATACCGTCGGTGTCCGTCCGATGTACAAATGGACCCCGATCATGAGCACCTTGCTGGAAGTCGGTTACGACAACGTGAAATCCCAGCGTACCGGCGATCGCAACGGTCAGTACAAAGTCACCCTGGCGCAGCAATGGCAGGCTGGCGACAGCATCTGGTCACGTCCGGCCATCCGCGTGTTTGCAACCTACGCAAACTGGGATGAAAAATGGGGCTACGACACTGACAGCGGCGCAAACAATGGTTTAGCGATGAATGACACCAGCACAAGAACCTTCAGCCGTGGTAATGACGATGAAGTGACATTTGGTGCCCAGATGGAAATCTGGTGGTAATTCTCTTTGTCCTTTGAGCCGCAGGTGCGTTAGCTGCCCTCACTCACCCCGGTCACATACTTGTGTATGCTCCCGGGGATGAGTTCAGTTGCCGCCTTCCTGCAACTCAAATGACGTCGAGAATCTTTGCCAGTTTTCAAAAGTACAAGCAGTAAAGAAGATGTGCTGGCTGGCGGTTGTCCGCTGATGACCGCCAGCCTTCATGGTGATTTCAAAGGAAACAATAATGAAAAAGAATCTGCTGTCACTGTGTCTGTCGCTGAGCCTGCTGGCTGCTGCACCTGCGGTCGTGAATGCTGCGCAGAATGATGCGAATACCGCTCCGGCGATTTCCAGCCAGACCTTACGCAACCTTTCATGGACGCCGCTGGTTCCGCCAGTGACGCAGGATGTGACACTTGGAACCTCCAGCGCACAGATTAATCAGGGGCAAATTCAGGGTGCCGTCGGGGCATTTGCATTGCCTGCCGACCGGGGTTCACTTGAAATTACGCTGACCAGTATCGCGACCGGTAAAACCGTGTATGCGCCAAATGTTCTGGTGCTGGATGAGCAGATGCGTCCGGCAGCCTTTTATCCTTCCAGCTATTTCCCGTATCAGAAACCAGGTATCGTCTCCAGCGACCGTCTGGAAGGCACGCTGAAACTGACGCCTGCACTGGGCCAGAAACAAATTTATCTGCTGGTTTACACCACCCGTCAGGATCTGGCTGAAACTACGCAGATGGTGAACCCGGCGAAAGCCTTCGCCGCTGGCGTAGGTAACGCCGTGCCGGATATCCCGGATCCGATTGCCCGTCACACCCCAACCGGTACGCTGAGCCTGAAAGTCACCGCTGAACAGAAAACCGGTAACGTGATGATTGGTCAGTTCCTCCCGTCATCCGCACCGGCGGCCGCTGCGCCGGTTGTGGTCGGCAGCACCCAGGCACCTGCACCCGTGGCAGCCCCGGCGAAACCGTCTGAACCCATGCTCAGCGATTCAGAAACCTACTTTAACGACGCGATTAAGAAAGCAGTGAAAGCCGGAGACGTTGATAAAGCCCTGAAACTGCTCGATGAAGCCGAACGTCTGGGTTCGAAAACTGCCCGTAAAACCTTTATCGAAAGTGTGAAACATTAAGTGTTTTAACTCCTCCCCCTGCGAAGGGTGAGGTTGGGAGGGGGTTTTAAGGGCTAACACTTTGTTTAAATACATTTTAAGTTCTTGGTTTTGAACTTCATACCCCACCCCAACCCTCCCCTTCGCAGGGGAGGGAGCACACCGTGCCATACCACAATATCCTCATTTCTTTTTCTCCCTTCTATTTGTTACCCTGTTGTTAATTCATTCGGCGGGGGATCTATGGCGTCTGCAAACTGGGTCGATTTATCGAAAGATAAAGACAGCGGGATCGAGACGATCCACGCCCATTTCGAAGGCCATGCGTACGATCCTCACTGGCATGACAGCTATTTAGTCGGCGTTACCCAATACGGATTGCAGCAATTCAGCTGCCGTCGTCAGAAACATCAGAGCCTGCCGGGTAAAGTGTTTATGCTCGAGCCGGGCGAAATTCACGACGGCGATGCGGTGCAGCCCGGTGGTTTTACGTACCACATGTTGTATCTCGACCCGCAATGGCTGGGCCGCGAACTGGCAGCACGACGCGATTCCCTTTCTTCTGCCGGTGACCCGAGTTTCGAAAATACCTTAGCGCAGGATCCGCAGCTGGCGCAGGCGACGTCGCTGGCGTTTCAGGCACTGCATGGCAATGACTTGCGTATCGTCCGCCAGACTGCGCTCGACGGATTGCTCAGTGCGTTGGGCGGGCATCTCACCTGGCAACCACCACGTCCGGAGGGCGAAGCGCCGTGGTCACGTGTGGCGCATCGGGCGCGGGAATATCTGCACGCGCATTTGCACGAGGATATCGGCCTTGAGCAACTGGCGGCGGCGACCGGTGAAAGCCGTTTTGTGGTCAGCCGTGCGTTTAAAGCCGAATTCGGATTGCCGCCGCATGCGTATCTTATTCAGCTGAAACTCACCCGTGCGCGGGAGGGGCTGGCGCTCGGACACACGCCGGCCACCGTCGCAGCAGATTTAGGGTTTGCCGATCAGAGCCACCTCGGGCGCTGGTTCCGCCGTGCTTATCAGCTCACGCCAGCACATTACCGGCGTCTGTGCACAAATCTTCCAGATTGAGAAAAAGTGACGGGTTAAGCTCAGATTTCAACTGAAACGGAGCCTGTCATAATGAATACGCCTGCCACCCCTTTATCTTCGCTGCCCGAACGCTGTGTGATTGTCATCAACCAGCAACTCGCCGCCGGACATGCCGCTAATGCCGCCGCTGTACTGGCGCTGACGCTCGGACAACGCCATCCGGCGCTGGTGGGCGCGCCGCTGATTGATGCCGATAACCGTGAACATCCGGGGCTGATCCCGATCGGTATCAGCGTGTTAGTGGCCGATGCGGAGCAACTGACGCAACTGCATCAGCATCTGCTTAATGACGATGATATGGACGGCATTATTTTCCCGGTCGAAGGTCAGCAGACCACTGACTATGCGGCGTTTCGTGAAGCGGTCGCCATCGTGCCAACCGGTGATTTAGTGCTGCTGGGGATCGCGCTGGCGGGGAAAAAGAAAGTCGTCAGAAAGCTGACCGGAAAACTCGGCCTGCTGGGCTGAATTTGTCATTTAACCGTCATATTCCTTCTCTATTCTCCTGATATTCAAAATATCAGGAGTTTCACCGTGCGTAAGTCACTTGTCGCTTTACTGCTTTTCACTCTGGGTTCGACGTTTGTTGTTCAGGCTGCTGACGAAGCGAAGCCGTTCATCACTTCTGAACAGCTTGATCTGACGAAGTATTTGCCTGCGCCACCAGCTGATGATTCCGCTCAGACCAAAGCCGAGCTGAAAGAATTACTGGAAATTCAGGCGACCCGTACGCCGGAACAGGAAAAAGCGGCGATTGCCGATGCTGAAGAAAACGTCTGGCGTTATGCCGATGTGATGGGCCCTGATTTTACAGCCGAAAAACTGCCGAAAACCGCCGCGCTGTTTGACCGCGTCGTCGCGACGGAAGACGTGGTGGACGATCACGCCAAGAAAGCGTTTAACCGCCCACGCCCGTATATGCTGGATGAGCAGATTCATCCACTGCTTAAAAAATCCAAATCCGGTTCATGGCCCTCCGGGCACTCCACCATTGGTTACCTGATGGCGACCGTGCTGGGCGAAATGGTGCCGGAAAAACGTAATGCGCTTTTCACCCGCGCCGCCGGTTATGCCGAAAATCGCCTGGTGGCCGGTTTTCATTACCGTTCTGATACCGTGATGAGCCGTACCGGTGCCGCGCTGATTGCGCAGAGAATTTCTGAAGAGCCTGAATTCAAAGCTGAATTTGACGCCGCAAAAGCCGAGCTGCGGGCACAGATGGGCCTGAAATAACCACATTTCTCTCCGGCAGTATCCCTACCCCTGAAGCGTTACATTCAACAATGTAACGCTTTCATTTTTCGAAGATTCTCTGGAAGACATCCCGCAAATCCCTGTTTTGCCTCTTGGTCTGTTTCGCGGCTTTCCGGTAAAGTGGACAGCGTATAACAGGCTGAGGAAAGCACAAATGGAATACAGATTTAAGCGGGTAGAATCACCGGTCGGATTACTCACACTGGCGGCAAAAGGCGACAAGCTGACGGCTATCTTGTGGGAATGCGAAATCGATGGCCGGGTGAAACTGGGCGAAATGATGGAAGACCCGACGTTTCCCATTTTGCTGAAAACCGAACAACAGCTGAATGAATATTTTGCCGGTAAACGCACGCGCTTTGAGCTGGATCTTGATTTCACCGGCACCGAGTTTCAGAAAGAAGTCTGGGCGGCACTGCTGGAAATTCCCTTTGGTGAAACGCGCAGCTACAGCGATATCGCCCGACGTATTGGCCGCCCGAAAGCCGTCCGTGCCGTGGGTGCCGCCAATGGCCGCAACCCGATTTCCATTGTCGCGCCGTGCCATCGGGTAATTGGTGCGTCCGGAAAACTCACCGGTTTTGCGGGTGGTCTGGATAACAAAGCATTATTACTTAAGCTGGAAGGCCGTAAATCCTAGGGTTTTTATCGGGTAAATAAATCACTTGATGTCCGCTTGTCAGTCGATGCATAGTCAAAAAATAAGCAGCAAATAACAAAGACAACATCACTTACGAAACGGAGTTTTACCCTCATGGATCAAATTCATTCCCTCGAACAGTTCTTATCCTCAGTTCAGCAACGCGACCCGCATCAGGTCGAGTTTTCTCAGGCCGTTCGTGAAGTCATGACCACGCTCTGGCCGTTCCTCGAACAAAATCCGCAATACCGGCGTTCTTCTTTATTAGAACGTCTGGTGGAACCGGAGCGCGTGATTCAGTTCCGCATTGCGTGGGTTGATGACAAAAATCAGGTACAGGTAAATCGCGGCTGGCGCGTGCAGTTCAGCTCGGCCATCGGCCCGTATAAAGGTGGCATGCGTTTCCACCCGTCGGTCAATTTATCAATTCTGAAATTCCTCGGTTTTGAACAGACGTTTAAAAATGCGCTGACCACGCTGCCAATGGGCGGCGGGAAAGGCGGCAGTGATTTCAATCCGAAAGGTAAAAGCGAAGGCGAAATCATGCGTTTTTGTCAGGCGCTGATGCTGGAGCTTTATCGCCATCTTGGGCCGGATACGGACGTACCGGCGGGCGATATCGGCGTCGGTGGGCGTGAAGTCGGTTATATGGCGGGGATGATGAAAAAACTCTCCAACAACACTGCGAGCGTGTTCACCGGTAAAGGCCTGTCGTTTGGCGGCAGTCTGATCCGCCCGGAAGCCACCGGTTATGGCCTGATTTATTTCACTGAATCCATGCTTAAACGTCACGGTCTGGATTTTGAAGGCATGCGCGTGGCGGTGTCCGGCTCGGGTAACGTGGCGCAATATGCGATTGAAAAAGCCATGTCGCTGGGCGCGCGCGTGATTACGGCGTCAGATTCAAACGGTACCGTGGTCGATGAAGCCGGTTTCACGCCGGAAAAACTGGCGCTGCTGGCGGAAATCAAAGCCAGCCGCGATGGCCGCGTATCTGATTACGCACAAAAACTGGGGTTGACGTATCTCGAAGGCCAGCAGCCGTGGAATGTGCCGGTAGACATCGCGCTGCCGTGCGCTACCCAAAATGAGCTGGGCGTGGAAGCGGCCCGGGTGCTGATCGCCAACGGCGTAAAAGCCGTGGCGGAAGGCGCAAATATGCCGACGACCATTGAAGCCACTGACCTGTTCGTTGAAGCGGGCGTGTTGTTCGCGCCGGGTAAAGCGGCCAATGCTGGTGGCGTGGCGACGTCCGGGCTGGAGATGGCACAAAACGCCGCGCGTCTGAGCTGGAAAGCTGAAGAAGTGGACGCACGCTTACGTCACATCATGCTCGATATTCATCATTCATGCGTGGAGTACGGCGGTGAAGGCAGGCAGACGCAGTATGTGCGCGGCGCCAATATCGCCGGTTTCGTGAAAGTCGCGGATGCCATGCAGGCGCAGGGCGTGCTGTAACCTGAAAGTCCGTTGCAGAAACAATATAGCCACCTTTGCAGGTGGCTTTTTTACAGGTCAGAGGCTGAGCTTAGAAGTGTGTGTTCAGGCTCATGTAGAAAGTCCGGCCCGGTTCGTTGTAGGTTGCTGCACCCGCGCCGTACATATAGGCGTTAGTGGTAGCGTTACCCACGGTCTGGGCATTACCCGCGCGGAACTGACGCTTGTCGAACACGTTATCAATACCGGCGGTTACGCTGACATTTTTAGTCGCAACGTAGGTGCCGCTCAGGCCGACCACTGAATACGGGCTGACTTCATTCTTCTCACTTCCGGTTACGGCTTCACCTTTGTAGTTGTATTTTTTCGGCTTCTGACGGCCATACCAGGTCAGGGTGGACTGCACGGAGAAATCTTCCGTTGCCTGCCAGCTCAGCGTAGAGTTGATCGTAAATTCAGGGATGATCGACAGATAATCGCCGGTCTCTTTGTTTTTACTTTCAATCATGTAAGTCCCGTTGTTATTCCAGGAAATGGTACTGGTGACCGGAATATTCAACGTCCCTTCCAGACCCTGAACGACGGCTTTAGGAACGTTTTGCCATTTATAAACGTCAGTGGTGCCCGTCGTTGATGTGCCGGTTGGCAGATAACCCGCCTCGATTTTGTTGCGGTAATCGTTACGGAAGTACGTCACGCCTGCCTGATAGCCGTTGCGGTGGAACTCAAGACCGATCTCTTTGTTGATGCTGGTTTCTGCATCGAGATCTTTATTCCCTACCAGATAACAGCCACCGCCGCTGGCGGCACAACCCTGGCCTTTACTGTAAAGCACGTAGTTCGGGTTGGTCTGATACAGGCTTGGCGCTTTGTAGGCACGCGCGATCCCCATTTTCAGCGTGAAGTCATCGCCCAGTTCCTGAGACAGGTTCAGGGAAGGACTCCAGTTATTGCCGACAATAGAATGATGATCGAAACGAAGGCCCGGAACCAGCATCGTGCTGTCGGTCAGTTCGATGTTATCTTCTGCAAACAGCGAGAAGATTTCCGCCTGCGAATACGGGCTGCGACCGGTGCTGTCGATACCGTCAATGGCACCGCCGAGCATAGACTGAACGTTGGAAGACGGGTCTTTCATCTTTTGCTGGTTCCATTCAGTGCCCAACGTGGCGGTTTGCGGCACGCCTAAATCAAACGGAATGCTGACTTCGCTGTGCGCAAGAATGTCGCCCAGCGCGATGGTGTTGAAGCTGTCGTCAGAGAAGATCCCCTCCGTGCCGCCCGCCAGACCTTCATCCATGCGTGAGTTACGGGTTTTTTCGTACTGCACATAGTTGGTGGTGGAAACGCCGTTGTCCCATGCGCCTTTGTACGTCAGGGCGTAGGACTGGCGGTAAATACGGTTGGTCTCTTTGCCGTACATACTTTTAACCAGCGCGCTGGTATTGGTGTTTTGCGTGTCACCGGCGTACAGGTTGCCCTGACGGCTGTTGGACACCTCAAACTCAAGTGACTGCATGCGGGCGAAATCCCAGTGCAGCATGGCGTCGATATTTTTATTGATGACGCCTTCGCGACCGGCCGGAACGGTGTCGGCATAGGTGCCGGTGCGTTCGGACTGATGGCCGTCGTTGATATACTGCGAATCAGCCTGTGTTTTGCTGTAGCCGCCAAACAGACGGAAACTGAACTGGTCGCTGAGCGGGCCGGACAGGCTGAAATCGGTGCGTTTCGTTGAACCTTCTTCTTTATGCTGTGGCGCGTTCATGTAGGTATTCCATGAGCCGTGCCATTCGCTGGTGTCTTTTTTGGTGATGATATTCACTACGCCGCCCGCCGCACCGTTGCCATAACGCGCGGCCGCCGGGCCGCGGATCACTTCGATGCGATCAATCATATCTGGCGGAACCCAGCTGGTATCGCCGCGGGTATCACGCTCGCCGCGCCAGCCCTGACGCACGGAGTTGCGGCTGTTCACCGGTAAACCGTCGATCAGGATCAGGGTGTTTTCCGGGCCCATGCCGCGGATATCAATCTGGCGGTTGTTCCCGCGCTGTCCGCTGGTGGAGTTACCGGTCAGGTTTACGCCGGGCATGGTGCGGATCAGTTCGTTGATGTCGCGTGCCGGTGGGCGTTTTTGGATTTCATCAGACGTAATGGTGGAAACACCCGGAGCCTGAAGGTTTTGCTGTGCAGCGGTGACGACCAGCGTGTCTTCGGTTTTTTTCGGCGTTTCAGCGGCCGTAGTCCCGGTTTCTGTTGCGGTTGTTGCGGAGGTTTCTGCTGCGCTGACGGGGAAAGTAAGCGCTGATCCCAGCCCGATTAAGGTTGCCAGCGAATAGTGTGGTAGCCTGCTTTTCATGTCGGATTCTGCCCTGAAATTCCATCCTTTCCTGAAAAATAGCGAGATTGAACAGGAGGATGGCCTGTTGTGTGTGTAGTTTTTGTTGACCCGCGTTACGGGCGGTAACACACTATTGCAAATAAAAACAATTATCAATTAGATTCCCATTCCTAATTTGTAGGGAAAGTGTAAAGCGCCATACCGGGAATGTTTTTTCTTGTCTGCCAGAAGGCTGTAAAGCGTAAAAAATGATGAAATATCAGCATCCGCAAAAACCTGCGGCTCAGGTCATGTTGTTGGAACCTCTGGCTGGAAGTGCCGCGTGGTGGAATGAAATTGCTGCGCGGGGAACGCCGTGGACGGAACCTTCGCGCGAAGGTTTTTATCGTGTGACGTTCTTCTGGCGGGATCCGCAGGGCAACGAAACGACTTCGGAGACCCAGCGTGTCTGGATCAACATCAACGGCATCACCGATCACCATCAGTCGTCGCCGCCGCAGAGTTTGCAGCGGCTGGCCGGAACGGATGTCTGGCACTGGCAGACCGAATTGCGTGCGGACTGGCGCGGAAGCTACAGCCTGATCCCACGTACCGAATCCGGCGCTGAATTTCCGCAAAATAACGATGACTATCAGAGCATGCTTGCCGCGCGTGAATGGTGGAAAAAACTCTTCCGCCACGCGACGCACGATCCGCTGAATCCGCATCGCCCGTGGCCCGGTGCAAAATCCCATGCGTTGTCCGGCCTGCATATGCCGGAAGCGTTGCCACAGCCCGCCTGGGAAGAGTTTGATCTTGATGGCCCGAAAGCGCCGCAAGCTCCGGCGGCGTTACAAACATTCCGCTGGAAAAGTGCGCGTCTGGGGAATATGCGAAACGTCTGGGTGTTTACCACCGGCGAAAGCCAGGAGCCTGCCTTGCGCCCGCTGGCGATCCTGCTCGACGGCCAGTTTTGGGCGAAACAGATGCCCGTCTGGCAGCCACTGACGCAGCTCACGCGCGAAGGGGCGCTGCCCGACGCGGTGTATGTGCTGATCGATGTTATTGATATTCAAACCCGCAGCCGCGAGCTGACCTGCAATCCGGAGTTCTGGCTGGCGGTGCGGGACGAGTTATTGCCGCAGGTGAAAAAACGGGCCGCGCACAGCGATAACGCGCAAAAAACGGTGGTCGCGGGGCAGAGTTTTGGTGGCCTTTCGTCGCTGTATGCCGGTTTGCACTGGCCTGAACGTTTCGGGTGCGTGCTGAGTCAGTCGGGGTCTTTCTGGTGGCCGCGCCGCCATCGTCAGCAAGCCCGTGATGCTCAGCAAGAAGCGGAAAGCATCCTGTCGCAGGTTGAAAAAGGGCTGGGGGAACGCAGCCATTTGAAAATCTTTATGGAAGCCGGCAGAAACGAAAAGCTGATTTATGACGTGAATAATCAGATGGAGGCGCTGCTGAAACCGACCCCCAATCAGGTGCGTTACCGGGTGCTGGAAGGCGGGCACGACGCGCTGTGGTGGCGCGGCGGTTTGCTCGACGGCCTGTGCAGTCTGTGGGATGAGACGCAGTGGGCCGCCGGAGATCCTCCGTCAAACGGCTAAATTGCCGAGTGGAATAATTAACGGCGTATGTGACACCGGGCAGTCGATGATTGAGCAACGCAATCCGAAAACCTGCTCAATCAGTTCCGGCGTCACGATATCGGCAGGCGCGCCTTCTGCGAGGATTTTTCCGTCGCGCATGGCGATAAGATGCCCGGCGTAGCGGCAGGCCTGATTCAGATCGTGCAGCACGACGACCAGCGTCCGGCCATTTTCCTGATTCAGGCGACACATCAACTCCATCAAATCAATCTGATGGGCGATATCCAGCCAGGTCGTCGGCTCGTCCAAAAGCAATAGCGGCGTTTGCTGCGCCAGCACCATGGCAATCCACACCCGCTGCCGCTGCCCGCCGGACAGTGAATTTACCGTGCTTTCCGCCAGTTCATAAACTCCGGTTGCCCGCATCGCGTCATCGACTGCCTGCGTATCCTGCGCATTCCAGCGGCTGAACAGATTCTGGTGCGGATAGCGCCCGCGACCGACCAGATCGGCCACCGTGATATCACCCGGCGCGGTCGAACTTTGCGGTAATAAGCCCAGCCTTTTTGCCACGTCTTTCGTGCCGTAATCGCCAATCAGTTTTCCGTCGAGAAAAACCGTGCCGGACTGCGGCTGCATCAGGCGGCTCAGCGTACGTAATAACGTCGATTTTCCGCAGGCGTTAGGCCCGATAATCACCGTTAGTTTTCCTTCTGGGATCGACACCGATAAATCCCGCGCAATGACTTTTTTGTCGTAACCGAGCGTCAGGTTCTGCGCATACAACGGTGAAAAATGTTCAGTCTTCATGAGCGGCGGGACTCCCGGATGAGCAAACCAATCAGATAGATACCGCCGAGACTGACGGTGAGCACGCCGACGGGCAGTTGATAAGGGAGGAAGAGACGTTGCGCCGCGACGTCTGCGGCGAGCAGCAGCAGTGCGCCGGTCAGCGCGGCAAAAAATAACGCGTGCTGCTGGCTGGCGCACAGGCGTCGGGAAATCTGTGGTGCCACCAGCGCGATAAAGGAAATGGGTCCGGCCAGCGCCGTCGCGGCGGCGGTTAATGCCACACCCGCCAGCATCAGTAGCAGGCGTGAACGTTCCACCGGGACACCCAGCGCGCACGCGGTATCGTCACCCATTTCCAGCAAACGCATTCGCGAGGAAAGCAGCCGGGCGAGGAACAGAGCCAAGACAATCAGGGCGATCACCGGCAGGCTTTTTTCCCATGTAATTCCGTTGAGCGAACCCGCATGCCATAACCCGGCGGTGAGCGCAGACTCAAGCGAGGCGTTGATAATCAGCCTGGTATTGCCCGCAATCAGCAGTGCACGCACACCGATACCGACGATAATCAGGCGGAAGGTTTCGACGCCCTGACGCCATGCCAGCGCATAAACCAGCAGCGCACTGACGATGCCTCCGGCCATGGCGCAGATCATGGTTTCAGCCGCGCTGGCGTTGAATAGCACGATGGCCAGCAGAACGCCGCTGTAGGCGCCGGTGTTAAAACCGATGACGTCCGGGCTGCCCAGCGGATTGCGCAGCAGCGACTGGAAAATCGCGCCGCTGACGCCCAGTGCCGCGCCGGTGATCAGTGCCATCACCACGCGCGGCAGACGCCACTGAGTCACAATAATATGCAGGTTTTTTGGGCCATCGCCCAGAAGGGCGCTGACGACCTGAGCCGGTTTCAGCGCCAGCGTGCCGCTGCCCAGCGCAAATATCGCCAGTAAGAGTGTGCATAAAGCTAACCCAAGCGCTGTCAGAAATGGCCGCGAAATTAGCGGGTTTTTTTTCAGCGTGCGGGATTCAGATAATATCTGGCTCATGGCTAACCTCTGCGCAATCCGCCGGGGCGGCGAACCAGAAAAATAAGCACCGGCGCGCCGATAAAGGCGACGACGACAGAAACCCGCAACTCACCGGCGACCAGTAGCCGTCCGGCGATATCTGCCGCAAGCAACAGCGTCGGCGTGAGGATCAGCGTCCACGGCAACAGCCAGCGGGGATCCGCACGGCAAATCCAGCGCGCCATATGCGGCACCATCAGCCCCACAAATGCGACAGGGCCGACGGCTGCTGTCGCGCTACCGCATAACAGCGTGATGGCCAGTAATCCCAGCAGCTGGGTCGTGATGATTTTAGTGCCCAGCGCGGTCGCCAGTTCACTGCCCATTGTCAGATTATTCAGGGAACGGGTCATCAGCAAGCTCAGGAAAATGGCGAAAAGGATCGGCGGTGTGACGGTGCGGATCACCGCCATGTTGCGGATATCCAGCGAACCGGCCTGCCAGAAGCGAAGCTGATCGTAAACCTGCGGATTCAGCAGGGAAATCCCCGACGAGAATCCTTCCAGAACGGCCGCCAGCGCAACGCCTGCCAGTGTGAGACGAACAGGGTCAAGCCTTCCGCGCCCGAGTGCACCAATCATGGCGACCAGCAACGCCGCTGATAAAGCTCCGGCAAACGAGAACCACAGATAACCGCTGACATCGGTGACACCAAAGAAGGCAATTCCGAGAACGACCGCAAACCCGGCACCGGCGTTAACGCCAAGAATACCGGGGTCGGCCAGCGGATTGCGGGTCAGGATTTGCATCAGCGCGCCTGATAATCCGAGCGCCATTCCCGCCAGTAAACCTGCCAGCGTTCTCGGCAGCCGGGCGTCGGTCACGATCACGCAGTCAGCACCGGTGCAGTGCCCGTTGAGTGCTGAAATCACGGTGCTGAAAGAAAGGGATTTCCCGCCCAGCAACAGACTCAGCGCCATCATCAGAACAAGCAGCAGCACGGCAAACAGTATTCCGGTGGCCTGTCGCGGAAATTGCCCCGGCGATGAAACGCGAGGCGCAGGAATTGCGTGCATACGACGAGGCATCAGCGGGCGGTGAACAGGGTTTCAAGCTGCGTCAGCATATTGCTGGCGCTGTAATAATCCAGCCTGAAAGTATCATCGCCCATCGCATAAACGCGCTTACCTTCTACTGCGGGTAATTTCGCGAGGAACGGATTGGTCAGCAGACGCTCAGCGTCGGTTTGACTGGCAGAGAACAGCAGCAGGGTCTGGCCGTTTAGCGCGTCAGGCATTTTCTCTCCGGAAAGCTGAATGATGTCATGACGTTTGCCCTGACTCAGGCTGGCGGCAATATTCAAAGGCACCAAGGCCAATTTAAACCCTAACTCTTGCAGCAACTGTCCCTGCGGCGAGACGGGGGTCCAGAGATTTGATGTTTTGCCATCGGCGCTGTAAACCAGCGCAGAAACAGGCTGCGGTGGCAGTTTTATAGCTTTTTTTAATGCAGCTTCGCGCGCCTCAAACCGGGCAATAACGGCAGCAGCATCGGCTTCCTTGCCGGTTGCCTGACCTAATTCCTTCGCCAGATCCTGCCAGCTTTTGTTGTCATAATTAACCACCATGACCGGCGCAATCGCGGACAGCTGATCATAAAGCTTCAGGGCGGAATCACCGCCGGTGGCCGCAATAATAATTAAGTCCGGAGCCTGACCGGCAATGGCTTCGGCATTCGGTTCGCCGATGTACAGACGTTCAACTCCGCGCTGTTTCGCGATATCTCCCCACTGGCGGAAGAAGCCCTGCTGATCGGCAAATCGGCTGTTTGGCCCGGAAGCCCCGCTGGCAATCACGGGCGCGTTGATGGCCAGCAATGTCCCTGTGACCGTCACGCTGGTGGACACAATTCGCTGCGGAGGTTGCTGCAATGTGAGGATGCCATGAGAAGTTTTTATCTCGCGAGGCCAGCCTTCCGCAAAGGCGTGAGTGGTGAAAATCAGTGATAAAAACAGCCCGGCAATCCCTGCAAAAATGCGAAAACCAGCGCTAATCATTGGATCCATTCCCTAATCTTTAATGTTAATGGTTCTCATTATTATATTTGAGCGAGGCCGGGTCAATCGCGGGAGGGGAGAATGAGGGTAAAGGTCTGGTTAAGAAGGGAGTTATGGTTTCTCGCTTAGCTTCTTTGAATCTGATTTTTGTTCCTATGCAAGATGCTTAATTCGCTAACAAACATCTGAAAATTTCAATTTTTTGAACTTGCATGCTGATGAACATTTCAGCAGGCGTATGTTTGCACAACTCAATAACTCACAGCAGGTGTTAAGAATGGCTATACCCATTTATTTATGGCTCAAAGATGATGGTGGTGCTGTGATTCGTGGTGGCGTAGACGTCAGGGGGCGGGAAGGGAGTATTGAAGTAACGGAAATTCAGCATAATGTTGTGTTACCGACGGATCGCCAAACAGGAAAAATAACCGGTACACGAATTCATACTAGTTATTATTTTGAGAAGGAAATTGACGATTCCAGCCCGTATTTATATAAGGCATTAACCACCGGGCAGCGATTGAAAAATGCCGAATTCAAGTTTTATTCGATTAACGATTCCGGTCAGGAAGTCGAATATTTTAATACGCTTTTAGAAGGTGTGCGCGTGACTTCCATTATGCCAGTAATGTTGGATATCAAAGCCCCTCTCTTTGAAAAAAAAGGCCATATGGAGTGTGTAGAATTCGTATATGAAAGAATAACGTGGCGGTACGTTGACGGTAATATCATTCACTCTGATTCGTGGAATGAAAGGAAAGGAGCTTAAGATGGCATGGGAATATGACCGCGCAAGCGGAACGTTAACGCATAACGGCACGGTGAAAACGACCGGTTATTCTGGCAAGGGGCACTACAAAAATCATCCTGAAACGGAAGCTATACACGCCCCGCATGGAAGTCCTGACGCCGCTCCACTTCCCTCCGGCAGTTACACTATCTCGGCGCCGTTTAATTCACATGTCACCGGCGCTTATGCTATGCGCCTGAATCCAAATAGTTCGAATACCATGTTCGGGCGGGGTGACTTTGAAATACACGGAGATAGTCGTCAACATCCGGGCGAGGCGCTGTGTTGTGATCGCGCCATCCGTCCGTCGAGAAATCTGGGCAAGTGGTGATCGTACGTTGAAGGTTAAATGATGAGGAAAATAACGCTAACGTTAATTGCCAGTCTTTTGCCACAGATTGGATATTGCCAGACGTCGTCGGATAGTCTGCATGAACGAGTCATATTTGCTATTGCTCATAATGACGCTGCCGCCTTAACGAGTCGTGACTATGAGGAGATTCAGAATAAAATTACACGCGGAGACACCGAGTACATATCTCTTTATCCTGAATTAACTCAGGAACCGTTTTTAGGTGCCGCTGCATTTCAGGAAGGCATCGATACAGCATTGGCGCTGGCGCTGACAGTTAATACGCCAGCAACTTTAAAGCAGGTTACGCCGCATAATATTAACATTGTCTGTGGAATGCCATTTATAGAACCCACGGAAAAAATGATTGAGCGCTATTACACCAGCGCACACGCGCAGTTAGCAGGAACAGGAAAGAGCGGAGCAGCGTGTCTCGATATTCTCGAAGGTCAGATGAAAGATATCAAAGCAGCGGATAAAGCTGGAAAAATGGAATGGGGAGAAGATGAGTACTGATCACTCTCACGGTAATTGGTCAGAAGAGTGGATAGGTTTTATTGCAGTCAACAACCGGTAAGCACTCTGATTATCCGTGCAAAAATCTCCGGTTTAAACTTTAAAAAAACAAAGGACTCACGTTTTTTGACGCAAGTCCTTGTTTAATTTGGTGGCCCTTGCTGGACTTGAACCAGCGACCAAGCGATTATGAGTCGCGTGCTCTAACCAACTGAGCTAAAGGGCCGAGGTGCGGGATTATACGGTAAACCTTGCTAACAGGTCTATATGTGTTCGGTTTGTATGCGCGTTTTGTGCACAGTTCTAGTATGTTGTGTTCGCAGACTTTTTTACCCATAACTCGAGCAAATACGTCTCAGGAAAACAATATGCTTACAGATATCCTCGTGGAGGATCTTCAGGTTGTGTTCTGCGGCATTAATCCCGGTCTTTCGTCCGCCCACAAGGGTTATCCTTTTGCGAATGGCAGTAACCGTTTCTGGAAAGTCATTCATCAGGCGGGTTTTACCGGGCGTCAGTTAGCGCCGGAAGAGTGGCAGCAGTTGCAGGATTTCGGTTGTGGTATCACGGCGCTTGTAGCGCGTCCGACGGTTGAAGCCAGCGAGCTAAATCGTGATGAACTGCGTGATGGCGGTGAGATGCTAAAAGAGAAAATCTTGCGCTATCAGCCGCGTGCATTAGCCATTCTGGGTAAGCAGGCCTTCAGCAAGGCGTTTGGCATCAGCAAAGTGAACTGGGGGCATCAGGCGCTGAAAATTGGCCGGACAGAGGTCTGGGTTTTGCCAAATCCCAGCGGGCTGAACCGTGCGACGCTCGATGAGCTGGTCGCTTCATATCGTGAGCTGTATACGTCGCTGAATCCCTGAATTTCTGGTGAATCCGGATAAAAAAAGCCCCGCCATTTCCAGAGAAAGGCGGGGCTTTTAATGGCTGACAGCCTGAGGACGATTAATCGTCCAGGAAGCTGCGCAGCACTTCGGAGCGGCTTGGGTGGCGCAGTTTACGCAACGCTTTCGCTTCGATCTGACGGATACGTTCACGGGTAACGTCGAACTGTTTGCCCACTTCTTCCAGAGTGTGGTCAGTGTTCATGTCGATACCGAAACGCATACGCAGAACTTTCGCTTCACGTGCGGTCAGGCCAGCCAGAACGTCATGCGTCGCAGAACGCAAGCTTTCAGACGTTGCAGAATCCAGTGGCAGCTCGAGGGTAGTATCCTCGATGAAATCACCCAGATGCGAATCTTCATCGTCGCCGATTGGCGTTTCCATGGAGATTGGCTCTTTCGCGATTTTCAGTACTTTACGGATTTTGTCTTCCGGCATCAGCATACGCTCAGCCAGCTCTTCCGGCGTAGGTTCGCGGCCCATCTCTTGCAGCATCTGACGGGAAATACGGTTGAGTTTGTTAATCGTCTCAATCATATGTACCGGGATACGGATGGTACGCGCCTGGTCGGCGATGGAGCGGGTGATAGCCTGACGGATCCACCAGGTCGCATAAGTTGAGAACTTATAACCACGGCGATATTCAAACTTATCAACGGCTTTCATCAGGCCGATGTTACCTTCCTGGATCAGGTCGAGGAACTGCAGACCACGGTTGGTGTATTTCTTGGCGATAGAAATAACCAGACGTAAGTTTGCTTCAACCATCTCTTTCTTCGCGCGACGGGCTTTCGCTTCGCCGATCGACATGCGACGGTTGATATCTTTAACCTGCTCGATAGTCAGGCCAGTTTCTTCTTCGATCTGACGCAGTTTCATCAGGCCGCGCTGTACATCTTCGGTGACTTCTTTCAGCTTCTCAGACCACGGTTTACCCATCGCCAGAGCTGCATCGAACCAGGTATCGCTGGTTTCGTTACCGGCGAACAGATTGACGAAGTTTTTCTTCGGCATTTTGCACTGTTCAACGCACACTTTCATGATCAGACGTTCCTGAGCACGAACGCGATCCATCATGGAACGCATGCTGTTGACCAGAAAATCGAACTGTTTTGGCACCAGACGGAACTGCTTGAACACATCAGAAAGTTTCAGGATTTCTTCTGCTGCGCTCTTGTGACTACGGCCATTTTTCTTGATGACCAGACGCGTCGCTTCATGCTGTTCACGCAGTTCGGTAAACTTCTGGCGAGCCAGTTCCGGGTCGATGCTGTTGTCGTCTTCAGCATCGTCGTCTTCATCTTCGTCTTCGTCGTCATCATTCTGCTCTTCAGTGGTCAGTTCAGAACCCACGTGAGTTGCAGTTGGCGCGATTTCTTCTTCGGCGTTAGGGTCAACAAAACCCGTGATCAGGTCAGACAGACGAACTTCACCTGCTTCAACACGGTCATATTGCTCTAACAAATAAGTGATAGCTTCAGGATATTCAGCAACGGAGCACTGGACCTGATTGATACCGTCTTCGATACGTTTGGCGATGTCGATTTCGCCTTCACGGGTCAGAAGTTCAACGGTACCCATCTCGCGCATATACATACGCACAGGGTCGGTGGTACGGCCAATTTCAGATTCAACGCTGGAAAGTACCTGCGCCGCCGCTTCTGCAGCGTCTTCGTCGGTATCAGGGCGGTTTTCGGCCAGCATCAAATCATCGGCGTCCGGTGCTTCTTCAAGTACCTGGATGCCCATGTCGTTAATCATCTGGATGATGTCTTCGATCTGGTCGGAATCGACGATATCTTCCGGCAGATGGTCATTGACCTCAGCATAGGTCAGATAGCCTTGCTCCTTACCACGGGTGACAAGTAGCTTAAGCTGTGACTGCGGGTTTTGCTCCATAAGACGGTATCCACACTTCAGAGTATTTGGGTTGGTGTCGGTCGGGTAACATCGCCAACAATAACGTTAGGGGCGTTTATTGTGCCGCGGCCCACCAGGGCGGCTCTGCGCAGGGCCATGCCCCGCTATATATCGGCACTTAAGCCGTGTTTTCTGTGGTAACGCCTGAAGCCTTACCTTTATATGTTTTTGTTAACTCTTTCTCGCTAACACCTGATTCAGGGAACTGACTTCTGTACGTTCCTCTGGACTCAGGCCATGCGTCCTGGCTTTTGCTATCAGGGTTTCAAGCCGCTGCTCTAAAATAGAGTCATACAGGCTGGCCAGCGTGGCACGAAATTCTTCTTCGACCATCTCCTCTACGATCATGTGGTTCCATGTCGCCAGAGTTTCAAGTTGCTGGTAGAACTTATTGTCACGATACAGTTCCAGTAATTGGCCTGTTGTGAGCCCTGGCTGGGCTAAGCAAGTAGTCACTAACTCGCTGAACAGATCTAATCCTGGTTGCTTCGCTTGCTCCAAACCTTGCAGCGAGGGTATAAGTGTAGCCAGTTGTGGGTTTTGTACCAGTAACCCTATAAGTATACGCATGGTTGTGCGTTTTAGCTGGGGCGCCTGGTAGACATTGCTCCCTTCTGCCTGTTTAGGCATCAGCTTTTCTAACTGGCTGTCATCTAAAATGCCGAGCTTATTCCCTAACTGCTGACGCAAATACATCCGTAACGTTTCACCGGGAACCTGGCGGATCAGCGGCAATGCCAGCATGCTCAATTTGGTCCGCCCGTCAGGGCTGCTCAAATCAACCTGCGGCATCAGCGAATCAAACAGGAAAGTGGAAAGCGGCATTGCCTGTTCCATCCTTTGTTCAAACGCATCTTTGCCTTCTTTACGCACCAGCGTGTCCGGATCTTCGCCGTCGGGTAAAAACATAAAACGCAGCTGACGGCCATCGTTGAGATACGGCAATGCCGTTTCCAGTGCGCGCCACGCGGCTTCACGCCCCGCGCGGTCACCGTCATAACAACAAACGATGTTATCCGTGCTGCGGAACATCAGCTGAATGTGGTCCGCCGTCGTGGAGGTTCCCAGAGACGCAACGGCATAATCGATGCCGAACTGCGCCAATGCGACGACGTCCATATACCCTTCAACGACCAGCAAACGTGCCGGAGAAGGGGCTTTCAGCTGTGCTTCATACAGGCCGTACAACTGGCGGCCTTTATGGAAAATCTCGGTTTCCGGTGAGTTCAGGTATTTCGGCGTATCGTTGCCCAAAACCCTGCCACCAAATGCAATCACACGGCCACGTTTGTCGCGTATCGGGAACATCACCCGTTCACGAAAACGATCATAGCTTCGTCCGTTGTCATTGGTGACCAACATACCGGCGTCGATCAGAGACGCTTTATCATCGGCATTCTTACCGAAACGCTTTAACACGTTGTCCCAGCCCGGTGGGGCGAAACCGATGGCAAAATGATTGATGACGTCTTCACTTAAACCGCGCCGGGCAAGATAGTCTCTGGCCGGTGCACCCGCCGGTTGTTTAAGTGATTGCTGATAGAACTCGCTAAGCGGTGCCATCAGCTGGTAGAGGCTTTGACGCTGATGACGCTCCATCTGAGTCGGGCCAGTGCCTGCTTCATACGGCACTTCCAAACCTTGCATTGTCGCCAGTTCCTCAATGCTTTCGACAAACTCCAGTCTGTCATAGTTCATCAGGAAATCGACGGCATTGCCGTGGGCACCACAGCCGAAACAGTGATAAAACTGCTTATCGCCATTTACGGTAAATGAGGGTGTTTTCTCATGGTGGAAAGGGCAGCACGCGTGATAATTTTTACCCTGTTTCTTGAGCTTTACACGAGCGTCGATCAAATCGACGATATCGATACGAGCCAGCAAGTCATTGATAAATACGCGCGGAATTCTCCCAGCCATAAGCCCCTTACTCACTAGCCTATAAACGAGAACAAGCCGCGCATTCCTTTCGGAAAGCACGGCCTTCGTATGCTACTACGCAGTCTGCGCGTTCTTGATATTGCAAATCACGCGATTTGGGGTTGCCCCCGAAGATTAATACAGACGAGTGCGGCGTGCGTTTTCGCGAGCCAGTTTCTTGGCGTGGCGTTTTACTGCAGATGCTTTAGCGCGTTTACGTTCGGTAGTCGGTTTTTCATAGAATTCACGACGACGAACTTCTGCCAAAACACCTGCTTTTTCGCAGGAACGCTTGAAGCGACGCAGAGCTACGTCGAACGGCTCGTTTTCACGTACTTTAATTACAGGCATGTGCCTCTCACCTCGATAAAATCGGTTTGTTTGCTGATGTTGTACCAGCACATTTCAAAATGGTGCGGAATTTTACTCCAATTCGCGTCGTCTTGTAAAGCACAACGGCAAATTGAAGCGGGCGCCTTTTGCAACCCTTCTGCAACATAGTGCGCTCGCTTTTGCGTCGGGCGGCGATTATATACCAATCAATCCAAATTGCTCGACATTAATTGCCGGCCGCGTGAGGAATTCCTACACCAGTGCAGCACTGGTCGGGGCTTGTGTGCTAAACTGCGCGCCGCGAGTTAGCGCGAAACTATGACGGAAAGAGTGATGCGAGTACTGGGTATAGAAACGTCCTGCGATGAAACCGGAATTGCAGTTTATGACAGCGAAGCCGGTCTGTTAGCCAACCAACTGTATAGTCAGGTAAAACTGCATGCAGATTACGGCGGTGTTGTGCCTGAACTGGCCTCGCGTGACCATGTACGTAAAACAGTACCGCTTATTCAGGCTGCGCTGAAAGAGGCCGGGCTGACCGCTCAGGATATCGATGGCGTGGCGTATACCGCCGGTCCGGGGCTTGTCGGTGCGTTGCTGGTCGGCGCAACCATCGGGCGTTCTCTGGCGTTTGCCTGGAATGTGCCGGCGGTGCCTGTTCATCATATGGAAGGCCATTTGCTGGCCCCAATGCTGGAAGATAATCCGCCTGATTTTCCGTTTGTCGCCTTGCTGGTTTCTGGTGGCCACACGCAGTTAATCAGCGTGACAGGCATCGGTGAATATACCCTGCTGGGTGAGTCCATCGACGACGCCGCAGGCGAAGCATTTGATAAAACAGCCAAATTATTAGGGCTGGATTATCCTGGCGGCCCGTTGCTGTCGAAAATGGCGGCGCAAGGTGTTGCCGGGCGATTTACGTTCCCGCGTCCGATGACCGACCGTCCGGGGCTGGATTTCAGTTTTTCCGGCCTGAAAACATTTGCCGCCAATACGATCCGCGGTAATGACGGCGATGCCCAAACCCATGCCGATATTGCCCGCGCATTTGAAGATGCCGTGGTGGATACGCTGGCCATTAAGTGTAAACGCGCACTGGATCAGACCGGTTTTAAGCGCCTGGTCATGGCCGGTGGTGTCAGCGCAAACCGTACGTTGCGCGCGAAATTAGCCGAAATGATGTCTAAGCGTGGAGGCGAAGTATTCTATGCTCGCCCTGAATTTTGTACCGATAACGGTGCGATGATCGCTTATGCGGGTATGGTGCGCCTGAAAACGGGTGCAACGCCGGACTTAGGGGTGACCGTACGCCCGCGCTGGCCGCTGGCTGAGTTGCCGCCAGTCTGAGCGGGGCTGCGTTGTTAAACTAGGGCAAAAAAAACGACCTTCATTGAGGTCGTTTTTTTGTGTCTGAAATCTGACGTTATTCTGCTTTTTCGTCTTTCGCGGCTTTACGCTTTTTCTTCAGCTTATCCCAGATTTTCCCTTCCTGACCGCGCCACAAACGCTGAATATTGTCGTGATGACGCAATAAAATCAGGCAGGAAAGCATGGCGACCGGGAATGTGAATTCAGGTTTAAACCACCAGACGTAGAAAGGTGCGATGAGCGCACTGACAATCGCGCCCAGCGAAGAGTATCCGCTGAGCAGTACGGTCAGAAGCCATGTGCCGGTCATCAGGCCGGTTAAGTCCCAGCCGATAGGTGCAATGGCACCGAAAGCGGTGGCCACGCCTTTGCCGCCTTTAAAACGGAAGAAAACCGGGTAGATATGGCCGACGCACGCCGCAATGGCGGTCAGACCGAGATACATCGGAGGAATGTTCAGACGGTACGCCAGCCAGACGGGCAGCATGCCTTTGAGGACATCGAAAATCAGAACGGCCGCTGCGGCCACACGTCCACCCAGGCGCAAAACGTTCGTAGCACCGGGATTGCCAGAACCTGCCGTGCGCGGATCCGGTAAGCGGGCGACCCGGCAGACCAGAATCGCACTCGAAATTGAGCCGCAAAGGTAGGCGAAAATAATCATTCCAAGCGCGGTAGCACTCATAAAGCCGTTCCGTCTAATAAGGGTCGTTTTAATCGCAACATCCATGGATAATACGCATTTTCTGCTGGAAGTGGTATCCGGCTGGGCCAAAAACAGAGAATCGCGTGATGGATATCGTATTTATTGAGCAACTAAATGTAATCACCACTATTGGCGCTTACGACTGGGAACAGACCATTAAACAGAAACTGGTGTTCGATATCGAAATGGCGTGGGACAACCGAAAATCCGCCGTCAGTGACGATGTTAATGACTGTTTAAGCTACGCCGATGTCAGTGACGCCGTCATAGAACATGTCTCCTCACAGAATTTTGCCCTGGTTGAACGTGTTGCCGAAGAAGTGGCGGCGCTGCTCCTGGCGCGTTTTAACTCGCCGTGGGTACGCATTAAGCTCAGCAAACCCGGCGCGGTCGCGCAGGCGGCGAACGTTGGCGTGGTGATTGAGCGCGGAAAACGCAGTTAAATCCTGCCCTGAATAAAATTCAGAATCCGGTCGTATTTTAATTGTCATAAAAAAGCGTTAAAAGAGCACTCGGGGCTACGGGGCACCCTTTGCAGAAGCGGCGCAGATGAGCCGCTTTTTTATTGTTTGTTGTTTTAGCTGTTTTTTCCGATTAGCGGATACTTAATAGGGTTGGGTCGATAATGATTGCTGAAAGTCATTCATTGCTTGTAGCGGCTATTTTGGGTGTTGTTGAAGGGCTGACGGAGTTCCTGCCTGTCTCCTCGACTGGTCACCTGATTATTGTGGGTAATCTCCTGGGCTTTACGGGAGATACGTCGAAGTCCTTTGAGGTGGTTATTCAGCTGGGATCGATTCTGGCTGTGGTTGTGATGTTCTGGCGTCGATTGTTTGGCATGATTGGCCTGCATTTTGGCAAGCCACCAGCTCATGAAGGCACGGGGACGCGCCGTCTGAATCTCGGGCATATTATTTTGGGGATGATCCCGGCGACCGTACTAGGTTTGCTTTTGCATTCACAAATTAAATCTCTTTTCGAGCCTAAATACGTCATGTACTCGCTGGTTGTCGGCGGTGTTTTACTGATTGCCGCTGAATTGCTAAAACCCAAAAAACCGCGCGCGGAAGGGCTCGATGACATTACCTACGTGCAGGCGTTTATGATTGGCGTTTTCCAGTGTCTGGCGCTCTGGCCGGGATTTTCCCGTTCGGGTGCAACCATCAGCGGCGGGATGTTAATGGGCATCAGTCGTTTTGCGGCGTCTGAGTTCTCCTTCCTGCTGGCGGTGCCAATGATGATGGGCGCGACGGCGCTGGATTTGTATAAGAGCTACAGCTTCCTGACCATGGCCGATTTGCCGATGTTCGCGACCGGTTTTATCAGCGCATTTATCATCGCGCTGATTGCCATTAAAACCTTCCTGGCGGTGATTAAGCGTATTTCGTTTATCCCGTTTGCTATCTATCGCTTCTTTGTTGCGATCGCCGTGTACTATGTCTTTATCGCCTGATAATTGCTTAGCGCAACAATAAAAAAGCCCCGCAGGATATTCACCCTGCGGGGCTTTTTTGACAGATGATACGGGTTAACTCGCCACTTCCTGCTTTTGTTTCCAGTCTGCCAGTGCTTGTGTCCGGCGCTTTTTAAGCTCATCGCGGATTTCTATTCCCTGAAAACCGGCATCCAGCACCTCTTTATTGCTAATGCTGCTCGCCACTTTGAAGGCTTCGCGCAGGTAATCACCCTGCGGATAAGGGTTATTTTCGAACGTTGTACGCCCCCGTGCGTCAGCTTCGCTGGTCATGATCATCTGTTCCAGACGCTGCGGTTTACGCCAAACGTCGATGGTATCGAACAGTTTCAGCAAGGTTTCCGGGCGCAGCTTATTCACGGTGTGGATGAGGTCATGGAACTCGGCCACCAGTTTTGCCAGATCGCGGATATGTGTCGGCACTTTCAGGCGCTGACAGATATTCTCCACCAGTTTCACACCCGCCGGACCGTGGCCATGATGAGCCGGCCAGAATTGCGGCGGGGTCAGCGCTTTGCCCACATCATGGCAAAGCGCTGAAAAACGTACATCCACTTCCGGCGTCAGTGTGCTGGCGATTTTCAGTGTCATCAGCGTATGAATGCCGGTATCAATTTCCGGATGCCATTTCTCCGGCGCGGGCACGCCAAACAACGCATCGATTTCAGGGAATAACACTTTCAGCGCACCGCAATCCCGAAGCACCTGGAAATACACCTGCGGATCCTGCGTTTGCAGTGCCTTTTCGGTTTCTTTCCAAACGCGTTCTGCCGTCAGGGCTTCCAGCTCACCGCTTTCGGCCATCTGTTGCATCAGCGTCTGTGTTTCAGGGGCAACGGTAAAACCTAAATGAGCAAATCGCGCCGCGAAACGGGCTACGCGCAGAACGCGTAACGGATCTTCTCCAAACGCATCTGAAACGTGGCGCAGCAGGCGCAATTCGATATCACGCTGGCCGTGATAAGGGTCGAAAAGTTCACCGCTGTCACTTTTGGCGATAGCGTTAATAGTCAGGTCACGCCGCATCAGATCCTGCTCGAGCGTGACATCCGGCGCGGCATAACAGGTAAAACCGTTGTAGCCTGAACCCGATTTTCTTTCCGTCCGCGCCAGCGCGTATTCATCATGAGTTTTGGGATGCAGGAACACCGGGAAGTCTTTGCCGACCTGCTGGTAGCCATTTTCCAGCATGTATTCAGGCGTTGCGCCGACCACCACCCAATCGTGTTCAGACACAGGCAGGTTTAATAAACTGTCTCGGACTGCGCCGCCGACCAGGTAAATCTCCACGCAATAACTCCTGAAATAAGTCAATTCCAACGCATTATGCTGCTGAAAGCCGAGCAGGGCGCTCTGCCTTTATCATAGCAAAGTTGTGTGGTTGATTTGCAGATTGATGCAAACACGAAAAGGCACCGGAGTGCCTTCACGTTGAACGAAAGTTGGAGCGGGTTAAGCGATCAGCTCATCCAGCGATCTTTTTTCCTGCGACGTGGAACCAGGTGCGGCAATACCAGACCCAGCACCAGACCGACACCGGCAACACCACCGCCGTACATAAACCATTGTAAAATAATGGTACGTTGCTTGTCGTCTAGCTGAACATTCACCGCGTCTACTTTCTTCTGCGCAACGATCAGCTGATTTTTCAGATCCTGATTTTCTTTCTTCAGGTTGTTGATGATGCTGTCGCTGGAGCCGACTTTCGTCTGCATTTCCGCGGTACGCTGGTTCCAGCTGGAATCAATATTCGTCAGCTTATCGGTTAGCGTTTTAACCTGTTGTTCCAGATCCGGAACGCGGGTTCGCAGGCTTGGGACATTACTTAACTGGTCGAGAGGGATCCACGCGGTTTTCCCTTTCGAGTCAACGATTTCGCCATATTTAGTGCTGTCGTTGACGCTGCGCAGGGTGACTTCATCACCGGCATTCAGCGTGCCAACAATACGATACTGATTACCCGGACCGCTGTGGATATAGGTGATCAAATCGTCGGAGATATAGCGCTTCTCGTCGGCGTGGGCAGTCCATGTGATGCTTAAACCAAGCAAAGCGAAACCAATTAGGCGTAATTTCTGCATTATTTCATCGTTTCTTTGTGAATTTAGGGAACGTGAAGTGCGGATCCGTTTTATCGGGATACGTCTTCTGGCAACCGCCATTTTCAGGCCATTGCGGCAAATTATTCGGTCAGTGCAATAAAAGTTTGGTTATTGCGAAACTTTGGAAACCGATATTAAGGGCAACAGTGTGACGACGCAATGTATAAACCGGAATGAGAACTATCTTACAATCCCGCAACATGCGGCTTGCGCGCTGTGCTTATGGTAGAATTGGAGCGACGCGTTAATCCCTTATTGGCAGCAAAGAATCGGTGTGAAGACTCCTATGACCGTAGAAATAGAATTAAAATTTATCGCCACCCCGGCCGCAATCGCCGAACTTCCTTCGCAGCTCGCGGTTTTCAACGCTGAGCACACCGCGCCATCGAAACTGACCAACATCTATTTTGAGACCGCGGATAACTATTTACGTTCGCATGATATTGGTCTGCGTATCCGTGGCTTTGACGATCAGTATGAAATGACCATCAAAACCGGCGGAAAAGTGGTGGGCGGCCTGCATCAGCGCCCGGAATATAATGTTGAGCTTAAAAAGCCGGTGCTGAAACTCAGCGCGTTTCCGAAAGATATCTGGCCGGAAGGGTGTAAGCCTGCTGCGCTGCAAAAAGAACTGACACCGGTGTTCCGCACCGATTTCACCCGCGAGAAGTGGGTGATCACTTACGGCGAAAGTGAGATTGAGCTGGGCCTGGATCAGGGTGTAGTGATCGCCGGTGAGTTGTCTGAGGCGCTGGCCGAAATTGAGCTTGAGCTGAAAAAAGGTAATACCGGGGATTTACTGAAACTGGCGGCAGAAATAGGGGCGCACGGCGGTTTACGTCAGGGCGGTTTCAGCAAAGCGGCTCGCGGTTATCATCTGGCGAAGGGCAATCCTGCGCGTGAGATCAAACCGTTGCCGGTGTTTAAAGCTCAGCCGAAAGCGACGGTGGAACAGGCAATGTCCGCCATGTTCGAACTGGCGCTGGATCACTGGCAATATCATGAAGAATTGTGGGTTCGTGGCGACAAAACCGCGCGTCTGACCGTTCTGCAGGCCGTCGAAACCGTGCGTCAGATTCTGGCGCTGTTTGGCGGACTGGTACCGCGTAAAGCGTCATCGGAATTGCGTACGTTGCTGACCGATCTGGTGCCTGTTCTGGAACAGAAATCTGCTGATGCGCAGGAAATTTGTTACAGTGCCAGCTACCTGAAATGCAAGTTAGTGCTCACTTCCTGGCTGGCCACTTCAGGCTGGACACCATTCATCGATGATAAATCAGCGAAAAAACTGGAAGGCTCCTTCAAGCGTTTCGCAGATATTATGCTGGGCCGTACCGCCGCAGATCTGAAAGAGGCGTTCGCGCAGCCGCTGACCGAAGAAGGGTATCGCGATCAGCTGGCGCGTCTGAAACGTCAGATTATTACCTTCCATTTGCTGGGCGGGGCTTATCCTGAAAAAGATGTCGCTGCCTACATTGCTGGCTGGGCGGACCTGCAGCAGGCCATCGTTCAGCAGCAGCATGCCTGGGAAGATTCAGCCCGTTCTCATGCAGTGATGATGGATGCGTTCTGGTTAAACGGACAACCTCGTTAATTGACTGATAAGCCTGGGCTAATTGCCCGGGCTTTTTTTTGCAAGGAATCTGACTTCATGTTGCCACTTTCTTCTGTTTTGCAAAGCCATGCGCAGAGTCTGCTAGAGCGCTGGCGTGAACATCCTGAAAACCTCCCGCTCCCCGAAGATCAACAGCTGGCCGTGTTAACCAGCAGTGAATTCGTCACGGACAGTTTGCTGGCGTTTCCACAGTGGTGGCATGAAATCAATGAGAACCCCCCTCAGTCTCAGGAGTGGCAGCTTTATCGTCCGTGGCTGGAAGGAACACTGACCGGTGTGACGGACGAAAACGGGTTAATGAAAGCGCTGCGTCTGTTCCGCCGCCGTATTCTGACCCGCATCGCCTGGTCGCAAGCGGCACAAACAAGCGAAGCAAAAGATACGCTGCATCAGCTGAGTGAACTGGCGGAATTGCTGATCGTCAGCGCCCGCGACTGGCTGTACGACGCCTGCTGCCGCGAATTCGGTACACCGGTGAATGCGGCGGGCGAAACGCAAAGAATGCTGATCCTGGGGATGGGGAAACTCGGCGGCGGCGAACTGAATTTTTCATCCGATATCGACCTGATTTTTGCCTATCCGGAAAACGGTCAGACCCGGGGCGGACGCCGCGAACTGGATAATGCCCAGTTCTTCACCCGCCTGGGACAGAGGCTGATCAAAGCACTGGATCAGCCGACCATCGACGGTTTTGTTTACCGTGTCGATATGCGTCTGCGTCCGTTTGGCGACAGCGGGCCACTGGTGATGAGCTTCCCGGCGCTCGAAGATTATTATCAGGAGCAGGGGCGTGACTGGGAACGCTACGCGATGGTGAAAGCGCGCCTGATGGGCGGTGCGGATGACGCCAGCAGTCAGGAACTGCGCAAGATGCTGATGCCATTTGTGTTCCGCCGTTACATCGATTTCAGCGTGATCCAGTCATTACGTAATATGAAAGGAATGATCGCCCGCGAAGTCCGCCGCCGGGGTCTGAAAGACAACATCAAACTTGGCGCAGGCGGTATCCGCGAAATTGAATTTATCGTGCAGGTCTTCCAGCTGATCCGCGGTGGCCGTGAACCGGCATTGCAGCAACGGGCACTTTTACCGACGCTGCAGGCGCTGGAAAATCTGGGCTTATTGCCGGTTGAACAGGTTTTGCAACTGCGCACCAGTTATCTGTTCCTGCGTCGTCTGGAAAATCTCTTGCAGGCGATAGCCGATGAACAAACACAGACCTTACCTTCCGATGAACTCAATCAGGCGCGTCTGGCGTGGGGCATGGATTACGCCGGCTGGCCGCAGCTTCTGGATGCAGTAAATGCTCACATGCAGGCCGTGCGTGTGGTGTTTAACGATCTGATTGGTGATGACACGCCGGACGCGGAAGATGACCAGCAGCAGGCGCAGTTCAGCAGTTTATGGATTGATGCGCTTGAGCCTTCCGAACTTGCGCCGCTGGTGCCTCAGCTTGAGGAAAACGCCCTGCGCCATATTCTGCAACAGATTGCGGAATTCCGCCGTGATGTGGATAAACGCACCATCGGGCCGCGTGGCCGCGATCAGCTGGATTTGCTGATGCCGCGTTTGCTTGCGCAGGTTTGCACCTATAAAAATGCGGACGTCACGCTGCAACGCCTGATGCAGTTGCTGCTCAACATCGTCACCCGCACGACCTACATTGAGCTGCTGGTCGAATATCCCGGCGCGCTCAAGCAACTGATTCGCCTGTGCGCGGCCTCGCCGATGGTCGCGAATCAGTTGGCACGTCATCCTTTGTTGCTCGACGAACTGCTCGACCCGCGCACCCTTTATCAGCCGATTGAGCTGGGCGCTTACCGTGATGAACTGCGCCAGTATCTGATGCGCGTGCCGACGGAAGATGAAGAGCAGCAGCTGGAAGCCGTGCGCCAGTTCAAGCAGGCGCAGCATCTGCGCATTGCCGCCGGAGATATTTCCGGTGCGCTGCCGGTCATGAAAGTCAGCGACCATTTAACCTATCTGGCCGAAGCGATTCTTGAAGTCGTTGTGCAGCAGGCGTGGGATCAGATGGTCGTAAAATACGGTCAGCCAGCGCACCTTCAGCACCGTGAAGGGCGGGGTTTTGCGGTTATCGGTTATGGGAAATTAGGCGGGTGGGAACTGGGTTACAGTTCAGATCTGGATCTGGTTTTCCTGCTTGATTGCGCGCCGGAGGTGATGACTGACGGCGAACGCGTGATCGACGGGCGTCAGTTCTATCTGCGTCTGGCGCAGCGAATTATGCACCTCTTCAGCACGCGCACATCGTCGGGCATTTTGTATGAAGTGGATCCGCGTCTGCGGCCTTCCGGCGCTTCCGGCATGCTGGTCAGCACCATCGAAGCGTTTGCCGATTATCAGGCCAACGAAGCCTGGACGTGGGAACATCAGGCGCTGGTGCGCGCGCGCGTCGTTTACGGCGACCCGATTCTCACGCAGCAGTTTGATGCCACGCGGCGTGGCATACTCTGCCGTCAGCGCGACGAGGCGGAGCTGCGCAAAGAAGTCCGCGAAATGCGTGAGAAAATGTACCAGCATCTCGGCAGTAAAAAAGCCGGTGAGTTTGATCTGAAAGCCGATCCCGGCGGCATCACGGATATTGAATTCATTGCACAATATCTGGTCTTACGTTTCGCCCACGATCAGCCAAAGCTGACGCGCTGGTCTGATAACGTCAGGATTTTTGAGCTGATGGCGCAATACGACATCATGCCGGAAGACGAGGCCCGTAATCTGACCCATGCTTACGTGACGCTGCGCGATGAAATTCATCATCTGGCGTTACAGGAGCACAGCGGAAAAGTTGCCGCTGACAGTTTTGCCGGTGAACGTGCGCAAATCCACATCAGCTGGGAAAAATGGCTGGGCTGAGGGTTTTTATTCGAGGGACAGGCGCTTGTGATATTATCCGGCGCACTATTTCTATGTTGAGTTTTGCCTGTTTTGGAGTCTTGGGATGAAAGTGACTTTGCCTGATTTTCACCGCGCGGGTGTGCTGGTGGTCGGTGACGTAATGTTAGACCGCTACTGGTATGGCCCGACCAACCGTATTTCACCGGAAGCTCCGGTACCGGTCGTGAAGGTGAATACCATCGAAGAACGCCCTGGCGGCGCGGCTAACGTGGCGATGAACATTTCGTCCCTCGGTGCCTCTTCCCGTTTGATCGGCCTGACCGGTGTGGACGATGCGGCGCGCGCGCTGAGCGAGCGTCTGGCGGAAGTGAAGGTAAACTGCGATTTCGTGGCGCTGCCTTCTCACCCGACCATCACCAAACTGCGTATTCTTTCCCGAAACCAGCAGCTGATTCGACTCGACTTTGAAGAGGGTTTTGAAGGCGCTGATCTGCAACCGATGCTGACCAAAATTGAACAGGCGTTGCCGCAAAGCGGTGCGCTGGTGCTGTCGGATTACGCTAAAGGTGCGCTGACCGAAGTGCAGAAGATGATACAGCTGGCGAGAAAAGCCGGTGTGCCGGTGCTGGTGGATCCTAAAGGTTCTGACTTTGAACGCTACCGTGGCGCGACGTTGCTGACACCGAATCTTTCCGAGTTTGAAGCGGTGGTGGGCTGTTGTAAAAACGAAGACGAAATCGTGGTTCGTGGCATGCAGCTGATTGAAAACTTCGAGCTTTCTGCGCTGCTGGTGACCCGTTCAGAAAACGGTATGACCTTGTTGCAGCCGGGCAAAGCCCCTTTCCATATGCCAACGCAGGCGCAGGAAGTGTATGACGTGACCGGTGCCGGTGACACGGTGATCGGTACGCTGGCTGCGGCGCTGGCGGCCGGGAATACGCTGGAAGAATCGTGCTTCCTGGCAAACGCTGCGGCGGGTGTTGTGGTCGGGAAACTCGGGACATCGACCGTTTCTCCGGTCGAGCTGGAAAATGCCATCGGCGGGCGTTCAGACGTGGGCTTCGGCGTGATGACTGAAGAACAGCTGAAAGCCGCGGTCGCAATGGCGCGTCAGCGTGGCGAGAAAGTCGTCATGACCAACGGCATTTTTGACATCCTGCATGCAGGCCATGTGTCTTATCTGGCGAATGCCCGTAAGCTCGGCGATCGTCTGATTGTCGCGGTGAACAGCGATGCTTCTACAAAACGTTTGAAAGGCGAAACCCGTCCGGTGAATACGTTGCAAAACCGTATGATCGTGCTGGGTGCGCTCGGCGCGGTTGACTGGGTTGTGTCGTTTGAAGAAGATACGCCACAGCGTCTGATTGCCGGGATCTTACCGGATCTGCTGGTGAAAGGCGGCGACTACAAACCGGAGCAAATTGCCGGTAGTGTTGAAGTCTGGGCGAACGGCGGCGAAGTGCGCGTGCTGAATTTTGAAGATGGTTTATCTACCACCAAAATCATCAATCAGATCAAAGCGCAGGACTGATTTTCTGCGGTTGAATTTCTGATGTTCGCACCGAAGGGCTTATCTGATAAGCCCTTTTCTTTTTGATTTTTCACTCAAAAAAACCAAACGGAAGTGACTCTGTTGTGAGCGGATTAAAACAGGAATTAAGTCTGGCGCAGGGCGTCGGACTGCTCTCCACTTCATTATTGGGAACCGGCGTTTTCGCGGTGCCTGCGCTTGCCGCACAGCTGGCGCAAAACGACAGTCTGTGGGCATGGCCGGTGCTGATCCTGCTGGTGTTCCCGATCGCGATTGGCTTTGCCGCACTGGGCCGGCATTTCCCGAGTGCAGGCGGTGCCGCGCATTTCGTGGGAAAAGCGTTCGGGCCCCACATGGCGCGCGTGACCGGCTGGCTGTTTTTGTCCGTTATTCCGGTCGGATTGCCCGCCGCGCTGCATATTGCTGCCGGTTTCTGGCAGGCGGCTTTTGGCTGGAGCAGCGAAAATCTGCTGCTGGTTCAGCTGGGAACGCTGCTCGTTATCTGGTTTTTGGGCACACGCAGCGCGGGATCCAGTGCGAATATCCAGACGCTGATCGCGCTTTTGGTCGTCGCCCTGGTCGTGGCAATCTGGTGGAAAGGAGATATCACGTTGCCGGAAATCCCGCTGCCTGCGGTACGTGATGTTTCGCCCTCCAGTCTTTTTGATGCGCTGGCCGTGATGTTCTGGTGCTTTGTCGGGCTGGAGGCGTTTGCGCATCTGGCGACAGAATTTCGTCATCCGGAACGTGATTTTCCGCGCGCGCTGCTGATCGGCATGCTGGTAGCCGGCGCCGTGTACTGGGGCTGTACGGTCGCGGTATTAAAATTCCATGCGTGGGGCGAAGGGCGGGAAGCGGGCGCGTCATTACCGGGGATTGTGGTACAGCTTTTCGGGCAAAAAGCGCTTTGGGTGGCCTGCATTATTGGTTATCTGGCCTGCTTTGCCAGCGTGAATATTTACACGCAAAGCTTCGCCCGGCTGGTGTGGTCGCAGGCTCAGCTGAAACCTGAAAGCAAACTGGCACAACTTTCTGCCCAGCAGGTGCCGGTAGCGGCGCTTAATCTGGTGGTGGGCTGCTGTATGTTGTTCACGTTACTGATTTACTGGCTGCATTTGCCGCTCGGGGCGCTGATTACCTACGCCAACGGGATTTTCATTCTGATCTATCTGTTGTGCATGATTTCCGGAGCAAAAATCCTGACGGGCCGGTCAAAATGGATGGCAACGCTCGGGGCGATTTTGTGCTGCGGGCTGCTGGCGATGGTTGGCTGGAAATCGCTGTATGCGCTGGTGGTGTTCGCGGCGCTATGGGGATTGCTGCCACGGGTAAAAACGGTGCTTCGTCCGCAATAAAGCCTGAGCAAAATAGATGAAAAAGGCCTGCGCAGCAGGCCTTTTCTGTTTCCGGCGGACTTATGGTTGCGGAAATTCAGGCAGGATTTTGCGGTTTTTCCGCTTCGTTCAGTTTGCCTTCCAGCGCGGCCAGACGTTGTTCCAGCACGGCCAGTTTTTCGCGGGTACGCAGCAAAACCTGGGTCTGCACGTCAAACTCTTCGCGATTGACTAAATCCATACGGCTGAACTGCGCCTGCAATACCTGACGGATTTTCTTCTCGGCATCTTCACCAAACTCACGGATCCCTTTCGGCATCGATTCGTGAACCTGGCGGGCAATTTGTTCAATTTTTTTCGGGTCAATCATGTTATTTCCTTTTCTCGAAGGCGGTGCTTTTCTTTAGTGTAATCGCTGAAGCTGTTTCTATAAACCTTCAGAGGCACTAAATGGCCAAACCACAGGATTGCTCTGCTCATTTATTGGCGTTATAGTTGCCTTGCTTATTCTCAGGGCGGGGTGAAAGTCCCCACCGGCGGTAAACCACAGAATACCGGAAGGTGATCATAATCCCTTCCAAGTGGAAGCCCGCGAGCGCTCAATCCTTCGGGGTTAGAGGTCAGCAGATCCGGTGTAATTCCGGGGCCGACGGTTAAAGTCCGGATGGGAGAGAGTAACGATTCAAGCCGGGCAAATTTTTGCCCGCTGCGTTATTTTTTATAACTGTAGCACGCCTTCTGGCTGCTTCAGCTAGCCTCCTCAAGACGCCCTGATTCTGGTAATCCACATACAGAACATGAGGTTATTTTTACCATGAATCAGACCCTACTTTCCGAATTCGGTACATCCACTGAACGTGTTGAACGTGCTCTCGACGCGATGCGTAATGGCGTGGGTGTGTTGGTACTGGATGACGAAGATCGTGAAAACGAAGGCGATTTAATCTTTGCCGCCGAAAACATGACCGTTGAACAAATGGCGCTGACTATTCGCCACGGCAGCGGCATCGTCTGCCTGACCATGAACGAAGACAGCCGTAAAAAGCTCGATTTGCCGATGATGGTTGAGAACAACTCCAGCCCGTTCCAGACACCCTTCACCGTGACAATTGAAGCGGTTGAAGGCGTGACGACCGGTGTTTCAGCGGCTGACCGCATTACCACCATTCGTGCGGCCATCAAAGACGGAGCGAAACCTTCTGACCTGAACCGCCCGGGGCATATCTTCCCGCTGCGCGCACAGGCAGGCGGCGTGCTGACCCGCGGTGGTCACACCGAAGCGTCAGTGGATCTGGCCACACTTGCCGGGCTTAAGCCGTTCGGCGTGCTGTGTGAACTGACCAACGATGACGGCAGCATGGCACATGCGCCGGAAGTCATCGTCTTTGCCCGCGCGCACAATATGCCCGTGGTGACGATTGCCGATCTGGTGGCTTACCGCCAGGCGCAAACCCGTCAGGCAAGCTGACTAACCGGTTGTGCGCATTAAGAAAGGCCGCTTATGCGGCCTTTTTGCTATGTATTCCTGCATTTTGTCTGAACCGAAAATTCCCGCCCATTGCCTTTGATTTGCCTCTTCAAATTTATTGAACATCTCCTTCATGGTTATCCGGCTGTAACCGCCACTGAAAAAGAGTACCGTATTTTCATCACGCGGAAGGCGCTTCGCCGCTCCGCTCTTTTTCAGTCTGCGGTAAGGAATTAATGATGACGACTCAACGTATGCCCGCACTCTTCTTAGGCCACGGCAGCCCGATGAATGTGCTGGAAGATAACGTTTATACCCGTGCCTGGCATGCGCTGGGCGAATCTTTGCCACGTCCAAAAGCGATCCTGGCCGTATCTGCCCACTGGTTTACCCGCGGCACGGCGGTGACGGCGATGGAAAACCCGCGCACCATCCATGATTTTGGTGGTTTCCCGCAGGCGCTGTTTGATAAACGTTATCCGGCACCGGGTTCACCGGCGCTGGCGAAACGGGTTCAGGAATTGCTCAGCCCGGTAAATGTGATGGCCGATACCAGCGAGTGGGGGTTTGACCACGGCACCTGGGGCGTATTGATCAAGATGTATCCGGACGCCGATATTCCGGTGATCCAGCTGAGCATCGATGGCACGCAGCCGCCGGAATATCACTATGAACTGGGCAAAAAGCTGGCCGCGCTGCGTGACGAAGGCGTGATGATTGTCGCCAGCGGTAACGTGGTACATAACCTGCGAATGGTGAAATGGGACGGCAACGGCGAGCCGTATCCGTGGGCGATTGCGTTCGAAAAGTATGTGAAAGATAACCTGAGCTGGAAGGGCGAGGCGAAAGATCATCCTCTGGTGAAGTTTATGGAACATGAAGGCGGCGCGTTATCGAATCCGTCTCCGGATCACTATCTGCCATTGCTGTATGTTTTAGGTGCGTGGGAGGGTTCGGAGCCGATCACACTGCCAACGGACGGGATCGTGATGGGATCGCTTTCCATGCTTTCTGTTCAGGTGGGATAACGCTCAAAAACAAAAAGGATAATGAATTCCTTCATTATCCTTTTTTACGCGTTTTATCCGACAATGGTATGTGGATAGAAACGTGACAGATCCTGCGTGATCAGCGCTTTATCTTCGCGGATGCCAATCCCGCAAGGCTGATCGTTGACCAGCCAGCTGCCGATCAGCGTGTAACTGCCTTCGAATACCGGCAACGGATGGAACTGTTGCACGATCATGCCTTCTGCACCATACGGGCCGTCAACACTGGCCACTTCATGGCCTTTCTCGATGACTTTGATGTTAGCGCCTTCGCGTGAAAACAGTGGCTTCACGACGTAGTGATCCAGTTCCGGGTGAGCATCTTCAGCAAAATACGCCGGTAACAGATTCGGGTGATCCGGGAACATTTCCCACAGCAACGGCAGCAGGGCTTTGTTCGACAAAATGGCCTTCCAGGCAGGTTCAAGCCAGCGAACACCGGCGTCTTCCAGCTTGGTGGCGAACACTTCGCGGAACATAAATTCCCACGGATACAGCTTGAACAGGTTGGAAATCACCTGATCCTGTGTATCGGTAAACTGCCCACGCTCGCCCAGACCGATTTCTTCGATAAACAGGAATTCGCTGGCCAGTTCAGCCTCCAGCGCGCAGTCCTGTAAATACTGAACGGTGCCGCGATCTTCTTCGGTGTCCTGACAACAGGCGATGTGCAGCAACGAAAAACCGTGCTCGTTCTTCAGCTCGCTGAAACGCTCGATCAGCTTTTCCTGCAAACTGTTGTACTGATCGGCATCCGGCGGCAAGTTACCCGCAGCGATTTGATCTTCGAGCCACAGCCACTGGAAGAAAGCCGCTTCATAGAGAGAGGTCGGTGTATCGGCGTTATTTTCCAGCAGCTTGGGTGGATTCACACCGTCATAGGCCAGATCCAGGCGCGAATACAGCGAAGGTTGTTGCGTACGCCATGAACTGCGGACAAATTCCCAGACGTGTTTTGGGATCTGGAATTTCGCCATCAGTTTGTCGTCATTCACCACACGCTCAACCACTTTTAAGCACATCTGATGGATGTCGGCAGTGGCGTCTTCAATCTCTTCAATCTGCGCCAGCGTGAACTGATAATAAGCATCTTCACACCAGTAGGGTTCGCCATACATGGTGTGAAAATTGAAGCCAAACTCCGTGGCTTTTTCGCGCCAGTCCGGGCGCTCATTAATCGCTAAACGTTTCATTTTATCTCTTAGCCACCCATGCTGCGGCCAGGGCTGCGAGGTGCCGCAGAGGAGCTGCGTTGCATTGAGGTTTGTTTGGCTACGCTGTCGCCGAAGCCACCGCGTGTAATGGTGTTTGTGACTGCCGGTTTTGGTGCCATGGCGGTTTTCGGCACGTTCATGGTGCGGCCACCTGCGGTTGCCGGGCCATAGTTTTTGCCGGTGGCATCGACGAATTTGCCGTTTGCCGGGCTGGCCGGGTTTTTAGAGCTGAAAAGAGGCTGCTGCGCGTAAGCGCCGCCGCTCATCATCCGGCCCATCATGTAACCTGCCATCAAAGGCATCCACATGCTGCCACTGCTCTGGCCTTCGGCTGAAGCGACACCAGCCTGCGCGGGAGCCTGAGTACACTGGCCTTCGCCGAACTCAGCAATACAGTCTTCACGGCTGGCGTATTTAGGTGCCGTTTTTGCCGCTTCTGTTTTGGCTGCGTTGTAGGCATCGACGCACTGCGTGCTGCCGGACGGATTGGCTTTCGTACAGTCGTCAGCATTCTGATACAAGGAAACCGTTTCGTCGGTTTTCTCACAGGCAGACAACATAAAGACGGCGCTTACCGCCAGTGCGACAGGTGTGATCCGAGAGCTACGCCATGATTTACGGAAGGTAGCCAGGTTAACGTGTTGTGTCCGTTTCATCGTTCTTATCCCATGTGTAGGGCTTTTTTGCCCTTTCCCAGTAGGGCCTAAGAATAGGGGAAAGTGGGTGATTGTTAAAGCAGCGAAGGCAATTGTTACGAGACTTTACAGAGGGGCGTGACGGAGGCAAAAAAAAGCAGCCTTTTCAGGCTGCCCTGGTCTTTACGATGAAAAAAGAAACCTGCCAGATTTAGTTCTGGAAAGGGTTGCCGCTTTTCTTCGTCGTGCGGGTTTGGGTGGTTGCGCTGGCTTTTTCAGTACGCGGTGCAGCCGCCGTGCTGTTGCCATAACCGTCCGCCGTGGCGTCCTGCTGCGGGGTTTCAGGTGCAACCTGATCCGGTGCCGTTGGCACAGGTTTACCCAGAGCACCATTCAGTGCCAGCAGATCGCTTTCGTTCAGCGTACCCAGTGCTGACTTGATGTTCAGCTGGTTGATCAGATACGTGTAACGGGCGCTGGAAAGCTGTTGTTTGGCGTTATACAGCGTGGTGGTCGCATCCAGCACATCAACGATAGTACGTGTACCCACCTGATAGCCGGCTTCCATCGCATCTAAAGAACTCTGAGCAGAAACAACGGCTTGTTTATAGGCGTTGATGCTGCTGATAGAGGCAGAGATGTTGTTGAAGGAAGAACGTACGGTCTGAACAACGCTGCGGTGCGCGCTTTCCAGTTGTTCGCTGGCGCCAACAAAATTGTACTGAGCTTGTTTGACCTGAGAGGTTACAGAACCGCCGCTGTACAGTGGCAGAGAGAAGCTCAGACCAATTTTGTTCTGGCCTGCATCGGCATCCTGGTAGCTGGAAGAACCGCCAGTTTTGTCGCCGTGGTATTTGGTATTGCTGATACCGGTAGACGCGGTCAGATCAACCGTAGGCATGTGGCCGGTTTCCGCATAACGGATTTGCTCACGAGCCAGATCCTGTGACAGACGTGCAGACAGCAAGCTCAGGTTGCGGCTTTCTGCTTCTTTCAACAGGGTGGCTACCGGCTGCGGACGCGTGGTGTTGAAGTTATCCACGTTCAGGGAAGAGAGTTGCGGATAGTACATGCCGGTCACCTGACGCAGAGATTCCAGTGCGTTATCCAGGTTATTGCGGGCAGTCACTTCGTTAGCCAATACGGTGTCGTATTGTGAACGGGCGTTTTGCACGTCAGTGATAGCCACCAAGCCAACATTAAAACGCTGCGTGGTTTGATCCAGCTGACGATAAATAGCCTGTTTCTGCGCTTCGGTATAAGAGAGTGAATCGATCGCACTCAATACGTTGAAATAAGCCGTCGCAGAATTCAGGATTAAAGATTGCTGGTCAGTCTGGTAAGACACATCCTGAATACCGGCAGTTTTTTCCTGCAAGGTCAGTGCGCGCCATTTTGACATATCAAAAAGGGTCTGCGTTAATTGCAGGCTGGCGCTGCCAACATCACTATTAACGCCATTCGCATCGCGGTAGCCATTGGTATAACCATAATCCGCACCCAAACCGAGTTGCGGTAATAAAGGACTGCGGCTTTCGTTGATTTTTTCGAATGCAGCATCCCGGTCAGCAGCGGATTTGCGCAGGTCCGGGTTACTCGTCCTGGCTTGCTGATAGACCTGCATCAGGTTTTCGGCCTGGCTTATCGTACTGAAGCCGCCCAGGCTGAGTCCGATGAGAAGGGGGAGCAGTTTCTTCATTTGCATTCCTTGTTGTGCAGCAATGTTGTTATGTATGGTGGCGCAGTCAAATAAACCAATAGACGCGGATTCTAGCAGAGTCAGGCTAGCGGGGAGGTTGGCTTAACGTGCCTTCCCCGCTGGATGTGCCTAAATCTATCACAAACAACCTTGATTATTATTAACGCATTTTCATCAAACTGACCTCAAAGGACGATAAATTGCCTTTATGAGGGAAGAGGAAAACAATCCATGTGTGCATTCAAAAGTTCACCGGTTAGTTTCGGTAAAGATGATGTAGAAATTATTGCACGTGAGACGCGATATAAAGGTTTTTTTTCTATTATTGCATATCGGTTTCGTCACCGGCTGTTTAATGGGGAAATGAGCGGCGAAGTTGTGCGTGAAGTTTTCGAAAGGGGCCATGCAGCGGTGCTGCTGCCTTATGATCCGCAGCGCGATGAAGTCGTGCTGATTGAACAGATCCGCATCCCATGTATTGATTCCAGTGATACCCCATGGCTTCTGGAGATGGTCGCCGGTATCATTGAAGAGGGCGAGACAGTCGAAGACGTCGCCCGCCGTGAAGCACTTGAAGAAGCGAACATTGTGGTAAAACGCTGTAAACCGGCTCTGAATTACCTGGCCAGCCCGGGCGGAACCAGCGAGCGTCTTTCTATTATGGTCGGCGAAGTTGATGCGACAACGGCAGAAGGAATTCACGGTCTGGAAGCAGAGAATGAAGACATCCGGGTGCATGTGGTCAGCCGCGAACAGGCTTACCGCTGGGTGGAAGAGGGAGCGATAGATAATGCGGCGTCAGTGATTGCCCTGCAATGGCTGCAGCTACACCATGAATCCCTGAGAAAAGAGTGGGCCAACGAATGATTAAGCGCTATACCCCTGATTTCCCTGAAATGATGAGATTGTGCGAAACCAATTTCGCACAATTGCGCCGTTTGATGCCGCGCACCGATGAGCCCGGTGAAACAGTGACATATCAGGTGAGTAGCGCCACATATTGCCTGACGATCCTCGAATCGACGCGCTATACGTCGCTGGTGGAAATCAAACAGACCGCACCGGCCGTCAGTTACTGGAGCCTGCCTTCACTGACGGTTCGCCTGTATCACGACGCCATGGTGGCCGAAGTGTGTGCGAGTCAGCAGATCTTTCGCTTCAAAGCACGCTATGATTACCCTAATAAAAAGTTGCATCAGCGTGATGAAAAGCATCAAATTAACCAGTTCCTGGCGGACTGGCTGCGTTATTGCCTTGCGCACGGAGCGATGGCAATTCCGGTGTGTTAGACAGACTTCAACAACAAAGGAAACGATTTGGAAAGCCTGTTTAAACTGCCTTTGGTGAATGGGGCCAAAGTCAGAATTCTACAGATTACAGATACCCATCTTTTTGCCGGTGAAGATGAGACATTGCTGGGCGTGAATACGTTTAACAGCTATCGCGCGGTGCTGGACGCTATAAAAGCACAGCAGCGCGAAGTCGATATCATCGCGGCAACCGGTGATCTGGCTCAGGATCAGTCGGTGGAAGCCTACCATCAGTTTGCCCGTGGTATCAGCGAACTGGCGGCACCCTGTGTCTGGTTGCCCGGTAACCATGATTTCCAGCCTGCAATGGTGAATGCCTTGCAGGAAGCCGGGATCAGCCCCTCCAAACATGTCCTCCTCGGTGACGACTGGCAGATAATCCTGCTCGATACGCAGGTTTTCGGCGTGCCGCACGGAGAGTTGAGCGAGTATCAGCTGGAATGGATGGAACGTTGCCTGAATGCGTATCCCGATCGCTTTACCCTGCTGATGCTTCATCACCATCCGCTGCCTTCTGGCTGTACCTGGCTCGATCAGCACAGCCTGCGTAACGCGCACATGCTGGCGAATGTTCTGGTCAATTACCCGAAAGTGAACACGCTTTTGTGCGGCCACATTCATCAGGAGCTGGATCTCGACTGGTACGGACGTCGTCTGTACGCCACGCCGTCTACCTGCGTTCAGTTCAAACCGCATTGCACTAATTTCACGATTGATACCGTCGCACCGGGATGGCGTTATCTCGATTTGTATCCTGATGGCCGTGTCGAAACCCAGGTTTTCCGTCTGGAAACCAGCGAGTTTCATCCTGACACCGAGTCGGACGGGTACGAATGAATACCTTACTTTACCTGCACGGTTTCAACAGCTCACCGAACTCGGCCAAAGCCACGTCGCTCAAAAACTGGCTGGCGAAGAACCATCCTGAAATCGATATGGTGATTCCGCAATTACCGCCGTATCCGGTCGATGCGGCTGAGCAGTTAGAAAACTTAGTGATCCGTCATGCCGGTAAAAAGCTGGGCATTGTCGGTTCCTCGCTGGGCGGGTATTACGCCACCTGGTTGTCGCAATGTTTCGCCGTGCCCGCGGTGGTGGTTAACCCCGCTGTGAAACCGTATGAACTGCTGATCGACTTCCTCGGGCAAAACGAGAACCCCTACACCGGCCAGCAATATGTGTTAGAGTCACGCCACGTTTACGATCTGAAAGTCATGCAGATTGAACCGCTGGAGTCGCCGGATTTACTCTGGTTACTGCAACAAACGGGCGATGAAATCCTCGATTACCGTCAGGCTGTGGCGTATTACACTGCTTGTCGTCAGACGGTCGAACCTGAAGGAAATCATGCATTTGTCGGCTTCGAACGCTATTTTTCGCCGATTGTAGATTTTCTTGAGCTGACGGCAGACTAACATCGTCAGGGTGACGTTTTCCCCGGATGTTTCGCGTCTGCTTTCTGCCAGTGCTTCCGCCCGCCCAAATACTTTATCGTTAGCCCACAAACCTATGAGCCACGAATAATCAACGATGAGCCAGTCAACTTATAACGCGGATTCCATAGAGGTCCTCAGCGGACTTGAACCGGTGCGCCGCCGTCCGGGCATGTATACCGATACCACCCGGCCAAACCATCTCGGCCAGGAAGTCATAGATAACAGCGTCGATGAGGCATTAGCCGGTCACGCAAAGCGTATCGAAGTGATCCTCCACGAAGATCAGTCTCTCGAAGTCATTGATGATGGCCGCGGCATGCCGGTAGATATCCACCCGGAAGAAGGCGTGCCTGCCGTTGAGCTGATTTTCTGCCGTCTGCACGCAGGCGGTAAATTCTCCAATAAAAACTACCAGTTCTCCGGCGGCCTGCACGGCGTGGGGATTTCGGTGGTGAATGCCTTATCCAAACGTGTCGAGGTGGCGGTAAAACGCGGCGGCGAAGTGTATGAAATGGCGTTTGAAAACGGCGACAAAGTTGAAGATTTACATGTCACCGGCACCTGCGGTAAACGCACTACGGGTACCAGCGTACATTTCTGGCCTGACGGCAGTTTCTTCGACAGCCCGCGTTTTTCGGTCAGCCGCCTCAGCCATTTGCTGAAAGCAAAAGCCGTCTTGTGCCCTGGCGCTGAAATCATTTTCAAAGACAAAGTGAATAACACCGAACAACGCTGGTGTTATGAAGACGGTCTGACCGACTACCTGATGGAAGCGGTGAACGGCCTGATTACGCTGCCTGAAAAAGCATTCGTCGGCACGTTCGCCGGTGACACCGAAGCGGTTGACTGGGCGCTGCTGTGGCTGCCGGAAGGTGGTGAACTGCTGACGGAAAGCTACGTCAACCTGATCCCGACCATGCAGGGCGGTACGCACGTTAACGGTCTGCGTCAGGGGCTGCTGGATGCCATGCGTGAATTCTGCGAATTCCGCAATATCCTGCCGCGTGGTGTGAAATTGTCGGCGGAAGATATCTGGGAGCGCTGCGCGTATGTGCTTTCGGTGAAAATGCAGGATCCGCAATTCGCCGGCCAGACCAAAGAACGCCTGTCTTCACGTCAGTGCGCCGCTTTTGTTTCCGGCGTGGTGAAAGATGCATTCAGCCTGTGGCTGAATCAGAACGTACAGGCCGCAGAACAGTTGGCCGAGTTGTGTATTTCCAGCGCTCAGCGACGTCTGCGTGCCGCCAAAAAAGTGGTGCGTAAGAAACTGACCAGCGGCCCGGCGCTGCCGGGCAAACTGGCGGACTGTACGTCGCAAGATCTGAACATGACCGAACTGTTCCTGGTGGAAGGGGATTCCGCAGGCGGTTCTGCCAAGCAAGCGCGTGACCGCGAATATCAGGCGATCATGCCGCTGAAAGGGAAGATCCTGAACACATGGGAAGTCTCTTCTGATGAAGTGCTGGCCTCTCAGGAAGTGCACGATATTTCCGTGGCGATCGGTATCGATCCGGACAGCGAAGATCTGACCCAATTGCGGTACGGCAAAATCTGTATCCTTGCGGATGCGGACTCCGACGGTTTGCACATCGCTACCTTGCTGTGTGCGCTGTTTGTCCGTCACTTCCGTTCGCTGGTGCGCGGCGGTCATGTGTATGTGGCGATGCCGCCTTTATACCGAATCGATCTGGGCAAAGAAGTGTTCTATGCGCTGGATGAGCAGGAAAAAGAAGGCGTGCTGGATCAGCTGAAACGTAAGAAAGGCAAGCCTAACGTACAGCGATTCAAAGGATTGGGTGAAATGAACCCGTTGCAGTTACGCGAAACCACGCTGGATCCGAACACCCGCCGTCTGGTGCAGCTGACTATCGATGAAGACGATATCGATCAGACGCTGCGCATGATGGATATGTTACTGGCGAAGAAGCGTTCTGAAGATCGCCGTAACTGGTTGCAGGAAAAAGGCGACACCGCCGAACTGGACGTCTGACCCTTCAGATTGCCGCATAAAAAATGCCGGGCGCTTTGCAGCTCCGGCATTTTTTTAGTAAAGCCCGTCAGACAATCAGGCTTTCTCAATAATATGGATCACCACATCCAGCACGTCGGCTTTGATGTTTTCGCGGTGCTTGTCCATATGTTCAGCCTGCTGATGCGCTTCGAGATGCGCCAGGCTTTCCCAGTCTTCCAGCATAAAGATGGAATCAGGGACCGTTTTTCGCCACGGGATCTGACCGTTGAAATCAACGTAAGGCTCGTAACGGTGACAACCTTTTTCTGCCAGAACGTCCGGCAGCAGGGCGGTAATTTTTTCCATAACCGAATCGCGACGGCCTGGTTTTACTTTGATTTCAGCAATAACAGTGATCATAAAAACCTCTTTCCCGGGTGACCTTCAACCTTAGGCCTGACCGAATACATTTTCAAGGTGAGCGCGGTAGCGGGCGAAATCCCCTTCCACGTCAGGCTGTTTAATCACGTCGTTACACATAAAGGTCGGCAGCGTGTCGAGGCCAATAAACTGGTTAGCTTTGTGCTGTGCGAGATAAACGCCGTCAACGCCAACGCCGTGGAAGAACTGCTCTTTATCTTCGAACGCTTCCAGCGGGGCATTCCAGGTGACAGAAAGCATGTAGCTTTTGCCCTGCAACAGGCCACCGGAACCGTATTTTTTGGAATCATCAGAACGGGTACGGCCATCGCTGGCGTACAGTTTGCCGTGACCTTCGGTGAAGACTTCATCGACGTATTTTTTCAGCGTCCACGGCATGCCCATCCACCAGCCTGGCTGCTGATAAATGATGGCATCGGCCCACAGATAACTTTCGATTTCGGTCTGTACGTCATAACCCTCCTCAAGAACCGTGACGCGCACGTCGTGGCCCGCGTCACGCAGGAAACTGCTGGCGACGTCGGTCAGGCTGTTGTTCAGGGCACCTTTAGAGTGGGCAAAAGTCTTGCCTGCATTGATAATCAGGATGTTGCTCATGGTCTTTTCCTTAAATTGAATTCTGGCTCTCAGGCTGTTATCACGTAGTGTACCCAACTCCGCAGGGAGGAAAAATGTGATATTGCGCACAAGACTATTGACTCAGATGCAATAATGACAAGAAAAAACGTTGGATTTTGCCATCTGGCGTTCTGAAAATCGCTTAAAAACCCCGCACAAACACAGCAACTGTGACAGCCATGCGGCAGATGATGTACTATCGCGAACATCATTGCCCTGCGGCAGCCGCCTTGGTGCGCCAGCGGGTGCAAGCTTCCTAAATTTCCAAAACGATAACGCCACGGGTCTGAGGATTAAACATCAATGAGCGAAATGACTCATGACGGAACAGAGCGTTTAGCACTGCACACGTTTACCGAGAACGCCTATCTCAACTATTCCATGTACGTCATCATGGACCGCGCGCTGCCGTTTATCGGCGACGGGCTGAAGCCGGTACAGCGCCGTATTATTTATGCGATGTCCGAGCTGGGCCTGAGCAATAACGCCAAATTCAAAAAATCTGCACGTACCGTCGGTGACGTGCTGGGTAAATACCATCCTCACGGCGACAGTGCCTGCTACGAAGCCATGGTGCTGATGGCGCAGCCATTCTCTTACCGTTATCCGCTGGTTGACGGGCAAGGGAACTGGGGCGCGCCGGATGATCCGAAATCCTTCGCGGCGATGCGTTATACCGAATCGCGGCTGTCGAAATACGCCGACGTTCTGTTACGCGAGTTAGGGCAGGGAACGGTCGATTACGTGCCGAACTTTGACGGCACCATGCAGGAGCCGAAAATGCTGCCTGCACGTCTGCCGAATATCCTGCTCAATGGCACCACCGGCATTGCGGTCGGGATGGCGACGGATATTCCGCCGCATAACATCCGTGAAATCGCTGCTGCTGCGGTTGCGCTGCTGGAAAAACCGAACAGTTCGCTGGAAGATTTGCTGGAATTCGTTCAGGGACCCGATTTCCCGACCGAAGCCGAAATCATTACGCCACGCAATGAAATCCGCAAAATGTATGAATCGGGCAAAGGCTCGGTGCGCATGCGCGCGGTCTGGCACAAAGAAGACGGCAGTGCGGTGATCACCGCGTTACCGCATCAGGTTTCGGGCGCGAAAGTGCTGGAGCAAATCGCTAACCAGATGCGCGCCAAAAAGCTGCCGATGGTCGAAGATCTGCGTGACGAATCCGATCACGAGAACCCGACCCGTCTGGTGGTGGTCCCGCGTTCTAACCGTATCGACCTGGATCAGGTGATGAATCACCTTTTTGCGACCACCGATCTGGAACGCAGCTACCGAATCAACATGAATATGATCGGCCTTGATCACCGTCCGCAGGTGAAAGGTCTGCTGGAAATTCTGACCGAATGGCTGGTTTATCGTCGCGACACCGTACGCCGTCGTCTGAATTACCGTCTCGATAAAGTGCTGAAACGTCTGCATATCCTCGAAGGTTTGCTGACGGCGTTCCTCAATATCGATGAAGTTATTCACATCATCCGTACTGAAGACGAGCCTAAACCGGTGCTGATGCAACGCTTCGAGCTGTCGGATACTCAGGCAGAAGCTATTCTTGAGTTGAAATTACGCCATTTGGCAAAACTCGAAGAAACCAAAATTCGCGGCGAGCAGGATGAACTGGCGAAAGAGCGCGATCAGCTTCAGGCGCTTCTGGCGTCAGAACGCAAACTCAGCACGCTGATCCGCAAAGAAATTCAGGCCGATGCCGAAGCCTTTGGTGACGAACGTCGCTCGCCAATCACCGAGCGTGAAGAAGCGAAAGCCATGAGCGAGCACGACTTTGTGCCGTCTGAGCCGGTGACCATTGTACTTTCCGAATCTGGCTGGGTGCGCAGCGCTAAAGGCCACGATATTGACGCGTCCGGCCTGAGCTACAAAGCGGGTGACAGCTTCCGCGCCGCAGCGAAAGGCAAGAGCAATCAGCCGGTGGTGTTTATGGATTCCACCGGACGCAGTTACGCGCTTGACCCTACTACGCTGCCTTCGGCACGCGGGCAGGGCGAGCCGCTGACCGGTAAACTCACGCCACCGCCGGGTGCGACTATCGAACACGTTCTGATGGCTTCCGACGATCAGAAACTGCTGATGGCCTCCGATGCCGGTTACGGTTTCGTCTGTACCTTCAGTGATTTAGTGGCGCGTAACCGTGCCGGCAAGGCCATGATTACTTTGCCGGATAACGCCAAAGCGTTCGCGCCAATTGAAATCAACGGTAACGATGACATGCTGCTGTCGCTCACCGCCGCAGGCCGTATGCTGCTGTTCCCGGTGGCTGATTTGCCGCAATTGTCGAAAGGTAAAGGTAACAAAATTGTTTCCATTCCTTCGGCACAGGCGGCGAGTGGTGAAGACAAACTGGCTTGGCTGCTGGTTCTGCCACCGCAAACGTCCATCACGCTGCACGTTGGTAAACGCAAACTGGTGATCCGTCCGGAAGAGTTACAGAAATTCCGTGCAGAACGTGGCCGCAAAGGAACACTTCTGCCACGCGGCCTGCAACGGGTTGATCGCGTTGAAGTCGACGCGCCTGTCCGTGCTTCCGGCGGTGACAGCGAAGAATAGAACGGCTGTTGACCTTATCCAGTCAGGGCACATTTGTGCCCTGAACTCTTTTTAAGGGAATGCAGTGGCCTGAGACTGTTGTGCAGTGCAAAGATTTTACATTTGTATCAATAAAACCGTTGTGCCCTGCTGAAGGAGGCTTGAGAATAGTTCACCTCACAGGGAGCGAAACTGCACAGGTTTCTTACCGGCTTCGGCTGTAGTTTTAAGAGGATGTTATGCTATTTATTTTGCGTCTGATTATCGTGGTGGTTTACTCGATTCTGGTCTCTGTTTTTGGTTGTATTTATTGTCTTTTCAGCCCGCGTAACCCGAAACATGTGTCGACTTTCGGTAAGCTGTTTGGCCGCCTGGCACCGGTATTTGGCCTTCGCGTTGAAAAACGTATTCCTGCAGAAGCAGTGAATAACGGCAACTGTATTTACATTGCCAACCATCAGAATAATTACGACATGGTGACGGCCTCAGCCGTTGTCATGCCAAGAACGGTGACTGTGGGCAAGAAAAGCCTGGCCTGGATCCCGTTCTTTGGTCAGCTTTACTGGCTGACAGGCAACCTGCTGATTGACCGTGATAACCGCGCCAAAGCGCACGGCACCATTTCTCAGGTGGTGACCCAGATTAAGAAAAAAAATCTGTCGATCTGGATGTTCCCGGAAGGTACCCGCAGCCGGGGTCGTGGCCTGATGCCGTTTAAAACAGGGGCATTCCACGCCGCTATCGCCGCCGGTGTGCCGATCGTGCCGATTTGCGTGTCGAACACCAGCAACAAGGTGAAGCTCAACCGCTGGTCTAACGGACTGGTAATTGTGGAAATGCTGCCACCTATCGATACCACCGGTTACACCAAAGATCGTCTGCGCGAACTGTCCGAACACTGCCGTCAGATCATGGCGGATAAAATCGCCGAGCTGGACGCCGAAGTCGCACAGCGCGAAGCCGCAGCAAAAAAATAATAGCGTTTTTTATTTACGCCCTGATGACGACGGGTTGCAGGTTTTTAATATCCCTGCGGCCCGGCGGCGTCAGAGCAGAAATTCTGTTGCCATTGATGGCGATGGTTATTAACACAGCTCTTGATTTTGTTTTCATGGAGAAGATATGTCACTCAGTCGTCGCTCGTTCCTGCAAGCCTCCGGCGTGGCTCTTGCCGCAGGTGCTCTGCCATTTAAAGCAGAAGCGAGTGGTTCGCAACCGGCATTACCCGTTCCCCCGCTGCTGGAATCCCGCCGCGGGCAACCGCTGTTTCTGACGTTACAGGCGGCCCACTGGTCATTCCTGGGTGGCGCTAAAGCGCCGGTGTGGGGCATCAATGGCATGTATCTTGGCCCGACAGTCAAAGTGCATAACGGTGATGACGTAAAACTTATCTACAGCAACCGCCTGGCTGAGCCCGTTTCGATGACCATCAGCGGATTGATGGAGCCGGGAACGCTGACCGGCGGCGCGGCGCGCATGATGCAGCCTGGCGTTGACTGGTCGCCGGTATTGCCCATTCGTCAGGCAGCCGCCACCTGCTGGTATCACGCGAATACGCCCAACCGCATGGCGCCGCACGTCTATAACGGGCTGGCGGGGATGTGGATTGTTGAGGATGAAGTCAGTAAAAATCTGCCGTTGCCCAACCATTACGGCGTTGATGATTTCCCGCTGATCATTCAGGACAAACGGCTGGATGGTTTTGGCGTGCCACAATATGATACCCCGGCTTCCGGTGGATTCTTTGGCGATACCATGCTGGTCAACGGCGTACAAAGCCCGTATGTCGAAGTGTCCCGCGGGTGGGTACGTTTGCGTTTGCTAAATGCGTCGAATGCGCGCCGTTATGAACTGAGCATGACCGACAACCGTGCGTTCCACGTTGTGGCTTCCGATCTCGGTTTTCTGCCTGCGCCGCTGACGGTGAAACGTCTGTCGCTTGGACCGGGTGAGCGCCGCGAAGTGCTGGTGGATATGTCACAGGGCGAAGAAGTCTCGATTACTGCGGGCGATGCGGCGGGTGTTATGGACAGACTGCGTGGTCTGTTTGAGCCCTCGAGCATTCTGGTTTCTACCATCGTCCTGACGCTCAAACCTACCGGCCTTTTACCGCTGGTCACCGACAATCTGCCGATGCGTTTACTGGCCGATCAAATCATGACCGGCAATGTGGTTCGCAGCCGCGACCTGCGTCTTGGCGACAGCCAGCCGGGTATTAACGGCGCGATGTGGGACATCAACCGCCTCGACCTGACCGCACAGCAAGGGACGTGGGAACGCTGGACCGTGCATGCGGATATGCCGCAGACCTTCCATGTCGAAGGCGTGTCTTTCCTGGTGAAAAGCGTGAACGGTGCGGCACCGCTGGTGGAAGATGCCGGATTCAAAGACACCGTCTGGGTTGATGGCGACGTGGAATTGTTGGTGTTTTTCAATCAGCCTTCGTATGACCATTTCCCGTTCACCTACCGCAGCGGAACGCTGGAACTGGCCGATCGCGGTTCCGCAGGCAACATGCTGGTTCAGCCGTCGATGTAATGGCAGAGCGCCTACGCATCAAAAGAAAACCCGCCACTGGCGGGTTTTTTGTTTACAGCTGCGGGAAAATTACAGGTCTTTCGCCGGATCCGGCCCCAGACGCTGTTCTTTATCCAGCTTGGTGACTTCCGCCAGTTCTTCTTTCTCCAGCTTGAAATCAAATACGTCGAAGTTTTCGCGGATACGTTTTGGCGTCACGGATTTCGGGATAACAATCAGCCCGTTGTCCAGATGCCAGCGGATGACAATCTGCGCCGGCGTTTTGTTGTATTTCTCAGCCAGTTTCTGAATCAGAGGCTGATCAAACACACCTTCGCCGCCCTGTGCCAGCGGGCTCCAGGATTCGGTGGCGATAGTGTGCGTGGCGTTCCAGGCGTGCAGCTGACGCTGTTGCATCAGCGGGTGCAGCTCAATCTGGTTCACCACCGGGAAAATACCGGTTTCATCTTTCAGTTTCTGCAAATGCTCCAGCGGGAAATTACAGACGCCGACGCTTTTCGCCAGCCCTTGTTCTTTCAGTTTCAGCAGCGCTTTCCACGCATCGACATAATGGCCCTGCGCTGGCTGCGGCCAGTGGATCAGATACAAATCGACGTAATCAGTTCTCAGCTTTTTAAGGCTGGTTTCCAGCGCCTGTGGGGCGTTTAACTGATCGTCATTCCACAGTTTGGTGGTAATAAACAGCTCTTCGCGGGGAACGAGATTGGCGGCAATCGCTTCGCCGACGCCTTCCTCATTTTTGTAGATAGCGGCCGTATCGATATGACGATAGCCGGTTTCAATGGCCGTTTTCACCGCGCTGGTGGCTTCCTGATTACTGGCTTTCCATACGCCAAGTCCTAACTGAGGCATCAGGTTGCCATCGTGAAGTTTAATGATGGGTTGCGTTGCCATGAGGTTCTCCTTTCAGGGCAGAGTGCCCGCCGCAAAGCACGGGCACAGAGTAGTGAAGGCTTCAGCCTGACGTTAAGTCTAGTTAACGAAACGTCATCTTGCTGAGCAGGCTACTTATTTTATTGCGAACGCTTGTTACGCGTTCATATCCAGAACGACGCGGTAACGCGCTTTTCCTTCGTGCAGATGTTCAACCGCATCGTTAATTTTGCTCAGCGGGAAGTGCTCAACCTGCGGGGTGATTTCGTGACGGGCACAGAACGCCAGCATGTCGGCCAGACGCGAAGGTGAACCGGTCGGTGAACCAGAAACCTCAGCCTGTTTGCTGATAAGCGCCATCACATGCAAAGGAACGGCTTCCGGTACGACGCCCACAAAGTGCAACCGGCCTTTCGGTGCCAGCGTGCCGATAAAGGCATCCCAGTCCAGTGAGGCGTTGGCCGTCACCATGATGAAATCCAGTTCACCGGCGATTTTCTTCAGTTCATCGCTGTCGCGGGTGGCGACCACGCGGTGTGCGCCGAGTGACAGAGCTTCATCACGTTTTGCCAGAGACGAGGTAAACGCCGTGACTTCGCAGCCCCACGCATTCAGGAAGCGCAGCGCCATGTGGCCTAAACCGCCGATACCGACGACCCCCACGCGGTGCGTTGGCAGAACGCCAAACTGCAACAGCGGGTTAAACACAGTGATGCCGCCGCAGAACAGCGGGCCCGCGCTGGTAACGTCTACGCCTTCCGGAAGCGGGATCGCCCACGCCCAGTGACTGCGTATGCGATCCGCGAAGCCGCCGTGATGACCGATAATCGTGGCTTCAACATCGTGGCAAAGATGCTGATCGCCGGACATACAAGGGTGGCAGTGCATACAGCTGCCACGGTTCCAGCCCACGCCCACAATCTGGCCAACTTTAAGCCCTTTGTTGCGCGCATGGTCGCCGATTTTGACAATTTTACCGACTACTTCATGGCCCGGCACGAACGGATATTGGGTGATGCCCCAGTCGTTATTGAGCATTGAGAGATCGGAGTGGCAGACGCCGCAGTAATCAATGGCGACTTCAATTTCTTCGTCACCGATTGGGCCGGCGTCGAATTGGAAAGCTTCAAGAGGCTGATTCGGGCCGGCAGCGGCCCAGGCGTTAAACGTATTTTCGGCAGCGGTAGGTGCAGACATAATTCTCTCCTGACATTGAATTTTTGAAAATTAGGGAGTTATTGAGAAATCGGGCCGGTGACAAAACGTTTGTCACGAACAGCGTATGAAAGGTACGTTCATACAGACTAGCAGTTCACTGCATTTGTGCAGGAAGATGCGACTGCGGAAAGAGGGATTAACTGTAAGAGAAAATCGCCGCAAGGAAGATGCACATTTCTGCCAGAGTCTTGCCTGATCCTGCAAGTCTCTGTAGAAAATGAAACGCCTGTGGCAAAATCGATGCCAGTTTATCGTCTATCCGGAGCAGGAATAATGGAAAATGTGGACAGCTTGTGTGCCCGTCTGGCGGCGCGAGTGGCGCATCTTAGCGGGAATAAAAACCTCAGTCCGTCGGCGGTGCCACAGGTTACGCTAATGCACACCACACGTTACCATCCGCGCCAGCCGGTTTTGTACAATCCTGGCGTAGTGATCCTCTTTCAGGGTCGTAAAGTCGGTTATCTGGGCAAGAAAACCTTCTCCTACGATCCGCATAATTATCTGATGCTGACCGTTCCCCTGCCGTTCGAATGTGAAACGTTCAGCAGCCCCGAAGAACCGATGGCCGGGATCCAGATCAGCATTGATACGCTGATGTTGCAGGATTTGCTGATGGACATGGGGGATGAAACCGTGGCGCGTCAGAAAGATTCTTCAACCGGTATCAATTCAGGCGTTCTGGACGATGATATTTTATGCGCGACCGAACGCCTGCTGAGCGTTCTGGATAAACCGCTTCACGCCCGCGTGCTGGGGCCGAAGATCATCCGCGAAATCCTGTTCTTTATCCTGACCAGTGAAAACGGCGGCGCACTTCAGGCGCTGGTTAACCGCCACACGCACTTTAGCCAGATTGCCAAATCCCTGCGTCGCATCGAAGCGCAATATGCGGATAACCTCAGCGTGGAAGCGCTGGCGAGCGAGGTGAACATGAGTATTTCGGCATTTCACCACAACTTCAAAGCGGTAACGAGCACGTCGCCTTTGCAGTATCTGAAAACCTACCGGCTGCACAAAGCGCGAATGCTGATGATTTATGACGGCGTGAAAGCCAGCGTGGCGGCGTTGCAGGTGGGATATGAAAGCGCATCGCAGTTCAGCCGCGAGTTTAAGCGCTATTTTGGGGTGACGCCGAGCGATGAAATGGCCCGCCTGCGCGAAGGCAGTTCGGGCGTTTTAGCACTGGCGGATGTGGCCTTTAAAGCGTGATATGCGTGCTCAGAAACGGCATTTACGTTTTTTCCACACCACCAGCAATCCACCGGCAAGCCCGATAACCAGCAGCAGAACCGGTAAAATCATCAGACCCGCCATGACCTGATCCTCATGGCGCTTCACTACCGGAATGTGGCTCAGCGCGAAGCCCAGCGAAATCACCACCCCTACCCACAAAATCGCGCTCAGCCAGTTAAAGAACTGGAAGCGCGCATTGTTCAGGCCGGAAATACCGGCAATGGTCGGTAACAGCGTGCGGACAAACGCCAGAAAACGGCCAACCAGCAGCGCCGTCAGCCCGTGACGGGTGAACATCTGGTGCGCGCGCTGATGATAATGTGCGGGAAGCTGTAGCAGCCAGCCTTTGACCATCTTCGTGTGTCCGAGCCAGCGCCCCTGAATATAGCTCAGCCAGCAGCCGAGACTGGCGGCGGTCACCAGAATAATCATCGTTGGAATGAAGCTCATCACACCTTTGGCGATGAGCGCACCGGTCAGCAGCAGAAGGCTGTCGCCCGGCAGGAAAGAAGCGGGAAGAAGTCCGTTTTCAAGAAACAGCGTCGTGAACAGTACAGCGTAGATAACCCAGAGAAGATTCGGGTCGGCGAGCATACTGAAATCATGCCGCCAGAGTGCATGAAAAATGTCGCAAATAACTGCCATATTCTGTCCTGTTGCTAATCATTAAAAACTGTCACTTGCCAGTGTACCAAGGATCCCTTGTCCGTATGTTGATCTGAGGCGGCTGTAAAAAGACAGAACACTCCGGCGATAGTTCACCGGAGCTATAGGTAGAGCTTACAGATTATTCTCATTTTGCGAATGAAAATCCGACAGATACCTTACCGATCTGCGCGGTGTGTCGCAATCTCTCCCGCTCAGGCTGCTGCAATTCTCTCAAATGCGGCAGAAAGGTCGGCAATCAGGTCATCGCTATTTTCCAGCCCGATGTGAAGACGCACCAGCGTACCGGTAAAATCAACGGTTTCTGCCGGACGGATCGCCTGAATTTCTTCCGGCTGATTGGCCAGAACCAGCGATTCAAAACCGCCCCAGGAATACGCCATGCTGAAATGTTCGAAGTGATCGAGATAGTCGGAAAGCTGCTGTTTGCTCAGGCGCTGCTTGAGGATGAACGAGAACAAACCACAGCTGCCGGTGAAATCGCGCTTCCAGAATTCGTGGCCTTTGCTGCCCGGTAACGCCGGATGGTTTACGGTTTCCACTTCCGGCCGCTCTGACAGCCACTTCGCAATACGGATACTGCTTTCTTCATGCTGTTTCAGCCGCACGCCCATCGTCCGCAGTCCGCGGCTGGCAACGTATGCGGTGTCGGCGTCAACCATTTGCCCCATCAGATAAGAGTGCTCGCGCAACTGTTCCCAGCAACGTTCGTTGGATACCGCCGTACCAATCATGGCGTCGGAATGGCCGACGATATATTTGGTCCCGGCCTGAATGGAAATATCGATATCAAATTCCAGCGCCTTGAACAGAATGCCCGCCGCCCAGGTGTTGTCGATCATAATCACCACGTCCGGAGATACGGCGCGCACGGCTTTCACCATTGCCGGGATATCCGGCACTTCCATGGTGATCGAGCCCGGTGATTCGAGGAAAACGACTTTGGTGTTGGGCTGCATCAGCGAACCTAACTCCGCGCCAATGTCAGCACGGAAATAGGTGGTGGAGACGCCGAGTTTTTTCAGCACTTTTTCGCAGAAATCTTGTGTGGGTTCGTAAGCGGAACCCGCCACCAGAATATGGTCGCCGGTGCCCACAAACGACAACACCGCATTGCTGACCGCCGCCGCGCCGCACGGATAAAGCGCGCAACCCGCGCCGCCTTCCAGCTCAACCATCGCCTGTTGCAGGGAGAAGTGCGTCAGGGTGCCGCGGCGTCCGTAAAACAGCTCGCCGTTGGCGCGGTTGGCGGTGGCGTGTTTTTTGTCGGCCACGGTTTCAAATACCAGTGATGACGCACGCTGGATAACCGCATTCACTGAGCCTTGCGTAAACTTCTTGTCCCTTCCGGCGCTGACCAGCGCGGTTTCAATTTTTTTAGACGACATAATCCGTATTTCACCCTGTTTGTAGCGCGGCACACTGTGGCATCCGCTGATATGCAATTAACTTAACATGATGAATTTCAGGGATCAGGCTTTTGGCGGGTGGATGAGAAAATTTCAGCAACACGGTCAAAAAAAGCCCGTCTTCACGACGGGCAAGGGAGAAACACGGGCTGGCGTCAGCCGGTATAAACGCCGAAAAGTTTGGGCAGGAACAGCGAAATGGTCGGGATATACGTCACCAGCATCAGCACCGCAAACAGCACGCAGTAGAACGGCAACATGGCTTTCACCACTTTTTCGATGCTCTGCTTACTCACTGCACTGGCGACAAAGAGCACCGAACCGACCGGCGGAGTGATAAGCCCGATCCCCAGATTCACCAGCATGATCATGCCGAAATGCACCGGATCAATGCCGAGTGATAAGACCACGGGCAACAGGACAGGCGTGAGGATCAGAATGATCGGCGCCATATCCATGAGTGTGCCGATCAGCAGAAGCATGATGTTGATCCACATGAGGATCACGTATTTATTGTCGGAAATGGAGGTGAAGAATTCAGTGATGCGCATCGGCAGCTGCATGTAGGTCATCACCGCGCCAAAGCTGGCGGCAAAGCCAATCAGAATCATCACGATGCTGACGGTTTTGACCGTGCGGTACATCAGTTTCGGCAGTTCGCTCCATTTATAATCGCGGTAGATAAACATAGTGACGAAGAACGACCATAAACAGGCGATGGCGGCGGATTCCGTTGCGGTAAATATCCCGCTGAGAATACCGCCCATGATGATGACCACCGTCATCAGCCCCCACAGTGTGTCGATAAAAATCTTCAGTGCCTGACGGAACGGCACCCGTTCGCCTTTCGGATAACCGCGTTTGTGCGCGAATAATACGCACATCACCATCAGCGTCAGGCTGAGCAGCAAACCGGGCAGAATACCGGCGATAAACAGCGCGGCAATTGAAACGGTGCCGCCGGTGGCCAGTGAGTAAATCACCGAGTTATGGCTGGGCGGTGTCAGAATCGCCTGCACCGAACCACTGGCTGTGACGGCAGCGGCGAAATCGCGCGGATACCCTTTTTTCTCCATCTCCGGGATCATCACCGAACCAATTGATGCAGTATCCGCCACCGAAGAGCCGGAAATCGCCCCGAAAAATGTCGATGCCACGATGTTCACCAGCGACAGACCGCCGCGGATAAATCCGACAAAAATATATGCAAAACTCACCAGCCTGCGGGCAATGCCGCCTTCGGCCATAATCGCACCCGCCAGAATAAAGAACGGGATCGCCAGCAGCGAAAACTTGTTCACGCCGTTAGTCAGCTGAATCATCAGCGCTTCAAACGGCAGATCAATCCACCACGCGCCGGCCAGCGCGCTAAGCCCGACGGCATAGGCGACCGGTACGCCAATCGCCAGCATCGCCGCCAGCGTTAACAACAAGATTAATGCATCCATATCAGACTCCGGTCAGGCGTCAGAATTGCCCAGCATCACGACAGGCCGCTGGTGCTGCGGTCCGGCAATGATCTGCTCAATGATGAATAACAGCGTCAGCGCAGAACCTACCGGCAACGGCAGATAGGTTTGTCCGGCAGTCAGCAGCGGGAACTCCGCGACCGGCTGCTGCCAGAGTTCACTGCACAATTGCAGGCTGTACCAGAAAATAAACACGCTGATCGCCAGCATCATCAGGTCAGCCAGCAAGGCAGAGAATTTTTTCATCGCAGGCGGCAGACGGTCGGTGACCATGGCGACGACAATGTGCGAACCCGCGCGGTAGCTGACGGCGGCACCGATAAAGGTGAATGTCACCATGCACATAATCGCGATGGGTTCAGGCCAGGAGAGGGCGCTGTTCAGGACGTAGCGGGCGAAAATACCGATGGGAATGACCGCCACCATCAGCAATAAAGCCAGCCCGGCCAGCCACATTGCGCCACGATAAAAGATGTCCATCAGGGTGTGATAACCGGAAACCATAAGTTCCTCCGCTGAAGTGTCGGGAAAGAGGCAGCGGACGCTGCCCGGTTCAACGAATTACTGAACGTCAGCGATTTGCTGCATCAGTTCCTGATGGTCTTTACCGAATTCATCGCGCACGGATTGCGTGGCTTTCACGTAGGTCGCCGGATCGATATCCTGGAATTTCACGCCGCCCGCTTTCATCGTCGCCAGCGCTTTCTCGTTATAGGCTTTCCACAGCTCGCGCTGCTCGTCCTGCGCCTCTTTGGCCAGTTTGAGGATCAACTGCTGGTCTTCGGGTTTCAGCTTGTCCCACTTCACTTTTGAATACAGGAACAGCTCCGGAATGATGAAGTGGCGGCTGTAGGTGTAGTTTTTCACCACCGGCAGATAGTTGTGCGCGACAAATGTCGGCGGGTTATTTTCCGTGCCATCGATAACCCCGGTTTGCATCCCGCTGAACACCTCACTGACGCCCATCGCCACCGGGTTTGCGCCCATGGCTTTCAGCGTCGCCAGCGCAATCGGGCTGCCCTGAACGCGGATTTTCATGCCGTGCAAATCTTCCGGTTTCACCACCGGTTCTTTAGTGATCAGGTTACGTGTTCCGCCGTCCATCCAGCCGAGAAATACCAGACGCGAGTTGGGATTGCTGGTGATCTTGTCGCCGATTGATTTCCCAATCTGGCCGTCCAGCACCTTATGCATGTGGTCTTCATCGCGGAAAATATACGGGAGGGTGAATACGTTGATTTCAGGGAGAATCGAGGCAACCGGCGTCATGGATACGCGGATAATATCCAGAGCGCCCAGTTGTGCCTGCTCGATTTCCTGTTTTTCATCGCCGAGCACACCGCCGGGGAACGTTTTGATTTCCAGGCGTCCGTCGGTTTGTTGTTGCAGCTTTTCGCCCATGTGCTGAACGGCGACCACATTGGGATAGCCCTGCGGATGCACATCGGCGGCTTTCAGCGTTTGCGCGGCAAGAGCAGGGGGAAATAACAGGGTGGCGGAACTCAGGCAAAGGCTGAGAAGTGCTTTCTGCATTTTCATCAGTTTGTCTCCAGGGTACTCGGTAAGGGAAAGAAAATGAGAGCAAGCGTCGATCAGGGCGAACGGAAGAACCGGCCTGTTCATTATGAAAAAGGTCTAAATAAGCTTTTAAATTATAGGGATACAAGACGTGCCGGTGTGCGGTCTTCGCCTGTGCAAGCACCTTATCCTATTTTGTGTTGTGCGGTATTTGAGCGTTATCACAAACTCATAACAAATGTAAAAAGGTGTTACTTAATATTTAAAACGTTGTTTTGCCTTTAGTAATGAAAGTCAGATGATTGATTTACCATGTGATTTTTGCAGGAAATGTGATGAAGGTGGAATTGTTCATCCTTTATGCAAACCCGATAAACCTTGTCATCTGTCAATGACACGCGGGCCGCGAGGCGCGACAATGTAAATAATAATGAGAACGACTATCAATTAGGGCTTTTTCTTTGATATCATTCGGCGTTATTCATTCCTTCTACACACTGATTCTGGCTGGAGGCGACGCGTGAAAACGGCTCGCAATAAGATGAAAGAGGCGACTTCACTACTGATGTCGTTAATGTTGGTTGCTGGCTTAAGCGGCAACGCGATGGCCGCACCTGCGACGCCTGCGGCACAAGCCGTGACTTCTGCGGCGGCTCAACCTGCAACGGCTGACACCCCGGCACCGGCTTCAGCTGATGCGACCCCTGCTCCGTTAATGCAACCTGCGCCGACCGAAGCGACGCCTGTCATTCCTACCGATTTGTCTGTATTAGGCATGTATCACCACGCTGACGTGGTGGTGAAAACTGTGATGATTGGCCTGCTGCTGGCTTCCGTCGTCACCTGGGCGCTGCTGTTTAGCAAAGGCGCTGAAGTCTTCAGCGGTAAACGGCGCATGCGTCGCGAATTCGATGCGTTGTCTTCCGTGCGTACGCTGGATGAAGCCGCTGAGCAGGCCGAAAGCTTTGCCGCCAGCAGCATCAGCGCGCAGATGATTCGCGATGCGCAGAACGAACTGGAGTTGTCTGCCGGTTCCACCGACAACAACGGTATTAAAGAACGTACCGGTTTCCGCCTTGAGCGCCGCGTCAGCGCCGCTGGCCGTTACATGGGGCGTGGCAACGGCATACTGGCGACCATCGGGGCAATTTCTCCATTCGTCGGCCTGTTCGGTACAGTCTGGGGCATCATGAACAGCTTCATTGGTATCGCGCAAACGCAGACCACCAACCTTGCGGTCGTCGCACCGGGTATCGCTGAAGCCTTGCTGGCAACGGCTGTCGGCCTGATTGCTGCGATCCCGGCCGTGGTTATCTACAACATTTTCGCCCGTACCATTACCTCTTACCGCCATCAGGTAGGCGATGTGGCGGCGCAGATTATCCTGTTACAGGGCCGTGATCTGGACCTGGCTGCCAGCGAAGGCGATGCGCCACGCGGTCAGACGGGTCAGTTACGCGTAGGGTAAGAACAGATTATGGCTATTCGGTTAAACGACGATATCGACGAAAGCGGTGAAATGCATGACATCAACGTCACGCCTTTTATCGACGTCATGCTGGTGTTACTGATTATCTTCATGGTGGCAGCGCCGCTGGCTACCGTCGATGTGCGGGTAGACTTACCGGCCTCGACGGCAAAAGCGCAGCCGCGTCCTGAGAAGCCGATCTTCCTGACGGTGAAATCTGACAAGCAGCTGTTCCTCGGTGATAACCCGGTAAACAGCGACAACCTGACCGCGATGCTCGACCAGCGCACGCAGGGCAACAAGCAGAGTACGATTTTCTTCCGTGCGGATAAGACCGTGGATTACGAAACGCTGATGAGCGTGATGGATAACTTGCGTAAAGCCGGTTATCTGAAAGTCGGTCTGGTCGGTGCTGAACAGACCGGTGCTGCGGTGAAATAAATCCTGACGCCCCAGACGCACAAAAACAGAAAAGGCCAGCATTTGCTGGCCTTTTGCTTTCCTGAAACACTAAAACTCAGGTCACCGGCGCCGGGTTAAACACCGCCAGCGCATTGTGGATGCCCCAGGTGTCTGACCAGGTTTTCTTACGGCCGCTGGCGATATCCAGAATAAAGCGGAACAACTCCCAGCCGACGTCTTCGATAGTCGCATCACCGGTTGCGATCGTCCCTGCGTTGATGTCCATCAGGTCATGCCAGCGGTTTGCCAGCGTGGTACGCGTCGCCATCTTAATGACCGGAACTGCCAGCAGGCCGTAAGGCGTACCGCGACCGGTGGTGAACACCTGCACGGTAATGCCTGACGCCAGTTGCTGCGTACCGCAGACAAAATCGCTGGCAGGTGTGGCGGCGTAGATCAAACCTTTTTTCGTCGGACGCTGTCCGGGTGACAGAACTTCCGAGATAGCACTGGTGCCGGATTTGGCGATCGAGCCGAGCGCTTTTTCGACCACGTTCGCCAGACCGCCTTTTTTGTTGCCCGGCGACGGGTTGGCGCTGCGATCGGTCTGGCCCATCGACAGGTAATTATCATACCAGGCCATTTCTTCCAGCAGGCGTTTCCCGACATCCACGTCAGCCGCTCGCGGTGTCAGCAGATGGATGGCGTCGCGGACTTCGGTGACTTCGGAGAACATCACGGTCGCGCCGCAGCGCACCAGCAGGTCCGATGCAAAGCCGACTGCCGGGTTCGCCGTAACGCCCGAGAACGCGTCACTGCCGCCACATTGTGTGCCGACGACCAGATCCGACGCCGGGCAGGTTTCGCGCTGGCGGCTGTTCAGGCGCTGAAGATGGAACTGCGCGACGGTGAGAATATCGTCCACCATCGACTGGAAGCCGACGTGCTGTTCATCCTGCAAACGCACGATGTGGGTGTCATCGAGCGAAATCGCCTGCACGTCCGGCGTACCTTCCAGCAAACGTTCCGGCTGCAATTTCTCGCAACCCAGCCCGACGACCATCACTTCGCCGCCAAAATTCGGGTTCAGCGCCAGATTGTGGATAGTACGGATCGGCACAATGGCCGCGGGCGCGTTGATTGCCACGCCGCAACCGTAAAGGTGATTGAGTGCAACAACGCCGTCGACATTGGGGAATTTTGGCAATAAATCACGCTCGATGATTTTCACCACGTAATCCACTACGCCCGCCACGCAGTGAACGCTGGTGGTGATCCCCAGAAGGTTCTTCGTGCCTACGCTGCCGTCATCATTGCGATAACCTTCGAACGTATAACCTTCCAGCGGCGGCAACGGTTGCGGGACACGTGTCGCCAGCGGCAGACTGTTGAGTTCCGGCGCAACCGGCAGCTCTACCAGGGATTCATCAATCCAGCCGCCTCGCGCGATATCCCGAACGGCATAACCAATGACTTCACCATAACGAATTATATCGCCGCCTTTCGCAATAGGGGTTAAAGCCACTTTGTGGCCTTGCGGGATATGCTCAATTAATTCCAGACCGTTAGAAAATCGGGTGCCGGCTTTTAAACCATTGTCATTAACAATAATAGCAACGTTATCGCTTTCATGAACCTTTATAAAAAGCGCTTCGGTAGCATGTTCTTTATCTTTATTACGTGACATAACTGTCTCCGCTTTATTAAATATCCTGAAAGAAGGCTTCAGGTAATTCTCTGAACGTTACGCTGACACTCTTGCTGTCCGTACGGAAGAGGGAGTTCATTATAAAGGACTGATGCCGGAAGCTCATTGTGCAACTGACCAGCTTTTTGCCCGCAGAGCGTTATTCTGTGGGGCAGGTGACAGATTAAATGTGATGAACATCACCCTTTGTTTTGCAGGGATATCCGGTTTTCACAATCTGTGATTTTCCTCCCACGCTGATGTGTGTATGCAAAAGAATAGTCACAATAACATCGTGCATTCTTGTGCGATTGCACAGTGTTATTTTGAGCCCTGTTTTTTATACTGTATTGGCTCTCAGGAAGCATTTTGGAACACCCTGTGGGTTAATTTAACGCAAGGATAAATGCACGAAACGCGGGTTTTATATAAGTTTTTTTCGCAGGAAATAATAGAAAATAGAAAAATAAAACAGTATTCCAAAACTGAATTTTTTCCTGCGAAAAATTCTGCATAAATAGTGTGATGTGCAACATGAGAGTTCAGCTCCGGCCCGATGCTGCTGAACCTAAGCGTCTGAAACTCGAAAACAGTAAATTGCGATGGCGGGTTTTCCGGGCACTCCGGCTCCCGCTCCATAACGAGGTTAGAGATGAGTAATCAAATGATTCCAAACCGGTTCCGCCAGGACTTATTGCAAGGGAAAACCCTGATTGGCTGCTGGTCAGCGCTGTGCAATCCGATCTCCACAGAAGTGCTCGGTGTGGCGGGTTTTGACTGGCTGCTGCTTGATGGCGAACACGCGCCGAATGATGTCACGACGTTTGTTCCGCAGCTGATGGCGCTGAAAGGCAGCCGCAGTGCGCCGGTTGTGCGCCCGCAATTTAATGATCCGGTCGTCATCAAACGCCTGCTGGATATTGGTTTCTATAACTTCCTGATCCCGTTTGTTGAAACACAGGAACAGGCCGAACGCGCCGTGGCATCTACCCGTTATCCGCCAGCGGGGATCCGCGGCGTTTCGGTTTCTCATCGCAGCAATATGTTCGGCACCGTGCCGGATTATTTCACCAGCATTAACGACAACATCGCGGTTATGGTGCAGATCGAAAGTCAGCAAGGCGTCGACAACCTTGATGCGATTGCGGCCGTTGACGGCATCGACGGCATCTTTGTCGGCCCGAGCGATCTGGCAGCGGCCATGGGACATCTCGGTAATGCCGGACACCCGGAAGTTCAGGCGGCAATCCGTCACATTTTTGAACGTGCAAAAGCACACGGCAAGGCCAGCGGCATTCTGGCACCGGTTGAAGCGGACGCACGTCGCTATCTGGACTGGGGCGCAACCTTTGTTGCCGTCGGTAGTGATTTAGGCGTTTTCCGCGCCGGTACTCAGGCGCTGTGCGATCGCTTTACCCAGTGAACCGGTCTCATCACATCAATATAAAGAGGATACCCGAATGAAAATTGGCTTTATTGGTTTAGGCATCATGGGCAAACCTATGAGCAAAAACCTGCTGAAAGCAGGTTATGAGGTTGTCGTGATGGACCGTAATCAGGACGCGGTCGGCGAAGTTGTGAAACTGGGCGCAACGTCCGCGGAAACACCGAAAGCGGTCGCTGCGCTCTCTGACGTCATCATCACCATGTTACCGAATTCACCGCAGGTCAAAGAAGTGGCGCTGGGCGAAAATGGCCTGATTGAAGGCGCGCGTCCGGGTACGATTTTCATCGACATGAGTTCTATCGCACCGCTGGCCAGCCGTGAAATCAGCCAGGCGCTGACCGCGAAAGAAATCGCGATGCTCGATGCGCCGGTTTCCGGCGGCGAACCGAAAGCCATCGACGGCACCATGTCCGTCATGGTCGGCGGAGATAAAGCGGTCTTCGAAAAATGCTATGAAATCATGAAATCCATGGCCGGTTCCGTGGTGCATACCGGTGATATCGGCGCAGGAAACGTCACCAAACTGGCGAATCAGGTCATTGTGGCGCTGAACATTGCGGCGATGTCCGAAGCGCTGGTGCTGGCGACCAAAGCGGGCGTGGATCCTGATTTAGTTTTCCAGGCGATTCGCGGCGGTCTGGCGGGAAGTACGGTTCTGGAAGCAAAAGCACCGATGGTGATGGATCGCAACTTCAAACCGGGATTCCGTATCGATTTGCATATCAAAGATTTAGCCAACGCGCTGGACACTTCTCACGGCGTCGGCGCGCAACTGCCTCTGACCTCGCTGGTCATGGAAATGATGCAGGCACTGAAAGCGGATGGTCACGGGCAATCTGACCATAGCGCCATTGCACGCTATTATGAAACCTTAGCGAAGGTTGAAGTTACCCGTTAGTCTGTGGTGGCAACGTGGCCTAAAATCGTCAAACAGGCCGCGTTTCCCTTCAGGCAGGATGCAAAACTGACAGGACGCTTTTCCACTTCGGCGCGTGCAGTTTATGAAGGTAATGACTTTATGAAAATAGTGATCGCACCGGATTCATACAAAGAAAGTTTGTCTGCTTTGGATGTGGCAAAGGCCATCGAGAGTGGTTTCCGTGAGATTTTCCCCGAGGCGGAGTATGTCAAACTGCCGGTTGCTGACGGTGGTGAAGGCACCGTCGAAGCGATGGTGGCGGCGACCGGAGGCCGCGTGGTTAAGGTGACTGTCACCGGGCCGCTGGGCACGCCACTTGAGGCTTTCTTCGGGCTCTCCGGGGATGAGAAAATCGCTTTCATTGAGATGGCGGCCGCCAGCGGGCTGGAAAGTGTGCCTGCGGCGCAGCGCAACCCCCTCAAAACCACCTCTTTCGGTACGGGCGAGCTGATCCATTCCGCGCTCGACCATGGCGTTAAACATTGCATTATTGGCATCGGCGGTAGCGCCACAAATGACGGCGGGGCAGGCATGATGCAGGCGCTGGGCGCAAAACTGCTGACCAAAGAAGGCAAGCAAATTGGTCAGGGTGGTGGCGAGCTGGAGAAACTGCACCATATCGACATCAGCGAACTGGATCCCAGAATTAAAAAATGCCGCTTTGAAGTGGCCTGTGATGTCACCAATCCGCTGACCGGAAAAGACGGCGCTTCTGCGATCTTCGGGCCGCAAAAAGGCGCGACGCCAGAAATGATCGAACAGCTCGATGGCTATCTGCATCATTATGCGCGGGTGATCAAAAAGGATCTGGGCATTGACGTTGAGCATGTTCCGGGTGCCGGCGCGGCAGGCGGAATGGGCGCGGCGTTGTTCGGATTCTGCCATGCTGAACTTCGTCAGGGTATTGAGATTGTCACGGACGCGCTGGGTCTTGATGCGCTGGTGAAAGACGCCACGCTGGTTATCACCGGCGAAGGGCGCATCGATAGCCAGAGCATCAACGGTAAAGTGCCGATTGGTGTCGCGCGGGTCGCCAAGCGTTATAACAAACCTGTCATTGGTATCGCAGGCAGCCTGACCAAAGATGTGGATGTCGTTTACAGCCACGGACTGGACGCCGTTTTCAGTGTGCTTTACAGCATTTGTACGCTGGATGATGCTCTGAAAAATGCCGCAGACAATCTGCGCAAGTCGGCACGTAATATTGCCGCCACCATTAAGTTATCGCAAAAACTCTGAGCTGAAACGGTCAGTATAAAAAACCGGTGTCCAGGCCCAGCCTGCGCCGGTTTTTGTATTTTATTTGCGGCGATTTTACGTTAGGTTTTAGAGACATTCGCCAATGAGAAAACACGCATGTCAGAGACTGATTTTTCGAAGCAGCCGGTAGAAACTCAAACCAAAGGATTAGGAACGCTGAAAGCCGGTGCGCTGACGGGCGATATCCGCGCGCAGGGCTGGAATATTCTCCGTGAAGACGTCAGCCTGCCGGTCGCCGTTCTGCTTGAAGAGAGAATCGAACACAACCTTTCCTGGATGCGTGAATTTATCCAGCGCTACCGGCTGAAACTGGCACCGCACGGCAAAACGACCATGAGCCCTGAACTGTATCAGCTGCAAATGCAATACGGCGCGTGGGGCATCACGCTGGCAACCGCGCCGCAGGTGAACGTGGCATTTCAGCACGGCGTCCGCAAAGTGATTATGGCGAATCAGCTGGTCGGTAAAGGCAATATGGCGATGATCGCCGGACTGCTGCGCGAAGATCCTGATTTTGATTTCACCTGCATTGTGGATTCAGCCGAAAACGTGGAAACGCTCGGGCACTATTTTGCCGGCCAGCAGCTCAGATTGCGGATCATGTTTGAATACGGGATTGTGGGTGGCCGCACCGGGATCCGCACAGATCAGCAGGAAGCCGACGTACTCGCCGCCGTGAAACGCTGGCCGCAATCGCTGGCGCTGGTGGGCGTCGAACTTTATGAAGGAGTCAGCAACGACGAAGCGGTGATCCGCACTTTTCTGCGTCATGTTCTGGCACGCACCGAAGTGCTGGCGCAGGCCGGGGAATTCGCTGAATCCACGGTGATTTTAACCGGTGCCGGTTCGGCCTGGTTTGACGTAGTGGCGGAAGAACTGACGCGGGAAGATCCGCATCTGGATGCGCAAAAGCGTTATACGCTGGATATTATTTTGCGTTCGGGTTGCTACGTGACGCATGACGTTGGTGCATATCAGGCGGCGCTGGAACGTATGCAAACCAGCAATCCGGTGGCGCGTGAGATGAACAGCAGTTTACAACCCGCGTTGCAGGTCTGGGCGGCGGTGCAGTCTTTGCCGGAACCGGGCAGGGCGATTATCGCTTTAGGCAAGCGCGATGCGGGTTATGACGCCGGTTATCCGAAAGCCGCCGGGCATTTCCGTCCGCACAGCGCCACGCAGGCCGGTTACACCACCGTGGTGCCTGCGCCTGAGAACTGGAAAGTTTACGCGATGATGGATCAGCATGCGTTTATGTCGATCCCGGAAAATGCGGATCTGAAAGTCGGCGATATGCTGGTGTTTGATATCTGCCATCCGTGCCTGACGTTCGACAAATGGCGTCAGTTATTGCTGGTTAATGAACAATGGGATGTCACCGGCGCGGTGAAAACCTGGTTCTGATGCGCTGATTTGCAGAAACCAAAACGCCCGGCATGATCGGGCGTTTTATTTTGCGGTTTTACCTCGGCAAATATGCCACCGCAGCCTGTTTCACATTTTCGATTTCGTCGAGCAGCTCGAACCATTCCGGCTCCAGCGCATCGACGCTCACGCCCTGACGCAGTTGTTGTTCGATGTAGAAACACAGCTGTTTCAGGCGCGGCACGCCGCTGTAGCTGCAACTGCCGTGCAGTTTATGGATAAGCGCCAAAATATCGTTATCCGGCTCGTTACGCGTGATGGCTTCCACCCGTTCGGCCACCTGCGGCAGGAACTCCACCAGCATTTGCAGTAAATCCTGCGCCAGCGCGACTTTATTGGCGGACTGGCTCAGCGCCAGCTGCCAGTCGAGCGTACTGATTGGCGCGAGTTTTTCTTCGGTTTGTAACGGCGAATTCAGCTGCGTCTGATGAGAATGATGACGCGACAGCACATTTTTCAGCATGCTTTCGTCGATGGGTTTCGCCAGATAATCATCCATGCCGAGTTTCAGCAGTTGTTCGCGCTCGCCGCTCAGCGAGTGCGCGGTGACCGCGACGACCGGCGTATTCGCGTGGCGCGCCATCTGGTGAATGATTTCGCTGGCGCGGATACCGTCGATATCCGGCATCTGGATATCCATCAAAATAATATCCAGATCGGTATGACGCGCGACTTCAATCGCTTCCTCACCGCTGTGGCACAGCACGGTGGTTTCCACCAGTTCTTCGAGCAACGCGCCAATCAGTTTGAGGTTCGCCGGGTTATCGTCCACCGCCATCGCGGTCAGCGGCAGGCGCGAAGTCCGGCCTTCTTCGTTGTTAATCACCCTGACCGAGGTCTGTTGTTCTTTAAGCAACAAAGGCAGCAGGCGGATGCTGGACATCGGTTTGATCAGGCAAGCCTGCACGCCGCGTCGTTTCAGTTCTTCGGCATCGACCTGGAACTGGCTCGGCAACGCCAGCAGAAGGTGGCGCGTCATGCTCAGCACTTTTTTCAGTTTGCCGTCGTAATCGGAGAGCGTCTGATCCGGTTTGACCGGAATGCTGCACAGCATCATGTCGTAATACGCATCCGGCAGCGCCGCCAGCGTGGTGCGGTGGGTGATATCAAGCGGTGTGGCTTGCAGGATTTCCATCGTGGCTTTCGCCGCCGCCGGGTTGGCTTCGACGTAGGCCAGACGTTTGCCTTCAAGGCCGCTCATAGAAACCGGCGTCACGTGGCGGTTTTCATTGAGTTCCAGCGTGACGTGGAACCAGAACGTCGAACCGCGGTTGATCTGGCTGTAGAAGCTGATGTCGCCGCCCATTTCTTTGACCAGACGCTGAGTGATGACCAGCCCCAGACCGGTGCCGCCGTGACGGCGTGAAATGCTGGCATCTGCCTGACGGAAGGCCTGGAAAAGCTGCGACTGCTGGCGCTCGGAAATCCCGATGCCGGTATCGTGGATCTGCACTTCCAGTTCCACTTGCAAATTATTCTGCGAGCGCAATTCAACATTGATATCAATGTTACCGCTTTCGGTGAATTTAATCGCATTTCCCAGCAGGTTAGTAACCACTTGCTGCATGCGCATCGGGTCGCCGAGAACGTTTTCCGGCACGTTGTTGTGGACGTTCAGCGTCAGCTCCAGCCCCTTATCATGCGCGGTGTGGGCGAGCAGGATCACCACTTCATCGAGCATTTCACGCAGGGCGAAGGGAATATGTTCGAGCACCAGCTTGCCGGCTTCCAGCTTCGAGAAGTCCAGGACGTCATTAATGATGGTCAGCAGGTGATTCGCGGAACGCTCGATGGTTTGCAGGTAATCCGCCTGCGTTGGCGAGAGCGGTGTTTTCAGCGTCTGACGGGTGAAGCCAATCACGCCGTTCAGCGGCGTACGCAACTCGTGGGACATATTGGCCAGGAATTCAGATTTAATACGCGCGGCTTCCTGCGCACGTTTTTTCGCGAGATCCAGCTCGACGTTCTGGATTTCCATCTGCTCAAGCGTTTCACGCAAATCTGACGTGGCCTGATCGATGTTCTGCTGCACTTCTTCGTGATACGCCGTCAGCGACATCGCCATCGAGTTGATGCCGTTTTTCAGCATGCTCAGCTCGCCCGGCATATTGCCTTCCACGCGGCTGTCGAGCTGGCCGCGGCGGATACGGTCAACCGTATTGACCATATTGCGTATGGGGCCGGTGACGTCGCGCATCAGGCGGTAAGCAAACAGGGTGGCGATCCCCAGACACAGCAACAGCAGCATGGTGGAAACGAACGCTTCCTGATATTGCGCAAGGCGCACGGAACGTAAATCCAGCTCAATGGCGATATAGCCTAGCATGTGTTCCTGAGACAACATGAACGCTTCATCATCCGTTTCCGTGTGGTTTTCGGCCTGAATCGGTGTGCGCAGGATTAACATATCGCCGGCGCGAACTTTGGTCAGGCTGCGCGGAATATCGTCGACACTTTTCACCTGCAACGGACTGCCTTCGCGCAGCGAGTTGGAGGTAGCGAACAGTTTGTTGTCGCCGTCGAAAACGCTGATGCTGCGGACAATATCTGAGTGATTGCGGTGCAGGCGGCTGATCAGGCGCTTCACCGGTTCGCGTTCGCGGAACGTCATGCCGTATTCGCTCGCGACCGCCAGAGGTTCGATAATGCTTGCTCCGGCGTCTGTCAGCTGGTTCTGCAACTCGTTGTAGCGGTGCACCACAAAGAAGGTGCTGAGCAGCAAACCGATCATTAACGTCGGTGCCAGAATCAGGATCATCATCCGTGCGCGAAGGCTATATTTGGTCATGAGGTTCCAATGTGGGAGAATTACCTAAAGTAAGCTTAATAAACCAGCGTGCAATCGACAATAATGGCTCAATTCTACTCTCCGAACCGCCGCGTGACGACCCGGCAAACGATAACTGTGACCGCCACCGACCTTGATGCTTTCGGGCAGGGTGTTGCGCGTCACAACGGCAAAGCGGTATTTGTCAGTGGTTTACTGCCTGACGAACAGGCGGAAGTCACTTTAACAGAAGATAAAAGCAAGTACGCCAAAGGGCGTCTGAAACGTTTGCTGAATACCAGTGCCGAGCGCGTAAAACCGCAGTGCCCGCATTATTCGACGTGCGGAGGCTGTCAGCAGCAGCACGCCAGCGAGGCGCTGCAACAGCGCAGTAAAGCGGCGTCATTGTTGCGCCTGATCTCCCGCGAAACTGGCGTGCAGGCGCAGGAACAGCCGGTGATTGCCGGTCCGCAATACGGCTACCGCCGTCGCGCGCGTCTGGGATTACAAATCGCCGGCGTTAAACCGGGACGTAAAGCCGGAACCGTGAACGGTCCGCTGGTGATGGGATTTCGTCAGGAAGGGTCGAACGATCTGGTTGCCATCACAAAATGCCCGGTGCTGCGCCCTGAACTGGAGCAACTGTTGGTGCCGGTGCAGAAATGCCTCTCCTCGCTGACGGCGGCGAAACGCCTCGGGCATCTGGAACTGGTGCTGGCGGATAATGGTCCGCTGCTGGTGCTGCGTCATCTTGATCCGCTCAGTGAAACCGACCGTGCGCGTCTGACAGCATTTGCCGCGCTACATCAGCTGACGATTTTCCTGGCGCCCGACAGTGATACGCTGGAGCGTTTATGCGGCGAGACGCCTTATTACCAGATTGAGGGTTTGAATCTGAAATTTGGTCCGCGTGATTTTATTCAGGTCAATGATGCGGTTAACCAGCAAATGGTGGCACAGGCCTTGCAGTGGCTGGAACTGACACCTGAAGATCGCGTGCTGGATTTGTTCTGCGGGATGGGAAATTTCACCCTGCCGCTGGCAAAAAGAGCTAAGCAGGTTGTCGGCGTCGAAGGTGTTGCTACACTGGTGGCGAATGGGCAAGATAATGCCCGGAATAATGGATTAGATAATGTGTCGTTCTTTCACGAAAATCTGGAAGACGATGTCAGTAAGCAACCCTGGGCGGCGCAAGGCTTCACGAAAGTCCTGCTGGATCCGGCCCGGGGCGGCGCTGCTGGCGTAATGACGCAGATTATTAAGCTTGCCCCGAGGCGCGTGGTGTACGTGTCCTGCAATCCCACGACTTTGGCCCGGGACAGTAAAATTTTGTTGGAGGCGGGTTATCGCTTAGCTCAGGTTCGTATGCTGGATATGTTCCCGCACACCGGGCACCTTGAATCGATGGCTCTGTTTATCAACCCGTCTGATACAGGCGTTGTATCAGAAACGTAGGGAGAGGGTATGGTTGCGGTAAGAAGTGCACATCTGAATACGGCTGGCGAGTTTGCGCTCGACGATTGGATCAACAGTTTAGGGCTGTCCAGCCAGCAATCATGTGAGCGTTTAGCCGAAACCTGGCGCTACTGCGAACAGCAAACGCAGGGCCATCCTGACGCGTCACTTCTGCTTTGGCGCGGTCTGGAAATGGTTGAAATCCTCTCGACCCTCAGCATGGATAACGACAGTATGCGCGCCGCGCTGCTGTTCCCGCTGGTCGATGACGGCATCATCGACGAAGAAACCCTCACGCAGCAATTCGGCAAAGGCATCACGGATTTGGTTCACGGTGTCCGTGATATGGACGCCATCCGCCAGCTGAAAGCCACACAAAACGATTCGATGGGCTCCGAGCAGGTGGATAACGTCCGCCGCATGTTGCTGGCGATGGTGGAAGATTTCCGCTGCGTGGTGCTCAAGCTCGCAGAACGTATTGCGCATCTGCGTGAAGTCAAAGACGCGCCGGAGGAAGAGCGCGTTCTGGCTGCAAAAGAGTGTACCAATATCTATGCGCCGCTGGCGAACCGCCTGGGTATCGGCCAGCTCAAATGGGAGCTGGAAGATTTCTGCTTCCGCTATCTGCATCCCGACGAATACAAACGCATTGCCAAACTGCTGCACGAGCGACGTATTGACCGCGAGCAGTACATCGACGATTTTGTCTCGACCGTTAAAAATGCGATGGCGGAAGAGGGCATCAAAGTTGATGTTTATGGCCGCCCGAAACATATCTACAGCATCTGGCGCAAGATGCAGAAAAAATCCCTGTCCTTCGATGAACTCTTCGACGTGCGCGCCGTGCGTATCGTGGTGGAACGTTTGCAGGATTGCTATGCCGCGTTAGGGATTGTGCACACCCATTTCCGCCATCTGCCGGATGAGTTTGACGATTACGTCGCTAACCCGAAACCAAACGGTTATCAGTCGATACATACCGTTGTTTTGGGGCCGCGCGGTAAAACGCTGGAAGTGCAGATCCGTACCCGCCAGATGCACGAAGACGCCGAGCTGGGCGTCGCCGCGCACTGGAAATACAAAGAAGGTACCGCCGTGGTCGGTGGCCGCAGCGGTGGTTATGAAGGGCGCATCGCGTGGTTGCGTAAACTTATCGCGTGGCAGGAAGAAATGGCCGATTCGGGCGAAATGCTCGACGAAGTGCGCAGTCAGGTCTTCGACGACCGCGTTTACGTGTTTACGCCAAAAGGCGATGTTATCGATCTGCCGATGGGCTCCACGCCGCTCGATTTTGCGTACCACATCCACAGTGATGTCGGTCACCGGTGTATCGGGGCGAAAATCGGCGGGCGTATCGTGCCGTTTACCTATCAGTTGCAGATGGGCGATCAGATTGAAATCATCACCCAGAAGCATGCGAACCCAAGCCGCGACTGGCTGAATCCGAGCCTCGGTTATGTCACTACCAGCCGCGGACGTTCGAAAATTCAGAACTGGTTCCGTAAGCAGGATCGGGATAAGAACATTATTGCCGGTAAACAAATCCTCGACGATGAACTGGATCGGCTGGATATCAGCATCAAAGATGCCGAGAAACTGCTTCTGCCGCGCTACAACGTGAACTCGCTCGACGAGGTTCTGGCTGCGATCGGTAACGGCGATATCCGCATCAACCAGATGGTTAACTTCCTGCAATCGCAGCTGAAAAAGCCGAGCGCGGAAGAACTGGATAAAGAAGCGCTGCGCCAGCTGACGCAGAAAACCACGCCACCACCGACGCGTACCAAAGATAATGGCCGCGTCGTGGTCGAAGGCGTGGGCAATCTGATGCACCACATTGCCCGTTGTTGCCAGCCAATTCCGGGCGATGAAATCGTCGGCTACATCACGCAGGGGCGCGGGATTTCCATCCACCGCGCCGATTGTGATCAACTGGAAGATTTGCGCTCGAATGCGCCGGAACGCGTGGTAGACGCCGTGTGGGGCGAAAGCTATTCCAGCGGCTATTCACTGGTGGTGCGTGTGGTCGCGAACGACCGCAGCGGGCTGCTGCGTGATATCACGACTATTCTGGCCAACGAAAAGGTGAACGTGCTGGGCGTAGCCAGCCGCAGTGATACCAAACAGCAACTTGCAACCATCGATATGGATATCGAAATCTACAACCCTCAGGTTCTGGGGCGCGTGATTGCCAAACTGAATCAGCTTCCTGACGTTATTGAAGCGAAGCGACTGCACGGCAGTTGATTATCTTTATCTCAAGGCCCGCCAGTCGGGCCTTTTCTATTTTTATTCCGCCAGAAAAAATTTTAAAACGGACGGGCGCCATGACTGAAACTCCTTTGCAACGTTTGCTCACCATCATGAAAACTCTGCGTGACCCCCAAGCCGGTTGCCCCTGGGATAAAGAGCAGACATTCGAGACTATCGCGCCATATACGCTGGAAGAAACCTACGAAGTGCTGGACGCGATTGCCCGCAAAGATTACGCCGATGTGCGCGACGAACTGGGTGATCTGCTGTTCCAGGTGGTGTTCTACGCGCAAATGGGCAGCGAGCAGGGATTGTTTGAATTTGACGATATCTGCAACGCTATTTCAGACAAATTAGAGCGCCGCCATCCGCAGATCTTTGGCACTGAAGCGGCCTGGTCGAAAGAGGCTAGCAGCAAAGACGTGCTGGTAAAATGGGAAGCGCGTAAGGCGCAGGAGCGGGCGGAAAAATCCCTGCATTCCGCGCTCGATGACATTCCGTCTGCTCTGCCAGCGCTGATGAAAGCACACAAAATTCAGAAGCGCTGTTCCAATGTCGGCTTCGACTGGACGACGCTCGGGCCGGTGCTCGACAAAGTGTACGAAGAAATCGACGAGGTGATGTTTGAAGCGCGTCAGGCCGTGATCGACGAGGAGAAACTGGGTGAGGAGATCGGCGATCTGCTGTTCGCGACCGTTAATCTTTCACGTCATCTCGGCCATAAAGCGGAAGATGCATTGCAGGCCGCTAACCGCAAGTTTGAGCGTCGTTTCCGGCAGGTTGAGGAGATTATTCGCAGCAAAGGGTTAAATATGGAAGACGCCACGCTAGAACAGATGGAAGCTGCCTGGCAGCAGGTGAAAAAGCAGGAAGACTGAGATCGGCGAATACGACTTTGATCGGCGACAAGATCTGACAATGCTGAAACGGTTAAGCTCAGTGTCATTCAGGGGCTAAAACGCTGATCGGCGAGCATTAAAGTCCAACAAATTGAAATCTAAGATGTTTTAGTGAGTTATGCGAACAGTAATGCATGTTTTATCAGCTAACTGTTTGTTTTTGAAAGACTGAGAGGGAAGGGCTGAAAGGCAAAACCTTTCTGAACTGACGGCAAGGAAACGATGATGGACAGCAAAACGATTATTTGTGGCGCACACAAGGTTCCGGTATACTGTTTTCCCGTCTTGGTTACTCCATCATCTTTAAACCTAACCTCTCAGGTTCAGCATGACAACTAATTATATTTTTGTGACCGGCGGGGTCGTATCCTCTCTGGGTAAAGGCATTGCCGCAGCCTCTCTGGCGGCTATTCTCGAAGCCCGTGGCCTCAACGTGACCATCATGAAACTGGACCCGTATATCAACGTGGATCCGGGTACGATGAGCCCTACTCAACACGGCGAAGTCTTCGTTACCGAAGATGGCGCTGAAACCGATCTCGATCTGGGTCACTACGAGCGTTTCATCCGCACCAAGATGACTCGCCGCAACAACTTCACCACGGGCCGTATCTATTCTGACGTGCTGCGCAAAGAGCGCCGCGGCGATTATCTCGGCGCGACCATTCAGGTTATCCCGCACATCACCAACAACATCAAAGAACGCATCATTGAAGGCGGCGAAGGCCACGATGTCGTGCTGGTTGAAATTGGCGGTACTGTCGGTGATATCGAATCCCTGCCGTTCCTGGAAGCGATTCGTCAGATGGCGGTTGAAGTGGGCCGTGAACATACGCTGTACATGCACCTGACCCTGGTGCCGTACATGGCCGCTGCCGGTGAAGTGAAAACAAAACCGACCCAGCACTCTGTGAAAGAACTGCTGTCTATCGGTATCCAGCCAGACGTGCTGATCTGCCGTTCTGACCGCGCTGTTCCTGCTAATGAGCGTGCAAAAATTGCGCTGTTCTGTAACGTGCCGGAAAAAGCGGTTATCTCCCTTAAAGATGTTGATTCCATTTATAAAATCCCGGCCCTATTGAAATCTCAGGGTCTGGACGACTATATTTGTAAACGTTTCAGCATCAACGCGCCGGAAGCCAATCTGTCCGAGTGGGAACAGGTTGTTTACGAAGAAGCGAATCCGGGCGGTGAAGTCACCATCGGTATGGTCGGTAAGTACATTGAGCTGCCAGACGCGTATAAGTCTGTGATTGAAGCGCTCAAACACGGTGGCCTGAAAAATCGCCTGACCGTGAACATTAAACTTATCGATTCACAGGATGTCGAAACCCGTGGCGTCGAAGTGCTGAAAGGCCTGGACGCAATCCTAATCCCGGGTGGTTTCGGTTATCGAGGTGTGGAAGGGAAAGTCGCGACAGCCCGTTATGCGCGTGAAAACAACATTCCTTATCTGGGTATTTGTCTGGGTATGCAGGTTGCGTTGATTGAGTTTGCCCGTAACGTTGCGGGTATGGATAACGCCAACTCAACGGAATTTGTGCCAGACTGTAAGTTCCCGGTAGTCGCCCTCATCACTGAATGGCGCGATGAAGAAGGTAACGTCGAAGTACGTTCCGAAGACAGTGATTTAGGCGGAACCATGCGTGTAGGTGGTCAGCAATGTCACCTGAACGAGGGTAGCCTGGTTCGCGAGATGTACGGCGAGCCGACAATAGTTGAACGCCATCGTCACCGTTACGAAGTGAACAATATGCTGCTGAAACAAATCGAAGCCGCAGGTTTACGCGTAGCCGGTCGCTCTGGCGATAAGCAACTGGTGGAAATTATCGAGCTGCCAAACCATCCGTGGTTTGTTGCTTGCCAGTTCCATCCAGAATTTACGTCTACGCCGCGTGATGGTCATCCGTTGTTTGCAGGCTTCGTGAAGGCTGCCGGTGAGTATCAGAAGCGTCAGGTAAAATAAAATACAGGGGAAACGACGTGTCGCAGATGCGTCGTTTGTCTGAAGCTTTAGTTAACTTGTACTGAGGAAATCCTAATGTCCAAAATCGTTAAAGTCATCGGTCGCGAAATCATCGATTCACGTGGTAACCCGACTGTAGAAGCTGAAGTTCATCTGGAAGGTGGTTTTGTTGGTCTGGCTGCTGCGCCATCAGGTGCTTCTACCGGTTCCCGCGAAGCGCTGGAACTGCGTGACGGTGACAAATCCCGTTTCCTGGGTAAAGGCGTTCTGAAAGCCGTTGCTGCTGTTAACGGTCCAATTGCTCAGGCTGTATTGGGCAAAGACGCAAAAGACCAGGCTAACATCGATAAAATCATGATCGACCTGGACGGTACCGAAAACAAATCTAACTTCGGTGCTAACGCGATTCTGGCTGTTTCCCTGGCTGCTGCTAAAGCGGCTGCTGCTTCTAAAGGTCTGCCACTGTACGCCCACATCGCAGAACTGAACGGCACCCCAGGCAAATACTCTATGCCACTGCCTATGATGAACATCATCAACGGCGGCGAACACGCTGATAACAACGTTGATATTCAAGAGTTCATGATTCAGCCTGTTGGCGCGAAAACGCTGAAAGAAGCCATCCGTATGGGTTCTGAAGTTTTCCACACCCTGGCTAAAGTTCTGAAATCTAAAGGCATGGGTACTGCTGTTGGTGACGAAGGTGGCTACGCGCCAAACCTGGGTTCTAACGCAGAAGCTCTGGCTGTGATCGCTGAAGCGGTTAAAGCAGCAGGCTACGAACTGGGCAAAGACATCACTCTGGCGATGGACTGTGCGGCATCTGAGTTCTACAAAGATGGCAAATACGTTCTGGCTGGCGAAGGCAACAAAGCTTTCACTTCTGAAGAGTTCACTCACTTCCTGGAAGACCTGACCAAACAATACCCAATCGTTTCTATCGAAGACGGTCTGGACGAGTCTGACTGGACTGGCTTTGCTTACCAGACTAAAGTTCTGGGCGACAAAATCCAACTGGTGGGTGACGATCTGTTCGTAACCAACACCAAGATCCTGAAAGAAGGTATCGACAAAGGCATCGTTAACTCCATTCTGATCAAATTCAACCAGATCGGTTCACTGACCGAAACTCTGGCTGCGATCAAAATGGCTAAAGATGCTGGCTACACTGCCGTTATCTCTCACCGTTCAGGCGAAACTGAAGATGCAACCATCGCTGACCTTGCGGTCGGTACTGCTGCTGGCCAGATCAAAACCGGTTCTATGAGCCGTTCTGACCGTGTTGCTAAATACAACCAGCTGATCCGTATCGAAGAAGCGCTGGCGGCACAGGGTACTCCTGCTCCGTTCAACGGTCTGAAAGAAGTTAAAGGTCAGTAATTATTGCCCTGTAACGCTTTCTTAAAAACCCGCTCCGGCGGGTTTTTTTATGCCTGAAAAATGGTGTCGGGCAAATCTGCCATACTCATTTACAGCACAAGTTTGGCCTCACCCGTCTTATCTGTGATAATGCGCGCTGATTTTTTAGAGATGACTGAGAAAACGATGCAGTACCCGATTAATGAGATGTTCGAAACCCTGCAAGGGGAAGGTTATTTTACCGGCGTGCCGGCGATTTTTGTGCGCCTGCAAGGCTGCCCGGTGGGTTGCAGCTGGTGCGACACCAAACACACCTGGGATAAAATTGCCGATCGGGAAGTCGATATGCAGCGCATTCTGGTCAAAACCGAAGAGAGTGATGCCTGGGGTAACGCGACGTCAGAACAGTTGCTGGACGTCATCGCACAACAGGGTTACACCGCCCGTCACGTGGTGATCACCGGCGGCGAGCCGTGCATTTATGACCTGACCGAGCTGACCTCTTTGCTCGAGAAAAACGGCTTCAGTTGTCAGATTGAAACCAGCGGCACGCATGAAGTGCGTTGTTCAGTGAATACCTGGGTCACCGTTTCACCTAAAGTGAATATGCGTGGCGGGTACGACATTCTGCCGCAGGCGCTGAAACGTGCTGATGAAGTGAAACATCCGGTGGCGCGTCAGCGTGATATCGACGCACTGGAAGCATTGCTGGAAACGCTGACCGACAGCAAATCACGCATTATCGCGTTGCAGCCTATCAGCCAAAAAGAAGAAGCCACCAGACTGTGCATTGCGACCTGCATTGCAAAGAACTGGCGGCTGTCGATGCAGACCCATAAATACTTAAATATCGCCTAAATAGCCATATCGGGTGGATCAGCCTTTATAGACGCAACCCGCTGTGCAAGTTTCTTTCACGCGCACGGCGGAAAGTAAAGGCAGCTTCGGCTTCATCTCATTCCAGATCCATTCCGCCAGCACTTCGCTGGTTGGGTTTTCCAGGCCCGGAATATCATTCAGATTATAATGATCGAGGCGGTCCAGCGTCGGGTTGAATGCAGCTTTCAGATCGGCGAAATCCATTACCCAGCCTGTGTGCGGATCCACTTCACCGGTGATTTCTATACGAACGGTAAAAGAGTGGCCATGCAACCGGCCGCATTTGTGTCCGGCAGGGACGTGCGGTAAATGGTGTGCGGCTTCGAACTGAAAATCTTTAAATAATGTGGTGGTCATGAGGCTGTCTCGTTGCTCGAAAAAACGCGGCATAGTACCGGAATACCGGCTTACGTGCCATGACTTAACTGCGCTTTTCTTCACCAAATCCTGACTTTTACTCTCTTTACTCCGCCCGCATTGCTGGCTTACAGTGAGCCGGTAGAAACTAACCTGTTGAGATAGTGAATGATTACTGTGCTTCGTTGCGCTGTTCTGGCGCTGTTGTTCTCTGCCAGCGTGCAGGCAGAAACCACGGCTCCCGCACAGGAAGCCGCGCCCGCCGCGGCTAAAACCGTTCAGCCTGCGGCAAAAGTGCCACCGGTCGCCAAAACGGCTATACCGAAAGCTCCGCTGATATTCCCGCCGGGTGCCGGTGTCATGCATGTTACTCTGGCTCAGAGTAAAAAGACGCTGGAAGTCTTCACCTACCAGCCCGCAGAGGCTGATGAAAATACGCCGGTAGTGATGGTCATGACCGGCGTTGACCGCAACGCGGCAACCTACCGTAATGACTGGATAACCGTTGCAGATCAGTATCATTTGCGCGTTATCGTGCCGCATTTCAGCGAACAGGAATTCCCGGGCGCGGCGGGGTACAACCTTGGAAATCTGGTGGACAGCAAAACGCACCGCCGTCTGCCTAAATCTCAGTGGGCGTTCAGCATGGTCGATAATCTGTTTACGACGTTGCAAAAGCAGGGCGTGACGGGCCAGAAGCAATACTATTTGTTCGGGAACAGCGCGGGCTGCCAGTTCGTTCACCGCATGCTGACGTTATTGCCTGAGCCGAATGTCAAAGCTGCCGTCTGCGCTGCGGCCGGCTGGTGGACATTGCCGGATACCGATCAGCGCTGGCCGTATGGCTTGCGTGAAGCGCCAGTGGCGGTAAACCAGCAACAGCTCAATGATTATTTTGCGAAACCGGTGCTGATTGCCGTGGGCGCTGAAGATGACGATCCGGAAAATCATCTGCTGCGTAAATCCAAACAGGCGATGGCGCAGGGGACCAACCGGCTGGAACGTGCAGAAAGCTATTTCACCACATCCCAGCAGCGTGCCGAACAGAACAATACGCCGTTCAACTGGCACTTTATGGACCTCTCTGACATCGGCCACAGCGGCAGTAAAATGTCGGTCTTTGCCGCCGGCCAGTTTGCGTGGTTCGAGCAGCATAACGCCTTCCATCTCTGAGACTTGAGCGTAAAAGCCGTGTCCTGAAAAAATTTCATCACCCCGCTCCGGCGGGGTTTTTCTTTTACTTTCCGTCACTTTGAAAATGCCCGCGAAGTGTGTGGGAAATTTCATAGCGATTTCAGTACGATAAAAAACTCCCTTTACCACTTTTTCAGATAGAACTTACCGCTAAATCCTCTTAGTCATTTTGGTTATTTATTATTTCCATCACTTCTTTAATTGTTATTATCCGGCTCGTTAACCTTACACTTTCTGAAGGTCTTTTCCGCGCGTAGGTATCCCCTGAAAGCCGCTGAAGGCCGGATTGATGACTGGCTTATGCATAAGGGAATTCGTACTGCGATGACGACTCAGGCTCCTCCAATTTCACTGCTCCCGCTGACCCCCGAGCAACTGGCACGACTTCAATCGGCAACGAGTGATTATTCACCGACTCAGATGGCCTGGCTTTCCGGTTATTTCTGGGGGATGGTTAACCAGCAACCGGGCGCTGTGGCCGCGCCGGCACCGGTGCCGGCAGCAGCATCGATTACCTTGATTTCTGCCTCGCAAACCGGCAATGCCCGCCGCGTGGCCGAACAGTTACGTGATGACCTGATTGCCGCAAAACTGAATGTGAATCTGGTGAATGCCGGTGATTACAAATTCAAGCAAATCGCGCAGGAAAAACTGCTGCTGATTGTGGCGTCGACGCAGGGCGAAGGCGAGCAGGCGGAAGAAGCCGTCGCGCTGCATAAATTCCTGCAATCCAAAAAAGCCCCAAAATTCACGGACACGGCTTTTGCGGTGTTCGCGCTTGGCGATACCTCTTATGAGTTCTTCTGCCAGGCCGGTAAAGACTTCGATACGCGTCTGGGCGAACTGGGCGCGGAGCGTCTGTTAGACCGCGTAGATGCGGACGTTGAATATAAAGAGACTGCCGCCGGATGGCGCAAGCGCATAGTTGAAGTGCTGAAACAGCGCGTACCAGCAGACACTTCCGCGCATGCCGCGCCGACGCTGGCGGGCAGTGTAAATCAGATCGACAGCAGCCCGTATACGAAAGAAGCACCGCTGACGGCGACGCTTGCGGTGAACCAGAAAATCACCGGCCGCGATTCGGATAAAGATGTGCGTCATCTGGAAATCGATCTCGGTGATTCTGGTCTGCGTTACCAGCCGGGCGATGCGCTGGGGATCTGGTTTGAAAACGATCCGCAGCTGGTGCAGGAAGTCGTGGAACTGCTGTGGCTGAAAGGCGATGAGACGGTCGGCATCAACGGCAAATCAATGCCGCTGTCTGAAGCCCTCCAGCATCATATCGAGCTGACGCAAAACACCACGCCAATCATTGAGAAATACGCCGCGCTTTGCCGCGATGAGCATCTGACCGGATTGCTGGCCGACAAACCTGCGCTTTTGCAATACGCGCAAACCGTGCCGTTTGTTGACATGGTGCGCCGGGCACCGACTGAACTCGACGCTCAGCAACTGGTGGATTTACTGCGTCCGCTGACGCCGCGCCTGTATTCGATTGCCTCGTCACAGGCCGAAACCGAATCCGAGGTGCATATCACCGTTGGCGTTGTGCGTTATGACATTGATGGCCGTCCGCGTTCCGGTGGAGCATCAGGTTATCTGGCTGACCGTCTGGAAGAAGACGGCGAGGTGAAAGTCTTCATCGAGCACAACGACAATTTCCGTCTGCCAGCTAATCCTGAAACGCCGGTCATTATGATCGGGCCGGGCACCGGGATTGCGCCGTTCCGCGCGTTCATCCAGCAGCGTGATAACGACGGGGCCAGCGGCAAAAACTGGCTGTTCTTCGGCAATCCGCACTTCACCGACGATTTCCTTTATCAGGTGGAATGGCAGCGCTACGTGAAAGACGGCCTGCTGACCCACATCAGTCTGGCGTGGTCGCGTGACCAGGCGGAAAAAGTTTACGTACAGGACAAGCTGCGCGAGAGCGGCGCTGAAGTCTGGCAATGGTTGCAGGAAGGCGCGCACGTCTATGTTTGCGGCGACGCCAACCGTATGGCGAAAGACGTAGAGCAGGCGCTGCTGGAGATTATTGCCGAATATGGCGTGATGGATCTGGAAACCGCCGACGAATATCTCAGCGAGTTGCGTCTGGATCGCCGCTATCAGCGTGACGTTTACTAATCTGGCGTTTATAAAAATTAGAGCGATGAGTAAAAACTTATGAGCAAAAAGTTGTGGAGTGAACTCAATCCCGGCCCCGGTCCGCTGATTGTCGATGCGCCTCTGGCCGACGCCGAACGCCTGAAAAAGGAAAGTCATTTCCTGCGCGGAACCATTGCCGATGATTTAAAAGACGGCCTGACCGGCGGTTTCAACGGTGACAATTTCCTGTTGATCCGTTTCCACGGCATGTACCAGCAGGACGACCGCGATATTCGTGCTGAACGTGCTGAGCAAAAGCTGGAGCCGCGTCACGCCATGATGCTGCGTTGCCGTCTGCCGGGCGGGGTGATGACGCCTTCGCAATGGCTTGGCATCGACAAATTTGCCGAAGACAGCACGATCTACGGCAGCATCCGTATTACTAACCGTCAGACATTCCAGTTCCACGGCATTCTGAAACCGAACGTAAAACCGGTGCATCAGTTGCTGAATAAACTCGGCCTGGATGCACTGGCGACCGCCAACGACGTTAACCGTAACGTGCTATGTACGTCGAATCCGGTGGAGTCTGAACTGCATCAGGAAGCGTATCAGTGGGCGAAGAAAATCTCCGAACATCTGCTGCCGCGCACCCGTGCTTACGCCGAAGTCTGGCTCGATCAGGAAAAAGTCGAAACCACTGACGAAGAGCCGATTCTGGGCGCGACTTATCTGCCACGTAAATTCAAAACCACCGTGGTGATCCCGCCGCAAAACGATGTTGATCTTCATGCGAACGATCTGAACTTCGTGGCGATTGCTGACAACGGTAAACTGATCGGTTTTAACGTACTGGTCGGCGGCGGTCTTTCTATCGCACACGGCGATAAAGCGACTTACGCCCGTACCGCCAGCGAGCTGGGCTTTATCCCGCTGGAGAAAACGCTGGCCGTAGCCGAAGCCGTGGTGACCACGCAGCGGGACTGGGGTAACCGTACCAACCGTAAAAACGCCAAAACGAAATACACGCTGGAACGCGTTGGCGTGCCGGTATTCAAAGCTGAAGTGGAAAAGCGCGCGGGAATTCAGTTCGCTGAAATCCGCCCTTACGAATTCACCGGCCGCGGCGATCGTATCGGCTGGGTGAAAGGCATCGACAAACAGTGGCACCTGACCCTGTTTATCGAAAATGGCCGTATTCTGGATTATCCGGGCAAGCCGCTGAAAACCGGTCTGGCAGAAATTGCTAAGATCCACAAAGGCGATTTCAGGCTAACTGCTAACCAGAACCTGATCGTGGCCGGTGTCGCCGAAAAAGACAAAGACGCGATAGAAACGCTGGCGCGTAATCACGGCCTGATCGACGACGGTGTTACAGAGCAGCGTAAAAATTCAATGGCCTGCGTGTCTTACCCGACGTGTCCGCTGGCGATGGCGGAAGCTGAACGTTTCCTGCCGGAGTTTGTGACCAAAGTGGAAGGCATCATGCACGGTCATGGCGTAGGCGATGAACACATCGTTCTGCGCGTGACGGGCTGCCCGAACGGTTGTGGCCGTGCACTGCTGGCGGAAATTGGTCTGGTGGGCAAAGCCCTCAACCGTTATAACCTGCACCTCGGCGGTAACCGCGCCGGGACGCGCATTCCGCGGATGTACCGCGAAAATATTTCAGACGCAGAGATCCTGACAATCATCGACGAACTGGTAGGGCGCTGGGCAAAAGAGCGCGAAACTGGCGAAGGTTTTGGTGATTTCGTGATCCGCGCGGGGATCATCAGACCGGTGCTTGATCCGGCCCGTGATTTCTACGACTAACCGTTACGACTGACAGGAGGCACCATGAGTTCATTGAATCTGACTCTGGCCGAACTGAACGACATGCCGAAGTCCGGACAGGCCCTGGCGCTGGCGGAAATTAACGTCAGCCTTGAAAAACTGTCTGCACAGGAGCGTGTGCAGTGGGCACTGGAGAATATGCCCGGTGAATTTGCGTTGTCCTCCAGCTTTGGTATTCAGGCGGCCGTGAGCCTGCATCTGGTGACGCAGCAGAAACCGGACATTCCGGTGATCCTCACGGATACCGGTTATTTGTTCCCGGAAACCTACCAGTTCATTGATTCGTTAACTGAGCAGCTCAGCCTGAACTTGAAGATCTTCCGTGCGGAGCAATCGCCTGCCTGGCAGGAAGCGCGTTACGGCAAACTGTGGGAGCAGGGCGTCGAAGGCATTGAGAAGTACAACCACCTCAATAAAGTTGAGCCGATGAATCGTGCGATTCAGACGCTCGGCGTGCAGACCTGGTTCGCCGGTCTGCGTCGCGAACAGTCCGGCAGCCGTGCGCATCTGCCGGTTCTGGCGGTTCAGCGTGGTGTGTTTAAAATCCTGCCGATCATTGACTGGGATAACCGTCAGGTCTTCCAGTACCTGAAAGAACATGGCCTCAGCTACCATCCGCTGTGGGATCAGGGCTATCTTTCCGTCGGCGATACCCATACCACGAAAAAGTGGGAAGAAGGGATGAAGGAAGAAGAAACGCGTTTCTTTGGGCTTAAACGAGAGTGCGGCCTGCACGAGTAAATCCCCGTCATACTTCGAGTTGCAGATGCGTTGGCTGCGTGCACATACCCCGGTCACATGGTTATCTATGCTCAAGGGGATGCGTTTACTTGCCGCCTTCCTGCAACCCGAATTATTTAGGGGATTCCTGTTATTAGCGTCTCTACGACTCTTCTTTAAATCAGGCGTGTTTCGCCGGTTTCGCCAGATCCCTGAGCAGCGGGAACAACACTTTCACGGTATCCCGCGAGCGTTTTTCAATGCGGCCCGGCAGCGCGGTATCGAGATATTGCAGGTTATCGAACTGGCTCTGATAGCGGGTTGTGCCCAGCGGGAAGTGGCTGCTGACGGCGCGTTGTTGCTCGCCATCTTTCTTGCCTAATGCATAATTCGTGGCCGTCACGTTCAGCAGCGGTAATCGCGCTTCATCCAGTGCGCCGATGCCGTCGCAGCAATGCGTATTGTCATGGCTTTCCGCCGGGATCCCCAGACTGTGCGCAATCTTGATGGCGCGGACGCGGGTTAGTTTTGCCACCGCCGCAGAGGTATTCACGCCGCTGTTGAAATACAACCGGTCGCCGGTAATCAGTGAATTCAGATTGATCACCAGCAGTGTGTTTTTCTTCTCTTCAGCGCTCATGCGGTTCACAAAATCCTCCGCACCTTTCGCACCGGTTTCTTCGGCACTCAGCGCCACAAAGCGCAGGCTGTAATGTGTGGGAATGGCCTGCATGCGTTCGGCCAGCTCAAGCATCACACCGACGCCTGACGCGTTATCATCCACACCCTGCAAGGTCAGGCCGCCGAGATTATGGTTGGTGTCGCTGTCGCTTTGCGGCACATAAGTATCAAAGTGCGCCATCACAATAATCTGCTGCGGAACGTCGCCGGGGCGCGCGGCAATAACGGACGTGGCGTGAATATTCTGCCAGTTTTTTTTGCCGTCGTTGCTGGTGTACAGATAGCGGGTATCGAATCCGCGCAGATCGCTTTTATACCCTAATTTATTGAATTGCTGATTCAGATAATCTGCCGCGATAAGTTCAGCAGGGCTGCCTGCCATGCGTCCCGGAAAATAGGTTGCGATATGACGAATTTGCTGACTGGCGATTTCACCCATCGCCGGAAGTGGCGACGAAGCAGCCACCGCATGACTCATTAAGACGCCGCTCAACCCGATGGCGAGCAGCGTCCGCTTCATGCGTAAAAAAGAAAACATAGCCAAAAATCCTTGTTTGCGGGTCAATATGACCGGAAAGGGCACTACACCTGACAGGCCGCGTGTGGCGGTCTTTGTGGGCGATATAGTATGCGATTGTCGGCGCTAATAGACAATTTCCCGTTATCTCAAACCGCTCTTTTTGTCGCCCGGAACGGCCGGAAGAGTTCATGAAAAATATTCAGGCTGGCCGGAGTATAAAAAAAGCAGCCCCTGACGGCGCGCTATATTCCATTTAGTAACTAATCATTCCTTTTCGTCATTTCAGATCAATTATTGCCTGCACGTATAGTTTGATGATTAATCCTGATAATCAATAAAGGCCTTTGTGGACTATCTACCAATATTTGCCGACCTCAAACAACGCCCGGTGCTGGTTGTTGGTGGTGGCGAAGTCGCTGCCCGCAAAATAGATCTTCTCCTGCGGGCGGGTGCACAAGTTCGGATAGTTGCACAGGCACTTTCCCCCGAGCTGGAACAACGTGAGCATGCCAATGAAGTCAGCTGGCTGGCGCAGGCATTTCTGCCAGAGCAGCTCAATGATGTGTTTCTGGTGATTGCTGCCACTGATGACGCCGCGCTGAATGCGGAAGTGTTCGAACAGGCCAGTCAGCGTCATCTTCTGGCGAACGTCGTTGACGATCAGCCTAAGTGTTCCTTTATCTTTCCTTCGATAGTTGACCGCACGCCGATTGTGGTCGCGGTTTCCTCCGGGGGTAAAGCGCCGGTGCTGGCAAGAATGTTGCGTGAAAAACTCGAAACGTTGCTGCCAAACAGCCTGGGGCAAATGGCGGAAATCGCCGGTCGCTGGCGCGGCAGGGTCAAAGCGCAGTTCAGTTCCATGCGTGCACGCCGTCGGTTCTGGGAGCAGGCTTTTGCCGGTCGCTTCGCCAGTCTGGCTTCTGCGGGGAAACTCGCACAGGCGGAGAAAGCGTTGCAAGAACAGTTAGAAAGTGCGGAAGACATCGCGCAAAACGGCAATGTCACGCTGGTCGGTGCCGGGCCGGGTGATGCAGGATTGCTCACCTTACGCGGTTTGCAGGTTATGCAGCAGGCTGATGTGGTGTTGTACGACTATCTGGTCAGCGACGACGTGCTGGATTTAGTCCGCCGTGACGCGGACAGAATTTGTGTCGGCAAACGAGCGGGCAGCCACTCGGTGTCGCAGGAAGAAACCAACCGTCTGCTGGTCGAACTGGCTCAGCAGGGGAAAAAAGTCGTGCGCCTGAAAGGCGGCGACCCGTTCATCTTCGGACGTGGCGGTGAAGAACTCCAGGCGGTGAAAGCGGCCGGAATTCCTTTCCAGGTCGTTCCGGGTGTCACCGCTGCCGCTGGCGCAACGGCGTATGCCGGCATCCCTCTGACGCATCGTGATTACGCGCAGAGCGTGATGTTTGTGACAGGGCATTGCCGCTCTGATGATAACGGCGTGCAGTGGGAGACGCTCGCCAAAGGAAAACAAACGCTGGCGATTTACATGGGCACGCTCAAAGCGGCTGAAATCAGCCAGCAGCTGATCGCTCACGGACGTGCAGCAACGACACCTGTCGCGGTCATCGGACGGGGAACGCGAGCCGATCAGCAGGTGCTGACCGGAACGCTCGATAATCTTGAACATCTGGCTCAAAAGGCGCCGGTACCGGCGCTGCTGGTGATTGGTGAAGTGGTGGCACTTCATCAGCAACTGGCGTGGTTTGGGCATCATCCTGAAACTGACGGGACTCAACGCCCGTCGGTTGTGAATTTGGCTTAAAGGATCTGTTATGGACGAAAAACGACTGACTCATTTGCGGCAACTGGAGGCGGAGAGTATCCATATCATCCGTGAAGTGGCTGCTGAATTCGCCAACCCGGTGATGATGTATTCCATCGGGAAAGACTCCTCGGTGATGCTGCACCTGGCTCGCAAAGCTTTCTTCCCGGGCACGCTGCCGTTCCCGCTGTTGCATGTGGACACCGGCTGGAAATTCCGCGAAATGTACGAATTCCGTGACCGTACGGCGAAAAACTACGGTTTCGAGCTGCTGGTGCATAAAAACCCGGAAGGCGTGGCGATGGGCATCAACCCGTTCGTTCACGGCAGTGCCAAACACACTGACATCATGAAAACCGAAGGACTGAAACAGGCGCTGAACAAATACGGTTTTGACGCGGCTTTCGGCGGCGCACGCCGTGACGAAGAAAAATCCCGTGCCAAAGAACGTATTTACTCGTTCCGTGACCGTTTTCACCGCTGGGATCCGAAAAACCAGCGTCCGGAGTTGTGGCATAACTACAACGGCCAGATTAACAAAGGCGAAAGTATCCGCGTGTTTCCGCTCTCCAACTGGACTGAACTGGATATCTGGCAGTACATCTATCTGGAAAATATTGAAATCGTTCCGCTCTACCTGGCTGCGCCGCGCCCGGTTCTCGAGCGTGACGGCATGCTGCTGATGGTGGATGACGATCGTATTGATCTCCAGCCGGGCGAAGTGATCGAGAAGAAAATGGTGCGCTTCCGTACGCTGGGGTGCTGGCCGCTGACCGGTGCCGTGGAATCCGAAGCGCAAACGCTGCCGGAAATCATCGAAGAGATGCTGGTTTCCACGACCAGTGAGCGTCAGGGACGGGCGATCGACCGCGATCAGGCCGGTTCGATGGAACTGAAAAAGCGTCAAGGGTACTTCTGAGGAGCCGCAGCTAATGAATAATGCAATTGCACAACAAATCGCGGAGCAGGGCGGCGTCGAAGCTTACCTGCACGCTCAGCAACACAAAAGCCTTCTACGCTTCCTGACTTGTGGCAGCGTCGATGATGGCAAAAGTACGCTGATCGGGCGTCTGCTTCACGATACCCGCCAGATTTACGAAGACCAGCTGTCCTCGCTGCACAATGACAGCAAGCGTCACGGCACGCAGGGCGAAAAACTGGATCTGGCTTTACTGGTTGATGGCCTGCAAGCGGAACGCGAACAGGGTATTACCATCGATGTTGCTTACCGTTATTTCTCCACTGAAAAGCGTAAGTTCATCATCGCGGATACGCCGGGGCACGAACAGTACACCCGTAATATGGCGACCGGTGCATCGACCTGCGATCTGGCGATCCTGCTGATCGACGCCCGTAAAGGTGTGCTGGATCAAACCCGTCGCCACAGCTTTATCGCCACTTTGCTGGGGATCCGCCATCTGGTTGTGGCTGTGAACAAAATGGATCTGGTCGATTTCAGCGAGTCTGTGTACGAGCAATTTAAACAGGATTATCTGGATTTCGCTCAGCAGCTGCCGACCGATCTGGACATCAAATTTGTACCGCTTTCCGCACTGGAAGGCGATAACGTGGCGACGCCAAGCGAAAAAATGGGCTGGTATACCGGACCAACGCTGCTCGACGTGCTGGAAACGGTCAACATTATTAACATTCGCGAACAGCAACCGATGCGTTTCCCGGTGCAGTATGTGAACCGTCCAAACCTCGATTTTCGCGGTTATGCCGGTACGCTGGCGTCGGGGTCTGTCCGCGTCGGTCAGAAAGTAAAAGTTCTGCCGTCAGGTGTGGAATCTACCGTGGCACGCATCGTGACCTTTGACGGTGATTTGCAGGAAGCCTGGGCAGGCGAGGCGATCACGCTGGTGCTGGCCGATGAACGTGATATCAGCCGCGGCGATACGCTGGTGGACGCGGATGAAACCGTTAAACCGGTGCAGAATGCGAAAGTGGACGTGGTGTGGATGGCGGAGCAACCGCTTAGCGTCGGCCAGAGCTATGACATCAAAGTTGGTGGCAAGAAAGCCCGTGCGCGCGTGGAAAATATTGAGTATCAGGTCGAGATCAACTCACTGACTCAGCGCGTGGTGGAAAACCTGCCGCTCAACGGTATCGGCCTGGTCGAACTGACCTTTGACGAACCGCTGGTGCTGGATAATTACCAGAGCAACGCGGTGACCGGCGGGATGATCTTTATCGATCGCCTGACGAACGTGACCGTGGGCGCTGGTCTGGTTCGCGAAGCGCTGGAAGAAGTTTATCAGGAAGCGGATAAATACAGCGCGTTTGAGCTGGAACTGAACAGCCTTGTTCGCCGCCACTTCCCGCACTGGGGCGCGCGCGATTTGCTGGGTGGAAAATAAGATGGCGTTGCATAACGGCTCCTTCTTAAAAGACGATAATGTTGTCTGGCATCCGCACGCGGTGACGCGCGCGGATCGCGAGAAACAGCATGGTCATCGCGGCGCAGTTCTGTGGTTCACCGGGCTTTCGGGCTCGGGGAAATCCACGGTGGCGGGTGCACTGGAACAGGCGCTGCATGCGCAGGGTATCAGCACGTATCTGCTTGATGGTGACAACGTCCGCCACGGGCTTTGCCGTGATTTAGGGTTTACGGATGACGACCGTCGCGAAAACATCCGGCGCGTTGGTGAAGTGGCAAAACTGATGGTGGATGCCGGTCTGGTCGTGCTGACCGCCTTCATTTCTCCTCATCGCGCTGAGCGGGACATGGTGCGTAATTTGCTCGGGGAAGGGCAATTTATTGAAGTGTTCGTTGATACGCCGCTGGCGATTTGCGAGGCGCGTGATCCTAAAGGTTTATACAAGAAAGCGCGCGCGGGTGAACTGAAGAATTTCACCGGAATTGACTCTGAATATCAGCCGCCGGAAGTGCCGGATGTGCATCTTAATGGTGAACAATTGGTAACACATTTGGTTCCCCAATTATTAGATGTGATGCGTCAGCGCGCTATTATCAATCCCTGAATGTTTGCCGGCCAAACGCCAGAGAGCGTGCCGGTTTACACTGAATACAGGGATCATCTATGCAAGCTTTACTCAGCAGACTTGTCAGCCGGATCCGGGTCGAAAACACCCGCTATCAGAGGCTGGCGCAGGTCACAAACAGTTCAGACATCGACGAGCCGTCCTACTCTATGCAGGGCGGGTTCATTGGCTTCGTCTTTTACTGGCTGGCCTTTGCAATCCCTTTTATGGTCTATGGCTCCAATACCCTGTTTTTCCTGCTCTACACCTGGCCTTTCTTTCTGGCGCTCATGCCTGTATCCGTTCTTATTGGCATTGCGCTCAGTATGTTCTTTCGTGGTGGCTGGTTTAAAACGTCGGTTACCAGCGCAATCTGCGTTATCAGCATGTTCTGGACGGTCTTCTCATTTCTATCGGGCTGGTGAGTCAGGCAGACTCTTTTCCGGTTCCTTTTCTTCGGGGATGTCGTCCGACGGCCCTGCGTTTTTCAGGCGGTTTTCCCTGTAATTCTCCTTCACGATGTAACCCATTGTGTCATTCTCACCCATAATTGAGTGCGTAAGTCTGATTCTCGCAGGCATTTACCCTGCCACAGTGGAGTCAGAGGGAAAGTTGTGGGATGATTGTCCGGCTTTTTTAGGGGGCGGGGATGGGCAAACTAACACTGCTTTTACTGATTTTACTTGGCTGGCTACAGTATTCACTGTGGCTGGGCAAGAATGGTATTCACGACTACGTTCGTGTAAACGATGACGTTCAGGTGCAACAAGTTAATAACGGCAAACTGAAATCACGTAATGATCAACTTTTCGCAGAAATCGACGATTTGAACGGCGGTCAGGAAGCGATCGAAGAACGCGCACGCAACGAACTGAGCATGATCAAGCCCGGTGAGACTTTCTATCGCCTGGTGCCTGACAACAAACGAGCGCCGGGCAGCACCGTATCGCAAAGCAACCCGAATCAATAGCCATGAGCCATACTGCAGTTTCCCTTCCAGAGGTCATTGCCGTGTTACCGGCTGCCGGAATCGGCAGCCGTATGCAGGCCGAATGCCCCAAGCAATACCTGACTATCGGTGGTAAGACGCTGATAGAACACTCGATCCGTGCCTTGTTGCACAGCAGCAACGTCACCAAAGTTATCGTGGCGCTGAGCCCGCATGACACTCAGTTCCGGCAGTTACCCGTCGCCAGCGATCCACGGATCCAGCTGGTTACCGGCGGAAATGAGCGCGCCGAATCTGTGATGGCAGGCCTTGAGGCCGCGGGGGATCATGGCTGGGTGCTGGTGCATGACGCGGCGCGTCCTTGTCTGCATCCCGATGATCTGACAAACCTTCTGGCCATTTCTGCGGTCAGCAAAACTGGCGGGATCCTCGCCGCACCAGTTCGTGACACCATGAAACGTGGTGAGCCCGGCGCGCATGCGATCGCCCATACGGTGGATCGTCAGGAACTCTGGCATGCGCTCACGCCGCAATTCTTTCCTCTCGAATTATTGAAAACCTGCCTGCGCCGCGCACTGAATGAAGGCGCTGTGGTCACTGATGAAGCTTCCGCAATGGAATATTGTGGTTTTCATCCTATGCTGATCCCGGCGCGGGCCGATAATATTAAAGTCACCAGACCAGAAGATCTGGCACTGGCTGAATTCTACTTAACCCGCTTGTATCAGGAGGAGAACGCATAATGCGTATCGGTCACGGTTTTGATGTACATAAGTTTGGCGGCGAAGGCCCGCTGGTGATCGGTGGTGTGCGTATTCCTTATCCGCAGGGGTTACTGGCGCATTCCGACGGCGACGTTGCGCTGCATGCGGCCACTGACGCACTGCTGGGCGCGGCAGCGCTGGGTGATATCGGCAAGCTTTTCCCGGACACCGACCCGGCCTACAAAGGCGCGGACAGCCGTGAACTGCTGCGTGAAGCCTGGTGCCGCATTCGTGCAAAAGGCTACAAGCTGGGCAATCTCGATATCACGATCATCGCTCAGGCACCGAAAATGGCGCCGCACATCCCGCAAATGCGCGTATTCCTGGCCGAAGATTTGCAGTGCCATATGGACGACGTCAACGTCAAGGCGACCACAACTGAACAACTGGGCTTCACCGGCCGCGGCGAAGGTATCGCCTGCGAAGCCGTTGCACTGCTGATTAAGGAATGATGTTGTGGAAGATTACCGCATGATAGATATGTCCCGTCTCACCTGGTTGCTGGGTAAACCCACCGCCACCGGCCTGCTGAAAGCCAATCCGGAAGACTTTATCGTCGAAGAGGATTTGGGTTTTGAACCGGATGGCGAAGGTGAACATCTCTTAGTGCGGATCCGTAAAAATGGCTGCAACACGCAGTTTGTTGCCGAGCAGCTGGCGCGTTTTGCCAAAGTGCATCCGCGCGATGTCAGCTACGCAGGGCTTAAAGACCGGCACGCGGTAACGGAACAGTGGTTTTGCCTGCATCTGCCCGGTAAGGCAGATCCTGATTTGAGCCAGTTCAATCTCGAAGGTTGTGAAGTGATCCGTGCCTCGCGACATCGCAAGAAAATGCGTATCGGAACCTTGAAAGGCAATGCGTTTACGCTGGTTTTGCGACAGATAAGTGACATCGATAATGTCGAAGAACGTCTGGCGAAAATTGTTGAGCAGGGCGTACCGAACTACTTCGGCACGCAGCGTTTTGGCCGCGGCGGCAATAATCTGGTGCAGGCGAAACGCTGGGCAACCAATGAAGCACGCCCTAAAGAGCGCGCCAAACGTAGTTTCTATTTATCCGCCAGCCGCAGTGCGATGTTTAACATTGTCGCCAGTCAGCGTCTGGCGGAAGGCACCGTCCGTCAGGCAATACTGGGCGATGCGTTGCAACTCAGTGGCCGCGGAAGCTGGTTTGTGGCGAAAGCGGAAGAGTTTGAATCGCTGCAACCGCGTGTCGAAAGCGGAGAACTGCTGGTGACGGCGCCGTTGCCGGGTGACGGGCCGTTAGGCACGTCAGAAGAGGCCGAAGTCTTTGAGCTGGCTTGTCTGGCCGGGCAGGAAGATTTGCTTTCACTGCTCAAACGCGAGCGTGTTGAACCTGCGCGTCGAGCCATTATGCTCCAGCCTTTGCAAATGAAATGGCAGCGCTGGGATGACGTCACTCTGGAACTTAAATTCTGGCTACCGGCGGGCAGTTATGCCACCAGCGTAGTGCGTGAACTGATGCATCTGGATGAAATGAATGCGGATATTACTGAGTAACGACGACGGCGTACTGGCTCCCGGCATTCAGGCACTGGCCTGCGCGCTACGTGAATTTGCGGATGTAAAGCTGGTCGCCCCTGACCGTAACCGGAGCGGCGCGTCAAACGCGCTGACGCTCGACGGTCCGTTACGTATTCAGTCCTATCCGAACGGCGATACCGCAGTCATCAACGGTACACCGACCGATTGCGTGTATCTCGGCGTCAATTCGCTGATGCGCCCGAAGCCGGATATTGTCGTTTCCGGCATCAATGCAGGCCCGAATCTGGGCGACGATGTGATTTATTCCGGCACCGTCGCGGCGGCCATGGAAGGGCGTCATCTGGGATTTCCTGCGCTGGCGGTTTCACTCGACGGTCATCAGCATTATGACACGGCAGCGATTATTACCTGCCAGCTGCTCAGGGCGCTGGCGCGCGAACCTCTTCGTACTGGCAAAATTCTGAATATTAACGTTCCGGACCTGCCACTTTCCGAAATCAAAGGGATTAAGGTGACGCGTTGCGGTAGCCGCCATCCTGCTGAGCAGGTATTTTGTCAGCAGGATCCGCGCGGACAAGACTTGTACTGGATTGGTCCGCCGGGCGATAAGTTTGACGTCGCACCTGACACCGATTTTGCGGCGGTCGCGCAAGGTTATGTTTCCGTGACGCCATTGCAGGTGGATTTGACCGCCTACGCGGCTCAGGATGTCGTGGTCTCATGGTTGGAAAAGGCCGGGGTGAGCGCGAATGGTGAATAAGCCGATGTATAACCTGCTGGAGCAACTCCGGCTGCAGGGCATTCATGATGAAAAACTGCTGCATGCCATCGAGTCCGTACCGCGTGAGCGCTTTGTGGATGAGGCGTTTCAGCATAAAGCTTACGAAAATACCGCGTTGCCGATTGGCTCAGGCCAGACCATTTCTCAGCCTTATACCGTGGCGAGAATGACGGAATTACTGCGCCTGACGCCGACATCCCGCGTGCTGGAGATCGGCACCGGATCGGGATACCAGACGGCCATTCTGGCGCATCTGGTTGAACATGTGTACTCGGTTGAGCGTATCAAAGGGTTGCAGTGGCAGGCCAAAAGACGTCTCAAGCAGCTCGATTTGCATAACGTCTCCACACGTCACGGCGATGGCTGGCAGGGGTGGCCTTCACGTGGCCCGTTTGATGCCATCATTGTTACCGCTGCACCGCCTGAAATACCTCAAGATTTACTGCAACAACTCGAGGAGGGAGGCGTGATGGTGTTGCCCGTCGGCGAAGAAAGCCAGACTCTCCAGCGCGTCACCCGACGTGGTGATGATTTTGTTGCGGAGACCGTAGAAGCTGTCCGTTTTGTGCCGCTGGTGAAAGGCGAACTGGCCTGAACCCTGACGCGCGCAGGACTAACCCCTTAAAATTTAAATACAACTGTTATATGGTGCTGTACTGGCGATGTTGATAGCATCCACTACAGTTTTTTATGGCACGGTCCGTTCCGGGAGAAAACCTGAACGGGTATGTTGCCTGCGCGTACAGTGTCTGATGACACGAAATGCGCCAGTTGGCGCGGTGTGCGCGGATAAAGAGATATTCTGAGATTGCCGTAACGGGGGAAAATATGAGCACGGGAAGCCCAATAAAAACACTAAGCCGCATTGCAGTGTGTACATTTATCAGTGCCTGGATGGCGGGATGTTCGAACAATTCCAACACATCCGCGCCGATCAGCAGCGTTAATGGCGGCGGAAACAGCGGCAGTAGCAGTCAGAATACTCTGAATTCCCCTCCGCAAATGGCGCCTGCCGTCGGCCCAGGCGGACACATTGTGTACAACCGCAGCTATAACTCGATCCCTAAGGGAAGTTACAGCGGAAGCACCTATCAGGTGAAGCGCGGAGACACCTTATTCTACATCGCATGGATCACCGGCAATGACTTCCGGGACCTTGCTGCGCGCAATAATATCCCTGCTCCGTACAGCCTCGAAGTGGGTCAAACAGTCCAGATAAATAACGTTTCTTCTGCCGCCAGCACGAGCAGTACGACGGCCGTCACCGACGCCACAAATAGCGGTGTTCCGAAAGTTCCTACTGGGGGAATGCTCACAGGTTCTGTGGTTGCATCTCAACCAACTACCACGTATTCTGAATCTTCTGGTAAACAGAATGTAGGTAAGATGTTGCCTACATCAGGTGCAGTCACCACCACAACACCTGTTGCTGTAGCCAGCACTCCCGTCGCCACATCAACGAATAATGGCGGTCCGGTTTCCTCCTGGAAATGGCCGACTGACGGGAAAATTATCGATAATTTCTCAGCTGCTGAAGGGGGAAATAAGGGGATCGATATCGCTGGTTCGCGTGGACAAGCTGTCGTAGCAACTGCCTCGGGGCGCGTTGTTTATGCCGGTAATGCTCTTCGCGGTTACGGTAATCTAATCATCATCAAACACAATGATGATTACCTGAGCGCCTATGCACATAACGATACAATGCTGGTCCGGGAACAACAAGAAGTGCAGGCGGGACAAAAAATAGCGACGATGGGTAGCACCGGAACCAGTTCAGTAAGATTGCATTTTGAAATTCGTTACAAGGGGAAATCCGTAAACCCGCTGCGTTATCTTCCGCAGCGATAAATCCGGGCAGAGCATCGATTCTGCCCTCGGGACCACGGGTAGGAGCAGCTTATGAGTCAGAATACGCTGAAAGTTAACGAGTTACATGATGATGTAGATTTCGATGAGAACAGCGCTGAAGCCTTTGACGAGAAAGCAATAGTCGAAGAGACTGCCGACAACGATGCTGAAGAAGAATTGTTGTCGCAGGCTGTAAGCCAACGAGTGCTGGACGCAACTCAACTGTACCTCGGTGAAATCGGTTATTCCCCTCTGCTGACCGCAGAAGAGGAAGTTTATTTTGCACGACGCGCGTTGCGGGGAGATGTGCCTTCCCGCCGCCGTATGATTGAAAGTAACCTGCGTTTGGTGGTTAAAATTGCCCGCCGCTACAGTAATCGCGGTCTGGCACTGCTGGATTTGATCGAGGAAGGCAACCTGGGTCTGATCCGTGCGGTTGAAAAATTTGACCCTGAGCGGGGCTTCCGTTTCTCTACCTATGCAACATGGTGGATCCGTCAGACGATTGAACGGGCGATCATGAATCAAACCCGTACCATTCGTTTGCCAATTCACATCGTTAAAGAACTGAACGTTTATCTGCGTACCGCACGCGAACTTGCACACAAACTGGACCATGAACCGAGTGCCGAAGAGATTGCTGAGCAACTCGACAAACCGGTGCATGACGTCAGCCGTATGTTACGCCTGAATGAGCGTATTACCTCTGTAGATACCCCGTTGGGTGGTGACTCAGAGAAAGCGCTGTTAGATATTCTGGCAGATGAAAAAGACAACGGCCCTGAAGACACCACGCAAGACGACGATATGAAACAGAGTATCGTGAAGTGGTTATTCGAGTTGAATGCAAAACAGCGTGAAGTTCTGGCACGTCGTTTCGGCCTGTTAGGTTATGAAGCTGCGACGCTGGAAGATGTGGGTCGTGAGATTGGCCTGACACGTGAACGTGTTCGTCAGATTCAGGTAGAAGGTCTGCGTCGCCTGCGTGAAATTCTGCAGGGGCAAGGGCTGAGCATCGAAGCACTGTTCCGCGAATAGCTTTTCGTTAAGAAAAACTGTTCGCCGGAAAGACAGTTCGATATCAAAAAAACGGTGGGTTAATCCCCACCGTTTTTCATTTCTGCCGCCAGCCGCCGCGGCTTCTACACCATATCTTTCAGACGGTAAATCCATTCCAGCGCCTGACGTGGCGAGAGAGAATCCGCGTCCAGAGATTCCAGCGCTTCTACTGCAGGCGACACTTCTTCTGCCAGCAGCGTCAGTTGCGGACCATCCACTTTGCTGGCGGCGGCGTTGCTGGACAACGTTTCCAGCTCTTTCAGTTTCTGGCGAGCACGTTTAATGACATCACGCGGGACACCCGCCAGCGCCGCGACGGCCAGACCGTAACTTTTGCTGGCAGCGCCATCCTGCACGCTGTGCATAAACGCAATGGTATCGCCGTGTTCTATGGCATCCAGGTGAACATTGACCGTTCCTTCCATTTTTTCCGGCAGCGTCGTCAGCTCGAAATAATGGGTCGCGAACAACGTCATAGCTTTAATGCGGCTGGCCAGATTCTCGGCGCACGCCCACGCAAGCGATAAACCGTCGTAGGTCGATGTGCCGCGCCCGATTTCATCCATCAGCACCAGGCTGTTTTCCGTGGCGTTATGCAGAATATTCGCGGTTTCGGTCATTTCCACCATAAAGGTTGAACGGCCAGAAGCCAGATCATCTGCGGCGCCGACGCGGGTGAATATCCGGTCTACGGGGCCGATAACCGCAGTATCCGCAGGAACGTAGCTGCCAATATGCGCCATCAGAACAATCAGCGCCGCCTGACGCATATAGGTACTTTTACCGCCCATATTCGGGCCGGTGATGATCAGCATCCGGCGCACCGGAGACATGTTCAGCGGGTTGGAAATAAACGGTTCTTTCAGTACCTGTTCCACGACCGGATGGCGGCCACCGGTGATGTTGATGCCGGGTTTCTCGCTCATTGTCGGGCAGGTATAACTGAGCGTGTAGGCACGTTCTGCGAGATTACTCAGAACATCCAACTCGGCCAGCGCACTGGCGCTTTGCTGCAGAGCGGGCAGGTGCGGCATCAGCAAATCAAACAGCTCTTCGTACAGCGCTTTCTCCAGCGACAGGGCTTTGCCTTTGGAGGTCAGAACCTTATCTTCATACTCTTTCAGTTCCGGTATGATGTAACGCTCGGCGTTTTTGAGCGTCTGACGGCGGACATAATGAATAGGAACGAGATGGCTCTGGCGGCGGCTCACTTCGATGTAATAACCATGTACACCGTTAAATCCGACCTTCAGCGTTTCCAGGCCCAACTTCTCGCGTTCGCGAATTTCTAAACGGTCAAGATAGTCTGTTGCGCCGTCAGCCAGTGCGCGCCATTCGTCCAGTTCCGCGTTATAGCCTGGCGAAATCACACCGCCGTCACGCACCAGAACCGGCGGAGCTTCAACAACCGCACGTTCAAGTAGTTCGACCAGCTCTGTAAATTCACCGGTTTGCTCCACCAGTGTAGCGACATGCGCGGCGTCAGCATCTTGCAAAATCCCCCGGATCTCGGGCAGTTGCTGTAACGCATGACGCATACGGGCGAGGTCGCGTGGCCGTGCGCTGCGCAGGGCAAGGCGCGCCAGAATACGTTCGAGATCGCCGACCTGACGCAGCACGGGCTGCAAGTCGGCGGTCAGATCCTGTAATGCTCCGATTGCCTGCTGACGATGGGTCAGCATTTTGATGTCGCGGCTTGGCATGTGGATCCAGCGTTTGAGCATACGGCTGCCCATCGGTGTGACGGCCTGATCCAGGACTGCCGCCAGCGTATTTTCCACACCACCTGCCAGATTTTGTGTCAGCTCCAGATTACGGCGCGTCGCCGCATCCATAATGATGCCGTCCTGCTGGCGCTCCATCGTCACGCCACGAATATGCGGCAGGGCGGTGCGCTGGGTATCTTTTACATATTGCAGCAGGCAACCGGCGGCGCGGAGTGCCTGAGTGGCCTGTTCCACACCAAACCCGCTAAGATCGCGGGTGCCGAACTGGAGATTCAGCTGTTGCTTTGCGGTTTCGAGCTCAAATTCCCACATCGGACGACGGCGCAGGCCGCGGCGGGAAGCAATAAGCGGCATGGCTTCAAAGCTTTCCGGATACAGAAGTTCTGCCGGATTTGTACGCTGTAATTCAGCGGCCATGGTTTCCAGATCGTCTGGCTGAGCGACACGAAAACGACCGGAGCTGATATCCAGCGTCGCATAGCCAAAGCCACGTCCGTCTTGCCAGATGGCCGCGAGAAGGTTGTCATGACGCTCACTCAGTAAGGCTTCATCACTGACCGTGCCTGGCGTCACGATCCGCACAATTTTGCGCTCAACCGGCCCTTTGCTCAGCGCCGGATCGCCAATCTGTTCAGCGATGGCGACGGATTCGCCCAGTTGCACCAGCTTGGCCAGATAGCCTTCAACGGCGTGATAAGGCACACCGGCCATCGGAATCGGTTCGCCCGCCGAAGCGCCACGTTTGGTCAGGGAAATATCCATCAGCTGAGACGCACGTTTTGCATCGTCATAAAACAGTTCGTAGAAGTCCCCCATACGATAAAACAGCAGAACTTCCGGGTTCTCCGCCTTAAGACGCAGGTACTGCTGCATCATGGGGGTGTGAGCATCCAGCCCGCTCATATCACTACCTTTATTCTTGATTTCATTCAATTTTAAATCATCCTGTTGGCTCGTACCGCCCGGGGCAACGACTTTACAACGGATCCTAACGTGAGTAGAGGTAAAAAACCACGATGCGTTTTGAAGTTGCGTAATGCTCCGCAAATCACCGTGGATCAGGATCTTCGTGCATCGTTGTAAAGACGTTTATTTTCAGTTTTTTCGGCCCTGATAATGCTCTACCATATCCCCCACCTCTTTTATTGCATGGTTACGGATATCCGATGCGCCTCCTGGCAGTCATTATTCCCCTGGTTTTAACACTTTCTGCTTGTAGCAGTAATAAGCCTCCGGCTCAGCCTGAAGGCCCGCGCAATCCTTTCTCTGACGGAAGAAATGCCAGCGGCAATTCGGTTCCCAGCGGGGGCTTTCTGTTGCAACCCGAACATACTGGCGCAGTGCAGTCCGGTGATTTCGCGTACGATCCGGCCATGAACCGGTTTGTGGACAAAATGGTCAGCGAGCATGGTTTTGATCGCCAGCAACTGCATGATGTGCTGGCGCAAACGAAACGACTGGGCTTCGTTTTACGTCTGATGGATCAGCAAGCGCCATCTGGCCCGCCGTCAACCGTGCCAAATGGTGCCTGGAACCGTTATCGCAGCAAATTTATTACGCCGGATAACGTCCAGAATGGTGTCGTGTTCTGGAATCAGTATCAGGATGCCTTGCAGCGTGCGGAGCAGGTTTACGGCGTACCGCCGGAAATCATTGTCGGTATTATCGGCGTCGAAACCCGTTGGGGCCGCGTCATGGGTAAAACCCGCATTATCGATGCGCTGGCGACCTTATCCTTTGCCTATCCGCGCCGGGCGGATTACTTCTCCGGCGAGCTAGAAACCTTTCTGCTGATGTCCCGTCGTGAGGGGGACGATCCGCTGAGCCTGCGCGGTTCGTTTGCGGGTGCGATGGGTTACGGTCAGTTCATGCCATCTTCTTATAAAGATTATGCCGTGGACTTTAACGGCGACGGCCATGCCAATCTGTGGGATCCGATTGATGCTATCGGCAGCGTAGCCAATTACTTCAAGGCGCACGGATGGACGAAAGGCGCACCCATTGCGGTGCCAGCCGCCGGGCAGGCACCGTTGCTGGAGAATGGCTTCAAGACAAAATATCCACTTTATACGCTGACGGCGGCGGGTCTTAGCCCGCTGGGTTCTCTGGGGGGTTATCAGGAAGCGAGCCTGTTGCGTCTGGATATGGGCACCAGTTACCAGTACTGGTACGGGCTGCCAAACTTCTACACCATCACCCGTTACAACCACAGCGTGCATTATGCGATGGCGGTATGGCAGTTGGGTGAAGCGGTGAAAGCGGCGCGCTGAACCTGATTTCCTGCTTTATCACGGAGGGCCGCTTGTTGTGGCCCTTCTTTTTGCCTTTTATTCCAATTCTGAATACATCGCGCAAAACGCACCGACGGGACTCACACAGCGAAAGAGAAATGCTAACATCAGGTTGAATTCAGCTGACCCGCCAGGATGGAATATGGACGAAAAACGTTTACATGAATTGAGTGCAGAAATCGGCACTGAGCTTAAATCTCAGGGATTGTGGATCACCTGCGCGGAATCTTGCACGGGCGGATTAATTGCCAAGGCCATTACGGACATTGCCGGAAGCTCGGCCTGGTTTGATCGCGGATTTGTTACTTACAGCAATGCGGCCAAGCATGAATTGCTCGGCGTGTCTGAAAGTACGCTTGAGCAATATGGCGCGGTGAGTGAGCAGGTAGTGCATGAAATGGCGCAGGGTGTATTGCACGCCGCGGGTGCGGATGTGGCCCTTTCGGTCAGCGGCATCGCCGGGCCTGACGGCGGCTCAGCAGAAAAACCTGTCGGCACGGTCTGGTTTGGCTTCGCTGGTAAAGACGGGCGTGTCGTGACGACAAAACAACAATTTTCTGGCGATCGAGAAGCAGTACGTTTGCAAGCTGCTGTTTTTTCGCTACAAACTGCGTTATCTGAGTTTCTGCAAAATTAGGCTTGATACTGTATGAGCATACAGTATAATTACTGCCAATTACCTGTACATAAATTATATTCAGTGATGCAGGTTGGATGTTCCCCTGTATCAGACGAGGAGTAAAAATGGCTATTGATGAGAATAAGCAAAAGGCGTTAGCTGCAGCACTGGGCCAGATTGAAAAGCAATTCGGTAAAGGCTCCATCATGCGTCTGGGTGAAGATCGCTCTATGGACGTGGAAACGATCTCTACCGGCTCTTTGTCTCTGGATATCGCGTTAGGCGCTGGCGGTTTGCCAATGGGTCGTATCGTGGAAATCTACGGGCCGGAATCTTCCGGTAAAACGACGCTGACCTTGCAGGTTATCGCTGCTGCACAACGTGAAGGCAAAACCTGTGCGTTTATCGATGCGGAACACGCACTGGATCCTATCTACGCTAAGAAATTGGGCGTGGATATCGATAACCTGCTCTGTTCTCAGCCGGATACCGGTGAGCAGGCGCTGGAAATTTGTGATGCGCTGACCCGTTCAGGTGCGGTTGACGTTATCATCGTTGACTCCGTCGCGGCTCTGACACCGAAAGCTGAAATCGAAGGCGAAATCGGCGACTCACACATGGGCCTCGCGGCACGTATGATGAGCCAGGCAATGCGTAAACTCGCGGGTAACCTGAAAAACGCCAACACCTTGCTGATATTCATCAACCAGATCCGTATGAAAATCGGTGTGATGTTCGGTAACCCGGAAACCACAACCGGCGGTAACGCACTGAAATTCTATGCTTCTGTTCGTCTGGATATCCGTCGTATCGGCGCTATCAAAGAAGGTGATGTGGTTGTCGGTAGCGAAACGCGTGTGAAAGTGGTGAAGAACAAAATTGCTGCACCATTCAAACAAGCCGAATTCCAGATCATGTACGGCGAAGGCATCAACATCAACGGCGAGCTGATCGACCTTGGCGTTAAGCACAAGATGATCGAGAAAGCCGGCGCATGGTACAGCTACAACGGTGAGAAGATTGGTCAGGGTAAAGCAAACTCCTGCAACTTCCTGAAAGAAAACCCGAAAGTAGCTGCTGAGCTGGACAAAAAACTGCGTGACCTGCTGCTGAGCGGCACCGGCGAACTGAGCGTTGCCACGACAGCTGAAGACGCTGACGACAACATGGAAACCAGCGAAGAGTTTTAATTTCGCGGTTATCTGACGTCACAGTCGATAAAATGCCAGCCTGGTTTCAGGCTGGCATTTTGCATATCTGAGGGACTCCGATGTCCACTGAAAAAGCACCGAATCAAAATGTCATCGATCTGAAACGACTTCTTGAAGAAGTTGAACAAAACAATGAATCCACACTGTTTGCACCTCAGGAAAAAGACGCCAATGCGGCGAAAATTAATACACTGATCAGCCGCGCGATGCGTCTGCTGTCTCAGCGTGATCACGGTGAAGCTGAACTGCGCCGCAAACTGCTTATCCCGCCAGTCCCCTTTGTAAAACCCCAAAATAAACAAAGCCGCTGGTCTTCACGTAAACGACCAGACGAAAATGCCTTTGATGAAGATAATGCGGTAAAGGCGCGCCCGGAACCACGCCCGGTGCCGGAAGAGATCCCAGAGGAACATGTACAGGCAGTTATCGACTATTGCTACCAGCATCACTGGCTTGATGATGCCAAATTTGCCAGTCGCTATATTTCCGGTCGCAGCAATAAAGGCTACGGGGCACAACGTATTCGTTCGGAATTACTGCAAAAAGGTGTCGATAAAGAAATCATATCGACGGCACTGGAGGAAACGGAGGTTGACTGGTGTGTTCTGGCGCGGGATATTGCCGTCAGAAAGTTTGGAGAAAATTTACCGAAAGACTGGAAAGAAAAATCGAAAGTTCTGCGTTATTTGCTTTACCGAGGCTTCTTTCAGGAAGAAATACAGTCGATTTATCGCGATTTTGACGATTGACCGCATACGGTATTTTACTTCCCTGCGCAGAAATTTTATCTTATCCGCACTTTTTCGTTCGTGAGCTGTACAGATTGCTGCCATATGCAGCGTTATCCGGCTCAAGAGCCGTTCTTCCAGCATGATTCCGGGATATTTATGAGCAAGAGCACCGCTGAGATCCGTCAAGCGTTTCTCGATTTCTTCCATAGTAAGGGACACAACGTTGTTTCAAGCAGTTCGCTTGTCCCGACAAACGATCCGACACTGTTGTTTACCAATGCCGGGATGAACCAATTTAAAGACGTTTTCCTCGGTCTGGATAAACGCGACTACAGCCGTGCCACCACATCTCAGCGTTGTGTGCGTGCAGGTGGTAAACACAACGACCTCGAAAACGTCGGCTATACCGCCCGTCACCACACCTTCTTCGAAATGCTGGGCAACTTCAGCTTCGGCGATTACTTCAAGCACGACGCAATCAACTACGCTTGGGAATTACTGACCGGCGAAAACTGGTTTAATCTGCCGAAAGAAAAGCTTTGGGTCACCGTCTATGAGACTGACGACGAAGCGTTTGAAATCTGGGAAAAAGAAGTCGGCGTTCCAAAAGAACGTATTATCCGCATTGGCGATAATAAAGGCGGCGCTTACGCTTCTGACAACTTCTGGCAGATGGGTGATACCGGTCCTTGCGGTCCTTGCACCGAAATTTTTTACGATCATGGCGACCATATCTGGGGCGGCCCTCCGGGTTCTGCTGAAGAAGATGGCGACCGTTACATCGAAATCTGGAACATCGTTTTCATGCAGTTCAACCGTCAGTCTGACGGCACCATGCTGCCACTGCCTAAACCTTCCGTCGATACCGGGATGGGGCTTGAGCGTATCACCGCTGTTATGCAGCATGTGAACTCAAACTATGACATCGACCTGTTCCAGAAACTGATCGCCGCCGTTGCTGGCGTCACTGGCGCGACCGATCTGACCAGCAAATCTCTGCGCGTTATCGCTGACCATATTCGCTCTTGCGCTTTCCTGATTGCAGACGGCGTGATCCCATCGAATGAAAACCGTGGCTACGTGCTGCGTCGTATCATTCGTCGTGCGATCCGTCACGGCAATATGCTGGGCGCGAAAGAGACCTTCTTCTACAAACTGGTTGCTCCGTTAATTGACGTGATGGGCCCGGCTGCGGCTGAGCTGAAAGAACAGCAAGCCATGGTTGAGCAGTTGCTGAAGACTGAAGAAGAGCAGTTTGCCCGTACACTGGAGCGTGGTCTGGCGCTGTTGGACGATGAATTATCTTCTCTGCAAGGCGATACGCTGGACGGTGAGATTGCTTTCCGTTTGTACGACACCTTCGGTTTCCCGCTGGATCTGACTGCGGACGTGTGCCGCGAGCGCAATCTGAAAGTTGACGAAGCCGGTTTTGAAAAAGCGATGGAAGTTCAGCGTCGTCGCGCACGTGAGTCCAGTGGTTTCAGCGCGGACTACAACAGCATGGTACGTGTTGACGGTGTTACGCAGTTCTCCGGTTATGAGCATCTGCAAGGTCATTCCAAAGTTGTGGCGCTGTTCATCAATGGTCAGCCAGTAAATGAAATTCAGGCGGGCGATAACGCTATCGTCGTTCTGGATGACACACCATTCTACGGCGAGTCCGGCGGACAGGTTGGCGATAAAGGCATCCTGAAAACGGCTGCCGGCACGTTCGACGTTTCTGATACCCAAAAATATGGCAAGGCCATTGGTCATCAGGGCTCGCTGAGCGCAGGCAAACTGAGCGTTGGTGACAGCGTTGAAGCCGAAGTTGACGTTGAGCGTCGCGAACGTATTCGTCTGAATCATTCCGCGACTCACTTGCTGCACGCTGCACTGCGTCAGGTACTGGGCAAGCACGTTGCTCAGAAAGGCTCGCTGGTAAACGATAACTATCTGCGTTTCGACTTCTCGCATTTCGAAGCGATGAAGCCGGAAGAGATTCGTCAGGTCGAAGATCTGGTGAATGCGCAAATCCGTCGTAACTTGCCAATTCAGACCACCATCATGGATTTGGATGAAGCGAAAGAAAAAGGTGCGATGGCGCTCTTTGGTGAAAAATACGAAGACAGCGTGCGCGTGCTGACCATGGGTGATTTCTCCACCGAGCTGTGCGGGGGGACACACGCCAGCCGTACGGGTGATATCGGCCTGTTCCGTATTCAGAGTGAGTCAGGCACGGCAGCAGGTGTTCGTCGTATCGAAGCGATTACCGGTGAAAACGCCATTAATGCACTGCATCAGCAAAGTGATTTGCTGCAAGATGTTGCGCACATGGTGAAAGGTGATGTGAACAGCATTACTGATAAAATCCGTACTCTGATTGAACGTTCCCGTGTGCTGGAAAAAGAACTTCAGCAGGTGAAAGGGCAACAAGCTGCGCAGGAGAGTGCTTCACTTTCCAGCCAGGCGAAAGAAGTGAAAGGCGTTAAGCTGTTGGTCCGTCAGCTGGATAACGTAGAGCCTAAAATTCTGCGTACGATGGTTGATGACCTGAAAAATCAGTTGGGTTCAGTGATTATTGTTCTGGCAACCATCGCTGACGATAAAGTCAGCCTGATTGCGGGCGTCACGAAAGATCTGACGGATCGCGTCAAAGCAGGGGATCTGATTGCTTCTGTCGCCCAGCAGGTGGGTGGTAAAGGCGGTGGTCGTCCTGATATGGCGCAGGCAGGGGGAAGTGACGTTCAGGCATTACCGGCTGCACTGGCAACAGTAGAAGCCTGGGTTGAATCCCGGCTGTAATAAGAAATAAATAGCTAACCAGGAAGCGCCATAATGTATTGTGCAATATGGCGTTTTCGGTCTTAATGGCAGGGTAGGCCTCGCGATAAAAGTCGCGACAATGATGATATCGGCTAAACTTAAAGTACTATGGCTTGAGTTGCGGGCCGCTTACAGTTTACGTAGGGGTCATGGCTTACGTTTTACCTGCTTATGATAGATAATGGCCGGGAAACTGAGAGACCCGACTCTTTTAATTATTCAAGGAGCAAAGAATGCTTATTCTAACTCGCCGAGTTGGTGAAACCCTCATGATTGGCGATGAGGTTACTGTTACCGTTTTAGGTGTTAAAGGTAATCAGGTGCGTATTGGTGTGAATGCGCCGAAAGAGGTTTCTGTTCACCGTGAAGAGATTTATCAGCGTATCCAGGCTGAAAAGTCTCAACAGACGAGTTACTGATTTACGAGGCGTCTCGTCGATGACGAGGCGCTGAACTTCCTTTCTCCTCTTTTTTGATTTTTCTCCCCTTAATTTACTGCCTCCCCAGTTTTTATTTTCCTTCTGCGGATTCTTCCAGACCTGTCATTTTTTAAAAGCTAAGCCTTTTTTCTGACCACTGAGCCCCTTTATTGCCTTCAAACTGCTCAGGTTGTGCGTGAAATGTCCAAACGAGTGATTGTTAGGAAAAAAGGGTTTGACTTATAAGGGCCAGAAAGTAATATGTGCGCCACGCAGTGCCGATGAGCTTAAACAAAGTTAGTCAGCACACTCGCAAGAGGCGTATGGTGAGGTGGCCGAGAGGCTGAAGGCGCTCCCCTGCTAAGGGAGTATGCGGTCAAAAGCTGCATCCGGGGTTCGAATCCCCGCCTCACCGCCATTTAAAATGCACCCATAGCTCAGCTGGATAGAGTACTCGGCTACGAACCGAGCGGTCGGAAGTTCGAATCTTCCTGGGTGCACCATACTTTCCTGAACGTATGTTGATTTGCAATCAAATGAGCGTGACGGGCAAAGGCGAAAGCTGATGTAGTGCGGAAAAATGGTCAGGTAAATCTGCAGTAAGAATCAAAATGCACCCATAGCTCAGCTGGATAGAGTACTCGGCTACGAACCGAGCGGTCGGAAGTTCGAATCTTCCTGGGTGCACCATTCTTCCTCTTAGTATTTTCCGAAAAAACTCAGCACGACCCTAATGCACCCATAGCTCAGCTGGATAGAGTACTCGGCTACGAACCGAGCGGTCGGAAGTTCGAATCTTCCTGGGTGCACCATATTCCAAACATGTCTGAGCGACGACTTTCATATAGAGTCCTCCGGCATGTTAGAAAAACCCGCTTTGGCGGGTTTTTAGCTTTCTGCTTTTCCTCTCTGATTTTCCTCCCTTCTTTTTCATTTCCCTGATTTTTCTGACGTGTTCGGATGTGCTGTAGGTGTGGACAAAATGCGACTTTCGCCAGACTTTGCGATAAAGTAGTTTTCCTGTTTTTTCGTGATCATGGAGCATTCGATGTACGATCGATACGAAGGGCTAATATTTGATATGGATGGCACCATATTGGATACCGAACCTACGCACCGTAAGGCATGGCATCAGGTATTGACCAAATACAGTATGCATTATGATGTCGAATCCATGGTCGCTCTGAATGGTTCTCCAACCTGGCATATTGCCCGGTTTGTTATCGACAGCAATAACGTCGAAATGGATCCCCATCTCCTTGCCGCAGAGAAAACCGCTGCTGTGCAGGAAATGTTGCTTGATACCGTACGTCCTTTGCCATTAATTGATGTCGTGAAGGCTTATCATGGCCGCCGGCCAATGGCGGTAGGGACGGGCAGTGAGCACTGGATGGCTGATGCGTTATTGCGTCATCTTGGGCTGCGCGATTGCTTTGATGCGATCGTGGGTGCAAATGATGTACAAAACCACAAACCGGCACCCGACACCTTTTTACGCTGCGCTGAGTTAATCGGCGTGCCTCCTGAAAAATGCGTTGTCTTTGAAGACGCAGATTTCGGTATTGAGGCGGCCCGGCGCGCCAATATGGATTTTGTGGACGTGCGAACGCTGTGAGTAGCGTTGTGGCGCTGGCTTCATTATTTGGCAGCAGTTTTCTCAGCGCGACATTATTGCCCGGAAATTCAGAAGTCTTATTAGTCGCTTTATTGTCAGCTGGCAGCGCAATGCCAGCGGCACTGGTTTTGTCTGCAACTGTTGGCAATACCTTAGGAGGCATAACCAACGTCATCATCGGACGCTTTGTGCCGCAGCCCAAACCGCAACGTGGACTTGATGTTGCACAGAACTGGCTGAAGCGTTTTGGACCGGCGGCATTATTGCTAAGCTGGCTGCCGGTGATTGGCGATGTGTTGTGCGTGTTAGCAGGTTGGCTGCGAATGCCATGGGGTCCGGTGGTCTTTTTCATGTTGATTGGAAAAGCAGTGCGTTACATCGTTTTGGCTGTTGTGACGTTACAGGGGCTTTCATGGTTAGGTTAGATTGGCATCAGTTATCAATTATGGTCACATCTATGCAGATTCAGTATGCTTGCAAATTAATGGTTTCACCGAGCGGGAGGTCAATTTGATCCCGGATGTATCTCAGGCGCTTTCCTGGTTGGAAGCCCATCCTCAGGCATTAAAAGGTATTCGTCGCGGTATTGAACGTGAAACGCTGCGGGTCAATCCCGATGGTTCATTAGCGACGACCGGACACCCGGAATCTTTAGGGGCTGCACTGACGCACCGCTGGATAACCACCGATTTTGCTGAAGCTTTATTAGAATTCATTACGCCCGTCGATGACAATATTGAGCATCTGATGGCGTTTCTGCGTGATATCCATCGTCACGTGGCTCGTGAACTTGGTGACGAGCGGATGTGGCCATTCAGCATGCCGTGCTTTATCGAGTCCGGACAGGATATCGAGCTGGCACAGTACGGTTCATCTAACGTCGGGCGCTTTAAAACGCTTTACCGTGAAGGATTGAAAAACCGTTATGGCGCGCTGATGCAGGTGATTTCCGGCATCCACTATAATTTCTCGCTGCCGCTGTCTTTCTGGCAGGAACGTCTGGGTGTTACGGATGTTGAAAGCGGGAAAGAAGCGATTTCAGCGGGCTACTTTAAGCTGATCCGCAATTATTACCGCTTTGGCTGGGTGATCCCGTATCTGTTTGGTGCGTCACCTGCGATCTGTAAATCCTTCCTGAAAGGGCGTGAAACAGATCTGCCATTTGAATATACCGATTCCGGATTGTGCTATCTGCCGTACGCCACCTCGTTGCGTCTGAGTGATTTGGGCTATACCAACAAATCACAGAGCAATCTGGGGATCACGTTTAACGATCTGGAAACGTACGTTCAAGGCGTGAAGAAAGCGATTCGCACCCCGTCTGCGGAATACGCGGAAATGGGTGTAAAGAAAGACGGTAAATATCTGCAACTGAACACCAATGTGTTACAGATTGAGAACGAACTTTATGCGCCAATCCGTCCAAAGCGGGTCACCAAATCAGGTGAAAGCCCTTCTGATGCACTGATGCGCAGCGGGATCGAATACATTGAAGTCCGCTCGCTGGACGTCAATCCGTTCTCACCTGTGGGTATTGATGCGACTCAGGCGCGTTTCCTGGATTTGTTTTTGGTATGGTGTGCCTTAGCGGACGCACCGGAAATGAACAGTGATGAGCTGCTTTGTACGCGCAAAAACTGGAATCGGGTGATCCTCGAAGGCCGCAAACCAGGCCAGACGATTGGTATTGGTTGCAACGATGAGCGCAAGCCGCTGGTCAGCGTCGGGAATGCGTTGTTTGATGATTTGAGCCGTGTGGCGCAGGTTATGGACGAGCAGAACGGCGATCACCTTTATCAGGATGTCTGCAAAGAACTGGTTGCTGCGTTTGATGATCCTGAACTGACGTATTCTGCGCGGATCCTTAAAGATCTGAAACAGCAGGGCGGCGTGGGTAGTCTTGGGTTGGAACTGGCAGAAAAGTATCGCCAGATGCTGGTAAGTGAACCGCTGGAAGTTTTAGATGCCAGTGCATTAATGGCAGAGCAGGACGGTTCATGGCAACGTCAGCGTGCACTGGAAGCGGGTGATACGCTAAGCTTTGAAGAATATCTGGCTGCGAACGCAGGCAGTAGCGATGAGTAGAAAAGAAAAAGGCCACAATCAATGTGGCCAAATAAACATCTCTGTTTACAGGGATGATGATAACAAATGCGCGTCTTTCACTAATTAAGACCCGCATGCTGGGAAAAGGTTTCCTGAGTTCGTAAAAAAAATTAATTTATTTAGGAGAGGTGACGATATGCCACTGTTGGATAGCTTTACCGTAGACCATACCCGTATGGCAGCACCTGCTGTTCGCGTCGCAAAAACCATGAAAACCCCGCACGGGGATACCATCACTGTGTTCGATCTGCGCTTCTGCCGCCCGAATATTGAAGTGATGCCTGAACGCGGTATTCATACGCTGGAGCACCTGTTCGCAGGTTTCATGCGTAACCACCTGAATGGCAACGGCGTGGAGATCATTGATATTTCCCCAATGGGCTGCCGTACGGGTTTCTACATGAGCCTGATCGGTGTACCGGAAGAGCAATTTGTTGCTGATGCCTGGAAAGCGGCGATGGCAGATGTTCTGAAAGTGAAAGAACAGCGTCAAATCCCTGAGCTGAATGAATATCAGTGCGGTACTTACGAGATGCATTCCCTGAAAGAAGCTCAGGAAATCGCGCAACATATTCTCGATCACGACGTAGTTGTGAACCGTAACGACGATCTGGCTCTGCCAAAAGAAAAACTGTCCGAACTGCACATCTAGTTTTAGCGTGTTGCAGGTAAAAAAAAGACGCGTTCATCGCGTCTTTTTTATGTCTGTTATTCAGCGGATTAGCGTTGATTTACGCTGGTTTGCAAGGGCTGTAACGGGCGAACCTGCACCTGTTTGATCATATTGTCCTGCACGTCGAGAATTTCGACTTCGTAATCTTCAATGCGCAAACTGGTGCCGATAGTCGGGATATCTTCCAGCACTTCCAGAAGCATGCCGTTGATGGTTCGTGGCCCGTCGGCAGGAAGATGCCAGTTAAACGCTTTGTTCAGCTCACGGACGTTCGCGCTGCCTTCAATCAGTACAGAACCGTCGCTTTGCGGTGTCACTTCTTCAGCCAGAGTAGGTGACATCGACGTGGTAAAATCACCGACGATCTCTTCAAGAATATCTTCGACCGTCACCAGCCCCTGAATGTCACCGTATTCATCGACCACAATGCCCACTTTCTTTTTATTGCGCTGGAATTTCACCAGCTGAATGTTCAGCGGCGTACCTTCCGGAATGTAGTAAATCTCGTCCGCAGCGCGCAGCAGGTTTTCTTTGGTGAATTCTTTCTTCTCGGTCATCAGGCGATACGCTTCGCGTAAACGCAGCATGCCGATCGCATCATCAAGCGAGTCGCGGTAGAGCACGATTCGGCCATGCGGTGAGTGCGTGAGCTGGCGGATGATGGACTTCCAGTCGTCGTTAATGTCGATGCCGACGATTTCATTGCGCGGCACCATGATGTCATCAACGGATACTTTTTCGAGATCCAGAACGGAAAGCAGCATGTCCTGATTACGGCGTGAGATTTGCGAGCGCGATTCATTCACGATAGTACGCAGCTCTTCTTTGCTTACGGCATCACTCAGGCTGGCGGTGGTTTTGATACCAAACATACGCATCAGCAGACGCGAGAGGCTGTTCAGGATCCACACCAGTGGCATCATGATTTTTTGCAGCGGACGCAACAAAATGCTGCTCGGAAAAGCAATGCGTTCAGGATTGAGGGCTGCGAAGGTTTTCGGCAGAACTTCAGCAAACAGCAGAACCACGAAAGTCAGCACACCGGTGGCAATCGCGACCCCGGCATCGCCATACAAGCGGATACCCACAATGGTTGCCAGAGCGGAAGCAAGAATGTTGACCAGGTTATTGCCGATAAGCACGAGGCTGATCAACTGGTCCGGGCGTTTTAACAGCTTTTCGACGCGACGCGCCGCGCGGTTACCCTGTTTGGCCAGGTGACGTAACCGGTAACGGTTGAGTGTCATCATACCGGTTTCGGAGGCTGAAAAATAAGCCGAAACCACCACCATGATGATCAATGTGATGATCAGGGTTGTTGTCGAGACGTGCTCCAACGGGTATTCCTTTTAATTAATGAACCATGATTTGCTGGATCAGGCGACTGCCAAAATAGGCAAGAGTCAGAAGAATGGCGCCTGCCATGCTGAACCATACCACGCGGCGGCCACGCCAGCCTTCGTGATAATGGCCCCACAGCAGGACGATATAAACGAACCATGCCAGTATCGATAAGACAGCCTTGTCGATATTCTCCGGGCTGAACAGGTTGTTCAGATACAGTAATCCGGTGCACAGCGTCAGCGTCAGTAAAATGACGCCAATCTGGGTGATGTGAAACAGTTTACGTTCAATGCTCATCAGCGGTGGCATATCGGGAGTAAATGTCAGGCGTTTGTTCTTCAACTGGTAATCAAGCCACGCCAGTTGCAAGGCGTAAAGCGCTGCGATCATCAGCGTAGCATAGGAGAATAACGCCAGGCCGATGTGTACCAGCAAGCCTTTGCTTTCTTCCAGATGCGTGATGAATTCGCCCGGAAGGAAGGTGACGAACGCCAGATTGATCAGCGAGAAGCTGTAAACGATCGGTAAGACAAACCAGCCGCGATTACGTGAGGCAACAATAGTCATCACCGTACCGATGATTAAACTGACCACTGAACCGATGTTCACCAGACTCAGGTTCTGGCCGGTGCTGACATCGAATATGCGTTGCTGTAATGCCACAGCGTGGCAAATAAGCGCTACCACAACAGAAATCAGTGCTAAACGCCGGTATGCGCTGTTCTTCCGGATGATGCTCGGAATGATCAGTGCAAGGCTGAGCAGATAGGCCAACATGGCGACGAGAGCAAAAACTGACATAGCGTTTCAGTAGCATCGAAAAGTGAATGAGAACCGCAGTATAACGTTACCGGCGTCACGCTCCAACCTATCTGAGATGCCAAAGCAGAGATCGTCCGCGCTTCGTGTTATAATCCCGCAATTACGTCGCAAGAGCGGCCTGTCATTACGTTGAGCAAGAGACGATGTTTGAGAATTTAAGCGATCGATTGTCGCGCACACTGCGCAATATCAGCGGCCGCGGGCGGCTGACCGAAGAAAATATCAAAGAGACATTACGTGAAGTGCGTATGGCGTTACTGGAAGCGGACGTTGCGCTGCCGGTCGTTCGCGACTTCATCAACCGGGTGAAAGAGAGCGCTGTTGGCCATGAGGTCAATAAGAGTCTGACGCCGGGTCAGGAATTCGTCAAAATTGTCCAGAAAGAACTGGAAACCGCGATGGGCGAGGCTAATACCGAGCTCAACTTAGCGGCGCAGCCACCGGCTGTCGTTCTGATGGCGGGTTTACAAGGTGCTGGTAAAACCACCAGCGTCGGTAAACTGGCGAAATTCCTGAAAGAAAAGAAAAAGAAAAAAGTGCTGGTGGTCTCCGCCGACGTTTATCGCCCTGCGGCGATCAAACAGCTGGAAACCCTGGCGCAGCAAGTTGACGTGGATTTCTTCGCGTCCGACGCGCAGGAAAAGCCGGTGGATATCGTCACCCGCGCCCTGCAACAGGCCAAACTGAAATTCTACGACGTTCTGATTGTCGATACCGCCGGCCGTTTACACGTCGACGAAGCGATGATGGACGAAATCAAACAGGTTCATGCCGCGATTAATCCGGTAGAAACGCTGTTTGTGGTCGATGCCATGACCGGCCAGGATGCGGCGAATACCGCGAAAGCGTTCAACGAAGCGCTGCCGCTGACCGGTGTGATCCTGACGAAAGTCGACGGTGACGCCCGTGGTGGTGCTGCGCTGTCGATCCGCCACATCACTGGCAAACCGATTAAATTCCTGGGTATGGGTGAAAAAACCGATGCACTGGAGCCGTTCCACCCGGATCGTATCGCGTCCCGCATTTTGGGCATGGGCGACGTGCTTTCTCTTATCGAAGATATTGAGAGCAAAGTTGACCGTGCACAGGCTGAGAAACTGGCCAACAAGCTTAAAAAAGGCGATGGTTTTGACCTGACCGACTTCCTCGAGCAGCTCAAGCAAATGCGCAATATGGGCGGCATGGCGAGCATGATGAGCAAATTGCCGGGCGTGGGTCAGTTGCCTGACAACGTCAAATCTCAGATGGATGACAAGGTTCTGGTGCGGATGGAAGCGATCATCAACTCGATGACGATGAAAGAACGCGCCAAACCAGAAATTATTAAAGGTTCCCGCAAGCGCCGTATCGCGCTGGGTTCCGGCATGCAGGTGCAGGACGTTAACCGCTTACTCAAGCAGTTCGACGATATGCAGCGCATGATGAAGAAAATGAAGAATGGCGGCATGGCGAAAATGATGCGTGGCATGAAGGGTATGATGCCACCAGGTTTCCCGGGCCGTTAATCGACATCACTGTCTATATATCAGCCACATAGGCGGCTCATGCAAAATGCGGTCTGGGCTCTTTACGCTTTAGATTGCTTTTTGCGCCAAAATGAGTAAAATTTTCGGGCTTTTTATATTGCAACCAGACCCCGTTCCCCGATGGGGTCTGGTTGTTTTATTAACTAAAGAGGATGTTATGGTAACAATTCGTTTAGCACGTGGCGGCGCAAAAAAGCGTCCGTTTTATCAAGTAGTAGTGACCGACAGCCGCAACGCTCGTGACGGTCGTTTCATCGAACGCGTAGGTTTCTTCAACCCATTGGCTTCTGGCCAGGCTGAAGCACTGCGTCTGGACCTGGATCGTATTACCCATTGGGTAGAGCTGGGTGCAACCGTTTCTGATCGCGTTTCTTCGCTGATCAAAGACGCTAAGAAAGCAGCTTAATCTGTCGCGGTGGTGGCAATGAGCAAGCAATCCAATCCAGTGGTACCCGCTGAGCCGTTAGTACTCGGCAAAATGGGTTCAACATACGGCATTCGTGGTTGGCTCAGAGTGTTTTCATCCACCGAAGACGCTGAAAGCATCTTCGAATACCAGCCCTGGTTTATCCAGCGTGCCGGTAAGTGGCAAGTTGTCGAGCTGGAAGGCTGGAAACGCCACACTCAGGACCTGATTATCAAAGTCAAAGGCGTTGATGACAGGGATGCAGCGAATCTTCTGACCAATTGCGAAATTGTTGTTGATTCAAAGCAGCTACCTCCACTGGAAGACGGCGACTACTACTGGAAAGACCTTTTTGGTTGCCAGGTAGTGACCACTTCCGGTTACGAACTGGGAAAAATCATCGATATGATGGAAACCGGTTCTAACGATGTGATGGTAGTCAAAGCCAACCTGAAAGATGCCTTCGGACTCAAGGAGCGGTTGATTCCGTTCCTCGATGGGCAGGTTATCAAGAAAGTCGATCTCACTACTCGCACTGTTGAAGTAGATTGGGATCCTGGTTTTTGACCTCCGTAACGTTTACTGATGTAAACAACGATGGGTTGAGCGATAAAGCATTCGAAAGGGGTAGGCTATGTGGATTGGTATAATTAGCCTGTTTCCTGAGATGTTCCGCGCAATCACCGATTACGGGGTAACTGGCCGGGCAGTTAAAAATGGCCTGTTGAGCGTAAATTGCTGGAGTCCTCGTGACTTCGCATACGACCGACATCGTACCGTGGACGAGCGCCCTTACGGCGGTGGTCCCGGCATGCTGATGATGGTGCAACCTTTACGGGAAGCTATTCATGCAGCAAAAGCAGCGGCAGGCGAAGGTGTGAAAGTGATTTATCTTTCACCTCAGGGACGCAAGCTGGATCAAACCGGTGTGTGTGAACTGGCGGCCCATCAGAAAATTATTCTGGTTTGTGGTCGTTACGAAGGGATTGATGAGCGCGTAATCAAAACCGAAATTGATGAAGAATGGTCAATTGGCGATTATGTTCTCAGTGGTGGAGAGTTACCGGCAATGACGCTGATTGATTCAGTTTCCCGCTTTATACCGGGCGTTCTGGGTCGTCAGGCTTCAGCAGAAGAAGATTCTTTCGCTGACGGATTGCTCGATTGCCCCCACTATACCCGCCCTGAAGTGTTGGAAGGCATGGAAGTTCCGCCAGTTTTACTGTCGGGAAACCACGCTGATATACGTCGCTGGCGCCTGAAACAGTCGCTGGGTCGAACCTGGCTTAGAAGACCTGAACTTCTGGAAAACCTAGCTCTGACTGACGAGCAAGAGGTGTTGCTGAGAGAGTTCCAAAAGGAACATCGGCTCAGTCAACAAAACTATGAAGGGAACGCTTAAGTGTTACGCTAAGCCCTCCCGATATATCAGTTTACCTAGGGTAAGAGACATATTATGAGCAATATCATTAAACAAATCGAACAAGAGCAGATGAAGCAAGACGTACCTGCATTCCGTCCAGGTGATTCCCTGGAAATTAAGGTATGGGTCGTTGAAGGTTCTAAAAAGCGTCTGCAGGCATTCGAGGGCGTGGTTATCGCTATTCGTAACCGCGGTCTGCACTCTGCATTCACTGTTCGCAAAATTTCTAACGGCGAAGGTGTTGAGCGTGTATTCCAGACTCACTCCCCAGTAATCGACAGCATTACTGTTAAACGTCGTGGTGCCGTTCGTAAAGCTAAACTGTACTACCTGCGTGAGCGTACTGGTAAGTCAGCTCGTATCAAAGAGCGTCTTAACTAAGGTATCGCTAACGCGACATCGACTAGTTAATAGAGAACAAGGGGTTAGCCATCGGCTAACCCCTTTTTTGTGTTCAGTGGCGGCAAATTGACTACGCAGCAGGGCACTGGCTGCCGGGTTTTGAGATGACCCGGGCGACGGATTCGTGGGTGGCAAACGTACAGCTGCATTCAATATTCTGGCACTGATGATAACGCTCTTTGGTCGATTCACTCAGATAGCGGCTTGAACGGGTATGAGCGACTTTTCCACACAGCGGGCAATGCATCATAAAAACCTCCGGCATGACAGGTAAGCGATGGAGTCATTATGAAATCCATAACTTGCAAAAGCAAGTTATAATTGTGATATTGAAGATTTATAGGTGATGTCTGCAATATAAATCTTCAAATCCAATGTCGTGGTAAACCCTTTGGCATTGATGTCATGTTTTGCCGAGTTAATGACCCAATTCTCATTATCAATAACCTCCTTAAAACCTTGTACATTGACAGGCGTTTGCGCACTCAGGTCTGCCCGCCCAAGTGCCAGCTGAATAGTGAAGGAAGACGAGTCGTTCTGGATTTGGTTAAAAACAGAATCAGCCGCACGTTTTGCCGTTTCCTCATCAGGATAAATTTTACTCAGCTGAAGAGGGTTTTGATTTTTACCCGCGATATAGCTGTTGTCTGCATCCCCTTGGTTCTGGCCAGCGGTTCGTTTGAGATCGACGTTGCTGGTGGTCGCCGTTTTGACGTCATGCCATTGCGCTTTCACACCGCCATACGCCAGTTGATCAACCAGTTTAAAGGCGTATTTATCCCCATCACTGCGCTCGATGGTTCTCCACGGCAATGCCTGACCGGACGCGGTACGTCCTACGCTGGCTTTGTAGAAAATGATCGAACCGTTTTTGACTGTTACCTGAGCGCCGTAAATTTGCGCCAGCCGTGTCAGGAAATAGCTGTCAGCTTCGTTCGTCTGATCGATGTGCGAGATCTTGATGCTATCCAGCTCCGCCGGGATCACCGGAAGGGTGAGTTTATTCCGCGCAGAAATGATACGAACGATCGCGCCCAGCGTGTAATCGTCATACGACTGGCTGAGTTTGGTATCAAAGGAACCACTCAGGTCTGCACTGCGGGCAGTGACGGTGATGATGTCCGGTGCGCCGGAATACGTCACCGTATCGACGATAAAATAGCCGCAGTCATATAACGCCAGCTTTGACCACCCGAGATGCAAATGCAAAACGGTTCCCCGGGCAGGCATCTGCAACCGACCATCGCTGTCGTCGAAGGTCAGGTTCAGAGTATCCGCCACAAAACCGCTGTTATCTGTAACGGATAAGCTGATGATACGGCTGGAAATATTCTCTTCCAGGACTTTGTTTTTTACCGTCAGGGTAAACGCCGGCGCAATGCGTGCGCCAGCCGGTAACTGATAATCGGTAATCATAGTCAGACTCCCTGAACGAAGTTGCTGACTGCCGAACTGGCCTTGTTAAATAGCCCTTCAGCCTGAGCCAGCAGATCGCCAAACATGGCTGCCTGAGATTCATCGACGCGTTTTAAACTGACCGAAAAGCTGATGCTCCGTGCCTGACCGTTCGAATTAATTTCGGTGTTATCGTGTGTCATGTTCTCAATAATAAACATACCGTAGATGGTTCCGCTGCCTTCGATCAATGGCCACGCCCGCCCGGACTCGGCCATACCTTCTAAAACTTGCAAATAGCTTATTCCACCGGTAACTTCCGGCAAAAGCAGCCCGCTGAGTTTCATCGACTCTTTACCCAGCCCCAAAAACTGGGAAACCGGACGTTGCCCGATACGGGTGTTTTCCTGCCAGTTGTAATTTACTTCCCGGTGAAGCGTCTGATAGGGAAGGGTATTTAGTTTAAAAACGAACAAACCCAGTGACATCATCATCCGTAAAACCCTCCGTTAGTAAACTGGCTGTACCCGGCGTTGGTGGCGTTCCATTCCCGCTCGTTCATGGTGTTTGCGATAAGCTCGCGAATTTGATTCTGATCGGTGTCCGGCGTGGCGGTGAAACTGACATTGACGGTGGTTGCGCGGTTGTCGGTCAGGTTATTCGCCACACTGTTTTTGGCCGGCTGATACATGCCCAGAATGCCGCCCGTAGGGGAAATGCTCTCCACTGGCGGCGTTGACATATCCGGGGCAGCGCCAGGTTCGTCGCCGCCGAGAATAGAATCCCACCCTTTTTTAGCCCAGCTAAAGATTTCGCCGATCTGGGAAACCGCCTTGTTCAGCGTGACAAAAACTTCACCGATTGCGATGCCGACTTCTTTACCTATATTGGTGAAGCCACTCAGTTCGTCCTGACTGAATTTTATCGGTTCGAACAAATCCGTGATCCAGCCCAGCGCGCTTTTGAAAGGTGCAAACGCTTCACTGACCGGCCCCATTACGGAACTAAAGCCTTCAATTATGCCGCCAACAACGGCACTGATCGGCTCCCAGAGTTTCACCACGGCAATGCCAATACCGGCTATCAGCGCGATGACGGGCAGAAGTGGAAGCCCGATGGCGGCGAAAGCCGCGGTAATCGCGCCGCCCGTGCCGGTAAAAATGGTGCCTAACAGACCGGCACCGGCGATCAGCATGTTTACACCGCTCAGAACCGGCGCAATGACCATGCCCAGCGAGCCCAACCCGCCAACAATCCCGGTGACGCCTAATGCCAGCCCGAGCAGTGAACTCACCAGCTGCGGATTATCGGTGATCCAGGTATTAAGCGTGTTTAGCCATCCGGAAGCTGTCTGCGTCAGCTCGCGCAGCGCAGAATTCTGACCTTCGAACAGGTTTATGCGCAGCGTGTCCCAACCTGCGAACAGCTTTTTGACGTCACCATCCAGATTGTCGCCTTTCACCGTCACGGCCATTTTCGCCTCCGGCGTGGCGCTATTCAGTTCGCCAGGCGTTTGAGCCAGAACCTGATCGGCATTCATGCCTTTTGCAGCCAGATCTTTTTGTTTCGCCACGACTTCAGAAGGCGCATGGCCGGAAACCGCCATGGAAAGCCCCTGCTGGCGCAGTGCAGCAATGCGCGGATCACCATTTTTCAGGCGGAGGAGAGACTGAACCTCGGAAATCCCGGCCTCAAAATCTGCGCCGGGTTTGAGAACGCTTTTGGCCAGCTCGAGTTTCGGCTGTGCAAAAGCGAGGGCCGACGAAGCCGCGCTTTTGAGCTGCCCGGTTTGCTGTTCACGCGTCTTGTATTGCTGCCCGATTTCCAGCCCTTTTTGTTCTATCATCATCGGTCGTTGCAGGCGGCGTTGTTCCCCGGGCTGTTCTTTTGCGGCTGTTTTTACGCCGCGATAGGCCTGCTTTTCGGCCGTTTTATCCGGCTCGAAAATCGACTCGCGGAGCGATAAAGAAGCATCAGTAATATCTTGCGACATCGTGCTGAATAAATTCTTGTCGGGCACGGTCATGTACGTCTGCCAGGCGTTGGCCGTCGCCTTGCGCAGCGACGCCAGTTCGTCGTTCATTTTTCCCAGCGTCGTGGGTAACTGTTCGAGATTACTCATCTGTTTTTACTCCGCTGCGTTGCAAAGCCTTATGCCGCCAGTTCAGGAGCTCCGTCAGCGACATGCCGCCCATTTCGGACGGCGGCCAGTGGAAGATCACCGCGATGTCTGCCATCAGATCATCGACGGTGAGACGGGACGCGATTTTTACGCCTCCGGTTTCGGTGATAAAAAACCAATCACCTTGCCTGCCAGCGCAATCAGGTCCGGCAATTCAAGGCGCGCGCATTCTTCTTTGGTCAGGTTGGGCATCGTGATGCGCGGCAAAATAGTGATTAACGCGTCAACATCCGCATTGGCCAGTGCCGCAAGGCCGATACCGCGCAGGCTGCCCGCGGTCGGTTTAGTGACCTGGATTTCGGTGATTTCGGTTTCACCGCGTTTTAGCGGAACATCCAAAATGACGGTGTTGTATTCAGTCTGGCTCATGATTTTTCCTGTTAAAGGAGAAGAAGCCGGCAAGGTTCTGCCGGCTGAGGGAAGGGGGTTACAGGCCGAGCGCGGTGCGGTGTTCCGCCAGGCGGTCAACGCCATTGACGATTTCCACCATATTGACGGTGTCGATCTCAATCAGCTCTTTGCCGTCGATGGTCAGCTTGAAGTAAGTACACTGCGTGGTGACTTTGGTTTCAGTGTCTTCGCCCTGTTTGTATTCGCCGAAATCAAACTCTTTGTGGCGGCCACGCATCATCACTTCGACTGCGGAAACGTCACCGGTGTCGTCGCGTTGCAGTGAACCGGCAAAGCGCAGCGGAATATCCGACGTGCTGCCCCATTGCTGTAAAACCAGCTCATCCAGGCCGCCGATAGACCATTCCAGGGTCAGCGCGTCGTCGTCCAGACCGAAGTCCACGGCGACCGAACCGCTCATGCCGCCGCCGCGATAATTCTCCAGCTTGCGGGTCAGTTTCGGCAGGGTCAGGGAAGAGACCAGGCCCAGATAGCTGTTCCCATCGTTGAACAGGTTCAGGTATTTCAATTTCTTAGGAAGTGCCATGAGTCATTGTCTCCTTAGCTGTTAATGGACGCGGCAAAATTCACCAGATAAGAGTCGGTGATGCGCTGGCGCAGGGTCAGATCTTCCAGTGGAGGAACCGGGGTGTAGTCGTAATCGATAAACAATTTCCCGGCTTTCAGGGTTTCAGCGGTGTTCGCGGTTTCGTCGTACCAGCAGTCGCCGTCGATGATGTAACCGGCTGATTTCATTTCACGCATTTTGGCTTTAATGCCGTCGATCATGTCGCGAACCAGCGTCGGGGTCATTGGCTTATCGACCGCCCACATATGTGCTTCAGCCATCGTGTCCGCCAGAACCTGCGCCGTGCGGGTATAGTTTTCAAACAGGAAGAGGGTGTCATCGCTACAGGTACGGTTGCCCCAGAAACGGAAGCCGTCTTTGCGCACCAGTGTGGTGACGCAGGCTTCGTTCAGCAGATCGGCGTCAGTGCCGCTAGCCTGCAAATCCCAGAAGACGCTGGCAGAAAGGCCGGTAACCCCGTTGACGCCCACGTTGGATAACGTTTTGTGCCAGCCGGTTTCCTGGTCAATTTTGGCGCGCAGGCCCAGGGCTCTTGCGGTGGCATAAGCAACGTCAGGCTGGCTGGTGGCAGTATTCCAGTTCACGAAATCAGGCCAGATCAGCATCAGTTCGCGCTGGCTGAAGTTATCGCGATACTTGATGGCATCGGAAATATTTTTTGCGCCATACACGCCGACATAGCCGAAAGCGCGCAGCTGCTGGCAAACGCCTGCCAGTGCCGTGGCAACGGCCTGATTATCCAGCCCCGGAACGCCCAAAATACGCGGTTTCACGCCAAGTTCTGCCTGTGCGGAAAGCAGCGCTTTCATGCCGGTGTAGCGGCCATTGGCATCGGAACCGCCAATAATATTGGTGGTCGTTTCTGCTTCATCTTCACCTGTCGCGACGCGTACTACGACGGTGACCGGTTTACATTGATCGGCAATCGCCAGCAGTGCTGCACGCAGCGTACCGGAAGTGCCCGCTTTACCGCTGGCGGCCAGAACGTCGGTGATCAGAACCGGCGTGTTGAGGGGAAATAAAGTGGCATCCGCATCTTCTGCGGTACACACCATGCCGATAATTGCTGTTGAAACGGTGGAAATAACGCGGGTGCCGTCGTTGATTTCGACGACGCGTACGCCGTGATGATAATCAGCCATCAGGTCGACTCTCTCTGTTGTGGGTGGTGAAGCAAGGATGCCGGTTCACAAAAGAAAGCGCATTCGATGGCAGGCGTGGCAGGAGTGGCACAACAGAGGGGGGAAAAAAAAGGAGATAAAAATTAATTATCTCCTTGATACTAGATTAGTTTGAACAGACTTATGATTTACATGAAGTAAAAAGAAATAATTTAGGCTGCACGAACGATGTAATTAAATGCAATGCTCCGCGGACGATTTTCATTAGCCGTTGGTACAACCCGGGAAGCGTCAAAATAGAAGTCATCGTTTCGATTAACTTTTGTGTTGGCGGTGGGCTCGTTCGCGTCTCTGGCACCAGAATCATAAAAAGCACCGCTGAATCCGTCGAATGAGACGCCTGTTGTACCACTAACCATACCTGTAATATTTCGTATCGCATCTCCCTGGCTGCTCAGCAGTGTCCGTCCCGTATCGACCCCTCGTCCATCATCCCAGCCACGAATAAATTCGCCTCGCAAATCAGGCAACAAACCCAGAGGGTAAACAGCGGCAAGTTTTGGATACTTTGCCTTATCAAATGCCGCGCCATTACATTTTAACCACCCTGCTGGTGGCGTTGCTGTCGGCCAGGGGAGGGGAATACCCACCGGCAGATCGTATTGCGGATGTGGATTCGCTGCCGCCACATGGTTCGCCATCACATTGTCTGCGTACGCTTTGACCTCAATGACTTTATCATCGACATATTTGCGCGTCGCCAGCACCACCGACGGGTCAATTTTCAGCGTCACTGCGTCTGTGCTGTTTACCACTAAGATCATGCGAACCGTCTGAGTCCGGCCGCTGCCTTCCTGCAATTGCGGTTTATAAGTTTCCGGGCAGTTGGCAATGGCAATCAGCGTATTGTCCTGATCGAATAAGCCAATCTCACGGATCCAGAACCCCCCCTGATCTTCTGGAATGATTTGTTCAGCAATGATCTGGTTGGTATTTGCCGGATCAACTGTGAGTGAGTTGAGTGAGGCTCGACGTTTTTCGCCGATCAATTTTGTTTGCGCGGGATCGGGGGTTGGCAAAATACCGCCACCGTCTCCCACTGCCATTTGTGTCAGGCTAAGTTGTGTACCCAGCGCAGTCGCATTAGCCAGTTTCGCTGCACCCAGATTGGTCAGCAACGCATAATATTTAGCTGTCATAATTAACTCTCAGGTTGTCGATTAAATGAATGGCTGAACCGCTATATACAGAGCCGGAGGCAGTAATGGTTTCAGGGAAATAGGGATAAACCGTCAGCTCTTCGCCGTCGTAAGTCGCTGCGGCGAGATAAAAATCTCCCGTGACGTCCAGATTGATAGACAGACCAATCAGATGGCGGCTACAGGGTTTAGCATCGGTGATCAGGCGTTCGAGTTCCTGATACATTTCTTCTGTAATGCCCGTTTCAAGAACGCCGACATCGAGGCGAAAAGTGCCGGGAGCATCCCTGGTCTGCCACCATTCGGTGACGCGAATTAAATATCCCAGCGGTTCAACAACCCGGCGTAATGCGCCGATGGTGCCTTTGTGTTTATGCACGAACCAGGCGGCGCTAACGGCAGAGCGTTTTGCCTGTTCGGTCCAGTTCTCATCCCATCGGTCGACCGAAAATGCCCAGGCCAGATAAGGTAATAATTCCAGCGGGCAGGAATCAGGATCCCAAAGTTTACGCAGAGGTACGTTGATATTGCCGATTTGAGAAAGCGCCTGAGCCGCGGCAATTTCAAGCTGTGTTGAGCCAGAGGGAAGGAGCCGCTCATTCATCCGAGCCTCCGACGGTAAGCGAGTAGGCCGTACATAAAGAGGCCTGAGTTTTATCAAGCACGATGTCCGCCATCGGCGACGACAGCTCGACCCGCTGAACGCCTTCAACATGCAAGGCGGCATAGATTGCAGAAAGCCGGATGTCCCGACCTAGCCGGCTTTGCGTGTTGATATAGGTTTTGAGTTGCGCTTCAGAAGCTGCGCGGACAGGCTCAATTTCTGGCGTTGGCAAGACATAGAGCACGGCATTAATCTGATAAGGCACAATTTCAGCGGCCTGCACTGTGACGCGATCGGCAACCGGACGGACATCTTCATCGTTCAGGGCTTTTTCTACCGCAATGAGCAAATCACCGGAGGCAGCGCTGTTGTTGTCGCGTGACAGAATAGTCACTGTCACTACCGCGGGCGACGGGCTGATTGCCGATGCATCCGCAATACGTCCGTCTGCCGAGCGGGCATGATATTCGTAAGCGCCCGTCGGACCGGCCACGCTTAGTCCTTCAAACGCCTGAGGGATGCGCATACGTAAATCGCTATCGGTTTCCAGAATGGCTGCTGTTGGCGGAATAGTGGTGGTATCCGCAGGCTGCAAAATCAGACGCTGGACGTTGAAATTCGCCGCCAGCTGATCCAGATCGCTGCCCGTGGCATACGCCACCATCACCGCGCGGGCGGCTTCGTTTACCCGCTGGCGCAGGATCAGTTCGCGGTAGGCATTCTCTTGTAAGAGTTTGACCAGTGGCTCGGATTCCAGCGTCAGCGTACGGCTGATGGCTTCCTGCTGATCGGCGGGATACAGGGAAACCAGCGTGGTTTTACGTTCTTCAAACAGACTTTCATAATCCAGTTTTTCGACCACATCGGGGGCCGGTAACTGGCTCAAATCGATCGTTGCCATAGTGTCAGCTCACAGGAATATTGAGAGAGAAATCGGTTGCCGTATCGCTACGGTTTCCGGTCAGTTCCACGACCATTTTGCCGGTGTAACTGGTGTCAAAAGTAATGGCCGAGAGTGAAATACGCGGTTCCCAGTGCAACAAAGCGGTGTAGCAGATCGCCATCATTTGCAGGCGCAGTGCGTCGTTTTGCGGCTGGTCGATGAGCGATGAAAGCAGTGAACCGTAGTTCCGGCGCATCACCCTGGAACCGACCGGTGTGTTCAAAATATCGCTGACGGACTGGCGGATATGATCGAAATCTTCAATTGCCGTGCCGTTGTTTTTGTTCATCCCCAGGTACTTTGGATTACTCATTGCGGGCCTCCGGTTTGACCGCCGCCAGTCTGAACGCCGCTGTGGCGATGGGTGTGCACAACGATGCCGTTGGACGTCAGGCTTCCGCCGCTGTGGGTTAAATTGCCGGTCAACGTGCCACCTTGTTTAACTTCAAGAGAGCCGGTGGTCAGTTTGCGGGTGCAGACGACTTCCGGCGTATCCAGCGTGATGCGTGTGGCGGCGGTGCAGCGGATTTCCGGCGCGGTGACATCAACCTGCTCCGACGCGTCGATCACCGCCGTTTTGATGCCGCTGACTTTCAGGGCGCCGTTCGCCGGTTCGTACTCAAAAATCGCGCCGTCCGGAAATGCCAGATGCAGGGCATCTGCCGAAGCCGACGGTGCCGGTGAGGCATTGGAAAACACGGCCGGTAAGACGAATGCGGTATTGAGCTCGCCGCCCATCGACAGCAGTAAAACCTGTTCGCCCGGAGAGGGCGCCCACCAGCTGCGGGTCCGGCCCGCGCGGTGCGTCATCCACGGCAACCACGCCGTCACGTTGCTTCCGGTCGTAACGCGGCAGCGGGCGTTGGGTAAATCCAGTTCTGACACTGTTCCGATGCGTACCAGATTGCCAATCAGACGCATGATGTCGTTGAGTTGAAAGTTTGTATTCATGGGATTAAGGATGCCGTTTCACAGGGTTGAGCGACAACTGATGGCCGTCTGCCAGCGGATGGCACAACAGTTGTTATCGGGTTATTCGGTCCAGCTGCTGATCAGTTCTCCGTTGAGATAAACCTGGCGCGGCAACGCGACGTTCTCCGGCAGCGGCGGTTCCGGCAGGTGAGTGATCGTCCGTACAAAATTTTCGTCGGCGACCTGAACGCGCTCAGTGAGTTGCAGCGTGAATGACAGCGCTGCGCCCGGCTGCACAAAAGCAAAATCGGTCAGCCGGTGCGCCGCGTTGCCGAGAATCTCAGGCTGATTGATCCGGAGCCAGTCGAGGATGGCGACCACCATCTGGTCAGTCAGACTTTCATCGGGCGCGTCGTCGCTGCTGACGCTTAACGTCAGCGGATAGCGATATTCGAAAGAAAGTGAAGAGGCCGAGGTGGCGACGACATTTCCCGCGCCGGTGGTCATCACCAGCTTTTCAGGGGCGGATTGGAAAAAGGGGATTTGCTCAATCAGCCGTTGTTTTAGCTGTAGTGGTTTTTGCATGTTGTGCCTCCTGACACTTTTTGATGGTCTCAATCTGCAGGCCGCAGCTCAGCAGGGCGGATTCCAGCTGGAGAATATCGGCGCTCAGCGCCGCGTTAGTGCGCGGATGGCTGGACGGAACCGGGCAGGAACTGACCGCCGGACAGCCAATGTAAATAATCGCTGGCGGAGCTGAAGGCTGGCCGGTCGTGCAGCCGGCTAACATCAGCAGGCAGCTCAGCGTCAGCCCACTGGCGCGATTGCGGATTGTCATGAAGGCTCCTTTGCCGTTCCTGTTCCCGGGACTGCATCACCTGCGCGGCGGTGCTCAGGTCTTGACGTAACGCCAGTTCGGCGTCCGCGCGTTGCTGCATTTGCTGATTCAGCTCTGTAATCAGTTGATCCCGCTGGTGTAATTGCACGGTCAGCGCGTCGTGCTGCTGAACGGCGTTGTTGAGGTCGTGCTGTAGTGAACGGTTGGAAAGCAGCAGGATGACGATTAACAGCGCCATTCCTGCCAGAAGTGCCAGCATTGCTTTCATTCAATTCCCTTCAGGCAAACGGTGAATTCGGCGTTTCTCCGGCGTTCCAGCCCGCTGCTGCGCTGGCCTTTCACATAAACCCAGCGAGGAAGTTGTCCGCAGGCCTGCCGCCATTGTTGTTTGTTGATGAAATACGCCAGCGTGGATTTGCAAGCCGCGCCGGTACCGACGTTAAAACTAAATGACACCACGGCATCAAAGACCGGCTGCGGCATGTCGGCGGACATGCACTTTTTGACGGCGCGCTCGGTTTGCTGGATATCCTGCAACAGGTTTTCAGCCGCCTGATGCTCGCTGATCGCTTTTCCGGGAACCACGCCTGCCGTATGGCCAATGCCGCTGGTCCAGACGCCCGCGCTGCACTGATAGGGTTGCAGCTGGCAACCTTCAAAGTCAGTAATCAGTCGAAGCCCTTCATCTGAAACCTGTAAGGCGTGATAACCGGGCAGCGCCGCCATCAGCGCCAGAACCGCGGCGGCGCTGCACCGCTTAAGAGTTGAGGTCTTCATAGGTGTTCGGATTCAGGTTGCTGCGCGCCAGAAGCTGGAAGCTTTTACGCCGGTAATACCAGTTGACGAGAAAAGTCCCGACGCCCACGCCGGAGCCGACTAAAAAGGCCACATCCTGTGATGTCAGACCCGCCAGCCAGGTCAGCGACGTGGCAATGAAATAGGCGCAGGCAGAGCTGATGCGTTCAGTATTCAGTCCCATAACTTGATCGCTTCCTGAACCGGTTGTTCAGCGATATCAGGCATTTCAACGGCGGTGCCGTGAGGCAATAACGGGCCTAAGTCCGCGATGCCTTTATTGGCGGCGTACACTTTTTCCACGACAACCGCAGTGCGGCCGTAATAACGCCAGCACATGGAATCGAGGGTATCGCCCTGTTCTGCATAGAGTTTCATCGGTTTTCTCCGCAAGTGAGTGAAATCGTCAGGAGGTGAAATCAGTCTGCGGAATATGGCCGGAGGCAGCAATCTGAGAGGGTTGTTAAACGTGTGGCACAACAGGGAATTGAAGAGGGAGAAATGGCGGGGCGCTTAGCCCGAACAGAAGCCGGAGGAGTAAGCGCCACAACAGGAAAATACCGCCCGCAGATCAGGTTTTCAGTGTGCTTCGTCTGCACTCCCGTGGTAACAGAGCGCGTCCTGATCCTCACCGGTCAGAGCCTGGCCAGCCAGTTCAGAAATCAGTGACATCACGACAAGAAATTCTTTTGGATTGCATTGCGCTGTCTGCGAAATGTCTGCGATCAATTGTATCCTGGACAACGTTAGCTGTTGTTTAGTCAGGTTTTCCATTTTCTCCCCTCGCCAGATACTGTGTTTATATACAGTATTCTTTAATTGATCTAATACGTCAACACTCAGAGCATTTTAAAAAATATAATTCATTGAATTAATGCGGAAATTTTTATTGGCGCGGTTTTTGTATGGATTTCAGCATTCACGGCAGGGAAACCGATCCACAGTTATTGACAGAACTCCAAGGTGAGTAAAAAGGCGGAGTTTCAGGGCGTGACTGGCGGTGACGGACAATGCGCCATTGTTCGGTATGCGTCAGGAATATCTGCGACTCGCCGATATGCGGCGCATAAATGCCGATGACTTTTTGTCGCGGTTCATCGTAGGCGTTGAGCTGTTCACTGATCTTGCGGGCAACGCGCACGGTCTGATCTTTTCGCCGGATATGGATACCACCCTGCGCCTGAATGTAACGGGAAAAGCTTCCCTGATCCGCCGAGCTGCGAACTTCTTCAACACGTTCGTCAAACCGGCTGGCGAGGCTCTGGTTTCTGATTCGGCGGCACTCGCGCCAGGCACCGACAGAAGGGATGCCAATGGCGTGAAACTGCGGGATCCGCCAGGTCGATGCCCAGGCGGTGACGGCGGTGGCGACATCGGTCAGCAACCGGCCAGAATCATGATCGGTTTCGCCTTCCAGCGCGTAGCCATCGATATTTTTAGCGACATATTTGGCAATGTACCCGGCAGCGCCTCCGCGGTTGAGCGGTTTGCAGTGAAAACGGGATTCCGCTGCACCGGGTTCGTCGGGATCTTCTTCAAGCGCGTAACGGCGCATCACGTCGATCACTTTTTGCTGCTGTTCAGGCGGCGTGAACAACATCATATGCCAGTGTGGCGTTCCGTCGTGATGGGGCTCAACTACGCGAACTCCGTACACTTTCAGGCCTTTATCTTTAAACGTGGTGCGGATCTTTGCCCAGACGGCGACCAGGTATCTCTGCGCATTTTTAGGCGTAAAAGCGTGCTGATTCCATTTGGGATTGAACGTCGGGGCTGAATGCGGACTGTAAGTTTTCATCGGATGGTATTTTGACGGCGTCGTCATCGTGATGAACAGGCCCCGATCCTGCTGCTGACAGGCAACATCTTCGACGCCGGCAATCAGCGTCATCAATTCCATGCGCCGCAGTTTAGGGTTCGAAACGCTGGCTAAAACGGTATCCAGCAGGCTCAGTCTGTCACCGGATTCGACGTTTTCCAGCTCACACTGCTTCAGGTAATTGAGCGTGGAGAGGCGCCGGGAAACCACGTCACGGATGGCATTTTTGCTGGCATAAGGCGAAGTAGACCGGTTTACATAACCGCAGGCGATCATCAGCGCTTCGCGCCACAGACGCTGCTGCGAACGCAGTTGCCTTTCCCACCATTCACCGCTGACCAGCCGCGAAATACTGGCGACCGCCGCCTGCGCGGTCATCCGGCCTTTTTGCCATGCATTCCAGTACAGTGGCTGTACACGAACGGAACGCGCCATCGCCGACAGATGCCCGAAAATCTCACGCTGCGTGCTGTCTTGCAGTAAAACGTCCGGTTCAGACACCTGTTCCAGCCAGCGTTCACAATGATGTTCGTAAGCATCCTGCATATGAATGGCCAGAGTGTTTGCCAGCCGTTTCAGTGCGTCATCATTCAGGTCGGGCAGGCGGTTGAAAGTTTCCTCTTCTGTCAGCAGCTTTTCCGAATACTGGCGGTAAAGTCTGTGGCGCGCGCTGACCCGCTGAATTCGCGGCCATAATCGCTGTACAAACACGGTCATCAGGAAATGAAATGCCGGACGCACGCCCTTTGTCTCCAGTAAAAACTGATACCGCTGATGCAGGGGCGCGCGCAGGCAGCGCGGAAGGGCGGCAATCTGAGAAAGTGCCGCCTGCTGGCGTTGGCAAAAATCACGGTTCAGCGGTTTTTCCAACGGGCTGCTTATTGCCGGGCGCGGCGCATTCCACCACCACGGACCGGCTTCATTTTTTCCGGTCAGGGGAGCGAACGCAGAAGATGACGTTATCTCCGGCAAATTAATTTTCATAAACTATTTCCCCCAAACGGTTTTGCAGAAAAAAGGCAGCAAGATGCCTTCCCGGAAAAGGAATATTTCCAGAATGAATTTATTAAAAACTGAAAAAGAAAAGTTACTTATACGGGGCGGTAATTCTTTTTCCTGAGCTCATTAATCTCCTGACACTCAATACAACGCTGAACGCCCGGAATAATCTTTCTGCGCTTTTCCGGAATGACACTCCCGCAATCCTCACAGAAGTATGCAGACGGGGCACGCGTCGTGTGGGTTGCGCGGGCGATTTGTTCCTGTAAAACAGTTAACTGATATTCCTGGGATTCATCCATCCAGTCTGCCATCAGCAAAATTCTCCTGTATATCGCGCGGTAAAATGGCGCAGGGATAATATGGCCTGAGCAATTTTTAATTGCTCCTCGGGTTTTAATTCTGAATACGTCAATAAGGTATGACGGCGCTTAAGTCCGGCATGGAAACATAATGTGGTTTTCAATTTATCCGAAGCCTGATCAAAAATTGTTTCCAGTTTATTTTTTCTGTCAGAAAAATAGGTTTCCTTTAAATGCGCGATCTGGCGCAAGCCTGTGAGTCGCTGCTGCTCTGTGCCTAAAAACATAACCCCTCCTCAATGACCCCATTCCGTGAGCAGGAGATCCTCCTCTCTTTGCCGCCTGTTGCTTCAGGAACGCATTGCGGATTCTCCACTGCGCCGTAAATTTGGTATCATGGCTTTCTATTGGTACATTACATAATCAATCTAAGCTTGCATTTGCAAGTTGTCAAGATGATATTTACAGGTCCAGGGGTTTTCGCCAGATGCAATTAGATGAACTCGAAGGTGGGAAAGCCGTTCTGACGCGTATGCTTCAGGCTTACGGCTTTAGCATGCAGAAAGAACTTGGTGATCTGTATGGGTTATCCTCTGGAACGATAAGTACCTGGGTAAGAAGAGATTATTTCCCCGGTGATGTGGTTGTCGCTTGCGCGCTGGATACCGGTGTTTCACTGCGCTGGCTTGCAACGGGCAAAGGGAATATGCAGGATGGGCCGTCCGCAGGATCATCCGCTTCTGCAAGTGTGCTTCAGCTTAAAAAGTTGAGATTGCGAGGTGGCGCTTTAGAAGAGGAAGGCATGTGGGTAGTCGATCCTTCTTTACTGGACGGTTCTCTGGCTGAACCGGCTTACATCGTTAAAGGCAATCACTCCTGGATCATCGATTTAGGCAGCACAATTCCGGGCAACGGGCGCTGGCTTTTGAATATCGATGGCGATGTGGATGTCTATGACGTGGCGCGTATCCCGGGAAATCGCATTAAAGTGACTCGGCAGGACAGCCATTTCGAATGCGGCGTGGAAGAAGTCACGGCGTTAGGGCAGGTCTTTATTACGCTTGATCGCAATCTGTAATTCTTCACCCTCAGCAACCGCCCGGACGCTGAGGGAAATCCCGTAAAATTCCCCTTATCTTTCTGACTCCCCAATCTGACTTTTCCTTACCCCTTCACACTGTGTGTAATTTCCAGGGTACAGCAGGTTCAACCCCTCAAGAATTATTGTAAACTTAACTTTCCGTATTCTGGTTTAATGGCTGGTAATGGTAATTTTAAGTTTACAACTAAGGCTTGATAAGTTTACGCGCTGTGTTAATGTTGTCCGCAGATGCCTCAATGGCAGCCCATTTTCCTGATAAGCGGAACACCATCATGCAAAAAGACGCCCTGAATAATGTTCATATCACTGCCGAACAAATCCTGATCACCCCGGAAGAATTGAAGAATCGCTTTCCTTTAAGCGTCAGTGACGAAACCAGCATTTCCGAAGCACGTAAAACCATCGCTGATATTGTGCATGGTCGTGATCCTCGTCTGCTGGTGGTGTGTGGCCCTTGTTCCATTCATGACGTTGACGCCGCGCTCGATTACGCGCGTCACCTGAAAACGCTGGCAGCGGAACTGAGCGACCGTCTGTACATCGTGATGCGTGTTTACTTCGAAAAGCCCCGCACGACGGTAGGCTGGAAAGGTTTGATCAACGACCCGCACATGGACGGCACGTTTGATGTTGAAGCCGGTTTGCACATTGCGCGTGATTTGCTGTTGCAGCTGGTTGGCATGGGATTACCGCTGGCGACCGAAGCGCTGGATCCAAACAGCCCGCAGTACTTAGGCGATTTGTTCAGCTGGTCGGCAATCGGTGCCCGTACGACAGAATCTCAGACTCACCGCGAAATGGCGTCAGGTTTGTCCATGCCGGTAGGCTTCAAAAACGGTACCGACGGCAGCCTGGGCACGGCAATCAATGCTATGCGTGCAGCGGAAATGGCGCACCGGTTTGTTGGCATCAATCAGGCCGGTCAGGTTTGTCTGTTGCAGACCCAGGGTAACCCGGACGGTCACGTGATTTTACGCGGCGGCAAAACGCCAAATTACAGCGAGCAGGACGTTCAGGCGTGTGAAAAACAGATGAGCGACGCGGGACTCCATCCTTCCTTGATGATAGATTGCAGTCACGGTAACTCAAACAAAGACTATCGTCGCCAGCCCGTTGTGGCTCAGTCCGTAATTGATCAGATTAAGGCCGGCAACCGCTCTATTACGGGTCTGATGCTGGAAAGCCATCTGAACGAAGGTAGCCAGTCTTCTGAACAACCGCGTTCAGAAATGAAATACGGTGTGTCGGTAACCGATGCCTGTATCAACTGGGAAACCACGGAAAACCTGTTACGCACCATGCATCAGGAACTGGGTGACGCACTGGCGGCACGAATCGCAGGAGAGTAAGTTTTTATGGTGGCAGAACTTAACGCGTTGCGCGATCAGATCGACGACGTCGATAAAGCGTTGTTAGATCTCTTATCACGGCGTCTGGCGCTGGTGGCAGAAGTCGGGGAAGTCAAAAGCCGTTATGGTTTGCCGATTTATGTGCCTGAACGGGAAGCCGCAATGCTGGCCTCCCGCCGTCAGGAAGCGCAGAACCTCGGGGTTCCGCCGGATCTGATTGAAGATGTATTGCGCCGCGTAATGCGTGAGTCCTACTCAAGCGAAAACGATAAAGGCTTTAAAACGTTGCATCCGGCGCTGCGTCCGGTAGTGATTATCGGTGGAAACGGGCAGATGGGGCGTTTGTTCACGCGTCTGCTGGAGTTGTCCGGTTATCAGGTCAAGGTTCTGGAGCAGGAAGACTGGCCGCAGGCGGAAACATTACTGGCGGATGCCGGAATGGTGATTGTCAGCGTGCCGATTCATCTGACCGAAGAGGTGATTGCCCGCCTGCCAAAACTGCCTGATGACTGCATTCTGGTGGATCTGGCGTCGGTAAAAAACCGTCCGCTTCAGGCGATGCTGGCAGTACACGAAGGCCCGGTGCTTGGCCTGCATCCGATGTTTGGTCCGGATGTCAGCAGCCTGGCAAAACAGGTTGTGGTGTATTGCGATGGCCGCGAACCGCAGGCATACCAGTGGTTACTGGAGCAGTTGCAGGTGTGGGGCGCGCGGTTGCATAAAATCAGTGCGGTTGAACACGATCAGAACATGGCCTTTATTCAGGCGCTGCGCCACTTCGCGACATTCGCGTATGGCTTACATCTGTCGGAAGAGAATGTTCAGATTGAACAGTTACTGGCGCTGTCTTCGCCGATTTACCGCCTCGAGCTGGCGATGGTCGGGAGACTGTTTGCACAGGATCCTCAGCTTTATGCAGACATTATTATGTCCTCCGAAAGCAATCTGGCACTGATAAAGCGTTACTATCAGCGATTTGGTGATGCGCTGGCGCTGCTGGAAAGCGGTGATAAAGACGCGTTTATCAGCAAATTCAGAAAGGTTGAGCACTGGTTTGGCGATTATGCGCCACGCTTCCTGAAGGAAAGCGGTGCGTTATTGCGACAGGCCAACGACAACCGTAAGTAACGGCTGATTCAGTTAAAAAGAAGGGCGCCGCATCATGATGCAGCGCCCTTTTATTTTGGCTCAAATAACCGGTCAGAGATCGACAGACACGACGTTTTCGCTGGGGTAACAACCGAGCACTTTCAGGGAACGTGTGATCGGGGCCAGATCCTTCAGCGCTTTTTTCATCTCTTCCGAACGCAGGTTGGCCTGCACGTCGATATAAAACATCTCTTCCCACGGATTGCCGTTAATCGGGCGAGATTCCAGTTTCGTCATGATGATGCCCTGATCGCGCAGAACCAGCAGCGCATTCACCAGCGCACCTGCCTGCTGACCTGTCGCCATGATCAGAGTGGTTTTGGCAGGAACCTGATCGGTCACTTCAATTGCTTTGCGTGCCAGAATAATGAAGCGGGTGATGTTTTCCTTCTGATTCGCCAGATTGTGTTCAAGCACTTGCAGTTTATACAGTGCGCCACCGGCTTCGCTGCCGAGTGCGGCAATGTGCTGGGAATTTGCGGCGGCCACTTTTTCCATGGCAGCGGCGGTGCTTTCGCAGTATTCAATTTTCCAGTGCGGGAAGCGGTTGATGAACTGGCTGCATTGCTGGAACGGCTGCGGGTGGCTGTAGACCGTCTGGATCTGCGAAAGGTCCGTATCGGTCGCGACCAGAACGCAGTGATCAATAGGGTTAGTCAGTTCGCCGACAATCGACAGGCTGGTGTGTTGCAGCAAATCGTAAACGTCATTGATTGAGCCGGAACTGGTGTTTTCGATAGGCAACACTGCGTAATCTGCCTGACCGGTTTCTACCTGCGAGAAGATATCCTGGAATTTCTGGCAGCCGCATTCGATGAACTGATCGAAATGACGGGCAGCAAACTGACGGGCGGCGAGGTGTGAATAGGAGCCTTTAGGGCCAAGAAACGCGATACGTGCGGAGTCGGAACTGGTTTTGTTCAGATGCTGCTGAAGAAGTGCCTGCTGTGTCAGAACGGAATCTTCGATAATAAGCTGATAAACCCGGGTGATGTAATGTCCGTCCAGACCTTGTTTTTTTCCTTCCTGAATCAGTGCATTAATCAGTTCTATCTCGCGCTCTTTATCGCGAATAGGACGGTGAGAGTGCATCTTGGATTGCGCGACTTCAATCGCCATCGAACGTCGTTCTGCCAGCAGGGCCAGCAGTTTCAGATCTAATGCACTGATGCGCTCGCGCAGTGCCAGTAATGAATTCTCGGTCATGTTATTACCCTTTTTGATGTTCTTTCTTTCAGCAAAATTGTGTGAAACGCAGGTATAAAAAAAGCCCCCTTTTCAGGAGGCTTTGTTGTTCGTCTTCGCATTCATTCTTTCGCGACGAAACGCCTCCCAATCAGGGGAAGGTAAAAAAGAATGCGAAGAAAAACAGACGGGTATTCATGTAGGTGTTGTTTCCATAAAGTTGAACTGAGTCTTAAAGTAACCGCTGGGTTTTCCCTGTGTCAATAAGGATTTCTTTCCGGCACAAAAAACGCGCTCCTGAGAGCGCGTTGTGAACTGCCTTTTCGGATAACCCGGTTATTCCTCTTCTTCCTGCACCGGTTCCAGATTGAGTTCTTTGACGCCGGATTCTGCACGGCGGGCTTCACCCTTATGCTGCGCTTTGTTGAGCTGACGCTCAAGTTTGGTGGTCATGTCGTTAAGGGCAGCATACATATCATCATGCGTGGCACTGGCAACCAGTGTGCCATTCGGTGTACTGATGGTCGCATCGGCGACAAATCCCTGAGGTCCTTTCGACAGGATTACGTGCGGGTTAATGAGCTGAGTTTGCCATTTATCCAGTTTTTTCAGACGTCCTTCGATGTGTTCACGAATCGCGGGAGTGATGTCCATTTGTTTACTGGTAATGTTAACTGTCATATGACTTACCTCTCTTTTTCCGTCTCCGATGAATCCAACATACCAGCCTTTTTTGTGAAATGCGTGCTCAAATCCACGGTTTTTTGTCACTTTTTGTCAACCTTGAAGATTCTGTGACCCAGGGTAATTTATGGCGGGAAAGGTCTTGAGACTTGCTGCCGGAGCAGGCATGATTGATGGGATCAGTACGCTATTGTTTCGGTTTTTTCCTGCATTTTGCCGCGCATTTTTTTATCCTTTCTGTTTTCACTCCCCCAAAAAAGAGCCCAAAAAAAACGGCAGCCTGAGCTACCGTTTGTGTACGGACATGTAAAATTACGCTGCGCTATTGGCGGCAATAATTTTCGCGACTTTGTCAGCCTGGTTGTTCAGCTGCAGTTCGCGGTAGGCATTTTCCATCAACGGCAGCGCGTCGTGCGTTGCTTTCGTATCCGGATAATCTTTCAGCATTTGCTCTACACGGTTAACGACAGCGACGTAAGCGCCACGTTTAGTGTAGTATTGCACCACTGACAGCTCGTATTTCGCTAAACGATCTTTCAGGAATACCAAACGTTTCGTCGCATCAGTGGCGTACTGGCTGTTTGGATACGAGTGGATCAGCTGGCTGAAATCACGGAATGCTGCACGTGCATGCTGTGGATCGCGGTCTGAGCGATCAACACCGAAAAATCCTTGCAGTGCACTGTCATCCAACGCCATATCCGTCAAACCACGCATGTACATGACGTAGTCGATATTGGGATGGGTTGGGTTCAGGCGCATAAAGCGATCAATAGAAGCCTGAGCCATTGGCAAGTCAGCAGACTTGTAATAGGCATAAATCAGATCTAACTGAACTTGCTGCGAGTAAGGCCCAAACGGATAGCGGTTATCCAGCGCTTCTAATTGCGCAATCGCGCCTTTAAAGTTACCGTCCTGCAGCTTTTGCTGGGCAGTCGCATAAAGGACGTTAGGCGGATTATCGGGAACCGTTTCTTTGGAACTGGAGCAACCGACCAGCGCCAGGCTCAACGTGGCTGCTGCCACCAGATATTTCACACGCGTCATGACGTTTTGATTATCCTCAGGTGTTATTCTGGGAGACTGTCCGTTAAGCTCCCGACAAAGACCAGCTACAATAGCACATTATTTTAAACGGCATCGCCGTGAAAACCCAACGTTAACCAAGAAGCTGCATATGGCACAACAAGTACAACTCACCGCAACGGTGGCCGAATCTCAACTCGGTCAACGGTTAGATCAGGCTTTGGCCGAATTGTTCCCTGATTATTCAAGATCTCGCATAAAAGATTGGATCCTTGAAGACAGGGTCACGGTCAATGGCAAAAAAGTGACCAAACCAAAAGAAAAAGTGTTGGGTGGCGAGGCTATCGCAATCGATGCGCAAATTGAAGAAGAAGCGCGTTGGCTGCCACAAGATATCGCGTTAGATATCGTGTATGAAGATACTGATATTTTAGTCATCAATAAACCCCGCGATTTGGTTGTTCATCCGGGCGCAGGGAATCCGGATGGAACAGTGCTCAACGCATTGCTTCATTATTACCCTGCAATTATCGACGTTCCGCGCTGTGGCATCGTTCACCGTCTCGATAAAGATACTACCGGTCTGATGGTGGTCGCAAAGTCGGTTCCGGCACAAACGCATCTGGTGACGGCACTTCAGGCTCGCGAAATCACCCGCGAATATGAAGCCGTCGCGATTGGTACAATGACGGCAGGCGGCACAGTGAATGAGCCGATTGCGCGCCATTCCACCAAGCGTACGCACATGGCGGTCCATCCGACGGGTAAACCGGCGACTACGCACTATCGCATCATGGAGCATTTCCGTGCTCATACGCGTTTGCGTTTGCGCCTGGAGTCCGGACGTACACACCAGATCCGCGTACATATGGCACACATCAACCATCCTTTGTTAGGCGATCAGCTCTATGGTGGTCGTCCGCGCCTGCCAAAAGGTGCCTCCGAGTCGTTCATTAATATGCTGCGCGGATTCGATCGTCAGGCTCTTCACGCGACTATGCTGCGTCTTTATCATCCGGTCACCGGTATCCAGATGGAATGGCATGCGCCGCTTCCTCAGGATATGGTCGATCTGATCAATGCGCTCAAAGCCGATACCGAAGAGTTCAAGGATCAGATGAACTGGTAATGAGCTCGCTTATCCAGCCTCAATGGCCGCAACCGGCATCGGTGCGGTCATGTGCAACAACCCGTCAGGGAGGCATCAGTTTGCCTCCTTACGGATCGCTTAATCTCGGCGGACATGTCGGAGATAGCCCTGAACATGTCGCGGCGAATCGTCAGCGCCTGGTCGAACTCGGTGAATTGCCGTCTGCGCCGCATTGGCTGGAGCAGGTTCATGGCACCGATGTTGTTAACCTGACGCATCAAACTCCTTCACTTCCTGCTTTAGTTGCCGATGCGGCTTATACCTGTGAACCGGGTGTAGTGTGTGCAGCAATGACAGCTGACTGCCTGCCGGTTCTCTTCTGTAATCAGGCTGGTGATGAAGTGGCAGCAGCGCATGCGGGCTGGCGTGGATTGTGTGCAGGTGTGCTGGAAAATACGGTTTCCCGTTTTGCATCAGCTCCGGACAAGATTATGGCGTGGCTCGGGCCAGCCATCGGGCCGTCGCAGTTTGAAGTCGGGGGCGAAGTGCGTGGAGTCTTTATGGCTTTTGATCCCGCATCATCGGCCGCATTTGTGCCAGCGGGTGAGAAATTCATGGCGGATATTTACCTGCTTGCACGGCTACGCCTTCAGGCGGCGGGCGTTACGGCTATTTATGGTGGCGAGTATTGCACCGTGTCTGACAGTACCCAATTTTACTCTTACCGGCGCGACGGAATTACCGGGCGGCTGGCAAGTTTAATTTGGCTGATATAACCTGTCGAATCAAGACGATCCATCGCGCATAGCAGCTGTCCTCCGAATATACTGCCAAGATAACCTTGAAAACGTGAGGGTTGACCTCATCTAATCTCCAGTAGCAATTTTGTTCAGTATTGGAGGTGTTATGCGTCTGGATCGTCTTACCAGCAAATTCCAGCTTGCCCTCGCGGATGCTCAGTCTCTCGCGCTCGGGCGCGACAATCAATTTATCGAACCCGTCCATCTTATGAGTGCTTTGCTCACTCAGGAAGGCGGAACCGTGCGTCCTTTATTAACAGCAGCCGGGGTTGATACCCAGAAACTGCGCACGGATGTTGATCAGGCTTTGGGGCGTCTGCCGCAAGTTGAAGGTACCGGTGGTGATGTTCAACCATCCCATGAGCTGGTACGTGTTTTAAATCTTTGTGACAAATTGGCGCAACAACGCGCTGATACCTTTATTTCTTCAGAACTCTTCGTTCTGGCTGTCATGAAAGACCGCGGCTCTTTGACTGATGTGTTGAAAGCCTGCGGCGCAACGGCCGAGAAGATTACTGTGGCTATCGATCAAATGCGTGGAGGTGAGAAAGTGGATGACCAGAATGCCGAAGACCAACGTCAGGCATTGAAGAAATTCACTATCGATCTGACCGAGCGTGCCGAACAGGGCAAACTGGACCCGGTCATCGGTCGTGATGAAGAAATTCGCCGGACTATTCAGGTATTGCAACGCCGTACCAAGAATAACCCCGTGCTGATTGGTGAGCCTGGTGTCGGTAAAACCGCCATTGCGGAAGGTCTGGCGCAGCGCATCATTAATGGTGAAGTCCCGGAAGGGCTGAAAAACAAACGCGTGTTGTCCCTTGATATGGGCGCGTTAGTTGCCGGGGCGAAATATCGCGGTGAATTTGAAGAACGTCTGAAAGGCCTGTTGAGCGATCTGGCAAAACAGGAAGGGAACGTCATTCTGTTCATCGACGAATTGCACACAATGGTCGGTGCAGGTAAAGCGGACGGCGCGATGGATGCCGGTAACATGCTGAAACCAGCGCTGGCGCGAGGTGAACTTCACTGCGTGGGTGCGACGACGTTAAATGAGTATCGCCAGTTCATTGAAAAGGATGCGGCGTTAGAACGTCGTTTCCAGAAAGTGTTTGTGGCCGAGCCTTCTGTCGAAGACACCATTGCGATTTTGCGTGGGCTGAAAGAACGCTACGAGCTGCATCACCATGTGCAAATTACCGATCCGGCGATCGTTGCGGCGGCAACTCTGTCGCACCGCTACATCTCGGATCGTCAGTTGCCGGATAAAGCAATTGACCTGATAGATGAAGCGGCGTCCAGCATTCGTATGCAGATGGACTCTAAACCTGAGTCTCTTGATCGTCTCGACCGCCGTATCATCCAGCTGAAACTGGAACAACAGGCACTGAAGAAAGAGTCGGATGACGCCAGTGTGAAACGTCTGGAGATGCTAGAAACTGAACTGAACCAGAAAGAGCGCGAATATTCTGAGCTGGAAGAAGAGTGGAAAGCGGAAAAAGCGTCCCTGACCGGCACACAGAATATCAAAGCTGAACTGGAGCAGGCGAAGATCACGCTGGAGCAAGCTCGTCGCGTGGGTGATTTGGCCCGTATGTCAGAATTGCAGTACGGGAAAATCCCTGAACTGGAAAAACAGCTGGCAGCCGCCACTCAGGCGGAAGGTAAAACCATGAAGCTGTTACGCAACCGTGTGACAGATGTGGAAATTGCCGACGTGCTGGCGCGCTGGACCGGTATTCCGGTGGCACGCATGCTGGAAAGCGAACGTGAAAAACTGCTGCGTATGGAAGAGGAGCTGCACAGCCGCGTGATTGGTCAGAACGAAGCGGTCGAAGCGGTATCCAATGCGATTCGTCGTAGTCGCGCAGGATTGTCGGATCCAAACCGACCTATCGGGTCATTCCTGTTCCTCGGGCCGACCGGTGTCGGTAAAACAGAGCTGTGTAAAGCACTGGCGACATTCCTGTTTAACAGTGATGACGCGATGGTCCGCATCGATATGTCAGAGTTTATGGAGAAACACTCCGTGTCACGTCTGGTCGGTGCGCCTCCGGGTTATGTTGGTTATGAGGAAGGGGGCTACCTGACCGAAGCGGTTCGTCGCCGTCCTTACTCTGTCATCTTATTAGATGAAGTAGAGAAAGCGCACCCGGATGTGTTCAACATTTTATTACAGGTGTTGGATGACGGTCGCTTAACGGACGGGCAGGGCAGAACGGTCGACTTCCGTAATACGGTAGTGATCATGACTTCTAACCTGGGCTCCGACATTATCCAGCAGCATTTCGGCGAGGCGAGCTATGCGCAGATGAAAGAATCCGTCATGGAAGTGGTGACACACAGCTTCCGTCCGGAATTCATCAACCGTATAGATGAAGTGGTTGTGTTCCATCCACTGGGTCATGCGCATATCAAAAATATCGCGAAGATTCAGCTGGAGCGTTTGTATAAACGTCTGGAAGAACACGGCTATTCAGCAACGCTGACCGATGCCGCGCTTGAACTGCTTGGCAATACCGGGTTTGACCCTGTTTATGGTGCGCGTCCATTGAAACGTGCCATCCAGCAGGAGATTGAAAACCCGCTGGCGCAGCAAATCTTGTCAGGTAATCTGATTCCAGGTAAGCCAATTACTGTTGATGTGGAAAATGATCACATTGTCGCAAGACAGTAATCAGTGGATAAAAAGCCAGTTACGGGCTCCAAAGCGATTTGGAGCCCGTTTTTTATTCATTCATTGAGCGTAATTAGCGCATTCGATGTTTTTCTGAACGGTTGATAAAATTATTGAAATTAGGGGTTGCGGCTTGCTGAGAACTCCCTATAATGCCGCTCCATCGACAGGGAACAACGTGAACAACATCACGAAGTAACCGGGTCGGAAAGATTAAAAACAGCGGCAACCGGATGAAATAAACGGTTGACACTGAATGAGGAAGGCGTAATATACGCCACCTCGAGTTAGCAAGCGAAAGCGCGTAACTCACTGCTCTTTAACAATTTATCAGACAATCTGTGTGGGCACTCACAAGACGATATCAGCCACTTCGGTGGCAAAAAAT
>NZ_JAADJS010000006.1:0-136679 GCF_011065485.1 Rahnella contaminans
TTTGCAGGAACCCAGGCCCATAAGGTCGATGTCCGAATTATTTGGTGTTTACGAAACCGTCCGGGAAGCAGGGCAGTTTTGGAAACAACAAAAACAGCAGACGGCGAACCGTCTGCTGTAGGGAATTACGCGGTGGTACGTTCGTTCCAGGAATCGGAATGAATGATGTTGCCGTCTTTGTAAGTCCAGGTGATTTTTTCGTAACGCAGCTCAATCATTTCCAGATGGTTGTGTTTTTCCATCGCAGGATCTTTGATGTCGTGCATTTTTGGTGCGACTTTCACCAGCTTGACGTTTTCCAGTTTGGTGTTGAAATACTCCACTTCCTGGCCAGCGTCGTTGATGCGGTACCATTTGAACTCAGCAGAACGCAAGGTCTGACCGGTGGTCACTGCTTTGTACAAATACGGGCTGGAGCAATCGATCTCTTTGGTAAACAGGAACGGGGTGTGAATACGGGTACCCGTCAGTTTGCCGGTGTTGTTATCGGTCGGGATGTACAGGTTGTGATCCTGTGCAACGACTTCGATACTGCCTTCGCGATCTTTTACGTCTACGGAGCCTTTAATGTCCGCGCCGCCGTCGTCTTTCAGCCACAAATAAACAGGAATTGCCATGGGTAGTTCTCCATTTCTAGGTTGACCACGTTTCAATCATTTGAAACGTGTTGGTTTGCTGCCGCCTTGCAGGCATTGGCCTGTGGCACCAGACTGATTTCGACACGACGGTTAGCCGCACGGCCTTCCGGGGTGTCGTTTGTTGCAATAGGATTGCTTTCACCATATCCCTGTACTGCAAAGCAACTTTCAGGGACATCGCCTGTATCACGCATCCAGTCGCGAACCGATGCAGCGCGTTTGAGTGAAAGAACCTGATTGGATTTATCATCGCCAGTGTCATCGGTATGGCCTGCGACGACGATAAGCCAGTCTGGTTTGGCCTTGATCCCAACCAGTGCATTAATCAGCACCTTTGTTGACCCTGTTTTGAGTTCGGATTTACCGACGTCAAACAGCGATAAGGCATCAAGACGGATGGTTTTAGGACCTTGCACAATTTTATTGATGATTGGTGGAGGTGGCGGTGGCGGTGACCAGCTGTTAATGGCAGCCTCAAGAGGAGGGATTAGTCGCATCCCCTGGTATAACCCTAATGTCATACGCATTGGTGCGCCGCTGCGTAGCCATTCGTCCAGCAAACGCGCATCGGCGCGTAGCTGCTGCTGAGCGACAGTTTTCGGAGCCGGAGGGGTGCCAGTGAGACGGTTGTACAGTGCGAGATGGTCACTCACACTTTGAATTAAGCGTTGGTTGTTGACAAACGATGCGAGCAGCGCAAAAAGTAAAAATATGCCACACAGTAAGCCGGCAATTCGCAACGTCTGCATCAGACGGGAAATACCGCGGCGACGGGGTAAATAGGGTAACAACGCTTCCGGCAGCGGCAGGCAGTCCGGCATTGTCGTTGGGGCTGGCGCCAGAGTGGTAGAACCTGCAACATATTTCTGCCACAAATTGTCCTGACAGCCTGTCACAGGCGAAAAACAGACAGCCCAGATACAGGGGATTAGTGCGGGAATATCGCCCTGGCGCTGTACAAAGATGTCCTGAACATGGCTCTTAAGCCAGGGAAGAAGGCTTTCCATCCAGAAAGTGGCACTTAATCTTTCCTGTACGTTTCTGGCATCCGGTTGTTGGCTCCAGACTGACAGCGGCATTACTCCAGAGCCGGCTTCCCGGACCTGAACATCTTTCTGACCTGGAGTGACTGTGTACCAACGTTCTGTTTGCACAGATGCTACATCGGGCGGGGAAAGCCAGATGCTAACCCATACAGGGGGGACACCAGCCAGCCAGCTTTTGCATTGCACAATAGCCCGGTGCCATATGCGCAGTGACTGAATGAAGTCATCTTTGTCCTGATGCTGCTCTGGAATGATGGCCAGTAACACTGAGACCTGGGCGATCAGCGCGGGGCGTTCAGATGCCAGATGTTGAGCCATCATGGACAAGTGTTCGGGCATTGCAACCGGCAAATACCAACCCTGCTGTGTCTCATGAAAAGGAACGGACGCAGAAAATAACGGGGCACTGTCACCGCAAATAAGCACAACGGCACCCTGAAAATCTTCCGGTGGAAGAACCGTATCGGCTATGTGTGCGAAAGCAACATCATTACGATTTTGTCTGCGCCATTGAAAATAACCGGCGGTACCGCCGAGGATGATCACAAGCATACTCAGCGCTACACGGCTGCCAGTTCCCAATGGCCAAAAGCCGAGTATGAGCCACAAAGACAGGCAGGTCGCCAGAAGGAGAAGTAATAGCTGTGTTAATCCACGCATTCGCTATTGGGTCCCCGTCAGTTGAGACACCATATGCACCAGGGTTGAGTTCAGCGCGAACCACAAAGCGATCAGTACGACGATTCCTGCGACCCATGAGAACCAGTAGGTTTTACGCCCGGAACGAAGGCGAGATGATCGCGAGACTATCGGCGTATCCTGGGCCGAAATAAAGGGTGGTACTAACTGGCTCAGTTTACGCACAACGTCTTCTCGGCGTTCGTCACCTTGTTCACGGTATCGACCAGAAAACCCAAGAGTCAGGGCGCGATAGAAGCAAGTTAGTACGGCTGTATCCGGAGCGGGTTCATTAAGAACCGTGCGAATGCGCTCCCATAACTCTTCGCCGGCGTTAAGCGTATTGAAGTAACGAGCCTGGAGTGGATCTTTGATCCATTTTGCGTACCCGCTATCTTGTTTCTGACGATTCAAGACGCTTTCATCCAGTAATGCGCACTGTGTGTACAACATATGGTCGCAACTAATTTCACTGAAACCAGCCTTCGACAAAGATTCACGAGCGCAATCAATCCATTCACGTGCCCGACGGTACAACGCTTCCCCGTCTTCGATTTCCTGACCGTTACGCAACTGGCTGACCATCAGCCAGCACGGGTAAAAGATTTCATCAATAATCGATGTATTCATTTTGCTCATGAGCGAAGCACCGCAAACAGTTCAAGTTTGATATCGCCTAACGATCCTGGCGTGTAGAACGCGCAGTTACCCGCATCCAGCATGGCTTGCGCAGCAGGGCTATTGAGATCAAGGGCAAAGTATTGGTTTTCAAGACGAAGCGGAATTGCTGCCGGAACGTGCGACAAGGCTTTCATGACAACACCATTCAACGCCACGTTGACCACATCTGATACGTCTTCAAAGCTGCCTGCTTTACACAACAGCGGGAACTGAGTTTGAAGAAGGTGATTAGGAATGGAGGAACGTACAGAAAGATAGAAATCAGCTCCTTCGCGAAGACGAGCGTCGTGAAGAGAGCCTGTCCAGAACTGACCTTCATATGTCAGTTCAATAGCTATCATGCGGGACGGCAAGCTGGCTTCGAGCAGAGCATCAAGCAGAGTGAACAGAGGTGGGAAAACCTGCTCTGGCGCATCATGTTGATAAAGCGGAATGTCTTCAGCTTTATGCTCAAGAGAAAATGTCAAAAGGCTACCCGCGAGCCGGACCAGTTCGCGATAGAACAGCTCCGGGTGACGAGCGGGTGCCTGATAAAGCTCTGTCAGCACGGGCTCTGCGCTGTTCAACGCATTGAGTAACCAGAACAGAGAGACATCAGCCACGGCAAAATCAGCCATCCTTTCATTACTTTCGCGGCGCATCGCCATTAGACGGCGTCGACGCGCTTGCAGGCGATGGAGCAAATCGCCGAGTTCCGTGACGACGACAGGGCTTGCCGCAAGAGCTAACATGGGTGGGATAAAGTCATTATCCGGCATCCATTGCCCTTGGGCATTACGCGTCAGACGGGTGACAGGGCAGGTCAGATATGCGCTATTTTCCTGATGAGCAAAACGGAGTGTGACCGCATGACGCATGACTGCCAGTTCAGTTCGCTCATGACCTGACAGTTCCTGTACGGTGACCCACTCCTGTTTCCAGCGGCGCGGACGCTCGCTGTCCTGTCCGTCATCCAGATTACCGCCGTTAGCCGACAGAAGAGGAAGTGCCAACACGACATCCACGTGATCACGATCTGATACCGGTGATAAATCGCAAGCTGGTGGAAGACTGTCCGACAGATCGGTATCAATGAGCGTGCCATCTGGGAAGCGGACAACCAGCCGAAGTGCATTCAGACGAAAGATGGCCAATGAGCCACTGTCGAAAGCGACATCAATGACACCCCAGGGATGAGCAAGTGTCATATTTGCCACTGTATCTGCGACAAAGGCGTCCCAGCGCGCTTGTTGTTGGAACTGTTGCGGGGCCAAAAAGGCCCCGTCATTCCATAACGGACGATAAATTTTCATCGTAACTTCGTTATGCCTTAGCCTTCGGCATCTGAGATACCAGCGACAGGTTCACGTCCATGCCTTCCACCTGGAAATGAGGAATTGCATAGAGTTTCACGCGGAAGAAGCCCGGGTTATCTTCGATATCTTCAACGGTTACTTTCGCATCACGGAGCGGGTGGGAAGCTTGCAAATCGTCGCCCGGATCGGTCATTTCAGTCACCAGCGTGCGAACCCAGTTGTTCAGTTCCAACTCCAGCAGACGGCGGTCTTTCGTCGTACCGATATTTTCACGCTGGATCAGTTTCAGGTAATGCGCGATACGTGACAGCAGGAAGATGTACGGCAGACGGGCGTTGATACGGCTGTTGGCAGTCGCTGCAACGGTGTCGAATTGCGCAGGTTTCTGTGCTGAGTTTGCGGAGAAAAAGCAGGAGTAATCACGGTTCTTGTAGTAAGACAACGGGATGAAGCCAAGGTTGGCAAACTCAAATTCGCGCGTTTCCGGGATCATCACTTCAGAAGGGATTTTCACCTGATTGCCGGTGCCCAAATCGTAAAGATGGATCGGCAACTCTGTTACTGCACCGCCAGCCTGCGGACCACGGATCTGCACGCACCAGCCATTTTTGATGAAGCTTTTGATCATGTTTGCGGCAAAGGCAAACGAAGCGTTGGTCCACAGATACTTATCGTGATCCGGGCCTTTTACTTCTTCGACGTAGTTGAAGCTGCGGACAGGGACGGTGTCCGGGCCGTAAGGCAGACGGCCAAGTACGCGCGGCATCGTCAAACCGATATAGCGGGAGTCGTCAGATTCGCGGAAGTGTTTCCATTTGATGTATTCCGCACGGTCGAAGTAGTTGCCGATATCTTTAATGGCAGCCACTTCTTCCATGGAATCTTTCATGAAGAATTTAGGGCCGACGGAGCCGATGAACGGCATATGTGCCGCAGCAGAGACTTTAGAAATATTACGCAGCAACGCCATGTCTTGCGTTGAAGCATCAAATTCGTAGTTAGAAATCACAGAACCGATCGGTTCGCCGCCCGGCGTATCATATTCCTGAATGTAAGTATGACGGTATAGACCGCTCTGGATAATTTCAGGGCAATCTTCGAAGTCCTGACGCAGGTCTTCTTTAGAGATATCCAGCAACTCGATTCTGACGTTCTGGCGGAAATCGGTGCGATCAATCAGGAATTTAAGACCACGCCAGCCTGACTCGATCCGCTGAAACTCAGGGTGATGCATGACTTCGTCAAGCTGATGACTGATCTGATCGTCAAGATCGGCGATGTGGTGATCGAGCAGGGTTTTATCCAGGCGTTCAACGGTCTGGCCAGAAAGTTTCAGGCGTTCCAGGAAGACCTGAACAGCGGCTGTGACGCGCTGGTCGGCAGTGACGTCCGCCAGTGCGGAGGTATCTTGAAAATCATTCAAGTCACCCAGCGAAGAGACGGGTTTGAGGTTGATTTTATCAAACAGGGAACTGTAAACAGTGTTTGCTTCAGTACGTTCCAGAACAGTAGTCTGATGGGAAGAAGCATTTTCGTTATTAACTGACATAAGCATTATCTCGCATTAATCCATTAATTGGAGGCGGTTACGCCTTCGGCGCCAGAGCATCCAGTTCATTGCGCAATTCGTTGCTCAGTGACGGATCTTTCAGGATGGTTTCGAGTTCTTTACGGAAGGTCGCGTTGTCGAGCAGATTTGATTTGAGGTCACGTAACAGATTACGCATTGACAGCATGGCGCGGAGTTGTGGGATCTGTCGGGCAACTTGCTCCGGCTCAAAATCTTTCATGTCATTAAAGTTGAGAGAGATATCTTCCTGGCTGTGATCGCCAGCTAGCGTATTTTCAACGATCAGATTCAGGGAAGGGCTGAATTCAGCCAGCACGCTATTAAAGTTATTCTTATTAATGTTGATTTTTTCGCGTTCTGATAACGGGCGAGTTTCTTTTCCGTTACTGTAATCGCCCATTACCATTAGCTTTAACGGTAATTCGGCTTTTTTTAGTAGTCCACCGGTGTGCAGGTCAAGCTTGATATTAACGCGCGCTTTCGGAATCTCATTCTGGAAGCTATTAGACATGGGTAACCTTCTGCATATTGTCTGGAGTGGGAATATCTCATTTTGCGACACGCAGAAACGTAGAGCGCTGCTTCCTGCAAGGCCACAAACGGGTTCAGTTAACGAGTTAATAAAAAGACGCAGGTAGCTGATGCATTTAAATAAGCGCCTTGTTTCGTCATGATATTCCTTAACTCAAATTAAGCAATACAGAAAATGCGCTCGTTACCGAGGTTTTATCCTATTTTTCATCGATGAACAGGCATTTTGAGTTGGCTGGCAACATTCTTTTTTCTCTTGAATCCCTTGAGCCACTGGGGTTACAGGTAAATAGCTGCTATTATCATTAAGGGAGGAAGATTAATTTTACCAGATGAAATAATCGCATGGAAATTTGTTTTTTATATTTAACTTATGAATGAATAAGGTTTTTATTTAAGATTTTTCTATGGGTTTAGGCTTTTTATTATAATAAGTGAGGGTTACCTTCCTGTTTTTATATCTTAGGGGGATGTTATCGTGAAAAACTTAAGTCATTTGGGATGTGGAAAGAAAATTCTGAATAATTTACAGAAAATTTCTTAAAATACTGAATGGAGTGATTATAAATTCCCATTAACACTACTTACGGATACTTTATTTGTTTTGCTATAGAAAATGTGTTTCACCGTTTGCCCCTGAGAATGTGACGCTGCCTTATCAGAGCTAAAAGCCTGTTAGCTGGCGAGGCCGGAATGATTTCCGGTAGTAGTTATGTGATCTATTTATCGTTGAGAATACGCATAATGGCTGAATTATGTTTGACAGCATAAGGGCCGGGCATATATTCCTTGCCAGTCTGGGCAAAACCCGGTTGCGGCAAGGCGGTAAAAAAGCGCGTCACGTTGCGCAGGAAATAATCCGTGCCGCCGGGCAGCGGGCTATAAACCGTCCAGCGGCAACGCATCCAGCGGTTTGACTTCCCGCAGCACGAACGCAGTCTGCATCTCTTTAATCCCCGGTAAACGCCGCACGACTTCCATCGCAAAACTGGAAAAACTGTCGAGATCTTTCGCCACCACCTGCAACAAAAAATCTGCGTCACCGGCAATTGCATAACAGGCAATCACTGGCGGCAACGCGCCTACCTGCTGCTCAAAACGCTGTGCATCTTCCTCGCTGTGGCTGTCAATTTTCACGCGAATAAACGCCAGCAGTCCGAGGCCGATTTTTTTTCTGTCGATATTGGCCTGATAACCGGTGATCACGCCGTTCTCTTCCAGTTGTTTCATCCGCCGCCAGCAGGGCGACGCCGCCATGCCGGCTTTTTCGGCCAGCTCCTGGTTGGTCATGCGCCCCGATTTTTGAAGTTGCCTGAGAATGCGAATGTCTGCCGGTAAAATTTCTGATGTGGACATAATTTGCCTGTTATTGAGTGCTTTCGGAAAGGAATGACCAGATTAGGGCATTTTACAGCGATAAAAGAAAGCACCTTTCAGTCGCAGACGGTTATGATTTTTGCATCCATAACGATGAAAAGGGCGCAAACATGGCAGACACTCTCCGGGTGGCAATTATCCTCAATCCTGAGCTTCCGCACGGTTTACTGGCGAATACGGCGGGAGTGATTGGTATCGGTCTGGCGGCAAAATTTCCGATGCTGGCAGGCCATTCGCTGTGTGATGCAAGAGGGGTGAGCACTGACGTTATCTCGAAATATCCGCTGCCAATTTTACAGGCGACGCCGGATCACATTAAGGCACTGATGTTTAAAGCGCTTGAAGCGAAAGGGGAGTGCAGTGTTGTGCCGTTCCCGGTATTTGCCCGCACGATGCATACGTTTGAGGAATACGAACAAGCTTTCCCGTTGCGGGATTTATACGATGAAGTGCTGGATGGCGTCGGTTTTGTCGGGCCGGAGAAGTGGATTAAGTCGCTGACAGGCAATCTGAAATTGTTACGTTAAACAAAAAAGCCCGAATGCAGGGATCGCATTTGGGCTTTTTTTTGAAACATTCTTACCGAATCAGCTCGTAATTTTCAGCTGCGGGTAGCGTTTGAAAATCGTCAGACACCAGACAAACGCGATACACCCGAGAAGGCCACCGGCATAACCGACGTTGCTCATTTCAAGATGCAAACTCACCTGATTACCAATCAGCGCGCCCGCGCCGATGCCGATATTGTAGATGCCGGAAAGCAGTGACATCGAAACGTCGGTCGCATCGGTCGCCAGTGCCAGCACGCGCACCTGCATCGCCAGGCCGATAATCATCATTGCCAGCCCCCAGATGACGCAAAGTATTGAAATAGCGACCGGATTCATCGCCGCGACAAACAGTAACAACATGCTGAGCGTCACCATCAGAATAGGCCCGCTGAGCATGGCGGCCGGGAAACGGTTACCGAGCACGCTGAAAAGGATACTGCCGAAAATCCCTGCACCGCCGAAGATCAGCAGCAGGAACGTGGTGAAGTTTTCACCCATATTCGCGACGGTCTGGATAAACGGCTCGATATAGCTGTACGCCGTATAGTGAGCAGTCACTATCAGCGCGGTCAGGACATACATCCCTACCAGCGCCGGACGTCGGAATAACATCGGCACGCTTTTCAGCGAACCGGTATGCTCACTTGGCAGCGGCGGCAGCAATTTAATCAGGCAAATCAGCGTCAGCAGCGCGACGACGCCGATGCTCATGAACGTGGTGCGCCAGCCGAGATACTGACCAATCAGACGCCCGAGCGGCAGCCCGAGCACCATCGCCAGCGCGGTGCCGGTGGCTAACATACTCAGCGCTTGCGTTTTTTTACCGGCCGGGGCGACACGGATCGCCAGCGAGGCCGTAATCGACCAGAAAATGGCGTGGGCGAGTGCGATACCGACGCGTGACGCGACCAGACTCCAGAAATCCCAGGCGACGACGGATAAAATGTGGCTGACGATAAACAGGATAAAAATCGCGATCAGTAGACGCTTTCGCTCAACGTTACGGGTCAGCAGCATCAGTGGCAGCGACATCAGCGCGACGACCCATGCATAGATGGTGAGCATCAGGCCGACCTGCGCCGTCTGCATATTGAAACTGGCGGCGATGTCGGAGAGCAGCCCGACAGGCACAAATTCAGTGGTGTTGAAGATGAACGCGGCTATAGCCATCATCACAACGCGAAGCCATGCTGTCCTGCGCGAAACGGTATCTGATTGCATTGAAATTTATGACTTTTTAAGAAGGTGTAAAGATCAGGCCTCCGACGCGGAAGGCCTTCTGAAGGCATAGTGTGTTTTATTTGTTCTAAAAATGAAACAGAAAATTGGCCTAACAGATAAATGTTTTGGGGACAATTTTAGTTATGGCAGATGTGACGGGCGTCACTCACTTTTTTGCCGGATGCCAGCACCAGTGCCAGGGTTCGTAAATGAATCCCCACGGATTATCCGGCGGAAAGGACATCATAAAGCCAAAGCGCGCGGCGCTGGCTTCAAGCCAGCGGAAAGCATCGGTTTCACCGAAGATACCGGTGACTTCGTCGCAGCCGGGAGTGTTGATGTCCACGGCGCAGCCGGTGTGATGTTCACTGCATCCCGGCGGTGCCAGCGATGTGAAAAAGTCTTCCGGCGCGATCCCGGCAGCTTGCTTAGTGCGGATTAAACCGGCCTGATAATCAAGGCTGCGCCAGGCGGAAACCAGATAAATGTCCACGCCGTCGGCGGCGGCCTGCCGTTTCATCTCGCGCCATGCCTGAGTGGCGGGCGCGATCAGCCGGTAGATTTTACCGGTATCAGCATCCGTTTCTGCGTCCACCAGTAAGTGCTCACTGACTTCTTCAAAGTACGGCAGCGTGCGGTGCGCGATAACCGCCGGGTCGATATTCAGCTCGCGCAGCTTCTCATCGGTTCTGGCTTTCAGCGCCGCCTGATTCATGCCTGTTCGTTTCCGGTACGTGCAATCACATCGGTCATCACTTCTGTCATCGCTTTACCGGCTGAGCGCATCGCCTGCTGGTAGCGCGACGCGGCCGCGACAAACGCGTTAAGTAACTGCGTATCCTGCTGATGTTGCAGATATTCCGGGTGCCATTGCACGCCCAGGCAGAAATCATACCCTTCGCACTCAATGCCTTCGATCACGCCGTCCGGTGCATGCGCGTTGACGATGCTGCCCGGCCCGACGGTTTTCACCGCCTGATGATGTGAGCTGTTCACTTCATAATGATCACGGTCGACCGAACGGCTCAATAATGTGCCTTCAACAATTTCAACCGGATGCCGCGCGCGTTTCTTACCACCGGCATTTTCGGTATCCACCGTCGTGCTGTGTTCCAGCGCGTCGGGCAGTGCATCGGGAATATGCTGATGCAGCGTGCCGCCGGTTAAAACGGCCAGCAGTTGCTGACCGCCGCAAATACCCAGCAGCGGCATATTGCGCTGCATGGCGCCTTTGACGATGGCCTTTTCGAATTCAGTGCGGCCCGGTTTCAGGCGAACCTGATCGCTGTTTTGCGTTTCGTTAAACAACTCCGGCGGGACATCAAACGCGCCGCCGGTCACGACAATTCCGTCGCACAGCGCCAGATATTCGTCGGCCAGTTCTGCGTGATGCGGCAATGCCAGTGGCACCGCGCCCAGCCCGGCCAGGCTGCTCATGTAATTCTGACGTAACGCATACCAGGGAAAATCGGCGTAACCACCGGCGTCTTCACTGTCCAATGTGACACCGATGACCGGTCTGGATTGAAATTTTGTCTGCATTCTTCTGAATTCCTGCCATGAAGATGAAAAACAATCAGAAAAATCACCATATCAAGTCGGGGTCAGCGCAAACAATATAAATTATCAATAGGTCTAATTTTCAGGATTTACCTCTGGTTTTATCACCCGTTGAGGGGGTATGACAGGTCATTTTCTATCCTAACCCTGCGTTTTCCTGACAAAATTTCGAGATGACCTGACACTTCCTGATGCTTTTCTGTCAGCGTCTTCAATATTCATTCTCATTTACCTCTTAACATTGGGGATGCCTGGAGGCAAAATTAGCGCGTATAATTCACGCGGGCGATTGAAATGGAATTTCTTAATTGCTAACGAAATCTTTACGTTGTCCTAAAAACAGCCACCTGCACTTTTAGGGATAATGCGCTGTCACTTTTGAATGAAGTACATAAGAAAATCTCTGGTTGAAGGTCTTATTTCAGCTGTTTTCTCCTCATTAATACTGCGAAACCAAGAAATTTATGCTGCCGACTGCCTCTTCTCGTTCCAAAAAACGCACCCTTGTGTGGGTTATCGTCGCCATTATCGTTGCTGCGATCCTGGTCTGGTTTTTTGCTTTCCACCAAAGCGCGTCTGATCACACGGCAAAAAAAGGGGCGGGCGGCCGCGGCGGTATGCGGGCGATGCGCGGTCAGATGATGATGGGCATGGATACACCGGTGCAGGCAGGAAAAGCCACGCAGGCGGATGTCCCTGTTTATTTGCGTGCGCTGGGTACGGTGGTGGCGAATGCGACCGTGACGGTGACCAGCCGGGTTGATGGCCAGTTAATGAAGGTGTATTTCACCGAAGGGCAGAAAGTCGCGCAAGGGCAGTTGCTGGCGCAGATTGATCCGCGCAGCTATCAGGCGACGCTGGAACAATATCAGGGCGATCTGGCGCAGAATCAGGCGTTGTCGAAAAGTGCAGAACTGACGTTAGCGCGCTACCGCAAACTGTATGCGCAGGATTCCTTAGCGCGTCAGGATCTGGAAAGCCAGATTGCGACCGCCGGTCAGTATGCGGGCGCGGTGAAAGCCGATCTGGCACAAATCGCGGCGGCCAAGCTGAATCTTGAATTCGCGAAAATCACCGCGCCGGTCAGCGGGCACGTCGGTTTGCGTCTGGTTGATCCGGGCAATATGGTCACCAGCAGTTCTACCACCGGTATCGTCACGATCACCCAAACTCAGCCGATTGCCGTCACCTTCAGCGTGCCGCAGAGCAATCTGCAAACCTTACTCAAAGCGCTGCGCGGCGGAAATCAGCTGCCGACCACGGCGTTTAATCAGGACGGCAGCGAAGTCCTCGATCAGGGCAAACTCCAGTTTATCAGTAACGAAATTGACACCAGCACCGGCAGCATCAAGCTGAAAGCGCTGTTTGATAATGCCGATGAAAAGCTGTATCCGAACCAGTTTGTGAATGCCCGTTTGCAGGTGTCCGTGCTGAAAGACGCCACGGTGATCCCGGCGGCAGCATTGCAGCTGAGCAGCGACGGCGATTTCGTTTACGTGGTGAAAGCCGATAACACCATTGAGCGCCGTTCAGTGAAATCCGGCCCGGACTTCGGTGACGATAAGGTCGCGATTTTATCGGGTGTGAATCCCGGCGAACAGGTGGTGACGACGGGGATTGACCGCCTGACCAACGGCGCGAAAGTTCAGATCGTGACGGCGAATTCACTGGATGCGGCCGCAGCGGGTGGTTCTTCAAAAGAACGTCAGCAAAGCGGCGGCGTGGATAAAGCGACCACCGGCGCTGACAACGCTGTCGCGGGTAAAAACGAAGCCGGTAAAGACAGCGGGTCTAAATGAATCCTTCACGCCTCTTTATTCTCCGGCCGGTCGCGACCATTTTGCTGATGGTCGCCGTGCTGTTGTCGGGGATTTTTGCCTACAACATGCTTTCGACCTCGGCGCTGCCGCAGGTCGATTATCCGACCATTCAGGTAACCACGCTGTATCCGGGCGCCAGCCCGGACGTTATGGCGTCGGGCATCACCGCTCCGCTTGAACGCCAGCTCGGCCAGATGGCGGGTCTGAGCCAGATGTATTCCACCAGCGCCAGCGGTTCTTCAATAATCACGCTGAAATTCTCGCTGGATCTCTCGCTCGACGTCGCCGAACAGGAAGTGCAGGCGGCGATCAACGCCGCCGACAGCCTGCTGCCCAGCGATCTGCCGAATCCACCGACCTATAAAAAGGTTAACCCGGCGGATGCCGCGGTACTGACGCTGGCGGCCACGTCCGAATCGCTGCCGCTGACCAAAGTGCAGGATCTGGTGAATACCCGCGTGGCGCTGAAATTGTCGCAGATTTCCGGCGTCGGTATGGTGACACTCGCAGGCGGGCACCAGCCGGCTATACGCGTGCAAGCCGATCCGCGCAAACTGGCGGCGCACAACATCAGCCTGGAAACCATTAATACGCTGATCGGTAACAGCAACGTTAACGGTTCTAAAGGCGGTTTCGACGGCCCGCATCACTCGATCACTATCGATGCCAACGATCAGCTGCGCACGGCGGATGAGTACGGCAATCTGATTGTGAATTATGAAAACGGCGCGGCGCTGCGTTTACGCGATGTGGCAACGTTGTCCGAAGCACCGGAAAACCAGTATTTATCCGCCTGGGCCAACAAGCAGCCAGCGATCATTATCAGCGTTCAGCGTCAGCCGGGCGCGAACGTGATTCAGGTTGTGGATGCCATTAAAGCGCAGTTGCCGAAATTGCAGGAAGCCCTGCCGGAATCGGTCAAAGTCAGCATTTTGTCTGACCGGACGCAAACCATTCGCGCGTCGATCAGCGACGTTCAGTTCGAATTGTTGTTGTCGATTGCGCTGGTTGTGATGGTCACTTTTCTGTTCCTGCGCAATGTCGCGGCAACACTCATCCCAAGCGTGGCCGTGCCGCTTTCGCTGGTTGGCACCTTTGGCGTAATGTACCTGTGTGGTTTCAGCCTCAACAACCTTTCGCTGATGGCGCTGACCATCGCCACCGGTTTCGTTATCGATGACGCCATCGTGGTGGTGGAAAACATTTCGCGGCGGCTGGAAGAGGGCGAAACGCCGATGCAGGCGGCGCTGAAAGGCTCGCAGCAAATCGGCTTCACCATTATTTCCCTGACATTCTCGCTGATCGCCGTACTGATCCCGCTGCTGTTTATGGGGGACGTCGTCGGGCGTCTGTTCCGTGAATTTGCGATCACGCTGGCGGTGTCGATTCTGGTGTCAATGATTGTTTCCCTGACGCTGACTCCGATGCTGTGCGCCTATTTACTGCGCCACACGCCGGAAGAAAAACAGAGTAAGTTTTACCGCAAAGGCGGCGAGTTCTTCGACAAAATGATTGCCGCTTACGACCGCATGCTGATCGTCGTGCTCAATCACCAGAAGCTCACGCTGCTGGTGGCGGCCGCGACGTTGGTCTTTACCGCGCTGTTGTATGTGATTGTGCCGAAAGGGTTCTTCCCGTCGCAGGATACCGGGATGATCCAGGGCATCACGCAGGCATCGCAGGACGTCTCTTTCAGTGAAATGGGGCGTCGGCAGCAGTTACTGACGGCGGCAATCCTCAACGATCCGGACGTCGAAAGTGTGGCCTCCACCATCGGCGTGGACGGCAATAACACCAGCCTGAACAGCGGACGTTTGCAGATCAGCCTGAAATCTTTTGATGAGCGCAGCGAGCGCGCACCGGCGATTATCGAACGCCTGAAACAGGAAACCGCAGGCGTGCCGGGCATTGAGCTTTATATGCAGGCCTCTCAGGATCTGACCGTTGACGACCAGGTCACGCCAAGCCAGTACCAGTTCACACTCGACGACGCCGACAGCGAAAATCTGGTGGAATGGACGCCGAAGTTGCTGGAAAAACTCAGCGCGCTGCCGGAGTTCAGCGACGTGGTCAGCAACCTGCAAAATCAGGGGCAGATTGCGTATGTCGAACTCGACCGCGATGCCGCTGCGCGTTACGGCATTACGGCGTCAGACGTCGATACCGCGCTGTATAACGCATTCGGCCAGCGTCTGGTTTCCACTATCTTTACCCAGGCAAACCAGTACCGCGTCGTGCTCGAAGTGGCACCGCAGTTCCAGCAGTCTCCGGCCTCGTTTGATGATGTATATCTGGCGACCAACAACAGCACGTCTACGTCCGGCACGGTGGCCACCACGGCGACCACGGCCTCAACAACGACGTCCGACAGCGGTGCGACCACCACCAATTCCGGCGCGACCAACGGCATGATCAAGCTGACGTCGATTGCGCAAATTCATATGCGCACCGGTGCGCTGTTGCAGGCGCGTCTGAATCAGTTCCCGGCGGTAACCGTATCGTTCAACCTGAAAGACGGCTATTCGCTGGAACGGGCGCAGCAGGCCATCAAAACGACCGTGGCGGATATCGCCATGCCGGACAGCATCACCCTGCGTTATCAGGGCGCGGCTGCGTCGTTTGAAAGCGCCACCGGCAATACGCTGTGGCTGATTCTGGCTGCGCTGCTGACCATGTATGTGGTGCTGGGCATTCTGTACGAAAGCTTCATTCACCCGGTGACGATCCTGTCCACGCTGCCGTCGGCGGCCGTAGGCGCGTTGCTGTCGCTGATCTTCGCCGGAACGGAATTCAGCCTGATCGCCCTGATCGGGGTGATCCTGCTGATCGGGATCGTGAAAAAGAACGCCATTATGATGATCGACTTTGCGCTGGATGCGGAAAACAAGCAGGGACTCTCGCCGCGCGAAGCCATCCATCAGGCGTGTTTATTACGTTTTCGTCCGATCATGATGACGACTATGGCGGCATTGCTGGGGGCGCTGCCGCTGATGCTGGCGAGCGGATCCGGCGCCGAGCTGCGTCAGCCGCTGGGGCTGGTGATCGTCGGCGGGTTAATCTTCAGTCAGATCCTGACGCTGTTCTCCACGCCGGTGATCTACCTGATGTTTGACCGTTTATCTCACCGCCTTAACCCACGTCACCGGCGTGCAGCACAGCGGGCGGAATAACCGATGAACATCTCGCGTTTCTTCATTTTCCGCCCGGTCGCGACACTGCTGCTGACGCTGGCGATCCTCCTGCTCGGTTTGCTGGGGTATCGCCTGTTGCCGGTCGCGCCGCTGCCGCAGGTGGATTTCCCGACCATTCTGGTAAGCGCGAGCCTGCCGGGTGCCAGCCCTGAAACCATGGCGGCCACCGTCGCCACGCCGCTGGAAAGGGCGCTCGGGCAAATCGCCGGTGTGACGGAAATGACCTCGCGCAGCTCGCAAAGCTCCACCAGCGTCATTTTGCAGTTCGATTTAGACCGTGACATTAACGGTGCCGCCCGCGATGTGCAGGCGGCGATCAACGCCTCGCGCTCGTTATTACCCAGCAGCATGCCGTCGCTGCCGACGTACCGCAAAGCCAACCCGTCGGATGCGCCCATCATCATGCTGGCGCTGACGTCGGCCACGCGCAGCAAGGGTGAGCTGTACGATATTGCCTCCAGCCAGCTGCAACAGAAAATCGCACAGGTCAACGGCGTCGGGCAGGTTTCTCTGGTCGGTTCCGCGCTGCCGGGCGTGCGTATTGATTTGCGCCCGGAGGCGGTGACGTCTTACGGCATTTCCCTCGACACCATCCGCACCGCGATTGCCAACAGCACCAGCAATTTGCCGAAAGGGTTACTACAAGGCGCGAATCAGTCGTGGATGATTGAAGGCAACGGCCAGCAAAGTACCGCCGCACAGTACAAAACGCTGATTATTACTTACATCAACGGTTCGGCAATCCGCCTCAGCGATATCGCCAATGTTTATGATTCCGTTGAAGATAAATATAACGTCGGCTATTACAACAGCACGCCGTCGGTAATGATTGGCGTGACGCGTCAGGCTGGCGCGAACATGCTGGAAACCATCGAAGCCATTAAAGCCGCGCTGCCGCTGATGAAAGAAAGCCTGCCGGGCGACGTTCAGCTCAATCTGGCGCTCGACCGCTCGCCGAACGTTTCCGCTTCCCTGCGCGACACTGAAATGACCCTGCTGGAAGCCACGCTGCTGGTCATTGCGGTCGTTTTCGTGTTCCTGCGCAACTGGAATGCGGTGCTGATCCCCGCGCTGGCGCTGCCGGTGTCATTAATCGGTACCTGCGCGGTGATGTATTTACTCGGTTATAGCCTTGATAACCTCTCGCTGATGGCGCTGATTATCTCTACCGGCTTTGTGGTCGATGACGCCATTGTCGTGCTGGAAAATATTACGCGGCACATAGAGGAAGGAATGGGGCCGGTGCGCGCGGCGCTGAAAGGCGCGCAGGAAGTCAGCTTTACCGTGCTCTCCATGACGCTTTCGCTGATTGCCGTTTTCATCCCGATCCTGCTGATGGGCAGTATTGTGGGGCGTCTGTTCCGCGAATTTGCGGTCACGCTCAGCGTTTCGCTGATAATCTCGATGCTGGTGTCGCTGAGCCTCACGCCCATGCTGTGCGCCCGTTTCCTGAAACGTAAACCGCCGGTGGAAAAACGACAGCCGCGCATTTACCGGATGATCGAACGTGGCCTGAACCGGCTGCTGGCGGCGTATTCCGCCGCGCTCGGTTGGGTAATGCGCCATCAGCTCATCACGCTGGTCGGCCTTTTCCTCACCGTGATCCTCAATTTCTATCTCTATACCGTGGTGGAAAAAGGCTTCTTCCCGGATCAGGACACCGGCATGCTGATGGGTATGCTGCGTGCGGATCAGAACACGTCATTTCAGTCGATCCAGCCGCAGGTGCTGAAATACAGCAAGATCATTCAGGACGATCCGGCGGTAGAAGCCGTTATGAGTTCAGCGGGCAGCGGCGGGTTTGGTGCGCGTAACACCGCCACCTTCTTCGTGCGCCTGAAAGATTTTGACAAACGCACCGCGACCGCCAATCAGGTGGCTAACCGTCTGATGATGGCGACCGCCAAAGTGCCGGGCTCGCAGCTGTTCCTGATGGCCGCGCAGGATCTGCATATCGGCGGACGCAGCGCGAACGCGCAATATCAGTACAGTTTGCAGGCTGACGATCTTTCTCTGCTGCGCGAATGGGCACCGAAAGTGCAGAAAGCGCTGGCGAAACTGCCACAGCTGACCGGCGTGGATTCGGACTCGCAGACCGGCGGGCAGGAAATCATGCTCAACATCGACCGCGATCGCGCCACGCGGCTCGGCGTGAACGTGAAAATGATCGACGCGCTGCTCAACAATTCCTTCAGTCAGCGGCAGATCGCCACCATCTACAAAACGCTGAACCAGTATCACGTCGTCATGAACCTGACGTCGGATTACACCAGCAACCCGGATGTGCTGCACCAGCTTTACGTGGTGACCGACGCGGGCGCGCAGGTGCCGTTATCCGCTTTTGCGACGTTCAGCGGGGCGAATTCGCCGCTGTCGGTTTCGCATCAGGGCCAGACGGCGACCACGACCATTGCCTTCAACCTGGCGGATGGTTATGCGCTGGAAGATGCGCAGGCCGCGCTGAAAACCGCCATGGCGCAGATTGGTTTGCCGGACACCATTCACGGGAGTTACGCCGGTACGGCGCAGGCATTCGAAGCGCTGACCAAAACCATGCCGTGGCTGATTCTGGCGGCGCTGGCGGCGGTGTATATCGTGCTAGGCGTGCTGTATGAAAGTTACATTCATCCGCTGACCATTCTTTCGACGCTGCCGTCGGCCGGTCTGGGCGCGTTGTTGCTGATGTTGCTGACCAATACTCAGCTGACGGTCATCGCACTGATCGGGATCCTGCTGTTGATCGGTATCGTGAAAAAGAATGCGATCATGATGATCGACTTCGCGCTGGATGCCGAACGACGGCTCGGATTGTCGCCGCAACAGGCGATCACCCAGGCCTGTCTGATGCGTTTTCGTCCGATCCTGATGACCACGCTGGCGGCCTTCTTCGGGGCGTTACCGCTGGCGCTGGGCAGCGGCGGTGACGCAGATCTGCGCAGTCCGCTGGGTCTGGCGATCGCCGGCGGGCTGGCGCTGAGCCAAATCCTTACCTTATTCACCACGCCGGTGGTTTACCTGTATATGGATCGCACCAGCCGCGCGACGCACCGTTTATGGCACCGTTTGCGCCCGCATGCGACACCGCCGGAGGTCAGCTCTAATGACTGATAAAACAATGAATTCTTACCCTGAAGCGAATCCGATGACTCTGCAAAAACCGCGTTCTCCAGTGTTCCGTCTTGTTCCGCTGGCGCTGGCACTTCTGGTCAGCGCCTGTACCGTCGGCCCGGATTACAAGCGGCCTGATGTCGCGATGCCAACGGCATTTAAAGAAGCCAAAGGCTGGACGGCGGCTATTCCGAAAGACAATCAGGCCAAAGGTGAATGGTGGTCGGTGTATCAGGATCCTGAACTGTCATCGCTGCTGACGCAGGTACAAATTTCCAACCAGAACGTCGCGCAGTACGCCGCGCAGTACCGTCAGGCACAGGCGCTGGTGACGCAGGCGCGTTCCGACTTATATCCTTCCGTGGATGCCACCGCCGGCAGCACGCGCAGCGGCACATCGACGTCTGCCACTAACAAACAAACGGCAGAACTGAGCGCCAGCTGGGAACTGGATCTCTGGGGCAAACTTCGCCGCACGGCAGAAGAGCAGGATGCCAGCGCGCAGGCCAGCAAGGCCGATCTGGCTGACGCGACGCTCAGTGCGCAGTCTGAACTGGCGCAGGATTATTTCCAGCTGCGCGTGATGGATCAGCAAATCGCGCTGTACAAACAAAGTATCGATGCGTATCAGCGCTACCTGACCGTGATACAGAACCAGTACGCGGGCGGCAATACCTCGCGCGCCACGCTGGCTCAGGCGCAGACGCAGCTTGAAAGTACCAAAGCTTCCGCACTCGACCTGCAATGGCAGCGCGCGCAGCTGGAACATGCGATTGCGGTGCTGATCGGCAAGCCACCGGCCCAGTTCAGCCTCGCCGCGCGTGACGTGAAACTGAACCTGCCTGCGATGCCGGACGCGATCCCCTCGCAGCTGTTGCAGCGACGTCCTGATATCGCCGCGGCTGAACGCACCATGGCGTCTTCCAATGCCGCCGTCGGTGTGGCGACTGCCGCGTATTATCCTGATTTGACCCTGAGCGCCAGTGGCGGATTCACCAGTTCGGCGTTACACAACCTGTTCTCACTGCCAAATCGTGTCTGGTCTTTAGGCCCGGAACTCAGCCAGACGGTGCTGGATTTCGGCGCCACCCGCGGCAAAGTGGCGCAAGCCGAAGCCGCGTATGACGCCGACGTCGCGAGCTATCGCCAGAGCGTGTTAACCGCGATGCAGGAGGTGGAAGATTATCTGGTCGAGCTGCACACGATCGACACCGAACTTGTTGCCCGCCAGAACGCCGCCGACTCCGCGAAAGAATCCGCGCGCGTCACCAACAACCAGTATCAGGCCGGGATGATCGACTATCTCGACGTTGCCACCACCGAAAACACCAGCCTGACCCAGCAGCAAAGCGTGTTGTCACTGCTCAGCACCCAGATGGTCACCAGCGTTAAGCTAATCGCCGCATTAGGCGGCGGCTGGAACGGGGATGTGGGTAAATAATAAAAACTCGGTCAACTCCCCCTTCCCAGGGGGAGTAGCTGTTTGAGCCCGTTTTACCTGCGGTGAAACAAACCCTTATTTCCCTGCTTTCCTTGCCTTAGCCACGTCGCCCGGCGTGACTTCTGCTGCCTGATTTCCCCAGCTGGCGCGCAGGGTATTGGTAAGATCAGCCGCCTGCTGATCGGTCAGTGTCCAGCCGTAGCCCGGCATGGTGTTGGACATATGTTCTGCCGTCACCGGCGTCCGGGCTCCGTAGAGGATCACGCGCAGTAATGTTTGCGGATCCTCTGAATTGACGGTCAGATTGCCCGCCAGTGCCGGAATGGCAAACGCTTTCCCGTCGCCTTGCACGCCGTGACAGGTCGAGCAGTAGCGCATAAACGTCTGCTGTCCGGCTTGTGTTGCGACGGCTTTTTTGGCCGGTGCCGGTTGCGGCTCAGCTTTCAGGCTGAGCAGATAAACCGCCATGCTGTTGAGATCGTCATCGGTCATAAACTGCGTGCTGTTGGTGATCACTTCTCCCATCGGGCCACTGACGGCATCATGAGTATTGCGACCGGTTTTCAGCAGCGTCACCAGTTCCGGCTGACTCATTTTCAGGCCCCGCAGGGAGGGCGCAGACCAGCCATCGAGCTCGCCGCCGCTGAGAAATGCCCTGTCCTTTTCATCGACGGCTTTCTCCTGTTGCGCCCAGCCACGCGGCGTGTGGCAGGCACCGCAGTGTCCGGCACCCTGCACCAGATAAGCGCCCCGGTTCCATTGCGCGCTCTTATCCGCCTGCGGTATAAACTCACCGTCTTCGAGGAAAACGCTGTTCCACACGCGCAGCGGCCAGCGCATCGACATTGGCCAGCTGATGTCATTTTCACGGTTAGCCACGGGCTGCGGTTTCACCTCTTTCATCAGATAGTCATACAGCGCGCGCATGTCTTTCGTGCTCATTTTCACGTAAGAGGTGTAGGGCATCGCCGGATAGAGCGCATGACCGTCTCTGGCAATGCCTTTACGCATCGCTTTATCGAACTCTTCAAAACTGTAGCTGCCAATACCGTGCTGAATATCCGGCGTGATATTGGTGGAATAAATCTCACCGACCGGCGTGGCGAAACGCACGCCACCGGTCAGATCTTTACCCTGCGGCGACGTATGGCAGGCCGCGCAGTCAGCGGATTTAGCGACATATTCCCCTTCGGACATCGCCATCGAAGAACCCGCCGTGGCCATCAGCGTGGCAAAAATCATCAGCTTTTTCATGCGCTCACCTTCTTCATGGCCGTCAGTTCATTCACTGCCCGCCAGGCCTGATCCACTGCCGAGTTAGCGTACGGGCTCCAGTCGGAATCTGAATTGGCGATGGTGATACGTCCGACCGGTGTACGCGCCAGATGAATGGTTTTCTGCGATTGTTCTTCGTCGTCGAACATCCCGCTGAGGAAATAGGAATAGCCGTGCGACCAGCGGTTGACGGTGATCGCCATGATGTCGCGCTGATGGTCAAAACCGGCTTCACCGAACATGCCCTGAAGCTGATCGCGGATCATCTTTTCATGCACATCGAACGAGGTGCCAAGCAATAACGCGCGCCCCTTACGCGACTGTTCGCGCGGGCTGAGGCCGCTGCCCGGCAGTGTTGGCACGTAAACCATATGCAGGCCAATCGGCTGATTCGGATCACGCGGATGCTGATAGCCGCCCATATCCACCGGATAATCGAGCTTCACGCGACTGTAAGGCGCGGCGGGGGAATAAATCTCGTGGACGCCGAGTTTAATAAACGGCTGCCAGTTGCGGATCACCACTTTCGAATAGACCAGCGGCGCTTTAACGTTTTCTTTCAGTGCGGCTTTCTGCGCTTCAGGAATTTCCGGCACCAGATACGGGATCATCATATTGTAGCCGGCCATTACCGCCTGTCCGGCGCGAACCCGGTGGAGCGTGCTGCCGGTCATGTACGTCACTTCTACCGCCGGTTTACCTTCGTGTTCGACATTGGCGACATGCATCCCGGTGCTGTTCAGACGCAGACGCACCGGCTGCCCGGTTTTATCCAGCTGGCTGTAATCGAATTTCGCCAGCACGATATCTTCCATCGTGTTACCCGGCGCCACGTCCGGGATCAGATGGCGAACCATCAGTCGTGCTAAACCGGCATTGCCGTCCGGAAAGTGGAAAATATACGGCTCGTCGAGATCGGCCAGAGACTCGGCATCCAGCGGAGGTAATCCCATGCCCTCGAGCCCCGGCAGGGCGCAGATGCGGGCGTCGCTGCAAGAGGTGGCATCAATTCCGACCGCCTGAAAATCGTTGGTACGCTGCTGGAAATAGCGGATAGCGATTTCGCTCAGCCCGACTTTTTCGCGCAGGAACTGGGTATAACTGTGCCCGTCGACCCAGGCGATTTTTTCTTCCTGACTCATGCCGTGCAGATAATCTTTCGATTCAGTGTGCAGGTCGATCAGCGCCTGACGGTCTGATTCCGGCAGCGGGAAATCGCTGATGAATGCAGTAATATCGCGGCCATTGAGGCGATCGGGTGGAATATCATCCGCCACAGCCCGTCCCGGATCGCCGCTGACAATTTTATCGACACCGAAGTTTTTCCGGTCGAAATACACCCCGCGGCTCAGGTGCAGATCAGGATAAAACGTCTGATCAAAGTCTTTCGCCATCTTCTCGATATCGACGTTCAGGGTTTTCAGCAGACCCATTGCTACCGGACTGAAATTGGTGCGCGGCGACTGGAAGGACTCGCTGCCGCCGTAGCCCAGCAGCATTTTATCTTCGACGTGGAATTCATTACGCTTGGCGTGGCCGCCGAAATCATCATGGTTATCGAGCAGCAAAATACGCTGATCTTTACCGTGCTGTTCCTGCCAGAAACACGCCGCCGCAAGCCCGCTGATCCCGGCCCCGACCACCACCAGATCAAACTCATCCTCAACAGGCAAACCGGAAGACTCGACCTTTTTGCCTTCGCGCCCGAGGATATGCGCCGCTTCATAAGAACCCTGATGATTTCCGCGCAAACCGGTAAGGGAAGGCGGGTAATACAACGACTGCGTGGCCGTTTGCGGCGAAGCCCGGAGCGCCTCAAACGGAGTCATACCGGCAGTGACCGTAATAGCCACACCATTGAGAAAATCACGACGAGTGATGCCCATATTGTTTCCTTAAAATTTACACCATCAACCCGCGCGGAAGCCGCACGGCAAAAGCTTTTCGCTCAAAAATTGTCTAAATATTTTAACAAATTTAACATAAAGAAACACTTAGCGAGCGTGACGGCAGGCGCAAATGAGGAAACAAGGGGAGTTCACCAGTAACAAACTTCTGAAAATTCCATTTTTAAAGGTTCTCGAATGGTTTGTGAAAACATACGGGCATAACGTATTGCCTCACTTTTTAAAAAGGAATTTATCAGAATGGCAATCCCGGCATATTTATGGCTTAAAGACGACGGTGGCGACTCAAACGATCAGTTCTGGATAAAGTGTGGTATCGATTATGCAAAAAGAACGGGGTTTTAAAAAACGCTATGCTTTGGTGCCTGTACTTTTTGCGTTTATGTTAATCGCATGGGTCATTCACTTTCTTAAATTTTCAGTGGAAGAGGAGTTATATAAGAAGGTTAAAGTGAATAATCTGGTCACCTTATATATAACCCAGGCCAGCGCCGGAGCAATGACGTCATTTTCGTACCACTATTATTTGTATGATGCGACGAAAAGTGAGGCTGATTTTATGGCTCACATTGATGATCAAAGGGCATTCATGGTCACATCTGACAGCAAGGCCACGGCCACAGCCAACAATGATCATCTATATCTTCGCGTTCGTGGCGATATATCCTCATTCGATAATGGAAGCTATAAAGTTATTGTGCATCTGGACGCTTCGCCTTATTAAAATAAAGACAGCGGGGCTTTTAAAAAAAGATTGGAATGAAGGCCGCAGCACTGGTGTGAGAAAAATATCATCACCGCATTTGCAGATACCCTCAGTACGGCTCCTCCCCCTGCGAAGGGGGAGGTTGGGTGGGGGTATTAAAGACAACTCGGTGTGACATGTTCAACGATTCAAAACAGAAAGAATTATTCAAAACCTATTCCTTCCATCCCCCGCCCAGCGCTTTATACAAACTGATGTCCTGATTCAGTTGGGCAAGTTGTGTGGTGATCAGCGTTTGCCGGGCTGAGTACAGCGAGCGTTGCGCGACCAGTACGCTCAGATAATTATCTATACCGCCTTTAAAGCGCATCTGCGAAAGATCGTAGTTGCGCTGGTTGGCGTCGGCGTCCTGCTGGCGCGCCAGAAGTTCGTCTTTATAAGTCGCCTGACCGGCTAAACCATCAGACACTTCTTTGAACGCCGTCTGAATCGCTTTTTCATAGTTGGCGATATCAATTTTTTTGGTGTCTTTCGCGATGTCGAGATTGGCCTGATTCACACCGCCGTCGAAGATTGGAATGTTGATCGAGGGCATAAATGACCACGCGCCGGTGCCTCCGTCGAACAGTTTACTCAGACTGCCGCTTTCAGAACCGGCGGTGCCGGTCAGTGTAATGCTCGGGAAGAACGCAGCACGCGCTGCGCCGATGTTGGCGTTGGCCGCTTTCAGCGTATGTTCCGCTGCAATAATATCGGGGCGTCGTGTCAGCAGATCAGACGGTAAGCCAGCCGGTGTCTGCGGGAATTTCCAGTCCTGTTGCAGGGTGGCGTCCGCCAGCAGACGCGGTGGAATGGTGGTGCCAACCAGCAGCGTCAGTGCGTTCACGTCTTGCCGTACCTGGCGCGTGTACTGCGCGATATCGGCCTGCGCCGCGCGTACCGTGGTTTCGGCCTGCACCAGATCCTGAGAGGTGCTGATGCCGGAGTCGTAACTGCGTTTGGTCAGCTCGTAGGATTTGTTCTGGCTGTTGGCGGTATTGATCGCCAGTTTCAGCAGGTCGTTATCCGCCGCCAGACTCAGGTAACCGGAAGCCACTTCGGACACCAGCGAGATTTGCGTTGCGCGCTGCGTCGCTTCGGTGGCGAGATAGGTTTCCAGCCCCTGATCACGCAGGCTGCGCACGCGGCCAAACAGGTCAACTTCATAAGACGTCACGCCCAGATTGGCGCTGTATTGCTGATATGTTACCGGTCCGGTGCTTTGCGTCGAATACAATCCGCCCGGCAGATGCTGGTTGGTTTCACCGGCGCTGGCGTCGAGGGTCGGCAGCAGCGCGGCGCGGTCAATCTGGAAGGCCGCGCGGGCGGTATCGACGTTTAACGCCGCGACCCGAAGGTCGCGGTTATTCGTCAGGGACATACCAATCAGCTGGTTCATCGCCGGCTGACTGAAGAACGCTTTCCAGCCGATATCCTGTGCGGCACCGGTTTTGGCACCGTCCCAGCTGCTGGCGACCGGCAGCGCAGGGCGCTGATAATGCGGCTCCATCGTACAGCCCGCCAGCAGGGTGAGTGTAAACGCGCCGATAAGTGACAGCGCGAAATGCGATTTATTCATGGTGTGTTGCCTCAGACGCAGGAAGCGCCTTGTCATGTTTTTTCGATTTGCGGGTGAACAGATTCACAATCGTCACGTAGAACATCGGGACGAAGAAAATCGCCAGGAAGGTCGCCGTAATCATCCCGCCAACCACGGCGGTACCGATGGAATGCTGGCTGCCTGCGCCCGCACCGCTGGAAATCGTCAGCGGGAATACACCCAGAATAAAGGCCATCGAGGTCATGATGATTGGCCGGATACGCAGTTTGGCCGCTTCAATCGCCGCTTCCGTAACCGACATGCCTTCGTTCTCATGCAGCTCTTTGGCGAACTCGACAATCAATATGGCGTTCTTTGCCGCCAGTCCGACGGTGGTTAACAGGCCGACCTGGAAGAAGACGTCGTTGGATAATCCGCGCAGCAATACCGCGCCGATGGTGCCTAAGATCCCAAGCGGAACCACCAGCATGACCGAGAACGGAATCGACCAGCTCTCGTAAAGTGCCGCCAGACACAGGAACACCACGATCATCGACAGGGTATAAAGTGCCGGAGTTTGTGAGCCGGAAAGCTTTTCTTCATAGCTCAGGCCGTGCCATGCCACTTTGTAACCCGGTGGCAATTTGGCCGCGATTTCCATTACCGCGTCGTTGGCGTCGCCCGAGCTGTAGCCCGGTGCCGGTGCGCCCATCAGTTCGACGGAGGACACGCCGTTAAAACGCTCGTAACGCGGTGAACCGTAAACCCATTTACCGCTGCCAAAGGCGCTCCACGGCACCATATCGCCGCTGGAATTTCGGAAATACCAGTTGTTTAAATCTTCCGGCGTGACACGCGAAGCCGCCTTGCCCTGGATGTAAACGCGCTTCACGCGGTTGTTGTACATGAACTGGTTCACGTACGCCGAACCCCAGGCCGCCGACAACGTATTGTTGATGTCGTCGAGGCTCAGACCCAACGCCTGTGCGCGTTCATCGTCAATTTCCAGCTGATATTGCGGCTCATCTTCCATGCCGTTAGGACGCACAGCGGTCAGGCGTTTGTCCTGTGACGCCAGTTGCAGGAACTGGTTACGTGCGGCCATCAGCGCGGCGTGACCCTTGCCGTTGGTGTCTTGCAGGAAGAAGTCGAAGCCGGTGGCGTTACCCAGTTCCATGACCGCAGGAGGAACGAAAGCAAACACGCGGGCGTCTTTGATGGTGGCGAAATGCGCCATTGCACGACCCGCCAGCGCCTGAACTTTCTGCGCCGCGTCCGGACGTTTCGCCCAGGTTTTCAGCTGCACAAAGGCGATACCGACGTTCTGCCCGCGACCGGCGAAGCTGAAGCCGTTGGCGGTGAACACCGACGACACAATCCCGCCTTCTTTATCCATCAGGTATTCACGGACGTTATCGAGCACTTCCTGCGTACGTTGTGATGAGGCGTTGGCCGGCAATGTGGCCTGAACCAGCATCACGCCCTGGTCTTCATCCGGCAGGAAAGTGGTGGGCACGCGGGTAAACATAAAGCCGGTGGCAATCACAATCAGCAGGTAAATCAGCATAAACAGACGACGGCGGGAGATGACCGTGCCGACGGCGCGGGTGTAATGCATCGCGCCTTTGTCGAAATTACGGTTAAACCAGCCCGCAAAGCCTTTCTGCGATTTCTCCTCGTCGTTGTGTCTGATGATGGTGGCACACAGCGCCGGGGTGAAAATCAGTGCCATCAGAACCGAAAGCGCCATCGCGGAAACGATAGTGATGGAGAACTGGCGGTAAATGATCCCGGTCGAGCCGCCGAAGAATGCCATCGGCACTAATACCGCCGACAGCACCAGTGCGATCCCGAACAGGGCGCCCTGAATCTGTTTCATCGACTTAATCGTGGCTTCTTTGGGCGATAACTTTTCTTCCGTCATCACACGTTCGACGTTTTCCACCACCACGATGGCATCATCCACCAGCAGGCCTATCGCCAGTACCATCCCGAACATGGTCAGGGTGTTAATGGAATACCCCGCGGCCGCCAGAATCCCGAACGTCCCGAGCAGAACGACCGGCACCACCAGCGTGGTGACCAGCGTGGCGCGCAGGTTTTGCAGGAACAACAGCATGACGCAGAACACCAGCACGATGGCTTCGATAAGCGTTTTCACCACTTCTTCAATGGAAGCGCTGACCACCGGCGCAGTCTGATACGGGAACTCGACTTTCACGCCCGCAGGCAGGGAATCCTCCAGCCCGGCGACGGTGGCTTTCACCGCTTTGTCGGTATCCAGCACGTTCGCGCCGCTCGCCAGACGCAGGGCGATAGCGGTAGAAGGACTGCCGTTAAAGGTAGATGAGATGGAATAACTTTCCGGCCCCAGATCCACATTCCCGACATCACTCAGACGTACCTGCGAGCCGTCAGCGTTCACTTTCAGCAGCACGTTTTTGAACTGGTTAATGCTGTCGAAACGGGTTTTGCCGATGATGGTGGCGCTGAGTTTGCTGTCTTTCACCGTCGGCAATCCGCCGAGAGAACCGGAAGACACCTGCACGTTTTGCGCTTCGATGGCGGCGCTGACATCACTTGGGATCAGCTGATATTTATAGAGTTTCGCCGGGTCTAACCAGATACGCATCGCATACTCTGAACCGAGCACCAGGAAGTCGCCGACGCCTTTGGTACGGACAATCGGGTCTTCAAGTTTGGTGACCAGCAGGTTACTCAGATCCGAGTTACTCATTTTGCCATCAGTTGAAATCAGGCTGACCAGCAGCATGAAGTTGGCCTGATATTTGGCAATACGGATCCCCTGATTGACCACTTCGGTCGGCAACTGCGATTCGGCCAGAGACACTTTGTTCTGCACCTGAACCTGCGCGATATCCGGGTTAGTCCCCTGATCGAAGGTGGCGATAATCGTGGCACTGCCGTCGCTGTTACTTTGCGATTCGATGTAACGCAGGTTATCCAGCCCGTTAAGTTGCTGTTCAATAACCTGAACGACGGTGTTCTGCGCGGTTTCCGCCGAAGCACCCGGATAGGTGACGCTGACGGAAATCGCCGGAGGCGCGATATTCGGATACTGGTTGATCGGCAGTTTCATGATCGACAGCGCACCGGCGATCATGATGACAATGGCGACCACCCAGGCGAATATCGGGCGATTAATAAAGAAAGTAGACATTCAGCTCACCTATTGCGCGGAAGGATCGGTCATCGCGAGATTAGCCTGTTCGGCAGGGGCGCTGGCTTTGCGCTCGGTGGCATTCACTTTGGCGCCAGGCCTGACGTTTTGTAATCCGTCGGTGATCACTTTATCGCCGTCGTTCAGCCCCTGATTTGCCAGCCAGTAGCCATTCATCATCTGGCCGGTGGTGACGGAACGTTGTTCGACGGTGTTATCGGCTTTCACCACGTAAACGTACGGTGCACCTTTCACGTCGTGCATGATCGCTTCCTGCGGCACGAGGATCCCTTTGTCATCTACGCCCTGTTGCAGCTCGGCGTGAACAAACATGCCTGGCAGTAATTCGTCGTGCGGATTCGGGAATGAGGCACGCAGCGTCACGGAACCGGTGCTTTGCGAAACCGTCACTTCTGAGAATTCCAGCTTGCCCGGCAGCGCGTATTTACTGCCATCTTCCAGCGTCAGCGTGGCCTGTGCGGCGTTTTCACCGGCCGACTGTAATTTGCCGGAAGCCAGCGCGCGACGCAGTTTGAGTAAATCCTGTGAGGATTCACTGACGTCCACGTAGATAGGATTCAGCTGGTCAATCGTGGTCAGATACGCCGTCTGGCCACTGGTCACCAGCGCCCCTTCGGTATACAGCGAGCGTCCGATGTGGCCTGAAATCGGCGCGTAAACTTTGGTGTATTGCAGATTGACGCGGGCGGTTTCGACATCGGCGGCGGCTTCGCGCTCGGCAGCTACGGCGTCGTCATACTGCTGACGGCTGACTGCCTGCGCTTCGACCAGCGGTTTGTAACGGCGCGCGGTGGCATCGGCGCTTTTCCATGTCGCCATCGCGCGGTCATAGGCCGCCTGATAAGTGGCGGGGTCAATCTGATAAAGCTGCTGACCAGCTTTGACTTCGCTGCCTTCCACAAACAGGCGTTTTTGGATTACGCCGCTGACCTGTGGACGAACTTCGGCGCTGCGCACCGCGGTTGTGCGGCCGGGCAGACGGGTAGTTAACGTGACGGGCTGGCTGTGCAGAGTGACGACATTGACCGCAGGCACTTGTGCCGCCGGAGAAGCAGAACCGGCGGAACCATCACATGCGGAAAGCAGTACAACCGTACTGACAGAAAGAAACTTCAGGCGCATAGAATTCACTCTTTTTGGGGAATTGAGAATAACCGTTCTCAACAAGTCCCCCACTATACGAGAGCGCCGTATTTCGCTGTGTAAGGATATTGTCATTACCCATGAGTCAATGTTTCGAATTATGAAGAAAATGTTGCTGTATAATCCATTGAAATTATAAGGTTTTAAACTTTTTGTGCAGTGGTAAAGGGCAGGAATATCATTACTTAGCAAACTAATTGATAGTTCTTAAGAATGATAAGCAGTTAAATATTCTGAAAGTGAATGAATTGTTGGTGATTGGGAAAGTGTGATTCAGATCAAACAAATTTATACATTTTAACCCACTGCTTACCAGAAAAGGCTGAAGGTTACGGGCGACAGCCGTTACCTTAAGACCCGAGAGCGAGCAGTTCTCACATTTGCTTGTTGCCAGCCGTACTGAACGACGGCCAGTTGCAACCCCCGTGCCCACAGTCCGATGTGGGCTTTTTTTTGTCTGAATATCTCGTCTTTTACCGCTTTCTCGCTGTGCTGCTTCACACTATCAAAAAAATCCATTCCCAAATGACTGGCCACAGTATCAATATTTCTGCCATTTCGACATGATAGGTATAACGTTATAGTAGAACGTTATACTTGAGTTAACGAACTAATTAATAGGGATATTTACTAATGAAGATATTTTCAGGTTTTGTAAAATCGTTGTCGAAACTGTCTATGATAGGCAGGGCGCTTATGCTGCCCATTTCATTGCTTCCTGCGGCGGGACTTCTGCTGGCTTTTGGTGACCGCTTTCATTTACCTCTGATGATGAATGCGGGCGGTGTCATTTTTGACAATCTGCCACTGCTATTTGCGATTGGTTCCGCCGTCGGATTAGCCGCAGAATCAGGTATTGCTGCCTTATCGGCCGCTGTCTCTGTGTTAACCATCAACGTCACGATGGGTACGCTCCTGCATATCACGCCGGAAATGGCGGCTGCCGGGGGGAAATATGCGATGGTGCTTGGGATACCGACCCTGCAAATGGGGGTCTTCGGTGGACTGATTTCCGGCATTCTTGCGGCATGGTGTTACAACAAATTCAATACATTGCAATTGCCTGAATTCCTGGGTTTTTTCTCCGGGAAACGTTTTGTGGCTATCGCGACGGCATTTCTGTCTTTCTTGTTGGGGATGGGGCTGCCCTGGGTCTGGTCATACATCCAGTCAGGGATTGACGGGCTTTCTATAGTCGTCAATGGCGATAATCAGGTGTTATCGACCTTTATTTTCGGCACAGTCGAACGTGCACTTATCCCGTTGGGCCTGCATCACATTTGGTATCCTTCCTTCTGGTATTCCTTTGGTGAATACACCACACAAACGGGGCAGGTCATTCACGGTGATCAGACAATTTGGTTCAAAATGCTGGAGGAAGGGGTTAAATCTTTTAGCAGCGATAGCTACCAGAATGCTGGCAAATTTATGCAGGGTGAGTTTCCGCTGATGTTGTTTGCATTGCCGGCGGCTTGCCTGGCGATGTATCACGAAGCCAATACAAAAAATAAGAAAATTGCTTTCGGTATTCTGTTTTCTGCTGCCCTGACGTGTTTCCTGACGGGGATCACCGAGCCTGTTGAATTTACTTTTATTTTTGTTGCGCCTGTGTTGTATGTCTTCAACGCATTGATGGCGGGTGTCTCTTATATGTGCATGTATCTGCTGCATGCGCATATTGCTAAATCCTTCTCCGCGGGCTTAATCGACTACATTTCTTTTGGCATTTTACCGTCTCTGAATGACTACCAGACCCACTTCCTCAGCGCCGTGTTCGTGGGGATCCCGATGGCGATCATTTACTATTTCACTTTTCGTTTTGTTATCCGACGTTTTGATATTAAAACGCCAGGCCGTACAGAGGTGATGGTGAATTGTGATGACAAAACAGATACGGAAATTTCTCATGAAATTATAACGTTACTGGGCGGTCAGGAAAATATTCTGTCCATCAGTGCCTGCATAACACGCTTACGTCTGGAGATAGCAAAGAGTGAGTTAGTCAATAAAGATGGCCTGAATCAGGTCGGTGCCAGAGGCGTAGTCTTTGTCGGAGACAAAGGCATACAGGTGATTTTTGGTGCAAGGGCGCAATTTATTGCCCAGACAATGTCTGAAATCACGCTTAAGCCCTAGGATGAGACGGGCCACCTCTGCTGGCCCGGTTATTCCTTTCGATACGTCATGCCGGCAACCCCGGAACCCTGAAATAACTGGGCATTCTGTGAGACAATTGGACAATAACGTTCGGGATCCTCAGGGAGGCCGCATGCCATCGATTGAGAAGAACAAAAGCAGCAAGAGGCCTGATGAAAAAAGTAAACATTACCGATGTCGCGAAACGGGCGGGCGTCTCTGTTTCAACCGTTTCTCTGGTATTGCGCCAGAAAGGAAAAATCTCTGAAGCGACTATCGGGAAAATCCGTTCGGCTATCGACGAACTCGGTTATGTCCACAACGTAGCTGCAGCGAACCTGCGCTCGAATACTTCTAATCTTATCGGTCTGATTATCGATGATTTTAGCGATACGTTTTCTCTGAAGGTTATGGCCAGCATTGTGCGTAATCTTGAGCTTCAGGGGTATATGGTATTTCTGGGTCAGCCACAAAATGATGAATTAACGCTACGCCACTGCCTGAGATCCTTCCTACAGCAGGGTGTTGCCGGCGTTATTTATCTCACTTGTGATCATTTGTCGAAAAAGATCCCGGATCCGGTTATTGAAAGTCATTTACCCGTTGTGATTGTTTCAAAATCAGGTGTAGAAGGTGCTCAGGATAGTGTCGAATGCAATAATCGTGAAGCGGGGATCAATATTACCCGTTATCTTATTGAGCGTGGTCATCGTGGTATTGCTTATCTTGGCGGAAATAAACGCTGCCTGATCCGTGAAGAACGATTGCAGGGATATCGCTATTCATTAGCGCAATATGGTTTGCCGTTTCGCGAAGATTGGCTTCCCGAATGCGAAGAGAGTACTTTTGCCGCCTCCGCAGCCGTGGGCGACTTATTGAAAAAATACAATAATATTACTGCGATTTTATGCCATTCACCTTCTGCAATCATTGGATGTATAAACGGAGCGCATCGTATCGGGCGCACCATCGGGAAAGATATTTTTCTCTCGCAACAAATTTCGGTAGCAGGGTTTGAAGATATGATGCATATCAACCTGACTTCTCCTTCCCTTACGTATGTTTCATCTCCCGGCGAAGAAGCAGGATACGAAGCGGCATCGCTTATCATTAAAAAAATCAAAGAACCGGCCCAGGATTTTCAGAGAATTGTTATTTCCAGTCAGCTGGTTTTACGCGAATCGGCTTAAGCTGGAATATCTCAAAAAAATACCAGCTCATGGTGAGCTGGTATTCATTATTGACAGCATTGTAAATTATGCTAATACGCAATAATCTGCGGTGCAACTGGTGTCTTTGGTTATTGATTTATACTTTGCCTTATCCAGAGTATAAATAATAAAGTCATTATTTTTATTCAAGTCAGCCTCATAATCATCCGTGTACTGAGTGCGATAATGGGCATCGAAAATTTCATGCATATGGGTATTTTTATACTGGCCAGGCTGGCAGGGCATGCCCAGAGACGTCAGGCCATTACCGGTACGGGCATTGAGTTTGTCGAATTCAACGAAGCGTTGATCAGTATTATCGGAAGTGTAGGGTTCATCTTCAACAAATACAATTTGAGCTTTGGCATTATCACCCACCAGGAATGCCGCGTGCAGCATAGCTTCGCGAACGTTGAAATGGTCTACGTGGCTTCCATTGGCGATTAAGCACAGGATGGTGGTATTTTCCTCCTGAAGCATCCACATATATTGCGTAATCAGACGATTATACATGTCGATTTCTTCAGGACGGAATGTAGAGAAATCTCCCCACGAACCCCCACCTGCGGTCATAGGGCCTGAATAGCCGCGAATTGGTGCATCCCACTCGCCGATGATCCCCTGTCGCCAGTTATAACTCCCCCCAAAGAGATCATTACAGCCCAGCGTATCTTCTTCGATGCGTGCCTGAGTGACGCGTTGAATTTGCTCCTCAGACAGCAGGCCTTCCTGATAATTTGCAAAGAAGTTTGTGCGACTGCAAGAGACAAAGACGCGCGTTACGGTTGTTAAAACCCCACGGGCGAGGGCTTCGATAACAAAGTTGCCGCAGCCCAAAATGGTATCGTCGTGATGAGGGACAACCATAATCAGGTTATCGCCAGCTTTCAGCGGGAATTCATCAGCAGTTACAGTTTTTACGGTGTTCATAGTTAGTCCTTTAATTTTATATTGACAACCATTTCAAAAATGGTTGGTTATTATTGTCCGTAATATAGGCAGTACTAAGGCGTATCAGTTCATGAGATATCTAATATCTTAGAATTAATAAGTTTTCGCCGTATAATGCTCATTACGAACGTTAGGTTGCAATTCCTCTTTGAGGGATTACATCACTTCATTATGGATAGTCTTTTCTTGATAGTTCAAAATGTGTGCCATCGTTTAAATCATCCCATTTACCTCCCCATTCAATTTCAATTGACAGTGTTTTTGATAATTCAAAAACTATGTTGGCTATCGCCTGATAATATTTGAACTCCCAGGATATTGCATTGTTTGGCAGAGCAAAGATATCAACGGCATGACCCGTAATATGCCGACTGTTATTGGTCAATGATCTTCCTTTCGCGACCAGCTCAAGTTGTCTCTTTTTATTTCTGAGGCCTTCAGAAATTCCAAAATCGACAGGGGATAATGCTAAGGCTTTTCTCATGATTATGCATAAATCAGGGTGTACACCTTTCAGATTATCTTCTGAGCTCTTACTGAATTTAAAATGTTCCATGTTAGCCTTCTGTTAACCTCCTCCAGTAATAATCCAAAGCGGCAACACCCATAGCACCAGATATACCGCATATTGCCAGAGTGGTATGAAATCCCGATCCCATACTTTCTGATAGGAGTCCGGCAACGACGCCTGTAAATGCAGATATAATAACCTGTGCGATTACCGCCACAAAACTCCGGCATATTTTCCCAGAACGTACATCTATAATGTATCTGACCACGCCACCCCAGGCAGCGAATATAAAAATGTATAGCCAGCTTACAATGTTATTATTGGATGGATCTCTCCACGGCAAGGTATGACTCCTTTTTATATCAGTTGATGGTGGTGGAAATATATTATTCTGTTTTTGTTAAATCAGTATTTATTTCGTTCTTAACAATGAGAGAAGAATAACTATTGCACCATAATGATTCGTGATCATTGTCACAATTTTCTACACCAATAGATTTTAACGATCGATTAACGCGTTACGGTAAGTTTTTTATTGTTGATGATTATTTAATTATTCATATCAATGATGTTTTTAAGTTATTTACTATTGGAAAGTAAATACTCTTAATCCCTTCGTTGATTTTCATTTGTTGGATATATTTATTTTTAAGGTTTCTACGTCATAAAGTTAATGATGATCTTTACTTATTCCACTATTTAAACCTGAAGGGGGCTTGTGGGCTGAATACCCTCCACTATGTTCATCTGCATCTTTTACCGCTGCACTCAAAGTCCTCTGAAGATCCCATTCCCACTCTTCTTTTACCGCGCAAAACTGTGATCTCTTTCATACTCCTGACTTCTATGTCTATACAACTATACATTCTGTGACTTAACTCAATTAACGGCTTATTTTTAGCCACCCAATTGAGGGATTTCAGATGATTAAACTTGGCAGCAAAATTCACGACCTGGGCAAAGCCCTGATGACGCCTATCTCGGTGATTGCCGCCGCCGGGATCTTCTTAGGGCTGGCGGCCGCGTTACAGAATCCGGCGGTGACCGGCGAAGCCTTTACCCAGATGAAAACTTTGCAGCTGGTGATCGGGTTTATCCGTCAGGTTTCCGGCGCATTGTTCGCCAATCTTCCGCTGTTTTTTGCCGTTGCTACCGCGATGGGTCTGGCCAATGCAGAAAAGGCCACGGCGGCCTTTTCCGCAGTGATCGGCTTTGTCGGGCTGCACGTCGGGGTGAATTACAGTTTGCTGGCCCAGGGGATTTCACCGGACACCATTACCGTTGCGAAGCTCACCGCAAAAGGCATGACCGAAAGTAACGCGATGATTTACGCTGCCGAATTCACCAACACGCTGGGGATTTTCACCTACAACATGAGCGTGCTGGGCGGTGTGCTGGTCGGGCTCATCACCATGTGGCTGCATAACCGGTTTTATACGATTGTGTTGCCGACGGCGATTGCCTTCTTCGGCGGGCGTCGTTTCGTGCCGATTATTACCATCCTCGTTCTGCCGGTTGTCGGCGTCATTATGTCGCTGATCTGGCCGACGATTGCGCTGGGTATTCAGTGGGTTGGCGAACTGATTGGCCGCACGGGAGAAATCGGGACGTTCATTTATGCAACGTCGGAACGTCTGCTGATCCCGACGGGGTTGCATCACATCATCAACGAAACGGTGCGTTTCACGCCGATTGGCGGGGTAACGACGGTGGATAATCAGAGCATTGTCGGTGCGCTGAATATCTTTAATGCCGCACTGGCCGATCCGGGGATGATCCCGGACGCCGTTACGCAGCAGGCGACACGGTTCCTGGCGCAGGGGAAAATTCCGGTCATGATGTTTGGCCTGCCGGCCGCTGCGCTGGCGATGTATCACTGCGCGCGCCCCGAACATAAAGGCCGTGTGAAAGCGCTGATGCTGGCGGGCGGACTGGCGTCATTTACCACCGGGATCACCGAGCCGCTCGAGTTCTGCTTTATCTTCGTCTCGCCGGTGCTGTATATCCTGCATGCGGTGCTGACCGGGCTTTCGTTCGTACTGATGCAGATGCTGCATGTGATGATCGGTAACGTGCAGGGCGGGGCGATCGACTTCCTGATCTTCGGCGTACTGGGCGGCAGCAAAACGCACTGGTGGTATCCGCTGATCCTCGGGATCATCTATGCACCGGTTTACTACTTCAGTTTCCGCTGGGTTATTTTACGCATGCAGGTGAAAACGCCGGGGCGTGAAGATGAAAATGATGCCGAAGAACGTGCAAAACCGGCGCAGGGAACCGGCGAGAAAACCAAAAATATTATTATCGGTCTGGGAGGCGAGGGAAATATTACCGCCGTCGACTGCTGCTTTACCCGTTTACGGGTTAAGGTCAAAGATATGGCTCAGGTGCAGGACGGCACGTTAATGAAAACCGGTGCGGCAGGTGTGAAACGGATCACCGAAACGGATGTTCACGTTATTTATGGCCCGCAGGTTGAACAGGTGGCGAATCTGGTGAAGGCGGAGTTGTCAGGAATAGCCTGATGGCCGCTAGCTTTTAACTTTGGCATGGACGCTGAAGCTGTAATTTTTCTGGTTGTAGTAGACGTCGGAAACTTCAAACAGCGTGCCGTCGGTAAACGACACCACGGCGTGCGAATGCAGCACCGGCTGGTCGCGCGACAGATTCAGTGCCAGGCGGATTTCATTGGAAGGTAGTTCGGCGGAAATCAGTTTTGTGCTGCCCGCAGGCTGAAAACCTTTGGATCGCAGATAGGCGTATTTCGACGATGTCATCGCCGCGCGGCTGATATCCGGCAGGTTATCGGCGCGCATCCAGCATTGTTCATACACGAACGGCTCATCGCCCAGCAACCGCAGGCGGATCATAAAATAGACGTCCGTTCCCGCCGGGATATTCAGCTCGCGGGCGATTTCGTCGCTGGCGGGCGTCCGGCGAAATTCCAGTACCTGATTTTCGATGCGCTGATTATTTTCCTGCGCGACTTCGCTGGCGGTCAGATGGCGGTCGAGCGGCAGAATGATTTTTTCCTGCCTTGCGGGCCCGACGACAAACGTGCCGCGCCCGCGAAAACGGGCGACCTGACCCTGACGCACCAGATAGTCCACCGCTTTGCGTGCGGTCATGCGGGATACGCCGTAGATTTCGCACAGCGCCGCTTCCGTCGGGATCGGGTCACCGGCTTTGATTTCGCCTGCGCTGATTTTCTCGGTAAGTTGCTGCTCGATTTGCAGGTAAAGCGGTATGAACGAGTTTTTATCTATTTTCATCAGACCTGAACCTCCGGATTTAAAGAAAGTCACTTAAGGATAATTGTATAGTCAGGTATACATTTGAACCAGGCAGACTGTTGATTTTCTGCGCGAAATGGGTTTCAGCACACAAAAAAGAAAGGTTGCTGACATCAGCAACCTTTCTGTATTTCGAAACCACAGGACGGTGGTGTCAGATTTTATTCAGCCAAAATCGCCGAAGCGGTGAATCCGCACGGGCCGTTTTCCTGATTCTTGAACTGCCAGCAATGCTGATGATATTTTGCCACCGTGCTGCGGTGCGCGACGCTGATTACCGAGGTTTCCGGCAGTTCGCTCAGCAGCAGCGAATAAACCCGGTGTTCAGTTTCTTCATCCATTGCGCTGGTCGCTTCATCAAGGAACAGCGTATCAGGCTTGATCAGCAGGGCGCGCGCGAACGACAGACGCTGTTGCTCGCCCGGCGACAGGCGCTGGCTCCAGTTGGCGTAGTCATCCAGCACTTCAGTTTTCGCCAGATGCGGCAGACGGCATTGTTCCAGCACGCGCTGCAACTGCTCGTCGGTGTATTCGCGGTCAGTGTCCGGATAACTCAGCGCATCGCGCAACGTCCCGATCGGGATATAACTGCGCTGTGGCAGGAACAGATAGCGCTTACCTTCGGCCAGCGAAACATTGCCTGCGCCATAAGGCCAGATACCGGCAATCGCGCGCAGCAACGTGGATTTACCACAACCAGAAGGCCCCGCAACCAGCACGCGTTCGCCCGGTTTCATGGCCGCAGAAACGTTGCAGAACAGCGGGCTGCCGTCCGGCAGATTCAGCGTCAGGTTATCAAGTTTCAACGCATGTTCTGCGTTTTGGCTCACTTTAATGCCGCGCGGCTGAGCGTTCACCTGATCAATGGCGGCATTGAAACCGGCCAGACGGTTCACGGTGGCTTTCCAGCTTGCCAGATTATCAAACGCATTGATAAACCAGGATAACGCGTCCTGAACTTGCCCAAATGCCGAGGAAATTTGCATCAGCGCGCCCAGCTGGATTGCACCGGAGAAATAGCGCGGAGATGCCACCAGAATCGGGAATATATTGGCAAACTGCGCGTAGAAGTTGGTGGCAATGTTCAGGCGACGGGTGACGCGCATGATTGACCACCAGTTGGTTTTGATGGAATCAAATTTGCCGGTCAGCTGGTCGTGCTCATTTTTCTCGCCGTGATACAACGCAATCGCATCGCTGTTTTCACGGATACGGATCAGCCCGAAACGGAAGTTCGCCTCGAACCACTCCTGATTAAAACCTAAACGAACTAACGGCTTACCGACCGACCAGATGATGGCAGAACCGACGGCAGCGTAAAGGATTGCGAACCACACCATATAACCGGGGATCGTGAATTCATGGGAAGCAATCGCAAAAGACAGCGGCCCGCTGATAGACCATAAAATAAACACGAAGGAGAACAGCGTGACTACGCTCGACAACAGCCCGAGCACCAGAGAAAGCGTGCCGCTGGTCAGGGAATTCAGGTCATCGGAAATACGCTGATCGGGGTTATCGACCTGATGCTGATACTCCGTGTAATAATAGGCGTGATTGGTCAGCCACTTCTCCATATACTCTTCGGTCATCCAGCGCCGCCAGCTCATTTGCAGGCCCTGCGTCAGATAAACGCGATACACCGCAATGACGATAAACAGCAGCGCCAGCCAGGTAAATTTGAACAACTGGGCTTTGAAAACCGGATAGTTTCTGTTTTGCAGCGCGTCATAAAAAACGCGGTTCCATTCGTTAAATTGTACGCTGAGGTATACGCCGGCCAGCGAGAGGATGATAATCGTGGTTAACATGCCCCAGGCACGCCACTTTTCTTCTGAGCGCCAGTAAGGCTTAATTAGCTGCCAGACGGCGCCCCATTGCGCCGATTTCCCAGGTTTTTTAGTCATAATTGCCATTAGTCATCGATATGTTGTGAAACCAATCATCCCAGAATGAGTGCCTCAGCGCGATAGAGCAATGAGCCACTTGTAAGGATGTTTTTCCAGCACGAAGCTCTGTAGACCACAAAAGTAGAAGGATGTTTGATGAAAGTCGCAGTGAATTTACTGCTGGTGGCAGGATGTTTTGCCAGTGTTGAGGCGTTTGCTCAGATTGATGAACCGGATATTGCGAATGATTGCGTAAAAGCGGGCATCTATGCGGCCGCCGGAAAAGTGGCGTATCAGCAAGGGGAATTCGCCAAGGCGCGGGAGATTTTCCGTAATCAGGTGGCCTGGAGTGAGTTTTGCCACAAACCTCAGGACCAGATTGCGACGGCTTACAACAACATCGCGCTGACCTATATAAAGCAGGGAGATTACCTGAAAGCCAAAGCCTGGCTGATGCTGGCGCCTTCGGACAAAAAATCGCAGTACAATCTGGGGCAGATTCAGCCAAAACTGGATGCCTTACCGCAACCGGAATCTCCGGCAGGCGTTTACTGGCAATATGCCGGTTTCGGCAGCTGGAATCTGGTGGAAGTCAAAGCGGAAGAAGCGCAGTTCAAAATCGATTTCACCGGCATGTACATGGGGCAAATGTCGTTGTATTACGGCCCGAATACCGGCGAATTTTCGGTGGTGACGGCCATTAAAGATCATCACGCGGTTTACCATGAAGCCGACGACGCCTCCGCGGGTGACGGTGAATGCAGCGTGGACATGAATTTCGATCCGCAGAACGTGAAACTGCATACCACCGGTGACTGCGGCTTCGGACACAACGTGCAGGCCGAAGGGCAATTTGTCAGAGTGACACCGTAGGTTGAATTATTGCTTTCAGTAATGCGGGTGCCCAATCTGGCACCCGATTTCACCCTTTTATTCCGCCGGATAAGGGCCAAAGCGGTTATCTTCAGGATCACTTTTGAAGAACATCAGGATCAGGTTAAAAACGGGGCAGAGGATCCACCAGCCGCTGTAACCTGCATCATGATTACGGCGAACCATAACTGCCAGACCCGGTAACAACGCGAATAAAGAGTAAAGCGTCGATATAATCCAATCATCGCCAAATAACAGGGCAATCAAAGTTACGCCCATTGAGATAAGGCCATTAAAAAGGGTAAACCACCAGTACTCTCTTCTTCGCGCGCGGCCAGAAAATGTGGAGTAATTCTTAAGTGCCTTGATATACCAATTCATAATATTCCTTTATATAAATTGAGGTGGGTAATCCCAGAATGAATAGGATTTTCCCTGTACCTTTTGGGGAAGTGTAATGCCGTGCGGAGTCTAATACGGGGAAAGTGAGGCTTCAATTGCTGATTAATGTGTTGTTATTGCTTAATAAAGGATTTTTCGGCTGTTTAGGAAAGGCGAATGGCTAACACAATGATTAATAATAAAGAGAATTTTCTATACTTTCTGAAAATAAAAAACGGCGATAAATAATATCGCCGTCAGTTTTTATTCATTATTTAAAAAAGTGTATTCACTGCGGCCACTTCATTTCGCCTTTCAATACTTTTGCACTCAGCTGTAATGAAGAATCGTCTTTCAGCTGCGGATAATGTTTTTTCATCGCAGCGATCAGTGTGGCAGAATCTTTCGCTTTTGGTCGTTCTTTTTCCAGCGTCAGCAGATAGTTGCGGGTGAATTTCACTGCTTCCAGCGTCTGAGAAGCGCCTGGCAGGAAATGCCCCGGCACCACAACGGACGGTTTCAGCCCGGCGATTTCATCCAGCGCTTCGACCCACTGTTTGCGCGATGTCGTGGTTTGCGTATCGGCAGTCCAGACATGCATGTTGTCGCCATTCACCAGCACACCGCCGACGACGGCTTTGAGCGACGGGATCCACACGAAAGTACGTTCTGCATCCACGCCCTGAATTTCAAACTTGTGGCCTTCCAGTTCAAAAGATGTGCCTTTCAGCGGAGCCGGTACGACGACCGATTTCGGCGCGTTGTCTTTCAGTTGGGGGCCCCAGAAAGCGACTTTGCCGTCTTTGGTGGCATTGATCTGATCGACCGTTGCCTGTGTGGCGATAATTTTAGCCTCCGGGAATGCCGCGTGGATCACGTCCAGGCCAAAGTAAAAATCCGGATCCGACTGGCTGATGTACACGGTGGTCAGCTTTTTGCCGGTCGCTTTGATCATCTCCACCAGCTTCTGCGCGTCATTGCGCTGGAACTGTGCGTCGATCAGCACCGCGTCTTTTTCGCCGGTAATAATTTCAGAAGACACCGGAAATACGCTTTTTTCACCGGGGTTATAAACGTCCATTTTCAGCGCGGTGGCGGCATGAGCGGACAGGCTGCTGCCCAGCAGAGCAACGATCAGGGTCAGGGGTTTCAGGCACAAGCGCATAGCATTTCCTCAGAGAGCAAAAATAATCACGTTCAGTAAGCATCTACTGTACGTTGCATAATCCGCGGGAAAAACCGGATAATGCGCAACTGTTTGTTGCATAAACCGGATGAATCATGGACAGAATTACCGCTGCACAAGTCTTTGTTGCCATCGTCGAACGCGGAAGCATGATCAATGCCGCCGAGTCGCTGAATATGTCACGGGCGATGGTGACGCGTTATCTGTCGGAGATGGAAAAGTGGTCGGGCGCGCGCCTGCTGCACCGCTCGACGCGAAAACTCAGCCTGACCGATGCGGGCGAAAACACGCTGGCGCGGTGCCGGAAAATGCTGTCGGTGGCGGCGGAAATGGCCAGCGTGGCGGATACCGGTGACGAAGCGCTGCGCGGTTTGCTGCGCCTGAGTTGTTCGCAATCTTTCGGGCAGGGCGCGGTGGTGATTGCGGTCAGCGAATTTCTGCGCCGACACCCGCAGGTGAGTATCGATCTGCAACTGGAAAGCCGGGCAATCAATCTGGTGGAAGACCGTATCGATCTGGCGCTGCGCATTACTAACGATCTGGATCCGAATCTGATTGCCCGTCCGCTGGCACTGTGTCCGTCGGTGGTGTGCGCATCTCCGGCTTATCTGGCCGCGCAGGGAACGCCATTGCATCCGCAGGATCTGAGCGTCCACAACTGCCTGACGTACACCTATTTTGGCAAAAGCCTGTGGCAGTTTGAGCATCAGGGCGAAAAAGTGACGGTGCCGGTGAGCGGTAACCTGAGCGCCAATGAATCGCTGGTATTGCTGACCGGCGCGGTGGAAGGCGCGGGGATCGTCATGCAGCCTTATTATTCGGCGGCGCCACTGATTGCCAGCGGGCAGCTGGTTTCCCTGCTGGAAGGCTGGCAGCCGCAGGAAATGGGGATTTACGCGATTTACGCGTCACGGCGGCAGATGCCTGCGGCGCTGCGTGCTTTGCTCGATTTCCTGGTGGAATGGTTCAAAGGGCATCCGCGCTGGCTGTCCCTGACGGATGAAAAACGCTGAGCCGCTGCGCAAGGCGCTTACTGGAATCGGTTCCTTTTCCGCTTTTATCGCATTTTATGCAATGTATTGTTATGTAAAGATTAATCCGGATATTGAACGTTTTGCAGGCAGTAAGGGCACAGACTGCGTCTGGTCAAAAGTGTGATCAACGTGGTATTTAAGCCAATCCGGTGGAATACCGGAGCCATTAAACATAACTAAAATATCCGGAGTTTTTATGCCTGTCGCACTCCTGGCACTGGCGCTAAGCGCATTTGCCATCGGTACCACCGAATTCGTCATCATGGGGCTGTTGCCCAATGTGGCGGGTGATCTGAATGTCAGCATTCCTTCCGCAGGCTGGTTAATCAGCGGCTATGCGCTGGGCGTGGCTATCGGCGCGCCAATTATGGCCGTGCTGACCGCCAAACTGCCGCGCAAGAAAACCCTGCTGCTGCTGATGAGCATCTTTATTATCGGCAACGTGATGTGTGCGTTGTCCTATAGCTACGGCTTCCTGATGCTGGCGCGTGTGATCACCGCACTGTGCCACGGCGCATTCTTCGGGATTGGCGCGGTCGTGGCGGCCAGTCTGGTGGCACCGAACCGCCGTGCTTCTGCGGTGGCGCTGATGTTTACCGGCCTGACGCTGGCGAACGTGCTGGGTGTTCCGCTGGGCACCGCGCTGGGGCAGGCTTTTGGCTGGCGTTCAACTTTCTGGGTCGTTTCTGTCATCGGTGTGGCGTCGCTGTTTGCGCTGTATAAAAAGCTGCCGGATAAGAAAGAGGAAGAACCGACTGATCTGCGTAAAGAAATCCGTGCGCTGGGCAGCCTGGGTTTGTGGCTGTCGCTGTCGATTACTATCTTCTTTTCTGCGGCGATGTTCGCACTTTTCACCTATATCGCGCCAATCCTGACCGAAATCACCGGCGTTTCTGAGCACGGCGTCAGCTGGACGCTGCTGCTGATTGGCCTCGGCCTGACCATCGGTAACGTGGTTGGCGGGCGTCTGGCGGACTGGCGTCTGGGCGTTTCCCTGACCATGACTTTCCTGCTGATCGCCGTGTTTTCCGTGCTGTTCAGCTTCACCAGCGTGCATCTGGTGGCCGCGGAAATCACGCTGTTCATCTGGGCGATGGTGAACTTCGCCGCCGTACCGGCCTTGCAGGTGAACGTGGTGACCTACGGTAAACACGCGCCCAATCTGGTGTCGACGCTCAATATTGCAGCCTTCAACGTCGGTAATGCGCTGGGTGCCTGGGTGGGCGGCGTGGTGATTGAACGCGGGCTTGGCCTGAGCGTTGTTCCGCTGGCAGCGGGCGGTTTGGGCGCTGCCGGCTTTGTGCTTTGCGTGATCACTTTCCGCCGTGCGGCGAAAAAGGCTGAGAAAGCCGTCGCGTAACCGGTAAGAAATGTGTTGAAAGGGCCACGCGGAATGATTTCTGCGTGGCCCTTTTTTTGCTTTTTCTGAGGTGACGCGATCAGAAGCGGATTTCGCCGCCCGCGATATACGTCCGGCCGCGCGCTGTGTTAACCGACGTGCCCGGGTCATTCTGGCCGTACATAGAATTCAGTTTATTCAGGGCTTCTGAATAATCTTTATCCATCAGGTTCTGCACGGTGAATTTCAGCATCACATTACGGTTGATTTCGTAGGTGCTGTAGAGATCGACAATCGTCGGGATCTTCGGCATATCTTCGTTTTCCAGCGCGCCGGTTTTTTCGTTGAAGTTCTGATCCGGCGATGTACGGCGGGTTTTCCCCGTGTATTTCACCAGCGAGCCTACGGTCAGGGATTCATCGAGGAAACGCACGCCGGTATCCACCGTGAAATACAGTTGCGGCAGCTCGTTAATATTGCCGACGCCAAAGGAACCGGTGGCGATCGACGTCGGCTGATTGGTGTGTTCCTTGCTGAACGAGAGTTTGGCGAAGGCGCGTCCGGCATCATATTCCGCTTCAATCTCGACGCCGTGTGTGCGCACCGGCGACAGGGAATTCACGTAGATATACATGTTGTCGGAATACTCATCGCTGGCATCTTCCCAGTCGTTTTGAATATTTTCGCCAATGCTGCATTTGCGGCCATTGCGGCACACCATAAAGGATTCGCTGTAGATGTAATTCTTGATTCTGCTGGTGTAATACAGGGCCTTCAGGCGGAAAGCATCCTCTTCAAACAACAGGTTACCGGCGGTGGAGTTGAAACCAATCTGGTAGGTTTCAGCCCGTTCGCCTTTCAGGAACGGGTTCATGGAGGCGCCGCCGGAGTTGGAGAAAAACACTTCCTGAACGTTCGGACCGCGCATGGATTTGCTGTAGCTGACGAACGGCTGGAACCACGGCCGGACTTCCGCTGACAACATGACCGACGGGTTAAATCCGTCTTCAGTTAAATGAATATCCTGTCCGCCCTGCGGGAAACAGGCGACGCGCGGATCGCACGCCGGTTTGTATCCGCTGAGATCGTAATAGCTGTAATTCAGGTCAAAGTTGGCCTGCCAGATGCCTTTTTTCAGCTCCAGTCCGGTATACAGACTGTAAACATCCTGCTTGCCGGAAGGCTGGAAAGTGTTGTTCTCGATGGACTGTTCTGCCGCATCCGGGTTATCCGGATCCCAGGCGTTGCTGTTGATGTTTTTATCGTACTTATTTCGCATCAGCTTGCTGCCATAACTCCACGCCAAATCCACGTCAGCAAGCGTAAAGCGTGAGGTATTATTAATATCGAGAGCGTCGGACTGATTGCTGGCATCGGTATTAAAAAAAGTATAAAGCGTGTCCTCGTTATACTTTTGATTCCCGCGGCTGGAGCTGAGCATCAGATTAAAATCCACCAGTTCAGAAAAGGGCGCGAAATGATATTTCACATAGAAGTCATCGCTGCGGATATCACGCTGGGTAAATTTATTCCCGTAATGCCGCCCGGATAATTCAATAGAGTTAAATTCATCCGGTTTAATATCCACTTTCACTAACTGGGATTTCGGATTCTGGCGGTAACTCTTTTCGTAGCCGAAATCGCTGCTGTTCTGACCGTCGCCATTTTTGAAATTAGCATCGATAGAACTGCCGCTGATGGCCGTCATAATGCCAAAACTGCCGGTGTCGGTGAAGGCGTCTGTTTTGCCCGCCACCGCCACCATACCGCTTTCGCCGATGCCGTTATTCCCGGCGGAAAAGCGGGTGCGGATCCCGAACGGATTGTCGGAAAAAATCACGTCATCCACGCCGATAGTGCGCAGGTTGGCGCTGCCCGCGAGGGCGTTAACCCCGGCTGAACCGGCGCTGGAGCCGCGCGAGACATCAATGCCGACCAGGAAATTCGGGTCGATCAGTGCGCCTGCCGCGCTGCTCGTCGAGCCGTGGGAAATCCCGCCCGGTACTGAGGAGCCGTAGAAGTTTTGGGTGACGCCGTCGATCATGGTGTTGACGCGGCCAAAGCCGGACATTCCGCGAATATTGATGTCTACCGTGCCCTGGCTCGGGTCAATTTGCGTGAAGGTGCCGGGTATGCCGCGCAACACGGAATCGGTCGATTGCAGGTTGGTGTTTTCGCCGCGCGAGCTGAACGCGCCGGGCTTTGCCATCGCTTCATGTTCACTGTTTACTTTTGCCGCGGAAACTTTCAGCGGGCTGAAGGCGACGGTTTCTTTATTGTTTTCTGAATCAGTGGTGTCAGCGATTGCCAGCGGTGCGGCCAGCGTTAAACCGGCACTCAATATGCCGGTGAAAAGTGTATTTTTCATATTCCCTCGAGGAGCGATATTTTCTAATCGTTATTGCTTTGCATTGCGTTCCATAAATTAAAAACGGAGACTGCGATTATTATTATTTTTGTCCATCTCAAGGATGAAACTGTATTCCTGCGCGGTATTTTTCAGGCGGTTCAGGCGGCCTGATTTCCCGCCATGCCCGGCGGCCATTTCGGTGGACAGTAAGATCAGGGAATTCCCCTGATTCATGGCGCGTAATCTGGCGACCCATTTCGCCGGTTCCCAGTAGGGCACTTGTGAGTCGTACAATCCGGCTGTCACAAACAGATTCGGATAAGCGACCGGTCGCACATTGTCGTAAGGGCTGTAGGATTTGATGGTCTGATAGGCGGCGGGCTGCGCCGGATTTCCCCACTCTTCGTACTCGCCTTCGGTGAGCGGTAACGTCGGGTCAGACATGGTGGTCAGCACATCGACGAAAGGCACCTGCGCCACGACCGCGTGAAACAGCGCCGGTGCCTGATTGATGACGGCACCCACCAGCAGACCGCCCGCGCTGCCGCCCTGAGCATATAAATGCCCCGGCTGGCCGAAACCTTTCTCCGCCAGCGCCTGCGTGGCATCAATAAAGTCATTGAAGGTATTCGGTTTTTTGTCAAGTTTCCCTTGCTGATACCACTGCTGGCCCAGCTCGCCGCCGCCGCGAACGTGGATCAGTGCGAACACAAAACCGCGATCCAGCAAGCTGACGCGGCTGGCGCTGAACGCCGGATCCATGCTCATGCCGTACGCGCCGTAGCCGTACGCCAGCAGCGGATTCCGGTCTTTCTCAAACAGCGATTTGCGGTACACCAGCGAAACCGGCACCTGCACGCCGTCGCGGGCGGTAATCATCAGCCGCTGACTGGCGTAATTCGCCGGATCAACGCCTTCGACCGGCTTTTGCTGCAACAGCGTGCGCGTACCGGTCGCCATGTCCCATTCATAAATCGTGGTTGGCGTGGTCATCGAGGAATAGCCGTAACGCAGCTTGTCGGTTTCCGGGCTGGGGTTGGAACCCAGCCACGCCATGTAACTTTCTTCATCGAACGGCACGGTTCGCGTTTTGTGGTCTTCCCGGCCAATCTGTTCGAGCTGCACACGTCCCTGACTGCGAATCTGCAATACCAGATGGCGGCGGAACAGGGCGAAGTTTTCCAGATCACGGTTATCGTCTGGCGCGATCAGCGTTTGCCACTGACCTGTGATGCGAGCCGTCTGATACAGACCGAAATGCAGGCTGTGCAGGTTGGAGCGGATGAAGAACTGGCCGCGGTAATGATCCAGATAATATTCAACGCCCGCACGACGTGGCGCGAAGCGCTGCGGAACCGCCAGCGGACTGGCGGCCGGGATCAGATGAACTTCAGACGACGTACTGCCGCTGCTGAGAATAATCAGGAAATCACCGGACGCCGAACGGGAAAGGCCGAGGTAAAATCCGCCATCTTTCTCTTCGTAAACCAGCGCGTCCTGCGCCACCGGTGTGCCGATTTTGTGGCGATAAACCTGATACGGCATCAGCGTTTGCGGGTGATTACGGATGTAAAACAAATAATTTCCGTCGGCAGACCACGCCATACTTCCCGAGGTATTTTGCAGTACGTCGTTTTGCCAGCGGCCGGTGGTGAGATTGCGCAGGCTGACGGCAAACTGGCGACGCCCCTGCGTATCTTCGGCAATGGCCATCTGCTGATTATCCTGACTGATTTCCAGCCCGCCAAACTGATAAAACTTTTTGCCCGCTGCACGCTGGCTGGCATCGGCCAGCGTCTGCCAGACGGTATTTCCGCCAACCGGCTGACGCAGATATTGTGCATAATCCTGGCCCGGCAAATAACGCTGCTGATAGCGATAACCGCGTAATTCGTAGGGCACGGATTCGGTGTGTTCGCCCTGACGCAGACGCATTTCCTGATACAGCGTGTTGGTCAAATCTGACCAGCGCGACATGACCTGCGCGCTGTACTGGTTCTCCGCACGCAGATAATTCAGGACCTCAGGATCCTGCCGGGAATCGTCGCGCAGCCAGTAATAATTGTCCGTCCGGCGCTCCGTTGCACTGCTCAAAATATGCGGATGTATTTCAGCGACCGGCGGCTGGAATTCAGCAGTTGTCGTCGAGCAGAAAAAGAGAGTCCCCGCCAGTAACAGCGTAATAAAACGTGAAAAAGTCATAGTGGCCCGATGATATTGAAAAAAATAAATCTTCCCTGAAAGACTCAGGAATAAAGGTATTAACCGTTTGGTTTTACGACTTCCGGCTGCTGCCGTCACTGAGTGTGAATTCAAGCGGCATACTGACCGGCACTTGTCCGGCCTTCAGCATATCGCCCGGCGGTGGCGGCAACGGGCTGGCGCGTTGCAAAACAGCCAGCGCTTCGCGATCCATCGACATCGTGCCGGAAGATTTCAGCAGGCGGCTGCTGACAATTTCTCCCCGCGCATCCACGACAAACGCCACCTGTGCGACACCCGTCCGGTGGCGCGCAATCGCATCCTGCGGATATTTTTTCAGGCGATTGAGCTGCACCTTCACCCGGGTTTCCCATGTCACTTTCGCGCTGGCGGACTGCGTAGAATCGCTGTTCATCGGTGCGGCGATTTTGTCGGAAAGGCTTGCGGTTGCCGGTGGCGCGGCAGCACTGGCAGCGGAAGCGCGGGTTTGATCCTGCGAGCGCTCCTGCGTTTTCTGTACCGGTTTCGGGCGTTTTTGCTGTTCTTTCGGTTTCTTATGCTGCTGAACCAGTTTGATTTCCGCGCTTTCATTGACCGGTGGCGTGATGTTTTTTTGTTGCTGCTGCACGGCTTCCTGCTGGCTGGACGCAGCCGAATCCACCGCCTGCACAATGCCTACCGGCAGCGGTTTAGTCAGTTGGTTATTTTCGATATCAGCGGAAAACGTCAGCATGACGGCGGGAGGCGGCAGTTCGACAGGTGGCGGTACGGGTGCGGACCACAGGAAAAATGCGGCCAGCGCGACGTGAAGCGTCACTGATAAGAGAAAGCCGAGACTCCGGCGCTGAGGGCGGAAGACAAACGCCGCAGCAGCCGGAGAGCCGGAAGGAGAGTAAGTAGTCATTTAGTCCATTAAAATGATAATGAGATTCAATATTATTTGATAATAGTAATCATTTGTAATGGGTCTTAACAAGAAACTTTCGATTCCTCCACAATTTAATTTCAATGGTCACAATAAATCAGGGGTTATCAGGGCGCGGATTTCGCCGCCACGGCTGCCGTCGTCCAGACAAAATCGGCCTGTGATTTATCAATCACTATGCCTTTTTCGGCCAGTATCAGAACGGTGACAGACGCCTGAGGATCCAGATCCTGAATATGCACCGGCACGCCGATACTTTTTCCGGCGTGATAGCCCCCGGCAATCAGCAATGCGGGTGCAGGCGCGGCCAGCAGACGCTCAGCCATGCGGCGATCGCGTTGTTGCTGAATGGCGAGCATCGCATGTAACTGCTTTGCATCGATATTTTGCTGATGGGAAGTGCGGATGGTGTCGCTGATGGCATCACGAACCCGCGGATCCGCCGCGTGAACGCCTGCCGGGAAGACGGGTTTTTCGTAAAATGCCATGATTTCACTGCGATCCAGATTGGCGGAAAGCAGCGGATACGGCGCTTTCATCGCGGTCATCACCACATCGCCGTACATCGTCCAGTCCCAGCTTTTCTGCCAGTTAATCAGCTCTGCAACCCGGGCAGGCCGCGCTTGCGCGCCGGTTTGCAGCCAGGCTTTTACCTGATCGACTTTCGGCTGCTGATCCGGCGTCAGCATTTCCATTAGCACGCTGCCCTGCGGGCGGATCTCCGGCAGGCGCTGAACCAGCCAGTTTTCAATCTGATGATGCGCGGGGTTGTCATGTTTTTCGCCGACGATGACCCCTGGCGCGGCGGCAAGCTGGCGGAGCAGCTGATCCGGCGTCAGCGTTTTTCCGGTGCGTAAATCCTGAATCTGGCCTGAAGGCGCGGTGGCGGGAACGGCGGTATTGTGCGGTGCGGTCGAGCAGGCGGTCAGTGCAAGCGTGGCCAGAAGTAACAGCTTTTTCATTGGGATCCTCATTTTCCATAGCGGGACAGTGCCCGCATGTTATGGATAATGATTATCATTTACAAGATCAGCCGCCGACGACCCCCTCGAGGCGTTCTGCGAACCGTTGTGCCTGCTGATGACAATGTTCGGTAAACGTCGTGACCAGCGCGGAAGCAGGGCGGTGCAGCGGTTTGATCAGGCTGACGGTAAACGGCACGGCGACGCTGAATTCGCGAATCACCACGCCGTGGTCGCGTTCGGCATAATCCAGCGCCGTCAGCGGATTGACCACTGACACGCCCGCGCCTTCGCGCACCATGCTGCACACCGAGGCGGCGCTGTGTGTTTCCATCACCAGCCGCCGGGTGACCTGCTGCTCGGCGAACAGCGTATCCAGTAACTGCCGGTAGCTGTCGGTGGCCGACAAACTGATAAAGTTCAGGCCGCTGAAATCCTGCGGTGTCAGGCGCTTTTTCGCCGCCAGCGGATGACCTGCGGGCAGGACGCAAACTTCGTTGAGCGTCATCAGCGTCTGGCGTTCAGTACCGGCGGGCGTCTGGGTATTTTCCGTCAGACCCAGATCATGGCGCTGCGCCGACAGCCACTCTTCAAGCAGCGGCGATTCCTGCGGCACAATGTTAAAACTGACGTCAGGATACTTGTCGAGAAACGGCTTACAAACCGCCGGTAACAGCGACTGGCTGAAAACCGGCAGACAGGCAATAGACAGCTGCGCCTGCTCAAACTGGCGGATCCCTTCCGCTGCGCTGATGATCCGGTCCAGCCCGTAATACGATCTCTGCACTTCTTCAAACAGCCGCAAACCCTGCACCGTCGGGTATAAACGCCCGCGCAGGCGTTCGAACAACTGCAAATCCAGCAGCTTTTCACAGCGCGCCAGCTCGCGGCTGACCGTTGGCTGTGAAGTATTGAGCAGCGCGGCGGCTTCAGTCAGGTTGCCGGTGGTCATCACGGCATGAAAGATTTCGATGTGGCGCAAGGAGAGAGCGGGCATGAGTTTATCGCATTCCGGCAAGGCATTTATCCATATCATAAATGAATAGACTGGCCTGAAATAGATATTTTATCGCTGCTTCATCTGCCGTCATACTGAACGAAATATGACAGCCTTCATCTGACGGAAAATCTTATGCCACGCGCCCTGAACGATACGTCCACTGCACTTAACGCCGCGAATTTGCTGGCGCTTGTGCAACAATTTGGTTGCCCGGTCTGGGCGTATGACGCTGAAATCATTAAGCAACGTATTGCACAGTTACGTGAATTTGATGTGATCCGCTTTGCGCAAAAAGCCTGTTCGAATATTCATATTCTTCGCCTGATGCGTGAGCAGGGCGTGAAGGTGGATTCGGTATCGCTGGGCGAAATAGAACGTGCGCTGGTGGCCGGTTTTATTCCGGGGCGTGAAAACAGTGAAATCGTGTTTACCGCCGACGTGCTGGATCAGCCGACGCTGGAACGTGTGACGGCGCTGGATATCCCGGTAAACGCCGGTTCCATTGATATGCTCAGTCAGATTGGTCAGCACAAAGCCGGGCATCCGGTGTGGCTGCGCGTGAATCCGGGTTTCGGCCACGGTCACAGCCAGAAAACCAATACCGGCGGTGAGAACAGCAAACACGGGATCTGGCATGCCGATTTACCGCAGGCGCTGGCTGAAATTGCCCGTTACGGCCTGAAACTGGTGGGCATTCATATGCACATTGGTTCCGGCGTGGATTACGGCCATCTTGAGCAGGTTTGTGATGCGATGGTTCGCCAGGTCATTGAAACCGGACAAGATATTGAAGCGATTTCAGCGGGCGGCGGGTTGTCGATTCCGTATCATTTTGACGAAGAATCTATCGATACCGGCCATTATTTTGGTTTGTGGAACCGTGCGCGTGAGCAGATTGCGGCACACCTCGGACATGAAGTGAAACTGGAAATCGAACCGGGGCGTTTCCTGGTGGCGGAATCCGGCGTGCTGGTGGCGCAAATCCGTGCGGTGAAAAACATGGGCAGTCGCCATTTTGTGTTGTGCGACGCGGGGTTTAACGACCTGATGCGTCCGGCGATGTACGGCAGTTATCACCATATTTCGCTGTTACCGGCAGATGGCCGCGACCTCAGCGGTCAGGCGCTGACGGAATCCGTGATTGCCGGGCCTTTGTGTGAATCCGGTGACGTTTTTACCCAGCAGGCAGGCGGCGGCGTTGAAACCTTCCCGCTCCCACCGTTGCAGATTGGCGATTATCTGGTGTTCCACGATACCGGTGCCTATGGCGCATCGATGTCTTCTAACTACAACACCCGTCCGCTGCTGCCGGAAGTACTGTTCGAAAATGGCGTCCCGCGGCTGATTCGTCGCAGGCAGACGGTGGAAGAGTTAATCGCTTTAGAGCTGTAAGCTCAGCTCCTCCCCCTGCGAAAGGGGGAGGAGCTGAACGAGTTCTCTGTACTTTTTCGCAGGGGAGTTTCGTGTTGAATTTACTGTTTTTCAAACATCTCTTTCCTCAGTAACACGATTTCTTCGGCCAGTTCGCGGCACAGCATGGCGGTCATCAGATGATCCTGCGAATGCACCATAATCAGATTTACCGGTATTTTTCCCACGCCTTCATCCAGCCCGATCAGCTGCGTCTGCACTTTGTGAGCGACGCGCGCCGCATCGTCTGAGGCTTTCAGCATGGCATCCGCCTGCTCCCATTCCTTTTTGCGGGCGTGCTGAATCGCCATCATCGCGTTAGAACGCGCTTCCCCGGCGTTGATCAATAACTCCATTACCGTTTGTTCCAGATCGAATTCCATCGACATCTCCAAAATTGGTATACCAGAAAGGGGTGAATTCATCATATTGGAATTCCAATATTCACATGTGAGAACGCTGTCACAGAAATTAATTCGTATTCCGCTATTTTTTGGCATGCCACATTAAGACAATAATGACCCAAAAGATGGACGGAATTTCTCTCAGAACCGGAATCTGACTTTATATTCGCACTCAACCTTTATCCTCTGATACGTCAAAAGGTCAATGCGAAACAAACACCTGTAAAGCAAAACACAATATTAAAAGAGGTGGTGTCATGTCACTGAAAGACCGTTTTATCGATTCTCTCGGGGGATTCGCGAATACTTTTAATAGCCTCAGATACATCATGGCTATTAAGGCTTCTTTTATCACGTTAATGCCGGTCATTATCGTGGGGGCATTCTCAGTTTTAATTTCAAATATGGTGATGGATCCGAAAAACGGATTAGCCCACTTTGAAATGTTCTCCTGGCTGGCGACGCTCAAACCGATTATGAGCAGTATTAACTATGCCACGCTGAGTTTCCTGACCATCGGCGCGGTATTTTTAATTGGTATTGAACTGGGCAAAATTAACGGTTCGCGTTCGTTATTTCCCGGCCTGCTGGCGGTGATTTGTTTTATTGCCGTCACGCCGACGACCGTCGATATGATGGTCAACGGCCAGATGCAGGAAGTGAAAGACGTGCTGGCGAAACAATTCTCCGACACCAAAAGCCTGTTCCTTGGCATGTTTATTGCCATTCTCTCGGTGGAAATATATTCCCGCCTGGAAAAGGTTAACGGCCTGCGGATTAAAATGCCGGAAAGTGTGCCGCCGAACGTTTCCGCGTCGTTCTCCGCACTGATCCCCGCGATTATTACCGTGGTTATCGTCGCCACATTCGGCTTCGTTTTCCATCGCGTGACCGGCATGTATTTGTACGACGCGGTGTATCAGGTGATCCAGCGTCCTCTGGAATCGGTGATGCAAAGCCTGCCGGGCATTCTGCTGCTGATGTTTGTCGCGCAACTGTTCTGGGTCATTGGTATTCACGGCAATCAGATGATCAAACCCATCCGTGAGCCGCTGCTGCTGGGCGCGATCATGGTGAACATGACGGCGTTCGAGCAGGGACATGAAGTGCCGAACATCATCACCATGCCGTTCTGGGATGTGTACATGAGCATCGGCGGCTCCGGCTGCACTATCGGGCTTTTGCTGGCGGTCATGCTGGGAACGCGCCGCAAAGAAATGCGCGAAATCGCCAAATTATCCATGGGGCCGGGCTTCTTCAACATCAATGAACCGGTGATTTTTGGCATGCCGATCATGCTCAACCCGATTCTGGCGATCCCGTTCATCATCACGCCGCTCATCACCGGCACTATCGGGTATTTTGCGACCAGCCTGGGTTTTGCCGGACGTGCCGTGGTCATGGTGCCGTGGACCACGCCGCCGATCATCAACGCCTGGCTGTCTACCGCCGGTTCGATGGGCGCGGTGATTACCCAAATTGGCTGCATCGTGGTGGCTGTGCTGATTTATCTGCCGTTCGTCAAAGTGGCTTCGCGCCGTGCAGAACAGGCGCAGATTGACGCTATCGCGCAGCAGCAAAAACGCGCTGCAACGGCCTGAATCCGGGACAACGAGGAAAATTATGAGCAAAGTTTCAATCACCATTCCTGACGGGTTTATTCTCGGTGCGGCGGCTTCTGCGTGGCAAACCGAAGGCTGGAGTGGCAAAAAGGACGGGCAGGATTCGTATCTGGATCTCTGGTACAAAAACAACCGCCACGTCTGGCACAACGGCTACGGCCCGGCGAAAGCCACTGATTTCATTAACCGTTATAAAGAAGATGTGGCGCTGATGAAGGCCAGCGGGCTGACGCATTACCGCACCTCAGTTAACTGGTCGCGCTTTTTCACCGACTACGAACTGGGTACGGTTGATGAGGAATATGCGGCGTACATCGGCAATCTTCTGGATGAGATGAAGCGCAACGGCATTGAGCCGATGCTGTGCCTCGAACACTACGAATTACCGGCGTATCTGCTTGAAAAATATGACGGCTGGGGCTCGAAAAAAGTCGTTGAGCTTTTTGTCCTGTACGCGGATAAAGTGCTTGAGCGCTTCGCCGGGAAGGTCAGCCGCTGGTTCACTTTCAACGAGCCGGTAGTGGTGCAAACCCGCGTGTATCTGGACGCAATCCGCTGGCCTTTCGAGCAGAACACCGGTAAATGGATGCAGTGGAATCATCACAAAGTGCTGGCAACCGCCAAAGTCGTCGAGCTGTTTCACCGTAAAGGTTACGGTTCGCACGGCACGATGGGCGTGATTTTAAACCCGGAAGTGACGTACGCCCGTTCAGCGGCGGCGCACGATCAGAAGGCGGCGCATTTATACGATTTATTCTATAACCGCGTATTTTTAGACCCGATGATTAAAGGCGAATACCCGCAGGAATTGCTCGATTTGCTGCAAAAGCACCACGTGCAGTTTGATTATTCAGAGCAGGAACTGGCGGTTATCCGTAATAACACGGTGGACGAAGTGGGCATTAATCTGTATTACCCGCACCGTGTTAAAGCCCCGTCCCGTGAATGGAATAAAGAGACGCCATTCCATCCCGCGTTTTACTACGAACATTTTGAACTGCCGGGCCGCAGGATGAATAAATCCCGTGGCTGGGAAATTTACCCGAAAATTGTTTATGACTTTGCAATGCGCATTAAAACGGAATACGGAAATATTCCATGGTTTATTGCTGAGAACGGAATGGGCATTGAAAATGAAGGCCAGTTCCGTGATGCCAGCAGCGGAGAAATTCAGGACGATTATCGTATTGAATTTATTGCCGAACATCTTTACTGGACATTAAAGGCGCGGGAAGACGGTGCAAATTGTCAGGGATATATGCTCTGGGCTTTTACCGATAACGTCTCGCCGATGAATGCTTTTAAAAACCGTTACGGGCTGATCGAGATTGATCTTGATAACAACCGTGATCGCCGTCAGAAGAAATCATCTCACTGGTTTAAATCGCTGAGTGAAAGTGGTGTGTTGTCTTTAACACTGGACGATGAAGATAAATAACCCGAGGAAACATTATGAAACGACTCGTTTTAGCTTGTTCGGCAGGGATGTCCACTTCCCTTGTGGTCACCAAAATGGAAAAAGAAGCGGCAGCCCGCGGGCTGGAATTTAAGATTTACGCCATCCCGGAAAATAATCTGCGCGACGAACTTGAGGCCTACGGACGTGACATTCAGGTTGTGCTGTTAGGGCCGCAGGTGCGGTTCAAACTGGCGGAAAATAAAAAGCTGACGGATGAACACAACATTCCCATCGCCGTGATCGACATGGTGGCATACGGAACCCTGAACGGCGCCAAAGTGCTGGATCAGGCATTAAGTTTGATACACTGACCCTTCAGCGTAGGTCCATTGGCTCTGTCTTTGGAGCCAATTTGTCAGTCTTTGCATCAGGGTGAATGTGTGGATAAAGGTGTGGTTTCGCAGGACAGAAAGCAGTATCAGGAAATCGGGCACGACCTGCGCGAGCAAATCAAGCAGGGGCATTTCGCTGTGGGTTCCCGCCTGCCGCCTGAACGAAATATGGCTGAAACCTACGGCGTCAGCCGGACTATCGTGCGTGAAGCTCTGCTGATGCTGGAACTCGAAGGCACGGTGGATATCCGCCAGGGCTCCGGCGTTTACGTGATCCGCATTCCTTCGCAGGAAGAGGGCGAAGACGAACTGATGTATCAGGGGCAGATTGGCCCGTTTGAAATTTTACAGGCGCGGCAGTTGCTCGAAAGTAATATTGCCGCGTTTGCCGCCAAAATGGCGACCAAGGCGGATATCGAAAACCTGCGCCGCACGCTGGAGCAGGAACAAATCGCGATTGTTGCCAACGACGAAAGTGGTGATAACGACCGCCTTTTTCACCTGCTGATCGCCGGTGCAACGCAGAACCAGATGCTGCTCGATTCCGTCAAAAATATCTGGATGCATCGCGATTCCAGCCCGCTCTGGAAACAATTACACAGCCACATCGCCACGCGCGGTTACCGGCTGAAATGGCTGGCAGATCATCAGAATATTTTGGCCGCACTGCGCCGCCGCGACGTGATGGGTTCGTATCAGGCCATGTGGCAGCACATGGAAAATGTGAAGAACACGCTGATGGAACTTTCTGATGTTGATGCGCCTGAGTTCGACGGTTATCTGTTTGAATCTGTGCCGATTTTTCAGGGGAAACTGGTCTGAGTATGAAGATCATCAATCTCAGCGAACGCCCGGAATTTCAGGAAACCGTCACGGACTGGCTGTGGAAAGCGTTTGGCAGTGAAAACAGCCGGGCGTTTTTTGAAAGCGTGGTGCAAAGCAGCCTGCGCGGTGCGGATTTGCCACAAACCTTTATCGCGCTCGAGGGCGATACGCTGGCGGGAACGGTCGGGTTATGGCGCTGCGATTTAATCAGCCGTCAGGATCTCACACCTTGGCTGGCGGCGCTGTACGTTGATGAAGGTTACAGATCGCGCGGGTTAGGGCAGGAATTGCAGGCTTTCGTGCTGGAGCACAGCCGCCGCAGCGGCTTTTCCGAACTCTATCTCTACGCTGAATTTACCGGCTACTACGAACGTTTGGGCTGGAAATACATCGGCGATGCGCTGGATTACCCTGACAAACCTGTCCGCGTTTACCAGCAATTCCTTTAATTCCCCGGAGAACTCACCGAGTGACGGCGCACCAGCGTCGGGCTGAACATGTGAGTGGTTTCGGGCAGCGGCTGGCCGTTTGCCAGCGCTAACGCCAGCTGCGCAGCCTGATTCGCCATCGCGACAACCGGATAACGCACCGTGGTCAGACGCGGGCGCAGATACCGCGAAATCAGCACGTCATCAAACCCGATCAGAGAAATTTCCCCCGGCACATCAATGCTGTTATCGCTTAATACCGAAAGCGCACCGGCGGCCATCGGGTCGTTGTAGCAGGTCACGGCGGTAAAGCTTTTGCCTAATCCCAGTAAGTCCGCCATCGCTTTTTCGCCGCCGATTTCATCGGGTTCGGCGTAGGCAATCAGTTTGTCATCGACAGGAATATTGTGTTCGGTCAGCGCGTCAATGTAGCCCTGAAGACGGTCGCTGGCATCGGAAATGCCGTGGTTGGAACACAAAATGGCGATGCGCTGATGCCCTGCCTGAATCAGATGGCGGGTTGCCAGCCATGAACCGTAGCGGTCATCAAGCGCAATGCAGCGCTCCTCGAAACCGGGCAGCGTGCGGTTGATCAGCACCATGCCGGGAATTTGCTGCATCAGGCTGGTCAGTTCATCTTCAGGCAGCATTTTGGCGTGGACCACCAGCGCCGCACAGCGGTGACGGATCAGCTGTTCGATGGCCTGACGCTCTTTTTCCACGTTGTGATAACCGTTACCAATCAGCAGAAAATTGCCGGTCGCATATGCCACCTGTTCGACGGCTTTTACCATCGCGCCAAAAAAAGGATCGGACACGTCGGCCACAATCAGGCCCAGGGTTTCGGTAGCCTGTTGCGCCAGTGCGCGGGCGTTGGCATTCGGATGATATTGCAGATGCTGCATGGCGTTCTGAACGGCTTCCCGCGAGCTTTCACTGGCTTTCGGAGAATGATTTATCACGCGTGAAACGGTCGCAACCGATACGCCTGCCAGTTTTGCTACATCCTTAATCGTTGCCATAACACTTCCGCTATTCCGTGAGGGTAATCGTTTACACTGCCCAGTTTTGCGGAAAAGACCGGTGGCTGCAAGGATGTCGATCGCAACTTTTCGATGCAAGACGCATGTAACGGGAAAAGAATGCCGTCTTTAACGGAAATCGCAGCCTGAAAGGGCCGAAATGGGTTTGATTAAGATGATTTGTTCTTTGAACTGAGAACGGCGCGAATGTTATTTTTAATGCTATTCACCCGCGCTGAGAAAAAGAAAAAATGCCGATAAAACGTTACCCGCAACTGGCTCACTGGGGCGCGTATACCGCCGTGGTGGAAGATGGCCGCCTGATCCGCTGCGAGCCTTATTCCGCCGATGCTGACCCTTCGCCTTTACTCGATTCGATTGCGCCGCTGGTGTATTCGGAAAAACGCATCCGCAAACCGGCGGTGCGCCGTTCCTGGCTGCAAAAACGCGAAAACAGTGATCGCTCGCTGCGCGGGCGTGAAGATTTTGTCGAAGTGGACTGGGATCTGGCGCTGGATCTGGTCGCTGAAGAGAATAAACGCGTGCGCGACCGCTACGGCGCATCCGGGATTTTCAACGGTTCTTACGGCTGGTCTTCTGCGGGGCGTTTACACCATGCCCGTTCGCTGGTGCGCCGTTTTTATTTCACCGGCGGCGGCGGTGTGGATCAGCAGGGCAATTACAGCTGGGGCTCGGCGCAGTTTTTCCTGCCGTATGTGATTGGTACATTTACGCCACTGACCGGGCGCGTCACGTCGTGGCCGAGCGTGGTGGAGCATGCGGAAATCCTGCTTGCCTTCGGCGGTCTGGCGCTGAAAAACGCGCAAGTGGCATCCGGCGGCGCGGTGGAACATACGCTGAAACCGGCGCTGGAACAGCTGGCAAAAAAAGGCACGCGGGTGATTAACATCAGCCCGATGCGCGATGACTGCCCGGCGTTTGTGAATGCCGAGTGGATCCCGATCCGCCCGAACACTGACGCAGCGCTGATGATGGCGATCGCGTATGAGATCCAGCGCAAGGATGCACAGGACGATGCGTTTCTGGCCAGCCACTGCGTGGGTTATCCGCAGCTCGCGGCGTACCTGCGCGGTGATACTGACGGCGTGGCGAAAACGCCGGAGTGGGCGAGCCACATTACCGGTATTCCGGCTGAACGCATTGCGCGGCTGGCCGACGATCTGATCGGCGTGCGCAGCTTTATTACCTGTTCTTATTCCGTGCAGCGCGCCCATCGCGGCGAACAGCCGTACTGGATGATGATCGCCATTTCCGCCATGCTCGGGCAGGTCGGTTTGCCGGGCGGCGGCTTCTCGTTTGGTCACGGTTCGATGAACAGCGTCGGCAATCCGCGTTTTGACACGCCGGGCCCTGCCGTCAGCGCCGGGCCGAATCCTTCCGGTTTGTCGATTCCTGTTGCGCGCATCAGCGACATGTTGCTCAATCCGGGGCAGCCGTACGAATTCCAGGGCGAGACGCTGAATTATCCGGATATTCATCTGGTTCACTGGGCCGGCGGCAATCCGTTCCATCACCATCAGCAGCTTAACCGCCTGGTTGAAGGCTGGCAGAAACCGGACACGGTGATCGTGCAGGATAACGTCTGGACACCGGCAGCGCAGATGGCCGACATCGTGCTGCCTGCGACCACCTCGCTTGAGCGTAATGATATCGGCGGTTCTTCGCGTGACCGTTTCGTGCTGGCGATGCATCAGGCCGTCGCGCCACAGCATCAGGCGCGTAACGATTTTGATATTTTCGCCGATATCGCCGACCGTCTCGGTTACCGCGAACCGTTCACGCAGGGGCGCAACGAAGATCAGTGGCTGCGCCATATTTACCGTCAGTGCGGTGAAGCGCAGAAAGGCACCGGCGTTGAATGGCCGGACTTTGAAACGTTCTGGGAACGCGGTTTTGTTGAATTGCCGACGCCGGAGAAGGATTACATCTTCTTCGAAGAATTCCGCAAAAGCCCGCGCGCTAATCCGCTGGGCACGCACAGTGGAAAAATCGAGTTGTTCTCCGAAACCATCGCCGGATACGGTTACGAAGATTTCGCACCGCATCCGGAATGGCAGCCGCCGGTGGAGTGGCTGGGCGCAGAAACGGCCAAAGAGTGGCCGCTGCATCTGATTTCCATCCAGCCGAAAGACCGGTTGCATAGCCAGCTCGATCAGTCGCCGCTGGCGCAGTCGAACAAAACGGCCGGGAAAGAAACGCTGTTTATGCATCCTGAAGACGCGGCCAGCCGCCAGCTGAACGACGGCGACCGGGTGAAAGTGCATAACGCGCGCGGCAGCTGTCTGGCCGGGGTTTCGTTCAATGACGGCATTACGCGCGGCGTGGTGCTGATGTCCACCGGCGCCTGGTTTGATCCGGGCTTTGGCGGTAAATGGCAGGAAACCGAGCAGGCGGGAAATCCGAATGTGCTGACGCTGGATATCGGCACCTCGCGTCTGACGCAGGGGCCAAATGCAATGAGCTGCCTGGTCGAAGTAACGCAATCAGCATTAAATGATTAAAACCGGAGGCATTTTCACCACTCGTTACACTTTGCGGAATTATGTTTCGATTGCCTGCTGGCTGTGGTTCGTACAAACCAGCTAAATTGAACGTCCCAGAGGTATTGATTGGTGAATCATCAACGTGCTCTGCATGTTGATACCGATTAAATTTGCACCAACCTACGCGGATGCGTAGGTTTTTTTTTGTCTCAATTCTGCACGTCGTTAAGCAACCTCCGAAACTCTCTCCGACTGGCGTCTTTTACAACGGCTTATAGTATGCTGTTTCCCCAACCTTTTTCTTTCAAGATCAGGGATGACACATAAGGAGATGGCAAACATGTATAACTTTCTTTTCGCCGCGTTCAGGTGGCTGTTCCGCATAGCGTTCCGGGTGACGGTCACGCCGGCGAAATCCTCATTTGATTACCCGCGTTTATTGCTCACGCCCAACCATGTTTCTTTTATAGACGGCATGCTGCTGGTGCTTTTTCTGCCGGTCAAACCGGTGTTCGCGGTGTATTCCAACATTACTGATACCTGGTTTATGCGCTGGCTGAAGCCGTACGTGGACTTCATGCCGCTGGACCCGACCAAACCGATGGCGATTAAACACCTGATCCGCGAAGTGGAAAAAGGGCGTCCGGTGGTGGTTTTCCCGGAAGGGCGTATTACGGTCACCGGTTCATTAATGAAGATTTATGACGGCGCCGCTTTTGTCGCGGCGAAGTCACAGGCCACCGTGATCCCGATCCGCATTGACGGCGCAGAATTTACGCCATTTGGTCGCCTGTTCGGCAGTTTCAAAATCCGCTGGTTCCCGAAAGTGACAATCAACGTTTTGCCGCCGGTGACGATCCCGATGCCGGAAGCCGCGCGTTCCCGCGACCGCCGCGTGCTGGCTGGTGAGCAATTGCATAAAGTGATGATGCAGGCGCGCATGGAAACCCGCGAGCCGGAAACGTTGTATCAGGCGTTTCTGTCGGCGCAAACCCGCTATGGCCGCCGCAAACCCTGCATCGCCGATGTTTCTTTCAAGGAAGATTCTTATCAGGGCCTGCTGAAAAAATCCCTCGGCGTCAGCCGTATCCTGCAACGTTTCACCCGCGAAGGGGAACACGTCGGGATGCTGCTGCCTAATGCCACGATCATGGCCGCAGCGCTGTTTGGCGCGTCGATGCGCAACCGTATTCCGGCGCTGCTCAACTACACCGCCGGTGCGAAAGGGCTGCAAAGCGCGATGAAAGCGGCGCAAATCAAAACGATCATTACGTCCCGCCAGTTCCTCGAAAAAGGCAAACTGACGCATCTGCCGGAGAATGTCCCGGAAGCTAACTGGGTTTATCTGGAAGATTTAAAAGATACCGTCACGTTGCAGGACAAACTTTGGATCCTGCTCCACCTGATTTTCCCGCGTCGCGCAATGTTGCCACAGCAACCTGACGATGCCGCGCTGGTGCTGTTTACCTCCGGCTCCGAAGGCAATCCGAAAGGCGTGGTGCATTCCCATGCGAGCCTGCTGGCGAACGTTGAGCAAATCCGCACCGTGGCGGATTTCACCCCCCGCGACCGTTTCATGTCCTCCCTGCCGCTGTTCCATGCGTTCGGGCTGACCGTCGGTCTGTTAACGCCGATCATGACTGGCGCGCGCGTGTTCCTGTATCCGAGCCCGCTGCATTACCGCATCGTGCCGGAGCTGGTCTACGATCAGAACTGCAACGTGTTGTTCGGTACGTCCACCTTCCTCGGCAACTATGCCCGATTTGCACATCCTTATGATTTTGCCCGCTTGCGCTATGTCGTTGCTGGCGCGGAAAAACTGGCGGAAAGCACCAAGGAAATCTGGCAGAACAAATTCGGTATCCGCATTCTCGAAGGCTATGGCGTGACCGAATGCGCGCCGGTGGTGGCAATTAACGTGCCGATGGCCGCGAAAGTGAATACCGTCGGTCAGATTTTGCCGGGAATGGAATCACGTCTGATTAAAGTGCCGGGTATTGAAGAAGGCGGACGCCTGCAACTGCGTGGCCCGAACATCATGAAAGGCTATCTGCGGGTTGAAAATCCGGGCGTACTGGAAGCGCCACAGGCCGAAAACGCCGACGGCGAAATGCAGGCAGGCTGGTATGACACGGGGGATATCGTCACGCTGGATGACAAAGGTTTCTGCGCCATTCGTGGCCGCGTGAAGCGTTTTGCCAAGCTGGCCGGTGAAATGGTGTCGCTGGAAAGCGTCGAGCAACTTGCCATCAAAGCTTCACCGGATAAACAACATGCAGCGACGTCACGCAGCGACAGCAGCAAAGGCGAAGCATTGGTGCTGTTTACCACCGACCCGGAATTGCGCCGTGATGCCCTGAGTAAAGCCGCCCGCGAATTGGGGCTGCCGGAACTCGCAGTGCCGCGCGATATTCGCGTGGTTAAAGCCTTGCCGTTGCTGGGCAGCGGTAAACCTGATTTTGTCACCCTGCGCCAGATGGCAGAAAACCCGGAGAGTGAGGCATGAGCCAACCTTCTATGGCGGCAGCGCCGCTGATGTCGAAAAGCATGACGGCGGTGATCGTCGCGCAGTTTCTGTCTGCGTTTGGCGATAACGCGCTGTTGTTTGCCGCGCTGGCGCTGATCAAACAGCAGCTGTATCCCGACTGGAGCCAGCCGGTTTTACAGATGGCGTTTGTGGCGACGTACATTATTCTCGCGCCGTTTGTCGGGCAGTTCGCGGACAGCTTCTCGAAAGGCCGCGTAATGATGGTTGCCAATCTGCTCAAACTCGGCGGGGCGGCGGTGATTTGCGCCGGACTGAACCCGTTCCTCGGCTATACGCTGGTGGGGATTGGGGCGGCGGCGTATTCACCGGCCAAATATGGCATCTTGGGTGAAATCGCCAGCGGCGAGCAGCTGGTGAAAGCCAACGGCATGATGGAAGCCTCGACCATTGCGGCCATCCTTCTCGGCTCGGTGGCCGGTGGCGCGCTGGCTGACTGGAGCATTCTGGCTGCGCTCGGTATCTGCGTGCTGGCTTATGGCGCGGCGGTCGCGGCGAACTGGTTTATTCCCAAGCTGACACCGGCGCGTCCGGGACAGTCGTGGAATCCGGCCAAAATGACGCGGACGTTTTTCTTCGCCTGCAAAACCTTGTGGCAGGACGGCGAAACCCGCTTTTCGCTGGTCGGTACCAGCCTCTTCTGGGGCGCGGGTGTGACGCTGCGTTTCCTGCTGGTGCTGTGGGTGCCGGTGGCGCTCGGCATTACCGATAACAAAACGCCGACGCTTCTGAATGCGATGGTCGCCATCGGTATTGTGTTTGGTGCCGGTGCGGCTGCGAAACTCATCCGCCTGGAAACAGTGAAACGCTGTCTGCCGGCGGGTGTCGCGATCGGGATTGCGGTCGTCGTATTCGCCCTGCAAACCAGCATGCTAAGTTCGTATATTGTGCTGGTGGTTGTCGGGATCCTCGGCGGTTTCTTCGTGGTTCCGCTGAACGCGCTGTTACAGCATCGCGGTAAAATTTCCGTCGGCGCTGGTAATGCAATTGCAGTGCAGAACCTCGGAGAGAACACGGCGATGTTGCTGATGCTTGGCTTGTATTCGCTGGTGGTGATGGCGGGTGCGCCGGTCGTGGCGATTGGTATCGGCTTCGGCGTGGTGTTTGCGCTGGCGATTACCGGGCTGTGGATCTGGAAGAATATGCAGAAACGCCGTCTGGCCTAATGCTGTTTTTATAGCAATTCCGTAAAAAACAAAAGGGCGCTGAGCGCCCTTTTTTAATGGCTGTGATATGGCGTTTGTTACGGTGCCGGAATGGTGAAGCGTTTGTGGATTTCTTCCAGCTCAACCAGAATTTCGCCATCAAGCGTCAGGTCCTGACTGTCGATGTTGATCTTCAGTTGTTCCAGCGTGGTCGCGCCCAGCAGCGTGCTGGCGACAAACGGTTGCTGGCGCACGAAGGCCAGAGCCATTTGCGAAGGATCCAGATTGTGTTTTTTCGCCAGCGCGACATATTCGGCAATCGCCGCTTCTGCCTGCGGTGAAGAGTAACGCGTGAAGCGGCTGAACAGCGTGTTACGCGCACCGGCCGGTTTCGCACCGTTCAGGTATTTGCCGCTCAGCGTACCGAACGCCAGGCTGGAATAGGCGAGCAATTCCACCCCTTCGTGCTGGCTGATTTCTGACAAACCGATTTCAAAGCTGCGGTTCAGCAGGCTGTACGGGTTTTGAATCGAAACAATACGCGGCAGGTCATGCTTTTCGGCAAGTTGCAGATAACGCATCACGCCCCACGGCGTTTCGTTAGAAACACCGATGTAGCGGATTTTACCGGCGCGCACCTGTTCATTCAGAGCTTCAAGCGTTTCCAGTAAAGTCACCGGAGACTGTTCTTCAGTGTACTGATAGCTCAGTTTGCCAAAGAAATTGGTCTGACGCTGCGGCCAGTGCAGCTGATATAAGTCCAGATAATCCGTATTCAGACGTTTCAGGCTGGCATCCAGCGCCGCGCGGATATTTTTGCGATCCAGCATCTGGCCCGGACGGATGGAATTGTCGTTACCGCGCGAAGGACCGGCGACTTTACTCGCCAGAATGATCTTCTCGCGGTTGCCGCGGGCTTTCAGCCAGCTGCCAATATAGCTTTCCGTCAGGCCCTGCGTTTCAGGACGCGGCGGAACGGGATACATTTCTGCGGTATCAATCAGGTTTATGCCCGCCGCAACGGCGTAATCCAGTTGCTGATGGGCGTCGGCTTCGCTGTTCTGTTCACCAAAAGTCATGGTGCCAAGTCCCAGTAAGCTCACTTCTAAAGAACTGTGGGGTATACGGTGATATTGCATTGCCGGTCTTCCTTTCTATCTGAGAATGTCAGCCTAACGAAAAAGCGCCTTTACTGACTATATACAAGGCAGGAACAAGGGGGAAGGGGGCAACTATCCTGCAATAACGCGGGTGGCACGTATGGCTACCCGCGTTATTGCATCAGGCAGGATGGAGTGGGGCGCGGTATTTAGCGTTTCATGACCTGGCTGACGTTATCGTTGTTGATCTGACGCTTATTGCCCTGTTCATCGGTGTAGCTGAGCAGACCGGTGGATTTATCCAGCTCGGGTTTGCCGTCGGTCAGGATCATATTGCCGTCTTTGGTGGAAATCACGTAGTCGCTGGCGCAGCCTGAGAGGCTAAAAACCAGAAGTGCAGCACCGGTCAGCATCAAAGTTTTCTTCATCATCATCGTTGTTATTCCTTTGGTTACGTCGAAGATTTTTCGTTATGGGAAATGATCTACAGTCTAGCGTAGCAAAAGGAATCCAACGTGGCAGAAAAGGTGTGTGAAATTTTATAAATTTCGGTATTCAAAGCAGAAAGTGGCGGGACAGCAGCGCGCCGGTGAAACGCTTCTTAAGATAAAAGCCGCGGGGAAGTGTCAGGATCGGCTGTCCGAACTCGCCGATAGCTTCTGTCAGCGCCTTGCTGTTCGCGGCTTTCGGGCGCAGTTGCAGATATTCTCCGTGACGGGCCGTTATGCTTTCGACTTTACCGAGCACGATTAAATCCATCAGCTCTTCCCAGTCCTGACGCAACTGCTCATCTTCTTCTTGCGACGGTTGCCACAGCAAAGGCGCACCTATATGCCGTTCTGCCAGCGGGATCTGACGTTCGCCTTCTACAGGGATCCACAGCACACGGGCCAGTTTGTGCCGCACATGACTGCTTTCCCACGTCACGCCGCTGTTTCCGGTTAACGGGGCGACGCACACGAAAGTGGTTTCCAGCGGTTTCCCCCTGGAATCGACCGGGATCGTTTTCAGCTCAATGCCAATGTCGGCAAAATCCTGCTCGGGTTTACTGCCCGCGATGGCACCGAGATACACTTCCAGCAACATGCCGACCCAGCCTTTTTCACGTTTCAGATTCGCCGGGATTGGCAAACCTGCGCGTGTCGCCAGTTCGCCTAATGTATGACCCGCAAGAGATTGCGCGCGTTGCAGCAGTGCGTTTTCGTCACGGGGCGGTTGTGTTGCAGGTAAAGGAATCGACATAAAAAACAATGCTCATTCAATAGATTAAATTTCGTACTGCTTTCATCCCGCACGGTGAATAAAAAGTTATACCTGCGCGGCTGAGGAATAATAGCATGATTTATCTTAGTTTTTTTTCCGCATTCCGGCGGATTTTGCAGGCTAAAGATTAGGTTGATCACCTGTTGAAGGCGACAATAAACAGGATCTTCCACCTAGTTATCCACAGATTTCTTGGATAACCTCAGGTTTATCCGATCACTGGTTCGATTTACAGGCTTGACGTATGGGGTTTCATCCAATTATTGCTCAGGTAACGACAACTTTTAGTCGATCGCTGTGGATAAAAACGTCATTGGTCGATCTTTCGCCAGATCACTTTACAATGTGATTTGGTTCTCGTTTTTGAACGTGGGATAACGTGTTTATTGGTTGTCAATATCATGTTTTGTAAGTGTTTTATGGGGTTTCATTTTTCGCGGGCAAATAAGTTCAGGAGAGTTTTACCCCGCTTACTCTTAAGTTCTTCACATATCTATCCACAGAAAAAGTGAATAAAATCTCGGATGTTTTCCCAAATCTGTTTATAACTTTGGTTATAACTGTGAGTTATCCCATTTTTATTCATGCCGATCGGCGTTAACCAGTGGTTTACCGCCTGTTGGTAGTATGAAACAATCAGAACATCTATGATTTTAAGCTATTGAGGTAGTCCGGTGATCGATGATGATGGCTACCGCCCGAATGTTGGTATCGTAATCTGTGACAAGCAGGGTCAGGTGTTATGGGCCAGACGATACGGTCAGCACTCCTGGCAGTTTCCACAGGGGGGCATAAACCCCGGTGAAACCGCTGAGCAGGCCATGTACCGCGAGCTGTTTGAGGAAGTGGGGCTTGGCCGTAAAGATGTACGTATTCTGGCTTCGACCCGTAACTGGTTACGTTATAAATTGCCAAAACGTTTGGTGCGTTGGGACACAAAGCCGGTTTGTATCGGCCAAAAGCAAAAATGGTTCTTGCTGCAACTGATGTGCAACGATGCGGATATCAATATGCAGCGCAGCAGCACGCCTGAATTTGATGGCTGGCGTTGGGTAAGTTTCTGGTATCCGGTTCGTCAGGTCGTGTCATTCAAACGTGATGTCTACCGTCGTGTAATGAAGGAGTTTTCCACCACTATCATGCCGATGCAGGAAGTCTCTCTTCCAAAGACATCACCCGCTTATCGTCGTAAAAGAGGCTAAGTCACGAAGAAATGCTCACGCGTTTGCGAGAAATTGTTGAAAAGGTAGCAATGGCGTCCAGCCTGAATGATGCGCTGGACGTACTGGTCAACGAAACCTGCCTGGCGATGGACACTGAAGTGTGTTCCGTCTATCTCGCTGACAATGACCGCCGTTGTTACTATCTGATGGCGACGCGAGGTTTGAAAAAGCCTCGCGGGCGCACTATTACCCTGGCGTTTGATCAGGGCATCGTGGGTCTGGTCGGGCGTCTGGCTGAACCCATCAACCTTGCCGACGCGCAGAGCCACCCGAGTTTCAAATATATCCCTGCCGTCAAAGAAGATCTTTTCCGATCCTTCTTAGGCGTGCCGATCATTCACCGTCGTCAGCTGCTGGGCGTGCTGGTTATTCAGCAGCGCGAGCATCGCCAGTTTGATGAAAGTGAAGAGTCCTTTATGGTCACGCTGGCAACGCAGCTGGCGGCAATCCTTTCCCAGGCACAGCTTAATGTGCTTTACGGACGTTTCCGTCAGACCCGCGTGCGGGCACTGGCCGCATCGCCCGGTGTGGCGATTGGGATCGGCTGGCAGGACAGCTCGCAACCTTCGCTTGAGCATGTCTACATGGCGTCCACGCTGGACACCGTTCGTGAACGCGAGCGGCTGACCCGCGCACTGGAAGATGCCGGTGCAGAATTCCGCCGTTTCAGTAAACGCTTCACGGCCAGCGCGCAGAAAGAAAGCGCGGCGATTTTCGACCTCTATTCCCATTTACTCAATGATGCGCGCCTCAAGCGCGAGCTGTTTGCGCAGATTGATCAGGGCGCAGTGGCGGAATGGGCGGTCAAAAAGGTTGTTGAAGAATTTGCGGCTCAGTTTGCCAGCCTCCAGGATACCTATCTGCGTGAGCGCGGCAGCGATTTACGTGCACTCGGCCAGCGGCTGGTGTTTCATCTCGACGATACCATCCAGGGCAATACTCAGTGGCCGGAACGTTTCATTCTGGTCGCTGATGAACTGACCGCGACATTGCTGGCGGAAGTTCCGCAAGACCGGCTGGCGGGCGTCGTCGTCCGCGACGGTGCAGCGAATTCACATGCCGCAATTTTAGTCCGTGCGATGGGCGTCCCGACCATTATGGGCGCGGATATTCAGCCCGCGCTGCTGAGCCAGCGTCAGCTGATTGTTGATGGTTACCGTGGCGAATTGCTGATTGACCCGGAAGCCGTTCTGGTGACGGAATACAAACGTCTCATCAGCGAAGAAATGGAGCTGAGCCAGAAAGCCGAAGATGATGTTGAGCAACCGGCTGCGCTGAAGAGCGGCGAGCGGGTACAGGTTATGCTCAACGCCGGGCTTAGCGCTGACCACGAAAAGTTGTTTGGCAGCCGCGTCGACGGTGTCGGGTTATACCGCACGGAAATTCCGTTCATGCTGCAAAGCGGCTTCCCTTCGGAAGAAGAACAGGTCGCGCAGTATCAGGGCATGCTGCAATTATTCCCGCAAAAGTCGGTGACGCTGCGCACGCTGGATATCGGCTCTGACAAACAGCTGCCGTATATGCCGATCAGCGAAGAAAACCCGTGTCTGGGCTGGCGTGGTATTCGTATCACGCTCGATCAGCCCGAGATTTTCCTGATTCAGGTTCGCGCCATGCTGCGCGCCAACGCGGCGACCGGCAATCTTGGCATTTTACTGCCGATGGTCACCAGCCTCGAAGAGATTGATGAAGCGCGACGCCTGATTGATCGTGCCGGACGTGAAGTGGAAGAACAGTTGGGTTATGAGCTGCCGCCGACGCGTCTGGGTGTCATGATTGAAGTGCCTTCGATGATCTTCATGCTCCCGGCTCTGGCCGGAAGAGTGGAGTTTATCTCCGTGGGCACCAACGATTTAACGCAATATCTGCTGGCCGTCGATCGTAACAATACCCGGGTCGCCGGGCTTTACGACAGCCTGCATCCGGCGATGTTGCGTGTGCTTAAGCAGATTGTCACCAGCGCAGAAGCCGCCGGGCTGGATGTCAGTTTGTGCGGTGAAATGGCCGGTGACCCGATGGGCGCGCTGTTGCTGACCGGCATGGGGTTCCGCAATCTCAGCATGAACGGCCGCAGCGTGGCGCGTATAAAATATCTGCTCCGCCGTATTGAATTACACGATGCCGAAGAGCTGGCCAGCCGCGTTTTACAGGCGCATTTCACCACGGATGTCCGCCATATGACGGCAGCATTTATGGAGCGACGCGGGCTGGGCGGCCTGATCCGCGGCGGCAAATAAACACCCTTCGCGGTACGCTGTACCGCGTGACTTCTGCTGTGGCCGCATTCCGGCGAACGATGAGATGATTTTTTACAGAACTTTTCCAGCGGCTTAGCCCCGGAAAACCTCCCGGCTATGCTACTATTCGCTCCCTGCTGGCCCTTAACCGGGCGATAATGATAAACAATTTGTGGTGATAGATGAGCAACAGCTATCTGGCGTTTCCCCAGTTTGACCCGGTGATTTTCTCCATCGGGCCGGTATCTCTTCACTGGTACGGACTGATGTATCTGGTCGGTTTTGTCTTCGCAATGTGGCTGGCTGTACGCCGTGCCAACAAGCCAGGCAGCGGCTGGAAAAAAGAAGAAGTAGAGAATTTACTCTATGCCGGTTTCCTCGGTGTCTTCCTCGGTGGCCGTATCGGTTATGTCTTCTTCTACAACCTGCCACTGTTCCTCGATAATCCTCTTTATCTCTTCAAAGTGTGGGACGGCGGTATGTCCTTCCACGGCGGCCTGATTGGTGTGATCGTCGTGATGCTGATTTTCGCACGCCGTACCAAGCGTAATTTCTTCCAGGTTTCCGATTTCATTGCTCCGCTGATCCCGTTTGGCCTGGGTGCAGGACGTCTGGGCAACTTCATTAACGGCGAGCTTTGGGGTCGTGTGACCACCGATGTGCCTTGGGCGATGTTGTTCCCCGGCTCACGTCAGGAAGATATCGCGATTGCCGCCGCTGACCCGAAATGGCAGCCGCTGCTGAACCAGTACGGTGTACTGCCGCGCCATCCTTCGCAGCTGTATGAACTGCTGCTGGAAGGCATCGTATTGTTCATCATTCTGAACGTCTTTATTCGCAAATCACGCCCGATGGGTGCGGTATCAGGCTTATTCCTGATTGGCTACGGCTTATTCCGCATCATCGTCGAACATTTCCGCCAGCCGGATGCGCAACTGGGCCTGTTCGATGGGATCATCAGTATGGGGCAGGTTCTGTCCATCCCGATGGTGGTCATTGGCCTGATTATGATGGTCTGGGCATATCGCCGTCCGCAGCAATTGTCGTGAGGTAACATGAAACAGTATCTGGATTTAATGCAGAAAGTGCTCGATGAGGGCACCCCTAAAGCCGACCGTACCGGTACTGGCACGTTGTCGATTTTTGGTCATCAGATGCGTTTCAATTTGCAGGAAGGCTTTCCGCTGGTCACCACGAAAAAATGCCATCTGCGCTCCATCATTCATGAACTTCTGTGGTTCCTGAAAGGCGAAACCAATATCGCCTATCTGCGTGAAAACAACGTCAGCATCTGGGACGAGTGGGCAGATGAAAACGGCGACCTCGGCCCAGTGTACGGCAAACAGTGGCGTGCATGGGGTGCGGCTGATGGCACGCAAATTGACCAGTTGTCCAATGTGATTAAGCAACTGAAACAGGATCCTAATTCCCGCCGTATCATTGTTTCGGCCTGGAACGTGGGTGAGCTGGATCAGATGGCGCTGGCACCGTGCCACGCCTTCTTCCAGTTCTATGTGGCGGACGGAAAATTGTCCTGTCAGTTGTATCAGCGCTCATGCGATATCTTCCTCGGCCTGCCGTTCAATATCGCCAGCTATGCATTGCTGGTCCACATGATGGCGCAACAATGCGACCTCGCGGTGGGCGATTTTGTCTGGACCGGTGGTGATACTCACCTTTACAGCAACCACATGGAACAGACGCATTTGCAACTGAGCCGTGAGCCACGCGCGTTGCCTAAACTGATTATCAAGCGCAAACCAGCCTCCCTGTTTGATTACAACTTCGAAGATTTCGAGATTGAAGGGTACGATCCGCACCCGGCAATCAAAGCGCCCGTCGCTGTCTGATCCTTCGCTGTTTGCCGCCTGCCACTCTGGTCAGGCGGCCATTTCCGTTAACACCTTTCTCCCTGCTGCCGTACGTTTTACACCTTTTCCTGACAATTTCTGTTGTGATTTCTAATTTCATTTCATCCCTGCGAGGCATCGCACAACGATTTTGCTGCGTGCCCTTTATTGCACATATTGTTCCCGAGGCGTGCTGGAAAAATGCGTTTTGCCTGTAGCGGATAAAATTTAAATGCCTAACCTGACCCCATGAAAACAACGCAAAGGACGGGAGAACAGGGAATGTCGCTGATAGAAATGATGGTCGTGGTTGTCATCGTAGCGATGTGCGCGCTGTGGGGAATGCACAGCTGGCGCAGTTATCAGCAGGCGCTGAAGCTTGAGCAGCATGCTCAGCGGCTGCGCCTGTATCTTTATGGCGTTCAGACCGGTGCCAACAACTACAACCGTTCCGCGTTACTGTGGGTGATGAGTGGAAAGGGCGGTTGCGTGGGAACCGGGCAGCGCGCGGCAGATTGCAAGGCGGCTGGTAGTAAGGTGTTTACGGTTGATGATCCTGAAATTGAATTGCTCGATTTTTCTGACAACGCGACCGGTTTTTACGGATTGCGAAATTCGGCTATGCCGGGACATCTCACACTGAAAAATGCGGCAGGCAGCCTGCGGATTGTCCTTTCTGCTCGGGGAAGATTGCGGATATGCAGTGAAAATCAGCCGTTACTTGGGATAGCGTCATGCCAGTAATCCCGCGCAATAACTTCGGGTTCACGCTGCCGGAAGTGATGATGGCGATGGGATTGGGAAGCATGCTGATGCTCAGTGCCGCGCAAATTTACCCGATGATGCGCCAGAGAAGCCAGAGCCTTGGCCGACATTATCAGCTGGATCAGCTTCTGCGTCAGACGGCATTTACGATGGAGAAAGATCTCCGACGAGCTGGTTTTTGTAATGGCATTTGTGAAGGAAAGCCCGTCATTATCGGCAATGCTGACGGAGAAGCGGCGGGCTCCTGCGTCATTGCCATTTACGACATGAACCGCAACGGAAAATGGGAAAACCCCGGCACCGCTGAATCTGAATATTTTGGCTATCGCCTGCGTAAAGGAGGCATTGAAATCCAGCGCGGAGCCTCCGGTTGCAGCGGTTCCGGCTGGGAAAAATTACTCGATCCTGCCGAAGTCAGCGTGACAAGGTTTAACATCACAGAACAAACCAGTAGTTCTGGCGGCCATTTGTTTACTTTACAACTCGAGGCCCGGTGGAGCCGAAATCCTTTTATCCATCAGCAGGTCGGCGCGCTGGTTGCGGGGCATAACTTGTGAAGGCTGTTGTGAATTTTACCGGTGCGGAACGCCAGCACGGCAGCGCCCTTATATTGAGCGTTATGGTGATGATGGGGCTGGGGCTTATTGCCCTTAACTCATTACAGCAGCAACTTTCGGCTGGCCTGGCGCTGACTTCCAGCCAGCACCGGTTCGTTATTGCCTGGGAAAATGCTTCAACGGTGCTGGCCTGGGGAGTTCAGCAAACCTGGAAGGCTTCTACCGGTTCAGACTGGCAATGCCAGGATGTGGCCGCAGGTTTGCTGATTTCAGGAAAAGGCCGGGTCTGTGTGCGCCCGTCACTGCGCCCGGATCTATTTCTGCTGCGCGGGGAAGGGCAAATGGCCGAAGGCGGTGAGCCTGTCATGCAATTTCAGCAAGCCAGTGGAAAAAACAAGGCTGACGGCACTCTGGTTTTTATCCCTCTGAAACAAGGCTGGCTGGATTTCTGCCCTGAAACTAATGAGCTGATTTGTAATGGTTAATGCATCCGGAAAAGAAGATATCTCACAGCAGGGTTTTAGCTTGCCGGAAGCATTGATAGCCGCACTGTTGCTGTCGGTGTCTGTTTTAGGGCTGCTGAATTATTACCAGTCACTGACCTATGGTTTTATGCGTCAGTGGCAGGTGCAACAGGCGTGGTCAGAGGCTCATTCGCAGCTGGAAGCTTATGCGGCAACCGGGCAGAGCCACGAAACTGTCATGAAAGGCTGGGAATATCAACTGTCAGGGATTTCTTTCGGGCAATCATGCCAGCGGGTCAATATTGTTATCCGGTCACCTGCAAAATATCAGGCAATTTTGCAGCGTCTGATCTGCAAATAGGATGGCTAAATGGCAGCAGAACGGGTTCAGAATAAGTCGGGAAAATACCCTCAAGCCGCTTGCAATGACGGGCTAACAGCTTAGAGTGGTTTAACAGGGTGATTTTCCCCTGGAGGAAACGTCCGGTTCGGGAACAAAATGTGACGGAGCTCCTGACTGCTCATCCCGGTTCGATTTTTTTGACAACTATCCTGCGTCTGCGGGGTCTGAACAGTCCTGATAGCAGAAAACAGCAGGTTGAGATCCATCAGTTGTTGAACTGTTTATTTTTAGTGCCCGCGGGCATATTTACTCGATTGAGGGAGAGTGGCAATGTTGAAACAGGTTACCCGAATATCCGGGTTACTGTTGTTATTGACCTTTTGGGCCCCTGGAGTCGCAAGCGCCGCCAACTGGCAGCCTTATGCACAAGCTATTAATAAAAGTCAGAACGACCCCCGTCTGTATCAGGCGATCAAGCTTGATAATGATATGACGGTATTGCTGGTTTCTGACCCTCAGGCGCCCAAGTCACTTGCTGCGCTGGCTATTCCCGTGGGTTCGCTGGAAGACCCTGATTCCCAGCTTGGCCTTGCCCATTACACCGAACACATGCTTCTGATGGGATCGAAAAAGTATCCTCAGCCTGAAAGCCTCTCCGAGTTCCTTAAAAAACATGGCGGCAGCCATAACGGCAGCACCGCTTCTTACCGTACGGCCTTTTATCTGGAAGTTGAAAATGATGCTTTGCCTGAAGCCGTGGATCGCCTTTCGGACGCCATCGGTGAGCCATTGCTGGACCCGGCTAACGGTGACCGTGAGCGTAATGCGGTAAATGCCGAACTGACCATGGCGCGTTCGCGTGACGGGATGCGTATGGCGCAGGTTCGGGCCGAAACGTTAAACCCTGAACACCCGGCGGCCCGTTATTCCGGTGGTAATCTCGATACGTTAAAAGATAAACCGGGCAGCAAACTTCACGATCAGCTCACCGCGTTCTATCACCGCTATTATTCTGCCAATCTGCTGGTAGGAGTTATCTACAGCAATAAACCGTTGCCGGAGCTGGCAGATTTGGCTGCCAATACTTTCGGAAAGATCACTAACCATCATGCCGTTGTGCCGCCGATTACCGTACCGACGGTGACGACAGAGCAAAAAGGTGAATTCATCCATTTTGTTCCCGCGCAGCCACGCAAAGAATTGCGTATTGAATTTGCCATCGACAATAACAGCGCAGATTTTCGCAGTAAAACAGATACCTATATCAGCTATCTGATTGGTAACCGCAGCCCGAATACGCTGTCAGACTGGTTGCAGAAACAAGGTTATGCAGACGGGATCAGCGCCGGAGCAGACCCGATGGTTAACCGGAATATGGGGGTATTTAATATCTCTGTTTCCCTGACGGATAAAGGTCTTGCCCGGCGCGACACAGTGATCGCCGCGATTTTCAGTTATCTTAACGAAATGCGGACACAGGGTATTAAGAAGTCTTATTTCGACGAAATTGCTCACGTCATGGCGCTTGATTTCCGGTATCCCGCGTTAACCCGAGATATGGACTATGTGGAGTGGCTGGTGGATACCATGCTCCGTGTTCCGGTTGAACATGTGCTCGATTCGCCGTATCTGACCGATCAGTACGATCCCAAAGCAATCGCATCACGTCTGGATGAAATGACGCCGCAAAATGCGCGCTACTGGATCATCAGCCCGAATGAGCCGCACAACAAAATGGCTTACTTTATGGAGGCACCTTACGAAGTCGATAAAGTGCCGCCGCAAACTTTTGAAAAATGGAAAACGCTGGCGCAGGGCATCACGTTGTCGCTGCCAGCGCTGAATCCCTATATTCCCGATTCTCTGGCGCTGGTGACGAAAGACTCGACGGCGGCCAAACCTGAGTTGCTGGTGGAAGATAAAGGGCTGCGTGTCTTCTATATGCCGAGCAGGTACTTCGCCGATGAACCGAAAGCCAATGTCACGGTGTCTTTCCGTAATGAAGAGGCACTGAGTTCGGCAAAAAATCAGGTGTTGTACGGCCTGACGGATTATCTGACCGGTGTCGCGTTTGATCAGCTGAGCTATCAGGCGTCCATCGGCGGCATTACGTTCGGGACGTCTCCGGATAATGGCCTGCAATTTACCGCCACCGGCTTTACTGAATGTCTGCCTGATTTGCTGGCGGCATTAGTGGATAACTATCCGAACTTTAAGCCGACGCAGGAACAGCTGGATCAGGCGAAATCCTGGTATCTGGAACGCCTATCTTCAGCCGATAAAGGCAAAGCTTTCGAACTGGCGTTACAGCCGATCCAACTGCTTTCCCGTGTGCCGTATACCGAACGCGCCGAGCGTGAAAAGTTAGTCGCGCAGATTACGCTTGATGACGTGAATAATTACCGTGAACAGCTGATTCACCACGCCGCCGTCGAAGTGATGGTGGTGGGGAATATGACCGCCGATCAGGTCAGGGCGATGTCACAGCAGATTATGCAAAAGCTGGGCGCGCACGGGAACGAATGGTGGCGCGGAAAGCAGGCTGAAGTGTCTGAGCCGATGAAAGCCAATATCCAGCGTACTGGTACCAGCACGGATTCTGCACTGGCGGCGGTGTATGTGCCACGCGGTTATGACGAAGTTCAGAGTATGGGCTACAGTGCGCTGCTGGGTCAGATTATTCAGCCGTGGTTCTACAGCCAGCTGCGTACGCAGGAACAGCTGGGATACGCGGTATTTGCCTTCCCGATCCCGGTGGGTAAACAATGGGGTATCGGCTTCCTGCTGCAAAGTAACAGCAAACAACCTGACTATCTCTATCAGCGCTATCTGGCATTTTATCCGCAGGCTGAAAAGCGTTTGCGGGAAATGAAAGATGATGAATTCCTGCAATATAAGCAGGGACTGGTGAATGAGATGCAGCAACGTCCGCAAACGCTGGATGAAGAAGCCGATCGTCTGGGCAATGACTTCAGCCGTGGAAATGCTCAGTTTGATACCCGGGCTAATGTGATCCGTGTGATTGCCGGATTGACGCAGACTCAGCTGGCTGACTATTTCCATCAGGCTGTAATTGCGCAAGATGGTCTGGCGATGCTGTCTCAGGTTTCCGGCAACGACAGTAAAACGCCGCAGTATGCTGCGCCGGAAGGCTTCAAAACCTGGCCGGATACGTCAACCTTGCAGCAGGCTCTGAAATCGCAGACCAGCAAATAGAACTTCCAGACTTCAGTAAAAGCAAAAGGACGCGAAAGCGTCCTTTTTTATGCTCAGAATAATGGGTTCTGATTTTCAGAGATCTGAAATCAGGATCTTAGACCTGCGCTGGTAGTTGTACATTTCCTGTTTCTGAATCGGCAGGACGTCAACTTCCGCAGGTTTGAAACCACGCTCCTGGAACCAGTGAATACTGCGGGTCGTCAGAACAAATAACCGGTTCAGACCCATTTGCTTGGCCTGGCTGGCGACGCGTTGCAGCAGCATTTCACCGCGTGAAGAACTGCGGTAATCGGGATGAACCGCCACGCAGGCCATTTCGCCAATTCCTTCATCGTGGAACGGGTACAGTGCGGCGCAGGCAATGGTCAGGTTATCGCGTTCGATAATGGTGAATTTATCAATTTCCATTTCGAGCTGCTCGCGTGAGCGGCGAACCAGAATGCCTTGTTGCTCAAGCGGGCGGATCAGCTCAAGAATACCGCCGATATCGTTAATGGTGGCGCGGCGAACCTGCTCGGCGCTTTCCATAACAATTTGCGTACCAATACCGTCGCGCGAGAAGAGTTCCTGAACCAGCGCGCCGTCTTCCTGATAACTGATCAGGTGGCTGCGACGAACGCCGCTGCGGCAGGCTTTCACTGCGCCACGCAGGAACCGGACGGTGCCGGAAAGATAATCTCCACCCGATTCCATCAGGTCGATACGTTCCTGCGCTTCGTTAGGGAACAACTCAGAGATAATATTCCCTTCATCGTTGATGACGCCCTGAGAAGAACAGAAGCCGATCATTTTCTCGGCTTTCAGTTTGATTGCCAGCTGTGTCGCGACTTCTTCTGATGTCAGATTGAAGCTTTCGCCCGTGACGGAAACCGCTACCGGGCCGAGCAGCACAATAGCGTTACTGTCGAGCTGGCGATGAATCGCTTCTTCATCAATACGGCGGATACGGCCACTGTGGCAGTAATCGATACCGTCATCGACGCCCAGCGGCTGAGCAATGATAAAGTTCCCGCTGACCACGTTGATATGCGCGCCCTGCAGTGGCGTATTATTCAGACTCATGGAAAGCCGCGCGGTGATATCAAGCTGCAACAAACCCGCTGCCTGCTTCACCAGTTCGAGGGCCCGGGCGTCGGTCACGCGGATGTTTTTGTGATAAATCGGCTCGTAATTGTGCTCAGAAAGGTTCTCATCAATCTGCGGGCGTGCACCATAAACCACCACCAGACGAATGCCTAAACTGTGTAACAGCCCGATATCATTGACAATATTGCTAAAATTCTCATGTTCTATGGCTTCCCCACCGAGCATGACCACGAACGTTTTGCCACGGTGCGCATTAATATAGGGAACTGTGTGGCGAAATCCCTGAACCAGTTCTGTACTACGTTCCTTCACGGCAAAACCTCGTATGAATTTTTATTCGTAATTTTTGTATTTTTATTCTTTTGTCGGCGTGTGGCAAGTAAGAAATCGTTGTTTTTGTTTTAACACCCATTACAAACCTACAACAAATTGATTAATCGAATAAATGTTTAGGAATGACATGCAGGATACGATTCGTTAGAATCCATAAACTGAGTTTTTTATCAGCAATTTCTTACTTTTAGATACTTTTGAGACTGCATGACTGACGATAACCACAATCCCGGACGACGACGACTTCTTCAAACTGTAGCGGCTTCCTGGATGCTGAGTGTGAGCAAAGTGGGGTTCGCTGCCAGCTCACAGGTTATTGCAGTACGCATCTGGCCTTCTTCCACGTACACCCGCATTACGCTCGAATCCAGTACACCACTAAAATATAAGCAATTTCTGCTGAGCGACCCGCCGCGTGTGGTCGTCGATATTGAAGGTGTTCACCTCAACAGCGTTCTGAAAGGGCTGGGAGAAAAGGTCCAGCAAAGTGACCCTTATATCCGCCAGGCGCGGGTGGGGCAGTTTGATACCAAAACGGTGCGCATGGTGCTTGAACTCAAGCGGGCCATCAATCCTCATGTGTTTACTCTCAGGCCGGTCGCCGAATTCCACAACCGTCTGGTCGTCGATTTGTATCCGGAAGACGGTGCCGTGAGTGCGGAAGATGATCCGCTGCTGGCATTACTGGAAGATTACAATCGCGGCGATGTGGCGAGAACGCTGCCGCCTGAAACGGCCAAAGACGGTCAGGCCGGCCGAAGCAGGCCGCTGGTCATTATGCTGGATCCGGGGCACGGTGGTGAAGATCCGGGTGCGATTGGTAAATACAAAACGCGTGAAAAGGATGTGGTTTTGCAAATCGCACGCCGTCTGCAAAAACTGATTACGCGTGAACCTAATATGAAAGCGCATATGACCCGCAATGAAGATGTCTTTATTCCGCTGAAGGTCAGGGTGGCGAAAGCGCGAAAATTGCGGGCAGATCTGTTTATTTCTATTCATGCCGATGCGTTTACAAACCGCGCTGCAAAAGGCTCGTCCGTTTTTGCCTTATCGACCAAAGGCGCCACCAGTTCTGCTGCACGTTTTCTGGCGCAAACCCAGAATGAATCTGACCTGATTGGCGGCGTCAGCAAAAGCGGCGATCGTTATCTGGATCATACGATGTTCGATCTGGTTCAGACGGCAACCATCGGCGACAGCCTAAAATTTGGCAAAGAAGTGCTGACGCGCATGGGGAAGATTAATCATCTGCACAAAAATAAAGTCGATCAGGCAGGTTTTGCCGTGCTGAAAGCGCCGGACATTCCGTCCATTCTGGTGGAGACGGCTTTCATCAGTAATATCAACGAAGAGAAAAAATTGAGGACTGCCCATTTTCAGCAGCAGGTCGCGGAATCGATTATGGCAGGAATTAAGGTTTGGTTTTCAGAAGGCGGGGCGGCAAGGGCGAAATAAGCAGGGGAATGGTGGAAAATATGAAGCCATTCCGGGCTGTACCCGAAATTTGGATACAAAAAAACACCCCTTAAGGTGCTGGTTGTTTAATGTAATTCATTGTTTAAGTAGTTGGTTGCGGGGGCCGGATTTGAACCGACGACCTTCGGGTTATGAGCCCGACGAGCTACCAGGCTGCTCCACCCCGCGTCCGTCACTACTTGGTACTGCTTTGCATCATCACAGAATCCGAACTGAACATCATTGTACATCAGTTCCGAATTGGTTGCGGGGGCCGGATTTGAACCGACGACCTTCGGGTTATGAGCCCGACGAGCTACCAGGCTGCTCCACCCCGCGTCCGTGATACTGCTTTATTGCATCGAACAATTCAACTGAGCATTTCATACATCGAAATCGAATTGGTTGCGGGGGCCGGATTTGAACCGACGACCTTCGGGTTATGAGCCCGACGAGCTACCAGGCTGCTCCACCCCGCGTCCGATGGAGGCGAACTATACTCCCCATGAGATTTCGTGCAACCCTTTTTTGAATTTATTCAAATAAAGCACCAAGTTGCTGGGTTTTTGTTCACAAAATCGTCGTTTGGGGGGCAATTTGGCTCAGTACACTTTTTTATACTGTGGCAATTCCTTTCTGATATTCCGTTTGTTATCGTTTCGCCAGTCATTTCCCTGAAAGTAAGAGAGCGCGGCAACAATGAAAGGACGTTGGAGTAAGTATCTGCTGAGTGGTCTGTTGATTGCAGTGTTGGCGGGCTGTTCCTCGCGGCCGACTGATCGGGGCCAGCAGTATAAGGATGGCCGTCTGGACAACGCGCTGGAATACGTGAATGAGCCGAACGCCACAGGAAAACCGGTCAACGCGCTGGATTATTCAAATCAGGTTGCTGCTGTACAAATCGCGTCTTCCTCTTTATATGGGAGAAATAACACGACGTTTCAGGCCGTGGAGCAATGGCTGCGCTCCGGGGCTGACACCCGTAACCTGAGCCAGTACGGCCTCAGCGCCTATCAGATGGAAGGTGCCGATAACTTTGGCAACGTGCAGCTGACCGGCTATTACACGCCCGTTGTGCAGGCGCGCTATACCCGTCAGGGCGAATTCCAGTATCCGCTATACCGGATGCCGCCAAAACGCGGTCGCCTGCCGGATCGCGCCTCTATTTACTCCGGTGCGCTAAGTGACAATTACGTGGTCGCCTGGACCAATTCCCTGATGGATAACTTCATGATGGAAGTGCAGGGCAGCGGTTATGTGGATTACGGCGACGGGCGTCCTTATATGTTCTTTGGTTATGCGGGCAAAAATGGTCACGCCTACCGCAGCATCGGCAAGGTACTTATCGACCGTGGCGAAGTGGCGCGCGAAAATATGTCGATGCAGGCCATTCGCCAGTGGGCTGACACTCACTCTGCGGCTGAGGTGCGTGAACTACTGGAACAAAACCCGTCATTTGTCTTCTTTAAACCTGAACCTTTCGCGCCGGTTCGCGGTGCCAGCGGTGTTCCGCTGATTGCCAAAGCCTCGGTGGCTTCCGACCGTTCGCTTATTCCGGCAGGCACCACGCTGCTGGCAGAAGTGCCTGAACTGAATGATAAAGGTAAGTTTACCGGTAAATATCATATGCGTCTGATGGTTGCGCTGGACGTCGGTGGCGCCATCAAAGGACAACATTTCGATATGTATCAGGGAATTGGTACAGATGCCGGGCATGCAGCAGGATTTTATAATCACTACGGGCGCGTCTGGGTGTTAAAATCAGCGCAGAACGGCAAACCGCTGTTCACCGCTTATTCACAATCAAATTAAGTTTTCAGACGCACTGAGGTTTTTCGTTCATGACAGCAACATACTCCGACGCTTATCAGCAACGCTTTGGCGGTACCGCTCGCCTTTATGGTCAGCAGGCGCTGGAGCTTTTCTCGCAGGCGCACGTCTGTGTGATCGGTATTGGCGGCGTCGGTTCCTGGGCGGCGGAAGCGCTGGCGAGAACCGGCATTGGCGCTATCACGCTGATTGATATGGATGATGTGTGCGTCACGAATACCAACCGGCAGATTCATGCATTACGGGAAAACGTCGGGCAGGCGAAGACTGAGATTATGGCGCAGCGTATTCTGGCCATTAATCCGGAGTGCAATGTGACCTGCATCGACGATTTCATTACACCCGACAATGTTGCTGAAATGCTCGACAGAGGTTTCAGCTACGTCATTGATGCTATCGACAGCGTGCGTCCGAAAGCGGCTTTGCTGGCGTACTGTCGCCGCTTTAAAATCCCTGTCGTCACAACGGGCGGTGCCGGTGGGCAGATTGATCCGACGCAAATCGCCGTCGTCGATCTGGCAAAAACCATTCAGGATCCGCTGGCGGCGAAACTGCGCGAACGCCTGAAAAATGATTTTAATGTCATGAAAAACAGCAAAGGGAAGCTGGGCATTGATTGTGTATTTTCGAGCGAGCCGCTGATGTACCCGCAGGCGGATGGGTCGGTATGTACGTCACGCGCGACGGCGGAAGGGCCGAAACGTATGGATTGTGCTTCCGGATTTGGTGCGGCGACCATGGTTACCGCCACATTTGGTTTTGTCGCGGTTTCCCATGTCCTTAAAAAGATGATGGCGAAAGCTCAGCGTCAGGCTCAGGCGGCCTGACGGGCGAGGGCGGTTACGCCTTCTGCCAGCGCATTCAGCCCGCTGGAACGGCTGGTGCTCAGTTGTTCGCGCAAACCTAATACGTCAAACAGCGCCAGCGGATCCCGCTTCAGGATTTCCGCTGGCGTTTTGCCTTCGACGGCCGTCAGTAATACGGCCAGCAACCCTTTCACGATCCGTCCTTCGCTGTCGCCATAGAAATGCATTGTTCCGTTTTCTGCCTTTTTGGCACCCAGCCAGACGCGGTTTTCGCAGCCTGATAATTCATTTTCAGGTGTTTTGAGCGAAACATCGAGCGGCGGCAGGGATTTCGCGAGCAGGATTAACTGGCGGTAGCGATCTTCCCACTGACGGAATGAAGCAAATTTTTCCGTCAGGGACGTTTCAGTGATTTCATGCCCGAAAGGGTGTGGGGCTAACATAGCTTTCCTCGGTGTAAATTAATCTGCTAACAGCGTCAGGGCGTATTTTACCGCCGCGACCAGCCGCGACACGTCGTTTTCGTTATTATACGGTGCAAATGAGGCACGCAATGTTCCGCTGATGCCCATCGCCTCCATTAACGGCTGCGCGCAATGCTGTCCTGCGCGAAGTGCGATCCCCTGTTCGGCCAGCAGTGTCACCAGATCGCTGTGGTGCACACCGGCGATATCAAAAGATAAAATCGATGAGTTTTGCGAACGGAAGCTGCGGAAACCTGCAAGTTCTGCAAGCTGTTGCTCTGCGAGCGTCGTGAGGTGCTGTGCATAAATTTCGGCGGCTGGCATATCGACAGTTTCCAGCCATTTCAGCGCCGCTGACAGGCCGATAACGCCTGCAATATTCGGCGTGCCAGCTTCGAAACGATGCGGAACGGTCTGAGGCGTAAAACCGGTCATCGATGCCTGTGTCAGCATTTTTCCGCCACCTTGCCACGGCTGCATATTTTCCAGCAGCGCCGTTTTGCCATAGAGCACGCCAATGCCTGTCGGGCCGTAGAGTTTGTGGCCGGAGAAAGCATAGAAATCAATGTCCAGAGCCTGCATGTCAGCCGGACAATGCACTGCGCCCTGCGCACCATCAATAAAGATCGGCGTTCCGTTGGCATGGGCAAGTTCGACAGCGCGTGCCAGATCCGGCACCCCTCCGGTGACATTCGACATCTGCCCCAATGCCAGCAGGCGGCTTTTGGAATTCAGAATGGTCGGAAGAGCGGAGATATCCGGCAAACCCTGCTCATCAACAGGCAGCGTGACGACGCGCGCCTGGCATTGTTGCGCCACAATCAGCCACGGGATCAGGTTTGCATGATGCTCCGCCTGGCTGACAATAATCTCATCGCCCGGTTGTAATTGCGGGCGCAGCCAGCCTTGCGAAACCAGATTGACGGACTCCGTCGTGCCGCGCGTCCAGACAATATCTTCTGAGCGGGGCGCATTAATCCACTGTGCAACCCGTGTTCTGGCCTGCTCATATTCTTCTGTCAGCATTTGCGCTGCGCGGTGCTGGCTACGGTGAACCGTCGCGCCTTCCTGAGTATAAAAATTCAGGGTTGCGTCAATTACCGCCTGAGGCCGGAGCGCCGTCGCAGCGCTGTCGAGATAGCATTGCCCTTGTGACAGCGCGGGAAATTGTTGACGAAAATCAGCAGGTTTAAAGTCTTTCATACGAAATCAGATCCTTCGGCCTGAATGAAAAAGTACAGATTTATCTGTTACACAAGCCACTTATTCATTTTAGGAATGGTTACCTGGAAATTTATCAGAGGTTTGTTATGCTGAATTACGATGACTAGAAGCATTAGCCTGGGGTTTTCCCAGGATTTTAAAGCATTTTAATCTGCAAGGAGTCTATGATGAAGAAGATCGCCGCCGTAATTTCAGCCGCACTGCTGACAACAACACTTGCCGCCTGTTCAAGCAATTATGTGATGCACACCAACGATGGCCGGACCATTGTTGCTGAAGGCAAACCAAGCACCGACAGTGATACCGGTATGATCAGTTATACCGATGCGTATGGCAACAAGCAGCAGATCAATAAATCTGAAGTCAAAGAAATGGCAGAAGGGAACTGATCCCTCCGGTGAGAACCTGACGGGCACTCACTCAGATGCTTTATGGCAAAACCGGCCCCTCTTGCGACGTGGCCGGTTTTGTCACATTATGCGCAGCACAAAACGTGGCCTGCGGTGAAATTTGGGCAAAAAAAAGCACCGCAAATTGCGGTGCTGAAAAATCACTTTGGACAGACAGGGTAATGTACAGGAAGTGAAAAGTTTGTAGCATTCAAGCTACGTGTCCGGATTGCCAGACAATTGCAAACACAACATCACAACCACAAGCCAAAAGTATTTCAGCATCCTCATACCAATCTACTTTTCGTTCCGGCTCAGGAAGTGGCGCCACTATAGGTTTTTGCCTGTACATCCTCAACGGACAAATTATAATGTCTCGGATTAAAAAAACTAATATCAAAACCCACGGACAGGCGCTCCGCTTACCGGCGAATAAGAAGTATCCATTCTATGTCAAAACGTTTACCGCCTCTTAATTCTCTGCGGGTGTTTGATGCCGCAGCGCGCCACCTTAGTTTTACTAAAGCGGCTGAGGAATTGTTCGTCACACAGGCCGCCGTTAGCCACCAGATTAAGTCACTTGAGGACTTTTTAGGGCTAAAACTGTTTCGCCGGCGCAACCGGTCATTGTTACTGACCGAAGAAGGGCAGAGTTATTATCTGGATATCAAAGAAATATTCTCGGCCCTGAATGAGGCCACACGCAAACTTCAGGCGCGCAGCGCGAAAGGCGCGCTGACCGTCAGTTTGCCGCCAAGCTTTGCGATTCAATGGCTGGTGCCGAGATTGTCTGGCTTTAACTCAGCTTATCCGGGCATTGATGTGCGTATCCAGGCTGTGGACCGCGAAGAGGACAAATTATCCGATGACGTGGACGTGGCGATTTTCCACGGGCGCGGCAACTGGCCGGGTCTGCGGGCAGAACGTTTATATGCCGAATATTTACTCCCGGTTTGTTCTCCGTCTTTGCTGATGAGCGATAATCCGCTGAAAGAACCGGCAGATTTGAGTCATCACACGTTATTGCACGATGCCTCGCGCCGTGACTGGCTGGCCTACACCAAACAGCTGGGATTGCAGCAGGTAAATGTTCAGCAGGGGCCAATTTTCAGCCACAGTGCGATGGTCGTTCAGGCGGCGGTTCACGGGCAGGGAATTGCGCTGGTGAATAATGTGATGGCGCAGACGGAAATTGAGGCCGGACGTCTCGTGTGTCCGTTCAGTGAAGTTTTAATCAGTAAAAATGCTTTTTATCTGGTTTGTCATGACAGTCAGGCAGAACTGGGTAAAATAGCCGCCTTTCGTCAGTGGATCCTCGCCCGCGCTGCCAGCGAGCAGGAAAAACTGCGTTTTCGTTTCGATCAGGCGTGATGCCTGAGTCTGGGGAAGGTTTTCCTGAACAGGCTGACAAAGCTGATAATTCGCGGCTTTATCAGCAAACAACGATAACAGGTAACGCATAATGACCAGTCGTTCAATGTTGATCTTTGCCGCGATCAGCGGTTTTGTTTATGTCGCTTTTGGCGCATTCGGCGCACACGTCCTGAGCCAGTCGCTCGGCGAGGCGGAAATGGCATGGATCCATACCGGCTTAACGTATCAAAGTATTCACACGCTGGCGGTGATGATTTTAGGTGTTGCGATGCAGCGCCAGCGTAATGTGTGGTTCTACTGGAGCAGCGCCTTTTTAGCGCTGGGAACCGTTTTATTCAGCGGCAGCCTTTATTGCCTGGCGCTGTCTCATCTCCGGTTATTCGTTTTTGTAACTCCGATTGGCGGTACCTTATTTCTGGTCGGTTGGATTTTGTTGTTGATCGGCGCACTGCGCCTGAAGAAAAAGGCCGAACGCCATGAATAAAGTTGCTCTCTACTGCCGTCAGGGTTTTGAAAAAGAATGCGCAGCAGAAATTACCGACAAAGCCGCGAAGATGGAAATCTTCGGTTTTGCCCGCGTAAAAGAAAACAGCGGTTATGTGCTGTTTGAATGTTATCAGCCGGATGACGCTGACCGTATTGCAAAAAATCTGCCTTTCCGCGAGCTGATTTTTGCCCGTCAGCTGATTGTCGTTGGCGAACTCCTGAAAGATTTACCGCCGGAGGATCGCGTTTCGCCGATCGTCGGTATGGTGCAGAACGTCATTACCAACGGTGGCGAACTGCGCGTTGAAGTGCCTGACACCAACGAAAGCAAAGAGCTGACCAAGTTCTGCCGTAAGCTGACTGTTCCGCTGCGTTCTGCGATGCGCGAGTGCCGCGTGTTGGGTAAGAAAGAAAATGCCCTGCGCCCGGTCGTTCACGTGTTCTTTATCGCGCCAGGTTGCTGCTATGTAGGCTATTCCTACAGCAATAACAATTCCCCGTTCTACATGGGTATTCCGCGCCTGAAGTTCCCGTCCGAAGCGCCGAGCCGTTCAACGCTGAAACTGGAAGAAGCGTTTCACGTGTTTATTCCGGCCGACGAGTGGGATGAGCGTCTGGCGAGCGGGATGTATGCGGTCGATCTGGGCGCGTGCCCGGGCGGCTGGACGTATCAGCTGACCCAGCGCAGCATGATGGTGACGGCGATTGATAACGGCCCTATGGCACCGAGCCTGATGGAAACCGGTCAGGTCATCCACTTACGTGAAGATGGTTTCCGCTACAAATCCACCAGTACCAAAAACTACTGGCTGGTTTGCGATATGGTAGAAAAACCGGCGAAAGTAGCCGCGCTGATGTGCGACTGGCTGGTGAACGGCTGGTGTCGCGAGGCGATTTTCAACCTGAAGTTGCCGATGAAGAAGCGTTATGAGGAAGTGTCTAACATTCTTGAACGCATTGATGAGCGCCTGAAGGAAAACGGCGTGAACGCGGAGATCTTTGCCAAGCAGCTTTATCATGACCGCGAAGAAGTGACCGTGCACATCCGCCGTTTCTGGTCGGCAATTGGTGGGCGTCGCGACGAGCGGGACCGCTGATACTTTCGAACATTCAGTCTGTTAATGAGGCGCTTCTCTTCGGAGAGCGCCTTTTTTAATGCAAAATTCAGGGTAAGCGCAGTTGCTGTAAATTGCCATCCAGCGCGATATCGGTTTGCAGCGTGGAAACCCGTTTACAGGCATAAGCCAGCTCGCGGTGTTCTTCCAGCTTTTTGCGCCATTTCTCCGGAACACCTTCCAGATTTTGGTAAAGCTCGTCCAGCGAACCGGTCTGCGTCAGCAATGTCACCGCTGTTTTCGGCCCAATTCCCGGCACACCCGGAATTTTACTGCTGCTGATCCCCGCCAGCCCCCAGTAATCGGTAAGCTGCTGCGGTAAAACGCCAAAGGTTTCGCGCACGAAAGGCATGTCCAGCCAGCGTTTCTGGAAGTAATCGCGGATTTGTACGTTCGGCGCCAGCAACTGGCAGTAACCTTTGTCCGTTGACACAATCGTGACCTGATGCCCGCCGGAAGAGACTTTTGCCGCCAGTGTGGCCGCCAGATCGTCCGCCTCATTTCCGGCGGAATGCCAGCAGGTGATGCCCATCGCGGTAAAACCCGCTTTCAGTTCCGGCATCTCCGCAAACAGGTTGTCCGGCATCGGGGAACGTCCGGCTTTGTAATCCGGCAGACACTGATGACGCCAGCTGTCGGCGCGATCGTCTTCATCGAAAACCGCAACGGCATGCGTCGCCTGTGTGTGCTGAACGAGTTGTCTGGCGGCATTTTGGCAGGTGAGAAGACAAGGAGAACCCTGGACTGCGTGAATGCGGCGGATCAGGTTGAGGGCATCAATAATCAGCAGGTGTATTGCCATAAGCAAGTCATCAAAATCCATAAAATCAGAGCGACTTACGTCGCTCCGGGAACTGTTTCAGAAATGCAGCCTGAATGGTGTCAGGCGCAAATTTCATAACAAGGAATGTACGCGCTGCCCGGCAATTTCATGCGGTGCTGTGCGACAAAGCCTTGCAACAGGCTGTCCATTTTTTTCATCAATGCCGGGTCGCCATGCAGCTTGAAACGCCCGTGCTTTTCGATAGCGTGAATACCGAATTCTTTCACGTTACCGGCCACAATCCCGGAGAAGGCGCGACGCAGTGCGGCGGCCAGTTCCTGTGGTGGCTGGTTCGGATACAGATTCAGGTTCGCCATGTTTTCGTGATTTGGCTCAAACGGATGTTGCAGGTCCGGCGCAATACGAATTGACCAGTTGAAGCTGTAAGCATCCCCACTGTTTCGGCGGTTTTCTTTCACCAGCGGCATGGCGCGTTTCATCTGACGCGCGACTTCGGTCGGATCGTCAACGATGATGGTGTAGAACTTAGCGGCTTCTTCGCCCAGCGTGTCTTTGATAAAGGCATCCAGAACGAGGAAGTAATCCGCGCTTTCTTTTGGCCCGGTCAGGATCAGTGGCAGAACCTGATCGCTGTTTTCCGGATCCATCAAAATACCCAGCAGATACAACAGTTCTTCCGCCGTGCCTACGCCGCCCGGGAAGATAATGATCCCATGAGCGATACGCACGAAAGCTTCCAGCCGTTTTTCGATATCCGGCATAATGATCAGTTCATTGACCAGCGGATTCGGTGGCTCAGCCGCGATGATAGAAGGCTCGGTCATCCCGATAAAACGACCGGCTTTATAACGCTGCTGCGCGTGGCCGACAGCCGCACCTTTCATCGGTGCTTCCATCGCACCCGGACCACAGCCGGTACAAATGTTCAGTTCACGCAAGCCCAGCTGGCTACCGACGTTGCGGGCATACTGGTATTCGTTTTCATTAATTGAATGACCGCCCCAGCACACCACCATGTTCGGATCTTCATCCAGATGGAGCGCGCGGGCGTTGCGTAAAATAGAGAACACCATATTGGTGAGATGGGCTGAATTCCCGCTGTTGAAATTCTCAAAGCGCGAATTGCTGGAAATCTGGGCATTCACGAACAGGATGTCGCGCAGGACGGCGAACAGGTTAGCCTGCAATGAACGGATTATCCGGCCATCGACGAAGGCATCTTCCGGTGGATTCACCAGTTCAAGTTTCACGCCGCGCTCTCTGCGCAGCACGTTGATATCAAAACTTTCGAAACGTTCGAGGAGTTCTTTACTGCTGTCAGTCTGACTGCCGCTGTTGAGAACGGCCAGTGAACAGTTGCGGAAAAGACGGTATAAGTCGCTGCTCGCGGTTCGCTTGAGCATGTCGACTTCCAACTGCGACAACAAATCCATTGAGCCCAACGGGCTGATATGTGTAATCAAAGTTGCTCCTTGACACCAAATGGTGCTGTGAATGTTTCTGCTGAGTCCCGCTACGCATGATTTTTCGGATCACGTTTTTTGCGTCGCATCGCGGAAGACAAACAAAAACACTAGCCTGATAGCAAAGAGAACGCCGGATACGCTGTCCCCGGAATCTCTCTCTGAATTAACAGTAACCTTGTCATCAGGCTTTTACCAATGCTGACAGAGCGTTAGCTCAGTTCTTGAGCAATGCCCCGCATTATTGTCTGACAAGCCTCGCCGTTGCAGGTTCAAACGGGAAGTTAGATCTCCACGGATTGATATCCAGACCGCCGCGTCGGGTATAGCGGGCGTAGACGGCCAGCTTTTCTGGCTGACAAAAACGCAAGATGTCATTAAAGATGCGTTCGACGCATTGTTCATGGAATTCATTGTGATGGCGGAATGAAACCAGGTAGCGCAGCAGCGCTTCGCGATCAATTTTCGGGCCGCGATACTGGATTTGCACGGAGCCCCAGTCTGGCTGATGGGTGATCAGGCAGTTAGATTTCAGCAGGTGGCTGACCAGCGATTCTTCGACAATTTCTTCACCGGCGGCTTCAGCAAGGTAGTCCGTGCTGAATTCATAGCTGTCGATTTCAATGTCCTGGTCGTCAATGCAGATACCTGCAAAGTGTCCGACCGGCGAGCCTTCGATGTCGTACAAACGGCTGACGGTGACGGTGACGTCGCCCTGAGCACAGGCGCCTAAATCCCGCGTTAAAGTTTCCTGTACCGCCTGCCAGTCCGGGAACACGGTCTGGTTGAAGCTGTTGAGGTAGAGCTTAAAGCTTTTGGACTCGATCAGATTCTGGCTGTCGGCTTTCAGGCTGATTTCACCGACGGCCACCTGTGGCAACCCTTTGGCGTTGAGCCACGACAGTTCGTACAGCGTCCAGATATCCGCGCCCTGGAACGGCAGGTTGTCAGGGAACAGGCCCAGCGGTTCGCGGTTCATGCTACGCGGAACCGCCTGTAATAAAGAAGCGTCGTAGTGATCGACGTAAGCCGTGCTTTTGCCCAGCGTCAGTTGCGCCAGTGCGGGGTTATCCTGATAAGAGGACATGCTGTCACCTTGCTTAGAGATAGGTACAATAGGGAATAGCCACCAGTTTAACCCAGCCTTACCGGAAGATGAGAGAATTATGGAGTCTGAAGTATCTGTAGCATTGCGTGAATTTACTCAGCGTTATGTCGATGTCTGGCAGCAGGAGACAGGTATGCCGCCGTCCAGCGAAGCGCTGTTCGGCGTCGATTCCCCTTGTGTGGTGAAAACCGATGATGACGTTGTTTACTGGCTGACTCAGGTTTTCAGCCCGGCGGCCACGCTGGAAAATGTGGAACGTGCCATGGAATTGCAGTTGCGACCGGAAGCACACGCGTTTTACACCACGCAGTTCGCTGGTGATATGACGGCCAGCTGGCAGGGCAATGCGATGACCCTGCTTCAGGTCTGGAGCCCTGAAGATTTTACCCGTTTGCAGGAGAATCTGATTGGCCATCTGGTGACACAAAAACGCCTGAAACTGACGCCGACGGTTTTTCTGGCCACCACGGATTCCGAGCTGGATATGGTTTCTTTGTGCAATGTGACCGGAAATGTGGTTCTGGAACAGTTCGGCAGCAAAAAAAGAACGATACTCTCGCCTTCGCTGCCAGAATTCCTTACAATGCTGACCGCTGTTTACCCCGCCTGATGTTGTTCTGAACCCCCCATTCCCGCAGAGCTCAAATGGCTCACAAGCGTGTGAGAGATCTCTCACAAAGACTGTAAGAGATCTCGCTAATTTGACTTAATTACTCTCCTTCTTTATTTAATAAACTCTTTTATTTCAAATGGATAATTTTTTCTCCACCTGTAAGACGGCTCACATTCCCTGGTTTTGGCTTACACACTGTCTTGCTCCCAAGGTCGAAATCGACGATTCTAGTCGTGCACCAAGGAAGCATGAAACAGAACATCAGGATGATGGCTGATTTATAAAGCAGGGGACGGCTCAGGAAGAGTCAGGACGGCATCGGATTATGCCAGGATGTTTCAGGACGAAACCAGGGACACCTCCAGGACGGAGAAGAGAGCTCACAAAGGAAGCTGAGCGGGTCACAGATGACCAAGGGATTATAGTCAGGATGACTTAGGATAGCCCGTCAGGATGAAAGTAGGACGATGCGAAGGACAGCCGGTTAGGATAACCGCAGGAAAAGTTTTCAAGGATTGAGCAGGGAGCACTAATGTAGCTGGATTGCTATAAAACGAACCGGGGGCACTGTGAAAACAGTGCCCCCAACTTTTTGTTTTTTCGCTACAAATTCACGCGCCTTAAACCCACTCGTTATAAGACGCTCCTGATTGAACAGGAGCATCTGTTTTTGTCAGCCAATCGCACCCAGCACATCATCCTGCCCTTGCTTTTTAGGCAGCAGGAAAAGCGTGGCGAAAATATCCAGCAGGTAAATGGCGGCCAACAGGCTAATGGCGGCGGTAAAGGAAACCTGCGAAACCAGCAGGCCGATCACCAGCGGGCCAAAACCGCCCACACCGCGCCCCAGATTGAACAGCAAATTCTGTGCCGTCGCCCTGACGCGTACCGGATACAAATCAGAAATCAGTCCGCCGTAGCCGCCAATCATCCCGTTCACGAACATGCCCATCACCGCGCCGGCAAACAGCATCAGCGTCGGGTCAGAAAGCTGCGCGTAACACACTACCATGATGACCGCGCCAATCTGATAAATCAGGAAGATTTTCCAGCGCGGGAAACGGTCCGACAATACGCCGAACAGCCAGATCCCAAACGTCATCCCCACCACCGTTACCGCAGTCCATAAACCGGATTTTGTCAGGGAGAAACCGAAGTTTTTCGACAGATAGCTGGGCATCCAGATCATCAGCCCGTAATAGCCAAAATTCTGCACGGAGCAGAGGATCAGAATGCCGAGGCTGGCTTTGGTGGTGGCTTTGTCACGAAACAATAATCTGATGCGGCTCAGCAGCGACCCCTTGTTATCAGTGGCCGTGTTTTTGACGAAGGCTTCTGGTTCGCCCATTGTGCGGCGGATCAGGAAAGAAGCCAGCGCCGGTAGCAGGCCTACAAGGAACATCCCGCGCCAGCCGATAATGCCGAGCAACATCGGTGTCAGGAAGGCGGCAAGTAACACGCCCAACTGCCAGCCCATCCCGACATACGCCGATGCGCGGTTACGTTTTTCAACCGGCCACGCCTCGGCAATTAACGCCATACCAATACCAAATTCGCCGCCCAGGCCCACGCCTGCCAGCGTGCGGTAAATGAGCAAATCCCAGTAACCTTGTGCAAAAGCGCACAGGCCGGTGAAGACGGAGAACATCAGAATGGTAAACGTCAGAACGCGGATTCGGCCAAAGCGGTCACTTATCGGGCCGAAAATGACGCCGCCGAGAACGGCACCAATCAGCGTCCAGGTGACCAGCGAGCCACTTTGTGATGATGTTAACCCGAATTCACTGGCGATGGCGGGCAGCATGAAACCAAGGATCAATAAATCGAAGCCGTCCATGGCGTAACCCGTGACGGAAGCCAGCATGGCTTTGGCTGGCGTAGCGTGTGTTTTTTGCGGATGTTGTGAGGACATGTTGACACATCTGTGAAGAAAAAAGTGGCGGTAGTTTGCCCGTATCGGGCTTTTACCGCCACCATGAAAAACTTATAGATTGATTGATAATTTGGATACGATGCAGAAGGTTGGGGCATCCGGCCTTCAATGTTATGCTTTGCGCCCCCGGCAGAAGCTGCCCGGGCCATGAACGAAGAGAGTAACCATGAATACAGAAAAACAGGTTCGCGAGATTTTAGAAGATATCGAACAGGCGATGCGCAACGATAAGCTATGGCATGCCACGCCGCCGGAACCAGAAGCTTTTGAAAGCAAAGAGCCGTTTTCGGTGGATACCATGTCCGCCGATCAGTGGTTGCAATGGGTTTTGATCCCACGCATGTACGCGTTGCTGGCTGCTGAAGCCCCGCTGCCTAGCCGTTTTGCCATCACCCCCTATTTTGAAGAAGCGATGCCTGAAGCAGCTCTGTTGCTGAACCAGCTGCAACGCCTCGACGACTTGCTCAATATAGAAGACTAACATGCTGGAAATTTTGTATCAGGACGAATATCTGGTCGCAGTGAATAAACCTGCGGGTATGCTGGTTCATCGCAGTTGGCTGGACCGACATGAAACAGTGTTTGTGATGCAAACATTACGCGATCAGATTGGTCAGCATGTTTTTACCGTTCATCGTCTGGATAAGCCGACGTCGGGCGTTTTGCTGCTGGCGCTGTCGAGCGATGTGGCGCGGCTATTGTCTCAGCAGTTTGAAAATCAGCAGATGAGCAAGGTGTACCACGCCGTGGTTCGCGGCTATGTCACTGAAGACGGAACGCTTGATTACGCGCTGACAGAAGAGCTGGATAAAATTGCCGATAAGTTTACGAATCCTGATAAAGCGCCGCAACCCGCAGTGACCCATTACCGTTCGCTCGCGCAGGTAGAAATGCCGGTCGCCGTCGGGCGTTACAATACAGCCCGATACAGTCTGGTGGAACTCATGCCGGAAACCGGTCGCAAGCATCAGCTTCGCCGTCATATGTCGCATTTACGTCATCCGATCATCGGCGACAGCGCACACGGCGATTTAAAGCAGAATCGCGGTATGACCGAGCATTTCGGCTGTTCCGGTTTGATGCTCCATGCCAGCCATATGCAGCTGCCACATCCGGTGACGGGTGAGTTGCTCAGCTTGCAGGCTCGCTGGGATCATCGCTGGCAAAATGTCGTGACGCAGTTCGGCTGGCAGGGAAAAGTCCCCGGGCTTGAAAGGGTTGAGTTTGACCCCGCTTACGGTCAGGATAGTGCACAAATTTAAGACGTTAAGATCATACAGGAGTGAAGCTCATGGCTGAAGTCGGAATTTTTGTCGGGACGGTTTACGGCAATGCGTTACTGGTAGCGGAAGAAGCGGAAACCGTGCTCAAAAGCCAGGGGCATGACGTCAAACTGTTTGAAGAAGGCACACTGGAAGCCTGGCAGTATTACCGCCATCATTTTGTGCTGGTGGTGACGTCGACGACCGGTCAGGGCGATTTGCCCGACAGCATCGCGCCGCTTTATGCCGCGATTCGAGATACCGTCGGTTATCAGCCAGAGCTTCGTTATGGCATGATTGCGCTGGGCGACAGCAGCTACGATCATTTCTGTGGCGGCGGTCATAAGCTGGATGATTTATTGCAAGAGCAGGGCGCTTCCCGGATTGGCGAAATGCTGGAAGTTGACGCGATGGAAACGGCTGAGCCGGAAACCGTGGCAATTCCGTGGGCCGAAAAATGGGGCCAGCTGCTGAAATAAGTTATTGCTGAAAATAAGTCAGTCAGGCGCAGCGCAAGGTAATAAAAAAGGTCAGGTTTAAAACCTGACCTTTTTGCTTTATGGCGGTTCGGATTGTGATTAATCAGCGGCCGTTAGTTAGTTTTTCCAGATCGGATTCAATCTCAGAAATTTTATTTGCCACAACGGATTCAAGGTGACGAAGGTCATCAAGAATTTTACGTTTCAGATCCACTTCGACCTGATCGCGCTGACAGATTTGATCCAGCTCATCAATGACATAACGCAGATTCGGGCTGATTTCATGAATTTCTTTATATCCCTGACCCGCATTATCGGCCACGATCGTTTTGCGCTGACGTGGGTATTTGAATTTCACGCTTTTAGCAAAAAATTCGCCTTTGTCTCTGCGGAAATAGATCTTCAGAATATCGTTATTGGCCTCCTGACGCAGGCTGTAACGATCAATATCGTCGGGATTATTAATGCCCAGGCTTTTCAGATTGTCATACATAGCGCCACCTTCGTTTAGGAGAATATCTGTTGATCATAATGAACCAAACAGCGGTCCGAATCGTTGACTGATGACACAATTCGCCATCTGCAAGATAAAAAAATAGCGGGTAATCTTTTTGAATTACCCGCTATTTAATTTTACTCGATGGTGCGCAGCAACTCATTCAGGCCTGTTTTACCCAGAGTTTTCGCATCCACTTTCTTCACGATAACGGCGCAGTACAGGCTGTATTTACCGTCTTTAGAAGGCAGGTTGCCGGAAACCACGACGGAACCTGCAGGTACGCGGCCGTAGAATACTTCGCCGGTTTCACGGTCGTAAATTTTGGTGCTCTGGCCGATGTAAACGCCCATGGAAATCACAGAGCCTTCTTCAACAATCACGCCTTCAACGATTTCTGAACGCGCGCCGATGAAGCAGTTGTCTTCGATGATGGTCGGGTTAGCCTGAAGTGGCTCCAGAACGCCACCGATGCCAACGCCGCCGGACAGGTGAACGTTTTTGCCGATCTGCGCGCAAGAACCGACAGTCGCCCAGGTATCAACCATGGTGCCTTCATCAACGTATGCGCCGATGTTGACGTAAGAAGGCATCAGTACCGTGTTACGGGCGATGAACGCGCCTTTACGGACTGCCGCCGGTGGCACTACGCGGAAACCTTCACGCTGGAAACGGGCTTCGTCGTAGTCTGCGAATTTCATCGGGACTTTGTCGAAGTAACGGCTTTCGCCACCTTCCATAACCTGGTTGTCGTTGATTCTGAAGGACAGCAGCACCGCTTTCTTCAGCCACTGATGCGTTACCCATTCGCCATCAATCTTCTCGGCAACGCGCAATTCGCCGCTGTCGATTTTGTTGATGACCTGGTTCACGGCGTCGCGCGTTACGCTGTCAACGTTTGCCGGGGTGATGTCCGCACGGCGTTCGAAGGCTTGTTCAATAACGGTTTGTAGTTGCTGCATCCTGTTCTCTTTCCTGAATTGGTTTTAAAAGATAATGGTACTTGTATCACATTTTATCGCCCGGGTTGAGTGCCTCGGTTAATCGGCGTGTGATTTCCTTGCGAGTTTGTTTATCCAGCGCGCGGCGCTCGCCATTGGCCAGAATAAATAAGTCTTCTACGCGCTCGCCGATGGTCGAAATCCTTGCGCCATGTAACGAAAGCCCCAGATCCGAGAAGACTTCGCCGACGCGTGCCAGCAGACCCGGCTGATCGAGCGCGACCAGTTCCATATACGTCCTGCGGTCGGTATGTGTCGGCAGGAAGCTGACTTCGGTCTGCACGCTGAAATGGCGCAGTTTCGGTGACGGGCGTCGCGCACGCGGCGGCTGATAAGCCTGCGTCATCGATTGTTCCAGCGCATAACGGATGGCTTCGTGCCGGTCCTGCGCCAGCGGGCTGCCGTCCGGTTCCAGCACGATAAAGGTGTCCATCGCCATGCCGTCGCGGTTAGTGAAAATCTGGGCGTCGTGGATGCTCAGGTTACGTCTGTCCAGCTCACCGGCTACCGTGGCGAACAGATACGGGCGGTCAGCGCTCCAGATGAATATCTCTGTGCCGCCACGCGTGGCCTGACGGCTGACTAACACCAGAGGTTTGGAAGAGTCATGCTCAAGCAAATGTCTGGCGTGCCACGCGAGCTGATTCGGTGAATGGCGAAGGAAGTAATCGGCGCGGCAGCGGCTCCAGATACGGTGCAGCGCTTCCTCATCGATATTATCCATACGCAGCAACGCCAGCGCCTGCAAGCGGTGATGACGCACGCGCTCGCGCAGATCCGGTGTATTTTGCATGCCGCGGCGCAGCTGTTTTTCGGTGGCGAAATACAGCTCGCGTATCAGGCTCTGTTTCCAGCTGTTCCACAGCGTTTCGTTGGTCGCGCAGATATCGGCAACCGTCAGGCTGACCAGATAACGCAGACGCACCTCGCTCTGCATCTCGGCGGCGAATTGCTGGATTTCATTGGGATCCTGAATATCGCGGCGCTGCGCGGTGACTGACATCAGCAGATGGCAGCGCACCAGCCACGAGACGAGTTGTGTTTCGCGCGAGTTCAGGCCGTGAAGTTCGGCAAACTCCAGTACGTCCTGCGCGCCGAGAATGGAATGGTCGCCGCCGCGTCCTTTGGCGATATCGTGGAAGAGGGCAGCGATCAGCAGCAATTCAGGCTGCGGCAGGCGCGGATACAATTCCACGCACAACGGATGTTTTGGCCGCGTTTCTTCATGGGCGAAGCTTTCTAATTTTTGCAGAACGCGAATGGTGTGTTCATCAACTGTATAGGCGTGGAAAAGGTCAAACTGCATCTGTCCGACGATTTGCCCCCACTGCGGCATATAAGCCCAGAGAACGCTGTGGCGATGCATTGGCACCAGCGCTCGCGAGACGGCGCCGGGGTGGCGCAGAATCGACATAAAGGTTTCACGCGCCTGCGGGATCATGCACAACGGTTCTTTCAGATGACGGCGTGCATGGCGTAGCAAACGTACCGTGGTGGAGTAAATGCCTTTGATTTCTCGATGGCGAACCATCAACTGAAACATGCTGATGATGGTTTCCGGGCGGTGCTCAAACAGTGATTCATCACGCAGATCGATGAGGTCACCGCGCAGCTGGAAATTCTCATCCAGCGGACGGGGTTTTTCATTCGGCCCGATGGCCAGAATCGCCTCATCAAACAGCTGCAATAACATCTGATTCAGTTCGCCAACCCGGCGGGTCATACGGTAGAAATCTTTCATCATGCGTTCGACGGGCTGGTTGCCTTCGCCCTGATATTGTAACAGTTGCGCCACGCTTTGCTGTCTGTCGAAGAGCAGGCGGTTATCGTAACGTGGCAGCACCAGATGCAGCGCAAAACGAATGCGCCACAGGAAGCTCTGGCATTCAAGCAGTTCGTTGCGTTCGGCTTTTGTCAGGAAGCCAAACGCGACCATTTCATCGAGCGATGTGGCCCCGAAGTGGCGGCGGGCGACCCACAATATGGTGTGGATATCACGCAGGCCGCCGGGGCTGCTTTTGATGTCGGGTTCCAGGCCGTAGCTGGTGCCGTGATAGCGCTGGTGACGCTCTTTTTGCTCGGTAATTTTGGCACGGAAGAAATTTGGCGAAGGCCAGAAACCGTCACTGAAAATGTGTTTTTGCATGTTGAGGAACAAGGCGACATCGCCGCAAATCAGGCGGGATTCGATCAGATTGGTCGCGACCGTTAAATCGGCCAGCCCTTCCAGCAGACATTCCTCCAGCGTACGCACGCTGTGACCGACTTCCAGCTTCAGATCCCACAACAGGGTAATCAGCTCGCCAATGCGCTGCGCCTGCTCATCGTTGAGGCGCTTCTGGCTGAGTACCAGCACGTCGATATCAGACAGCGGATGCAATTCGCCGCGGCCGTAACCACCGACGGCCACCATTGCGGTTTCCGGGATATTGTCAAAGCCGTAAAACGTCCACAGGCGTTGCAGCAACTGGTCAATATAATGCGTGCGTGCATCGACCAGTTCTTCGGCGCGCTGTCCCGCATTGAAAGCTTCTGCCAGCCAGACCTGAAACTGTTCCATGTGTTGCTTGAGGCTCTGACGGTTTAAGTCGTCATCCGGGTAGGCGGAAGGGGAAACAGGCTGTGGCGGGAAAGCGCGGGTGAGTTCCTGCGTCGTTTGCGGCAGCAGGCTCTTTTCAGCAGAGAAATTTTCAATCATAGATGCGCAGCCTATTCCTACACGTTAAGGATAAAAAAACCGGCTTTCGCCGGTTTGATTGACAGATTTAACCCCTCTGCGCCGAGCGGGGAACTGTTAGTCGTGCGTCAGGATAGCCGGGATGGTGTCATCCTTACGCAGCGTCATAATTTCACAACCGTTATCTGTCACCACAATAGTATGCTCGTACTGAGCCGACAAGCTGCGATCTTTAGTTTTTACTGTCCAGCCGTCTTTCATGGTGCGGATACGGTAATCACCGGCATTGACCATCGGTTCAACGGTGAAAGCCATACCGGCCTGTAACACAACGCCACCGTCATCCGCATCGTAATGCAGAACCTGAGGTTCTTCGTGGAAACCTTCGCCGATGCCGTGACCGCAATATTCGCGCACCACGGAGAATTTCTCCGCTTCCACGAATTTTTGGATCTCTTTACCCAGCGTGCGCAGGCGGATGCCCGGCTTGATCATGCGCAGAGCAATGTACAGGCTTTCCTGCGTGATACGGCAAAGACGTTCGCCAAGAATGGTCGGTTTGCCTGCGATGAACATCTTAGAGGTATCGCCGTGGAAACCGTCTTTAATCACGGTAACGTCGATATTGACGATGTCGCCATCTTTAAGGATTTTGTCTTCGCTCGGGATACCGTGGCAGACCACTTCGTTGATAGAGATGCAGACCGATTTCGGGAAGCCGTGGTAATCCAGGCAGGCAGAAATGGCGTGCTGTTTGTTGACGATGTGATCGGAACAAATTCGGTCGAGCTCGCCGGTGCTGACGCCCGGTTTAACGTAAGGCTCAATGATTTCCAGCACTTCCGCAGCCAGACGGCCAGCGACGCGCATTTTTTCGATATCTTCCGGGGTTTTGATTGAAATTGCCATGAGTAATCCTGCAGGTTCTGTACATCGGGTGTGCTTTATTTCTGCACCGATGTCGTCAATAATTAGCTGTGGCTTATGGTATCAGCCCTGATATTACCTGCCAAACTATCATTTTCCGGGAAGTCATCCGGTGAACAAAAGTTGCTGCCGGGTCGTTATTTATGGTATAAAGCGCGCCGGCAATCCGCTCTGAGTCTTAACGACGCTGAGGGATTAAAGCCAAAATCACTCATTGTGTACTTATTAACGTAAGTAATAACACACACGTATCGACACATTCGCCGGGGTGCTCTGGGAATTCGTTCTGCAGGGTCGGTGTTATGGGATACGTGGAGGCATAACCCCAACTACTTAATAGAGGTTTTATCATGGCAACTGTTTCCATGCGCGACATGCTCCAGGCTGGTGTTCACTTCGGTCACCAAACCCGTTACTGGAACCCGAAAATGAAGCCATTCATCTTCGGCGCACGTAACAAGGTTCACATCATCAACTTGGAAAAAACTGTTCCAATGTTCAACGAAGCTCTGGCTGAGTTGCAGAAGATTTCTGCCCGTAAAGGCAAAATCCTGTTCGTTGGTACTAAACGCGCAGCAAGCGAAGCGGTAAAAGAAGCTGCACACAACTGCGACCAGTTCTTCGTGAACCATCGCTGGTTGGGCGGCATGCTGACTAACTGGAAAACTGTTCGTCAGTCCATCAAACGTTTGAAAGATCTGGAAGTTCAGTCTCAGGACGGTACTTTCGAGAAGCTGACCAAGAAAGAGGCGCTGATGCGTACTCGCGAATTGGCTAAGCTGGAAAACAGCCTGGGTGGTATCAAGGATATGGGTGGTCTTCCTGATGCTCTGTTCGTTGTCGACGCTGATCACGAACACATTGCAATCAAAGAAGCTAACAACCTGGGTATCCCGGTATTCTCCATTGTTGATACCAACTCCGATCCGGATGGCGTTGACTTTGTTATCCCAGGTAACGATGACGCAATCCGTGCAGTAAATCTGTACCTGAGCGCTGTTGCTGCTACTGTCCGTGAAGGCCGTTCGCAAGATCTGGCTGTTCAGGCAGAAGAAAGCTTCGTAGAAGCTGAATAATAAGGCAAGCTCAGCAGAGCCCTTATTAACCAGGTATTGAAATATGTTGGTTAGGGGGCCTTTATTGGCCCCCTTTGCTTATCTTAAATGCGAGAAATATCTCACCGCAAAAAGCCTTTTTGCACTGAGATAATCGAGGAAAATACAATGGCTGATATTACCGCTGCCCTGGTAAAAGAACTGCGCGAACGTACTGGCGCTGGCATGATGGATTGTAAGAAAGCTCTGGTTGAAGCTAACGGCGACATCGAGCTGGCAATTGAAAATATGCGTAAATCTGGCGCGATCAAAGCGGCGAAAAAAGCAGGCAACGTAGCTGCTGACGGCGTGATCAAAACCAAAATCGAAGGCAACTACGGTGTGATTCTGGAAGTTAACTGCCAGACTGACTTCGTTGCTAAAGATGGTGGTTTCCAGGCTTTCGCTGACAAAGTGTTGGACGCTGCGGTTGCAGGCAAAATCACCGACGTTGAAGTGCTGAAAGCACAATTCGAAGAAGAGCGTGTTGCTCTGGTCGCAAAAATCGGTGAAAACATCAACATTCGTCGCGTTTCTTCCCTGGAAGGCGAAGTGTTGGGTAGCTACCTGCACGGCGCACGTATCGGTGTTTTGATCGCAGCTAAAGGCGCTGACGAAGATCTGGTTAAACAAATCGCTATGCACGTTGCTGCAAGCAAGCCTGAATTTGTTAAACCAGAAGACGTGTCTGCTGAAGTTGTTGAAAAAGAGTACCAGGTACAGCTGGACATCGCTATGCAGTCTGGCAAGCCTAAAGAAATCGCAGAGAAAATGGTTGAAGGCCGCATGAAGAAATTCACCGGCGAAGTTTCTCTGACTGGTCAGCCTTTCGTAATCGACCCAAGCAAAACTGTGGGCCAGGTTCTGAAAGAGCACAACGCTGACGTTGTTAACTTCATCCGCTTCGAAGTGGGCGAAGGTATCGTGAAAGTTGAGACTGACTTTGCTGCTGAAGTTGCAGCGATGACTAAACAGTCTTAATCAGTATCTGATACACCTAAAATGGAACCGCTGCGAAAGGGCGGTTCCGTTTTATCCAGCCCCAAATTCCCATTACATTGTGCGTGTGGCCATTCAGACAGCGCTATGATGTAAAGACCGACTATCCATTAAGACACATTGCTTCTAGGACAGACACCATGGCTACCAATGCGAAACCCGTTTATCAGCGTATCCTGCTCAAACTCAGTGGCGAAGCCCTGCAGGGCAGTGAAGGTTTTGGTATCGACGCGAGTGTATTAGATCGTATGGCTCAGGAAGTGAAAGAGCTGGTCGAACTCGGCATTCAGGTAGGCGTTGTGATCGGCGGCGGTAACTTGTTCCGCGGTGCGGGTCTGGCGCAGGCTGGCATGAATCGTGTTGTAGGCGACCATATGGGTATGCTGGCGACTGTCATGAATGGTCTGGCGATGCGTGACGCGTTACACCGTGCTTATGTTAACGCACGTTTGATGTCCGCAATCCCTTTGAACGGTGTTTGTGATAATTACAGCTGGGCTGAAGCGATCAGCCTGTTGCGTCATAACCGCGTGGTGATTTTCTCCGCCGGTACCGGCAATCCTTTCTTTACCACCGACTCAGCAGCGTGCCTGCGTGGTATCGAAATCGAAGCCGATGTGGTATTAAAAGCCACCAAAGTCGACGGTGTTTATTCCGCCGACCCGGTGAAAAATCCGGAAGCGACATTGTACGAAAAATTGACCTATCAGGAAGTGCTGGAACAGGAATTGAAAGTGATGGATCTGGCGGCGTTTACACTGGCCCGCGATCACAATCTGCCAATTCGTGTTTTCAACATGAACAAACCGGGCGCACTGCGCCGAGTGGTGATGGGTGAAAATGAAGGGACGCTGATTTCTAACGCGGAGTGATCCTTCACAATTGAACATACCGTTCAGCCAGCCTGTGCTGGCATAAGTATTCACGGACTATACTGATGTTATGGTCTGCCAGGTAACCAGCTTTCAAGGGTTCACAACGTGATTAACGAAATCAAAAAAGACGCTGAAATCCGTATGGATAAATGCGTTGAAGCATTCAAAACACATATCAGCAAAATCCGTACCGGTCGTGCTTCTCCAGGCATCCTGGATGGCATCATGGTCGATTACTATGGTTCATCTACACCACTGCGCCAGCTGGCTCAGGTAACGGTTGAAGATTCCCGTACTTTGGCTATTTCCGTATTTGACCGCTCTATCAGCGCGGCTGTGGAAAAAGCGATCATGACATCTGATTTGGGTCTGAACCCATCTTCTGCGGGAGCGACCATCCGCGTTCCATTGCCAGCACTGACTGAAGAGCGTCGTAAAGACCTGATCAAAGTTGTTCGTGGCGAAGCAGAGCAGGGCCGTGTTTCTGTGCGTAACGTCCGCCGCGACGCTAACGACAAAACCAAAGCACTGCTGAAAGATAAAGAAATCAGCGAAGATGAAGATCGCCGTTCTCAGGACGATATTCAGAAACTGACTGACATTTTCATCAAGAAAATCGACGTTGCGTTAGCTGAAAAAGAAACTGAGCTGATGGATTTCTAATCCGGCTTATGTCTCTCACAAAGCGCCGCAATTGCGGCGCTTTGTTTTTAAGTGGCCTCCAATTCTTTTATCTGTCTGCACAATCTCATGGACAAGCCCGATAAGAGGTTTCAGACTGTGCACTTTCCGAATTTACGAGCGTTATCCCGGGCATTTTCATGAAACAAATGACTATTCTTGGTTCGACAGGATCTGTCGGCACCAGCACGCTTTCCGTTGTCCGGTCTAACCCTGACGCGTTCTCTGTTAAGGCTCTGGTTGCGGGCCGCAATGTCGACGTTATGGCCCAGCAATGTCTGGAGTTTCGTCCGGCCTATGCGTCGATGGCTGATGAGTCTTCTACGCGCAAATTGCGGGCAATCTTGTCGGAACAGGGAATCAACACTGAAGTCCTGTCTGGCCCGGATGCGGCAATCGAACTGGCGGCGCTGGATGATGTCGATCAGGTGATGTCTGCCATTGTCGGCGCTGCGGGGCTGTTACCGACGTTGTCTGCCGTTCGTGCGGGCAAACAAGTTCTTCTGGCAAATAAAGAATCCCTGGTGACCTGCGGCCGCATTTTCATGGATGCCGTGCGTCAGAGTCAGTCTCAGCTTTTGCCTATCGACAGCGAACACAATGCGATTTTCCAGAGTTTGCCTGAATCCGTTCAGAGACAACTGGGCTATGCTTCACTCGAGGAACACGGGATTTCGCGCATTGTGCTGACCGGTTCCGGCGGACCATTCCGCGAATTACCTTTAGATCAATTCAGCCGCGTGACACCGGAACAGGCATGCGCTCATCCGAACTGGTCAATGGGACGCAAGATTTCTGTCGACTCTGCCACGATGATGAACAAAGGGCTGGAGTATATTGAAGCGCGCTGGCTGTTTAATGCGTCAGCCGCCGAAATGGAAGTAATTATCCATCCGCAGTCGGTTATCCATTCTATGGTTCGCTACCGTGACGGCAGCGTACTGGCTCAGTTGGGTTCACCGGATATGCGAACGCCCATTGCGCATGCCATGGCGTATCCCCGCCGTGTGGCGACTGACGTTGAAGCACTGGATTTTTGTAAGATGGGCGCACTGACGTTTAGCGATCCGGATTACGCGCGTTATCCTTGCCTTCAGCTTGCTATCGAAGCAAGCAATACCGGACAGGCGGCCACTACCACGCTGAATGCAGCAAATGAAATCTCAGTGGCGGCTTTCCTGAATGGCGAGATTCGTTTTACTGACATTGCTTCACTTAATCGTCAGGTTATGGAGCAGTTAGTGAGCGCCGAACCGACGTCTGTTGAGGAAGTGTTGGAGATTGACGCTCGCGCACGTGCATCGGCAAAGGATAAACTTCCTCAGTTTGCGCGATAAGACCGGTTTAGTGCTTATGCAGCAGTTTGTTAGCGCCACATTGAAATGGTATAGTCTGCGCCACACTGACAGTAGATTTGGCTTTTCTGAGCCTGAATGTTAAAGGTGAATCGGTGATCTGTCAGTGTAAGCCGTGCCTGTAAGGGAGACACGGCTTTTTTGCGCGTGTTGCCGCACCCTCGGTAAAAGGTGCAGCGTCAGCTAAACGTTGTAGCGTGAGCCATATCAGGCTTATGTCAGCTGGAAAGCCGTTGTGTTCTGATAAAAGGAAATGAGTACGCGTTATGTCCCTCGAAAATCAACAGATGTCTGATATGTGTTGCTCTCAACCTCGCCATGTTGCCATTATCATGGACGGCAACGGACGCTGGGCAAAACGTCAGGGTAAAATGAGGGTATTCGGTCATAAAGCGGGAGTGAAGTCAGTGCGTAAAGCGGTAAGCTTTGCTGCCAGTCATCACCTTGATGCGCTCACGCTTTATGCCTTTAGCAGTGAAAACTGGAATCGTCCGGCTCAGGAAGTTTCCGCCTTGATGGAGCTGTTCGTTCGTGCGTTAGACAGCGAAGTTAAAAGCCTGCATAAACACAATGTCAGGTTGCGGATCATTGGCGATGTCAGTCGTTTTAGTGCTCGTCTGCAGGAACGCATTCGTCGTTCAGAAACACTTACTCAAAATAACGACGGTCTGACCCTGAACATCGCTGCAAATTACGGTGGCCGGTGGGATATTATTCAGGGCGTGAAGACGCTGGCCGGGCAGGTTGAAGCCGGTACATTGCGGGCAGAGCAGATTACAGAAGAATTGCTGAATTCAGCGGTCTGTATGAGCGAACTGGCACCCGTCGATTTGGTGATCAGAACCGGTGGGGAACATCGGATCAGTAACTTTTTGCTGTGGCAGATTGCCTATGCGGAGCTCTACTTTACCGATGTCCTCTGGCCTGATTTTGATGAAAACACCTTTGAAGGTGCGTTGACCGCGTTTGCACAGCGAGAGCGCCGCTTCGGGGGGACTACACCTATCGGCGCCGATGCGTCCTAGGGAGAACATTTGCTGAAGTATCGCATTATCACAGCTTTGATTTTAATACCGATTGTTATTGCAGCACTCTTTTTGCTGCCGCCGGTGGGGTTCGCCATTGTCACCTTAGTGGTGTGCATGCTGGGCGCGTGGGAGTGGGGTCAGCTCGCCGGGCTTGCAACCCGTAGTCAGCGTATCTGGCTGGCGATACTGTGTGGTTTTCTGTTAGCCGCCATGATGTTGAGCATTCCTGCTTATCATCAGAGTGTTTACTTACCACAGGTTAGCGGCTCGCTGTGGGCAGCGCTGGCGTGGTGGTGTCTGGCGTTAGTTCTGGTTGTTGCGTATCCGGCTTCCGCTGCATTCTGGCGTCATTCGCGCGTGTTGCGTTTGCTGTTTGGCGTACTGACGATTGTGCCGTTCTTCTGGGGCATGGTTGCGTTGCGTCAGTACGGTTATGCTGAGAATCCTCACACAGGCGCGTGGTGGCTGTTATATGTCATGCTGCTGGTCTGGGGTGCTGATTCCGGTGCTTACCTGTTTGGTAAGTTGTTCGGTAAGCATAAACTGGCACCAAAAGTTTCTCCGGGGAAAACCTGGGAAGGGTTTATCGGTGGGCTGGTGACATCTGCCCTGATAGCCTGGTTGTTTGGCCGGTATGCACCTTTGAGCGTGCAGCCGGCAACGTTATTGATTTGTTCTGTGGTTGCTGCGCTGGCTTCTGTGCTGGGCGACCTGACGGAAAGTATGTTCAAGCGTGAAGCCGGAATCAAAGACAGTGGTCATATGATCCCGGGTCATGGCGGAATATTGGATCGCATTGACAGCCTGACTGCTGCGGTTCCTGTATTCGCCTGTCTGATGCTGTTAGTGTATTAACCGTCGCAGACGGTGAAGTTTTCTAAGGAATAGTTGGACATATGATGAACATACTCTGGAGCCTGGCCGCCTTTATCGTTGCATTGGGGGTGCTTATCACCGTGCACGAGTTCGGCCATTTCTGGGTTGCTCGTCGTTGTGGTGTGCGTGTTGAACGCTTCTCTGTTGGTTTCGGTCGTGCATTGTGGCGTCGCACCGATCGCCAGGGAACGGAGTATGTGCTGGCCATTATTCCTCTCGGGGGCTACGTCAAAATGCTCGACGAACGCGTCGAGGCTGTAGCCCCTGAATTTCGTCATCAATCCTTTAATAACAAAAAAATCTGGCAGCGTGCTGCTATCATCAGCGCCGGGCCAATTGCCAATTTTATCTTTGCTGTTTTTGCATACTGGCTGATCTTCGTGATTGGTGTGCCGACCGTGCGTCCGGTTGTTGCAAATGTCACTGCAAATTCAATCGCTGCGCAATCCAATATTTCTCCGGGAATGGAACTAAAGTCTGTTGCCGGTATCGAAACGCCTGATTGGGATTCAGTTCGTATGGCGTTGATTGGCGAGATTGGTGATGATCAAACGACAGTGGGAGTTGCGCCTTTTGGCTCCAATAATGTTGTTGAGAAAACACTGAATTTACGTCAGTGGCAGTTTGATCCTGAAAAGCAGGATCCGGTGGTCTCTCTGGGTATGATTCCACGAGGTCCGCAGATAGAATCTGTCTTGCAGGAAGTGCAGCCAGATTCAGCCGCGCAAAAGGCGGGTTTGCAAGCCGGAGACAGGATCGTTAAAGTCGATGGTCAGATTCTGGAAAGTTGGCAGTCGTTTGTCATTCAGGTGCGTGACAATCCGGGCAAGCCAATCAGTCTGGAAGTTGAGCGGGGTGGTTCTCCCGTCGCTTTAACACTGACGCCGGATACGAAGTCTGCAGGTAAAGGCAAAATACAGGGTTTTGCTGGTGTGGTCCCGAAAGTGGTGCCGCTGCCTGATGAATATAAAACAATCCGTCAGTATGGTCCGTTTGTGGCGTTTTATGAGGCCGGGGATAAAACCTGGCAACTGATGAAACTCACCGTGAGCATGCTGGGTAAGTTAATTACCGGGGATGTGAAGCTGAACAATCTGAGTGGCCCAATCTCCATCGCACAGGGCGCAGGAATGTCAGCGGAGTATGGTTTGGTGTCTTACCTCACGTTTTTGGCACTCATCAGTGTCAATCTGGGGATCATCAACCTCTTCCCGTTACCGGTATTAGATGGTGGCCACCTGCTGTTTCTTGCAATAGAAAAGCTCAAAGGTGGGCCAGTTTCCGAGCGAGTTCAGGACTTCAGTTACCGCATTGGTTCAGTTTTGCTGGTGTTGTTGATGGGGCTTGCACTTTTCAATGATTTCTCCCGTCTTTAAGACCGGAGATTAGGTTAGGAAGAACGCATAACAACGATGGCGATCAAAAAGTTGCTCATAGCGTCGCTGCTGTTTGGCAGCGCCACCGTATACGGTGCAGACGGTTTCGTAGTGAAAGATATTCATTTCGAAGGCCTGCAGCGAGTTGCCGTCGGTGCGGCGTTACTCAATATGCCGGTTCGTGTCGGTGATACCGTTACTGACGATGACATCAGTAATACCATTCGCGCATTGTTTGCCACTGGCAACTTTGAGGACGTTCGTGTCCTTCGCGATGGTGATTCTCTGATTGTCCAGGTCAAGGAACGTCCAACGATTGCCAGCATCACTTTCTCCGGTAATAAATCGGTGAAAGATGACATGCTGAAACAAAACCTGGAAGCCTCTGGCGTCCGCGTTGGCGAAGCGCTTGACCGTACAACCATCGGCAGTATTGAAAAAGGCCTGGAAGATTTCTATTACAGCGTCGGTAAATACAGTGCGTCGGTAAAAGCGGTTGTGACCCCTTTACCGCGTAATCGTGTTGACCTGAAACTGGTGTTTACCGAAGGTGTTTCTGCCAAAATTCAGCAGATCAACATCGTGGGTAACCATGCCTTCTCGACTGATGAACTGATTTCCCGCTTCCAGTTGCGCGATGAAGTGCCTTGGTGGAACGTGGTCGGTGACCGTAAATACCAGAAACAAAAGCTGGCGGGTGACCTTGAAACCCTGCGCAGTTTCTATCTGGATCGCGGTTATGCCCGTTTCAACATTGATTCGACTCAGGTCAGCCTGACGCCGGACAAAAAAGGCATCTACATCACGCTGAACATCACAGAAGGTGAGCAGTACAAACTTTCTGGTGTTGAAGTTACCGGCAGCATGGCGGGTCACTCAGCTGAAGTTCAGAGCCTGACTAAAATTGATAAAGGCGAGCTTTACAACGGCGCTAAAGTCACCAAGATGGAAAACGACATCAAGCAGATGTTGGGCCGTTATGGCTATGCCTATCCGCGTGTGACTACTCAGCCTGAAATTAACGATGCAGACAAGACAGTAAAACTGCATATCAACGTAGATGCGGGTAACCGTTTCTATGTGCGTCATATCCGTTTTGAAGGCAATGACACCAGTAAAGACAGCGTTCTGCGCCGTGAAATGCGTCAGATGGAAGGTGCCTGGTTAGGTAATGATCTGGTCGATAAAGGTAAAGAGCGTCTGAACCGTCTGGGTTACTTCGAAACTGTTGATGTGGATACACAACGCGTTCCGGGTTCACCGGACCAGGTTGATGTGGTCTACAAAGTGAAAGAACGTAACACCGGTAGTTTCAACTTTGGTGTCGGTTACGGTACTGAAAGTGGTGTCAGCTTCCAGGTTGGTGTCCAGCAGGACAACTGGCTGGGTACGGGTAACTCCGTAGGCATCAGCGGTACGAAAAATGATTACCAGACGTACGCAGAATTCACGATCACAGACCCGTACTTCACCGTTGACGGTGTGAGTCTGGGCGGTCGTATTTTCTATAACGACTTTAAAGCGGATAATGCGGACCTGTCTGACTATACCAACAGAAGTTACGGTATTGGCGGCAACCTTGGTTTCCCTGTCAATGAGAACAACTCATTGCGTCTGGGGCTGGATTACGTACACAACGATCTGTCCAATATGGAACCTCAGATCGCGATGTTCCGTTATCTGAACTCTGTGGGCCTGAAACCTGCGGTAACGACCAGCGATAACTCAGATGCTGATTTCAGTGCTGATGACTTCTTCGTGAATCTGGGCTGGGGTTATAACAACCTTGACCGTGGTTACTTCCCGACGTCAGGGACCAAAGCCAGCCTGAACGGTAAAGTGACCGTGCCGGGTTCAGATAACGAATATTATAAAATCACTTTCGATTCAACCAGCTATATGCCGCTGAATCAGGATCGTGATTGGGTACTGATGGGGCGTGCGCGCGCAGGTTATGCGGATGGTCTGGGCGGCAAAGAAGTGCCGTTCTATGACAACTTCTATGCCGGCGGTTCAAGCAGTGTTCGTGGTTTCCAGTCGAACACCATCGGTCCGAAAGCAGCTTATTACAAATGTACTACGGCTAATACCTCGTACAGCACCTGCCCGATTGATAATTCGAGCGATGCAGTGGGCGGTAACGCAATGGCCATCCTGAGTGCGGAACTGATTGTTCCAACTCCGTTTGTTAGCGAGAAATACGCTAACTCATTGCGTACGTCTCTGTTCGTGGATAGCGGTACAGTCTGGGATACAGGTTGGGAAAACACGCCGCAAACTATCGCAGCGGGTGTGCCTGATTACAGTAAGCCTGGCAACATTCGTGTGTCTTCTGGTCTGGCGTTGCAGTGGCAGTCTCCTTTGGGGCCGCTGGTGTTCTCTTACGCACAGCCAGTTAAGAAATACGAAGGCGACAAAGCGGAACAGTTCCAGTTTAACATTGGTAAAACCTGGTAACGTTTTGTCTGCAAAGCGTTTATTCAGCAGAATCGCAATGGCCTGATGCTGGATTTGATACACGGGTTTCGGCCCGTGTATTGTTTTAATGTCGGGTGTTTTGTGTAATTTACTGTGCCATCTGGCACAAACGGGTGATGGAAGGAGTTTATAGTGAAAAAGTGGTTATATGCCGCAGGCCTCGGTTTAGTTATGGCTTCTTCAGCTAGCGTTCAGGCTGCTGACAAAATTGCTATCGTTAACGTCGCTAGCATTTTCCAACAGATGCCAGCTCGCGAAGCTGTGGCTAAACAACTGGAAAACGAGTTCAAAAGTCGTGCAACTGATTTGCAATCTCAGGAACGTGATCTGCAAACCAAAATGCAACGTCTGCAACGTGATGGCTCGACCATGAAAGCCAGCGATCGTTCTAAACTCGAAAAAGACGTTATGGCTCAGCGCGAAGCTTTCTCAGCTAAAGCGCAGCAGTTCGAGCAAGATAACCGTCGTCGCCAGGGCGAAGAACGTAACAAAATCCTGAGCCGTATTCAGGACGCTGTGAAATCTGTTGCCAGCAAAGAAGGTTATGATGTTGTTATTGATGCAAACGCTATTGCATACGCAAGCAATGACAAAGATATTACTGCTGATGTGCTGAAACAGGTTAAATAAACATGTCTTCAATTCGACTGGCTGATCTCGCACAGCAGTTGGATGCACAATTGCACGGTGATGGCGAAATTGCCATCACCGGCGTTGCTTCAATGCATTCCGCACACTCTGAGCAAATCACGTTTTTATCAAACAGCCGCTACCGTGAACAGTTGGCCTCCTGTCATGCAGGTGCCGTAGTGTTGACGGAAGCGGATCTGCCATTTTGCCCTACAGCGGCATTAGTGGTTAAAAACCCTTACCTGACGTACGCGCGTATGGCGCAGTTGCTGGATACTACGCCAGCACCGGCACAGGATATTGCTGCGAGCGCGGTGATATCAGACAGTGCTTCATTGGGTAAGAATGTCTCGGTTGGCGCAAATGCAGTCATCGAATCGGGCGTTGTGCTGGGTGACAATGTTGTCATCGGCGCAGGCTGCTTTATCGGTAAAGAGGCAAAAATAGGCGCGGGTACACGTTTGTGGGCCAACGTTTCTATTTATCACCGCGTAGAAATTGGTGAGTTGTGCCTGATTCAGTCAGGTACGGTGATCGGTGCTGACGGTTTTGGTTATGCCAACGACCGCGGCAACTGGATCAAAATTCCTCAGCTGGGCACCGTCATCATTGGCGATCGCGTAGAAATTGGTGCGTGCACCACGATTGACCGCGGCGCGCTGGATGACACCATTATCAGCAACGGCGTTATCATTGATAACCAATGCCAGATTGCACACAACGTCGTGATTGGAGACAATACGGCGGTGGCTGGCGGTGTTATTATGGCCGGTAGTCTGAAAATTGGACGCTACTGCCAAATCGGTGGAGCCAGTGTTATCAACGGTCACATGGAGATTTGTGACCAGGCTGTCGTAACAGGAATGGGAATGGTGATGCGACCAATCACTGAACCTGGGGTATACTCCTCCGGTATTCCGTTACAACCGAATAAAGTTTGGCGTAAGACGGCTGCGTTGGTAATGAATATTGATGAGATGAATAAGCGCTTGAAAGCTGTCGAGCGTAAAATCGAAAAAGATTAATTACCATTTACGGTGACGCTTTGTGTTCCCTTTGTTGAGTGAACCTGCGACATACGTTCCTATTTGCGGCCTGCCTGATGACCTTTTTTTGGGGTCTGGCAGGCCGTGTTATTGATGCCATCAGTTTTTTATAGACAGGAAGAGTATTTTGACTACTGACACTCATACTCTGCGTATTGAAGAGATACTGGATTTATTGCCACACCGTTACCCGTTTTTACTGGTTGATCGCGTGCTGGATTTTGAGAAAGGCAAATTTTTGCGTGCTGTGAAAAACGTTTCTTTTAACGAACCGTTCTTCCAGGGCCATTTCCCGGGAAAACCTATCTTCCCAGGCGTATTGATTCTGGAAGCGATGGCCCAGGCCACCGGTATTCTGGCATTTAAAAGCGTGGGTAAACTGGAGCCAGGCGAACTGTATTACTTCGCAGCAATCGATGATGCACGCTTTAAACGTCCGGTCCTTCCGGGTGACCAGATGGTTCTGGAAGTTGAATTCATTAAAGAGCGTCGTGGTGTTGCTCGTTTTAAAGGTGTCGCAAAAGTAGATGGTGAGATTGCTTGCGAGGCATCAATGATGTGCGCCCGTCGCCGGGAGTCTTAATACATGATTGACAAAACCGCCTTTATTCATCCAAGCGCTATTGTTGAAGAAGGTGCCGTTATCGGTGCCGGAGTGCATATCGGTCCTTTCTGCTACGTGGGTTCCCAGGTAGAAATCGGAGAAGGTACTGAGCTTAAATCACACGTAGTTCTTAATGGCGTGACCAAAATTGGTCGCGATAACCGCATTTTCCAGTTCGTCTCCATTGGTGAAATTAACCAGGATCTGAAATATGCCGGTGAACCAACACGCGTTGAGGTCGGCGATCGCAACAATATTCGTGAGAGCGTTACCATTCACCGTGGTACCGTTCAGGGCGGTGGTCTGACAAAAGTGGGCAGCGATAACCTGTTGATGGTTAACGCACATATCGCCCACGATTGTGTCATTGGAAATCGCTGTATTCTGGCGAACAACGCGACACTTGGCGGCCACGTTGAAGTTGATGATTTTGCGATCATCGGCGGCATGACCGCAGTGCATCAGTTCTGCATCATCGGCGCGCATGTGATGGTAGGTGGTTGTTCTGGCGTTGCCCAGGATGTCCCTCCGTTCGTCATTGCGCAGGGTAACCATGCGACACCTTTCGGTATCAATATCGAAGGTCTTAAGCGCCGTGGTTTTGAGAAAGCAGATCTGCACGCAATCCGTAATGCCTACAAGTTACTGTACCGCAGCGGTAAAACGCTGGAAGAAGCACAACCGGAAATCGCTGCAATTGCCGCTGAATTCCCGAAAGCTAAACCTTTCAGTGATTTCTTTAGCCGCTCTACCCGCGGCATTATTCGCTGATCTGCGCTACGGAAAACAATGCAAAAGCCTGTTCTGACAATTGGCCTGGTGGCCGGTGAAACGTCCGGTGACATTCTTGGCGCCGGGCTGATCCGAGCCCTGAAAAAACATCATCCTGATGCCCGTTTTGTAGGGGTTGCAGGTCCGCTGATGCAGGCGGAAGGATGTGAAGCCTGGTACGAAATGGAAGAGCTGGCCGTGATGGGCGTGGTGGAAGTTTTAGAACGACTGCCACGCCTGTTGAAAATCCGCAAAGACCTCACCCGACGTTTCAGCGAACTTCAGCCAGATGTTTTCGTGGGCATTGATGCTCCCGACTTCAATATCACACTGGAAGGCCGCCTGAAACAGCGCGGCATCCGTACCATCCATTATGTCAGCCCGTCAGTGTGGGCCTGGCGACAAAAGCGTGTATTCAAAATTGGCAAGGCGACAGATTTAGTTCTTGCATTCCTGCCTTTCGAAAAAGCGTTTTACGACAAATTTAACGTTCCCTGCCGCTTCATCGGTCATACGATGGCGGATGCCATGCCTTTGCATCCGGACAAGCAGGCGGCTCGTGCATCGCTTGGGATCCCTAATGATGTCCATTGCCTGGCATTATTGCCGGGAAGCCGCCATGCCGAAGTCGAAATGCTCAGCGCGGATTTCCTGAAAACAGCGTTACAGCTGCGACAGACTTACCCTGATTTGCACATCGTGGTGCCGCTGGTTAACGCCAGGCGCCGCGAGCAATTCGAGCGTATCAAGGCTGAGATTGCGCCTGATCTGCCTGCGCATTTGCTCGATGGCAAAGGGCGTGAAGCGATGATTGCCAGCGATGCTGCACTTCTTGCGTCTGGCACCGCTGCGCTCGAGTGTATGCTGGCGAAATGCCCGATGGTCGTGGGTTATCGCATGAAGCCTTTTACGTTCTGGCTGGCGGAGCGTCTGGTGAAAACCCCTTATGTATCCCTGCCAAACTTGCTGGCAAGACGGGAAATTGTCACCGAATTGCTGCAAACCGAATGTGTACCGGAAAAGCTTTCTGCCGTACTTCTGCCGTTACTGGCGGGTGATGAAAAAAGCGAGGAATTGCGTAAAATTTTCCTGGAATTGCATGAAAGCATTCGCCGTGATGCTGATGAGCAGGCCGCTCAGGCCGTAATGGAGCTGGCAAACCGATGAGTGAATTTTTTGTTTATCCGCAGGCCGTGTGTATTGCCGGTGTGGATGAAGTTGGCCGCGGTCCGCTGGTCGGCGCAGTGGTGACGGCTGCGGTGATCCTCGATCCTGCCAACCCGATTATGGGGCTGGCGGATTCAAAGAAGCTCACCGAAAAACGTCGCGAAGCGTTATACATTGAAATCAAAGAAAAGGCGCTGGCCTGGAGTCTCGGGCGGGCAGAGCCGCATGAAATTGATGAACTGAACATCCTGCATGCCACGATGCTTGCCATGCAAAGAGCCGTTGCCGGCCTGGCACTGACGCCGGATATGGTGCTGATTGATGGCAACCGTTGCCCGAAATTGCCAATGGCTTCGCAGGCCGTGGTGAAAGGTGACAGTAAAGTCGCTGAAATCAGCGCGGCATCCATTCTTGCCAAAGTGACCCGCGATCGCGAAATGGTTGAACTGGATTTGCAGTTCCCTGAATATGGTTTTGCGAAACACAAAGGCTATCCGACGCCGGTGCATCTTGAAAGTCTCGCCCGGCTTGGTGCGACAGCACATCACCGCCGCAGTTTTGCGCCGGTAAAACGCGCACTCGGGCTGGCCTAGCGCGTCACTTTGTTTCTGCCCCTGACTTTTATTTATAAATTAGCGGGCACATAAACTCTTAATTCACATATTTCTGGACTCTGGATATGGCCGAACCTCGTTTTATTCATCTGCGCGTACATAGCGACTATTCCATGGTGGATGGCCTCGCGAAAGTGGGTCCGCTGGTGAAATGCGCAGCGTCACTCGGCATGCCTGCTCTGGCTATCACCGATTTCACCAACCTGTGCGGGCTGGTGAAATTTTACGGTGCGGCGCACGGCGCAGGCGTTAAGCCGATTATCGGCGCAGACCTGAATGTTCAAAGTGAAATCCTCGGCGATGAACTTGCGCAGCTGACCGTACTGGCAATGAACAATCAGGGTTATCAGAACCTGACACTGCTCATTTCCCGTGCTTATCAGCGCGGCTATGGCGCGGCGGGCCCGATTGTTGACCGCGAGTGGCTGGCTGAGCTGAATGAAGGGCTGATCCTGCTTTCTGGCGCGAAAATGGGCGATGTCGGCAAGTTCATGATCCGCGGAAATGGTCCGCAGGTTGAGCAATGCCTGGAGTTCTATCAGCAATATTTCCCCGATCGTTATTATCTCGAACTGATCCGCACCGGTCGCGCAGAGGAAGAAAACTATCTGCATGCCGCCGTGGCGCTGGCGACGGAGCGCGGTTTGCCCGTTGTGGCCACCAACGACGTGCGTTTCATGGTGCCGACGGACTTTGATGCCCATGAAATCCGCGTAGCAATCCACGATGGCTTTACGCTTGATGACCCGAAACGCCCGCGCAATTACACTTCGCAGCAATACATGCGCAGTGAAGACGAAATGTGCGAGCTGTTTGAAGATATTCCCGAAGCGTTGCAAAACAGTGTTGAAATCGCCAAACGCTGCAACGTAACAATCCGTCTGGGCGAATACTTCCTGCCGCAATTTCCGACCGGCGATATGACCACGGAAGATTTCCTGGTCGAAAAATCGAAAATCGGGCTGGAAGAACGTCTCGAGTTTTTATTCCCGGATCCTGAAGTCCGCGCCCAACGTCGGCCTGAATATGACGAACGTCTGGATATCGAACTTAAAGTTATCAACCAGATGGGCTTCCCGGGCTACTTCCTGATCGTTATGGAGTTCATCCAGTGGTCGAAAGATAACAGCGTGCCGGTCGGGCCGGGACGTGGTTCCGGTGCAGGTTCACTGGTGGCCTATGCGCTGAAAATCACGGATCTGGATCCCCTTGAATTCGATCTTCTGTTCGAACGTTTCCTTAACCCTGAACGTGTTTCCATGCCCGACTTTGACGTCGACTTCTGCATGGAAAAACGCGACAGGGTTATCGACCACGTCGCGGAAATGTACGGTCGTGAAGCCGTTTCGCAGATTATTACTTTCGGTACGATGGCGGCGAAAGCGGTTATCCGTGACGTTGGCCGCGTGCTGGGTCATCCCTATGGTTTCGTCGATCGCATTTCGAAATTAGTTCCGCCGGATCCGGGTATGACGCTGGAAAAAGCGTTTGCTGCTGAACCTCAGTTGCCTGAGATTTATGAGGCGGATGAAGAAGTTAAGTCGCTTATCGACATGGCGCGTCAGCTGGAAGGCGTTACACGAAATGCCGGTAAGCACGCAGGTGGTGTGGTTATTGCGCCGACGAAAATTACCGACTTTGCGCCGCTCTATTGCGACGCCGAAGGTAATCATCCGGTTACACAGTTCGATAAAAACGACGTGGAATATGCCGGGCTGGTGAAGTTCGACTTCCTGGGCCTGCGTACGCTGACGATCATCGACTGGGCGCTGGAAATGATCAACGCGCGCCGCGCAAAAGCGGGTGAAGCACCGCTGGATATCGCTGCGATCCCGCTTGATGACAAGAAAAGTTTCGACATGCTGCAACGCTCGGAAACCACAGCGGTTTTCCAGCTTGAATCCCGTGGCATGAAAGATTTGATCAAACGCCTCAAACCCGACAGCTTCGAAGATATGATCGCACTGGTGGCGCTGTTCCGCCCAGGGCCGTTACAGTCGGGGATGGTAGATAACTTCATCGACCGTAAACACGGTCGTGAAGAGATTTCTTACCCCGATATCCAGTGGCAGCATGAGTCCCTGAAACCGGTACTGGAGCCGACCTACGGCATCATTTTGTACCAGGAACAGGTTATGCAGATTGCGCAGGTTCTGGCGGGTTATTCGCTGGGCGGCGCAGACATGTTACGTCGCGCAATGGGTAAGAAAAACCCGGTCGAAATGGCAAAACAGCGCGGCGGCTTCGAAGATGGCGCTAAATCACGCGGCGTTGACGGCGAACTGGCGATTAAAATCTTTGACCTGGTAGAGAAATTTGCCGGTTACGGCTTTAACAAATCTCACTCAGCCGCCTACGCTTTGGTGTCGTACCAGACGTTATGGCTGAAAGCGCACTATCCGGCCGAATTCATGGCGGCGGTAATGACCGCTGATATGGATAACACCGAGAAAGTTGTCGGGCTGGTGGATGAATGCTGGCGTATGGGCCTGAAAATTCTGCCGCCGGACATCAACAGCGGTCTGTATCACTTCCACGTTAACGACGAAGGTGAGATCGTTTACGGTATCGGCGCGATAAAAGGCGTGGGTGAAGGCCCGATTGAAGCGATTATTGAAGCGCGTAATGAAGGCGGCTATTTCAAAGAGTTGTTTGATTTGTGCGCGCGGGCCGACGTCAAAAAGCTGAACAAACGCATTCTTGAAAAACTGATTATGTCCGGCGCTTTTGACCGGCTTGGGCCGCATCGAGCCGCTCTGATGAGTTCTCTCAGTGACGCGCTGAAAGCGGCAGATCAGCACGCGAAAGCGGAGGCCATTGGTCAGGTAGACATGTTTGGTGTTCTGGCCGAAGCGCCTGAACAGGTTGAAAAATCTTACTCAAACGTGATGCCGTGGCCGGAACAAACGGTGCTCGATGGCGAACGGGAAACGCTCGGCTTGTATCTGACCGGGCATCCGATCACGCAGTATCTGAAAGAAATCGAACGTTATGGCGGCGGACAGCGTTTGAAAGATATGCACCCGACGGATCGGGGTAAAATGACCGTCGCAGTGGGGCTGGTTCTCGCTGCACGCGTTATGGTCACCAAACGCGGTAACCGCATTGGGATCTGTACGCTTGACGATCGTTCCGGTCGTCTCGAAGTGATGTTGTTCACCGAAGCGTTGGAAAAATTCCAGCATTTATTGGAAAAAGACCGTATCCTTATCGCCACAGGACAGGTCAGCTTTGATGACTTCAGTGGCGGGCTTAAAATGATGGCCCGCGATGTAATGGACATCAGTGAAGCACGGGAAAAATATGCTCGCGGTCTTGCTATCTCGCTGACTGACAGGCAAATTGATGACCAGCTTTTGAACCGTCTCCGCCAATCGTTGGAACCTCACCGATCGGGGACGATACCAGTGCATCTGTATTACCAACGAGAAAATGCAAGAGCCCGGCTGCGATTCGGGGCGTCATGGCGTGTTACGCCAACGGACAAACTGTTGCTGGATTTGCGAGGCCTGGTCGGTAGTGAGCAGGTGGAACTGGAATTTGACTAAAATAGGAATGCTATGAGTCTGAATTTTCTTGATTTTGAACAGCCGATTGCGGAACTGGAAGCGAAAATTGACTCGCTGACTGCAGTCAGCCGTCAAGACGAAAAATTAGATATTAATCTGGACGAAGAAGTTGCACGCTTGCGCGAGAAAAGCGTTGAACTGACCCGTAAGATTTTCTCTGATCTGGGCGCCTGGCAAATTGCCCAACTGGCGCGCCATCCTCGTCGCCCTTATACCCTGGATTACATCAAACATATCTTCACCGATTTTGATGAACTGGCGGGTGACCGTGCATTCGCGGACGATAAAGCTATCGTTGGTGGTATTGCTCGTCTGGGTGAACGTGCTGTGATGATCATTGGTCATCAGAAAGGCCGTGAAACCAAAGAGAAAATTCGTCGTAACTTCGGTATGCCTGCACCTGAAGGGTATCGCAAAGCGTTACGCCTGATGGAAATGGCCGAACGTTTCAAACTGCCAATCATCACCTTCATCGACACCCCGGGTGCATACCCTGGTGTGGGTGCGGAAGAACGTGGCCAGTCTGAAGCGATCGCCCGCAACCTGCGCGAAATGTCGCGTCTGAACGTCCCGGTTATCTGCACCGTTATTGGTGAAGGGGGTTCCGGTGGTGCTCTGGCAATCGGCGTGGGTGACAAAGTTAACATGCTGCAATACAGCACCTACTCGGTCATTTCACCGGAAGGCTGTGCGTCTATCTTGTGGAAGAGCGCAGATAAAGCGCCTCTGGCTGCGGAAGCAATGGGTATTATTGCTCCGCGCCTGAAAGAGCTGAAACTGATCGACTCCGTGATCCCGGAACCTCTGGGTGGCGCGCATCGTAACGTTGAGGCAATGGCCGCTTCTCTGCGTGCACAACTGGAAGCTGACCTGAGCGATCTGGATGTTCTGAGCACTGAAGAACTGCGCAACCGTCGTTATCAGCGTCTGATGACTTACGGTTACTGCTGATATCAGCAATGTATTGCGAAAGGCTATGCTCCGGCATAGCCTTTTTTATTGACCGTTTTTCCTTCTCAGATTTTCCTGCATTCTTAAATTCCCTCTTTTTGGTCGAAACCCGGTGGTAAAGGGTACACAGCGTCCGTTAACCGTGTTTCTATAAATACCTGAGAGATATACAACAGAAGGATTTGTCAGATGAATATTATCGCTATCATGCGGCCGGAAGGGGCCTACTATAAAGATGAGCCAATCCGTGAACTGGATAGCGCGCTGACGCTTCTCGGATTCCAGATTATTTATCCACGCGATCGTGCTGACTTACTCAAACTCATCGAAAATAATGCCCGTATCTGCGGGGCGATTTTCGACTGGGACCAGCACAGTGAAGAGCTGTGTACGGAAATCAATGAACTGAATGAATACCTGCCGCTTTACGCGTTCATCAATACGCACTCCACGCTGGACGTTGATGTTAATGAGATGCGTATGGTCTTGTATTTCTTCGAGTATGCTCTGGCTGCTGCCGATGATATTGCCAAGCGTATTCGCCAGTACACCGATGAATATATCGACACCATCACGCCGCCGCTGACCAAAGCGTTATTTACCTATGTGGAAGAAGGGAAATATACCTTCTGTACGCCCGGACATATGGCCGGTACGGCCTTTCTGAAAAGCCCGGTCGGAACGCTTTTTTATGACTTCTTCGGGGCTAAGACCTTGAAAGCGGATGTGTCGATTTCGGTAACGGAACTCGGTTCCCTGCTCGACCATACCGGCCCGCATTTAGAGGCGGAGGAATACATCGCGCGAACGTTTGGGGCGGAGCAAAGCTATATCGTTACCAATGGCACATCCACGGCAAACAAAATTGTCGGGATGTACGCCGCGCCTGCGGGCAGCACCGTGCTGATTGACCGAAACTGCCACAAATCTCTGGCGCATCTGATGATGATGACCAACATCGTGCCGGTGTATTTGCGTCCGAACCGCAATGCCTACGGTATTCTGGGCGGGATCCCGCAACGGGAATTCACACGTGAAAGCATTGAAGAGAAGATCGCGCAGACCGAAAATGCCACCTGGCCCGTGCATGCGGTGATCACCAATTCCACCTACGACGGGCTGCTTTACAACACGGATTACATCAAAAATACGCTGGATGTACCGTCGATTCACTTTGATTCCGCGTGGGTGCCGTACACCAATTTCCATCCGATTTATGATGGCAAAAGTGGAATGAGTGGCGAGCGGGTTCCCGGCAAAGTGATTTATGAAACGCAGTCGACGCATAAATTGCTGGCGGCTTTCTCACAGGCTTCCATGATTCACATTAAAGGCGACTATAACGAAAGCACCTTTAATGAAGCCTACATGATGCACACCACCACATCGCCGAACTACGGCATTGTGGCGTCGGCAGAAACTGCGGCGGCTATGTTGCGCGGAAACCCCGGACGGCGGCTCATCAACCGTTCTGTGGAACGTGCGCTGCATTTCCGTAATGAGATACAACGGCTGCGTGAGGAAACTGACGGCTGGTTCTTCGATATCTGGCAACCTGAGCATATTGATGAAGCAGAGTGCTGGCCGCTGAATCCGGATCAAAACTGGCATGGTTTTGCTGATGCCGATACCAATCATATGTATCTGGATCCGATCAAAGTGACGATCCTGACGCCCGGCATGAATGAAATGGGCAAACTCGAAGAAGAGGGGATCCCGGCGGCACTGGTGGCGAAATTCCTTGATGAGCGCGGCGTGGTAGTGGAAAAAACGGGTCCGTACAATCTGCTTTTCCTGTTCAGCATTGGTATTGATAAAACCAAATCCATGAGCCTGATGCGCGGGCTGACGGACTTCAAACGCAGCTATGATCTTAATCTTCGGGTCAAAAATATGCTTCCGGACCTTTATGCAGAAGATCCGGATTTCTACCGTAATATGCGCATTCAGGATCTGGCTCAGGGGATCCACAAACTGATTGTCCGCCATGATCTTCCACGTCTGATGATCGAGGCTTTTGATGTGTTGCCGGAAATGAAAATGACGCCATATGAAATGTTCCAGCATCAGGTGCGCGGGCATATCGATGAGTGCGACATTGACGAACTGATTGGCAAAGTCTCTGCCAATATGATTCTGCCGTATCCACCGGGCGTACCCGTGGTGATGCCCGGTGAGATGATTACGCAAGAGAGCCGGGCCGTTCTCGATTTTCTGATCATGCTGTGTTCTATCGGTGAGCGTTATCCGGGATTTGAAACGGATATTCATGGAACCCGTCTCACAGAAGACGGGCGCTATCTGGTAAAAGTTTTAAAACTCCCGGAAGCGGGTTAACAAACCGCCCTCTTCGTGAGGGCTTTTTATTGACGTCTGCAAACACCCTGAGTAACGTGCACAGCAGGAATTAACAGGAAATCATCATGCTTAATCTTCGCCAGGTTCATCACATCGCGGTCATTGGTTCTGATTATCAGGCCAGTAAACATTTCTATTGCGATATTCTTGGGTTTACCTTACTTGGCGAGTTTTACCGCGAAGAACGTGATTCATGGAAAGCCGATCTGGCACTGAACGGCCAGTATACGATTGAGTTGTTCAGCTTCCCAAATCCACCTGCCCGTCCAAGCCGGCCTGAATCCTGCGGTTTGCGCCATCTGGCGTTCAGCGTTGAAGATATCGGGCAGTCCGTCAGTGCGCTGGAAGCCGCCGGTGTCTTTTGCGAACCGGTGAGAACAGATCCTTATACCGGCAAACAGTTTACTTTTTTCACCGATCCCGACGGCCTGCCGTTAGAGCTTTACGAATCCCGGTAATCTCATGAATCGTCATCCGTCAGCACTGTTTCTGACTGAACATCTGCGCAGCAAAATTGGGTCTGCGCGAAAACTTTGCGTGGCATTTAGCGGCGGTCTGGATTCAACCGTTTTGCTGGCTGGTCTTGCGCAGTTGCGGGACAACCAGATCCCGGACTTACGGCTGCGGGCATTACATGTGCATCACGGATTAAGCCCGTTTGCGGATGGCTGGGCGATACATTGCCATGATTTTTGTCAGCTGAGGAATATCGGGCTGTCGGTCATCAAGGTTCAGGTAAATGCCCGTGATGGCGGGATTGAAGCGGCAGCAAGAGCTGCACGCTATCAGGCATTTTCAACACAGCTGGAAGAAGGCGAAGTCTTACTGACAGCGCAACATCTTAACGATCAGTGTGAAACGTTTTTGCTGGCGCTCAAACGCGGTAGTGGCCCTGCGGGTTTGTCGGCGATGAGCGCGAACAGTATGGGGCTGGGTTATCGGCTGATGCGGCCGTTGCTCGATCTCAGCCGGGATCAACTTGAGGAATACGCAGATCAGCATCAGCTGACGTGGATCGAGGATGACAGCAATTGTGATGCCCGTTTCGATCGTAATTTTTTGCGACTCGATATTCTTCCTTCGCTCTATGCGCGCTGGCCGCATTTCGCGCAATCCACCGCCCGCAGCGCTTCGTTATGTGCGGAACAGGAATCCCTGCTTGATGAACTGCTCAGTGAGTCCCTGACGGCGTTAACAGATGAACGGGGAAGTTTATCTGTTGAGGGCATGGGGAGTTTCTCGGCGGCAAGACGTTCCGCGCTGCTGCGCCGCTGGCTGGCTGGCCGTGAAGCAAAAATGCCTTCCCGCGAACAGCTCCAGAGAATTTGGGATGAAGTGGCGTTAAGCCGTGAAGATGCACAGGCGCAGCTTCAGCTTGGGAGTTTTGTTGTGCGACGTTATCGCCAGCGTCTGTATCTGTTGCCCCAATATTCATCCCTCAAGGATCAGGTCATCAGCTGGGATCCTGCTGACAAACTTCTGTTGCCTGACGCTCTGGGTGTTTTATCAGTTTCTGCAATTCGTGATGCGGGTGATGAAAGCTGTGTCATCCGCCAGCCGCGCGCGGGAGAAACGATCACCGTTCGCTTTCATGCTTCCGGGATGATTGAAAAGGTTGGGCGCGATCGTGCCCGTCAGGCGAAAAAGTTGTGGTCTGAGTTAGGCGTGCCGCCCTGGCAACGGGATCGCATTCCGCTGGTTTATTACAATGAACAGCTTATTGCTGCACCTGGCTGGTTTATCACCCGTCAGGCACTGGCTGAAAATAACGAAGGACAATGGCGGCTGTTATGGTCCGGTTGCTCAATAAAATAGAAAGCGGTTAATTTTGGGAGTTGTAATGCTGAGAATTTTGTTGCGGGCAATGGCAGGGTTATTGCCGCTGATATTGCTGAGTTCACCGGTTCTGGCTCAGGGAAACAGTGCTGATGGTCAGTCTAAATCGGCAAGTTGTGCTGCATGCCACGGCGCAAAGGGAAAAGCGGTTAATGCTATTTACCCTAATCTGGCCGGGCAAAATGAAGATTATCTTGCACTGGCGTTGCGTGCTTATCAGAAAGGAGAACGCAGCGGCGGGCAGGCGGGTGTCATGCAGGCTTTTACGTCATCACTGTCTGAGCAGGATGTTAGTGATCTGGCAGCTTACTATGCCAGTCTGACGCCGCTTAAATAGGAAATGGGGTGGTTGCAGAAATGCAAACGGGCAACCCTGAGATTGCCCGTTAGTCATAGTCACGGAGGTTTTCGCTTATTCTGCGCTCACGACCACCGTGCCAATTTCCGGATGGCTAAAGCTTTCTATATGATCAAGCCGCAGATCGCGTTGTTCTCCGCTGGCCTCGACCACCAGATACTCCACTTTCTTACGCATTAACAAATCTTTGGCTTTTGCCTCAACGACTTCTCCGCTACGCAGCTTCAGCGTCAAAACCAGGTGATGCTGGCAGGCGAGCTCGAGATTATCGTAGTCATCACAATTGATGGGTTGGTACTCATCATTCATCGACATAATCGCTCACCAATAAGTTAGCGGCGGCGTAGGCCGCCTGGTCCCTAACGGAAGACGGAAGCTCAGCATTCGCTGCCACTTCGTCCAATGCTTTCAATACACAACCCAACGCATCGGGCACATATCCGAGATCGCCGCTGGCGATTTCAGAATATTTACGGCGTACCAACTCACAGTATTGTTGCATAAGTTCTCCCTAAAAAGCGTATCCCTCTGAGGAAAGCGCAGAAAGATAAACTCTCAGTATTTAACGACTATAGCACAGGAGAGTGTGAGTTATTAGCAGGCCTGTAAAGGTAAATCGTTTGCGTACAGCCTTTATTCAGAAGGTCCATCGGGGGAAAACTGGTTTAGGCAGGACGCTTTCAAGTACACTGTGCGTCTGATATCAAGAGGTTTCCCATGGCGCTAAAAGCAACAATTTATAAAGCAGCAATCAATATTGCTGATATGGATCGTAATTTCTTTCATGACGCCAACCTGACTTTGGCCCAGCATCCCTCAGAAACAGAACAACGAATGATGCTGCGTCTGCTGGCATGGATTTATCATGCAGATGAACGCCTGACTTTTACCCGTGGATTAAGTGCGGAAGACGAACCTGAAATCTGGCGTAAAAACGATCATAACGGCATCGAATTATGGGTTGAATTAGGGTTGCCGGATGAGAAGCGTCTGAAAAAGGCCTGTAACCAATCGCGCGAAGTCGTGCTTTACGCTTATGGTGAGAGAGCGGCAAAAGTCTGGTGGTCACAAATTGAAGGGAAGGTCAGAGGTTTTAACAACCTTCGCATTCGATATTTAGAAGATGAGCTTCTGAATCAGCTGACCGCTTTTGGCAGCAGGACCATGGATTTACAGGCAACTTTACAGGACGGAACTATTTGGCTTTCCGATGCTCAGAGTAATTTGGAAATTCATTTTTCTGAATGGAAAGAGTTTGCCGGAAATGACGGAAGGTAATCAGCGTGCTAATCCTTTCCGGAAAACTGGAAATCCCTGACAGCGAAATCGAATTAACGGCGATCCGCGCGCAGGGAAATGGTGGTCAGAACGTCAATAAAACATCAACGGCGATCCATTTACGCTTTGATATTAAAGCGTCAAGTTTGCCAGAATATTACAAAGAGCGGTTACTGGCATTCAATCACCATTCTATTACTGCTGACGGTTGGGTAATCATTAAAGCCCAGGAATACCGGAGTCAGGAGCAGAACCGAGAAGCCGCTGTAGCCCGGCTGAGTACATTGATTTCGCAGGCGATGGTGGTAGAAAAACCTCGCCGGGCGACGAAGCCGACCAAAGGGTCTAAAATTCGTCGCGTAGAAAGTAAAGTGCGCAAAGGTGCCACAAAAGCATTACGAGGCAAAATTCGTCAGCCTTAAATCGTGTTGCAGGACAATCTTTATCGCAGCACAAGGAAAAAGCAGTAGGGGAGAAACTGTGAAAAAAATCATTATCACGGCAGTGCTGGCGCTCGGGGCGCTGTCACTGTTCGGCTGCCACACCGCTGCCTTCAATCATGAAAAACCGCTTCAGGCGATGCAGCAAAGTTACAGTGGTGTTTTGCCTTGCGCAGATTGCAGCGGCTTAAAAACCTCATTGTTCCTGCAACAGGACGGGACTTACATCTTGCAGGAAGTGTATCAGGGCAGCAAAGAGGGCGATCAGAGCTTCGCCAGCTACGGCCGTTGGGCGCGTACGGCAGATAAACTGGTTCTGACTGACAGCCATGGCGAGAAGCGCTATTTCCATCCAAAAGATGAAAATCTGGAAATGCTTGATCACAGCGGTGAGCCGATCGTTTCTTCGTTCAACTACACGCTGAAACCTGTGCAGCAGAGCCTGCCTAAAACGCCAATGGCACTGACCGGCATGATGCAATACAGCGCCGATGCGGCCTCTTTTAAAGATTGCGCAACGGGTAATATTTTCCCGATGTCTGCCAATAAAACGCTGGAAGCTGGCTACCTTGCTGCGCGTAAAGCGCCGAACCAGCTGGTCTTCATCTCGATGGACGGTCACTTTATGACAGAACCTTCAATGGAAGAGGGGCAAATGCAACGGGCGGTTGTTGCGGATAAGAATATCAGCTTTGATGCCAATAAAGTTTGCCCTTAGCCTTTAAGCTTTTATCGGATTGTACAAACAAAAATGCCCGCGCAATGCGGGCATTTTAATGGGCGAACGTCTGTCGCTAAAATATTAACGCGGGATCTGGCTCAGCAGATATTCAACAATATCGCCTTGCTTAATCATTTGTTTTTCACCGCTGCGACGGTTTTTGTATTCCAGCTCTTCAGCGTCCAGATTACGATCACCAATCACAACGTGGTGTGGAACACCGATCAGTTCCATGTCTGCGAACATGACGCCCGGACGCTCTTTACGATCGTCGAGGATCACATCGATACCGTGTGAACGCAGTTCTTTGTACAACGCTTCCGCCGCATCTTTCACGCGGAAAGATTTGTGCATGTTCATTGGCAGAATCGCAACCTGGAACGGAGCAATGGCGTCCGGCCAGATAATTCCACGGTCATCGTGGTTTTGTTCGATAGCCGCAGCGACCACGCGGGTCACTCCGATGCCGTAACAGCCCATGGTCATGACCTGATTACGGCCATCTTCGCCCTGAACTGTTGCATTCATCGCTTCTGAGTATTTAGTACCCAGCTGGAAGATGTGGCCAACTTCGATACCGCGCTTGATAACCAGAGTACCCTGGCCGTCCGGGCTTGGATCGCCGGCAACCACGTTACGGATGTCTGCCACTTCTGGCAGCGCAACATCGCGATCCCAGTTAATACCAAAGTAATGTTTACCGTCGATGTTTGCGCCAGCGCTGAAATCGCTCATAGCGGCAACGGTGCGGTCAGCAACAACTGGCATTGGCAGATTAACCGGGCCGAGTGACCCCGGGCCTGCTGCAACGATTTCGCGGATTTCAGCTTCTGTTGCGAAAGTCAGCGGAGCAGCAATTTGTGGCAGTTTTTCGGCTTTGATCTCGTTCAGGTCATGGTCACCGCGAACCAGCAGGGCAACCAGTTTATGGCCGCTTTCCGGGGTAGCGTGAACCATCAGGGTCTTCACGGTTTTCTCAACCGGCACCTGGAACTGTTCAGTCAGTTCAGCGATGGTTTTAGCATCTGGTGTTTCAACAACACGCATTTCTTCAGATGCTGCAGCGCGTGGCGTCGTTGGCGCTAATGCTTCAGCGAACTCAATGTTAGCCGCGAAATCAGAAGAATCAGAGAACACGACATCATCTTCGCCGCTCTGTGCCAGAACCTGGAATTCATGTGATGCGCTGCCGCCGATAGAACCGGTATCTGCCAGCACAGCACGGAAATCCAGACCCATGCGGTTGAAAATTTGGCTGTAAGCCGCATACATCGCATCGTAAGTTTCCTGAAGGGATTCCTGCGTCGTGTGGAACGAGTAGGCATCTTTCATCAGGAATTCACGTGAACGCATCACGCCAAAGCGCGGACGAACTTCATCGCGGAATTTGGTCTGGATCTGGAAGAAGTTCAGCGGCAATTGTTTGTAGGAGCTGACTTCGTTGCGGATCAAATCCGTAATGACTTCTTCGTGGGTTGGACCCAGTACGAACGGACGCTCGCCACGGTCAACGAAACGCAGCAGTTCCGGGCCGTATTGTTCCCAACGTCCGCTCTCCTGCCATAAATCAGCGGGCTGAACTACCGGCATAGACACTTCAATGGCGTTCGCGTTGTTCATTTCTTCGCGTACGATGTTTTCAACTTTTTTGAGAACACGTAAGCCGGTTGGCAGCCAGGTGTACAGGCCGGAGGCCAGTTTACGGATCATACCAGCGCGAAGCATCAGCTGGTGGCTGATGACTTCTGCGTCGGCTGGCGTCTCTTTCAGTGTAGAGAGCAGATATTGAGTAGTACGCATGATGTGTTGGTTCCGTTAGCACTGCAAATTGCAATCGGGCTGCCAGTGGCAGCCAAAACGTGAAAAGTGGCTTAGTTTACCAGCGAGTTGGTGTTGCCAAAAGAGACGCAACGGAAATTTAGTCTTCGTCGAGGGACATTACCTGATTCAGGGAACCTACAACCCGCCAGCGGACATTAAATTCCAGCAGGCGAACGGCGTAATCCCGTTCAGCAGATTCACCTTTGCGGTAAGCAGGACGCGGATCCTGCCCTAATACCTGTGTAATAAAGCGGCGCAGATGCGGATATTTTCCTGCATGTTTTGCCAGTTGAGATTCTGCCTGAGGGAGAAATTCCACGGGCATATCGGCTTTTGGCGCATGTTGGGCAAAACCCGCACGGGCTTCAGGATGGCTTTCCGCAAACGGCAGATAAGGTTTGATATCAACAACAGGGGTGCCATCGACGAGGTCGAGACTGCCGAGTTGCAGAATCACACTCTGCCCCTGACAGTGAATGCCTTTTAGTTCAACCAGCGACATACCCAGCGGATTGGGGCGAAAAGTTGAACGTGTGGCAAACACGCCAGTACGAATATTGCCACCAAGGCGCGGCGGACGCACCGTCGGGCGCCACCCCCCGTCCATCGTCTGATGAAAGATGAACATCACCCATAAATGACTGAAATCTTCCAGCCCGCGTACGGCCTCGGGCTGGTTATAAGGAGCATGAAGATGTAATTCGCCGCCTCCATCCTGAACTAACCCCGGCTGGCGCGGAACAGCAAACTTCTCTTTGTAGGGAGAATGAATGGTCCCTATTTGCTCAAAAGAAAATGAGGTCATTTAAAGGTGACATTCAGAGCTGAACCCTGACAAATTGCCTGCTGGAAACAGCCAGGGACGCCGCCGACGATCTCGCACTGATGCAACAGCACCGCATTTGCTTTCATATAAGAGGCGCGGGTCAGCATTCTTTTACGCGCAGCCGCAAGGCTTGGTGGCGTATCGTTTTGATCGCTCTGGCAAGACTCGCCAGAAACTTCACCCAGGTCGCGGAAAGGTGTTCCGACCAGAGCTTCAGCATCTTTATACAGTTTGACGGGGGCAGGGCGAACCGGAGCCGGTTTTGGTTTGACAGGTTTTGGCTCTTCTTTAACAACAGGTGCAGTGGTTGTTGGCTGTGTGTGTTGAGTCAGGGAACAACCCGCCAGCAAAAGTGCCGACAAACAGAGAGGTAAAGCACGCATGGTATGTCCTCTGCTTTTTTAATATGTTTACAGGAAAGAATGTGGCGTTATTGAACCAAGGTATTGAGGAAATAACAAGGCGGGCATAAGCCCGCCTTGAATTTATTTGTGAAAGGAATATTTGCGAGAGTAATTATCAGGATAAATACTGTGTTCCTGACATTCGCGAATTACCAACCTTTCACCGCGCCGCCGTTGAAGATCTTGTTCGCTGCGGCGTTAACTTCGTCAGACTGGTAAGCCTGAACGAATTTCTTCACGTTTTCAGCATCTTTATTGTCTTCACGCGCAACGATCAGGTTAACGTACGGAGATTCTTTATCTTCAACGAAGATGCCGTCTTTCTCTGGCGTCAGGTTAATCTGGCTGGCGTAAGTGGTGTTGATTACAGCCAGTGCAATTTTTGCATCATCCAGTGAACGTGGCAGTTGTGGTGCTTCCAGCTCAACCAGTTTCAGGTTTTTAGGGTTCTCAGTGACATCCAGAACAGTCGGCAGCAAGCCAACACCGTCTTTCAGTTTGATTAAACCTTGTTTTTGCAGCAGCAGTAATGAACGGCCCAGGTTAGTCGGGTCGTTTGGCAATGCAACCTGATCGCCATCTTTCAGCTCATCGATAGACTTAATTTTTTTAGAATAACCGGCGATTGGGTAGACGAAAGTATTGCCGACCGGAACCAGTTTATAACCACGATCTTTAATTTGTTGATCCAGGTAAGGTTTATGCTGGAAGGCGTTAACATCGATATCGCCTTTGCTCAGCGCTTCGTTTGGCAGCACGTAGTCGTTGAAAGTCACCAGCTCTACGTCAAGCCCATATTTTTCTTTAGCGACTTTCTGTGCAACTTCAGCAACCTGCTGTTCAGAACCGACAATCACACCCACTTTAATATGGTTAGGATCCTGTTCTTTCGGCCCGCAACCAACTAAAGCCAGCGTTCCCAGAAGCGCGCCGACAACTGCAATGGATTTAAATTTATTAGACATGTCCTTTCCTCAATAAGCGGATAAAAATTATTCGCAGGGTTAGCTATTACAGCTGTTGTTTCATTATTTATGCGTGACTGCTTTTACGATGCGGTCGCCGCAAAACTGAATTAAATACACCAAAACGACTAACAGGACTAATACCGTATTCATTACAGTTGCGTCATAACCAATGTAACCGTACTGATAACCGATTTGCCCTAATCCACCAGCACCGACAGCACCGCCCATAGCAGAATAACCCACCAGAGTGATCAGCGTGATAGTGGCTGCGTTGACCAGACCCGGCAAAGCTTCCGGCAACAAGATTTTACGGATGATTTGCATTGGCGTGGCGCCCATGGCGCGTGAGGCTTCAACCAGACCGCTTGGGATTTCCAGCAACGCATTCTCAACCATACGCGCGATAAATGGCGCCGCGCCAACGGTCAGGGGGACAATTGCCGCCTGTAAACCGATTGAAGTCCCGACGATCAGACGTGTGAACGGAATCATCCAGACGAGCAGAATAATAAAAGGTATAGAACGGAAAATGTTAACCAGCGCAGACATCACGCGATAGACGTTTTTGTTCTCTGCAATCTGCCCCGGACGGGTGACGTAAAGCAGCACGCCAAAAGGCAGACCCAGAACGAAACCGAAGAAGCCAGAGGTCAGTGTCATGATGACAGTTTCCCAAATCCCCCGACCCATTAACCACATCATTGGCTCAGACATAACCGAGTACCTCTACTTTTACCTGATTTTCATGCAGGAACTGAATTGCTGCCTGAGTGTTTTCTTCTGCACCGTGCATTTCTGTCAGCATAATCCCGAACTTCACGCCGCCGGCATAATCCATCTGAGCACTGATAATATTATTGTTTATGTCGAAACGGCGCACGGCCTCTGAAAGCAAAGGCGCATCAACGGACTGGCCGGTGAATTCCAGACGTAATAAAGGTACCCGACCGGCTTCAGGTTCAGGAACCAGACGTACGGCGTAATCTTCCGGGACATCCAGGTGCAGCGTTGACTGAATAAACTGCTGCGCCAGCGGGGTTTTAGGGTGTGAGAACATCTCACTCACTTTATCCTGCTCGATTAATTTGCCATCGCTGATCACCGCAACCTGATCGCAAATGCGCTTAACGACATCCATCTCGTGCGTGATCAACAAAATAGTTAATCCAAGGCGACGGTTGATATCTTTCAGCAATTCAAGAATTGCGCGGGTGGTCGCCGGGTCAAGAGCACTGGTCGCTTCATCGCACAACAAGACTTTAGGATTGCTGGCCAGAGCGCGCGCAATCGCCACACGCTGTTTTTGACCGCCGGAAAGATTGGCCGGGTAAGCATCATGTTTATCTTCCAGGCCCACAAGGCTCAGCAACTCGGAAACACGTTTTTTGATTTCTGCAGAAGAAAGGTTATCCAGCTCCAGCGGCAGTGCCACATTGCCAAAGACAGTACGTGACGACAGCAAATTAAAGTGCTGAAAAATCATACCAATCTGTCGGCGTGCGCGGGTCAGCGCTTTCTCGGAGAAGGACATCAAATCCTGACCATCAACCAGTACCTGGCCTTTGGTCGGACGTTCCAGCAAATTGACGCAGCGGATTAATGTACTTTTCCCCGCGCCAGATGAGCCGATTACGCCATAAATTTGCCCGGCAGGGACGTGAAGACTCACGTCAGAGAGCGCGACGATCTGGCGCGAACCCTGCTGGAAAACCTTGGTGATGTTTGAAAGTTTAATCATATTTTTTTTATTCTGTCTTTTTGCCGTGACGTGGTGAAATTAACTCTGCGGGAGCACTTCCCCGAAGCATGTCGTGGATGCTAAGGCGTCTAGACGTCTAAGTCAACCAGGTTAGCGTTCTCACGAGCAGTGAAAACATGCGATACTGATGCCGTTAACCCGCCATCAGGAGCAAATTCGTGGCACAACCAGTTTCAGCAATCTTTCTTGACCGTGATGGGACTTTGAATGTCGATCACGGCTATGTACATGAAATCGATGATTTCCAGTTTATCGATGGTGTTATTGATGCCTGCCTTAAACTCAAAGAGATGGGCTTCTTATTGGTATTAGTTACCAATCAGTCCGGTATCGCACGCGGCAAGTTTACCGAAGATCAGTTTATGACGCTGACGGAGTGGATGGACTGGTCGCTTGCCGACAGAGGCGTCGATCTCGACGGCATCTATTTCTGCCCGCATCATCCCGAAGGTACCGTTAAAGAGTTTACTCAGGTTTGCGATTGCCGTAAGCCTCTGCCAGGTATGTTTATGACAGCCAAAGAGGAACTCAATATTGATATGGCTTCATCTTATATGGTGGGCGATAAACTCGAAGACATGCAGGCAGCTGCGGCGGCGGGTGTCGGCCATAAGATTTTAGTACGCACCGGCAAGCCGGTTACCGAACAGGGTGAAAGTGCAGCCGACGCCGTACTGGAAAGCTTTGCTGCATTGCCTTCCTTTATAGCAAAAGCGCAAAAATAACTGTCTTTGGATAAAAAAACGGCAAACGAAATAAAACTGTATTTATTCGCTTGCCATTAAAATCGAACTCCCTATAATGCCGCTCCATCGACAGGGAACAACGTGAACAACATCACGAAGTGACCGGGTCGGAAAGATTAAAAACAGCGGCAACCGGATGAAATAAACGGTTGACACTGAATGAGGAAAGCGTAATATACGCCACCTCGAGTTAGCAAGCGAAAGCGCGTAACTCACTGCTCTTTAACAATTTATCAGACAATCTGTGTGGGCACTCACAAGA
>NZ_JAADJS010000007.1:0-128844 GCF_011065485.1 Rahnella contaminans
CGTAATAATTCACTAAATGAATTACTGCTTGGTCACTCTAAGACTTGATATTTTTTGCCACCGAAGTGGCTGATATCGTCTTGTGAGTGCCCACACAGATTGTCTGATAAATTGTTAAAGAGCGTACGTTTCGAGAATTAACTCAGCAACGTGGGAGGCAGATAATACTCTTTCTCCCTGAAGAGTCAACCATTTTCTTTTACAAGATGCGGCGTTTTCACCGGGTTGATTCTTCCTGACTGGGCGACTTGCTTCTCGTTAGAGGAGTCGTTGTTCCCGGTCAGTGGAGGCGCATTATAGGGAGTTCTCAGAAGGCCGCAACCCTTAATTTCAAAAAACTTTCCGAATGCTTTCTTTTTGTCCTAAACGTCTATTAAGCCCGCATTAGTGCGATTTTTTAAACGATATCTGCCCAAAATCTTTAGCGAATTTAGCCACCTGTTGCCAGTCAGTGTATTCAACTTCTTTACTCGTATCCGTTTCGCCGCCTGTCATTCGCATAATCAGTTTGATCATCACCTTATCAAACCAGCGATAACGCGGATAACGTAATGCTCCGGCGAAGACACCGCAGATTGCCGGTTCCCACGGTGACGTCAGCAGGAACTTGCGCACATAGGCATTCGTCTGCGGCGTTCTCTTCTCCGGCTTACGGGCTGTCAGGTTCACGCCGAAAAATGCAGAAGGCATTTGATTCAGCGTTTTCGAATGCGTCTTAACGAACTTATCCAGCACAGCATTAAAATGACCGTAGCGAATGGACGCGCCGATCATGACCTGGTCGTAATGCTTTAAATCAACGTGGCCCGCGTGAGCCAGATCGACAACATCACAGTTGCACTTCTCTTTCAGCTCATTTGCTATAAAGGAAGCGATGGCATGAGTCTGGCCGTCACGGCTTGAGTAGAGGATCAACGCTTTCATTCTTATTCCCTTTCAAAAAACTCATTCGCGCCAGAATGTCGGCGTGAACAGCACTAATAATGTGAAGACCTCAAGGCGGCCAAAGAGCATCGTGACAATCAGGATCCATTTCGCCACGGAATTCATTGATGCGAAGTTATCTGCCACGACGCCCAGCCCCGGCCCCAGGTTATTGAGCGTGGCCGTGACTGCGGCAAAAGCAGAGAAGTTATCCACGCCCGTCGCCACTATTGCCAGCATGCTGACAATAAATACCAGCGCGTAAGCCGAGAAGAAACCCCATACTGCTTCAATAATACGTTCCGGTAATGCGCGGTTACCCAGCTTGATGGTGTAAACCGCATTCGGGTGAACCAGTCTTTTCAGTTCCCGCGTGCCTTGTAAATAGAGCAGCAGGATACGGATAACCTTCAGACCGCCGCCGGTCGAACCCGCACAGCCACCAATAAACGCAGAACACAATAATAGAAGAGGCAGGAACAGCGGCCACTTGGAAATGCTGTCGGTGGTATACCCTGCCGTCGTTGCCATCGACACCACCTGGAAGAATGCCTGATTCAGCGTTTCCAGTCCTGAGCCGTAGGTATTATGGATCCACAAAATAAACGTACAGATCACTACCAGCGTAAATTGCACGCCGATGAACATCCGGAATTCCGGGTCACGCCAGTAGACTTTCAGGTTGCGTCCGCTCAGCACAGCAAAGTGGAGGCCATAGTTACAACCGGAGATAAGCAGGAAAACGGCGACAATCGTATTAATGGTGCCACTGTGGAAATAACCGATACTGGCGTCGTGCGTCGAGAAACCACCGATAGCAATGGTTGAAAAGCTATGTCCGATGGCATCGAAAACCGACATCCCCGCGCCCCAGAGTGACAGCGCACAGGCAATCGTCAGCAGCACATAGATAAGCCACAGCGTTTTGGCCGTCTCAGCAATTCGCGGGCGCATTTTGTTATCTTTCAACGGCCCCGGCATTTCGGCACGATACAACTGCATCCCCCCGACGCCCAGTATCGGCAGAATCGCCACCGCCAGCACAATGATCCCCATGCCGCCAAACCATTGCAGCATCTGCCGGTAGAAAAGGATCGCTTTCGGCAGGGAATCCAGTCCGACCAGCGTTGTCGCGCCCGTCGTTGTCAGACCTGAAAAGGATTCGAAGAACGCATCCGTCAGGGAAAGATTGGGTCGCTCGGAGAACAGAAACGGCAATGCCCCGACGCTGCCCAGCACCGTCCAGAACAGCACGACAATCAGGAATCCTTCGCGCGGCTTCAGCTCGCTTTTTTGCTTACGGTTGGGCAGCCAGAGGAATAACCCAATGGCCAGAGCAACAAAGAAGGTCTGACTGAATGCACGCCCCGCACCATCACGGTAAATTAAAGCGACCAGTCCGGGAATAATCATCGTTCCGGAGAAAAGGATGACGAGCACCCCGACGATGCGTGTTATGGCACGAAAATGCATGCTGGTGCGTTCCTCAGCGAATTAACCATAGAAAAATTTAAGAAACCGGACGCAAGATGAGCGCGCCACGGCTGATATCGAAAAGCTGACTGATTGCGGCCTGCGCCTGTGCGGCAGGCAAAGCCAGAACGAGATCGACCGAAGCCCCGTATTCACTGCGTAAAATATGCCCGCCAACCTGCGAGAGCAGCGTTTCCACCAGCTGTAACTGGCTGTAATCACACTGCACCGCGTACTCCGCCAGAGGGACTTTTTGCTGCACCACCAGCAGCTTTAATGCCTGCTGGACGCCGCCACCGTAGGCTTTCACCAGCCCGCCGGTGCCCAGCATAATGCCGCCGTAATAACGCACAACGACGGCGGTTATTTCTCCCACCCCGCTTCCCATCAGCTGGCTGAGGATAGGTTTGCCCGCTGTGCCTGCAGGTTCACCATCATCGGAAAAGCCCAGTTGCTGAGAATCATCCGGCGCGCCAGCCACAAATGCCCAGCAGTGATGACGCGCTGCCGGATGTTGATTTCTGACGTCCTGAACAAAAGCTTTCGCCGCCTCAACGCCTTCCGTTCTTGCCAGCAAGGTGATGAAACGGCTCTTCTTTATTTCTTCGCTGTAACTGACCGGTTCAGCGGGGACGGAATACGGCTGCATCAGGCCAGCTTCAGATCACGGGTCATGTTCTCGATACGATTGTCATGAATGACAATATTGTCTTCGATACGGATCCCGCCAAATGGCTTCATTGCATTAATACGATCCCAGGCAAAGTGCTTACTGAATTGCCCTTCGCGCCACGGCATAAGCAGCGAATCAATGAAATAGAGGCCCGGTTCGATGGTCAGAACCATTCGTGGTTCAATCACACGCGTACAACGCAGATAGGGATATTGCGAAGGCGCGGCCAGATGCGTGCCCTGATCATCTTGCATAAAACCGGCAACATCATGAACCTGCAACCCCAGCGGATGCCCAAGACCATGCGGCAGGAAAGGCCCGGTCAGGTTCTGTTCAACCATCGAGTCTTCGCTGATATCGACCACCAGCTTGTGCGCTTTCAGCAGCTTGGCGATGCGATGGTGCATCTGAACATGATAGTCGGTATAGCGCACACCGGATTTAATCGAATCAATTAACGCCAGTTGTTCGGTGTTCAGATCTTTAACCAATGCGCCAAAATCGCTGTCAGGTTTTCCAGCATAGGTACGCGTCAGGTCAGCGGCATAACCGTTATATTCTGCGCCCGCATCAAGCAGGAAACTGCGCATTTCGGCCGGAGGCTGGTTATCAAGCGTGGTGTAATGCAGCACGGAAGCGTGTTCATTGAGCGCCACGATGTTGTCGTAAGGCACATCAGTGTCGCGGTGACCGGTCGCGGTGAGATACGCGAGATTGATATCAAACTCACTCATCCCCGACAGAAACGCTTCTTTCGCAGCACGGTGACCGCTTACGGCGACTTTCTGCGCTTCACGCATACAGGCCAGCTCGTAATCAGTTTTGTAGGCGCGATGATAATGCAGGTAGTCCAGCACCGTTTTCGGGTTCACGTTCGATGCCGGAACGCCCATGCTGATGGCGCGATCCTGGCTGGAGCCGATATAGCCCACGCGCTTCAGATCCACCGGCAACTGGCCTTTAATATCGTCCGCATTTGCCAGCGGCGTCAGCGAAATTTCTTTGGTCCAGAAACTCTCAGGCAATGGCTCATGGCTGTGCCAGTAATCCACCGGCGAATAGAACCACAGCTTCGGCGCATTAACGCCATCCACCCACAGCCAGCAGTTCGGCACTTTAGTGACCGGCACCCAGGCTTTGAATTGCGGGTTAACTTTGAAGGGATAACTGTGATCATCAAGGAAGGTCGTTATCAGTTCACCGGAGTGAATGAGTAACGCATCAAGCTGAGAACGTTGCAGAATTTCACGGGCACGCGCCTGCAGCGTGGCGATATGTTCTTTATAAAGCGTAGTAAGCGATTCCATCCAACTGTCCTTTTTTCACCGGAAAGACGATGCAGCATCTTACCACAGCCTCACCGTGACCATAGTCCTGGAAGGTTTGTGATCTTGCCTGCAAATAAAACACATCTAATTTGCAAATTATTAACATAAAAACCACACTCGAAAGCATCTGGTCATACCAGATCATCCCAGATGATTCAGGAGAGACACATGCTCTACCAAGGCGAAACATTACATCTGCACTGGCTCGATGGCGGTATTGCTGAGCTGGTGTTTGACGCTCCGGGCTCGGTGAACAAGCTCGATACCCAAACGGTCGCCAGCCTCGGCGAAGCCATTGCGGTACTGGAAAAACAGTCCGAGCTGAAAGGCTTGCTGCTCAGTTCAGCGAAATCCGCTTTCATTGTGGGTGCGGATATCACCGAGTTTTTATCTCTGTTTAACGCACCGGCGGAAAAACTGCACGAGTGGCTGGATTTCGCCAACAGCATTTTCAACCGCCTGGAAGATTTACCGGTCCCGACGCTTTCTGCCATCAGCGGGTATGCGCTGGGCGGAGGCTGCGAATGCGTACTGGCCACCGATTTCCGTATCATTACGGCTGACGCGCGCATCGGTTTGCCGGAAACCAGCTTAGGCATTATGCCGGGCTTTGGCGGCTCGGTGCGCCTTCCGCGCCTGATTGGTACAGACAGCGCGCTGGAAATTATCGCCGCAGGCAAAAATATCAGCGGCAAAGATGCTCTGAAAATCGGGCTGGTGGATGCGGTCGTTGATGCAGAAAAACTGCGCGATGCCGGTATCAGCGTGCTGCAACAGGCCATCGCGGGGAAACTGGAATGGCACAGCCGCCGCGAACCGAAACTTCAGCCTCTGAAACTCAGCAAGGTTGAAGCGGCGATGAGCTTCAGCGTGGCGAAAAGCATGGTCATGCAAAATGCCGGGAAGCATTACCCGGCACCGATGACCGCGGTGAAAACGATCGAAGCTGCTGCGCGCCTTGGCCGTGAAGAAGCACTTAAGCTGGAAACCGCCAGTTTTGTTCCTCTCGCGCAATCTAAAGAAGCACGCGCACTGGTCAGCATTTTCCTTAACGATCAGTTCGTGAAAGGCAAAGCCAAAAAACTGGCACAAGACTGTGAAAAACCTGCGCAGGCTGCCGTTCTCGGCGCGGGGATTATGGGCGGCGGTATCGCTTATCAGTCTGCGCTGAAAGGCGTGCCGGTTGTGATGAAAGATATCAGCGAACAGTCCCTGACGCTTGGCATGAGTGAAGCGGCTAAACTGCTGAATAAACAGCTGGAACGCGGCAAGCTGGACGGCATGAAGATGGCAAAAGTGCTGTCGACCATTCATCCGACGCTGGATTACAGCGGCATCGAACGCGCCAATGTGGTGGTCGAAGCTGTGGTAGAGAATCCAAAAGTGAAAGCGGCGGTACTGGCTGAAGCGGAATCTCTGCTGAGCGCCGACACCGTTCTGGCCTCGAATACCTCAACCATTCCTATCGATCAGCTGGCGTCCTCGCTGAAACGTCCGGAAAACTTCTGCGGTATGCACTTCTTCAATCCGGTTCACCGTATGCCGCTGGTTGAAATCGTACGTGGCGAGAAAACCTCGGACAAAACAATTTCGCGCATCGTCTCTTACGCGCTGGCGATGGGCAAAACACCGATCGTGGTCAACGACTGCCCGGGATTCTTTGTTAACCGCGTGCTGTTCCCGTATTTATCGGGCTTCAGCCTGCTGCTGCGCGACGGTGCCGATTTCCGCCAGATCGACAAAGTGATGGAAAAACAGTTCGGCTGGCCGATGGGCCCGGCTTATTTGCTGGATGTCGTGGGCATCGATACCGCGCACCACGCGCAGGCCGTTATGGCCGCCGGTTTCCCGCAGCGTATGGCACGCAATTACCGTGACGCCGTGGACGTCTTATTTGACAACCGCCGCTTTGGTCAGAAAAACCAACTGGGTTTTTACCGTTACAGCCAGGACAGCAAAGGCAAGCCGCGTAAAGACGTCGACGATCAGGCGATCAGCCTGTTAGCTGAAAACCTGAAACCTGCACATTCCGATTTCTCACCGCAGGACATCATTGCCCGCATGATGATACCGATGATTAACGAAGTCGTTCGATGCCTGGAAGAAGGCATTATCGCCAGCCCGGCAGAAGCCGATATGGCACTGGTTTACGGCCTCGGATTCCCTCCGTTCCACGGTGGCCCGTTCCGTTATCTCGATACCCTCGGCACCGCCGAATATCTGAAAATGACCGAACAGTACGCACATCTGGGGCCGATGTATCAGGCACCAGAAGGGTTACGCGCCAAAGCGCAAACCAATGAAAGTTACTATCCGGTTGCAGCTCCGCTGGAAAATCTCAGCACCGGCAATCAGGCATAAGGACCGAAATCATGGAAAACGTAGTCATTGTTGATGCAGTCCGCACGCCGATGGGTCGTTCGAAAGGCGGCGCATTCCGCCAGGTCAGGGCTGAAGACTTATCGGCACATCTGATGCGCGCCCTGCTGGTACGCAACCCGTCGGTCGATGCCAAATCGATTGATGATATTTACTGGGGCTGCGTACAGCAGACGCTGGAACAGGGCTTCAATATTGCCCGTAACGCGTCGCTGCTGGCGGAGATTCCACATAGCGTTCCTGCGACCACGGTCAACCGTCTGTGCGGTTCTTCCATGCAGGCTCTTCACGACGCGGCCCGCGCTATTATGGTCGGCGACGCACAAGTCAGTCTGATTGGCGGCGTGGAACATATGGGCCACGTCCCGATGAGTCACGGCGTGGATTTCCATCCGGGCCTGAGCAAAACCGTGGCGAAAGCGGCGGGGATGATGGGGCTGACCGCAGAAATGCTGGCGAAGATGCATCAGATCAGCCGTGAAATGCAGGATGAATTTGCCGCACGTTCTCATCAGCGTGCACATGCCGCCACGGTCGCCGGTCATTTCGCCAATGAAATTGTTCCGACCGAAGGCCATAACGCCGAAGGGGTGCTGACCCGTTATGATTTCGACGAGGTCATCCGCCCGGAAACCACGGTCGCCACGCTGGCAGCCCTTCGTCCGGCATTCGATCCGGTGAACGGCACCGTCACGGCGGGGACTTCTTCTGCCCTGTCCGATGGTGCTTCAGCGATGCTGCTGATGAGCGAATCCCATGCCAAATCTTTAGGACTGAAAGCCCGCGCCCGCATCCGTGCAATGGCGGTGGTCGGCTGCGACCCGTCGATTATGGGTTACGGTCCGGTTCCTGCAACGCGTCTGGCGTTGAAACGCGCCGGTTTGAGCGTGCAGGACATCGGCCTGTTCGAACTCAACGAAGCCTTTGCCGCGCAGGCGTTGCCGTGCGTAAAAGACTTGGGGTTGCTCGAAACGATGGAAGAACGCGTCAACCTGAACGGCGGCGCAATCGCGCTCGGACATCCGCTCGGTTGCTCCGGTTCGCGTATTTCCACGACTTTGCTGAACCTGATGGAACGTCGCGATGTGCAGTTTGGCGTCGCCACCATGTGTATCGGTTTAGGTCAGGGTATCGCCACCGTCTTCGAACGCATCTGACGTAAGTCTGTAAAAAAGAAAAAGCGGGCTAAATGCCCGCTTTTTAAATCTTGTTCTTCCCGTTTTAGTTGCCGTTTTCCCGCCTGTCAGGGGCGGGCTTTTTCATCTCTATCTCTAAATCTCAATCAGATGAAAGAGAAGGCATCGCCAAACAGACGGTCTTCCTGCGCACCGCGCTCCGCAACAAAACGTTCACGGGCAATTTTTGCCATTTCAAAACGACCGGCGATATAAATATCGTGCTCAGACAGTGATGAGAAATCTTCCATCACCGCACTCAGCACCGTTCCGCTTCTACCCTGCCAGCCCTCTTCCGGCTGTTCAACCACCGGGATTACTTTCAGGTTAGGATGGTTAATGCTCATCGCTTCCAGCTCGCCGAGATCATACAGATGCTTCAGCTCACGCCCGCCCCAGTAAATGGAGATATCACGGTGCGGTTGCTGCTCAAGTGCGGTAATAAGAATCGAACGGACGTAGGAGAATCCGGTCCCCCCGGCAATCAGCACCAGCGGACGCTCGCCATCTTCGCGCAACCAGGCGTCGCCGTGGGGAATATCCACAGTAATCGCCTGTTCTTTCAGAATGCGATCCATCACTGCCATCGCGTACAAATTCAGCTCAGACGCGCCGATGTGCAGCTCAATGACGTTGTTTTCAGCAGGCGTTGAGGCCAGAGAGAACGGACGCTTATCACGCTCGTCCATCACCACCATCAGATACTGGCCCGCGCGGAAAGTAAAAGGCGCTTCCGGAACCAGCCGGACACGGTAAACCGTATCCGTTATCGCCTCAACCGAGGTCACTTTACAGCTCAATATTGTCATGCGTTCCCTCTGTGGGTCATCAAAGCAAAGCGTAGGACAAAGATTCGATTATTTTTTCGCATCGTCTTTATCATTAAGAATAGCGAGTTCTTCCCAGATGGCGTCGATACGCGCGGTGACTTCCGGATCTTTCACAATCGGACGCCCCCATTCACGCTGCGTTTCACCCGGCCATTTGTTGGTCGCATCCATCCCCATTTTTGAGCCAAGTCCCGAAACCGGAGAGGCAAAATCGAGATAATCGATGGGCGTATTTTCCACCAGTACGGTATCGCGCGCAGGATCCATCCGGGTAGTTATCGCCCAAATCACGTCATTCCAGTCGCGGGCATTCACGTCGTCATCACACACAATCACAAACTTGGTGTACATGAACTGACGCAGGAAGGACCAGACTCCCATCATGACGCGTTTCGCATGACCGGCGTACTGCTTCTTCATGGTAACGACCGCCAGACGGTAGGAGCAACCCTCCGGTGGCAGATAAAAATCAACAATTTCCGGGAATTGTTTCTTCAAAATCGGCACAAACACTTCATTGAGTGCGACGCCCAGCACCGCAGGTTCATCCGGCGGACGGCCTGTGTAGGTGGAGTGATAAATGGCGTCTTTACGCTGCGTTATGTGCGTAATCGTGAAAACAGGGAAACTGTCCACTTCATTATAGTAGCCGGTATGGTCGCCATAAGGGCCTTCGGGCGCCATTTCACCCGGTTCGATATACCCTTCCAGCACGATTTCGGCGCTGGCCGGGACTTCCAGATCGTTGGAAATGCACTTCACAACTTCGGTTTTATTGCCGCGCAGCAAACCTGCGAAAGCATATTCAGACAGCGTGTCCGGCACCGGCGTCACCGCGCCAAGAATGGTGGCCGGATCCGCGCCGAGCGCGACACTCACCGGGAAGCGTTTTCCCGGATTCTGCTGGCACCATTCCTGATAATCCAGCGCGCCACCGCGATGCGATAACCAGCGCATAATCACTTTGTTTTTGCCCAGAACCTGCTGGCGATAAATGCCGAGATTCTGGCGCGGTTTGTTCGGGCCACGGGTTACGGTCAGGCCCCAGGTGATGAGTGGCGCCGCATCTTCCGGCCAACACTGCATCACCGGGATCTTCGTGATATCAACCGCGTCGCCTTCCCAAATCTGCTGCTGACAAGGTGCGGAATGCAGCACTTTGGTCGGCATATTCAGCACCTGTTTAAACTTGGGTGCCTTATCGTATAAATCACGGAAACCCCGCGGAGGCTCAGGCTCTTTCAGAAACGCCAGCAATTCACCCACTTCACGCAGCGCGCTGACGTCTTCTTTCCCCATGCCCATCGCCACACGCTGCGGCGTGCCGAACAAATTGCACAGCACGGGCATGTCATAACCTTTCGGATTTTCAAACAGCAACGCCGGACCACCTGCCCGCAAAGTGCGATCGGCAATTTCGGTCATTTCCAGATAAGGGTCAACAGACTGGCTGATGCGTTTCAGTTGGCCTCTCTTTTCAAGTAACGAGAGGAAGTCACGTAAATCACGGTATTTCATGCTGATTCTGAGTCGCCGGGTTGAAGGAGGGCATTATAGAGCCTCTCCGGTGTTGTTGCTGTCTTTTTGTTATCAGCAGGTAAACACTGATAACGAAAAAGCAGTATAACCGCCAGACTTAAACGCTGCAGGTCTGGCGATGCGGATGTGCCTGAGCAACAGCGTTACTGACAGTTAAAAGGCACCAGCGGCTGTATGGCCTGAGTATCCTGATATTCCTGCGTTTCCTGCCCGTGGCGGAATACTTTGAAACCCTGCCCTTTCGCGCTGAAATAGCTCAGAGTATTGCCGGAAATCTGCAACAGGCTGCCTTCACGCAATGCCAGCACGGACTCCGACGGATTAACCGCACAGAATTCGGCAATACGCTCATCGCGCGTTTCCCCCATATGACCGCTTAAATGCGCATCGATATAGTGCGGGTTAATCTGTACCGGGAAGAGACCCAGAGAAGGCAAAACCACAGAGTTGCGAACCGGCATATCATTGGTGGTGCGAATGCTTGGCGTGGCTACGTTACACCCCGCGCTCCAGCCGATGTAAGGCACATTGCGTTCACGCACTGCACGCTGGATCGGCACAATCAGGCCATTTTCATGCAGCAGCTGGTTGAGCATCCAGGTATTGCCGCCGCTGATCAAAATACATTCTGCGCTGGCAATGGCCTGGGCAGGGCTGGCGTCGTGATGAATGCTGTCTACTTTAATACCCAGCGCTTCCGAAAGCTCTTTCGCACGGGCGTCATAATCACTGCGGATCAGGGCGTAAGGAATCAAAACAGCAGAACAGATGTTTTTCGCCTGCAACATTGCCTGAATACGCTCTTTTGCATAACCCAGTAACTCGGATTCACCTGAGAGTTTACCGTTACTCAGCAAGAACAACTCCATGAGACTTCTCCTGATTAATTTAGGACGAATAGAGGGGATAAGACCGCGCTTTTCTTCGATAATAAAAGATAACGGGCCGACAATCAGCAAGCGTCTGCACTGACTTGCACTGTCTGTATCTCATGAGCGGCTTTTGGTATGCTGCCCCGCTCAACGTTTTAATGTGGGAAACTATGGAATCCTGGTACTTACTCTATTGCAAACGTGGTCAGCTGCTTCGCGCGAAAGAACATCTGGAGCGCCAGGAAGTTAACTGCCTGACACCGATGATCACATTGGAAAAAATGGTGCGCGGACGCCGTACGGCCGTCAGCGAACCTATGTTTCCGAATTATATGTTCATCGAGTTCGACCCTGAGCGGATCCATACCACGACGATCAACGCGACGCGTGGCGTCAGTCACTTCATCCGATTCGGTGCAAAACTGGCGACGGTTCAGCCGGACGTTATCAAACAGCTGATGGAACCGCCTTCGGTTGAATACCGCGACCCCGAGACGCCGTATGAAGGCGACCATGTCGTGATTACCGACGGGATTTTCACCGGTATCGAAGCCATATATACCGAACCCGATGGCGAAGCGCGTTCACTGCTGATGCTGAACCTGATAAACCAGCCGGTCCGTCAGAGCATCGAAAATACGCATTTTCAGAAAATCTGATTTGCGTTCTTTGACGTCCTGATAAAAAAGCACCGGTAGCCGGTGCTTTTTTATTTCAGGGGCATTATTTCAACGCATCAATTTCAACGTACGGGCAGCGAAAAAAGCTTACGCGCATTTTCATCCGTGATATCTGCCAGCCATTGCGGGTCTTCATCCCGCCACATCGCCACCTGATTCACAATATGCGGCAGGAAAGCCGGTTCGTTACGGCGATTCTTCGGCTTATTTTCCATATCACGCGGCAAGAGATAAGGTGCATCAGTTTCCAGCATCAGCCGGTCAGCAGGGATCAGTGGCAGCATTTCGCGCAGTTCCAGCCCGCGACGTTCATCGCACACCCAGCCGGTAATACCAATCGATAACCCGAGAGCCAGATAAAGTTCCAGCTCTTCGCGCGTACCGGTAAAACAGTGGACTACGCCGCCCGGCAAATCCGGTAGCCAGGGTTTGATCAACGCGGCAAACCGCTCTCCGGCATCACGGCAGTGCAAAAATACCGGCAACTGCAACTCTTTCGCCAGCGACAGTTGCGCGGTAAACGCCGCTTCCTGACTGTCTGCCGGAGAAAAGTTACGGTTGAAATCCAGCCCGCATTCGCCGATCGCGACAACCTGTGGCAATGCAGCCAGCTCACGAATACTGCGTTCAATGTCTTCGGTCCAGTCACTCGCCTGATGCGGATGCACGCCCGCCGTCGACCAGCAGAAATCCGGATATTCCATCGCCATCTTCTGCGCTTCAACGCTTTCCTGTGCGGACGTGCCGGTGATCAACATACCGCTCAGACCGGCCGTTCTGGCTCTTTCAACGACCTGCGGACGATCCTTATCAAACTGATTACTGGTGAGGTTAATACCGATTTCAAACATGAAGAGTCCCAAAACAGAAACCGCCCAACAGGGCGGTTTTTTTCATCAAAGAATGTATTACGCAGGCTGATCCGGATCAGCTTCGCTATCGACATCAGAACGACGACGGCCACCTACATAGAACCGGGCAAAGAACACGCCGATCTCAAACAGCAGGTACATCGGAATGGCCAGCAGCGTCTGAGAGAAAACGTCCGGCGGCGTTAACAACATACCGACGACGAAGGCGCCGACTAACACATAAGGGCGCTTTTTCTTCAGATCTTCCGGTGTGGTTACGCCACTCCAGCACAGCAACACGATCGCAATCGGTACTTCAAAGGACACGCCAAACGCCATAAACAGCGCCATCACGAAATCGAGATAGTTGTTGATGTCGGTGGCTATCTGAACGCCAGCGGGCGCGGTTTTGGCAAAGAACGCAAACGCCAACGGGAAGACGACAAAGTACGCAAAAGCCACGCCCAGATAGAATAACGCAGAGCTTGAGAACAGCAGCGGCATCATCAGACGACGTTCATGTTTGTACAGCGCAGGCGCTACAAACGCCCAGACCTGGTACAAAATAAACGGTGCAGAAAGGAATACCGAGACAATCATCGTCAGTTTGATTGGTGTGAAGAACGGCGATGCTACGTCAGTCGCAATCATGCTCGCGCCCATCGGCATCTGTTTGATCAGCGGAGAAGCGACCAACTGGTAGATATCATTGGCAAAATAAACCAGTGCCAGGAACACCACAATAATGCAGATAATGGCATTCAGCAGACGCTTACGCAGCTCAATCAGATGGCTGATAAGTGGTTGAGTATCTTCAACAGCCATGTTTAACGCTCACCTGTTGTTTGAGTTGATGAAACCGGTTTAACCGGTACTACGGGTTCAGCAACAGGGGCATCAGCGGCGACAGGTTTCATTACCGGCGCAGAGGCAACAGAAGGCTCGTCAGCGGTTGATTCCGTTACCGAAGGGTCCGCAGAAGCGGCCAGCGTTTCAGCATGTTCTGCTGCTGCATGCGCCGTCTTATTGGAGGCCAGCGCAGCATCAACGGCACTTTGCGGTGCGGCAACAGGCGCGGAGGCTACTTTCTCAGCCGTGGCCGGAGAAATACCTGCATCATGATGCGCTTCGGCTTCATCCAGAACCGGGTTGTGTATGGTGTTGCCTTCAGCTTTGGCGTTTTCGACAGCTTTCTCCGCAGGGTTCAGCCCTGAGTTGATCGACTGCTTCATAGACTCAGCCGCTTCTTTCAGCTCATCCATAGACGCTTTGATTTCTGGCGTTAAATTCTTCAGTCCAGCTTCTTCAGCTTTTTTCAAGCTGTCCTGCAATTCCTGAAGTTTCAGTTCTTGCGAAAGCTCACTCTGAACAGAAGCCGCCATGGCACGCAGTGTGCGGATCCAGCCTGCTACTGTTCTTACTGCTACAGGTAAACGCTCCGGCCCAAGGACTACCAGGCCAATCACCAATACCAGCAGCAGTTCACTAAATCCAATATCGAACACGGCTTATACCTGCTCTTTGTTTTGGCTCTTGGTTTCATCTGCCTTGGCTGCTGGCTTGCTTTCAACAGACTTAGCGATGAAATCAGCATCAGAAGCAGAAGTGTCAGCATCTTTGTTAGTTTTCTGGCCTTCATCATCGCTCATGGCTTTTTTAAAGCCTTTGATGGAAGCACCCAGATCAGAACCCAGACCGCGCAGTTTCTTAGTACCGAACAGCAGTACCACGAGTACAACGAGAATCAGGATTTTTGTAATACTAATACCACCCATTATTTTCACCTCAAACAGGAAGGAACGACGTTCATTGCCGTTCGCAAACGGCATTCAATTTAACGCAAAGTATTCAGCTGGCGCGCTTCCATCCAATCAACCAGGAAATTGCACCCGCAATCATCAGGCATGCCGGATAAACCTTAACATCGCCCAACAGTAAAAGAGTTCCGCTCAACAGCAGCGTCGCACCAATCCCCAGAAGATAACGAGACTGCCCCTGACGGGAACTCTGGTTATGGATCTGGGAGGAAAGCTTCTCAATGTTGTATTGCAACAACTTATGCTGATGCAGGCTCTGGTAAACCAGATCCGGCAACTCAGGCATTTTCTCCAGCCAGAACGGCGCACGCTCTTTCAATGCACGGATCATTGCCGGCAACCCGACCTGATCGCGCACCCAACTTTCGAGGAAAGGTTTCGCTGTGGTCCACAAATCGAGTTGAGGATAAAGCTGACGTCCGAGACCTTCTACGTACAGCAACGTTTTTTGCAGCAACACGAGCTGAGGCTGAACTTCCATATTAAAACGGCGGGCCGTATTAAACAGATTCAGCAGCACGTTACCAAAAGAAATTTCTGCCAGCGGTTTCTCAAAAATCGGTTCGCAAACCGTACGGATAGCGAATTCGAACTCTTCGACGTTGGTATCGCGGGGAACCCAGCCGGAATCGACATGTAATTCAGCCACTTTACGATAATCACGGTTAAAGAAAGCGATGAAATTCTCCGCAAGATACCGTTTGTCTTCCTTGTTGAGCGAACCCACTATGCCGCAATCGATCCCTATGTAGCAAGGGTCTTCGGGCGTTTCATAGCTCACGAAAATATTGCCCGGATGCATATCGGCATGGAAGAAACTGTCGCGGAAAACCTGAGTGAAGAAAACCTGCACGCCGCGTTCGGCCAGCAGTTTCATATTGGTGCCCTGTTTCTTCAGCGCTTCAATATCAGAAACCGGGATACCGTAAATACGCTCCATCACCATCAGACGTTCGCTACAGTAATCCGGGTAAACCTCAGGCACATACAACATCGGGCTGCCTTCGAAATTACGGCGCAGCTGAATAGCATTCGCCGCTTCACGCAGTAAATTCAGTTCATCGAGCAGCGTTTTTTCATATTCGCGTACCACCTCACGGGGGCGCAAACGGCGACCATCGGGCAACAGAATCGGTAACCAGCCAGCCAGACGTGACATAAGACGGATATCCGCCACGATAGTCGGCAAAATATCCGGACGGATCACTTTCAGAACCACCGGCTTACCGTTTTCTTTCAAAATGGCAGTATGAACCTGAGCAATCGAGGCAGAAGCCAGCGGCGTCTGGTCGAACTCATCAAACCAGGTTTCCACCGGACCACCGAGCGCCACTTCAATTTGCTGACGCGCTTTTGCGCCATCAAAAGGCGGAACGTGGTCCTGAAGCAAAGCAAGCTGATCGGCAATCTGAGGAGGGAAAAGGTCACGGCGCGTTGACATCATCTGCCCGAACTTGATCCATACCGGCCCCAGTTCTTCCAGCGCCATACGCATACGCTCGCCCAACGGCTTTTCTTTATGACGATTAGGCAACCAGAAAAAAAGATAACGACCAATGCGCAGCGGCAGCGTTAAGCGGATTTTAGGGATGAGTTCGTCAAGGCCATAGATCAGAAACATGCGGATGATCAGATATAAACGTCGCATTTCCCTAGGCGTCACGGTTTACCCTCCAGTTTTTCGATACGTCTATCCAGCGCATCCAGTTCCCGCACCAGTGCAGAGACTTCATCGCTAAACCAGACCACTTCCAGCGAACCGGGTGCCATTTTCCACTCTTCGGTCAGGGTTTGCGCTAAATAGCTTTGCTGGTGCTTAAGGCCTTTTTGCAGAAAACGGAAACCGCCCTGAACCGCCTGACTTAATCCCTGAGAGGCAATATCACCGATATAAGGGGCCAGGAATTCTGCGGGCTCGAATTCAGCCATATCCAGCAATGCAGAAAACTGCTGAACCACGGAAATATCACCATCGACCACCAGTTCGCCACTGCGCATCATTGGCGACAACAGCTGGCGATCGCGTAATTTTTGCAGCGATGAAATCCGTGAAGTAACGGTGCAATCGGCCACACCTTCCCATTGTCCGAGCACATCGATTTTTTGCTCGCTGAAAACAAACGTCAGCGGTGCACTCAGTTCCTGTAGTTCAACACGTAAAACTTTGCCTGCCAGACGCGTGCGCGCCGCCTTCATGCTGCGATCTTTGAAAAGCAGAAAATTAAGCGGCGTCTCGATAGCGGCAGTCAGCAACGGCGTTAACAACATCGGCATACTCATATCAGAATTTGAAACCCCGATGCAGCGCAACAATGCCACCGGTCAGATTGTGATACGTCACATTCTCAAAACCTGCATCCGCCATCATGCCTTTCAGGGTTTCCTGATCAGGGTGCATACGGATGGATTCGGCCAGATAGCGATAACTTTCAGCGTCTTGTGCAACCAGTTCGCCAATGCGCGGCAAAATATGAAAAGAGTAGGTGTCGTAAGCTTTGCTCAGCGGTTTCAAAACCGGTTTGGAGAATTCCAGAACCAGCAGACGGCCACCCGGCTTGAGCACGCGGAACATCGAACGCAGCGCTTTTTCTTTTTCAGTCACATTACGCAGACCGAAAGAAATGGTGATGCAGTCGAAATAATTATCAGGGAAAGGCAGAGCTTCAGCGTTGGCCTGAACATAATTAACGTTGCCCACAATGCCGAGATTACGCAGCTTTTCGCGGCCCATCTTCAGCATGGAGTCGTTAATATCTGCCAGCACAACTTCGCCTTTTTCGCCCACCAGACGGGAGAACTTCGCGGTCAGATCGCCGGTGCCACCGGCCAGATCCAGCACACGCTGGCCCTGACGCACACCGCTGCAATCAATGGTGAAACGTTTCCAGATGCGATGAATGCCGAAAGACATCAGGTCATTCATCAAATCATATTTTGCCGCAACGGAATGGAAGACTTCCGCCACCATTTCCTGCTTCTCATCTTTGGCTACTGTACGAAAACCGAAATGGGTGGTTTCCTGCGTCTGCTTTTCCATTATTTATGCCTGCTTTTTCAGTCAAACTCTTGGGGAGAAGTGTACCAGAACCCGTTAGAAAGCCCCATCACCGATGGTGATTCAACATATTGCAAAGATTCACTTATTGAATCAGTCCGACCCAGTGGAAACCTTTGCCAGCTTTAATTATTCACGCGGGTTCAGCGCCTGTTCTTCTTCCGCATCAGAGATATCGGGCAGAGATGCGGTATCTTCTGGTTCATTTTCCGCTTTCGCTATCTCAGCCAGAGAGGGGCTGATAGGCCGTTTAACTTCGACCCCCAGAGCACGGAAACTTTCAACCTGCCCGATAAGATTACCACGGCCTTGCGTGAGTTTATTCATCGCGGAGCGATAACTTCCCTGCGCTTTGTCGAGGCTTTGTCCCATCGACTCCATGTCATCCACGAACAACCGCAGCTTGTCATACAAACGGGCGGCGCGATCGGCAATGCGTTTGGCGTTCTGGCTCTGATGCTCATAGCGCCATAAATTACTGATTGTACGCAAAGCCACCAGCAGCGTTGTCGGGCTGACAAGCATAATATTGTGACGCAGTGCTTCGCTGATTAATTCTGGCTCCCGGTCGATAGCCAGTAAAAAAGCGGGTTCAACGGGGATAAACATCAGGACGTAATCAAGGCTGCGCAAACCGGGAAGCTGCTGATAATCCTTACGACCCAGCAAACGGATATGGCCGCGAACGGACGCGATATGCTCATTCAGCGCCGCTTCACGCTCGCTGTCATCTTCACTGTTGAAGTAACGCTCGTAGGCCACCAGCGTCATCTTCGCGTCGATCACCACGTCTTTATTCTGCGGCAGACGCACCACCACATCGGGCTGCATTCGGCTGTTCGTATCAACCTGAACGCTGACCTGCGTCTGATATTCGTAACCTTCGCGCAGGCCGGACGCTTCCAGCACGCGGCTGAGCACCACTTCGCCCCAGTTCCCCTGCGTTTTATTATCGCCTTTCAGCGCTTTGGTGAGGTTCACCGCTTCACGCGCCATCTCAACGTTCAGCTGTTGCAGGTTACGGATTTCGTGCGCCAGCGTGTGACGTTCACGGGCTTCCTGACCAAAACTGTCCTGCACCTGACGGCGGAAACCATCAAGTTGCTCGCGCAACGGCAGCAGAAGTTTGTCCAGGCTTTGCTTGTTCTGTTCGTCGGCCCGGCGACCATTTTGTTCAAAAATACGGTTGGCCAGATTTTCAAACTGGCTGCTCAGGCGCTGTTCGCTGTTAATCAGCAGGCGCTGTTTGTCTTCTGCCGCCATGCGCGTTTCGTCCAGCCGGGTCGAAACCTCGCGCAACTCGGCTTCCTGAGCGCTGTTAATTTCACGCTGGGCGCGTAATTCCTGGTTCAGCTGCTCGCATTCATTTTGCCAGTGAGCCAGCAATTGCAATTTCTCCTGGCTGGCTGCCGCCGCGCTGTGCAATTTGCGCAGCTCAAGTTCCGCTTCACGCATTTGCTGCTGAACGGCTTGTCGCTCATTTTTGTGCGCGTCATTTTCCGCCTTCATTTGCTCCAGCGAATGCTCCAGCAACCGGCGCTGTGTTTCGTACTCCGCCTGCTGCTGCTGTTGCCGCAAACTGGCGACCAGCCAGCCGACTAACAGGCCGATTAGCCCTGCGCCCAGGGCGTACAAAATACTGATATCCACGCGCATTCCTTCTTAAAATCACTTGCGGTCACGGTAATAGCAGGCTGTATGGATGTCCAGTCTATTTTCAGGGGCATGACGCCTTTGCGAGACGTCTTCCAAAAAGGAATTTCTCCCGCCCGCGCCGCTTGAAGACTTCAGCGATGCAGCGCAGGATTCAGAACCAGCGACTCAGCCATTGGATGCCAAAAGCGCCCGGCGCAAGAATGCCAAATGCCCAGATCAGTGCGGAGGTCACGTTGGCAATCTGGAAATATTTCTTTGGCATGCCACAGATCCCCGCTACCAGCGGCACTACGGCGCGCAACGGACCAAAAAAGCGGCCGATAAACGCGCCCGGCATGCCCCATTTTTCGAAGAATGCATGCCCGCGGATCAGCATTTGCGGATGGCGGGAGAACGGCCAGAAGTTGCCCACTCTGTCCTGAAAATGGTTGCCGACCCAATAAGAAAGCCAGTCGCCGAAGAAAGCACCCGCCGCGGCAGCGGCCCAGATGGGCCAGAAAGGAATACCGGTTTCGCCAATCAGCGCACCCAGCCCTAATAAGATAAACGTCGCAGGAAGCAACAGGGAAAGAAATGCCAGAGACTCACCAAAAGCCAGAAAGAAGACGATGGGCGCAGCCCACACCTGATGTGCGCGAATAAAGGTCGTTGTGTAATCCAGAATGTCGTGAACAGTCAAAAAGCAGTTCCTTTTGTCAGCGGTTTTGTGCCAGCGGCTTTTTATCAGCAGTTTTTTATCAGCAGATAAATAGCCGGATTGATAAATTATTCCAGACACTTTACTAACACGACCTTAACAGATCTGATTATCGGGACAAAAAAATGGGCCGCCAGAGGCAGCCCACAGATGTGATGTGTTTGTTTTAGTATTTTTTAGATCAGGCGACGGGCGGCTTCTACAACGATTTTCACCGCGTGGCTTTCGGTCTTTTTCATCGTTTCCGCGTCAGGAATTTCCTGCTGCGTGCGGTTTACGATAACACCGGCAACCATACCTGCGCGCAGGCCCTGGCTTGCACACATGGTCAGCAGTGTGGCGGATTCCATTTCATAGTTCATCACGCCCATTTCCTGCCATTCTTTCATCGATTCTTTGAAGCGACGAACAACGCGGCCAGAGAAGGTGTCGTAACGTTCCTGACCCGGATAGAAGGTGTCAGAAGACGCGGTTACGCCGATGTGCGTTGCAGCGCCAACAGATTCTGCCGCCGCGACCAGCGCCGTGGTACAGGCGAAATCGGCGACAGCCGGGAATTCCATCGGTGCAAAGTGCAGGCTCGCGCCATCAAGACGAACAGCAGCCGTTGTGACCAGAACATCGCCCACATTGATGTGCGGCTGAATAGCGCCGGTCGTACCTACGCGCAGGAAAGTCCGGATGCCCAGCTGTGCCAGCTCTTCCACCGCGATGGACGTAGACGGGCCGCCGATACCGGTTGAACAAACGATCACAGATTTGCCGTCAAGCTCAGCACGCCATGAGGTAAATTCGCGATGAGAAGCCAGACGCACCGGGTTCTCCATCAGTTTGGCAATTTTCTCCACGCGTTCCGGGTCGCCGGGAACAATCGCCAGCGTGGCACCGTTTAAATCTTTTTTGGCCAGGCCAAGATGGAAAACTTCAGGCTGAGACATAACAAACTCCTCTGTATGTAAGGTCATTTATTGGCAGGAGGAACACCCGGCAACTGTACTGAACATTGTGACGTTATTTCGTGACGGCAGTCACTATGATGTAACAACAAGAATCACGCATACATTTAATTTGTGACATAAATCACAAATTAAATGTATTACGCCGAAATTTTAACCAGACTGATACTTTGCAGGATGAAGTATTTTCCCGAACGGAAAAATAAAAGCAGGCGTTGCCATATCACTAATGAATGACGCCGCCTGCCAGTGAGGCTGATAAAAATTCAAGTCAGGCCGGAACCGCTCCGGCTGCCGCACTACGCGACCAGACGCGATGTTTAGCCATTTCTTTCAGGAACTCTTTCAGCAATTTTCCTTCCGCCTTTTCGCCCTCGATAATCCCGTCCTCCGGTACGTCATCCGTCAGCCCAAGCAGCGGTTTAAAGCGACGGGCGTCTCCGCTCAGCCCGATAACTTTCAAATGTTTATAGGCTTCAAGCACATAATGACGGGAATCGCCGTTCATCAGCAAAGCATCAATGTGGCCGTGAGGCACAATAACAGCGTCCACGGTAATCGACGGCGAACCGGCAAACGTGGCGTCTACTGGCAATGCCGAACCATCATCGGCAATTACATTTCCCAAATGGCTGGCCAGAAGTTTGGGATGAACACCGGCAGCCTGTAACGCCTGCAAGGTTTCCAGCACATCAGCCGCGTTGACGCCTTCGCCCAGCAGCACGGCCACCTGACGCCCTTTTATCGTCCCTTTTCCGCTGGCGTACAAACTCAGTGATGGATCGGCTTCCAGACCATTAACCGGTTTCGGAGGCTTAACCTTTCTTGTCTGCGCGGAAAGTGTGATGCCCAGATTTTTCGCGACGATGGCCGCCAGAGTCTGGTCAACGTGCGCCAGCAAATCCACCACGCGTTCGCGAATATACGGCCGAACCACTTTGGACAACTCAAAGGAGAATGCTCCGGCGATATGATCCTGCTCCACTGGCGTCTGACTCAGCCAGAACAGGCGCGGATGCGCATAGTATTCTGCGAAGGATTCACTTCGCTGCCGAATTTTTTCAGCATCAATACGCTCAGGGTAACTTTCAAATCCGCCTCCGGACGCAGCCGGTGGCGTTTCTCGCGGCCAGTTATTGTTGATGGAATTCGGCTCGTAATTCGCCGGATTGGTATCTACATCCTGCCGGTGCATCCCGTCACGCTGGAAGTTATGGTACGGACAGGTTGGCCGGTTAATCGGGATTTCATGGAAATTCGGCCCGCCCAGACGGCTGATTTGCGTATCGGTGTAAGAGAACAAACGCCCCTGCAACAGCGGATCATTTGTAAAATCAATGCCGGGCACAACATGTCCCGGATGGAAAGCGACCTGCTCGGTTTCCGCGAAATAGTTGTCCGGATTACGGTTGAGCACCATTTTCCCGACAAGCTCCACCGGCACCAGTTTTTCAGGGATCAGCTTGGTCGGGTCGAGCAAATCGAAATCAAACTTGAATTCGTCTTCTTCCGGGATCAGCTGAACGCCCAGTTCATATTCGGGATAATCGCCGGCTTCGATGGCCTCCCACAAATCGCGCCGGTGGAAATCGGCATCTTTCCCCGCCAGTTTCTGTGCCTCGTCCCACAACAGAGAAGCCTTACCCGCCAGCGGTTTCCAGTGAAAACGGACAAACGTCGCTTTCCCTTTGGCATTCACAAAGCGGAAAGTGTGGATCCCGAAACCTTCCATCGTGCGGTAACTGCGCGGAATGCCCCGGTCAGACATCGCCCAAAAAACGTTATGCAGCGTTTCGGGCTGGAGGGAAACATAGTCCCAGAAGGAGTCATGCGCGCTGGCACCTTGCGGAATTTCGTTGTGCGGCTCGGGTTTTACGGCGTGGACAAAATCAGGAAATTTATGGGCATCCTGAATGAAGAAGACCGGCGTGTTATTACCGACCAGATCATAAATCCCTTCATCGGTATAAAACTTGGTGGCCCAGCCGCGAATATCACGAACCGTATCTGCTGACCCTTTCGAGCCCTGCACCGTCGAGAAACGCACAAAGACCGGCGTTATCTTTTTCGGGTCGGAGAGGAAACTGGCTTTCGTTAGCGCTTTCAGGCTGCGGTAAGGCTGGAAATAACCGTGCGCGGCGGCACCGCGCGCATGAACGATACGTTCAGGTATCCGCTCATGGTCAAAATGGGTAATTTTCTCGCGGAGGATGAAATCTTCCAGCAGCGTCGGCCCACGGCTGCCTGCTTTCAGCGAGTTCTGGTCATCAGCAATTTTGGTACCCTGATTGGTTGTCAGCGGCTGCTTCTCGCCATTTTTTCGATGTCGCTCCAGCGCATCGAGTTTGGCGTTGGTGTTCTCCGGGCTTTTGGCACTGCCGGAGGCGGTCGGTTCTTTGCCGGGCGGCGTGGGTTGCGGTGAAGCCTGATAAGCGCTGTCGGATGGCGCGAGATTGCCCAGGCCCGGCTGAGAAGATTGACTGCCTGTGGCAGGGGCTCGGCTTACCGATTTTGACTCACTTTTCTTGGTCGTTTTAGACGGTGATTTCGACATTGAACATGACTCCTCATGAAAGATTCGGACGTTCTATGGTTCTTCCCTGACATATTTCCTGCATAACTTTTAACTATAGAACATCTGTTCTGCCTTGCTGTTCCAGCTTTCCGGCTATAGTTTTAATCCATAGAGCCAGATTTCCGTATGGACACTTGCATGGAGACCACGATGAAAAAAGAAGAAGAATTACTGACACTGAAACAGGCTCCGACCAGCTTTGCCCCTGCCGTGACACCGGTTGCCAGCACGACTATTCATACCGACACCGACGGGCTTCACGCGGGTCAGACGACCATTCCTTCGCAGGGTGAAGATCTTCCCGCCTATCTCGCCCGGCCGGAAAACTTCTCCGGAAAATTACCAATCATTCTCGTGGTCCAGGAGATTTTTGGCGTTCACGAACATATTCAGGATGTCTGCCGCCGGCTGGCAAAACAAGGATATCTGGCTATCGCGCCTGAGCTGTATTTCCGTCAGGGCGATCCACGCAATTACACCGAAATCAGCGAGCTGTTCGAAAAACTGGTCAGCAAAGTGCCGGATCAGCAGGTACTTTCCGATCTCGACCACACCGCGCATTGGGCATCGCAGCACGGCGGGGATATTTCCAAACTCGGGATTACCGGTTTCTGCTGGGGCGGCCGGATCGCCTGGCTGTATGCGGCGCACAACCCTCAACTGAAAGCGGGCGTGGCGTGGTACGGAAAACTGGTCGGCAACAAAACACTGACCAGCCCGACCAACCCGGTTGACCGTGCCGCCGCGCTTGATGCGCCGGTGTTAGGTTTGTACGGTGGTCAGGACACCGGCATTCCGCTGGATACAGTCGAAACTATGCGGCAGGCTATTCGCGCGGCCAATGCGACGGCGGAAATCGTAGTGTATCCGGATGCCGGCCATGCGTTTAATGCAGATTACCGCCCGAGTTATCATGCCGAAGCCGCCACCGATGGCTGGCAGCGTATGCTGGATTTCTTTGCACAGTATGGGGTGAAATAAAAAACACGGTGTGAAGTAGACAATCAAAAGTGAAACAAATAAAAAAACCCGGCCGGGTTCCCTGTCGGGTTTTTTGTTGGCTTTCAGAAGGTTATAACGACAACTTCCCGAAGGCGCCCTGCCAGTCCTGTTCAAATTTCTCGACGGCTGCCTGCACCGCAGGCGCGCTGATGAACTGCTCCGCCACGTCCACCGGCATGGTGACCGACTGACATCCCGCCAGCAAACAAGCCAGCACCTGGCGCGGCGTTTTAAAGCTGGCGGCCAGCACTTTGGCGTGCGGTGCATGAAGCGACAGCAATTGCTGAAGCTCAGTCACCATCGCAATGCCGTCGCCACCCTGCGCGTCCAGCCGGTTAACATACGGCGCGACATATTCTGCCCCGGCCAGTGCCGAAAGCAGCCCCTGACCTGCGCCATACACGGCGGTTCCCAGCGTTGGAATTTTTCGGGTACGCAGGATTTTAATGGCTGCCAGCCCTTCCGCCGTGACCGGAACTTTCACCACCAGCCCAGGAACGCGTGAATGAAGCAATTCGGCTTCTTCAACCATTTGTTCAGCCTGATTTGCCAGCACCTGCGCAAACAGTTTTCCTTCTCCGCCTAAAGCTTCACGCAGCGCGGGCAAAACTTCCCATAATGACGTCCGGGCTTTTGCCACAATGCTCGGATTCGTCGTCACGCCCTGCAACGGCAAAATACGGGATAAACGTTTTACTGCGCTGATATCAGCCGTATCCAGATAAAGTTCCATACCCTCTCCTGTCAGAGTTCAAGTTCTTGTTTGAGCAGTGCTTCTATCTGCGCTGCTGTCGTTGAATTCATCAGCGCGTCGCGAAAACTGTCGTGCATGATTCGTCGCGCCAGCTTTGAGAAAATCCGCATATGCTGGTCGCCCGAAGCATGTTTATTCAGCGTCAGCATGATGACAAACTGTGCTTCTTCCTCGCCCCACTGCACCGGTTCAGGCAACTTCGCGACGCTGATCGTCGATTGTTCGATATGTTCTGATTTGGTATGCGGGATAGCAAAACCGAAACCCAGTCCGGTCGAAAATACGGCTTCACGCGCCCAGACGTCTGCTGCCAGTTTTCGCGGATAGCGACAACGTCCGGCCAGCATCAGGTTATCGACCATGCCTTTAATCACTTCCTCTTTGCTGCGCCAGTCCGCATTGAGCGCTACGCATTCTGTGGTGATCAGCGGTGCATCGTTCACAGCCATACGGAACTGCGCCAGCAAATGTTCAACCTCAAGCGACGTGCGGCACTGCATCGCACGGTTGAGCAACTGACGGCATTCCCGGCTGTCGAGATTTGCCAGACGCGCTTTCGTCACCGGCACCGACGGCGCACTCATGCTGATTTCATCCAGCCCGAGGCCGACAAGCAGCGGCAGTACGGAACCTTTTGCACCCAGTTCGCCGCATAAGCCAATCCATTTCCCGTGGTGATGAACTTCGCGTACGACGTGGTCAAGACCACGCAGGAATGCCGGATTCAGGCTGTTGTAATGACGGGTAACCTTGGTGTTATCCCGGTCGACGGCAAGCAAGTATTGCGTCAGGTCATTGCTGCCGATGCTAAAGAAATCAATCTCTTCACAGCACTGATCGATGATGAACATTACCGACGGCACTTCCAGCATGATCCCCAGCTGAATTTTTTCATCGAACGGGATTTGCTCACTGCGCAGCGACTGTTTGGCTTCCGCCAGTTTCTCTTTCACCCATAAAATCTCTTCCATCGAAGAAATCATCGGGATCATAATTTTCAGCGATCCGTGCGCGGAAGCACGCAGAATTGAACGCATTTGCGTATGGAATAACGGCAGGAATTCCTGATAAATACGCACTGCGCGATAACCGAGGAACGGGTTATTTTCGGCAGGAATATTCAGATAATTGACCGGTTTATCGCCCCCGATATCCATGGTGCGGACGATAATGGTTTTGCCTTTAGCCGCTTCTGTTGCCTGGCAGTAAATGTTGTATAACTCGTCTTCGGAAGGCGCACTGGCGCGATCCATATACAGCATTTCTGTACGGAACAGCCCGACAGCTTCCGCGCCATTGTCAAATGCCGCACAGGCTTCCACCGAGTGGGCAATATTGGCCGCGACTTCAAGACGCACGCCGTCGGCGGTATAACCCGGTTTATCCAGATATTCGCTTTGCTGATTGCGCAGTGCCTGATGCACCGCCTGTTCCTGACGATAATAGCGCCTTACCGGCTCACTGAGCGCACAAGCCACCAGCCCGAGATCGCCGTCAATCTGCACATCCTGCCGCAGATATGCCTGTAATGGCTGCGGATCGACCCCAACCAGCGTGGGAATATTGAAAGACCGCGCGAGGATCACCGTGTGCGATGTGCTGCCACCGCTGCCGAGCAGTAATCCTTTAAGGTGTTGTTTATCCAGTTCGAGAAACTGGCTTGGCGTCAGTTCATCCGCCAGACAAATGCTCGCTTCACTCAGTTTTTGCTGGGATGCAAAACAATCCTCGCCATAGATTTGCTGCAACAGCTGGAAGCTGACATCACGAATGTCCAGTTCGCGTTCACGCAGATAGGCACTGGAAGATTGCGCCAGCTGTTGGCTGAAATGCTGAGCTGTTTCCACGATGCTTTGCGCGCAACTTTTTCCTTCCATGACATGCTTATGCAGCGCGTCACGCAGGCTGTTATCACGTAGCAAAGAACGATGCGCCTCCAGCACCGCGGTCACCGTGCCATTCCCTGCCATCAGCTGAAGTTCGATAGACTTCTCCAGCCCTGTCAGCCCGTGAGAAAGTAAACTCTGTTCTTTATCCGTACCTTGCGTCTCGGGTAAATCCGCCAGCGTCGCCAGATTCACGCGGGCAAGGCTGACCAGTTTCCCCAGCGCGCAGCCTTCACTGACGGAACGGGCGCGAAAGACCAGCGGAGAAAGATTTGCCAGAGATTCAGGAAGAGGTTCCCGCTCCGCCTGATCATCATGTTCAGGCAGGGCTTCATCACACAGCGGAAACTGGTGTTCAATAAAATGCGCCAGCGCGGCACAGGCGGCCTCTTCATCTTCCCCTTCCACGGTGACGTGACATTCATCACCCAGCAAAATATCCGCGCCAATCAGCGACAGAACACTTTTGCCATCGGCTTTGCGGTCAGAACGGACATTGTGCCAGTGAAAAGAAGAATCAAATCCATTGCACAGCGTTTCAATATGGCTGGCCGGACGGGCATGAACACCATTTACCAGTACGCAGGTGAAGCTCAACTTCTTGGTCATTTCTGAATCCTCATCCCAAATTCCGGCGGATAAACCGGCTCATTGCAGGATAAGAGTCGCGCGGGCCAACTTGCTACCAGACAAAAATGACAAACACTGGACAAATGTAATGTCCGTCGCTTTTTGCGAGGCAGCTCACATTGAGTTCTGACGTAAAAACCTCTCCCCGACTCGGGTTATTTGAACCTGCTCGCATTTTTGAACTGAGCTTACAAAAGTCCAGTAAAACACAAATTTGTCCACTATTAGCGCCCCTGACGGCGGCCTATTGTGGTCGTCAATATCCTTTCAGCTTCCGAGGTTTTGCTGAAAAGGACGTTCCGTTATTTTCGCCCGACACCGGAGCCCACCATGAAAGAATTGCTTAATATTCTGAAAAATACCCGTCAGCACCTGATGACCGGCGTATCCCATATGATCCCTTTTGTGGTTGCGGGCGGCATTCTGCTGGCGGTCTCCGTCATGCTTTACGGCAAAGGCGCCGTGCCTGACGCAGCGACCGATCCGAATCTGAAAAAACTGTTTGATATTGGTGTGGCCGGTCTGACGCTGATGGTGCCTTTCCTGGCGGCTTACATCGGTTATTCCATTTCCGACCGCTCTGCGCTCGCGCCCGCAGCCATCGGTGCCTGGGTCGGCGCTTCCTTTGGGGCGGGCTTCTTCGGCGCGATCATCGCCGGTCTTCTCGGGGGGATCATCGTCTTCTATCTGAAGAAGATCCCGGTGCCGAAGATCCTGCGTTCCGTGATGCCGATCTTTGTGATCCCGATTATCGGTACCTTACTGACGGCGGGCATCATGATGTGGGGGCTGGGGGAACCGGTCGGGCTGCTGACTTCCTTGCTGACCCACTGGCTGCAAGGTCTGCAGCAGGGCAGCATTGTCGTGCTCGCCATCATTATGGGGCTGATGCTGGCCTTCGATATGGGCGGCCCGGTCAATAAAGTCGCCTACGCCTTTATGCTGATTTGCGTGGCACAGGGCGTTTATAGCGTCGTGGCAATTGCCGCAGTTGCTATCGCTACACCACCGCTGGGGCTGGGTTTCGCCACGCTGATTGGCCGTAAATACTATTCCACTGAAGAACGGGAAGCCGGAAAAGCCGCCCTGCTGATGGGTTGCGTCGGCGTCACTGAAGGCGCGATCCCTTTCGCCGCCGCCGACCCGCTGCGCGTTATTCCTTCCATCATGATGGGTTCTGCCTGTGCCGCCGTGACCGCCGCACTGGTTGGCGCGCAATGCTATGCCGGCTGGGGCGGGCTGATTGTTCTGCCTGTGGTGCAGGGAAAACTGGGCTACATCGGCGCATTGCTGGTCGGCATGGTGGTGACGGCTCTTTGCGTCAACCTGCTGAAACATCTGGCTGCCAAAAAACAATCCGCTAAAAAACATCCGGAATCCGACCTGGATCTGGATTTCGAAATTAACTGACCTCAGACGTAAAACCAAAGGTGAAGATCATGACCAAAATTATTGCTGTAACTGCCTGCCCTTCCGGCGTTGCCCACACCTATATGGCGGCGGAAGCCATTGAACGCGCGGCGAAAGCCAGAGGCTGGGAATGCAAAGTCGAAACTCAGGGCTCGATAGGCCGGGAAAATGAGCTGACCACGGCCGATGTCGCGGCTGCAGATATCGTGATCCTGACCAAAGATATTGGTATCAAACAGGAAGAACGCTTTAAGGGCAAAGTCACCGTTCGGGTCGCCATCAGCGATGCCGTTAAACGCGCTGATGCCATTATGGAAAAAATCGCGGCACATCTCGCCAAAGCCGCTGTCACGGACTGAAAGTAAGGAGAACAGGATGACTTCCCGCATCGAACGTCTGAAAAATGCGCTTTTCGCTAACCCGCGTGAAATCTCGCTGGAACGGGCTCTGTTATACACCGCAAGTCACCGTACGACTGAAGGCGAGTCCACGCTTTTGCGCCGGGCAAAAGCGACAGCCTGGATCCTTGATCACGTTGAAATTACCCTGCGTGAAGACGAACTGATTGCCGGCAACCGCACCGTCAAACCGCGAGCGGGGATCGTCTCTCCTGAAATGGACCCTTACTGGCTGCTTAAAGAACTGGATACATTTTCCACCCGTCCGCAGGATCGCTTTACGATTTCTGAGCAGGATAAACAGATTTACCGCGAACAGCTTTTCCCTTACTGGGAATCGCGCTCGATGAAAGATTTCATCAACAGTCAGATACCGGAAGACGTCAAAGCGGCTACCAAAACACAGATTTTCAGCATCAACCAGACCGATAAAGGCCAGGGGCACATCATTATTGATTACCCTCGCCTGCTCAGCGGTGGTCTTGATAACTTAATCGCTGAACTTAAACAGCATGTTAACGACGCGCCGGATAATGCGTTTTATCAGGCGGCACTGATTTTGCTCGAGGCTTCGCAGCGGCATATTTTGCGTTATGCGGCGCTGGCAGAGCAGATGGCGCTGGCATGCAGTGATCTGCAAAGAAAGGCTGAACTCGAACGTATTGCCCGCAAATCGCAGCATATTTCCGGCAATAAGCCGCAGGATTTCTATCAGGCCTGTCAGCTGTTCTGGTACATGAATATTATTTTGCAGTACGAATCCAACGCCAGTTCGCTATCGCTCGGACGCTTCGATCAGTACATGTTGCCGTTCTATCAGCATTCCCTTTCACACGGCGAACAGCCGGAGTTTTTGAAAGAGCTGCTGGAAAGCCTGTGGGTGAAATGCAATGACATCGTGCTGTTACGTTCGACGTCGAGCGCCCGGTATTTCGCCGGTTTTCCCACGGGTTATACGATTTTACTCGGCGGTTTAACGGAGACGGGGCGCAGCGCGGTCAACGTGTTGTCATTTCTGTGTCTGGACGCTTATCAGAGCATCTGCCTGCCGCAGCCCAATCTTGGTGTGCGGGTCAACGAACTCATCGACCGTCCGTTCCTGCTGAAAACAGCCGAAACTATCCGTCTCGGCACCGGCATTCCGCAAATCTTCAACGATGAAGTGGTGGTTCCGGCCTTCCTGAACCGCGGCGTGAACCTCGAAGATGCCCGGGATTATGCGGTCGTCGGCTGCGTCGAATTGTCTATCCCAGGGAAAACGTACGGGCTGCATGACATCGCGATGTTCAACCTGCTGAAAGTCATGGAGTTAACGCTGCATGAGAACGAAGGAAATTCTGCGATTAACTATGCTGAGCTGGTGGAACAGATCCGCCAGAAAATCAGCCACTACGTGAAACTGATGGCGCAGGGCAGCAATATCTGCGATATCGGCCACCGCGACTGGGCACCGGTTCCGTTGCTGTCGTCTTTCATTGAAGGTTGCCTGAAAAGCGGGAAAGACATTACTGCTGGTGGCGCGCGCTATAATTTTTCCGGCGTTCAGGGCATCGGCATCGCAAACCTCAGTGACTCACTGCATGCGCTGAAAGGGATGGTGTTTGATCAGCAACTCCTGAGCTTTGATGAACTGCTTGCCTCGCTGAAAGAGAATTTCGCCAGCGAAGAAGGCCGCGCGATCCGCGCCCGCCTGATCAACCGCTTCGAGAAGTACGGCAACGACGTCGATGAAGTGGATTTAATCAGTGCCGATTTGCTGCGCTATTACTGCAAAGAAGTCGAGCAGTACCGCAATCCGCGCGGCGGCCAGTTTACACCAGGCTCCTACACCGTCTCTGCACATGTGCCTTTAGGCGCAGTAGTCGGAGCTACACCGGACGGTCGTTTTGCCGGTGAACAACTGGCCGACGGCGGCCTTTCGCCTATGCTCGGGCAGGATCATCAGGGGCCAACCGCGGTACTGAAATCCGTCAGTAAGCTCGACAATATGCTGCTCTCAAACGGCACTCTGCTGAACGTGAAATTTACGCCATCAACGCTGCAAGGTTTGCAGGGTCTGAATAAGCTGGCTGATTTTCTCGGCGCCTTCACCCGGCTGAAATTACAGCATGTTCAGTTCAACGTGGTGAATGCCGAACAGTTGCGTGAAGCGCAAAAGCGTCCGCAGGATTTCGCCGGATTAGTGGTCAGGGTCGCCGGATACAGCGCGTTCTTTGTCGAACTGTCAAAGGAGATTCAGGATGACATTATCGGTCGCACCGCACACCAGCTCTGACCTGCGGATCCCCATGGTCAACGGAGCTTGTGAAACCGCTGAAAAATCCCCGACGGGGCGCATTTTTAACATTCAGCGATTTTCTCTCAACGACGGTCAGGGGATCCGCACGATGGTTTTCTTCAAAGGTTGCCCGCACCGCTGCCCGTGGTGCGCTAACCCGGAATCCATGTCGCCCCGGATCCAGACCATCAAACGTCAGGCGAAATGCCTGAACTGCCGGACCTGTTTGCAGGATCCGCAGGAATGCCCGAGCGGCGCACTGGAATATGTAGGCGAAGACATTACGCTGCCAGCGCTGATGTCCCGCCTGCTCAAGGATGAAGTTTTTTTCCGATCATCCGGCGGTGGCATCACGCTTTCCGGTGGCGAAGTGCTGATGCAACCGGTTTTTGCCCGCGAGTTGTTGAAGGAATTACAGGGCCTCGGGATCCACACGGCCATTGAAACCGCAGGCGATGTCCCGCGGGATCATTTGCTTTCGGTGGTTGAACACTGCGATCAGGTTTTATTTGATTTCAAAATCATGGAAGCCACGCTGGCCCGCACCCTGCTCAACATGAATCAACCCCGGGTGCTGGAGAATTTTCAGGCGCTGACCCAGCGCGATGTGGAACTGCTTCCGCGCGTTCCCCTGATCCCTGGCTACACGCTGACACAGGAAAATCTGCGTCAGATCCTGGATTTCCTTAAACCCTTCAACTTAAATGAAATCCATCTGTTACCCTTCCACAAATACGGAGAAGCAAAATATCCGTTATTAGGAAAAACCTATTCGATGCACAAAACACTGGTGCCGGATGCCGTCGCACTTGCGCCATTGCGCGCAATGGCTGAAAGCGATGGGTATACCGTGACGATGGGCGGGTAAAATTTCCAGCTACGGGGAACGGCAAATGTCATTAAAACTGGTCGGAGTCACGGCCTGCATCAGCGGTGTCGCTCACACATATATGGCGGCTGAACGCCTGGAAAAGCTGTGTTTGCAGGAAAAATGGCAGGTGAAAGTGGAAACGCAGGGCGCGCTGGGTGTCGAAAACGCGCTCTCGGAAAGCGATATTGCTCAGGCAGATATCGTTTTGCTTATCACGGAGATCCAGCTGGAAAACAGTGACCGTTTTACTCATAGCCGCTGCGTACAGACAGGCATTCACACTTTTTTACGCACGCCGGATAAAGTCATGGCCGCCGTGAAAAAGATCGCCTCATCTCCGCAGGGTACGCGCATCGTTCTCGCATAATAAGGACCGTCAGCGCTTCTACGGCTCCAGACTCTCAAACTGGCTGCGATACTGGCGGCGATATTCGGAAGGGGAACGTTCGGTGCTTTTCTTAAACTGGCGGCAAAAATAGTTGCTGTCGATGTACCCGCAGGCATGGGCGACTTCTTTCACTTTCATGTCATATCCTTTCAGTAGATTTTTTGCCTGCTCCAGCCGGACATAGTTCAGGTATTCGTTCAGCCCAATCCCGCCGCTTTTCTGAAACAAATGTGACAGATAATTCGGTGAAATATAAAACGCCTTGGCGACCGAATCGCGGGTGAGCGGTTCGCGGTAATGCTCTTCGATATGCTGGCGTACCGCGCCGAAGAGCGCCTGGCTGCGTGAGGCGGTATGCGCCGAGGAACTGAATAAATCCTGCGCATGGCTCAGTAACCCTTTCACCAGGAACCGCGCCGTCAGTTGATCCGCCTGGTGCCACGCCAGTTCATTGAGCGCCTGCAACATAAAAGCGCCTACGCGCGGCCCGCGCCTGCCAGTATTGCCTTTTTCACGTGAATCAAACTGTTTGCCGTCCCAGCCGAGCAGGCTGAAACCCAGCTGTTGTTTGCCAAATAACAGGCTCAGGGTGCGAACCGGCGTTTGCCACTGCGGACTATTCCAGCCTTTTGCCGGCACAAATAGCACATCCCCCGCCTGCATGCAGACAACCTGACTCACGCCCTGCTCATTTTCCCATTCCATCATCTGTTCCCCTCCGAGGACGAGTTCCAGACGCGGAAAATCTACCTGATACGCAAGTGCCGGCACCGGATGCAGGGCACCGGCAAAAAAGACCTGCCGGACGCCTTCGGGTTGCTCAATTACCGGAGATAAAACGGAAAAAAGAGGATGCGTCATGTTCGGAATACCTGTCAGCGGAATCACGCCATCATAACTAACCTGCGACGCAGAAAGAAAAGGAAGTCACAAATTTGGGAGGAGTACCGGGAAATCCGGCCTGCCGGTGAAGCGGCGGGCCGGAAACATCAGCTTATACCTGCGGAGGGTGGAGCTTAAGCCTGCGGAGGCTGGCCGTTGGACGCCGACAAACCGCCATCGACCGGCAGGTTTACGCCCGTCACGAAGCGGGCATCATGGCTGGCGAGAAACGCAATCACATCCGCGATTTCTTCCGGCTCCGCACCACGTCCCAGCGGAATTCGTTCGGCAAATTTAGCCAGCAACGGCTTGTTGTCTTTAATTCCGGCCGCCATCTCCGTAAAGGTCAGCGACGGACACACCGCGTTAACACGCACGCCGTCTTTACCGTGGTCCATCGCAATCGAGCGGGTAAAGTTCGTCACGCCGCCTTTCGCTGCGTTATAGAAACTCATTCCCCAGTCGCCGCCGGTACCGGAAACCGAGGAAATGTTGACAATATTTCCCTTACTTTTGATCAATGCAGGCATGAAGAATCGCGTGCAGTAAAAGACGCCGCTCAGATCGATGGCGATAATTTTCTGCCAGTCATCAAGGCTCGCTTCGGTCGCTTTACCCTGCACAACCACGCCTGCGGCGTTAACCAGCACATCAACACGCCCGAATTTGTCTTCGATCACCGCCGCCATCCGCTCCACATCCTGCGCGGAAGAAACATCCGCCAGATGAATGTAATACTGCGTACTGCTTAGCGTTTTGGCGACTTTCTCCAGTTTCTCTTTCGTTCTCCCGACCAGCACGACTATCGCGCCTTCTGAAGAAAAACGCCGTGCGGATGCCGCACCCATACCGGAACCTGCGCCCGTTACTACCACGACTTTGTCTGTAAACCGGTTCATATTTTCTCCCTGTCTGTTGGGTAAAAAGAAAGTTAATCCTGATTTAAGCCTAGCGGAGAAAGGCGCAACGCGTGGAAACTGCCTGAGGCTGAGTGCCGTAATCGCGCTACAGCCGCCGTATGACGGGGGATGAAACAGACGTAACAAAGTGCGAATGTGCACCAAAAAAAGGGGCACCGGAGTGCCCCAAAACGTGTCAGCAACAACACAACGACTCTTTAATTCAGGCTTTCTCAGCGCGCAGACGCTTGGCGGCTTTAACCATGTTTTCCAGCGATTCGCGGGTTTCCGGCCAGCCGCGGGTTTTCAGGCCACAGTCCGGGTTGACCCACAGGCGTTCCGCCGGAATACGATCCGCGGCTTTACGCAGTAAATCCTCAATCCACTCCACGCTTGGCACGTTAGGTGAGTGAATGTCGTAAACGCCCGGCCCGATTTCATTCGGGTACTCGAAGTCTTTAAACGATTCCAGCAAGTCCATATCGGAACGCGAGGTTTCGATGGTGATCACGTCAGCATCCAGCGCGGCAATGGAATCCATGATGTCGTTGAATTCGCAGTAACACATGTGGGTGTGGATCTGCGTGTCATCGCTGGCAATCGCGGCGTTCAGTTTGAACGCATCTACCGCCCAGCGGAGGTAAGCATTCCATTCAGACTGGCGCAGCGGCAGACCTTCGCGCAGTGCCGGTTCGTCAATCTGAATGATACCGATACCGGCTTTTTCCAGATCTTCCACTTCATCACGCAGCGCCAGCGCGATTTGTTTAGCGATGGTTTCGCGGCTGACATCTTCACGCGGGAAGGACCAGCAGAGAATAGTGATCGGGCCGGTCAGCATGCCTTTCACCGGTTTTTCGGTCAGCGACTGCGCATACTTCGCCCACTCCACGGTAATGGCTTGCGGACGGCTGACATCGCCGATAATCACCGGCGGTTTCACGCAACGTGAACCGTAGCTTTGTACCCAGCCGTTTTGCGTGAATACAAAACCGTCCAGATGCTCGCCGAAATATTCCACCATGTCGTTACGTTCAGCTTCACCATGCACCAGCACGTCGATATCCAGACGTTCCTGTTCTTTAATGGCCTGCTTAATATGTTCGCTGATACCGGTGCGGTATTTGGTGTTATCCAGCCGACCTTGTTTAAAGTCCAGACGCAGGCCGCGAATTTCAGTGGTTTGCGGGAATGAGCCGATGGTGGTGGTCGGCCAGGCAGGCAGGTTGAAACGGGCACGCTGCGCTTTAGCACGTTCGGTATAAACGTGCTGACGCTCGATATCTGTGGCCGTAATCGCCGCCACGCGTTGACCGACTGCCGGATTATTCACGCGGGCGGATTCACGGCGGGCACGGATGGGCGCGCTGTATTCGGCCAGTTTCAGCTGCGCTTCCGCAGTCGGATGGTTCAGCGCAGACGTCAACAGTGACAGCTCGGCACATTTTTGCAGGGCGAAGGCGAACCAGCTTTTCACTTCTTCATCCAGACGGCTTTCGACGCTTAAATCAATCGGACTGTGCAGCAGGGAACAAGAGCTGCCGATCCAGACGTTGCGCCCTGCCACCAGAGGTTTCAGACGGTCAAACCAGGTGCTCAGATCAGCACGCCAGACGTTACGGCCATTGATCACCCCCAGAGAAATCAGCCAGTTTTTTGGCAGTTTACTGATGACGGCTTGCAAATCATCGCGACCAGCGACGGCATCAATGTGTAACCCCTGAACCGGCAGCTGACGGATAGTGTCGAGATTATGTCCGACGCTGTCGAAATAGGTGGTCAGCAGCAGTTTGGTTTTGCTCTGTTCCAGTGCGGTATAAGCCGGTTTGTACGCGTCCAGCCATTCCTGCGGTAATTCCAGCACCAGCGCCGGTTCGTCAATCTGCACCCACTCAACATCGCGTTTTGCCAGTTCAGCCAGCACCTGCTGATAAACAGGCAGAATGTCGTTGAGCAGGGAAAGGCGGTCAAACTGTTCGCCTTTGACTTTGCCGAGCCACAGATAGGTCAGCGGGCCCAGCAGAACAGGTTTCACTTTGTGGCCGAGCGCCAGCGCTTCGTCCACTTCTTCCAGCAGTTGTGTCCAGGTCAGTTTAAATTTCTGCCCTTTCACAAACTCCGGCACCATGTAGTGATAGTTGGTGTTAAACCATTTGGTCATTTCCGCTGCCGCCGCCGGTTTACCGGTCGGTGCGCGGCCACGGCCAAGGCGGAATAAGGTATCGAGATCCACAGAGCCGTCGTCATTCTGATGACGTGCCGGCACGTTGCCCAGCAGGAGGCTGGTGGTCAGTACGTGATCGTACCAGGCGAAATCGCCCACCGGCACTAAATCCACGCCTGCTTCAGCTTGTTGCTTCCAGTGACGGGCGCGGAGTTCACGTCCGGTTGCCAGCAGTGCTTCCTGAGTGGAATTGCCTGCCCAGTAGCTTTCTTGTGCTTTTTTAAGTTCACGACGCAGACCAACGCGTGGAAAACCCAGAGTGTGATTCAGTATCGTCATCTTTTTAGTTCCTGTTTAGCCATCCAGATGTTTACACATCCATAATCCGCAGGTACTGTATAATCCACAAGCGCAAATTATTCATGACACAGTGAAGGACTCTCATGATCGAACTGAAACACCTGCGAACGTTGCAAGCACTGCGCAACACCGGGTCACTGGCCGCCGCCGCCTCGCAGCTTCATCAGACACAATCGGCCCTGTCGCACCAGTTCAGCGACCTTGAGCAACGGCTGGGTTTCAGGTTGTTCGTGCGGAAAAGTCAGCCTTTACGCTTTACGCCGCAGGGCGAAATCATGCTGAATCTGGCAGAACAGGTGCTGCCGCAAATCCAGCAGGCGTTGCAGGCGTGCAATGAGCCGCACCAGACTTCACTGCGCATCGCGATTGAGTGCCACAGCTGTATTCAGTGGCTGACGCCCGCGCTGGATAACTTCCACCAGAACTGGCCGCATGTGGTGATGGATTTCAAATCCGGCGTGACGTTTGACCCGCAACCGGCGCTGCAACAGGGCGAGCTGGATATCGTGCTGACCTCCGATATTCTGCCGCGCAGCGGTTTGCACTACTCCCCGATGTTCGATTACGAAGTCCGTCTGGTGCTGGCACCGGATCATCCGCTGGCGGCTAAAACCGTGATTTCGCCGGAAGATTTGAGTACTGAAACCCTGATGATTTATCCGGTTCAGCGTCAGCGTCTGGATATCTGGCGGCATTTTCTGCAACCGGCAGGGGTCAGCCCGTCGCTGAAAAGCGTCGATAACACATTGTTATTAATCCAGATGGTGTCGGCGAGAATGGGGATTGCGGCGTTACCGCACTGGGTCGTAGAAAGTTTTGAGCGCCAGGGCCTCGTCGTAACGAAGACCCTGGGCGAAGGTTTATGGAGCCGTCTGTTCGCCGCCGTGCGCGACGGCGAACAGCGTCAGCCGGTGACCGAAGCGTTTATTCGTTCGGCGCGCCAGCACGCGTGCGATCATCTGCCGTTTGTTCGCGACGCGGCACGACCCAACGCCGGTGTACCCACAGTGAGGACATAATCACTGCTGCGCCAATAATAAAGCTCGGCCAGTGCGGCTGCTGTTGCCAGATTGCCAGATTCACCAGCAGCCCCGCCGGGACGTGGAAGTTGTTCATAATTCCCAGCGTTCCCGCATCAACCTGCGTCGCACCGTAGTTCCACATGAAATACCCCAGCCCTGAAGCACCAATGCCCAGCCACACCAGAATCCCCCATTGCAGGTTCGTGGTCGGTAATTTTTGCGGATTGCCCCACAGGAACCAGGCCACCACCGCGCACAACAGTGCCCCAAGATAGAACCAGGAAAACGCCGTATGCTGCGGCATCGGACGGGTTTCCATCAGGCGTTTATAGCCCACCTGCCCGATGGCAAAACAGATGTTCGCCGCCTGCACCAGCAGCAAACCAATGATGAAATGTTCGCTGATGTGGTCGTAACGAATAATCGCCGCGCCCGCGACCGCCAGCAGGGCGCTCAGCGCATAACCGATACGGATTTTGCGGCCACTGATCAGGTCATAAATCAGTGTGACGTACAGCGGCGTCATCACCGTAAATAGCAGGAATTCCGGCACCGAAAGGTACAGATACGCTTCGAAGCTGATGAGATACATGATGCCAAGCTGCATCGCGCCCACCGCCATGTACAACAAAATGGTGGTGAGCTGATGACCTTTCCAGCGCAGGAACGGCAGGAAAACCAGCGCCGCCAGTCCTAAACGGACTAATACGGAAAACACGCTGTCAACCTGTCCGGCCAGATAGACGCCGATCAGGCTGAACGAAAAGGCCCACAAAATGGTGGTGATAATGAGTAAAGGCACGGCAGTTGAGCCCTAAAATGATAAAGATGGATGATTGTAGCGGAATGAAGGAAACCGCGAAGCGTGAAGGTGGTTTACATCTGTTCAATTATAGAGCAAATGAGAGCGACAGCACGCTTTGAGGGAAACGTGCGCTCAAAGGACACGTTCACGGCTGCGATGGCATACACTTAACGGATGACTGAAAACGGAGGATGAACTGATGAAATGTTTATATGGAATGCTCGCCGCGCTGCCGCTGCTGTTTGCTGTTCAGACCACCAGTGCAGTCGAAAAAGTGCCGAACCCTGACGATCCGCTGCTGAACAATCCGTCGCAACAACGCATGCAACAACAACAGCAGAACAATCAGCAGATGCAGAAACGTCAGCAGGAGCAGGATATGCGTAACAGTCAGCAGCAACAGCAGCTGAAGCTGAAATCGCAGATCCAGAGCAATCAGCAACGTTTACAGATCCAGCAGAATAACCAGACGCTGGGTCAGAAGCTGAATCAGACGCCGTAATCCCCCTTCAGGCGCGGTGTTCACTGCGCCTGATCCGCGTTACCCGCTTAAACGAAATCCGGCCCGATCACATCAATCTTATCGGTACAAATACAGTCCACGCCCCAGCCCAGTAATTCACGGGCGCGCGCCGGATTATTCACGGTATACACCAGAATATGCAGACCGGCGGCTTTGATTGCTTTCACGCGTTCTTCATTAAGCAGTTTGTGATTGAGATGCAGAGACGCACATTCCAGTTCGTCGGTCAGTGCTTTCCAGTTTTCGTGCCACGAGTCGATCAGCAGACCGCGCGGAAGCTCGGGGGCGGCTTTTTTCGCAGCAACCAGTGCGTCAAATTCGAACGAAGAAAGCAGCGGCGGCACGGCCTGGTTTTTCCACAATTCACGGGCGGCCAGCGCGACGTCGGTTCCGGTTTTTTCATCCAGCCCGGTGGTCGGTTTGATTTCGATATTCGCCATCATGTTGTGGCGCGCACAACGTTCGGCGACCTGCGAGAGCAGCGGGAGTTTTTCTCCTTTGAACTCTGCGCCATACCAGTCGCCGGCGTCGAGCCGTTCGAGTTTTTCCCACGGCAATTCACCTGCCACACCCCAGCCATTGCTGGTGCGGTTCAGGGTATCGTCGTGCAACAGGAAGATTTCCCCGCCCTGCGCGAGTTTGGCGTCAAATTCGATCATCGTGTGGCCGTATTTCGCGCCCACGTCGATAGCGGCCAGCGTGTTTTCCGGTGCCAGAGCACCGCCGCCGCGGTGCGCCACAATGCGAGGATAAGGCCAGGCTTTCATGTTCATTCCATCCGTAGTCCGGTGTGAGTATCGAAAAAGTGTAACGCTTTCGCCGGGAAAACCAAGCGCAACAGCGAACCGGCTGTCGGGAACACTTCATGCGATAAACGCACCACAACGCCGCTGCCCGCCAGTTTGCCATGCGCCAGATTATCCGCACCCAGCAGTTCCAGCGTATTGAGCACCATCGGAATACCGTTTTGTGTGTCATCAGTCAGATGAATATGTTCAGGGCGAATACCGACCGTCAGCTCACGACCGCCCCACTCAGGGCGCGCCACCGGCAGCGGCAGTTCAAACCCGCCTTCCATCACCAGCGACGTGCCGTCCGTGGTGAGCTGGCCAGGTAACAGGTTCATGGCCGGAGAGCCGATAAAGCTGGCGACAAACAGGCTGGCCGGACGGCGATAGACTTCCGACGGCGTGCCGATTTGTTCGGCAATACCTTTGTTCATCACGATCACACGTTCGGCCAGGGTCATGGCTTCCACCTGATCGTGGGTGACGTACAGGCTGGTGGTGCGCAGACGACGATGTAATTGTTGTAGTTCAAGGCGCATCTGGACGCGCAGTTTAGCGTCGAGGTTAGAAAGCGGTTCGTCGAACAGGAATACCGCCGGTTCCCGCACGATGGCACGCCCCATTGCCACACGCTGACGCTGGCCGCCGGAAAGCTCACGCGGTTTTCGTTTGAGCAACGGCCCCAGTTCCAGAATGCGCGCCGCTTCCTCAACGCGATCGTTGATTTGCGCTTTGCCGAAGCCGCGGATTTTCAGGCCATACGCCATGTTGTCGTACACGCTCATGTGCGGATACAGCGCATAGTTCTGGAAGACCATTGCAATACCGCGATCTTTCGGCTCCAGTTCAGTGACGCGCTGGTCATTAATGTAGATATCACCGGAGGTCGTGCGCTCAAGCCCGGCCACCATGCGCAGCAGAGTCGATTTTCCGCAGCCGGAAGGCCCTACCATCACGATGAACTCGCCGTCGGCCACGTCCAGATCGATGCTCTGGATGATCTGGTTTTTGCCGTCGTAGGATTTGGTCACTGCCTGTAATTTCAAATTTGCCATTTCAGTTACTTCTCACTGTCTACCAGGCCGCGCACAAACCAGCGCTGCATCAGGAGCACCACCGCCAGCGGTGGCAATAAGGTCAGGATCATGGCCGCCATCACCTGATTCCATTGGGTCGAGCCGTCGCCAGAGGAAATCATGCTTTTGATCCCCGCCACCGCCGTGCCCATCGAGGCATCGCTGGTGATCAGGATCGGCCACAGGTACTGGTTCCAGCCATAAATAAAGGTGATGACGAACAGCGCCGCCAGATTGGTTTTCGACAGCGGCAGCACGATGCCCCAGAAAAAGCGCATCGCGCCTGCGCCGTCGATACGTGCGGCTTCCAGCAATTCATCCGGCAAGGTCATAAAGAACTGGCGAAACAGGAAAGTCGCGGTCGCCGAGGCCATCAGCGGCAACGTCAGGCCGGTGTAGCTGTCGAGCATATGCAGATTAGCGATGACCTGAACGGTCGGGAAAATACGCACTTCCACCGGCAACATCAGCGTCATGAAAATCAGCCAGAAGAACAGGTTACGCAGCGGAAAACGAAAATAGACAATCGCGTAAGCCGAAAGCATCGACACCGAAATCTTACCGATGGTGATCACCATCGCCATGATGAAGCTGTTGATCAGCATCCGTCCGAATGCCGGACTGCTGTTCCCTGCCCCCTGCGTCCAGATGGTGGTGATGTTTTCCCATAAATGGGTGCCCGGGATCAGCGTCATTGGCACATCGAAAATCTGTTTGTTATCCAGCGAGGCCGCCACAAACGCGACGTACAGCGGGAATAAAATCACCAGCACGCCAAGCAGCAGCATAATGTGGCTGAAGATATCCAGCCCTCTGCGGTTCTCAATCATTGGTAACGCACCTTACGCTCGACAAAGCGGAACTGAATGAACGTCAGGCCGCAAACCAGCAGCATCAGAATGACGGACTGCGCGGCGGAGCTGGACAAGTCCAGGCCGGAGAAACCTTCGCGATACACTTTATAAATCAGCGTGGTCGTCGCCTGTACCGGGCCACCGGCTGTCGCGGCATCAATCACCGGGAAGGTATCAAAGAAGGCGTACACCAGATTGACCACCAGCAGGAAGAAGCTCACCGGTGAAATCAGCGGTAATACGAGATTGAAGAAGCGACGTACCGGGCCTGCGCCATCGATAGCCGCCGCTTCTACCAGAGATTTTGGGATCGACTGCAACGCCGCCAGGAAGAACAGGAAGTTGTAGCTGACCTGCTTCCAGACCGACGCCAGCACCACCAGGAACATCGCCTGACCGCTGTTTTGCGCGTGGTTCCAGTTGTAGCCTATCGAGCCCAGGAAATGAGTAATCAGGCCCAGACCGGGGCTGAACAGAAACATCCACAAAACGGCGGCAACGGCTGGCGCCACGGCGTAAGGCAGGATCATCAGCGTCTGATAAATCCGGCTGCCGCGTACCACGTGATCGACCAGCGCCGCGAAAAACAGCGAAACGGCCAGTCCGATGAATGCCACCATAAAGCTGAATTTCAGCGTGGTATAAAAAGAGTCGAGATAGTACGGGTCCTGAAACAGCTGTGTGAAGTTAGTCAGACCGGCGAAGGTGCTGGATAAGCCGAAAGGATCCAGTGTCTGTACCGAATACCACAGCGCCTGACCGGCAGGCCACAGGAAAAATATCGCGGTGATCAACAGCTGCGGCAACACCAGCGCGTACGGCAACCAGCTGCAACCAAAACCGGGACGGTGTGAACTCATGATGGTTTACTCGTTAATGCGATGACGGGTTTGGCTCCTCCCCCTGCAAAGGGGGAGGCTGTTTTGCTCCCTCCCCTTCGCGGGGGGAGGTGCAAGAAAATTATTTGGCAGAAGCTTCGAAGCGACGCAGCAGCAGATTCCCGCGCTGTACTGCGGTATCCAGTGCTTCTTTGGCGCTTTTCTTACCGCTCCAGACGCTTTCCAGTTCTTCATCAACGATGGTACGGATCTGCGGCATGTTGCCCAGACGCAGACCTTTGGTGAACGGTAATGGCGGCTTGTTCAGCATCTGGCGGGTGGCAACGTCAGAACCCGGATTCTTCTCGTAGAAGCCTTCTTTTTTGGTCAGCTCATACGCCGCAGTCGTCACCGGCAGATAACCGGTTTTCTGGTGCCATTCGGCAGCGATTTCCGGCGTGGTCAGGAATTGCAGGAATTCGGCGACGCCTTTGTAAGTGTCTTTGTCTTTGCCGTTCATCACCCACAGGCTTGCGCCGCCGATGATGGCGTTTTGTGGTGCGCCTTTGATGTCTGCGTCGTAAGGCATCATGCCCACGCCGTAGTTGAATTTGGAATACTGACGGATGTCGGCCAGTGAACCGGAAGATGCGGTAGTCATCGCGCAGTCGCCGTTATAGAACTTGGCGGTGGATTCGTCTTTACGACCAAAATAGGTGAAATCACCTTTTTTGTTCATGTCTTCGAGCATCTGAATGTGTTTGATTTGCTCTGGTTTATTGAATTCCAGAACCGCATCGGTGCCGTCGAAGCCGTTGTTTTTGGTAGCGATTGGCAGACCGTGCCACGCGCTGAAGTTCTCAATCTGGATCCAGCCCTGCCAGCCGCTGGCGTAGCCACACTTCATGCCGGCTTCACGCAGTTTTTCGGTGTACGCGGCCATATCCTGCCAGGTTTTCGGCGGCTGATCCGGGTTCAGACCGGCTTTCTTAAACGCATCTTTGTTGTAATACAGCACCGGCGTGGAGCTGTTGAAAGGCTGGGATAACAGACGGCCTTTGGAATCGGAGTAATAACCGGAAACGGTCGGCACGAACTGGGAAACGTCTTCTTTGATGCCTGCATCACTGAACACTTCGTAGACCGGTTTGATGGCTTTGCTGGCCATCATGGTCGCGGTGCCTACTTCGTAAACCTGCAAGATAGCCGGAGCATTGCCGGTGCGATATGCCGCGATACCGGCCGCCAGGCTTTCGTCGTATTTGCCTTTATAGACAGGCACGATTTTGACATCAGGGTGTGTCTGGTTAAAACGGTCGGCCAGCGAGTTCACTTCTTTGCCTAATTCGCCGTCCATTGAGTGCCAGAAAGGAATTTCTGTCACAGCGAAGGCATTGGCGCTGAAAGCCAGCGTCAGCGCGGTGCCGATGACCGTTTTTTTGAGGTTGATGAACATGCCTGTCTCCTGAATTCTGCTGGTGTAAAAGGGGCAGAGATAAATGGGGTATTGAGAAACGTTTTTATGCGGAGGTAACATGACACGGCTAAATTACAGATAAATAACAGTTAAATGACATTAACGTTACAGCAGCATGAAGTGCAGGTGACGAACAGATGGCAAAAAAGAAGGCGCATCGGGTGAACGATGCGCCTTATAAAGAAGGGAAATCCGGGGGTTTTACAGCGCGCGTTTCAGGCGGGCAACCGCCTCCTGCATCTGCTCTTCGGTCGCGGTGGCGAACGACAGACGGAAGGTCGAGTGATCCGGGTTATCGGCATAGAAGAATTCGCCCGGCACAAACACCACGCCCTGCTCCAGCGTCTTTTTCATCCACTCAGCGCAGTTACGCGGCTCGCGGAAACGTGCCCACAGGAACATGCCGCCTTTCGGATATTCAAACGTCAGCACGTCGCCCAGTTCGCGTTCCAGCAGTTCGGCCATGACCTGGCATTTCTTTTTATACGCGGCACGAATGGTTTCGATCTGCTTCGGCAGACGGCCAAGACCGAGATAATATTCCGCAATGCTCTGCGACAACGCGCTGGCGTGCAAATCTGCCGCCTGTTTGATGATGGCGACCTTATGCAACAGCCAGTCAGGCATAATCACCCAGCCCAGACGCAAACCCGGCGCCAGAATTTTAGAGAACGTCGAGGTGTAGATAATGTTATCCGCGTGACCGAACAGGGCTTTCGACAGCTCAAACAGCGTCGGCTGGCGTTCTTCGGTGAAACGCAGTTCGCCGTACGGATCATCTTCTACAATCAGGAATTCGTGCTGTGCCGCCAGTTTCACCAGCTGCTCACGGCGCACACGGCTCAGGGTCACGCCGCTCGGGTTACCGAACGTGGGCACCAGATACACGCCTTTAATCTTTTGTGTTTTCAGCAGTTCCGCCAGCTCATCGACAATCATGCCGTCGCCGTCTGAACCGACGGAGAGGATTTGGGCTTCGGCCAGTTCCAGAGTCTGCAATGCGGCCAGATAGGTCGGGCGCTCCACCACGAAAATATCATCCGGGTTCACCACGGCGCGCATCACCAGATCCAGCGCCTGCTGGGATCCGGCGGTCACTACGATATCTTCAGGCTGCGCGACCACGCCACGTTCCTGACAAAGAGAAGCAATACGCTCACGCAGCGTATAACTGCCTTCTGTCAGGCCATACTGGAATGCGTGCTCCGGCTGTTCTGTTATCGCCAGCTGTGTGGCTTCACGCAGGCCGTCGAAATCAAAAAGCGCTGAAGAAGGAATACCACCCGCCAGTGAAATAACGCCTTCCATTTTGCTGTGTTTCAGCAATTCCCGGATGGCCGAACTTTTAAGCCTGACCATACGGGCGGCGAGTAAACCTTCTGTGTTCATGACATGTTCCTGATGATGTGCAAAGTTATAAGAATGTAAGAGATGTTAATTTATCCACAAAATAAAAACCGCAAAGCGCTTGCCGTGCGGTTTAGTAGATTTATCACAGATTTTTGAAATCAGAAGCCAATTTATGCGCCGAGATAGGCCGCACGCACAGCTTCGTTGGCCAGCAATGCCGCGCCGGTATCTTCCAGCACCACATGACCGTTCTCCAGCACATAACCGCGATCGGCGAGTTTCAGCGCCTGATTGGCGTTTTGCTCGACCAGGAAGATGGTCATCCCTTCTTCGCGCAGTTGCTGGATAGTGTCAAAAATCTGCTGGATGATGATCGGCGCCAGCCCCAGCGACGGCTCGTCGAGCAGCAGTAAACGCGGCTGGCTCATCAGCGCACGGCCAATCGCCAGCATCTGTTGTTCACCACCGGACATAGTGCCTGAACGCTGAACACGACGCTCTTTCAGACGCGGGAACAGTGTAAACACGCGCTCCAGACGGGCATGAAACTGGTCGCGTGTGGCGAAAAATCCGCCCATCGCCAGATTCTCTTCCACGGTCATGCGCGAAAACACACGGCGGCCTTCCGGCACTATTGCGATATCGCCGCGCATGATTTTGGCGGTCTGCCACTGCGTGATGTCCTGCCCTTCAAAAATGATCGAGCCGTGCGACGCCCGCGGTTCGCCACATAAACTGCCGAGCAGCGTGGTTTTACCCGCGCCGTTCGCGCCGATCAGCGTGACGATTTCCCCTTTGTTAATGCTCAGGCTGACTTCATGCAGCGCCTGAATTTTGCCGTAATGGGCGGATACCTGATTAAATGACAACATCTTGTTCTGTCCCTTAGCCTTCGCCCATTAACCTTCGCCTAAATAGGCGCGGATCACGTCAGGATTGTTACGAATTTCAGCCGGAGTGCCCTGCGCCAGCGGCGTGCCCTGATTCACCACGTAGATGCGGTCGGAAATGCCCATCACCAGCTTCATGTCGTGCTCAATCAGCAGCACCGACACGTTGTGCTGGTTACGCAGTTCGGCAATCAGCTGATTCAGCTCTTCGGTTTCGCGCGGATTCAGACCGGCAGCCGGTTCGTCGAGCATCAGGATTTCCGGGCGCGTCACCATACAGCGGACGATTTCCAGACGGCGCTGCTGACCGTAAGCCAGATTCCCCGCCTGACGGTTCGCCAGTTCGAGCAATCCGACACGTTCCAGCCAGTCGGCAGCGCGATCGAGCGCTTCCGCTTCGGCGCGACGAAATCCCGGCGTTTTGAACAGCCCCGCCAGCACACCGCTTTTCAGGTGCTGATGCTGGGCAACCAGCAGGTTTTCAATCACCGTCATTTCACGGAACAGACGCACGTGCTGGAAGGTTCGCACCACACCCATGCGGGCAATTTTCTGCCCGGGCAATCCTTCCAGATGCTGGTCACGCAGTTTAATGGTGCCGCCGCTCGGTTTGTAGAAACCGGTCAGACAGTTAAATACCGTGGTTTTACCGGCACCGTTCGGGCCAATCAGCGACACAATTTCGCCCTGATTGAGGTTCAGCGCCACGTTGTTGACCGCCAGCAGGCCGCCAAAACGCATCATCAAACCTTCAACGGCTAACAGAGGTTGCGTGCTCATGCCTGTTCCCCCTGATCGGCGATTTGTTTTTTAGACAATTTGAGTTTCAGCTGCGGACGTTTCATCGGCAGCAAGCCCTGCGGACGCCAGATCATCATCAGCACCATTAACGCACCGAGCAGTAACATGCTGTATTCATTGAGGTCACGCATCAGCTCGCGGGAAACTACCAGCAGAATGGCCGCCAGAATGACGGCAAACTGTGAGCCCATGCCGCCGAGCACCACGATAGCCAGCACAAAGGCGGACTCCGCAAAGGTGAAGGATTCCGGGCTGACAAAGCCCTGACGCGCGGCGAACAGCGTACCGGCGAAACCGGCAAACGCGGCGCTGATAGTGAATGCCGTCAGTTTGATCCGGGTCGGATTCAGCCCGAGCGAGCGGCAGGCAATTTCATCTTCACGCAATGCTTCCCACGCACGGCCCAGCGGCATGCGCAGCAGCCGGTTGATGATGAACAATGTCGCAATCACCAGCAACAACGCCACCATGTACAGGAAGATGATGCGGTCACTCGGGTCGTAGGTGACGTGAAAGAAGTTGCTGAAGGTATCCCAGCCACCGTCGCGTGGCGTGCGGCTGAATTCCAGCCCGAACAGCGTCGGTTTGGGGATCTGGCTGATGCCGTTTGGCCCGCCCGTCAGTTCGGTATTGTTAAGCAGCAGGATACGCACGATCTCTCCGAAGCCGAGCGTCACAATCGCCAGATAATCGCCCCGCAGCCGCAGCACCGGGAACCCGAGCAGGAAACCAAACGCCGCCGACACCAGACCGGCCAGCGGTAACGCTTCCCAGAAACCGATGCCGTAATAGTGATTGAGCAGCGCATAGGTGTAAGCGCCGATGGCGTAAAAACCGCCGTAACCCAGCACCAGCAGACCGGACAACCCGACCACTACGTTCAGACCGAGGCCGAGCATAATGTAGATAAGCGTCAGCGTGGCGATATCCACCGTACCGCGTGAAACGATAAACGGCCAGGCGATGGCGGCAATAATCAGCACCAGCGCCAGCAGCTTTTGTTTCGGCGTCGAGCCGTCAAAGCTCGGCAGTATCCAGCCCGGACCGGACACTTTTTTCAGGCCACTGCTGACCATTGGACGGAACAGCTGAAACACGAAAACGATGGCACAACCGATGGCAATCCACGTCCAGCGCACTTCACCGGCACCGTTCACCACCAGCTTTGTGCCATCGAGGCTCAGCTGTAATCCCATGATGAATGCAGCCAGTACCAGCAGGACGAAAGCGGAGACCAGCGCATTTAACAGATTCAGGCGCTTCATACTTTCTCAACCTCCGGACGTCCGAGAATACCGGTCGGCAGCACCAGTAACACCACGATCAGCAATGCGAAGGACACCACGTCTTTGTACTCGGTGCTCAGATACGCCGAGGTCAGCGCTTCGGCCACGCCTAAAATCAGGCCGCCAATCATCGCGCCAGGAATACTGCCGATACCGCCGAGAACCGCTGCGGTAAAGGCTTTCATCCCGGCCATAAAGCCAATGTACGGGTTAATCACGCCATAGAATTGCCCCAGCAGAACGCCCGCCACTGCCGCCATTAATGCGCCAATAACGAAAGTCAGCGAGATCACGCGGTCAGTGCTGATCCCCAGCAGGCTGGCCATTTTGAGATCTTCCGCACAGGCACGGCAGGCACGCCCCATACGTGAATAACGGATGAACAGCGTCAGCGCCAGCATGGCCACAAAGGTCACGATCCAGATAATCAGTTGCATGGTGCTGATTGTCGCGGCGAAACCATTCGCCTCGCCCAGTTTCCACTGGCCGGTCACCAGGCTCGGTAAAGCAAGGTCGCGCGAGCCCTGAGTCAGGCTGACGTAGTTTTGCAGAAAAATTGACATCCCGATGGCAGAAATCAGTGCAATCAGACGCTTGGAGTTACGCACCGGCTTATATGCCACGCGTTCAATGCTCCAGCCGTAGGCACTGGAAATCACAATCGCGGCGATAAAACCGGCACCGATCAGCAACCAGCTGGCGTCGATACCCATCATCATCAAAGCGGCGATTACGATAAAAGAGACATAACTGCCGATCATATACACCTCGCCGTGTGCGAAGTTGATCATGCCGATAATGCCGTAAACCATGGTGTAACCAATGGCGATCAGCGCATAAGTACTGCCCAACGTCACGCCGTTGAACATCTGCTGAATGAAATAGAGGAACTGCTCTGACATACCCTATCCTTATTAATCAAGGGTTTGATAACTTGTGCTGAGACTGCAACCCGGCGCCTTTTATAACGCCAGACGCCGGGCAGAGTAATGCGCTGTTCTGAAACATAATGCCCAAAATCATTCGTGTTGCCTCAAGGCGGCAACTGAATGAATCCCCGGGAGCTTACACAGGTAAGTGACCGGGGTGAATGAAGGCGGCCAACGCAGAGGCGGCGCGAAGGATGCCGGGCATTTATTTGATAGGGGTAGACGTGCCGTCCTTATGCCACTCGAAAATACCGAATTCGAATCCTTTCAGGTCACCTTTTTCATCCCAGCTCAGGGGGCCCATGACGGTGTCCACGGAAGCTGATTTCAGATTTTTAGCGATGTCAGCCGGTTCCATGCTGCCGCTGCGTTCCATACCGGTAGTCAGCGCCTGTAATGCGGCGTAAGTCGTCCAGACGAACGGACCGGTTGGATCCAGTTTTTTGGCTTTCAGGGCATCCACGATTGGCTGGTTAGCCGGAACCTGGTCATAACGTTTTGGCAGCGTCACCAGCATACCTTCAGAGGCATCACCGGCGATGTTAGACAGTGAGGAGTTACCCACGCCTTCCGGACCCATAAATTTGGCGTTCAGACCGGCTTGTTTAGACTGGCGCAGGATCTGCCCCATCTCCGGGTAGTAACCGCCGAAGTAGACGAAATCGACGTTTTCTTTCTTCAGACGCGCAACCAGCGTAGAGAAGTCTTTATCGCCGGCGGTCACACCTTCAAACAGAACGACGTTGCCGCCGCCTTTTTTCAGCGCGTCCTGTACGGAACGGGCCAGGCCTTCGCCGTACTGTTGTTTATCATGCACAACAGCAATGCGTTCTGGTTTGATGGTGTCGAGGATGTATTTGGCTGCGGTCGGACCCTGGTCAGAATCCAGACCGGTGGTGCGCATTACCATTTTATAACCACGGGTGGTGAGGTCTGCGTTGGTTGCAGCTGGCGTGATCATCAGAACGCCTTCGTCTTCATAAATGTCAGAAGCAGGCTGTGTTGAGGATGAACACAGGTGGCCAATCACGTAACGGATACCGTCGTTGATCACTTTGTTGGCAACGGCGACCGCTTGTTTCGGATCACACGCGTCGTCATATTCGACGCCAACCAATTTATCGCCCTTCACGCCGCCTTTGGCATTAATGTCTGCGATCGCTTGTTTAGCCCCTGTAAACTCCATATCACCATACTGGGCGACCGGACCTGACATAGCACCAACGATGGCGACTTTGATATCTTTCGCGAATGCCGCCTGACTCATTGCTAATGCAATACACCCTGCCAGCCAGATCTTACCCTTTGTTACTTTCATCCGATTACCCCGTTTGATGTGTGTTGTGGTTTGCTCTTTGCCTGCCTGTTCAAAACATCATCACTTAAGAAATTTAGTATAAGTAATAATGAGTTACCGGCTTATTTCGCCTTATTTTCGAATAAGACTTTATAATTCATATCATTAAACAGGAATTTTCTTCTGCAAATCAAATGGCACAGTCAGAAATATGAGGTGTAAACAGAATTTTATTTGGATGGAAAATCGGTTCTCTTTTAAACAATCAGCCGTTAACGCTGGCATTATTGATTAAAGCCAACATTTATCGCTTATACAGGGATCGCTGAAAAAGTTTTCAACCTGTTACTGTACAAAAAAAGTTACGCCCGATTTTCAGACGGATCCGCTACACTAAACGCCTCTTTTTTCTGACCATCCACATCATGAAATTAACCATCCAAAAACTCACTTCGCTCAGCACGCAGGATCTCATCGATCTGGCAAAAGTCTGGCCTGAGCAAACGGAAAGTGACTGGCAAGGCAGCCTGAGCGAACACCACGCGCTGTTCGCCGCCGTGTTTAACGAGCGCATTCTTGGCGCGGTGAAAGTCCGGCTGAACGGCGACCACGGCGAGCTCAGGGATCTGCGGGTTCGCGAAGTGACGCGGCGTCGCGGCGTCGGGCTGTATCTGATGGAAGATATGCAGGCGCAACTGCCGCAGGTCAAAAGCTGGGAAATGCCGTCCGATGGCGAAGCCGTGACCGACGCCTTTATGCAGGCCTGCGGTTTTTCCCTGACAGGGAATATCTGGAAGAAGCCCTAATCCGCGCTGAATTTCAGGCATAAAAAAAGCGACCCGAAGGTCGCTTTTTGTTTTCAGAAAGCTGTCGTATCAGGCTTCAATCGCCAGACGCAGTTTCTTCATCGCGTTCTTTTCAAGCTGACGAACACGTTCTGCTGAAACACCGTATTTATCGGCCAGTTCCTGCAGAGTCGATTTGTTATCGTCATCTAACCAGCGGGCACGGATGATATCCTGGCTGCGTTCGTCCAGACCTTCCAGCGCGTAGCTCAGTTTGTCTGTCGCATCGCGATCCCAGTTATCTTCTTCGATGCTTTCTGCAAAGTCAGAGCTTTTATCTTGCAGATACAGCATCGGTGCCATCGCGGCGCCGTCGCGTGGTTCGTCGTCCGGTGTCGGGTCGAACGTCATGTCCTGTGCGGCCATGCGCGATTCCATTTCCAGCACATCTTTGCTGGTCACACCCAGTTCGCGGGCAACGTGCTCCACTTCGTCGTGGCTGAACCAACCCAGACGTTGTTTGTTTTTACGCAGGTTAAAGAACAGCTTACGCTGTGCTTTCGTCGTCGCGACTTTCACGATGCGCCAGTTACGCAGCACGTATTCGTGAATTTCTGCTTTAATCCAATGCACCGCAAAGGACACCAGACGTACACCGACTTCCGGATTAAAACGGCGAACCGCTTTCATCAGGCCGATGTTACCTTCCTGGATAAGGTCTGCCTGTGGCAAACCGTAGCCTGAATAGTTGCGGGCAATATGAGCAACAAAGCGCAGGTGAGACAGGATCAGCTCTTTCGCTGCGTCCAGGTCACCGTCGTAATGCAGCCGCTCAGCCAGTGCCCGTTCTTCCTCTGCGGTAAGCATAGGATAAGTATTGGCTGCCCGAACATAGGCTTCCAGGCTACCTTGGGGTACTAATGCTAAAGTGCGCATTTCGTTAGTCATTCAAAAGCCTCTCATGTATGACGTTGTGCAGGTTTTATACCACGTTGCTGCGGGATGATACCGCTACGCTGTGTGCCATCTGGCGACCACAGAAGCAACGCCGAGCCCTTAATATCCGCTGCTATTCGACCCCGAATTTTACATAAAGTTCACGGCCGGATTCAACAGTCTGACGACTGTATGTGACAGACTGACTATTGGATAGTGAATTTGTGCCATTGCGGAGAAAGCAGGGAAATGATGTGGCGGAAAGGCCGAAAACAGCTTCCCCCTGAGACACAATTACTGAGCAGCAGGGGGACATTATAGCAAATTCTCGCTACTGTGGTGTAAATCGCCGTAAATGTTGAACGGTCGCCAGCCACGCCGCAATCCAGCCAATCATTGCGGACACGATCAACAGCAACAGACTTTCGTCCCAGCCCAAACCGTGCAGATCAAAGGTCGTGCCGAACACTTGCGCGACTTGCGTCACCACGCTCTCAAGGCGCAGTACCAGCACTTCCGACAGGATCAGCGACAACAACGCGCCGGTAAAACCGAGCATCGCGCCACCGTTCAGGAACGGCCTTAAAATGAAGCCATCGGTCGCACCAATCAGCTTCATAACGTTGATGGTATCGCGACGGCTGAAGATACTCAGTCGCACACTGTTACCAATGACCAGGAAGACAGCAATCACCATCAGCACGCCAATCATCGCGGCAATTTGCCCCACCAGACCGGTCAGCGCCGCAAGGCGGGCAAACCAGCTGTCATCCATACGCACTTCATCCACACCGTGAACCGCCGCAACGCGATCGCGCAGGGTGTTCAGCGTGGCGGAGTCCTGGAAATTCATTTTTGGCGTGATGATAGCCACGGCAGGCAGCGGATTCTGTTCGAGCATATCCATTGCGCCGCCAAAGCCTGACCAGTTGCGGAATTCACCCATCGCTTCCTCACGGGAGAGATAATTGACTTTATCCACGCCCGCTTCAGTTTTGAGGGTTTTCACCACGTTTTCTGCGGCGTCATCATCCAGTGCTTTATCGAGATAAACGGTCAGCTGCGGCGTCGGATACCACTGTTCAGCCGCAGTACTGACGTTCTTCCATACCAGATAACAGACACTCGGCAGCGTCAGGGAAATCGCGATGACCATCACCGTGAGCAATGTCGCCAGCGGCTGACGCAGCATGTCAGCCAGCGCGTTCATCCACGCATAGCGCCACTGTTCGCGCCAGCCACCCTGCAATGCTTTACTTTTCGCAGCGCGTGCGCTTTTTGCGGTTTTCGCCGGGTTAGGACTGTTCGCCATTAGTACACCCCTCCCGACGACATACGCCCCTGACTCAGCGTCAGCGTGCGATAATTTCGACGGGCAATCAGACCCACATCATGCGTCGCCATCAGAACGGTGACGCCCACGCGGTTAAATTCTTCGAATAGACGCAAAATGCCTTCCGACAATTCGCCGTCGAGGTTACCGGTCGGTTCATCCGCCAGCAGCACCGCAGGCTTGTTCACGACGGCGCGGGCAATGCCCACGCGCTGTTGTTCACCACCGGATAACTGAATCGGCAGGTTTTTGGCTTTATCCAGCAACCCGACTTTATCCAGCGCCGCCGAAACGCGACGGCGGATATCTTCACTGCTGGCGCCGGAGATAATCAGCGGCATTGCCACATTGTCATACACAGTGCGATCCATCAGCAGATGGTGATCCTGAAAGATCATGCCGATCTGACGACGCAGGAACGGCACTTCGCTGGATTTAAGACGGCTGATGTCATGGCCGCCAAACAAAATGTGTCCGGCACTCGGGCGCTCAATGCCACAAATCAGCTTGAGCAGGGTACTTTTACCCGCGCCAGAGTGTCCGGTCAGAAATGCCATTTCCGCTTGCTGGATGTGAAAATTGACGCCCTGAAGCGCCTGTCGTCCGCCCAGATAAGCTTTACTGACCTGTTCAAAGCGAATCATCCGTATTAATCCTCTCGGGCAAAAAGTGCCTCAATAAAATCGTCTGCCTTAAACGGCCTCAAATCTTCGATACCTTCGCCGACACCGATATAACGTATCGGGATACTGAACTGATCGGCGATGGCGAATATCACGCCGCCTTTTGCGGTGCCGTCCAGTTTAGTCAACGTAATGCCGGTTAGCCCGACCGCTTCGTTAAACAATTTTGCCTGACTGACGGCATTCTGGCCGGTACTGGCGTCGAGCGTCAGCATCACTTCATGCGGCGCATCTTCGTCGAGCTTTTTCATCACACGAACTATTTTCTTCAGCTCTTCCATCAGGTGCGCTTTGTTCTGCAAACGCCCGGCGGTATCGGCGATCAACACGTCGATATTACGGGCCTTCGCCGCCTGAATCGCATCGAAGATAACAGACGCGGAATCGGCACCGGTATGCTGGGCAATCACCGGGATCTTGTTGCGCTGGCCCCAGACCTGCAACTGTTCAACAGCCGCCGCACGGAAGGTATCACCCGCTGCCAGCATCACAGATTTGCCCTGTGCTTCAAACTGGCGCGCCATCTTACCGATGGTGGTCGTTTTACCGACGCCGTTCACGCCAACCATCAGAATGACATACGGGGTTTTTCCGCTGACATCCAGTGGCTCGTCAACTTTCGCCAGAATTTCGGACATTTCTTCCTTCAGCTTGCCGTAGAGTGCATCGGCGTCTTTCAGCTGCTTGCGCGAAGCGTGCTCGGTCAGCGAAGTGATGATTTTACGCGTGGTTTCAACACCAACGTCGGCGATCAGCAGTTGTTCTTCCAGTTCTTCAAACAGATCGTCGTCGATTTTTTTACCGCGGAACAACCCGACAAAACCGGAGCCGAGATTCTGCTTAGTTTTGACCAGACTGCGTTTCAGGCGGGCAAAGAAACCTTCTTTGGTCGGACGTTCCTGCTCAGTTTCACCGGCAGGCAGCACAACGATAGGATCGAGCGCAACGGGCAGCGGCGCGTCTTCAACAGGTTCTTCTTCAGCAACGTGATCTTCCACCACCAGGCTGTCGTCAACGGCGTCGAGAGAATCTTCGCGGGCGTCTTCTGCAATCTCAGCGGCTGACTCAACGAATTCGTCTTCAACAACCTGTTCTTCAACCAGCACCGGTTCTTCGGCGACGGTTTCTTCAATGACCGGTTCTTCGGTGACGACTTCTGCAACCACAGGCGTTTCAGCAACGGGCTGCGCAGCGACCTGTTCGGTGATGTGAACAATTTCTTCGGCCAGTTCCGCCGCCGCCTGTTCGTGAGATTCTTCAGGTGCCGGTGGCGCTTCCTGTGCAGGCGTATCGCTCCGTAGCGCTTCGGCAACCGGCGGCTCTACGCGTGTTTCTTCCTTCTGCTGCTCTTCTTCCTGACGGCCACGGCCAAACCAGGAGAAGAAACCGCGTTTTTTATCTTTTGCCATTTTACAACTTCACTCCTCGCCGCTAATGATTGGCGAACGGATTATTAATCGGGTTATGGTCGGGCAGTCTATCACTTTCCCCTTCCGGCAACACGCCCGCGTAGTGAATTCCGGTGGTTTTTCAATCGACAATGTTAAACATTTGCCCAATGCCCGCACACCGGTAGAATAGCCCTCCAAACGATATGCAACGAAGCCCGACGGCTTTGGATTACACAAGCGAACTATGGCAAAGAAACCCAACACTCCAGCCGCAGGCCAGATCCGAATTATTGGCGGTCTCTGGCGCGGACGCAAACTTCCGGTTCCACATAGTCCGGGACTGCGCCCGACCACCGATCGCGTGCGCGAAACGCTGTTTAACTGGCTCGCGCCGGTTTTGCAGGGCGCACATTGTCTGGACTGTTTTGCAGGCAGCGGCGCACTCGGTCTGGAAGCGTTATCGCGCTACGCCGCCAGCGCCACCCTGCTGGAGTTTGAGCGCCCGGTTGCGCAACAGTTAGAGAAAAACCTGGCGCTGCTAAACGCCAAAGATGCGCAAGTCCTTAACGTCAATACATTGAACTGGCTGGCAAAAGCCGGGAATGCCTTTGATGTGGTTTTCCTCGATCCGCCTTTCCGTAAAGGTATTCTGCAAGACACGCTGAATCTGCTGGAGCAAAATAACTGGCTGGCAGACGAAGCCTGGATTTATGTCGAAACAGAAGCCGAACACGACACTCTGGATGTGCCTGCCAGCTGGCGTTTACATCGTGAGAAAGTCGCCGGACAAGTTGCTTATCGCCTTTACCATCGCGATGTGACGCCTGAAACCGGCTCACCAGAACAGGAGCTGTAAGATGTTGATCAATATTGGTCGGTTGTTGATGTTGTGTATTTGGGCGTTTCTGGCGTTTAACCTGATTCACCCTTTCCCGAAACCGATCAAGTATTTTTTAGATGTGGCGATTGTGTTCATGTTTTTCATGCACGGCTTGCAGGTGATGTTGCTCAAAGCCACGCAGGGCAAGGAAAAGGACACCATTGGTGGCTGGCTGCAAACCCGTATTTTCCTGTTCGGCGTGTTTGAATTGCTGGCCTGGCAGAAAAAACAGCCTCCGTTGCCCACCAAGAAGTAATCCCCGCTTTACGGCGCGTAGTGCGCCGTAAAAAGCCCCTCTGCGGCTGCTATTCTTCAACTCTGCCTGAACAGACGGCCTGATAAGGTTATTTCTGATTGTCTGCGGCACCGCGCCTCTCCTACACTGAGAATAAGTACGGGAAACCAGGATGTGTTTTCCTGAAGGCAGATCCTTGCGTTGGTTTTATCTTCTGTTTTTTAGATATAAAAGGATAAACAATGAGTTGGCCATTCCTCGCAGTATTTTTCTCAGGCTGGTTGTTCGTTGACGCCAGCTATCGCGGCCCGCGCTGGCAACGCTGGGTATTCAAACCCGTCACCTTATTATTGCTGCTTTTACTTGCCTGGCAGGCACCGACGCTCAATGTTTACAGCTATCTGATCCTGCTGGGTTTGGCCGCGACGCTGGTTGCCGACGGTCTGCTGTTGCTGCCGGAAGAGCGGTTTATGTACGCCATCGGCGCGTTCTTCCTTTCGCATCTGCTGTATACGCTCAGTTTTGCCAGCCAGATGACGATTACGTTCTTCTGGCCTTTACCGCTGACGCTGCTGATTATCGGCGCGGTATTACTGGCGGTGATCTGGACGCGCCTGGCGGAACTTCGCTGGGCAGTGACCACTTACATCGCGATGACGCTGCTGATGGTCTGGCTGGCGGGTGAACAGTATTTCGCGCGCAGCACCGACATGGCGTTCTCGCTGTTTTGCGGCGCTGCGCTGCTGTTGCTGGGGAATATTTTCTGGCTCACCAGCCGTTATCGCTTCACTTTCCGCGCCTCCGACGCACTGGTTGCCGCGTGTTATTTCGGCGGTCACTTCCTGATTGTCCGGTCGCTTTACCTGTAAATTCCTGCAGCGGAACCGTTCTGGTTCCGCTATCTCAAAATTGTTATTGACCTTAGAGCTGACTCCAGGGTTTACACTGGGAGTAATTCCACTCGGTTTCGAACCGGAGGCTTTATGATCCCAATGAAAAATAACAACAGCTGTAACTGCGGATGTCAGGGCAAACGCGCGCCTGCACTGCATATCAACAAAATCAGCATGCCCGCGCAGTCCGGCACACATCCTGCGGGCTGTTGCAGTGACAAAGCTACGCTGGCGGCATCAGCTTGCGCTACGGCGTCCGACAGCTGCTGCACTCCGAAAACAGGTGAGCACTCACACACTTCCGACGATGGCAGCGCAGAAGGCTCGCCGGGCGAAGATGACCCCAGCGCGCCGCTTTCCGCCAGCCATCAATACAGCTGGAAGGTGGAAGGAATGGATTGCCCGGCGTGCGCCCGCAAAATCGAAAATTCTGTTGCAGGCCTTGATGGCGTAAACCGCGCCAGAGTACTTTTTGCTACTGAAAAACTGGTCATTGATGCCGGTTTTGATATCACAAAAAACGTGCAAAATGCCGTTACCGCCGCAGGATTCACCCTGCAATCTCTCGATAACAAACAAAATATCCCGGAAGCGGAAGAGTCACGTCTGAAAGAAATGCTGCCGCTGATCGTCCTGTCGGTGCTGATGTTGCTGAGCTGGGCGCTCGATCATTTCAACCCGCAAATGGGTAAAATTGCGTTTATCGCCACCACACTGGTGGGATTGTGGCCGGTGCTCCTTCAGGCCATCCGCCAGACGCGCTCCGGTTCGCCTTTTGCCATCGAAACGCTGATGAGTATTGCGGCGCTCGGTGCGCTGTTCATTGGTGCAACCGCCGAAGCCGCGATGGTGTTGCTGCTGTTTATGGTGGGCGAGCGTCTGGAATCCTTCGCCTCGAGCCGCGCACGAAGTGGCGTGAAATCCCTGATGGCGCTGATCCCGGATACCGCCGTACGCGTGGTAAATGACAAAACAGAAACGGTGCCGGTCAGCAGCCTGCGCCCCGGCGATATCATTGAGATCGCGGCGGGCGCGCGCCTGCCCGCAGACGCCATTTTACAAGACCACGCCAGTTTCGATGAAAGCGCATTAACCGGCGAATCAGTGCCTGTTGAACATCAGCCCGGCGAAAAAGTCCCGGCGGGAAGCCTGTGCGTTGACCGTCTGGCGCGCCTTGAAGTGGCTTCCGCGCCCGGCAACAGCGCCATCGACCGCATCCTGCAACTGATTGAAGAAGCTGACGAACGCCGTGCGCCTATCGAGCGTTTCCTCGATACTTTCAGCCGCTATTACACGCCGGTCATTATGCTGATGGCGCTGCTGGTGATTATCGTTCCCCCGCTGGCGATGGGACTTTCATGGGAAACCTGGATTTACCGCGGGCTGACGTTGCTGCTGATTGGCTGCCCTTGTGCGCTGGTGATTTCGACGCCGGCGGCGATCACCTCCGGGCTGGCCGCAGCGACCCGCCAGGGCGCATTAATCAAAGGCGGTGCAGCGCTGGAACAGCTGGCACTCATTCAGACCGTCGCGCTGGATAAAACCGGTACGCTGACCGAAGGGAAACCAGAAGTCACCCACGTTGTAACCCTGAACGGTATCAGTGAAGGCGAAGTGTTAAGTCTGGCCTCGGCGGTCGAAGAAGGTTCGCATCACCCGCTGGCGCAGGCGATTTTAGCCCGTGCAAAAATCAGTAATCCTTTACCGCTTACGGCGCAGGATCGCCGTGCGCTGGCCGGTACAGGCGTGGAGGGCATTGTTTCTGGCCGTAAAGTTCAGGTGCTGACTCCAAAAAGTGTGGCAGAAAATACGCTAACAACAGAAACCCTTGCGCAAATTACTGACTGGGAATCCACCGGGAACACCGTGGTGGTTGTTTTGCAGGAAGATAACGCCATCGGCCTGATTGCAATGCAGGACCGCCTGCGTGATGACGCCGCAGAAGCCTTGCAGAAGCTCAAAGCCCTCGGCGTGTCGGCGGTAATGCTCACCGGCGACAATCCGCGTGCAGCGAAAAACATTGCCGACCGGCTGGGCATTGATTTCCGTGCAGGCCTGCTGCCAGCGGATAAAGTCTCGGCGGTCACCGCGCTGAATGCAGTTAAACCGGTGGCGATGGTCGGCGACGGCATTAACGATGCGCCGGCCATGAAAGCCGCTAGGATAGGGATTGCGATGGGAAGTGGCACTGACGTTGCGCTGGAAACCGCCGACGCGGCGCTGACGCACAACCGCCTGAGCGGGCTGGCGCAGATGATCAGTTTGTCACGCGCAACGCGGGCGAATATCCGTCAGAACATTACGATTGCGCTGGGGCTGAAGGCGATATTTCTGGTGACCACCATTATGGGGCTGACCGGTTTATGGCTGGCGGTGCTGGCCGATTCCGGCGCCACGGCGCTAGTCACCGCCAATGCCCTGCGGCTGTTGCGCAAGAAATCACACTGACCGTCAGGGCTGAGCAATCAGCCCTGTTTTTCCACCAGACCTTTGCACAGCAAATAGCGGTACGGCAGGTTTTCAGTATCAGACGCTAAAAGCCGGTGTTCCATAAAACGGCAGAAACCGGGAATATCGCGGGTCGTTGCCGGATCATCGGCGATGATAAGCAGCGTTTCGCCGTCTTTCATGGTGCGCACCGTTTTGCGAACCATCATTACAGGTTCCGGGCAACGCAGTCCCAGCGCATCAAGCTGATGGTCGGGATTGATAAAGGGGTCGTTCATTTCGTGTCTCAACATCTTCATACGTGAATGCGCGACAGTTTAACCCGCTGGTTTTCTGGTGCAACAAACAAGGCGCATTGCGCTAAAATTAACCATTGAAGCTGTTGCGCAAACGGTGCGCAAACAGGTAATATGCGCGCCGCACGTGATGACTCAGTGCATAAGTAAAAATACGTTTGGGTTCCCTCACCCCAATTTCTTTATAAAAAAAGGTCACATCTATGTACTCTTTTACTGCTCAGCAGCGGTTTTCCGCGCTGATATGGCTTTCTCTATTCCACATTGCCATCATTACGTCCAGCAACTATCTGGTTCAGCTGCCTGTCTCCATTTTTGGTTTCCATACCACCTGGGGCGCGTTCACTTTTCCGTTTATTTTCCTGGCTACCGATCTCACGGTGCGAATCTTTGGCGCACCGCTGGCACGACGGATTATCCTTTCCGTCATGATCCCGGCACTGGCAATCTCTTACGTGATTTCCGCGCTGTTCTTTGAAGCACAGTGGCAGGGCGTTGAAGCGCTCAGTAGCCTGAACATCATGGTAGCCCGCATCGCGACCGCCAGCTTTATGGCTTACGTGCTGGGACAAATCCTCGACGTTCACGTGTTTAACCGCCTGCGCCAGAACCGCCGCTGGTGGATTGCGCCGGTCGCCTCGATGTTCCTCGGCAATATCAGTGATACGTTGTCCTTCTTCTTCATCGCGTTCTACAAAAGTACCGATGCCTTTATGGCGGCGCACTGGGTAGAAATCGCGCTGGTGGATTACAGCTTCAAAGTGCTGATCTGCCTGGTGTTCTTCCTGCCGATGTACGGCATGCTGCTGAATATGCTGCTTAAGCGTTTATCCGCACAGGGACATAACCCGCATTCGGCTATCCGCGCACACTGAACAGGGCTCTGGTAAAACACAAATCGCGCCATAATCTGACTTGCATTTGTGGCCTGAATAGGTTGCCATAACGACTGTTAAGTCAACATGTAAGCCTGATAGACAGGCCACTTAAGGAAGCCCGATGCGTAATATCGCGAAAATGATGGGAATGGCAGTACTGATCGCCGGTCTGGCTGCGTGTGACGGTAAAACCACCGATGCACCTGCCGCAGATAAAGGTGCGCCAGCGGCCGCAGCGACGGCAGCGACCACGCCGGTCAGCCTGCTGGAAGGTAAAGTCACTTTCTCCCTGCCGCAGGGAATGAGCGACCAGAGCGGTAAGCTGGGCACTCAGGCAAACAATATGCACGTCTACGCAGACAGCACCGGCCAGAAAGCGGTGATTGTGATCCTGGGTGATAACACCACCGAGTCACTGGACGTTCTGGCGGGTCGTTTACAGGATCAGCAAAAAGCGCGTGATACCAATCTGCAAGTCGTCACCAATAAATCCATTCAGGTGAACGGCCAGACGTTGCAGCAGTACGACAGCGTCATCACCTCTGCCGGTCAGAAAGCGTATTCCTCTATCGTGCTGGGCAAAGTCGACAGCCATTTGCTGACCATGCAAATCACGCTACCAGCAGATAATCAGCAACAGGCACAGACCGATGCCGAAGCGATTATTAATACGTTGAAAATTCAGTAAATTCAGATGTTGTGAAAATATCAGGCGGAGCTCAGGCTCCGCCTTTTTTGTCTTATGCTGTTACTCGTACTCACAAAATCTGCCTCAGCTGTAATATAAATGTAACAATTCCGTCATAAATCACAGTTCGTTTGTGCGCGAATAGCTAAAATGATGTTCGTTTTGGAACACACTGGCTCCGCCATTTCGTTCGTGACTCACGATGAGTCCGACCTGATTTATGCCATCGGAGGCATTTATGCTCAGTATCTTTAAACCCGCGCCCCACAAAGCTCCTGTTGATGAGGCTCACGTCGATCCGCTTTACCGCCGTCTCCGCTGGCAAATCTTCATGGGGATTTTCTTCGGTTATGCGGCCTACTATCTGGTGCGCAAAAACTTCGCCCTGGCCATGCCTTATCTGATTGATCAGGGCTTTTCCCGGGGTGATTTAGGCTTTGCGCTGTCCGGGATTTCTATTGCCTACGGCATCTCAAAATTTATTATGGGGTCTGTCTCTGACCGCTCGAATCCGCGCGTTTTCCTGCCTGCTGGTCTGATTCTGGCCGCGGCGGTGATGTTGTTTATGGGCTTCGTGCCATGGGCTACGTCGAGCATCGCCATTATGTTTGTACTGCTGTTCCTGTGCGGATGGTTTCAGGGAATGGGCTGGCCGCCGTGCGGTCGCACCATGGTCCACTGGTGGTCGCAGAAAGAACGCGGCGGTGTGGTGTCTGTATGGAACTGTGCGCATAACGTCGGCGGTGGTATTCCCCCGCTGCTGTTCCTGCTGGGTATGGCGTGGTTTAACGACTGGCACGCGGCGCTTTATATGCCTGCTTTCGGCGCTATTCTGCTGGCGGTATTCGCCTTCATGACCATGCGCGATACGCCACAATCTTGTGGTCTGCCGCCGATTGAAGAATACAAAAACGATTATCCGCCGGACTATGTAAAAGAGTCTTCCGAGCAGGAACTGACGGCGAAACAGATTTTCATGCAGTACATTTTGCCGAACAAATTGCTGTGGTACATCGCCCTGGCTAACGTGTTTGTCTATCTGCTGCGCTACGGCATTCTGGACTGGTCACCGACTTACCTGAAAGAAGTGAAGCATTTTGCGCTGGATAAATCCTCGTGGGCGTATTTCCTCTATGAATATGCCGGTATACCGGGCACGCTGCTTTGCGGCTGGATGTCGGACAAAGTGTTTAAAGGCAACCGCGGCGCTACCGGCGTGTTCTTTATGGTGCTGGTGACGATCGCCACCGTGATTTACTGGCTCAATCCGGTCGGTAATCCGGGTATCGATATGGCTTGTATGATCACCATCGGCTTCCTGATTTATGGCCCGGTCATGCTGATTGGTTTACATGCGCTGGAACTGGCACCGAAGAAAGCGGCGGGGACGGCGGCAGGCTTTACCGGTCTGTTTGGTTATCTCGGCGGTTCAGTCGCCGCAAGTGCGATTGTCGGTTATACCGTGGACTACTTTGGCTGGGACGGCGGTTTTATCGTGATGATAGCCGGTTGCGTGCTGGCCGTTGTGCTGCTGTTGCTGACCATGCTGAGTGAAAGTAAACACAAAGCACAGCTGGCCGGACGCGTCTGATTTAACAGGGTAATAAGATTAGCAAAGCAGGGCAAACGCCCTGCTTTCGTTTTTATGACGCTGGATTTACAGCAGCTCAGCTTTCTTGTGCAAGATACATCTTGCGCAGGTAATGCGGCACGGCGTCGTCGGCGTTGGAGCCGATAATTTCCGCATCCGGCAGGGCAGCTTTCAGACGTGGCAATGAGCCACTCATCAGGCACCCTTTACCAGCCATCGACAGCATTTCGAGGTCATTCAGACCGTCACCAAAGGCGATGCAATCTTTCAGCGAATAGCCCATCAGCTTAGAAACATATTCCAGCGCGTGGCCTTTCGATACGCCACCCGCCATCACTTCCAGACATACCGGCAATGAGAAGCTGACGTTGACACGGTCGCCCCAGCGCGCGTTGATGGCTTCTTCCAGCGGCAACAGTTTTTCGTGATCTTCACAGGTGAAATACACTTTGCAGATGCCGTCGGTTTCCAGCAAACCCGGTTCATACAGTTTGTATTTGAAGACGGATTCACGGAAGAAATCATCCTGATCGGCGCGGTCCCGGTTCATATACCAGTCATCGTTGCGATAAACGTTGGTCAGAATATCCGGGTTGTTATGCATGATGCCGAACAGATCTCTGGCAATGTCTTCATCCAGATTGTGCGAGAAAATCAGATCGCCGTCAGTGTTATGCACACGCGCACCGTTGGAGGTGATCATGTACGCACTGATTTCCAGATTATCGCGCATCTGCGCCACGTCGATATGGTGACGCCCGGTAGCGAACACGAAATGCACGTCGCGCTGAGTCAGCAGTTTCAGCGTCTCTTTGGCGAACGGGCTCAGGGTATGATCAGGTGATAGCAGCGTGCCATCTAAATCGGAAGCAACAACATGGTACATAGCGTTAGGTTCTAACCTCTGATGGAGTTGTGCGCGGCGAACCGCGGATTAAAGCTGTCGCGCAAAAAAGCGCATGATAGCGTCCAGCGCCTGTGCCCTCAGGTCGTCCCGTTCAAACAGGATCTCATGGCGCGCGCCTTCAATGACCAGCGGTTTTTCCCCTTCACAAGGATGTCCCGCAACGGCCATGGCCTGACAAAAAGCAAGATGGGACCGGTTATCCACTACGCGGTCTTCGCTCGCCTGCAATAACAGAACCGGCGTGGTGATTTTTTCGGCTTCTTTCAGGATATGCATCCCCGCCTCAATGCCTTCACGCACCCAGTGATAGGTCGGTCCGCCGACCTGCAACTCCGGATAATCAGCATAAAAGCGCAGATTGCGGCGATAACGTGCGCGGCTGTGCGTCAGCTGGTTGACCACAAACGGCAGCGGCCGCCAGTGTCCGGTACCCAGCGCATAGCCATCACGTCGAACCGGACGATTCTCCGCCCAGTTGAGAATACGGCGCGACACCCAGCCGGGCATCGGCAGATAGATACCGGTCATCGGCGCGAGTAACGCCGCGGCATCGAAATTCTGCGGATTTTTCGCCAGATACAGCGCCAGAATCGCACCGCCCATGGAGTGTGCCAGCGCGAACTTTTTCGCGTACTGACGCGTCGCAATCTCCAGCTGATAAAAGCGGTCAAAATCTTCGACATAATCATCAAAGTGTTTCACGTGACCGCAATGCGGATCGTCAAGTATCCGCCCGGAACGCCCCTGACCGCGGTGATCGACAATCATGACATCGTAGCCGCAATGGAATAAATCGTAGGCTACTTCAGGATATTTTACGTAGCTTTCGATACGCCCCGGTGACACCACGATGACTTTATCGTGCTCAGGCGAACAAAAGCGGACGTAGCGGATCGGCACATCATCAACGCCGCTAAACTCACCCTCTTCGCGCGTTCGCCAGAAATCCAGCAAAGGCCCGGTCGCAAAGGCTGCAAACTCCTTCTCGCGTGTTAACCACTTCGCATAATTCACAGGCATTCAATGATCCAACGTCGTCAGACAGGCAGGAGGAAAGTGTTATTTGTGAGCTATAGCGCAATTATAGACAATGGCGTATTGTGCCATAAAACAACCTAAAACGTACTCAGGGAGTCCCGCAATGACACTGGACTGGTGGTTAACCTACCTGCTCACCACTTCTATTTTAAGTTTATCACCCGGTTCCGGTGCGATTAATACCATGAGCACGGGCATCAGCCACGGCTATCGTGGTGCCGTAGCCTCGATTGCCGGATTACAACTCGGTCTGGCCATTCACATCGTGCTGGTCGGTATCGGACTCGGGGCGCTGATTTCATCCTCGCTGATGGCCTTTGAAATTCTCAAATGGCTGGGCGCGGCGTACCTGATCTGGCTGGGTATTTGCCAGTGGCGTTCTGCCGGTGCGATTGACCTGAACGCACTCGCCAGCAGTATGCCGCGCCGCCGTTTGTTCAAACGCGCCATTCTGGTGAATCTGACCAATCCAAAAAGCATTGTGTTCCTGGCCGCATTATTCCCGCAGTTTATCATTCCGCACCAGCCGCAGGCTGCACAATACGTGGTATTGGGCGTCACCACCGTGGTCGTCGATATCATTGTGATGATCGGTTACGCGACGCTGGCGACCCGAATCGCTAACTGGGTAAAAGCGCCAAAACAAATGCAGTTGCTGAACCGCATCTTTGGCTCGCTGTTTATGCTGGTGGGCGTGTTGCTGGCGAGTGCGCGAAAAGTGTAATTCGCTGAAATGCAAAAAAGGGTCCGGCAAATCACCGGACCCTTTTTTATGCAGAACGTTTTAATCAGCGATTTACGATCAGCGCAATACCGAAGCCAGCGAAAACCACACCTGCCACGCCGTCGATCCATTTCGCTAAACGCTGATATCCACGGCGCATTTTCGGCAGCGCAAACACCATCGCCACTAAAGAGAACCACGCCAGCGTTTCCACCACAATCAGCAGGAATATGCCCAGCCGCTCGCCGCCGCTGACGCTGTCACCGACGAACATGGAAAACACGCTGCCGAAGTAAATCACGGCTTTCGGGTTCGAGAGGTTGGTCAGCAGGCCGCGCATAAAAGTCCGGCCACGCGCGGGCAGAACCACCGGCGTTTCATCGCCATTCTGCTTTTTAGCCCGTGCGGATTTCAGCAACTGCCAGCCCATCCAGCACAGATACAGGCCACCACCGACGGTGATGATCTGATGCAGCCAGGCCATTTTTTGCAGAATTAAGTGTAAACCCATCAGCGCAACCGCCGCCCAGACCAGCACGCCCAGCGTAATGCCAATCACGCCCATCATGGCTTCTTTACGTGACCGGCTGGCGGCAGTTTGTGAAACAAAGAAGAAGTCCGGTCCCGGACTCATCAGCGCGATCAGATGAACCATCGCAACCGTCAGGAATAACATCAGCATGATCAACTCTCAGTGTTATGTGTAGGAAACAGAATTCTTATTCGTCACCGTTATCGATATGGTCACGGATCATATTCATAAATGGCCGACCAAATTTCTCCAGCTTACGCTGACCGACGCCGGTGATATCCAGCAAATCACCAGGACTGACAGGCAGATGTTCGGCCATTTCCAGCAGCGTTGTGTCGTTAAACACTACGTATGGCGGCACATTATTGTCGTCCGCCAGCGACTTACGCAGTTTACGCAATTTGGCAAACAGCTTACGGTCGTAATTCCCGCCATAAGTTTTCTGGCTGGCACTGCTTTTAATTTTGAGCGTCTGAATACGCGGCACCGCCAGTTGCAACGGAATTTCGCCGCGCAATACCGGACGGGCAGATTCGGTCAGTTGTAGCGCCGAATGCATGGCGATGTTCTGAGTAATCAGCCCGAGATGGATCAGCTGGCGTACCACGCTGGTCCAGTGCTCATTGCTGTGCTCTTTACCGATGCCGTAGACGGTCAGTTTTTCGTGGCCGTATTCGCGGATACGTTGGTTGTTCGAGCCGCGCAGTACTTCGACCACGTAACCCAAACCAAAGCGTTGCCCGACGCGCGCCACCACCGACAGCGCTTTTTGCGCGTCCAGCAGGCCATCGTAGCGTTTTGGCGGATCCAGGCACACGTCGCAGTTGCCGCAGGCATTTTGTTTGCCTTCACCAAAATAGTTAAGCAGCACCAGACGGCGGCAGGTTTGCGCTTCGGCAAATGCGTTCATCGCATTCAGTTTGTGGCGTTCCACATCCTGTTGCGCACCGGCCGGTTTTTCTTCCAGACAGCGGCGCAGCCAGGCCATATCCGCCGGATCGTACAACAGCACCGCCTCGGCGGGCAGACCATCACGTCCGGCACGGCCCGTTTCCTGATAATAAGACTCAATGGTGCGGGGAATATCGAAGTGCACCACAAAACGGACGTTAGGCTTGTTGATGCCCATCCCGAATGCGACGGTCGCGACCACAATTTGCAGGTCGTCGCGCTGAAACCCTTCCTGCACGCGGGCGCGGGTTTCGTTATCCAGTCCGGCGTGATACGCGCCAACACTTAGCCCGCGGCTTTGCAATCGCGCGGCGGTGTCTTCAACTTTGGCACGGCTGTTACAGTAAATAATGCCGCTTTTGCCGCGCTGATCCTGCACAAAGCGGATCAGCTGATCGAGCGGTTTAAATTTTTCCACCAGCGTGTAACGGATATTCGGACGGTCAAAACTGCTGACCTGAATCAGCGGATCGTTCAGCTCAAGCAGACGAACAATGTCGTTACGGGTGGCTTCATCGGCGGTCGCGGTCAGCGCGATCACCGGTAATTGCGGGTAACGCAGTTTCAGCTGGCCGAGCGCGCGATATTCCGGACGGAAATCGTGGCCCCATTGAGAAATACAGTGGGCTTCATCGACGGCGAGCATCGCCGGATTCCACTGTTGCAGCTGTTCGAGGAAATCGCCCATCATCAGACGTTCCGGCGCGATATACAGCATTTTGATGCGCCCCGCGCGGCAACCAGCCATCACTTCCAGCTGTTGCTCACGGGTTTGTGTCGAGTTCAGGCAACCGGCTTCAACACCTGCCGCCATCAGCTGATCGACCTGATCTTTCATCAGGGAAATGAGCGGCGAAACGACCAGCGTCAGGCCGTCCATCACCAGTGCGGGGATTTGATAGCACAGCGATTTACCGCCGCCTGTGGGCATCACTACCAGACAATCACGGCCAGAAATGGCGGTGTTGATGATAGTTTGCTGGCCTGGTCTGAATTGCTGATAGCCGAAGGTATCGCGTAATACCTGATGAGCCAGCTCTTCTTTGTTTATCACTGCCGCCGTAGACACTCAATTCCCCAACTGTTCAAACCACCCGGCTAAACCCTAAAGCCGCCGGGGCTGTACTGCACCGACATAATATACCCTAAATAATTCAGGTTGCAGCCAAAGGGCATGCAACCTGAGTATGACGGATATTACATCATGTCGTTAAGCATGATACCGACACCGACGCGAGTTTGCTTGTGGTTGTAGTCGATCAACGATTCGCCGTAACCGCTGAACACCTGCGTGTAGAAGCGAACGTGTTTGCTGATCGGATAGCTCCAGCCCGTTGTCGCGCCGCCGTAGCCGGTGTTCCAGTTGTAACGGCTTTCCACGCTGAACACGCTGTCACCGAGGGCATACCCGACTTTCAGACGGTAATATCCCATGTATTTGGTGATGTCCGGATTATCGTCATTTTTGTCACTTTCCGGCAGGCGATACCAGGGTTTGACATCGACTTGCCAGTTGCCGTGCTGCGCCATAAAGCGCGCATAGACGCGGTTCCAGCTGCGCGAAGTCGGGTCAGAACGTCCGTTGGAATCGTGATTCACGCCGTATTCGGCTTCGCGTAACGTCCATCCCAGGAAGTCGTAATCCGTCGCCCAGGCCAGGAACAGTTGCGGCTCATAGTTAGTTTCGCGGAACGGTGAAGATTCACCACGGTTGGAAAGCTGCCAGAACGATTTCTGCGTATAAGACGCGCCGAGCACCGAGTTATCCCCGGCGATACCACGCCACAGCGGGAATGCCAGACTCAGCTGGAACTCAACTTCATCGTGCTTGGCATTGTCCGCCCAGTCATAAGACTGAATGGCTTTTTTGTTAATATTGCTGGTATCGGTATACAGCAAATAGTTTGATTCATAAGGATAAAGCGTGAACGGGTTGTCGTGATCCTGCAACATACTGGCGATAATGCTGCCACGAACAGCCGGTTTATCATGCACTTCCTGAATGGTGGCTTCAGCCGCATAGCTCAACGCTGGCAACGCCAGAATGGCGGCACCGACAGCCCAAATTTTACGCATTTTCCTTACCCTCGCCCTAAAATTTTAAAATGAGTTATTGTTTATTGGCCCGCTACCTGGCCGTTTTCCTGCAGACTTAAGTCCGGAAATCCAAAGCGGGACATTTTACACACAAATACATTTCTACATGACCACTGAATACATTTATCGGTCGCACTCTGGAATTCCCTTTTTTCCGCACCTAAAATCAACATCCCGTTAACTTTTTCGGCGAACATACGCGTCTTACATTTTCGTCAGGAATCACTCCATGTCTGCTTCATCCCTCAGCCACGAGGCTGCCCTGCAACTGATCGGCAATATTTTCGTTTATGACATGCCGTTTAACCGCGAACTTGGGCTTGAACTTAAACGCCTTGACGTTGATTACGCTGAGCTGAAATTTTCCAATCAGACTAAACTGGTGGGCAATGCGGCACAAAAAATTCTACATGGCGGCGTAATTGCCGCGGTGCTGGATGTCGCCGCCGGTCTGGTCTGCGTAACCAGTTCGCTTATCCGCCGCGATAAACCCGACCATCCTCTGCTGGAAGCGGAAATGCGTCAGCGGCTGTCGAAAATGGGCACCATCGATTTACGCGTGGATTATCTGCGTCCGGGCCGTGGCGACTACTTTATTGCGACCGCGAGTCTGGTCCGCGCCGGGAATAAAGTGTCCGTGGCGCGTGTTGATCTGCACAACGATACCGGCGTACACATTGCCACGACCACGGCGACCTATATGGTCGGCTGAAATCGGGTAAACTCCGCTTCTTTACCTACTCTTTTTCAGGTACCTCATGGACGCACACCGTACCCGGCAGGGCATTATTTTTGCCTTTATTGCCTATCTGATCTGGGGGATCGCTCCGGCGTACTTCAAGCTCATCAGACAGGTGCCTGCTGACGAAATTCTGACTCACCGGGTGATCTGGTCATTCTTCTTTATGTTAGTGCTGCTCTCCGTCAGCCGCAGCTGGGGCGACGTCCGGCGGGTACTGGCACAACCGAAGAAAGTCGGGATGTTACTGATTACTGCCCTGCTTGTCGGTGGGAACTGGCTGATTTTCATCTGGGCCATTAACCATGACCACATTCTCGAAGCCAGCCTCGGCTACTTTATCAATCCGCTGGTGAATGTGGTGCTGGGGATGCTGTTTTTGCGGGAAAGGTTCCGCAGTTTGCAATGGTTTGCCGTGGCGCTGGCGTTTGCCGGAGTACTGGTACAGGTGTGGTTATTTGGCTCCGTGCCGATCATTGCCATCGGTCTGTCACTGACGTTTGCCTTTTACGGTCTGCTGCGTAAAAAAATCGGTGTGGATTCCCAGACCGGTATGCTGATTGAAACGCTGTGGCTGCTGCCGGTTGCGGGAGTCTATCTGTTCTTTATCGCCAACAGCCCGACCAGCAATCTGGCCGCTAATCCGTGGTCGCTGGACTTAATGCTGATGGCCGCCGGGATCATTACCACGATCCCGCTGCTGTTCTTCACCGCCGCCGCAGCGCGCCTGAAGCTTTCAACGCTGGGCTTTTTCCAGTATCTCGGCCCGACGCTGATGTTCCTGCTGGCGGTGGTGTTCTACGGCGAGACCGTTCACCCTTCCCAGTTGATTACGTTCGGCTTTATCTGGGTCGGGCTGCTGTTCTTTATCGGCGATGCACTTTACACGCAAGGCCGCCTAAGACGAGGAAGAAGCGGGCACAGCGCTGCGTGATATAAAACGCGCCATCGCGGGGCCGGTAGCCAGAATGGTGATCAGACGCAACGTCTGCATCGCCATCACAAAGCCCAAATCCGCATGACTTCCCGCCGCAATAATCGCGACGGTGTCCAGCCCTCCGGGGCTGGTCGCCAGATACGCCGTGAGCATATCCACATGCAGTAATTTCGTCAGCACCCACGCCATTCCCCCGCAAATCAGCATCAGGCCGATAATCGACGCAATCATCTGCGGCAACGTACGCAGCGCCAGCTTGAAGATGGGCCGGGTGAACCGCAGGCCAACGCTCCAGCCAATCAGCGTGTAAGCCATCGCCAGCAGCCATTCGGGCACTTCTAAAGTGACAGTGCCGGTGGAATGCAGCACCGCGCCGACGACGGCCGGAAGCAGCAGCGCGCCGGAAGGGATACGCAAACGCGGCCCGAGCCAGACACCGGCCAGCGCCAGAAAAACGGTGGCGAAGAAACGCCACGTCAGCGGCGGAAACCACACAATTGCAGCGGCAAGCGACGCGCCGTCGCCCATCGCCATGCGGGCGACAAATGCGGCAGCGGTCGCAACAAACAACACGCGCAGATACTGCATAAATGCCACCAGACGAACGTCCGCACCGAAATCACCGGCCATCGCCACCATTGCGCTGGCACCGCCGGGTGACGAACCCCATGCACCGGTCGGGCCGGGTAACTGGCTGAACCGCACCAGCAGCCAGCCGGAAAGCCCGCTGGCCAGCAGCGTTGCGACCAGCACCATCAGCACCAGCGGCCAGTCATTCAGAAGCGGAGGCAAAATGGATGGCGAAAGGCTTTGCGCAATCATGCAGCCCAGCACGCCCTGCGAGATTTTGAAGAACAACGGGTGAATGCGCACACTGGCGCCCAGCAGCCCCATCAGCACGCCGACAATCATCGGCCCGAGCAACAACGCAGCCGGGACATGGAATGCTTGAAATATAATACCGAGAATCAGCGAGGAAACGACGAGGATTATCCACTGGCCCGCCGGAGCCATCCTTTCCATCAACATGGCAGTTGGTCTGTTTTTAAGAGAGTTCAGCGCTCTTTATTAACATATTTCAAACAGGAGAGGGAACCGCAAAGACATAACAAAGACGGAATCCCCCGCCGCGGCAAGGCGCAAGAGGGGGAAATTTTGTCTGGCCGGTTACAGCCAGTTTTTACGTTTGAAGTACAGATAAGGTGCCAGGCCGGCGAGGATCATCAGCGCAATAGCGCCCGGATACCCGAATGACCATTTCAGTTCAGGCATGAATTCGAAGTTCATCCCGTAGCTGGAGGCCACCAGCGTTGGCGGCAGGAATACCACGGAAACCACCGAGAAAATCTTGATGATGCGGTTCTGTTCGATGTTGATAAAGCCCATCGCCGCCTGCATCAGGAAGTTTACTTTCTGGAACAGGGATTCATTGTGCGGCAGCAGGGATTCGATATCGCGTAATACTTCGCGCGCCTGCTCCAGCTGACCTGCCGGTAAACGGGCTTTACGCACCAGAAAGTTCAGTGCGCGCTGGGTATCCATCAGACACAACCGGACTTTCCAGCCGATATCTTCCAGCTCCGCCAGCGTGGAAAGCGCAGCGTCATATTCGTCGCCCTGATGCCCTTCCATAATCACCCGGCTGAGTTTTTCCAAATCGCTGTAGATGTTTTCAATTTCATCCGCCAGCTGTTCGATTTTGGTTTCGAACAAATCCAGCAGCAGTTCGTACGCATTCCCATCGACCAGTTTCTGGTTTCTGGCACGCATACGGTAGAGTCGAAACGCCGGTAATTCGCGCTCGCGCAGGGTATAAAGACGCCCTTCGCGCACGGTAAAGGCGACGGTGCTGTTGCCCGCGTGATCTTCAGCGTCTTCGTAATAGAAAAAGGAGTGAATGTGCAGACCGTCTTCGTCTTCAAAGAAACGTGCGGAGGCTTCGATGTCGTCCAGTTCAGGACGCGTCGCCAGGCTTTGCCCTAATTCACATTGAACGCGTTCGCGCTCCTGTTCGTCAGGTTCAACCAAATCCACCCACAATGAGGTTTTGAGATCGTCTGACTCGTCCAGCTCTAAACGGGATAAGCGGCTGTTTTCTAATTTAAAAGCACTCAGCATGTGCCCGTTCTCCCAATAAATACGGAAAGTGGACAACGCGTTGAAGCACAGAAAATCACGAGGTGAGAGATGTCACCGGCGTAATTCAGACCAAATTCAGATCTGACTCACAGCGACAAAACGGGGGTCGCTGACAACCACTAAGGCCATCAGCAAAGAGGAGGGCCTTAGAAGTGGTACCTAATGAACAGGTTATTGAGCCAGTATCTACTGGGTGTGTCCAAGGCGCAGTTCCTCATTGATAATAGTGCGCGCATGTTACGCCGGGAATAAAAAGACTGTCAACCGCCAGTAAATCGATTCTGGCAACATTTATGCATAAATTTCAGGCATTGTTAGCAACGTTTCCCGGCTTATGTGCAGCCGTTTTTTTGGCTACACTCAGAGACCTGATTTCCCCACACTTTTCAGATGACCCTAATGATTAAGCAGATTAACCAAGACACGCTGTGCGACCTGATCACCCGGGCGGCTCACTCGCCAAGACTGCGTCAGAACCTGAATATGCATCCGGCACCGGAAGACGACGTTCAGCGTCTGGCGATCGCCATGGAGCCGGGCACTTACGTGCGTATTCACCGCCATCCGCACACCTGGGAAATGCTGACCGCCCTGCGCGGACGTTTTCTGGTGCTGATTTATGATGCCAGCGGAAAAGTGACCGACCGTCTGTGGCTCGGCGCAGAAACCCGTCTGCTGGAAATCCCGGCCAATACCTGGCACAGCGTGTTATCCCTCGACGAAGGCGGCGTGATTTTTGAAGTGAAACACGGCGCTTATCAGCCGGTACAGGAACACGATTATCTGCCGGGCACCCCGCCGGAAGGTGAAGAAGGCGTAAAAGAAACGCTGGAATGGTATGCGAAAGCAGAAGTGGGTGAGGTTTTCGCCCTTTAATACGCCGTTGTGCAAGCGTCAGCGGCGCAGCGAGGTTGAGTCCGGCCAGAGCGGAGACACCGGAATGGACACGTAGTCCATGAGGATGTCGAGCACTGCCCGGGCTCAAGATCGCAAGTAAGCTAGCTTGCGGCCTCTAACCTGGCGTAGGCGGCGACGAGCCACTTAATCCCTTCCCCCGGGAATGCGACCTGCAGGCGACTGTGATCGCCGCTGCCTTCCATGTTGACGATGGTGCCTTCGCCAAATTTAGGGTGTGTCACGCGCTGACCGAGTTTGAAGCCGGTATCGCTGACGCTGGTTGGCGTGCCGACGCTGCGGTTGCTCATCGGGCGCGATACATTGGCACGCATCCTGACTTCTTCGACACAATCTTCCGGTAATTCTCCGACAAATCGTGACGGACGATGGGAAACTTCTTTGCCGTATAAGCGGCGGGTTTCGGCGTAGGTCAGGGTGAGTTTTTGCATGGCGCGGGTGACACCCACGTACGCCAGACGGCGTTCTTCTTCCAGACGCCCGCCTTCTTCCAGTGACATCTGGCTCGGGAACATGCCCTCTTCCATGCCGACGATAAACACCTGCGGGAACTCCAGGCCTTTCGCCGAGTGCAACGTCATCAGTTGCGTAGCGTCCTGATTGGCATCCGCCTGCCCTTCGCCTGCCTCGAGCGCGGCGTGCGACAGGAATGCCTGCAACGGCATCAGATCTTCGTCTTCATCCTGATAGCTGAACTGACGCGTCGCCGTCACCAGTTCCTCTAAGTTTTCGATACGCGCCTGACCTTTTTCGCCTTTTTCCTGCTCATACATGATGAACAGGCCGGAATCTTTGATAACACGGTCGGTCTGGACGTGCAGCGGCATGTCTGACGTTTCATGCGCCAGTGCGTCCACCAGTTCGGTGAAACGCTGCAGGGCAGACGCCGCACGGCCTGCCAGCACTTTTTCCTGTAACAAGGCACGCGTGGCCTGCCACATGGTCAGCTGGCGGTCACGGGCGGTCTGGCGCACCACATCCAGCGTACGGTCGCCGATACCGCGCGTCGGGGTGTTCACCACGCGCTCAAACGCCGCATCATCATTACGGTTGGACATCAGACGCAGATACGCCAGAGCATCTTTGATTTCCTGACGGTCAAAGAACCGCTGCCCGCCGTAAATGCGGTATGGCATCGCCATCTGCAGTAACGCTTCTTCCAGCACACGCGACTGGGCGTTGCTGCGGTAAAGAATGGCGCAATCTTTCAGCGCACCGCCGTTGTCCTGCCAGGTTTTTATACGGTTAACCACAAAGCGCGATTCATCCAGTTCATTGAATGCGCAATACAGTGAAATCGGTTCGCCCTCGCCGTCTTCAGTCCACAGGTTTTTCCCCATACGACCGTTATTATTTTCAATCAGCGAGTTGGCGGCTTTCAGAATGGTACTGGTCGAGCGGTAATTCTGCTCCAGACGGATGGTTTCCGCATTCGGGAAATCTTTCAGGAAGCGCTGGATGTTTTCGACCTGCGCGCCGCGCCAGCCGTAGATCGACTGGTCATCGTCGCCGACGATCATCACGTTATTGTTGTCGCCCGCCAGCAGACGGATCCACGCATACTGGATGCTGTTGGTGTCCTGGAATTCGTCCACCATCAGATTGGTAAAGCGTTCGCGGTAATGCTGCAAAATATGCGGCTTGTTCAGCCAGAGTTCGTGGGCGCGCAGTAATAACTCGGCGAAATCCACCAGCCCGGCGCGGTCACAGGCTTCCTGATAGGCCTGATAAATTCGTAACCAGGTTGCCTCGACAGGATTGTTATATGTTTCAACGTGCTGCGGGCGCAACCCTTCGTCTTTTTTGCCGTTGATGTACCACATCGCCTGTCGCGGTGGCCATTGTTTCTCATCAATGTTCAGGGCTTTTATCAGGCGCTTGATCAAACGCATCTGGTCGTCGCTGTCGAGGATCTGGAAATCCTGCGGCAGTTTGGCGTCCAGGTGATGCGCGCGCAGCAATCGGTGCGCGAGGCCGTGGAAGGTACCAATCCACATGCCGCCCTGACTGGTGCCAATCAGCTGGTCGATACGGTGGCGCATTTCTGCTGCCGCTTTGTTAGTGAAGGTGACCGCCATAATGGAATACGGCGAGCACTTTTCTACCGCCAGCAGCCACGCGATGCGGTGAACCAGCACGCGGGTTTTGCCACTGCCTGCCCCGGCCAGCACCAACAGATTGCTGCGCGGCGCGGCCACGGCTTCACGTTGTTTTTCATTCAGGCTGTCGAGCAGGTCAGAAACGTCCATAGGCACCGTTTGTCAGGATGAGAAAAGCACTCATCAGATGAATGCTTTTCTACTGTGAATTTATACAGAGTAATTTATGAAGGGATTATAGCAATGCTGTCAGCGATGCCAACTGCGAAATCTCAATATGCGGCAACAGACGGGCATCCTTAATGTGCATCAGGTCGCCTTTACGCAGATTAATCCAGCACGATTGCATGCCGCAACGGACGGAACCCGCGACGTCTGTCGTCAGGTCATCGCCGACATGAAGGATGTTTTCCAGCGGAATATCCAGCTTCATCGACGCCTTTTTATACATGTCGGCGTAAGGTTTCGCCCGGCCATGATCCCCTGCGCGCAGGGTAAACTGAAAATATTGCGCCAGACCACAGGCGTGTGGATCGGCATTGCCATTGGTGATCGCCACTAAAGGCCAGCGTTCAGCCAGTGCGGCCAGCGCATCGTGGTTTTCTTCCGGTACATAAATACGGCTGCGCCACAGGGCGAAGGTTTCCATGGCGGCTTTCGTACCCTGTTTTGCATCGCTTTCACCGAGACCCGCGCGGGTCATGGCCAGATGCACTGCCTGACGACGCCACTCAGTAACGTCGTGATAAATCTCTGCGTCCTCTGCCAGCAATTCTGCACGCATCAGGCGGATGGTATCCGGTGCCATGTCGGCCAGTGCCGGATGAAAACCCTGAATCGATTTCAGCGTTTCAGAATCGGTACGACGGATAACATCGTAATTGTCATACAGCGTGTCGTCTAAATCGAAGGTGATCGCTTCAATGCGTTTCAGCGGACGATAGAACTTCATCATGATTTTCCTCGTTTTGCGCGGGGATGCGCGGCGTCGTAAACCGTCGCCAGATGTTGAAAGTCCAGATGGGTGTAGATTTGCGTAGTAGACAAATTCGCGTGGCCCAAAAGTTCCTGTACCGCGCGTAAATCGCCGCTGGATTCCAGCACATGCGTGGCAAACGAGTGACGCAGTTTATGCGGATGAATATGGCTGTTCACGCCCTGTTTCACGCCCCACTCGGCGAAGCGTTTTTGTACGTTGCGGGCGGAAATCCGGTTGCCCTGGCTCGACAGAAACAGCGCGTCGTCCTTCGGGCCAAACAGCGCACGTCTTTCCAGCCAGTGCTCCAGCCAGGTCACCGCCGTTCGACCGATGGGCACTTTGCGCTCTTTGCTGCCTTTCCCCAGAACACGCACCTCGCCTGAAGCCATATCAATATGCTTGCAGTCGATGCCCACCAGTTCGGATAAACGTAACCCGCCGCCGTACATCACTTCCAGCATCGCGCGGTCACGCACGGAAAGCGGATCGTCGAGATCGATTTCCAGCAGTTTATTCACTTCATCGACGTCGAGATTTTTCGGCAGATGTTTTGGAGAATGCGGGGTGGAAATCCCTTTGGCAGGATTGGCGCTTAACACGCCCTGACGCACCAGCCAGTCGAGAAAGCTGCGCAGTGAAGACATGCGCAGCGCCAGACTGGATGCGCCAAGACCGGCGCGTTTACTGCGGGCCAGCAACATACGCACTTTCGGCGCATCAAGCTGTTGCCAGTGAGCAATGCCAATCTCGCCAGCGATCACGATCAGGGCGTCTAACTGACGGCTGTAATTGGTAGTCGTTAACGGACTGAGCTGACGTTCGACGTGCAAATAACGCAGAAACGCCTCGACTGCGGGATACAGAGGCGATTCGGTGTGGCTCATACCCGTTCGATCCAACGTTCCAGCAGGCCAGGCAGCATTTTAGCCAACTGATCGAGTAAGACGGTGCCCATTCCCGGCTGATAGTGTTGCGGGTCGCGGCTGCTGAAAATCAGCACGCCCAGTTCGCCTTGCTCACCCATCAGGGAAAGCGCGACAGAACCCACGGCTTTGGCCTGCGGCAATAACAGTAACAGTTCGGGACCGTTCAGGCCGCCAAGATAGTGGGGTGTTTCGCCCAGACGCTGAATGCGCATGGATTCAAATGCGCTGCGACTCACCGCCAGATGGGTGAAATCAGAAGGCGCACCGATACGCCAGCCTTCGCTGAACAGGCGCACATTGGCGCCCGCCAGTCCAAGACTGCGCGCCCAGCGCTGCAGGCGGTTCAACATATCCTGCAAACTGCTGGCCGCCGCGAGCGTGGCCTGTAGTTCAATCATCCGCCCGAACAGCGATTCATTGATCGACGCCTGCTCCATCAGCAAGGTAATTTCTTCTTCCAGCTGCGCAATCTGATGACGCTGACGTCCGAGCTGCCACTCCACCAGCGAAGTGCTGCCTTTTACCGGGTGCGGAACGTGCATCTGTTCAACGCTGCGGGCATTGCGGATAAAGAAATCCGGGTTTTGCAGCAGATATTGCATGACGCTGTCGTCGTCAAGCGCAATCACCGGTTCAATCTGGTCATCAAGATTGTTCATAGATGAATAAATCCGTCGTAAACATGAGTGGCAGGTCCGGTCATATACAGCGGATGACCTGGCCCTTTCCAGTGAATATCGAGGCTGCCTCCCGGCAGTTCCACCTGAACTTCTTCTGCAAGTAAACCTTGCTGAATTCCTATGGCAACCGCCGCACAGGCACCGCTTCCGCATGCCTGTGTTTCTCCCGCTCCGCGCTCATATACGCGAAGTTTGACGCTTTCCGGGCTGACAATCTGCATGAACCCGACGTTCACGCGCTCAGGAAAACGCTCGTGGCTTTCAAGCACCGGGCCGAGGATTTCGACTTCTGCCGTCAGAACATCCTCAACCTGCAATACGCAATGCGGGTTTCCCATCGACACGACGCCGCAAAATACTGTGCGCTCTTCTGCACGCAGAATATAGGTCTTTTCCGGTTTTGCTGCACGGAAAGGAACCTGCTGCGGTTCGAAAACCGGCTCGCCCATATTGACCTGAACGTCTTCATCTTCCGTGACAGTCAGCGTCATACGGCCAGTCTGCGTACTGACGCGAATGTCGCGTTTGTTGGTCAGACCTTTGATGCGCACGAAGCGGGCAAAACAGCGCGCACCGTTACCACATTGCGCCACTTCGCTGCCATCCGCGTTGAAAATACGGTAATGGAAGTCTAATTCGGGATCGTAAGGAGGCTCTACCACCAGCAGCTGGTCAAAACCCACACCACGGTGACGATCGGACAATCGACGGATCAACTCAGGAGAGAAATAGACATTTTGAGTGACGGCGTCAACGACCATAAAATCGTTGCCCAGGCCGTGCATTTTGGAGAACTGCATAACTGACTCCGTTTACCGCTGGTCAAATCCAGTCGCGATGATCCCTTCATGATACGAACCGGCACACAGCCGCCGGCACGCCGACACAAAGTGCTGATTAATCTCTGGAGTTCGTCGTGAGATCTTCGGGTGATACACCTTTCTGCTGCGAAGAACCGTCGTTAGCAGTACCCGGTACATTGCTGGTTTTTTGCTTTGTGGCTTTTTCCGGTGGTGGGAAATAAAGCGGCCCTTTCAGCCCGCAACCGGAGAGAGCAAATAGTATCGTCGCGGCCAGAGACCAGCGTAAAACGTTTTTCATTTTATGAATGCCTGTAATTCATGCGACCAAGCTCTCTATCATCGCAGGTGGATCATGAAAAGCAACAGGAATCGATAAAACCCGCGGGCACATTTTTGGGATTTAAAGGGAAAGAAAGCCGGATATTCTGCCGCGTGTCCGCCAGAGGAACACTTTTTCTAATGCAGCTGGAATTGCTGTTTCAGGCGGGAGGGTTCCGCGTCGCTTTCCGGGATAACGGCGCAGGTCGCAGATAACGCGTTGCTGCGAAATGGGATCACCTGGATACGGTCATCAAGCGTCACAATCTGGTAGAACTGAGGCAGGTTGAAGTTAATGAAACTAGAGCCATAGGTGAAGCGGTCATGTGAGGAAGAGTAGAAGCGGCTGACGTCGCGCACCAGATCTTCTTTGCTGCCTTCGCAGTGGTGATACACCTCGACGCGGTTTGACTCATCAAGAATATAGATGTTAAAGCCGATATCGTCAGCGCTGTCTTCGAAGAAGAACTGGATGATACCTTCGCTCGCATAGCCGTCAATAACCGCGGGCAGATGCGCCTGATCGGTCTGCAATTTCACCGACAAACCGTGCAGTTTGTTATTGGAAATGGCTCCGTAAAACTCGACGGCGTTTTCCAGTTTCTGCACGGAAACGCTCAGACGCTCGAAGAACAGTCCCCAGGTCTGCCCGGAAACGCGTACCGCTTTGAAACGGCCAGGTTCCAGACGTTTGCTGGACAGGCGCAGCTCAATGCATTCCGATACCAGTTGCTGAATGCGCGTGCGGATAAGCCCGCGCAAATGCTGGCTGTAGCAGAACACTTCCACCGATTCCGGCGGCGCGGCGTCCTGATGCATTTTACCCAGAATGGTTTTCAGCGCTTCCAGCACCGCCTGCTCGCCGCTGAAATGCAGCGTACGCACTTCATTCCACGAGTTGCGGTAAAGCAAATCAATGCTGCCAACCATGCATTCCTGATTCTGACCGAAGCTGAAAACATCCAGCTTACGGAAATCAAAATGCACGACCTGATTGCGGAATGCGGCAGTCGGATCCTGTTCTAAGTTAACGATAATCGCCAGATGGCGGATTTCGCACGGGCTGTACAACGCTTTTGGCGTCGGTGCCGGTAAACGCAGCGGGAAACTGTGGGACACATCGGCCACCAGTTCGCGCAGTTTAGCGATGTCACACAGACTGCCACTTTTAATGTGCAGGCGCGTGGTCGATGTCAGCAGGCCGTTGAAATACGCCCATGCCACCAGTTTATTCAGGTAACGGTTATATTCCAGCGGCTGATGGCTGACGATAGACTCCATCGACGGCGACTGGTTATACAGGTACCAGCCGGTGCGGTTCGCACGGCCAATCGGCACATGAATAAAGGTTAAATCGTTTTCGGACAGATCAGGTGAAATCTGCGGATTCACCAGCGTGACTTTACCCGGCAGCGCTTCGAATGCGGCGTACAACTTACGGGTCAGCACGCCGATATCCTGCGGGCTGGCGCTGACGCTTAAATTGTTGCGACGGGCAAAGCGAATCAGGTTGCGATAGCTTTGCATCATGGCATCAAGCAGTTCGTTATGCGCTTCGCGCACGCGCTCGATTTTCCAGTTCGCCCGGTTGTCCAGGATCGCCAGACGCTCTTCATCCCAACCCCATTCTCCCACCAGCTGGCTGAGAATTTCGCGACGCCATCCCACCGACGCACGGGCGCGGGACAGCTTTTCGCAGACTTTTAAATAGAAACAGCGGCGGACTAAATCAAGGCGGGTGAAATCTTCAATCTGGGTGAGGTAACGGGTCACCCGGTCGAGCATCATACAATATGAATCAAGACCGAAGCAGACGATTTCACCCTGATGCAGACGTTGTTTGATATCCATCGCCAGCAATTGTGTTTTCGGGTATTCCCACGAATAGGTTTCCAGCAGCAGCGTTTTCAGCACCGCTTTGTACGGCGAATCAATACTTTTATAGAGCTGCCAGAGGCTCGCGCCAAAATACTCTTCTGCCGAAAGCGTACTGAGGCCACCGAGATCGAGCCATTCATTAGGCGTCAGCGCGCCCTGTGCATAAAGAGAAAGAACATATTCATCGTAATGCCCTTCTTCTTCGCCCGGCACCATATTCCAGAGAATACGTTTACCGGCCAGGCGGACTGCCGTCCGGTAGAATTCGTCGAGCAATAAAATGTGCTGCGTGGAACCACAGTCCTCACCGCCCAGACTGCCGCTTTCATTGTGGCGGAAGCGGTTTTCATCAATCAGGAAGAAACTGACTTCCACGCCCAGCGACGCGGCCCATTTCTCTAACAGGCTGCATTTTTGCTGTAAGCGGTTGCGCTCTTCGTTATCGAGCCAGGACTGGTGGCATACCCAGATATCGAGATCTGAGCTTTGGCTCTGACCAATGGAGGAGGTGCTCCCCATCGAATACACGCCAGTAATCGGCAATTCGCCTTTCGCAAGAGGTTCGAGCGCGCTGCCCCATTTATCTTCGAGGTCATTTAAATAGGTATTTTGGGATTCATCAGGCGTGAAAACGCAGATACCGTGCGGAACCTTACCTTCAAGGTATCCCGGCATCAGAGGGTGATGTTGATGTAGAAAGACGGGAAGCAGCTGGTAGACCTGTTGAAACGCAGGGCCCATTGCTGCCAGTGCACGATCGACTCGTAACTGGTTGATCGCATCCAATCTTTGCTTCAATGTCTCGATGTAGAGGTACAAGACGTTTCGCCTGATTATACAGTGTCTGGAAATAACCCCGTTCCAAATCCGTCATTTATCGTGATGCTTATGCTTTGAACAACCGCGATTGTGCAAATAGTTGACGAATAATTGCTGGAAACGTGATCAATTTAACACCTTGCTGATTGACCGTAAAGAAAGTAACGCACCACAATTACTCTTCCGCTTCTCTGGATTTTACTGCCTGTTCCTGAATGGAACAAATGACCTCCATCATCGTTAACCCTCTTTTACGAATGCCTTCTTACGCTGACAGCTTTCTATTGTCAGTGGTAGGATGGTCGCAGAGACAGTTAAACGGTAACAAACATGTTAGACAAAATCATTCGAATTGCCACCCGGCAGAGCCCTCTGGCTTTGTGGCAGGCACAATATGTTCAAACCCGGCTGATGGCCTGTCACCCCGGTTTACAGGTGGAACTGGTCCCAATGGTCACGAAGGGAGATATCATTTTAGATACTCCTCTGGCCAAAGTGGGCGGCAAGGGTTTGTTCGTTAAAGAGCTTGAACTGGCCATGCTGGATGGACGCGCAGATATCGCCGTACATTCCATGAAAGATGTGCCGGTTGAATTCCCCGAAGGTCTCGGCCTGGTCACTATTTGCGAACGCGAAGACCCGCGCGATGCTTTCGTCTCCAATCATTACGCCAGCCTGGCCGACTTGCCGCACGGTAGCATCGTTGGAACGTCCAGCCTGCGCCGTCAGTGTCAGCTGCGTCAGAAACGTCCTGACTTGCAGATCCGCGATTTGCGCGGGAACGTCGGCACACGTTTATCCAAACTCGATAACGGCGAATACGATGCCATTATTCTGGCCGTTGCCGGGCTGAAACGTCTGGGTCTGGAAGACCGTATCCGCACAGCCCTGACGCCGGAAGAATGTCTGCCCGCAGTCGGACAAGGCGCTGTCGGTATCGAATGCCGCCTTGATGACCAGATCACCCGCGATCTACTCGCGCCTCTGGCGCACCGCGAAACCACGCTGCGCGTGGAGGCCGAACGCGCCATGAATATGCGCCTTGAAGGCGGATGTCAGGTGCCTATCGGCAGTTACGCCGAGCTGGAAGGTAATGAACTCTGGCTCCGTGCGCTGGTTGGCGCACCGGACGGCAGTCAGATGGTGTGTGGCGAACGTCGCGGCCCTTCAGAAAATGCCGAAAGCATGGGTGTTGATCTGGCCGAAGAGTTGCTGGCCAACGGTGCCCGTGAAATTCTGCATGAGGTCTATCAGGGAAACGCCCCGAAATGACCATTCTGGTCACCCGCCCCTCTCCGGGAGGAGAAGCACTGGTCAGCCGGTTGCGCACTTTAGGCCGGGTGGCCTTCCATTCCCCGCTGATTGAATTTGCACCGGGGAACCAGCTCGCAATGTTGCCGAACCTGCTATCCTCATTAAATCAGCAGGATCTGGTGTTTGTACTCTCACAACATGCCGTGAATTACGCCGATCGCGCATTACGTCAGGCCGTGGTTCGCTGGCCGGAGAGCCTCAATTATTACGCGATTGGCCGAACCACCGGCCTGCTTTTTCACCGGGTCAGCAGCTTGCCTGTACTTTATCCGCAGGACGGTGAAACCAGCGAAATGCTGCTCAAGCTTCCGACGCTGCGCCGCCTCGAAGGCAAAAAAGCGCTGATACTGCGCGGCAACGGCGGGCGTGAACTTCTGGCGGAAACACTGACTGAACGGGGCGTCGACGTGACGTACTGCGAGTGCTATCAGCGCAGCCCGATTCATTACGATGCCAGCGAGCAAAGCGCCCAATGGCAACGCGCCGGAATTGACACGCTGGTGGTAACCAGCGGAGAAATGCTGCAACAGCTGTACCAGTTAGTTCCTGATTACTACCGAAACTCATGGTTACTGCGCTGTAATCTGGTGGTGGTCAGCGAACGTTTGGCAACCCTTGCCCGCCAGCTTGGCTGGAGCGCCATTCGGGTTGCCGATAATGCAGATAATGATGCGCTGATCCGCGCATTACAACTACCTGACTAAGGGATGTGCCAAAATGACGGAACAAAAAAATCCTTCCGCTGCGGATGACGAAGTGATGATCTCCAGCGCGGTTGAGAGCCCCCAGCCAGACGCCTCCGGCCGCGACCAGGAGCTGAAATCGTTGCGAAGAAAGCAGCGTACCGCGCCGGTGTTAGGCGCTATCGCAATTATTTTAGTGATTGCGCTTGGCGCGGGCCTTTATTACCACGGCCATCAGCAATCGCTGGCTCAGGCGGCTTCCAACGAAGCGCTTTCTGAACAACTCGATGCCCTGCAAAAAACCCAGCAACAGGATAAACAGCAAATTGCTGCCCTGCTCGCTCAGCAGGACAAAACCCGGCAGGACGCCGAGCGTCAGCAGGCATCATTCGGCCGTCAGCTGAACGAATTGCAGGACAAAGTGGCCAGTATTTCCGGCAGCGATGCCAAAACCTGGTTACTGGCGCAAGCCGACTATCTGGTGAAACTGGCGGGCCGTAAACTCTGGAGCGATCAGGATGTCACGACTGCCGCTGCGCTGCTGAAAAGTGCTGATGCAAGCCTGGCTGATATGAACGATCCCAGCCTCATCGAGGTTCGCCGTGCGCTGAACGAAGACGTCGGCAGTTTGTCCGCTGTAGCTCAGGTCGATTTCGACGGCATCATTCTGAAACTGAATCAGCTGTCGAATCAGGTGGATAACCTGCGTCTGGCAGATAATGACACCGACGATTCCCCGATGGACAGCGACAGTTCCAGTTTGTCCGGCTCACTGGCCGAATGGCGTCAGAATCTGACCAAAAGCTGGCACAACTTTATGGATGACTTCATCACCATCCGCCGTCGTGATACCAGCGCAGAACCGCTGCTGGCGCCAAATCAGGATGTGTATCTGCGGGAAAATATCCGCTCGCGCCTGCTGATTGCTGCGCAAGCCGTCCCGCGCCATCAGGATGAAGTCTACAAACAGTCGCTGGAAAGCGTATCCACCTGGGTTCGCGCCTACTTTGATACGTCAGATCCGTCGACCAAAGCTTTCCTGGAAGAACTGGACAACCTCAGCCAGCAATCTGTTTCGATGGATGTGCCGGATGAGCTGAAAAGCCAGCCGATGCTGGAAAAACTGATGCAGACCCGCGTGCGTAACCTGCTTCAGCAGCCCGCCGCCGCAACACAGGGGGAATAACGCATGTTACGAGTTTTCGTGCTGTTCCTGATTGTGTTTGCCGGGATCATCGTCGGCCCGATACTGGCCGGCCATCAGGGCTACGTTCTGATTCAGACGGACAATTACAACATTGAAACCAGCGTCACCGGTCTGGTCATCATGCTGGTCGTCCTGATTCTGGTGCTGTTTTTCATCGAGTGGATCCTTCGCCGCGTTTTGCGCACTGGCGCACGAACACGCGGCTGGTTTGCCGGGCGTAAAAGCTCAAAAGCACGCAAGCAGACCAAAGCCGCCATGCTGAAACTGGCGGAAGGCGATCATCGTCAGATGGAGAAATTGCTGGCCCGCAATGCCGATCACGCCGATCAGCCGGTGGTGAATTACCTGCTTGCCGCTGAAGCAGCGCAACAGCGTGGTGATGATATCCGCACGAATCAGTATCTTGAACGTGCGGCAGAAATTGCCGATACCGACCAGATGCCGGTGGATATCACCCGTGTCCGCATCCAGCTGGCGCAAGGTGAAATCCATGCTGCGCGCCATGGCGTTGACCGGTTGCTTGGGCAGTCGCCGCGCCATCCGGAAATTTTACGTCTGGCGGAACAGGCTTATCTTCGCACCGGCGCTTACGGTTCGCTGCTGGAAATTTTACCTTCGATGGCGAAAGCGGAAATTCATACCGACGACGAACTGCGTGTTCTTCAGGAACAAGCGTATATCGGCATGATGAACCAGCTGATGGCAGAAGAAGGCAGCGACGGCCTTAAGCGCTGGTGGAAAGATCAGAGTCGCAAGACCCGTCATGAAGTGGCGTTGCAGATCGCGATGGCGAAACATCTGATTGAATGCAACGATCAGGATCTGGCGCAGGAAGTGATTCTCGACGGCCTCAAACGCCAGTATGACGACCGTCTGGTCGCGCTGATGCCTAAACTGCGTTCCGGTAATCCGGAGCAACTGGAAAAAACGCTGTATCAACTGATTAAACAAAACGGTCCGTCGCCGCTGCTGAGCAGCACACTGGGACAGTTGCTGATGAAGCATGGCGAATGGCTGAAAGCGAGCGAGGCTTTCCGTGAAGCGCTGAAGCAGCGTCCTGATGCTTACGACTGCGCGTGGCTGGCTGATGCACTGGATAAACTGCATAAACCGGCTGAAGCGGCTGAGATGCGCCGTGAAGGGCTGATGCTGACGCTCAATAACGATCAGCAACGTTAATCAGAACAGGACTTCACATTATGCAAAAGGCTCCTTTGGGAGCCTTTTTTACGCCTGGTGCAAACCGCACATAAAAAAACACCTGCAATATAAGCAGGTGTATAAAAACAATCAGGTCCAGGACAACAGATGAGTGCCTCACTCAACGTTTTGCCTTCTGGTTGATAACGCATCAGCGTTATCGGTCAGGATGACAATAGGCACTATAAATTGGCTCTGCATCATTCCCAGGTTTATGAAGCCGGAGCAAACATAATGGGTGGAATGAGCATCTACGGCAGGAATAATGCAGGAGGCGTGCCAGTATGGCAAGCGTCTGTTAAAAATTTCCTATTACACTGATAAATAATAGCTTTATTTTAATTTAACACTAACACCCAATTTCTGTGTTGTCAGAAAACGGGCACCAGACTGCGATTCTGTCGCCAGTGAACGACGTATGAGTGTCAGCTTATATGAAGCTTTACTTATCAATAAGATAAGTGTCTCCTGAAAGAGACAGGCATACAGAGAAATGTCGCGGATAAACAACAAGCTGAGTTGAAATACTACAGACGAAAAAAAACCTGCTTTAAAAAGCAGGTCTTTCAAATGTGGTCGGCGAGAGAGGATTCGAACCTCCGACCCACTGGTCCCAAACCAGTTGCGCTACCAAGCTGCGCTACTCGCCGATGTCGTGCATCTTACTATTATATGATGCTAACCGCATCATTTAAAATGAATTTTGTGTGTGGTGCGAAGGGAGGGACTCGAACCCTCACATCCGAAGGACACTAACACCTGAAGCTAGCGCGTCTACCAATTCCGCCACCATCGCATGTCACAATCACAAAATCATTTTTAGAGTGGGGTGGCTAATGGGGCTCGAACCCACGACAACTGGAATCACAATCCAGGGCTCTACCAACTGAGCTATAGCCACCATATCTCTAACTAACGTGAAATGTTTAACTCAACAATTCACCGCAACTCTAGCGCAAACTAATGGTGCGCCCGACAGGATTCGAACCTGAGACCTCTGCCTCCGGAGGGCAGCGCTCTATCCAGCTGAGCTACGGGCGCTTAGCGCCGTTGCGGGTGGGGATACTACGGTTTTAACGCCAAGCTGTCTAGTGCTTTTTATCAGAAATATTGCGTTTGATTACGCTTTATCCAATCCGCATTAAAAGTAAGCGCCTTCCCTTCCCCACCCATGACTTACAGCGTTATTTTGCCTTTTCCGCCGTCAGCGCGGCACGCTTATGCATGCCCAGGCCGAAGTATATCAGTGACACCGCCGCGATGAAAATACCGCCAACCAGCAGAGAAACCCGTGTATCCGGGTTAATTGCCATACCCACCAGCACGCACGCCAGGAAAATCAGCGTCAGATAGTTGGTATAAGGGAACAGCACGGATTTGAACGGATGATTTTTCAGTTTCTCTTTATGTGCGTCGCGAAAACGCAGCTGGCTAATCAGCACAACAAACCACGGTACCATGCCCGGTAGCACGCTGGCGCTGTAGACATAAACGAACACTTTCTCCGGATTCGGGATCACATAGTTCAGGCATGAACCCACCAGCAGACATAAAATCGTAATCGCGATGCCATAAACCGGGACGCCGCTTTTTGAAACCCGGCTCAGAAACGAAGGCAACTGGCGGTTCTTTGACAAGGCGTAAAGCATACGTCCGCAGCTGTACATGCCGCTGTTACAGCCCGACAGCGCCGCCGTCAGTACTACAAAGTTGATGATACCAGCCGCAGAGGCAATACCAATTTTCGCGAAGGTTAAAACGAACGGGCTGCCGTGCGTGCCCATTTCGTTCCACGGGAAAATCGTGATGATGACGAAAATCGCGCCCACATAGAAAATCAGGATACGCCACAGGATATTGTTGATAGCGCGTTTGAGCGTCACCTGCGGGTTCTTCGCTTCACCGGCAGTAATCCCCACCAGCTCAACGCCCTGATATGACGCCACGACAATACACAGCGCGAAGAGGAACCCTTTCCAGCCACCGGCAAAGAAGCCGCCGTGCGCCGTCAGATTGGCAAATCCCACCGGTTCGCCATGATTACCAAAACCGAAGAAAATGACCGCCAGCCCGACCACAATCATCACAATGATGGTGGTGATTTTGATCAGCGCAAACCAGAACTCCATTTCGCCATAAAGCTTCACGGCGGCGAGATTCGCCGACGCCACAATCGCCACGGCTATCAGCGCCGGGATCCACTGCGGCAGTTCGGGGAACCAGTATTGCGCGTAGACACCGATCGCGGTGATTTCAGAAATCCCCACCGCTATCCACATAAACCAGTAGCTCCACGCCGTCAGATAGCCGTAGTACGGACCGAGATATTTATGGGCGTAGACCGCAAACGAACCGGCGACCGGCTCCAGATGCAGCATTTCGCCCATCGAGCGCATGATAAAGAAGACGAACACACCGGCCAGAATGTACGCCAGTAACACTGACGGCCCGGCCCATTTCAGGGTGCTTGCCGCGCCCATAAATAATCCGACACCGATGGTGCCACCCAGTGCAATCAGCTCAATGTGCCTCGCTTCCAGCCCCCGGTGTAGTCCACCCTTTTCTTCTTTATTCTCCATAGATCCTCAATTTCTCTCTCATTGTGTTTGCCTTCCGGAATGACCGGAATGTTATTTTTATAGTGATGATGCCCGTATGGGGTGGAAAAACGGCGTTATGTTTCCGTATTTCCCGACGAGTTGCAAACGCCTATTGAGAAAGATAAGCACTGATATGAAAAGCGGACAGGAAACTCATGCAACAGAAGTGAAGAAATGAGAGGTAGCGCGCCGTCCTGAAGATTCAGAACGGCGAAATCATTACAGACGACCGGTATAGTAATAACGGACAAATTTCAGCAGTTTGAGCTGACGGCGCAAACGGCTGGGCTGTAAAATCAGGCGGTATAACCATTCCAGCCCCATGCTTTGCCAGATTTTTGGCGCCCGTTTAACGTGGCCGGTGAAGACGTCGTAAGTCCCACCGACGCCCATATAGAGCGCATCCGGATAAACTTCACGGCAATCGCGCATCAGGATTTCCTGCTTCGGCGAGCCCATCGCCACCGTCACAATTGCAGCCCCGCTGCTTTTGACCCGTTCAAATAAAGCGTTTCGTTGCTCCGGCGTAAAGTAGCCATTCTGGCTGCCGGCAATATTGACGTTCCACTGGGCGCGCAATTTTTCTTCCGTTTGTGCCAGTACGTCAGGTTTACCGCCAATCAGAAAGACCGGCGTGCCTTCACGACCGGCGCGTTCCATCAGCCCTTCCCAGAGATCGGCACCGGCGATACGGGACACCTGCGCCTGTGGATATTTTCGGCGAATAGCCCGCACCATGCTGATGCCGTCGGGATATTTGTATTCCGCCACTTTAATCAGTGCGCCCATTTCCGGATTGCTTTCGATGGTCAGCACTTTCTCGGCATTCATCGCCACCAGCGAACCGGTTTTCACCTGATTTTCGGCAAACAGATAATCAATAAAATGTGCCATATCGCGGAAGCCCCACAGTCGGATCCCGCGAATATCGTATTGTGGAACATTATTCTCAGAGTTCATTCAAATTCCTGCCAGAGTGAGGCTCCATGAGGTTTTTTCTGCGCGGAATTTTGACACGGATAAGCCCGGCGGCATCAAACATCCAGTACAGGAGTTTGGCGACAACCAGACACGCGCCGAACACCAGGCAGAAAAACACCACCCGTGAGAAGAAGGAGTCCACGCCTTCACGGGCCAGCACAATCATATTAAAGACCGCACCGAAGCAAAAACTTTGCAAGATAGCGGCTTTATAGCGGTTGGTGTCCGCTTTGCCTTTTTCGTACAACCAGTCGAACCATTTCATGATCATGCCCACGGCGACAGCACCCAGCGGAATAAACCACACGCCGCCCATCACCACCAGAGAACCAATCAGGGTCGGAGAAATCGCCAGGCCGGAGTGGTTATCGAGCACTTCCCAGGTGAAATAGTTGGCAGAATTGAGCACGATGCCCGGACGGTCATGCCACAGCCAGGTCGGGATGAAAACGTAGAAATCACGCGCAATTGGCGCAAGACCCTGGAAGCTGATTTTATCGTAGTTCTGCAACAACAGCCCCAGATTTTCCCACGGAGAAAACGTGTCGCGCGTCAGATACAGGAAAGTATAAATCGCTTCCGGGCCGCTGACGTTCAGGCCATAGCGTTTAAGTGCCAGCCAGAACATGCCGACAATGCCCAGCACGCCCGCCACCGCCAGCATCCACAGACTGATCCAGCCGCGCACAATGCCGATAAACAAAAACAGCGCAAATGCGATGATGATATTGGCGCGGGTTCCGCCGACGATAACGTAGGTCAGGAAACCAAAAGCCACGGTACTGGCGAGGAAAAAAAGCCAGCGGCGGATATCCGGTTTGATGAAAAACACCACCAGCATCGCCGGAATGAAGAAGTAAAAGAAGCGCTTAAGCGCCACACCGGAGACATCGCTGGAGAAAATCTGGCTGTAGGATTTCAGCTTAAACAGCAGAAAACCGTTGTGCATAAAGAAGATGGAAACTGTGACGACTGCAATCAGCGCCAGCAGCATCCAGGTCAGATGGGTTTCGACCCGGTTCATCGTAAACAGCGGGCGTGAAGGCCCGTCGCGTTTAGCCTTCAGCCGCGTTTTGTAGCAAACGTAATAAATGCCATAGAAACAGGTCGCGGCCAGCATGGCCTGTAACAGATTTTCCACCGGCACCACTTTGACGTCAAACTGGAAAACCAGCAGACAGGTCAGCGGAAATCCAAAGTAGAACGTCAGCAGATACAGTAACGAAAATAAGACGTTAAAGTTGAAACGCACGCGCCGGAACTCTTTGTACGTCAGCGTGAGAATAAACAACAGCGACAGCACGTAAACGACGGTCAGGCCGCCTAATTGTGCCAGCGTCATGACGTTTCTCCCGCCGCGAGCAGTAATGCCTGCTGCCAGCCCGAAATATAGTTCGGATTAAAGAAGGCGATGTTTTTGCGATCGGCATTCAGTAACTGACGCCGCGCTTCAGCGACCACTTTTTCATCCAGCATATCACCGTAGAAAAGCACCGGCAGATGCTGCTCGGCCAGATCCTGCCAGAAAGGATTCTGACGGCTGACGACAAACGGCACGCCGAACTGAATCAGAAGGCATTGCGTCCCGATACCCTGCTGACGGTCGAAAATAAAATAGCCCAGCGAGCAACGACGCAACACATTCAGATAATCGTCGAACGCCATGGCGCCGGTCATCAGGTCAACATTTTCGGGCGCAAACAGCGTTAATGCTTCAGTGCGAACCTGCTCAATATAAGTCTGATTATCCGCCGGATATCCCATCGGGATAATCACGCGGATACCGCTGCCGAACTGCTGATGCAGCGAACGCAGTGCTTCAATGTGGCGGTTACTGCGGTCACCGGAATTCCCCACCAGCACTGTCATCTGCCCTTCGGGTTCCGGCAGATCAGCGGGTTGGGTCAGCGTCGGATCCATCCGCGTCGGAAAATACAGTAAAGAAGACGGCGTACGCGGGTAGCGCTGATGGAAATAAATCAGGTCGCCGCGCGTGGCAAAGACATGCCCGATACGTCCCTGCGCCAGGCGGCGCATGAAATAAAACAGGCGGAATTTCAGACCTCCGGCAGATTCATACAAATCTGCACCCCAGATATGCCAGTTCGCCTGCGAGGCTTTGATTTTGCCCGTCAGCAGCGCGAGCCAGAGCGTGGGATTAAATTGCCCGTGGAAGAAAAAGTGGTGCGTCCGGTCTTGCGCGCGGGAAATCACCGCCGCCGCCAGCGTTTTTTTGTCCGGATAAACCCGAATGTCCAGGCGCGTAAACTCAGCAAACGCCGAAGCATCCGCCGCCGCGACCATAAAATGACAAATCCGCTTTTCAGGCGTGCATTCGGCCAGCACGTCGTTGAAAAAGCGCAGTACGGTTACATTATGATGAGGGATGTCAGATCCCAAAACGTGAATCAGCGTTGTCATGCTCGTCTACGATAGATAACAAAAACAGTGCAGCACGCGGCAAAATAGACGATATACGTCGCCATATACGCCTGCGCGGCGCCCAGAGAACCGTGAACCGGGATCAGCCAGTGTGAAAAACCGGTCAGCAGCGCGAACTGACTGATTTCTGTCAGCACATAAAAGCGCAGAGACGCGCGGGCAATCACCAGATACCCAAAAACATACGAGCCTACTTTCAGTACATCGCCCACCAGTTGCCAGGCGAACAAATCGCGCATCGCGATAAATTGTTTTGAAAACAACAGCCAGATAGCAAAATCGCGCAGTAACCAGACCGTGAAACTGACTGCGGCCACGACGGGGATGACAAATTTCAGCGACTTCACGATTTCCCGGGAAATATCCCGTTTATCGGTCAGCCGGGATAATGTGGGCAACAAATACACGCTGAATGAGGCGGTGATAAATTGCAGATAAGCATCCGAAATACTGCTGACGCCCTGCCAGATCCCCACATCTTTCCAGCTGTAATGTTCAGCCAGCAGATTTCGCATCATCACATACGCCACCGGGATCGTGACAGAAGTGATCAGCGCCATCAGCGTAAATTTGCCGAGATGGCTGGCAATAAAACGATCCCAGCCCGGTTTTAAGTATTCCAGCGGAAAGGATTTGCGCTTCCACAACATACCAGCCGCGGGCAGGATGACCAGCGCAGGCACCAGCGCCAGACCGGCCAGCGCGCCTTCGTAACCGCCCAGTTTGAAGCAAGCCAGATAAGCGACTAAACCAATCAGACTTCCGCCAATCACCGCCAGCGCGTTGCCCATCGCGTCGCGATACCCTTTCAGGATTGCCTGAAAATAGTTGGCATAGGCAATGCCCATCTGGATAAAGGCCACGGCGCGAACGACCGCCTGATAGCGCTCATGCCCGAACAGACCGCTACTGATCGGCGCAGCGAGCAGCAGAAATATCGCCGCCAGCAGAGTGGAGAAACCTAAAATCAGCGATGACGACGTCCCGAGCACGGCTTTAAGGTGCTCAGGATTATCATGGTGTTCGGCAACATATTTGGTGACGCCATTGAAGATCCCGGCACCGGACAATACGCCCAACACCGTGACCATCTGACGGAAATTCCCCGCCTGCCCCACGCCCTCCGGCCCGAACGCCACGGCCAGCAATTTAACTACCAGCAATCCGGTGCCGATTTTAATCAGCGTGGAACCGGCGGTCCAGACTGACGCTTTTGCCAGCGACATGTCAGGCGAAGTATTGCAGCATGGCCGCAATCACAGTGCGCTGTGTGTCGTCGGTCATGTTGTAGAACAACGGCAGGCGCACCAGACGCTCACTTTCCTGCGTGGTAAAGCAGTCGGTGCCAGAGAAACGCCCGAAGTTTTCGCCAGCCGGACAGGCATGCAGCGGAATGTAATGGAATACGGTGAGGATATCTGCCGCTTTCATATGACGGATGAACGCATCGCGATCTTCGATATCGTTCAGTCGAACATAGAACATGTGGGCGTTTTGCACACATTCCTGCGGAATAGCCGGAAGCTGGATACGTCCCGCATCGGCCAGTTCCTGCAAGGCTTCATAATACTGATTCCAGATAGCCAGACGGCGCTGATTAATCTTTTCAGCGGCATCCAGATTTCCCCACAGATACGCGGCCTGCAAATCAGACATCAGATAGCTGGAGCCGATATCGCGCCAGGTATATTTATCCACCTGCCCGCGGAAAAACTGGCTGCGGTTGGTGCCTTTTTCGCGAATGATTTCAGCACGATCAATCAGCGCCGGATCGTTGATCAGCGTCGCACCGCCTTCGCCGCCTGCGGTGTAGTTTTTCGTTTCGTGGAAACTGAAACAGCCGATGTGGCCGATCGTTCCCAGCGCCTTGCCTTTGTAAGTCGACATCACGCCCTGCGCGGCATCTTCCACCACGAACAGATGATACTTTTCAGCCAGCGCCATGATGGCGTCCATTTCACAGGCCACGCCTGCGTAATGCACCGGCACAATCACTTTAGTTTTAGCCGTAATCGCCGCTTCAATCAGAGTTTCATCGATATTCATGGTGTCCGGGCGGACATCCACAAAGACGATTTTCGCGCCACGCAGAACAAACGCATTGGCGGTCGAGACGAACGTGAAGCTCGGCATAATCACTTCATCGCCGGGCTGGATATCAAGCAGCAATGCGGCCATTTCCAGCGACGCCGTGCAGGACGGCGTCAGCAATACTTTCGGGCAGTTAAAATGCTGTTCGAACCATTTCTGACAGCGCAGCGTGAATCCGCCATCGCCGCAAAGTTTGCCGCTGCTCATCGCCTCGCGCATGAAATCAATTTCAGTGCCAACAATCGGCGGCGCATTAAAAGGGATCATCATTTCACCTGTACAGCCAGTACGCCGTGCGTGTGACTTTGCCACCGCTGGCGAGATAAAGGTTTAAAGCCGGAAGGTTGCCGGTTTGTGTCGCGACGTGAAGACGCGAAACGCCCTGACCGGCACACCATTGTTTCGCAGCCGCCATTAATGTCTTGCCCACTCCCCGCCCCTGACATTCAGGTTTGACGGCCAGCAGGCCAATTCTTGCTTCGCCCTTGGCTAACTGGCGCAGCGTCACAAATCCGCTCGCGTCATCGGCCCACAGGCAAAGATGGTCGAATGTGCCCAGCACCGCTTTTTCCGCCCACATCGCGTAAAACCGCGCGCTGTCATCCGGCTGATACCACGGAGACCGAAAACGGCTCAGGCGAAACGCCTGACGGGCAATCGTCACCACGTCCGCAATATCTTCCGGCACCGCCAGACGCCCGGCGGGCAACGCGATATCCTGCGCACTCACCGCGACGCACACATCGGTTTCACCTTCGGCCAGACGAAAGCCGAGCGCGGACAGCGCATCCAGCATTTCGGTCTGATCTGCATCCACTTTTGCCTGCACCAGCGCATATTGCGCCAGCGCCTCAGGCGTCACGACGGTTTCCACCGACGCATCCAGGCTCAATTTGGCACTGCGCAACTGGAAGAAATCGCTCTCCCAGTCGAGCGGTTCAATATTGCCGTGGACGTGCAGGCTCACCGCCACACACCTTTGGTGTCTACGATCCAGGACTGGCGGATCGCGCTGGCCGGGATCGCCTTAAACGAGGTGTGATCAACCAGCATCACCAGCAGATCGGCATCTTTCAGGGCATCATCAAGAGAATGCAGTGTCACTTTTTCTGCCAGCGATGCCGGAAGCTGATGAACATTCGGTTCAACGGCCCAGGTCTCGCCTGCATGCCAGTCGGCAATCAGGTGGGTGACTTCTACGGCAGGGCTTTCGCGCAGGTCGTCGATATTCGGTTTAAACGCCAGACCAAAGCAGGCGATTTTGATTTCAGAAGCGCGCTTGCCGGTGGTGGTAAGGCAATCGGCCAGCGCGGCCTTCACGCGATCAACCACCCAGTGCGGTTTGCTGTCATTCACTTCGCGCGCCGTACGGATGATCCGCGCAAGCTCAGGGTTCTGCGCCACAATAAACCACGGATCGACCGCGATACAGTGGCCGCCAACGCCCGGTCCCGGCTGTAAAATATTCACGCGCGGATGGCGGTTTGCCAGGCTGATCAGCTCCCAGACATTAATGCCCTGCGCATCGCAAATCAGTGAGAGCTCATTAGCGAAAGCAATGTTGACGTCGCGGAAGCTGTTTTCGGTCAGCTTGCACATTTCCGCCGTACGCGAATTCGTAACCACACATTCTCCTTTCAGGAAAATGTTGTACAAATCACTGGCGCGCTGCGAGCACACGGAGGTCATCCCGCCAATCACGCGGTCATTTTTGATCAGCTCAACCATCACCTGGCCCGGCAAAACGCGTTCAGGGCAGTAAGCAATATTGATATCCGCCTGTTCACCCGCCTGTTGCGGGAAGCTCAGATCCGGGCGAACTTCGGCCAGCCATGCTGCCATTTGTTCTGTCGCGCCGACCGGAGACGTAGATTCCAGAATGATCAGGTCACCCTTTTTGAGTACCGGCGCCAGAGAGCGCGCGGCGGATTCCACGTATTTCATATCCGGCAGATGATCGCCCATAAAAGGCGTCGGCACGGCGATCAGGAAAGCATCCGCAGGTTCGGGCTGAGTGACGGCGCGGAGGAAACCGCCTTCTACCGCCTGTTTTACCAGCGTGTCGAGATCGGGTTCAACGATATGAATGGCGCCACGGTTAATGGTCTCAACCGCGTGCTGATTGATGTCCACCCCCACGACTTTTTTCTGGCGTGAGGCGAAGGCGGCAGCCGTCGGCAAACCGATGTAACCCAGTCCGATTACAGAAATAGTATTGAAATTCATGGTCATACCCGATGATTTTTTAATGCATCAAGAATATGGCGACACGCGTGTCCGTCACCATAAGGATTGTGCGCCCTGCTCATGCTGTTGTATTCGTTTTCATCGCTCAGCAGACGGTTCACTTCCTTAACAATTTTTGTAGGATCAGTCCCGACCAGACGTACCGTACCGGCATCAACGGCTTCCGGACGCTCTGTGGTTTCCCGCATCACCAGCACCGGTTTCCCCAGTGAAGGCGCTTCTTCCTGCACACCGCCCGAATCCGTCAGAATCAGATAGGCTTTATCCATCAGATAAACGAAAGGCAGATAATCCTGCGGGTCGATTAACACGATGTTGTCGATGCCCGCCAGAAAACGGTTTACCGGCTCACTGACGTTAGGATTGAGGTGCACCGGATACACAATCTGAACATCCGGATGCTGGCGGGCGATATCGGCCAGCGCCGAGCAAATCCGCTCAAAACCGCCGCCAAAACTTTCACGGCGGTGACCCGTTACGAGGATCAGTTTTTTACTGGCATCGAGGAACGGATAGGTATTGGCCAGCTGCTGCGCCAGAGACGCATCGCTGTTAAAGCGATCACGAACCCACAACAGCGCATCAATCACCGTATTGCCGGTGACGAAAATGCGGCTTTCAGGAATATTTTCCCGCGTCAGATTCGAACGGGCGTTTTCCGTCGGGGCAAAATGCCAGCGCGCAAGATGACCGGTCAGCAGGCGATTGCCCTCTTCCGGCCACGGCGAAGAAAGATCACCGGTGCGCAGACCGGCTTCGACATGACCGACCGCAATCTGATGATAAAAAGCCGCCAGACTCGCGGACAGCGTCGTGGTGGTATCGCCGTGAACCAGCACGACGTCCGGTTTAAATTCATCAAGCACCGGCTTCAGGCCAGTCAGAATACGGCTGGTGATTTCCGTCAGACCCTGCCCCGGTTTCATAATATTGAGGTCATAATCGGGCGTAATCTCAAACAGACGCAGTACCTGATCGAGCATTTCACGGTGCTGTGCCGTGACACAAACTTTAGATTCAAAAGCCGCATCCTGCGACAAAGCAAGCACCAGCGGCGCCATTTTAATGGCCTCCGGACGGGTGCCGAAAATCGTCAACACTTTCACAATGTGTTTCTCTTATTTTTACGACGCGTCAGGGCAACTCCTGCCCCGATTAAACCACCGACAATCCCCCACATGATCATCAGGAACACACGGCGCGGGCTGTCACGTTTTACAGGTTCCTCAGGCGTTCTGAGGTAACGGTAAGTCTGGAATTTCGCGGTCAGCGTCGGGCCCACATTCAGCGTCGACAGCATGGCGCGGTTCTGGTCGTAATCCAGATCATAACCCGGCCCGGAAGCCTGTAATAATTCCAGGCGCGCTTTCAACATAGGCACACCCAGCAGGAACATGTCGGAATCAGGCAGCTCTTCAGCTGGCGTGTCCGTCACGCTTTTGGTGATGTTTTGCTGCTGGGCGATTTTCAGCGCCTGCTCGGTGTTATTCACCGTGCGTTTGAAAATGCTTTGCGCCACTTCTTCCTGGCGTTTGACCTGCGCTTTCATCGACTGCGTCCGGGCAGCCCATGCGCCCTGCAACTCATCGTAAAGATGCTGCGCCGCGCGCTGGCTGGCGAAATTAACATACTGACGCAAAAGTTTGTTGGCATCAGCGGCATCTTCCGCCGTCAGTTTCACAATGTCGTTCGGGACTTTCATTGCATCGCGCGGTGTGAACTGAATATCGTTAATCAGATCATCGAGCAAAACGGCATCCGCGCGCGCATCATTTTCCAGGCGCTGCTTGTAATAAGGGCTTTGCAGCCAGAAATCACGACGGGTGTCGTAAGCGGCCAGCTGCATCACAAATTCATTATAGGATTCATCAGAGATCGGCGGACGACCGGTATCCGACGGCAACGCAGTGCGCACATCCAGATTACGCAGGAACTGCGCTTGTGAGAAATAAGACGAGAGATTGTTCACGGTGGGACGGTCGGTAATGGCCGTCGAGCTCCACTCCTGTTTCATCAGATAAGAGGAGCCCAAAGCCACTAACGCGAACAGTATTGCCAGGCCCGCAATCCAAAATTTACCTTTCCATAAGGTGCAGCACAAACCACGAATATCGAGTTCATTTTCGATGTCACGATCATTCTGGTTTCTTATCATTTCTGGTTTATCCACAGCCAGTATGCCCTTGTGTAAAAGATGAATTATTGAGGAGATGAACGGCGCAAACGCCTTTTAAGACGTTTGATAAACCGGGCCACGCGCCAGGCGTGCTTGATGCAAACGCCGTACAGCAGGAAAGCGACAAAGAATAAAGCCAGCATGACCCATTCAGGCACGAAAGGCAGATGTTCGCCAATCACGCCAACCGCCGCCAGAAGTGCAGCGGCCACGGTAATTAGCATAAAGGCCTGACGGGAAGTAAAGCCGGCGCGCATGATCAAATGATGAATGTGCTGGCGATCGGCAGAAAACGGACTCATGCCTTTGCGCAGACGTCGGTACATGATGGCAACCATATCCATCAGAGGGATTGCGATAAGCCAGAGTGCGGTCACCGGGTTCATCGGATGCGTTTCGCCTTGCGTGCTTTGCAGCAGGATCCAGATGACCGTAAAACCAATCAGCGTACTACCCGCATCGCCCATGAACACTTTATAGCGAGGGCCGAAGACGCCCAGATTGAGCAGGATATAAGGCAAAATGGCGGCAATCATGGCGAAGCACCAGAGCGCCAGTTCCATGTGACCACTGCCATACATGATGATGCCTAAAGAACCGAAACTGACGCAGGATAATCCGCCCAGAAGCCCGTCGATACCATCCACCATGTTAAAGGCGTTGATCGCCGCCCAGACGGCAAACAGGGTCACCAGATAGCCGAACGGCCCGAGTGCCATTTCCCATGGGCCGATAAGATGCCCGAGATTACGTAGCGTGAGATTTGCGAAACTCATCATCGCCACGGCCACCACAGCCTGCACCATTGCGCGGGTTTTTACACTGATATCGAAACGGTCATCGAGCGCGCCGACCAGTACCAGCAAGCCCGCGCAGGCGAGATAAAGGTTGCCATGCGGAATGACATAGCTGGTGATAAGAAAGGCGAAACAAACCCCTGCATACACAGAAATACCGCCGACCAGCGGGATCAAACCCTGATGGCGTTTGCGAAAATTGGGTTTATCTACGAGTCCGATTTTATTCGCCACCTTCCGGGCAACGAACAGAAACAGGAATGAAAAAACGAAAACAATGGCAAGCTCAGTACTCATATTGAGTAAATTCACAGTTAAGAGATCTCTTCTGCAAAAATAAGGTGCGTGGAATCGAGAGCATCATAAACCTCACAGCCTTAAATCAAATCCTATGGTGACAGTTATGGTTTTGTCTCAGGCAAGACCTTATCTGTTGCCATTTCTTGGGCAGTAAACCGATAAAATAAAGAAAGGGCACTGGAAAAACCATCAGCTATTATCCGAATAGTCTGACAATTTCACCAAAGTAGCATTATGGTAGCTACCAAAAGCAAAAAACGCCACGGCTTAGCGTGGCGTTAGTTTGAGTTTTACACCAAATTACGAACGTTTCATCATATCGAAGAAGTCGTCATTGGTTTTCGTCATGGCGAGTTTGTTGATGAGGAATTCCATTGCATCGATCTCACCCATCGGGTGAATGATTTTACGCAGGATCCACATCTTCTGAAGTTCTTCTGACGTGGTCAGCAGCTCTTCTTTACGGGTACCAGAACGATTGTAATCAATCGCAGGGAATACGCGTTTCTCAGCGATTTTGCGCGCCAGATGCAATTCCATGTTGCCGGTACCTTTGAATTCTTCATAGATAACTTCATCCATTTTAGAACCGGTATCGACCAGCGCAGTAGCGATGATGGTCAGGCTTCCGCCCTCTTCCACGTTACGTGCTGCACCGAAGAAACGTTTTGGACGGTGTAAGGCGTTGGCATCCACACCACCGGTCAGAACTTTGCCTGATGACGGAACCACGGTGTTGTAAGCACGAGCCAGACGGGTAATGGAGTCCAGCAGGATGATGACGTCTTTCTTGTGCTCAACCAGGCGTTTGGCTTTTTCGATGACCATTTCAGCCACCTGAACGTGACGGGATGCCGGCTCATCAAAGGTAGAAGCGATAACTTCCCCTTTAACCAGACGCTGCATCTCGGTTACTTCTTCCGGACGTTCATCAATCAGCAGAACCATCAGCACACAGTCAGGATGATTGTACGCAATGCTTGTCGCGATATTTTGCAGCAGCATGGTTTTACCCGCTTTCGGCGGAGCAACAATCAGACCACGCTGGCCGCGGCCAATCGGAGCAGCCAGATCCAGTACACGCGCGGTTAAATCTTCCGTTGAACCATTACCACGTTCCATACGCAGACGGGAATTTGCATGCAGAGGGGTTAAGTTTTCGAACAGGATTTTGCTGCGGGCGTTTTCTGGTTTGTCGTAGTTAACTTCGTTAACTTTCAACAGGGCAAAATAACGTTCACCTTCTTTAGGTGGGCGGATTTTACCGGAAATGGTGTCGCCAGTGCGAAGGTTGAAGCGGCGAATTTGGCTTGGTGATACGTAGATGTCGTCGGGGCCTGCGAGGTAGGAACTGTCTCCGGAGCGGAGGAAACCAAATCCATCCTGCAATATCTCCAGTACGCCATCACCGAAGATGTCTTCTCCGCTTTTCGCATGCTGCTTCAATATTGAAAAGATAATGTCTTGCTTGCGCATGCGGGCCTGGTTTTCCAGCCCCATATTTTCGCCGAGTGCAATCAGGTCAGAGACCGGCGTATTCTTTAATTCGGTAAGATTCATAATGGTGGGTTCTTAAACTCGGGGTATGTCTCGAACATCTGTCGTGAATGGGTATGGCAGGGTCATCCATGCCTGTTTATTGTATGACACTTCAAATCACAGCTTTGAAATCCAGCCGCAGGCAGTCGCTCGCGGGCGATATTCTAGAGGGGCAATGATATTGAAGGTGTCTTAAAGCCGATTTTGTTAAAACCGTTAGATGGTCAAGCACAGTGCCAGTTCAATTTAATTATTATTCAAAGAAACTTTATAGGCAGATGTTTTTGACACAACAGAGTAAAACGTAAGAATCAAACTACAGGTAAGCTCTATTTGCAGTAAGCGTAAACTTAGCACGCTTCTTGACAGGCGTCTAGCGGACAATGTGAAAAACACGGCAGCCCGCTAAACACCTGGCTTTGGTCATCCCGACCGATTACAGATTAGCTGTTAAGAACTCTTTCAGCTGACCTTTCGACAGTGCGCCAACTTTAGTTGCTGCGACTTCGCCGCCTTTAAATAACAGCAGGGTAGGAATACCACGGATGCCGTATTTAGGTGCAGTACCTGGGTTTTCATCGATGTTCAGCTTCGCGATGGTCAGCTTGCCTTCGAACTCAGTGGCAATTTCATCCAGAATCGGAGCGATCATTTTACAAGGACCACACCACTCTGCCCAGAAATCGACCAGTACCAGCCCTTCAGCTTTCAATACGTCGTTGTCGAAACTGTCATCGGTCAGGTGAATAATTTTATCGCTCATGTTCTACTCCAAAGGATTATCTTTACCTTGTTGATGTAGCATTAACCAACAGTAGGTTGACTTTATTTCACCGGATACGCTTTCGTAAAGCAATAGTTAGCTGATATTCTACCACACTATGAGCAAAACACACTTGACCGAACAGAAGTTTTCCGACTTCGCCCTGCACCCGCTGGCAGTAGAAGCCCTTGAAAAGAAAGGGTTCCATTACTGTACGCCTATTCAGGCATTGGCATTGCCGATCACGCTCGCTGGGCGTGATGTTGCAGGTCAGGCGCAAACCGGTACCGGCAAGACGCTGGCTTTTTTGGCGTCTACTTTCCATTATCTGCTTTCTCACCCTGCTGCGGAAGGTCGTCAGACTAACCAGCCGCGTGCCTTGATCATGGCACCTACGCGTGAACTCGCGGTGCAGATCCACTCCGACGCCGAAGCATTATCTGAATCTACCGGGCTGAAATTAGGTCTGGCCTATGGCGGCGACGGTTACGACAAACAGCTTAAAGTGCTGGAAAGCGGCGTGGACATCCTCATCGGAACCACCGGCCGTCTAATCGATTACACCAAACAGAACCACATCGACCTGGGCGCGATTCAGGTGGTGGTGCTGGATGAAGCAGACCGCATGTTCGATCTGGGCTTCATCAAAGATATCCGCTGGATCTTCCGCCGGATGCCACCTGCGACTCAACGCCTCAACATGCTGTTCTCAGCAACCCTTTCCTATCGTGTGAAAGAACTGGCGTTCGAAAACATGAATAATGCCGAGTCGATTGAGATCGAACCGGAGCAAAAAACGGGCCACCGTATTAAAGAAGAACTCTTCTACCCTTCGAATGAAGAGAAAATGCGCCTGTTACAGACGCTGATTGAAGAAGAATGGCCAGACCGCTGCATCATTTTTGCTAACACTAAACACCGTTGTGAAGACGTCTGGGGCCATCTGGCAGCCGACGGTCATCGCGTAGGTTTACTAACCGGCGATGTCCCGCAGAAAAAACGCCTGCGCGTTCTGGAAGACTTCACCAAAGGCACACTGGATATTCTGGTTGCGACTGACGTTGCAGCCCGTGGTTTGCATATTCCTGCCGTTACGCACGTCTTTAACTATGATCTGCCTGACGACTGTGAAGACTATGTTCACCGTATTGGTCGTACCGGCCGTGCGGGTCTGAGCGGTCATTCCATCAGCCTGGCTTGTGAAGAGTACGCGCTGAACCTGACGGCAATCGAAACCTACACCGGTCACAGCATTCCTGTCAGCAAATACAGCAGCGAAGCGCTGTTAACTGATTTACCTGCGCCGAAACGTCTGGCTCGCTCTCGTACCGGAAACGGTCCGCGTCGTAACAGCAATTCGTCTTCACGTCGCAGCAGCGCACCACGTAGCAACCGTAAACGTCCGGGCTGATAACCTATGCTAAGCTCCACCTCACTCTATGCAGCAATTGATTTGGGCTCTAACAGCTTTCACATGCTGGTTGTTCGTGAGGTGGCAGGCAGTATCCAGACCCTCGCCAGAATTAAGCGCAAAGTGCGTCTGGCTGCCGGTCTGGATAAGCAAAACCTGCTTTCTCAGGAAGCCATGCAACGTGGCTGGCAATGCCTGAAGCTGTTTTCCGAAAGATTGCAGGATATTCCCCGCGAACAAATCCGCGTCGTTGCCACCGCAACGTTGCGGCTTGCCAGTAATGCGGACGAATTTTTGAGGAAAGCTCAGGAAATTCTCGGTTGCCCGATTCAGGTCATTGCCGGTGAAGAAGAAGCCCGTCTGATTTATCACGGCGTTGCCCATACCACGGGTGGCCCGGATAAACGTCTGGTCGTCGATATTGGCGGCGGCAGTACAGAGCTGGTCACTGGTATCGGCGCACAGGCCACCACGCTTTTCAGCCTTTCGATGGGCTGCGTGACCTGGCTGGAGCGTTATTTTACCGACCGAAATCTGGCAAAGGAAAACTTCGATCAGGCCGAACAGGCTGCGACCGACATGATCCTTCCGATAGCGCCTCAGCTGATCGCCAATGGCTGGCAAATTTGTGTTGGTGCTTCCGGCACCGTTCAGGCGCTTCAGGAAATCATGGTCGCTCAGGGTATGGATGAGCGCATTACGTTGCCGAAACTTCAACAGCTCAAACAGCGTGCGATTCAGTGCGGCAAACTGGAAGAGCTGGAAATTGAAGGCCTGACGCTTGAACGTGCGCTGGTTTTCCCAAGCGGTCTGTCGATTCTCATCGCCATTTTCAAAACCCTGAATATCGAAACCATGACGCTGGCCGGTGGCGCACTGCGTGAAGGTCTGGTTTACGGCATGCTGCACCTGCCGATTGAACAGGATATTCGCCAGCGCACATTGCGAAATCTGCAACGCCGCTATCTGCTTGATAATGAACAGGCACAGCGCGTAGCACAGCTTGCAGAGAACTTTTCGTTGCAGGTGTCACAGGAATGGAAGCTCGATGCCCGCGCCCGTGAGCTGCTGAATAGCGCCTGTTTGATCCACGAAATCGGGCTGAGTGTTGATTTCAAAAAAGCGCCGCAGCACGCAGCCTATCTGATCAGTCATTTAGACTTACCGGGCTTTACGCCGGCGCAGAAAAAACTGCTGGCGACGCTGTTGCAAAACCAGAACGGGACGCTCGATTTACCGTTGCTCAATGAGCAAAACGCCGTCCCGCCGCGTCAGGCACAACGTCTTTGTCGCATTCTCCGGCTTGCGATTATCTTTGCCAGCCGTCGCCGCGACGACACGTTGCCCGCCGTGCGTTTACGGGCAAATGATGATGAACTGAATGTGATTGTGCCGCAGGGCTGGCTGGCTCAGCATCCGTTACGGGCGGAAGAGCTGGAACAGGAAAGCCACTGGCAAAGTTATGTCCACTGGCCGCTGTTCGTCGAAGAACAGCTCTGATTTTTCCGTAAAAAAACGCACCGAATGAGGCAGGGCTTATCCCCTGCCTTTTCTTTGCCTGTCAGTTTCCGCCTTTGGCTTTCGCCAGTTGTTCACGGATTTTCTCCAGATGGCCTTGCCCTTTCACCATACGCTCCTGCGCACTGACCACTTTACGCTCACTTTCCCAGGCCAAATCATCCTGCGGCAGTTCCATCAGGAAGCGGCTGGGTTCCGGACGAATTAATTCCCCGTACTGGCGGCGTTCACGGCAAAGCGTAAAAGTCAGCTCTTTTTGGGCGCGGGTAATGCCCACATACGCCAGACGCCGTTCTTCATCGACATTGTCTTCATCGATGCTGCTCTGATGCGGCAACAATCCTTCTTCCATGCCGACCAGAAACACATACGGGAATTCCAGACCTTTCGAAGCGTGCAGCGTCATCAGCTGAACCTGATCCAGTTCTTCGTCACTTTCACCACGTTCCATCATGTCACGCAGCGTAAAGCGCGTGACCACCTGAGTGAGCGTCATCGGCTCATCCAGATCGGTACCTTCGAGCATTTCGGTCATCCAGCTGAAAAGCTGATTGACGTTTTTCATGCGCATTTCGGCCGCTTTCGGGCTCGGCGAGGTTTCGAACAACCAGCTTTCGTAATCGATGCCGTGGATCAGATCCCGTACCGCCGCAACCGGTTCGCGTTCGGCCAGTTCAGAAATAGTGCCCATCCAGTGCGTGAACCGTTGCAGTGATTCCAGGCCACGCCCGGTCAGATACTGGCTCAGCCCCATATCGAAACTGGCTTTGAACAAACCTTTGTTACGCTGATTTGCCCACTCACCCAGTTTCTGCAACGTCGCTGCACCGATTTCACGACGCGGTGTATTCACGATACGCAGGAAAGCGCTGTCATCGTCAGGGTTAGTCAGGACGCGCAAATAGGCCAGTAAATCTTTAATTTCAGGCCGCGAGAAGAACGACGTGCCGCCGGAAATGCGGTACGGAATGCGGTTCTGCATCAGCATTTTTTCAAACAGGCGTGACTGGTGGTTACCGCGATACAAAATCGCGTAATCGCCATAACCGGTCTTGTTGATAAAGTGATGTGCAATCAGCTCGCCAACCACGCGCTCGGCTTCGTGATCTTCATTGTTGGCGGTCACCACTTTTAGCGTTTCGCCGTAACCCAGCTCAGAGAAAAGCCGCTTCTCGAACACATGCGGGTTGTTGGCGATCAGGATGTTAGCCGCTTTCAGAATGCGCTGCGAGGAACGATAGTTCTGTTCAAGCTTAACGACCTGCAACTGCGGGAAATCTTCTTTCAGCAGCACCAGGTTTTGTGGCCGCGCACCGCGCCAGGAGTAGATAGATTGATCGTCGTCGCCCACCACAGTGAAACGTGCGCGGTTACCAACCAGCAGTTTCACCATCATGTACTGACTGGTATTGGTGTCCTGATATTCATCGACCAGCAGATAACGCAGCTTGTTCTGCCAGCGCTCACGTACTTCTTCATTCTTCTGCAACAGCAGCGTGGGTAACAGGATCAGGTCGTCGAAATCGAGAATATTACAGGCGCGCATATGGTCATGATAAAGCCCGTAGCAGTGCGCGAAGATCTGATCGCGTTCCGATCGCGCAAGGCCCGCCGCATGGGACGGATCAACCAGATCGTTCTTCCAGTTTGAGATCGTCGAGATCAGCTGTTGCAACAGCGTTTTGTCATTTTCCAGCCACTTCTCGCTCAGCTCTTTGAGCAGCGCCAGCTGATCCTGATCGTCGAACAGGGAGAAATTGGATTTCATGCCCAACGCGGCAAATTCGCGTTTGATGATTTCAAGCCCCAGCGTGTGGAAAGTCGCGATCAGCAAGCCGCATGATTCTTTTCGCCCAAGGGTTTGCGCCACACGCTCTTTCATCTCGCGCGCCGCTTTATTGGTGAAGGTTACAGCCGCAATGTGGCGAGCCTGATAGCCGCATTCACGGATCAGGTGTGCGATTTTATTGGTAATCACCCTGGTTTTGCCGGAGCCAGCCCCCGCCAGAACCAGGCAGGGTCCGGTGACGAATTCGACGGCATGTTGTTGGCTGGGGTTTAATCGCATGGCGTATTTTTGCTCACCTGATGGACAAGGACGGCGATTGTAGCAGAAACGTCGCCTGAGATTGACAGCCTTTACGGTGCAATTTGTGATGTCTGGAATGCAGGCCGGAGTCCACATACGGCGTTGCAGATGTTACATTACGCCCCTGGAAACACTCTCGCATAAAAGGTCTCAATCATGGCAAAAACTGCTGCAGCAATGCATATCCTTGTTAAGGAAGAAGCACAGGCGCTCGATATTCTGGAACAACTGAAGAATGGCGGCGATTTCGAAAAACTGGCTAAAAAACATTCTACCTGCCCGTCAGGCAAAAAAGGCGGCCATTTAGGTGAATTCAAGCAAGGCGCAATGGTGCCAGCTTTCGATAAAGTGGTTTTCTCTGCGCCGCTGATCGAGCCACAAGGCCCGCTGCACACGCAGTTCGGTTACCACATCATTAAGATCCTGTACCGCAACTGAGTTACCGTTCCGGCGCAGTAAAAAGAAAGGGCACCGCATTTTCATGCAGTGCCCTTTTTATTTATCTTCCGAAAACCCGGAAGAATTCGAGTAAGAAGAGGATCAGCTCGCTACTGCGATGCGTTTCATATCAGTCATATAACCACGTAAAGTGCGGCCGATTGACTCGATCGGGTGGTTGCGAATCGCTTCGTTAACGTCACGCAGCTGTGCGTTATCGACCTGCGTTTCTGCAACAGATTTGCCCAAATCACCCGCCTGCAGGGTGGTCATAAACTCTTTCAGCAACGGTACTGCGGCATTAGCAAACAGGTAGTTACCGTATTCTGCGGTATCAGAGATAACCACGTTCATTTCGTACAGACGCTTACGCGCAACGGTGTTGGCGATCAGCGGAAGTTCGTGCAGTGATTCGTAGTAAGCAGATTCTTCGATGATGCCGGAAGCCACCATGGTTTCGAAGGCCAGTTCAACGCCTGCTTTAACCATCGCAATCATCACGACGCCGTGATCGAAATATTCCTGCTCAGAAATTTTACCGTCGAACTGTGGTGCGTTTTCGAACGCAGTTGCGCCCGTTTCTTCACGCCAGGTCAGCAGGTTTTTGTCGTCGTTCGCCCAGTCAGCCATCATGCCGCGGGAGAATTCGCCGGAGATGATGTCGTCCATGTGTTTCTGGAACAGCGGCGCCATGATCTCTTTCAGTTGTTCGGACAGCGCATAAGCACGCAGTTTCGCCGGGTTTGACAAACGATCCATCATCAGCGTGATGCCGCCTTGTTTCAGCGCTTCGGTGATGGTTTCCCAGCCGAATTGCAGCAGTTTTTCTGCGTACGCTTCATCCACGCCGTCAGCAACCAGTTTGTCGAAGCACAGCAGAGAACCGGCCTGCAACATACCGCACAGGATAGTCTGCTCGCCCATCAGGTCAGATTTTACTTCTGCAACGAAAGAAGATTGCAGAACACCGGCGCGGTGGCCGCCCGTTGCTGCTGCCCAGGCTTTAGCAATCGCCATGCCCTCGCCTTTCGGGTCGTTTTCCGGGTGAACAGCGATCAGCGTCGGAACGCCGAAACCACGTTTGTATTCTTCACGAACTTCAGTACCCGGACATTTCGGCGCAACCATCACGACGGTGATGTCTTTACGGATTTGCTCGCCCACTTCAACAATGTTGAAGCCGTGTGAGTAACCCAGCGTTGCGCCATCTTTCATCAGAGGCTGAACCGCTTTAACCACAGCGCTGTGCTGTTTGTCTGGCGTCAGGTTAACGACCAGGTCAGCCTGTGGGATCAGTTCTTCGTAAGTGCCGACTTTGAAGCCGTTTTCGGTCGCTTTACGCCATGAAGCACGCTTCTCAGCAATCGCTTCTGCACGCAGGGTGTAGGAAACATCCAGACCGGAATCACGCATGTTCAGACCCTGGTTCAGGCCCTGTGCGCCACAGCCTACAATCACCACTTTTTTACCTTTGAGGTAGCTGGCTTCGTCCGCGAATTCATCGCGACCCATGAAGCGGCATTTGCCCAGTTGTGCCAGCTGCTGACGCAGGTTCAGTGTGTTGAAATAGTTAGCCATGTCTTGCTCCGTTCTATCGAGGTAAGTGCTGTTATTTTTTGTTTCACCGGTGAGCCGGTGAACGCCGTGAATTCACTATATGTCATGCGACACATTGCTTAAATTGATATATTACGAAGATGACGTTGCAAAAAATGCAATATACTTCGTTTGACCTTTGCGTAACTAAAAAGCCGGGACTTCTTTATGGATTTGCGTGATCTGAAACTGTTCTTACATCTGGCGGAAAGCCGCCATTTTGGCCGTTCGTCGAAGGCGATGCATGTCAGCCCGTCTACATTATCGCGCCAGATCCAGCGGCTGGAAGAAGAACTCGGCCAGCCGTTATTTCAGCGTGACAACCGCACTGTGCAACTGACCAGCGCGGGTGAACAGCTCAAAACTTTTGCCCAGCAAACGCTGCTGAGTTACCAGCAACTGCGCAGCGGGCTGGATCAGCATGGCCCGACGCTCAGTGGCGAGCTGCATTTGTTCTGCTCGGTCACCGCTGCGTACAGCCACCTGCCCCCTATTCTTGACCGCTTCCGCGCGCAACATCCGCTGGTCGAAATCAAACTGACCACCGGCGACGCCGCCGACGCGGTCGAAAAAGTTCAGTCCACCGAAGCGGACCTGGGGATTGCAGGCCGCCCGGAAAGTCTGCCGGGCAGTGTCGATTTCACGCAGATCGGCGAAATCCCGATGATCCTGATTTCCCCGTCTCTGCCGGGCGCGGTGCGAACGCAAGTCAGCGTGCCACATCCCGACTGGTCACAGATTCCGTTTATCCTGCCGGAACATGGCCCGGCGCGAAAACGTATCGACATCTGGTTCAAACGAAACCGTCTGAGCAACCCGCTGATTTACGCCACGGTGTCCGGCCACGAAGCCATTGTGTCGATGGTCGCGCTCGGTTGCGGCATCGCACTCATCCCTTCGGTAGTAGTCGATAACAGCCCGGAACCGGTTCGCAACCGCATTTCTGTTCTGGATAACGTCACGCTCGGCGCGCCGCTGGAACTGGGCGTCTGCGTGCAGAAAAAACGGCTGAACGAACCCCTGATCGAGGCGTTCTGGCAATTACTCTGAGCGTCTCAGGATAAAAAAAACGGGACACTTTTAAGGTGCCCCGTTTGATTTTAGCCCGCCAGGAAGAAGCGGAACGCCGGATTATCACTTTCGTTGTGACAGTCATAGCCCAGCGCCGTCAGGTTCTGTTCGAACTCCGGCTCTTGTTCGTTCAGCTCAAACGCCGCCAGCACGCGACCAAAATCAGTGCCGTGGCTGCGGTAATGGAACAGTGAAATATTCCAGTGCGTGCCCAGCGTATGCAGGAATTTCAGCAAAGCACCCGGGGATTCCGGGAATTCAAAGCTGTAAAGCCGCTCACGCAGAGGTTTGGTCGGACGCCCGCCCACCATATAACGCACGTGAAGTTTCGCCATTTCATCGTCGGACAAATCCACAACCTGATAACCGTCGTGGTTCAGTTCGTCGATAATTTCCTGACGTTCTGCGTGACCGCGCGTCAGACGTACACCCACGAAAATGCAGGCATTGTCCGCATCGGCATAACGGTAGTTAAACTCCGTCACCGAACGGCCACCCAGCAGCTGACAGAATTTCAGGAAGCTGCCTTTGCGCTCAGGGATAGTCACCGCCAGCAGTGCTTCGCGTTGTTCGCCCAGCTCGCAGCGTTCTGACACATAACGCAGACCGTGGAAATTGACGTTCGCGCCAGAAAGCACATGCGCCAGACGCTCGCCCTGAATGTTGTGCTGCTGCACGTATTTCTTCAGCCCCGCCAGCGCCAGCGCGCCGGAAGGTTCTGCAATCGCACGCACATCTTCGAACAAATCTTTCACCGCCGCGCAGATAGAATCGCTGTCGACAGTGATCACGTCATCGAGATATTCGCGGCACAGACGGAAGGTTTCGTTGCCAATACGTTTCACCGCCACGCCTTCGGCGAACAAGCCGACACGCGCCAGATCCACCGGTTCACCGGCGTCCATCGCCGCACGCAGACAGGCAGAATCTTCGGCTTCGACGCCGATCACCTGAATCTGCGGCATCAGCTGTTTGATAAGCACCGCCACACCGGCGGCCAGACCACCGCCGCCGACGGGAACAAAAACGCGATCCAAATGCGCATCCTGTTGCAGCAGTTCCATCGCCAGCGTGCCTTGTCCGGCGATCACCGCCGGATGGTCAAACGGCGGCACAAAGGTCATGCCCTGCTTTTGCGAAAGCTCAATAGCTTTGCCTTTGGCTTCGTCGAAATTCGCGCCAAACAGCAGGACTTCGCCGCCGAAATTACGCACCGCATCAACTTTGATATCCGCAGTCGCCACCGGCATCACAATCAGAGATTTGATGCCTTTTTTGGTGGCTGAAAGCGCGACACCCTGGGCATGGTTGCCCGCTGACGCCGTAACGACGCCGCGTGCAGCCTGTTCTTCGGTCAGGCTGGCAATCATCGAATACGCACCGCGTAGTTTAAAACTGTGAACAGCCTGGCGGTCTTCCCTCTTCACCAGAATGGTGTTACCCAGCCGGGAAGAGATTTTTTCCATGACCTGCAAAGGCGTCACCTGCGCGACTTCATAAACCGGCGCACGCAGCACGGCACGCAGATATTCTGCGCCGCACGGCTGGTCGGGTAAAGGTTGTGATACCGCCATGACTGTCAGCCTCCCAGCTTAGACTTGTCGCGTACTGCGCCTTTGTCCGCACTGGTCGCCAGCAATGCATAAGCACGCAGCGCCAGAGAAACCACACGTTCACGGTTCTTAGGCGTCCAGGCTTTATCGCCGCGTGCCAGTTCGGCTTCGTGACGCGCTGCCAGTTCCGCCGCCGGAACGTCCAGCACCATTTTGCGGTTTGGAATGTCGATGTCGATGATGTCGCCATCTTCAACCAGTGCAATCAGGCCGCCGCTGCCCGCTTCGGGAGAAACGTGGCCGATGGACAGACCGGACGTCCCGCCGGAGAAACGACCATCGGTGATCAGCGCACACTCTTTACCCAGCCCCATGGATTTCAGATACGTGGTCGGATACAGCATTTCCTGCATGCCAGGCCCGCCTTTTGGCCCTTCGTAGCGGATAACGACCACGTCGCCGGAAACCACTTTACCGCCGAGAATCGCTTCAACTGCGCTGTCCTGGCTCTCATAAACCTTGGCCGGCCCCCGGAACGTCAGGTTGGATTCATCCACGCCTGCGGTTTTAACGATACTGCCCGCTTCGGCGATATTGCCGTAAAGCACAGCCAGACCGCCGTCTTTGCTGAACGCATGTTCCAGAGAGCGGATACAGCCTTCGGCGCGGTCATCATCGAGTGTGTCCCAGCGGCAATCTTGTGAGAATGCCTGTGTGGTACGGATGCCTGCCGGACCGGCGCGGAACATTTTTTTCACCGCTTCGTCCTGGGTCAGCATGATGTCGTACTGATCCAGCGTCTGGTTCAGGGTCAGACCGAGAATATTTTTTACGTCGCGGTTCAGAAGGTTGGCGCGATCCAGTTCGCCCAGAATCGCCAGTACGCCACCGGCGCGGTGAACGTCTTCCATGTGATATTTCTGGGTGCTTGGCGCAACCTTACACAGATGCGGTACTTTGCGTGACAGACGGTCGATGTCGGTCATGTCGAAGTCGATTTCGCCTTCCTGCGCTGCCGCTAACAGATGCAGAACGGTGTTGGTGGAGCCGCCCATCGCGATATCCAGCGTCATGGCGTTTTCGAATGCGGCTTTGCTGGCGATGCTGCGCGGTAAGGCGCTGGTGTCATCCTGCTCGTAATAACGCTTGGTCAGCTCAACGATGCGGCGACCGGCGTTCAGGAACAGGTCACGGCGATCCGCGTGAGTGGCCAGCAATGAACCGTTACCCGGCTGAGAAAGACCCAAAGCTTCGGTCAGACAGTTCATGGAGTTAGCGGTAAACATACCGGAACAGGAACCGCAGGTCGGACAGGCAGAACGTTCAATTTGCTCGCTGTCGGCATCGCTGACGTTCGGGTTTGCGCCCTGAATCATCGCATCAACCAGGTCGAGTTTGATGATTTTGTCAGACAACTTGGTTTTACCGGCTTCCATCGGACCGCCGGAAACGAAGATCACCGGAATGTTCAGGCGCAGTGACGCCATCAGCATTCCCGGGGTGATTTTGTCGCAGTTGGAAATGCAGACCATGGCATCGGCGCAGTGCGCGTTAACCATGTATTCCACCGAGTCTGCGATCAGCTCGCGTGAAGGCAGTGAATACAGCATGCCGCCATGGCCCATGGCGATCCCGTCATCCACGGCGATAGTGTTGAACTCTTTCGCCACGCCGCCGGACGCTTCTATTTGCTCGGCAACCAGTTTACCCAAATCACGCAAATGCACGTGGCCCGGTACGAACTGGGTGAAGGAGTTGACGACGGCAATAATGGGCTTGCCGAAATCGTTATCGGTCATGCCGGTGGCACGCCATAAAGCGCGGGCACCCGCCATATTGCGGCCATGGGTCGTGGTGTGGGAACGGTACTTAGGCATGCTCTGTTCACTCCAAATCATTTCTGTTTAGCAGGCAGCGAAATCGCTACCTGCTGAATTTCTTATTTATCCTCATCATTACCCTAAATCATTCGGGTTGCATCAAGGCGGCAACTGAATGAATCCCCGGGAGCTTACTCAGGTAAGTGACCGGGGTGAATAAAGGCAGCCAACGCAGAAGCAGCCTGAAGGATGACGGGTAATTACTGTGGGTTGATTGGATCCAGCCAACCCCATTTGTCTTCGGTTTTGCCGGTGAACAGGCCGAAGAATGCATCCTGAATTTGTTTGGTGACCGGACCACGTTTGCCGATGCCAACCTGAATGCCGTCAACGCTGCGAACCGGTGTGATTTCTGCGGCAGTACCGGACATGAAGACTTCATCGGCCAGGTAAAGGGATTCGCGGGACAGAACCTGCTCGCGAACTTCCAGCCCCATATCTTTCGCCAGTTTAATAATAGCGTCACGGGTGATTCCCGGCAGAGCGGAAGAGGTAAACGGAGGTGTAAACAGAATGCCGTCTTTTACTTCGAACAGGTTTTCGCCCGCACCTTCAGAGACATAACCGTGAACGTCGAGCGCAATACCTTCCTGATAGCCGTGGCGACGCGCTTCGCTACCGACCAGCAATGAAGAAAGGTAGTTACCGCCGGCTTTCGCAGCAGTTGGAATAGTATTGGCTGCCACGCGGTTCCAGGAGGACACCATCGCATCGATGCCCTGCTCCAGCGCTTCTTCACCCAGATACGCGCCCCACGGGAAGGCCGCGATGATCACGTCAGTTTTGTAGCCGTCCGGCGGGTTAACGCCCATACCGACATCGCCAACAAACACCAGCGGACGGATATACGCGCTGACCAGATTGTTTTTGCGCAGAGTTTCGCGGCAAGCCTCCATCAGCTCATCCACGCTCTGAGAAACCGGCATACGGTAGATTTTTGCGGAATCGCGCAGACGCTGCATGTGTTCACGGTGGCGGAATACGACGGGGCCTTTATGGGAGTCGTAGCAACGCACGCCTTCAAATACGGAAGTGCCATAATGCAGTGCGTGTGACATGACGTGAACTTTTGCTTCTGCCCACGGAACCATCTCGCCATTGAACCAAATGTAATCAGCTTTCTTCGTCATTCTCTCGTTCCTTTACTCACGCATTCGCGCGTATTTGTTGTGATGTATGTTGCTGGATCTCGACACAAGCGACATCCATAAGTTTGCGTAACTGTGAAGACAGTAAATCTACCGGGCGCTGGCTGGCAACGGTCAATTCGATATTTATATTTTCCGCATTGACCATCGGGGTCATGTTCATTGCGCACACCTGAAAACCACGGTGGCGAACAACGCGTAATACGCGTTCTAACATTTCAGGGCGGAAACGGGCCTGGATTGAGACGTTATGCTGCATCATGACATTTTCTCCAACATGGTTTCGTTGCCTGCGCCCGGTGGAACCAGTGGCCAGACATTCTCATTTTCGTCGATGGAAACCTGAAGCAAATACGGGCCTTCGCTGGTGAAGAATGCGTCCAGAGCGGCATCGACTTGGTCTTTACGGTGGATACGCTGGCCGGGGATATTGAATGCGCTGGCCAGCGTCACAAAATCAGGATTATCAGAAAGGTTGGTTTCACTAAAACGTCCGTCGAAGAACAGTTCCTGCCACTGTCGTACCATCCCTAACCGCTGGTTATCCAGCAACAGGATTTTGACGGGCAGCTGTTTTCGCTTGATGGTGCCCAGTTCCTGAACGTTCATCATGAACGAGCCGTCACCGGAAACGCAGATCACCATGTCGTCCGGGCGGGCAACCTGTGCGCCAACGGCAGCCGGAACGCCAAAGCCCATCGTGCCCAGACCGCTGGAGGTGATGAAGTTTTCCGGGCGGCTGAACTGCATGTGCTGCGCGGTCCACATCTGGTGCTGACCGACATCGGTGGTGACAACGGTACTGGCAGATTTGCGATCGGAGATTTGTTTCAGTAACAGCGGTGCATAAATCGCTTCGCCCGGATGGTCATAGCGCCATTCACCCTGCGCTTTCAGCGTCATCACTTCATCACGCCATGCGCTGATGTTCAGCGGTTGTTGCAGTGCAGGTAACAGAGAATTCAAATCACCCTGCAACGCGACGTGCGCCTGACGCAGTTTGTTCAGTTCCGCCGGATCGATATCCATGTGGATAACGGCCGCGTTTGGCGCGAAGGTATTCAGTTTGCCTGTCACCCGGTCATCAAAACGCGCACCGACCGCAATCAGTAAATCGCAGGACTGAACCGCCAGATTAGCGGCTTTGGTGCCGTGCATACCCAGCATTCCCAGATAACACGGGTCAGTCTCATCCGGTGCGCCCAGCCCTTTCAGGGTGGCTACCGCCGGCATGCCCGTTGCTGAGATGAAGTCACGTAAAGCCGGCACCGCCTGAGCCATACCGACACCGCCGCCGACGTAGATCATCGGTTTTTGCGACGCGGCGATCATCGCGCTGGCTTGTTGCAGTTCAGCTGCCGGATGCGGGAAGGTTTCTTCTACCGCCAGCAGATGCGGCGGTAATTCGCCGGTCGCCAGCTGAATATCTTTCGGGATGTCGATCAGAACCGGGCCCGGACGCCCGGAAGTGGCGATGGCAAAAGCTTCCGCCATGATTTCCGGCAGCGCGTCCAGCGATTCAACCAGGAAGCTGTGTTTGGTACAGGCCAGAGATAAACCTAAAACGTCGATTTCCTGGAAGGCGTCGGTACCGATGAATGCGGAACCGACCTGACCGGTGATAGCCACCAGCGGAACGGAATCGAGCAGCGCGTCAGCCAGACCAGTGATCAGGTTGGTCGCACCAGGCCCGGAAGTGGCGATACAAACGCCGACTTTTCCGGTAGAACGGGCATAGCCGATGGCGGCCATTGCGGCGCCCTGCTCGTGCCGGCACAACAGGTGTTCCACGCCGCCGTCATACAATGCATCGTATACCGGCATGATTGCCCCGCCAGGATAACCAAATACTGTATTTACACCCTGCGCACGCAACGCTTGTACTACCCACTGTGCTCCGTTCATCTTTATTCTCCTGCCTTTTTGCGACAAGTGCAGAATATTATGCTGTTGCTCATTTTCCGACCCCGCTTCACTGTTCTCTGAAATACCTGACCCAAAAAAAAACCCCGGACCTTTCGGTGCGGGGTTTCTTTTCAGGTTCAGGCTTGTTTAATAAGCCTTTCTTCGTCCAAGTGCAGCCCCGCACGGTGGGATAATAATCACCACCACGCTAATCACGACTAGGCTAACTACGAGGAGAAGGGCTTTCATTTTTAGGTTTCTAAAATTCATATTGCGAACGATTGCCTACAGAGTTATCACAGTAATGCGTTTAATGACAACACTTTTCTTGCGTTATTATTTGCGACGCGCTGCACAATCCGGCAAAAATAATCTGAAAAATCAAACCTTAGCAGGCTGATCCGTTCTCTGATTATTTATTGCTCCCGTTATCGCTTTTCCGCGCGTATCTCGCCCGAATGCAACAAGTACAGAAATCACGATCGCCACCGTCCCGGCGACAATCGCCATCGCCAGCCCGTAGTTATGTCCGTGACTTTCGGCAATGCCTGCCTGCAATGTCGCATTGACCGACGCCAGCAAATTCCCGAGCTGATAAACAAATCCGGGCAATACAGCGCGAGTGTTCGCAGGCACCAGCTCAGTGAGATAAGACGGCACCACGCCCCACGCACCCTGCACCATAAACTGCATCAGGAAAGCCCCCAGGCCGATGGTCCAGGTTCCGCTGGAAAATGCCCACAACGGGATCACCGGCAATGACAGTAAGGCTGCGATAATAATGGCTTTTTTACGACCAATCTTCTCTGAAAGCGTACCGAAGAAGATACCGCCGATGATCGACGCAATGGTGTAACCGATAGCAATCAAGCTGACCGTATGTGCATCAAAACCGTGCTGAACTTTCAGGAATGACGGGTAGAGATCCTGCGTTCCGTGGCTGAAGAAATTGAAGGCCGCCATCAGGACGACCAGATAAACACAAAGTTTCCAGTGTGATTTGAGCACTGGCAATAGCGCGGTGCTTTCCTTGCGTTCACGGGCAGCAAGCCAGACCGGCGATTCCTGCACCTTAAACCAGATGAAAGGCAGCAGGAAAATCGGCACAGCGCCGATGACAAACATTCCGCGCCAGCCGACCATCTCCGAAAACAGCCCGTAAACCACCGCGGCCAGCAGATACCCGAACGGATAACCGGCCTGAAAAATACCGGACATCATGCCGCGCGAACGGTCAGGAATGGTTTCCATCGCCAGTGAAGAAGCCACACCCCACACACCACCCATCGCCACGCCATAAATCACACGCAGGATCAGGAAAATGCTCAGGGACGGCGCCGCTGCGGTGCAGAGTTCAAATACGGAAAAGCAGGCAATATTCACCATCAGCACCGGTTTACGTCCGTATTTTTCTGCGGCCCGCCCGAACACCAGCGCGCCGATGGGCCGCACCGCTAGTGTCAGCAAAATCGCCAGCGTGACTTCTTTGATATCGACATGAAAGGCTGTCGCTATGTCACTAAGAAGAAAGACTAAAATGAAGAAATCGAAAGCATCGAGCGTCCAGCTTAAAAAGCTGGCGATGGCAACATTACGCTGCCGGGAGGTCCAACCAAACATGGGTTTATCCCTATTCCGGAATAGCTGTAGGCAGTGCTCTCACTGAACTGTTCCGGAAAATCCTCAGCGAGGCAGAGAGATGTTAATCAATGATTGATATTTGTTTCTTTATTGTTAAATACATAAAGATTAAACACCTCAGCCTGTATAAACAGCAACTTAATTAGCCCGCTAATTTGTTTCCGAAGACCTCAATTTGTTAAGGAGTATTACCGCCAGTGCGGCGCACCACGCACTGCCGCATTGCAACCTGATAATCCCGCGAGTCTTTTTACGTGACGCTGCGCATTTGGCAGATCTTCTTCACAAAATCGTTACCGACTGCGTCATGCTGCCTTTCAGGAAAATTCACAGCCAAGGAAGAAGTATGTCATTAGCCGTGGTGTATACCCGCGCATCACTGGGTGTTCAGGCTCCGGGTGTCTCCGTTGAAGTGCATATCAGTAATGGCTTACCGGCCCTGACGCTGGTCGGCCTGCCCGAAACCACCGTCAAAGAGGCCAGAGATCGAGTCCGCAGCGCCATCATCAACTGTGGTTTCAGTTTTCCTCCCAAGCGGATTACGGTGAATCTCGCCCCTGCCGACTTGCCCAAAGAAGGTGGCCGGTATGATTTATCTATCGCGCTGGCGATTCTGGTGGCCTCTGAACAGCTTAGAGGCGACAGGCTGGTGAAATATGAGTTTTTGGGAGAACTGGGACTTTCAGGCGCTTTGCGCAGCGTTAACGGCGCAATTCCTGCGGCGCTCGAAGCGCAGAAAGAAGGCCGGATTTTAATTTTGCCGCAAGCCAATCAGTCCGAAATGACGCTGCTTGATCCCGGCGTCGCTAATATTGCAGGACATCTGTTACAGGTTTGTGCTTTTTTGCAGGGCGAGGACAGCCTGCCGGCGATTGAATATCCACCCGTTGCGCCGGAACCTGCCTGCCAGCCTGACATCGCCGATATCATTGGTCAGGAGCAGTCAAAACGCGCACTGGAGGTCGCCGCCGCCGGAGGCCATAACTTATTGCTTATCGGACCGCCCGGCACCGGGAAAACCATGCTGGCGAGCCGTTTGCCGGGCTTACTTCCCCCGCTCAGTAACGAAGAAAAGCTCGAAACCGCCGCGATCGCCAGCCTGGTGTATAACCCGGAAGATGACGGTGAGTTTTCTCGTGTACGGCCTTTCAGGGCGCCACATCACAGTACGTCAATTAGCGCGCTGGTCGGCGGGGGTTCGCTGCCTAAGCCGGGAGAAATTTCACTGGCCCACAATGGCGTCCTGTTTCTAGACGAGCTTCCGGAATTCCAGCGTCAGGTGCTGGATGCTTTGCGCCAGCCGATGGAATCGGGCGAAATCACGATCTCCCGGGCGCGGGCAAAAGTCCGTTATCCGGCCAGAGCCCAGCTGATTGCAGCGATGAATCCCAGCCCTACCGGACACTATCAGGGGATCCACAACCGCACGCCCCCGCAGCAGGTTTTACGCTATCTGGGCAGGCTTTCCGGCCCTTTCCTGGACCGGTTTGATTTATCCATTGAAGTGCCACTGTTGCCGCCTGGAATTTTAAGCCAGCAAAACCATACGCCGACAGCACGGGAAAGCAGTGCGCAGGTTCGGGAACGGGTATTAGCCGCACGGGAGATTCAGCTGAAACGCGCGGGGAAAATCAATGCGAGGCTGAACAGCAGCGAAGTCGAAATTTACTGCGTTTTAAAAAAAACGGATGCGGAATTTCTGGAAGAGGTTCTGCATAAACTGGGATTGTCGGTTAGGGCGTGGCACCGGATCCTGAAAGTTGCGCGAACATTAGCCGATTTAGAGGGGAAAGAATCGATTGAACGAAAACATATTTCTGAGGCGCTGAGCTATCGCACCATGGATAGGCTATTGTTAACTTTACATAAGAATCTGGCATAAAAAAACGGGGCATCGCCCCGTTTCATTAGTCGTCGCTTTCCGTATAGTCTTCTACAGCATCGGCCTGCGGTTTGCCGCCGGACAGCGTGTGGAATTTCTTCGGACGACGGGTGCGGACAATATATTTGTTCCACACTTTTTCTGCATCTGTCACAGGTTCGCGCGTACCCCGGCAAACCTCCAGGAACAGCTTTTCTTCGTCGGTAACGGGCTCACGTTTCCCCAGATCCAGCTCATTAAAAGCAAAGCCGTAACGTTCTAGCATTTGCGCTTCTTTAATGGTGAAATCGCCATGCCGGGAGAACCCGCGAGGGTAATGTTTATTATCAAAAAAACGATTTGTCGTGGTGAAGCTTTCCGCCATCTGACACGCTCCTAATTCTCTCATGGTCGTGCTGTTATGGCGCGGAGTATTAGTTAGGCTTGACATTGTGTAAAACAAAACATTTAAATCTTAACGACAAAAATTATTGGAGATAGTTTTGGACACGGAATTACTGAAAACCTTTTTGGAGGTCAGTAGAACTCGCCACTTTGGTCGGGCGGCGGAATCCCTTTATCTGACGCAATCGGCTGTCAGCTTTCGTATCCGGCAACTGGAAACCCAACTTGGCGCTAATTTGTTCACGCGGCATCGCAATAACATCCGCTTAACGCCCGCAGGAGAACGCCTGCTGCCCTATGCCGAGAATCTGATGTCTACGTGGCAAATGGCGAAAAAAGAGGTTGTACGCTCGTTACAGCACACAGAATTGTCAATTGGCGCTACGGCATCGCTTTGGGAAGCCTATCTGACACCCTGGATGCAGTCGCTTTACACCCAACGTGACACGCTGAGGCTCGAAGCGCGCATCGCTTTACGCCAGTCACTGGTAAAACAATTGCATGAAAGACAACTGGATTTGCTGATCACCACTGAACCCCCCAAGATGGATGAACTGTCGAGCCAGCTTCTGGGTAATTTCTCGTTACGACTTTTTTCATCGAAGAAAACGGTCAGAGGGGAACAAACGCCTTACGTGAAACTGGAATGGGGCGCAGATTTTCCACAGCAGGAAAAGCTGCAAAACAGCGATCAGGAACCGGTGCTGACCACAACGTCTGCACAACTGACGCGTCAGTTGCTGGAAAATACCGGTGGCTGCGCTTTTCTGCCAGCGCATTGGGCGAAAGAATATCCGCAGCTCGCCGCGCACGAAGATGTTCCGCCGGTGATCCGCCCGTTGTACGCCGTTTGGCTGCAAAACAGCGATCAGCAGGTTCTGATCCGTCAGTTACTCAAAACACCGCTGATCACTAACTTCTGATGCCGTCCTGACTCAGGACGGCTCTGGTCGTGGATGGCGTGCCCTTCTGGCAGTCCAGAAGGTGCCCATGCCTTTTTGCAGTGCGATAAAGATAAACAGCAAAACTCCCATGACGATTTTCGTCCACCATGAACTGAGCGTGCCATCAAACGTGATGTAAGTCTGGATAAGCCCCTGAATTAAGACGCCGAACAAACTTCCCAGCACCGTTCCCACACCGCCGCTCAAGAGTGTGCCGCCAATGACGACGGACGCAATTGCATCAAGCTCAACGCCGCTGGCCGCCAGCGCATACCCCGCTGACGTGTAGAGCGAGAAGATGATCCCCGATAACACCGCCAGCGTACTCGACAACATGTAGATATAAATCGTTGTGCGTCTGACGGGAACGCCCATCAGCGCCGCGGACACATTGCTGCCGCCCACGGCATAGACGTTGTTACCGAAACGCGTACGGTGAGCCAGAATGATGCCGCCAAAGACCACCAGCAGCATGACCAGAGCCAGCAGAGTAAAACGGCCACCTCCGGGCATTTTCCAGGCGTAATTGGCAAGAAAATCGTAAACCGGATGGTTAATCGGCAGAGATTCCTCTGAGACGATAAAGCTCATGCCGCGCACAAAAAACATCCCCGCCAGCGTGATGATGAAAGCAGGCAATTTCAGCGTATCAATAATCCAGCCCATCAGCGCACCAAACAGCGCCCCCATCAGAAGCACAATGACAAACGCATAACCCGGCGCGACGCCGTACGTGCCTATCAGTTTCGCCAGCAACACGCCCGTAAAAGCGATAACAGATCCCACGGACAGGTCGATACCGCCGGAGAGGATCACGAAGGTCATCCCGACGGCTACGATGCCGAGGAAGGCGTTATCTGTCAGTAAATCAAAGAAGACACGCGTGGAGGCGAATCCGGGAAACTGGGTGAAGCAATACCCATATCCGGCCAGAAACACCACGATAGTAATCAGCAGGGGCAGATTTCTTTTAAGCATTATCCCTTTCTCCGGAACAGATTACTGAGCGAGACGCGGGGCGACTGAACCACCAGGACGGCAAGAACCACCAGAGCTTTGAGCACCAGATTAAACTCGGGTTTAAAGCCTGAAAGCAGAATACCGGTGTTCATTCCCTGAATGATCAGCGCTCCGACCACCGAAAGAAGCAGGTTAAAACGTCCGCCCAGCAGCGAACCGCCGCCGATGACAACGGCGAGAATGGCGTCCAGCTCTAGCCATAATCCGGCGTTGTTGGCATCGGCACCCCGGATATCCGCCGTGACAATGACGCCCGCGACTGCCGCGCATATCCCGCAAACAACGTAGGTTGAAATGAGCACCAGGCGCGCATTCACACCGGCGTTATAGGCAGAGCGGATATTGATGCCGACAGATTCGATAAACAGCCCGAGTGCAGTTTTACGCGTGAGCGCCCAGACCAGTATCAGCATGACGGCAGCAATAATCACCGGCATCGGAAGATAGAACAAAGAACCGCTGCCAAATTGCGACAAACCGTTGTGTTCAAACGTGACGATCTGCCCTTCTGTAATCAGCTGCGCGATACCCCTTCCGGCGACCATCAGCATCAGTGTGGCTACAATCGGCTGTATTTGCAGGACAGCGACCAGAAATCCATTCCATAAGCCACATATCGCTCCGACGCCCACGGATGCCAGCAACACCATCGTCAGCGGATATCCCTGAACGGTCATGGTCGCTGCTGTCGCGCCCGCGATCGCCATCACCGCGCCGACGGACAGGTCGATACCGCCGGTGGCGATAACCAGCGTCATCCCCAGGGCCAGTAAAGCGACGGGCGCGCCGCGATTGAATATGTCTACCAGGCTGCCAAACAGGCGGCCATCCTGAATATGGATGGAGAAAAAGCCCGGTGCGACCAGACTGTCGATCAGTAATATTGCGACAAAAGCGCCAATTTGCGTGGCACCTTTGGGAAACACAAATCTTACTTTGCGCGGCCTTCCTGTCATCGGCAGACTCCTGTTACTCATCGGTATCTCCTCATTGAGCCGCGATGGCTTTCATAATGGCGGGCACGGAGATCTCGGCCTGCTCAATTTCAGCAACATGACGACGATCGCGCAGTACCACGATACGGTCGGCGTAACCCGCCAGCTCCTCCAGCTCAGAGGAAATGACCAGCAGCGCCAATCCTTCATCACAAAGCTTTTCAATCAGGCGAATAATTTCCGCATGCGCGCCGACATCAATCCCGCGAGTGGGTTCATCGAGAATAAGAAAGCGGGGATTGGTCGCAAGCCAGCGGGAAAGCAGGACTTTTTGCTGATTGCCTCCAGAAAGATACTGAATTTCCTGCTCGGTGCCGGGCGTGCGGATACCCAGGAGTTTGATAAACTTTTCGGCAATCTGATGCTGTTCTTTCATCGGTAAAGGACGCAGCCAGCCACGCCGGGCCTGCAACGCCAGAATGATATTTTCGCGAACCGTTGCCGCACCAATAATCCCGTCGGTTTTGCGATCTTCAGGGCAATAGCCAAAACCGAGCTTCGCCGCTTTTCGTGGTGTATTGATCGTTTCCGCACGGCCTTCAACCTGCGCATTACCGCTGTCATGGCCTTTAATGCCAAAAATCAGCTGAGCAGTTTCCGTGCGGCCAGAACCCAGTAGCCCGGCCAGCCCGACGATTTCTCCACGACGAACTTTCAGATCGAAATGTTCAACCACGCCACGACGACCATAATCTTTGAAATCAACCAATGGCTCGCCTGTGACATTCCGGTGTTCGGTGCGTTTAAGCAGGCTTTCATCAAAGCTGTGCCCAAGCATCATCGGTACCAGATCGATACGGGGCAGATCGACAGTACGTTCAGATCCCACCCGTTTGCCGTTGCGTAAAACCGTTATCCGGTCGCTGATCCGATACACCTGATCGAGGAAATGCGTCACGAAGATCATCCCCACGCCTTTGTTGCGCAGCTGAACAAGAATATCGAGCAGCATACTGACTTCTTTGGCATCAAGACTGGCGGTGGGCTCATCAAGGATCAGCACTTGCGCAGAGAGGTCCACCGCCCGGGCAATGGCCACGATCTGCTGGATAGCGATGGAATAAGTGGAAAGAGGCTGGCTGACATCCAGATGCAGCCCATAGCCTTCCAGAAGCGCTTCGGCCTGTTGCTCCATTTTGCGCTGATGGACCAGTCCGAAGCGGGTCGGTTCTCGCCCGATGAAGAGATTCGCGGCAACGGAGATATTCGGCAGAAGGTTAACTTCCTGATAGACCGTGCCAATCCCCAGCGACTGTGCGTCTGCGGTATTCACTGGTTCGATGGATTTTCCATTGAGAAAGACCTGACCTGCGGAGCGTTTATAAACGCCGGTCAGCGCTTTAATCATTGTGGATTTACCGGCACCATTTTCCCCCAAAAGTGCAACGATTTCGCCACATTCGAGTGTGAAGTCGACATTTTCAAGCGCCTTTACGCCGGGGAATTCAACTGACAAGCCGCGCACTTCAAGCAGCGTTATTGAATCTGGATTATCCGTCACGTCACTACTCCTGCTGCATTCGCCAGCGGCGAAAAGGGAATAATTTTTACCGGCTTGTCCGTGAGACAAGCCGGTAAACCGGCTTAATAACCCATGTCTTTTTTCATGTCGTATTCTTTCTGAGCCATATCAGGCAGGATTAAAGCGGACTGAGTCTGGATGAATTTCTTAGGCTGAGTACCGTCTTTTTTCATCGCGATCAGCGCATCAAATGCCGGGCCTGCCATGTTAGGGGTCAGCTCAACAGAGGCATTCGCTTCACCGGCTAACATCGCTTTATAGATGTCAGGAACCCCATCGATGGAAACGATTTTGATCTGCGAACCCGGTTTCAGACCGGCTTCTTTAATGGCCTGAATCGCACCGATTGCCATATCATCGTTATGGGCATAAACAGCACAAATGTTCTTGCCGTTTTGTTCAGCCTTAATGAAGCTTTCCATGACTTCTTTACCTTTACTGCGGGTGAAGTCGCCAGACTGGGAACGGATAATTTTGACGTTTGGTGCCGCTTTGAGTGCATCGGCAAAACCTTGTTTACGGTTTAAAGCAACACTTGCACCGACGGTTCCCTGTAATTCCACGACGTTACAAGGTTTACCCGCGACTTCTTTTACCAGCCAGTCACCGGCCACTTTACCCTCGTAAACGCTGTCTGAAGCGACCGCAGCGGTGTAAAGCGTCGGATCACTGACTTCGATAGTGCGGTCCAGCAGAAATACCGGGATCTTGGCTTCTTTGGCCTCAGTCAGAACAGGAGCCCAGCCGGTTGCGACAACAGGCGCGATGAAGATCGCATCAACACCTTGTGCGATAAAGGAACGTATCGCTTTGATTTGGTTCTCTTGTTTCTGCTGGGCATCAGCAATTTTCAGTGTAATGCCGCGTTTTTCTGCCTCTGATTTAGATACTTTAGTTTCAGCAGAACGCCACCCGGACTCAGAACCGATCTGCGAAAATCCCACAACCAGAGGAGCTGCCTGCGCCGCCCCACAAAGTGTTGTTGCAACTGCTGCTGCCACTAATAAGCGTTTATACATGTCTTTTTCCTCGCGTGTAGTCTGAGCTACTTTTTGTTATGACTCGTTGGGTACGGCCAGGATTTTCATCCAGCAAACGTATTCCTTCATTGCGACAAAGATGCTTTAAAAAGGAGGAAAACGTATTGTCAGGATCGGGTCATCGTCATCGGACGATGATTAGGTTTAGTACACTGGGAAAATGGGAGCATGAGCGGTGTCACATACGAGGATAACAATCATTTAGTGCATGTATTTAGCCGAAACATGACAAAAAACAACCAGAAAACGGGGAAGGATTGAGCATTAATGGTGCAAAATTTTAGCAAAACGAGGATTAAATCACAGTTGTATGGACAATGAGGAAAGTCAGAGAGGCATATAACAAAAAAGCCCCTCGCTTTCGCGAAGGGCTTTAATATGGCAGGGGCGGAGAGACTCGAACTCGCGACACCCGGTTTTGGAGACCGGTGCTCTACCAACTGAGCTACGCCCCTATATTACGCTTACTATTATGCCTGCTAATTTAGCAGGCATAATATTTAATAATTGGCGGAACGGACGGGGCTCGAACCCGCGACCCCCTGCGTGACAGGCAGGTATTCTAACCAACTGAACTACCGCTCCACCGGTTCTTTCACTCATATCAGCAATCGTCTGATACAAGTTTGTT
>NZ_JAADJS010000008.1:0-124470 GCF_011065485.1 Rahnella contaminans
TCAGAAGTGAAACGCCGTAGCGCCGATGGTAGTGTGGGGTCTCCCCATGCGAGAGTAGGGAACTGCCAGGCATCAAATAAGTGGAAAGCCCTGTACTGACGTACAGGGCTTTTTGCTATGGGAAATTTGGAGAAACAAAAGAAGAGATACCCTAGTTTTGCTTATTTTTCAGCCACTGAAGTACAAATTCTCCTACTTTATCTACCTCATTTATATTCAGAATGCTGATTGCCTGTGAAACCGGTATGAACAGATCATCACTTGCGACAGCAATAACATGCAGATCTATCAGACTCTCCAGCGATTTCCCTGTTTCTTTTCTGTACAGCATTATTTTATCAATTTCTTCATGCTTAAATCCTTCTACTAAAATCATATCCAGATTATTACTGTCGAAACGCGCTGCCAGATATTCAAGATTCGGCTCGTCTTGTTCCGGCGTTTCAGTCATCAGCGCCCACCGGCTGCTGCTGGCAATCATAGTCTGGTCTGCGCCCGCTTTACGTAGCACAAAGCTATCTTTCCCCGGCGTATCCACATCCACATCATGATGGGTGTGTTTAATGAGACCGGTCCGTACGCCACGCTGTCGCAGATAGGGAATGAGCTGTTTCAGCAAGGTTGTTTTTCCGGTTCCGCTATAAGCGACGATCCCAAGCAAAGGCGTTTTTTTATTTATCATCTTGAGAGAGATCCGGGTTGTGGGTTTTCCAGTTAGCCACATCTTCCGGCGTGTTGAGATTGGAAAAGGCGGCAGAATCACTGAACAGCACCGATTTTGCTCCAATACTATGAAGAAAAATCATGAGCTTCCTGTCACCGTTTTTAAGATACGTCGTGAGTGCTGGTATCAGGCTCCTGTTTAACAGGCAAAGTGTTGGATGCTCACGTTCTGTGTCACGAGCATAAGCCGCTTTCTGTCCGGAAAGCCCGACAGATAACATTTCACTGAGATCGACAGGGAAAGCCGGAACGTCGCAGGGAACAAAGAGTACCCATTCGGTTTTGCTCACCGATAACGCTGCAAGCATACCGGCAAGAGGGCCTGAGAAATCCTGTTTGATATCCGGGACTGTCTGGAAATCCCTTCCGTAACGCTCAGAGTTCAGATTACAGCTGATCAGAATATCTCCGACTTGTGGGCGTAATCTTTGAGCGATGTGTTCAAATAAAGGCTGACCATGAATATCAATCAGTCCTTTATCTTCACCCATCCTGCTCGACCGACCGCCGGCTAAAATAACGCCAGTGATGCTACTACGATCCATAATATTTGCCCGTTGAAACCTCATTATTGCAGTTATTGTAACGCCATAATTTGGCCGCGCGCAGGTTAAACTTTTCTGCGGTGAGCTTGTACTTTCCCTGACGAAATAACCCTGTTATTTTTAAGGTCTGAAAACAAGTGGAGAAGGAATATCATGAAAGAGCATCGCGTAAACGAGTTGATCGAACTACTGCACCCGGCATGGAAAGAAGACTGTGATCTGAACCTGATGGAGTTTATTCAGAAACTGGCAACGGAATGTGGTTATCAGGGACAGTTGGGTGAACTGAGCGATGATACCTTGATTTATCACCTTAAAATGCGTGGTACCGACAGCACAGCTGAAATCCCGGGGCTTAAGAAAGACTATGAGGATGACTTTAAAACCGCTCTTTTACGTGCCCGTGGCGTGATTAAAGATTGATGTAAACTTATGTGAACTTCATGCGTGCCGCTAAAAATAGATGATACTATTTCCCATTGTCATTTTTCTGTGCGGCCAATCCGAATGAAGTCATGAACAATTCAGCATTTAATTTTCAGGCATTGTCGCCGGATCTTATCCTTGATGCTTTAGAGAGTGTCGGTCTTATTGCTGAGTCCGGCCTCACTGCATTGAACAGCTACGAGAACCGGGTTTACCAATTTCTTGGTGAAGACCGAAAACGTTACGTCGTGAAATTCTACCGCCCGGAACGCTGGAGCGAAGAGCAAATTTACGAAGAGCATCGTTTCTCGCTTGATATGGCTGATGCTGAAATACCGGCTGTCGCTCCGCTTTCAATCAATAAAGATACCCTCCATCGCCATCAGGGTTACCTGTTCACAGTGTTTCCCAGCGTGGGCGGTCGTCAGTATGAAATCGATAATCTGGACCAGCTGGAATGGGTGGGCCGTTTCCTCGGCCGCATTCATCAGGTTGGTAGTCAGAGCCCGTTCAAAGTTCGTCCGACGATAGGATTGGATGAGTATCTGACGCAGCCGCGCGAAGTTCTCGCGCAATGTTCCCTGATACCCGCCAGCCTGCGCGAACCTTTCTTATCCGCTACTGATAACCTGATCCGTACAACGCGGGAATTCTGGCATACGGACTGGCAGTCGATACGTTTACACGGTGATTGCCATCCGGGAAATATTCTCTGGCGTGATGGTCCGCTGTTTGTCGATATGGATGATGCCCGCACCGGCCCGGCCGTTCAGGATATGTGGATGTTGTTACATGGCGAGCAAAGTGAACAACGAATTCAGTTAGATATCTTGCTGGAAGCTTATGAGGAATTCGCCGATTTTGATTCCAGCGAGCTGGCGTTAATTGAGCCGCTGCGTGCTATGCGCATGGTCTATTATCTGGCCTGGGTCGCGAAGCGCTGGGGTGATCCTGCGTTTCCAAAAAGCTTCCCGTGGATGCAGGACGAAGATTTTTGGCGTGGTCAGATATCCGCTTTCACCGAGCAAATTAGGAAATTACAGGCACCTCCTTTACAGCTGATGCCAATGTACTGAGTCACGATTAATGTTCGAAGTTTAATTAAATGGAGATAGGCTTTATATGAAAAAGATATTCCTGGCACTGGTTGGTTTGGTTATGGCCTTCAGTGTATCTGCAGCACAGTTTTCTGATGGTGCACAGTACGTTACTTTAGATAAAACCGTTGCTAATGAACCACAGGTACTCGAGTTCTTCTCATTTTATTGCCCGCACTGCTATCAGTTCGAACAAGTCTGGCATGTATCAGACAGCATCCGTAAGAACCTGCCAAAAGATGTGAAATACACCAAATACCACGTGGAATTCCTGGGGCCTTTGGGTAAACAATTAACTCAGGCATGGGCTGTTGCTATTGCTCTGGGTGTTGAGGATAAAGTCAGCCCGCTGATGTTTGATGCCGTTCAGAAACAACAGTCTGTTCAGAATGCTGATGATATCCGTAAGGTGTTTATTCAGGCCGGTGTGAAAGGTGAAGACTACGATGCTGCGCTTAACAGCTTTGTAGTGAAATCACTGGTTGTTCAACAGGAAAAAGCCGCTGCCGATCTGGGTCTGCAAGGCGTACCTTCTGTATTTGTGAACGGCAAATATATGGTTAAAAATGACGGACTTGATACCAGCTCAATGGACAGTTACGTCAAACAATATTCTGATGTGATTAACTTCTTATCGACCAAAAAATAAGACGTTTTGATCCCAGCGCCAGCCTTAGGGCTGGCGTTCTATTTTTATAAAATTAAAAATCAGAAATGATTACTGACGAAAATATAAATGTCTTCTGCCGGTAATTGTTTTTAATAAATATAACTATCCACAAAAGCTATTAAGTTTCTATTACACGAAAATCCCCCGCCTACTTTCTATAACCTGATGAAACCAGTAGTTAAAATTCTGTAATATTTTCCAGTACATTTCAGATAATAATCCCCTTTGGAAACTATTCACAAACTTATCCACAGGAAGATCCTTCGAGATCCGTCGCAAGTTCGCAATGATTTTTCCTCCTGAGGTTCGTCTTTCCGGCTGGCTATGGCATCCTTAGAGCATGTCTGATCACGAATAAAGAAGAGTTATGGCCCAGATAGCAGAAAACCCCTTAATCCTGGTGGACGGTTCGTCTTACCTCTATCGCGCTTATCATGCGTTCCCGCCGCTGACGAACTCTGCGGGTGAACCGACAGGCGCGATGTACGGTGTGCTTAACATGTTGCGCAGTTTATTGCTGCAATACACACCAAGCCATGTCGCTGTGGTTTTCGACGCGAAAGGCAAAACCTTCCGTGACGAACTTTTTGAACAGTACAAATCCCATCGTCCTCCAATGCCTGATGATCTGCGCTCGCAAATTGAACCTTTGCACCAGATGGTTAAAGCCATGGGCTTACCCCTGCTGGTGGTTTCCGGCGTAGAAGCTGACGACGTGATCGGTACTCTGGCACTGGAAGCGGAAAAGGCAGGCCATGCGGTTCTCATTAGTACCGGCGATAAAGATATGGCGCAGCTGGTGACGCCGGGCGTGACGCTGATTAACACCATGAATAATGCGATTCTCGGGCCTGAAGAAGTCGTTGAGAAATATGGTGTACCGCCTGAACTGATTATCGATTTCCTGGCTTTGATGGGCGATTCTTCGGATAACATTCCGGGCGTGCCGGGCGTTGGAGAGAAAACAGCGCAAGCTCTGTTACAGGGCATTGGTGGCCTTGATGCGTTGTATGAAGATCTGGATAAAGTATCGACATTAAGCTTCCGGGGTTCAAAAACCATGGCTGCAAAACTGGCGGATAATAAAGAGGTTGCTTACCTCTCTTATCAGCTGGCGACCATTAAAACCGACGTTAAGCTGGATCTGTCTTGTGCCGAACTGACGGTTTCTGAGCCTGATGCCGATGAACTCCACAAACTGTTTGGCCGCTATGAATTTAAGCGCTGGCTGGCGGACGTCGAATCCGGTACCTGGCTGAGCGCTAAAAAATCGGCAGGAAAAGCGCCAGCAGCAGCTAAGAAAGCTGCGCAGAATGAAGAAACGACTTCAACATCTGCTGTCGAACCTAACCAGCTTTCGCAAGAGGGCTACGTTACTATTCTGGATCAGGCAACGCTCGATGAATGGATCGGTTATCTGAAAGCCGCTGATGTTTTTGCATTCGATACAGAAACCGATGGTCTGGATACGCTGACGGCCAACCTGATTGGTCTGTCTTTCGCGACAGAAGCAGGCAAAGCCGCTTATCTGCCCGTTGCTCATGATTATCTGGACGCGCCGGTACAACTTGATCGCGATCAAGTGCTTAAGCAACTTAAACCGCTGCTGGAAGATGAGAAGCAACTGAAAGTCGGGCAGAACCTGAAATTCGATCGGGGCATCTTATTGCGCTATGACATCGAAATGAAAGGCATTGCCTACGACACGATGCTTGAATCCTACGTTCTCGATAGCGTATCTGGCCGCCATGATATGGACAGCCTCGCAGATCGTTACCTCGGCCATAAAACTGTAGGTTTCGAAGAGATAGCCGGGAAAGGCAAAAATCAGCTGACTTTCAACCAGATCGCTTTGGAGCAAGCCGCGCCGTATGCAGCGGAAGACGCTGATGTTACGCTCCAATTGCATCAGGCGCTTTGGCCACGTATTCAGGAAAGTGAATCACTGAAGAAAGTTTTCACTGAAATTGAAATGCCACTGGTGCCAGTTTTGTCTCATATCGAGCGCACCGGTGTTTTGATTGATCAGAATATTTTGGCCGCTCATTCCAAAGAGCTGGCCATCCGCCTGAACGAGCTGGAAAACAAAGCGCACGAGCTGGCGGAAGAACCTTTCAACCTTTCTTCGACCAAGCAACTCCAGGCTATTTTGTATGAAAAACAGAAATTGCCAATTCTGAAGAAAACGCCAGGCGGGGCTCCATCAACGAATGAAGAAGTTCTGGCTGAGCTGGCACTGGATTATCCACTGCCAAAAGTGATTCTGGAATATCGTGGTCTGGCAAAGCTGAAGTCAACGTATACCGATAAGTTGCCTCTGATGATCAACCCGCAGTCTGGCAGGGTTCATACCTCTTACCATCAGGCGGTAACCGCTACCGGTCGTCTGTCATCCAGCGATCCAAACCTGCAAAACATTCCTGTGCGTAATGACGAAGGGCGTCGTATTCGTCAGGCTTTTATTGCGCCAAAAGATTACATCATTCTGGCTGCCGACTATTCGCAAATTGAACTGCGTATCATGGCGCATTTATCCAAAGATGAAGGTTTACTGAAAGCGTTTGCTGAAGGTAAAGATATCCACCGTGCAACCGCGGCAGAAGTCTTTGGTACGCCACTGGAAAGCGTCACCGGTGAACAACGTCGTAGCGCTAAGGCGATTAACTTTGGTCTGATTTATGGTATGAGCGCTTTTGGATTATCCCGTCAGCTGAACATTCCCCGTAAAGAATCTCAGCGTTATATGGATCTGTATTTTGAGCGCTATCCGGGCGTACTTGAATACATGGAACGTACACGTACTCAGGCTTCTGAGCAGGGTTATGTTGAAACGCTTGATGGCCGCCGTCTGTATCTGCCGGATATAAAATCCAGTAACGCCATGCGTCGTAAAGGCGCCGAGCGTGCCGCAATCAACGCCCCGATGCAGGGAACGGCAGCGGACATTATCAAACGCGCGATGATCTGCGTTGCTGATTGGCTCAAGCAATCCGATGCTCCTCGTGCCCGCATTATCATGCAGGTACACGATGAACTGGTGTTCGAGGTGCATAAGGATGATGTCGATGCAGCAAGTGAGAAAATTCGTAATTTGATGGAGTCGAGCATGGAGCTCGCTGTTCCGCTCAAAGTGGATGTCGGAACGGGTGAAAACTGGGACCAGGCTCACTAAGTGGTCATTTGACTAAGTGGATAGTAATTAAGCTTTTTTTGTAATTAAGCTACAGGATTATGTGCTCAGACCTTGAAGGTGATCGCATAATCCGCGATTTTTGTGTAAGTAAACTACAAAAAGTTCTTTTTCCCCGTCAGGAAATAGGGTAAAGTTTCTCTCGTAGGGTACAGAGGTAAGATGTTCTATCTTTCAGACCTTTTACTTCACGTAATCGGATTTGGCTGAATATTTTAGCCGCCCCAGGCATTTATGTCTGGGGCGTTTTTTATTGTGCTTTTCATGGCGTTGCGAAGGCTACCCTCAAACGCTATCCATAAAAAAGGGCGACCTGCTGGTCACCCTGATGATGTTCTTTACTTACACGTGCCTTTATAATGGCCGGTAACGTTATTCGCCGGACAATTCTTCTTCCAGCACTTCCGGTGGGATCTCGTTGAACCAGTTGTTCAGCTTATCGCTCAGTTTATCCACGCCCATTTTCTTCGGGGAAGAGAACGCTTCAACCTGAATATCGCCCATGAATTCTTTTACCGCTTCACGGACCATCTTGATTTGCGCCTGACGCGCACCGGAAGCCAGTTTGTCGGCCTTGGTCAGCAGCAACATTACCGGCGTACCAACATCCACTGCCCACTGAATCATCTGCTGATCAAGATCTTTAAGCGGATGACGGATATCCATCAGCACAACCAGACCTTTCAGCGAATTACGCATTTGCAGATATTCGCCCAGTGCGCGCTGCCATTTGCGTTTCATTTCTTCCGGTACTTCTGCATAGCCGTAACCCGGCAAGTCGACCAGACGGATGCCGGGTTTGACTTCGAACAGGTTGATCAGCTGAGTACGTCCCGGCGTTTTACTGGTACGTGCGAGACTTTTTTGCTGCGTCAGCGTATTCAGCGCACTGGATTTGCCGGCGTTTGAACGACCAGCAAATGCGACTTCAATGCCTTCGTCAGCTGGCAGGTGCCGGATATCCGGGGCGCTCATGACGAAATGGGTCATATGATAGTTGTAAGTTTGGCTGGTCAAAACGTGCGTCTCCGTGAGGCATGAGTATCTGGCTGGCGATTATAACTGCAACAGAGCCGAGATGTGTTCGTGTTTTTGAAATCCGAATGATGAGGCGAAGGGACCACAGAGATGAAGGCGGGGGAAATTGCCTTCATGATGTAAGACATTTGCTATTCATGATGCGGGTTATTTCGCTTGTTTTATCGCCGTAGTTTTTTAATTCTTATCGTAATCAAGAAGATAAAATTTGAGTGTTTCCGAAACTTCACTGGCGGCTGGCGGGTATCTTGAGCCTTTGCGCCAGTCGGGTAAAGTAATTCTTACGCGATGAAGGCAAGTAGGGAAACACGGATGAGTTCTGCATTCACGGATCACGGGAAATGCATTGCGATTTAAGGACGAACGGGGCCGGAGGCTCTGAAAGGCAAAGGAAAAACCGGGACGTTGACGCTATACAGGGAAAGTGTTTGAGGAATGTCCTTCTGTTGAAGGAAAGAAAAAGGCAGCAAGGTTAACTTGCTGCCTTTTTTCTTTGTTCGCTTTCTGCTAGATTCCGCCGCAAATCTATACTAAATGTACACACCTAAGAGCAGATGCCATGAAACAGCCAGCGAAAGCACCACGCGCCAAAACCGCGACAGCTAAAACGAAGAAGAAAAGTCGTGTAGAGCTTGATATCGAAGCGCGCGAACGCAAGCGTGATAACAAGCGCCGTGGCCATAAAGCAGGCTCACGTGCCAATCCGGATGCGGCTCAGAATCAAAACGGTTCTGGCGCTAAGAAAGCCGATCCGCGCATCGGCAGTAAGAAAGCAGTGCCATTAATCGTTGAGACAGTAACGAACAATGCGGCGAAAGCTAAAAAAGCCGCGCAGCCGAAACAAGATGCAAAACCAAAAATGACGCCGGAAGAAGAACTGACGTTGCTGGAAAATGATGAGCGGCTGGATTCACTCCTGGACCTTATCGATGACGGCAAAGCACTGAGCGCAGAAGATCAGGCTTACGTTGATCAGACGCTGGATCGTATTGATGTTCTGATGGAAATCCTCGGCATTGAACTCGGCGACGATGAAGATGACGAAGAAGAAGAGAAGAACGAAGACATGATGCAGTTGCTTAAGCGCGGAAATCCAAAAGACGGTTTCTAAGCTGTGCGCTGGGTCATCCCGGCAATAGCCTTACTCTTTGCATGTTATATGCTTTGGTTATTCGGTAAACTACGGCGGTTATCGAAAACCAAAGCACGTTTGCGCAGAGCGACCTTTTTCAGGCAGGCCAAAAGCCTGCCTGTAAGGGAAACCGGCAGCATCCGACGCCGGAAGGAGTAAGTTACCCATGTCAGAACAGACCACCGTCTGGGATTTAGCGCTGATCCAGAAGTACAACTATTCAGGTCCGCGATACACATCCTATCCAACTGCGCTCGAATTCAGCGAAAACTATGATGATGCGGCCTTTAAAAAAGCGGCTGCGCGTTATCCAGAGCGTTCCCTTTCGCTGTATGTGCACATTCCTTTCTGTCATAAGCTCTGCTATTTCTGCGGCTGCAATAAACTGGTGACCCGCCAACAGCATAAAGCCGAAGAATACCTTAACGTCCTAGAGAAAGAGATCAGCCACCGTGCGCCGCTCTTTAAAGGCCGTCAGGTCAACCAGCTGCACTGGGGCGGTGGTACTCCGACTTACCTTAATAAAGCGCAGATAAGCCGCCTGATGGGCCTTCTGCGGGCACACTTTGATATCCTGCCCGATGCAGAAATGTCACTGGAGGTGGATCCGCGCGAAATTGAGCTGGATGTACTCGATCATCTGCGCAGCGAAGGCTTTAATCGTCTCAGTATGGGTGTGCAGGATTTCAACAAAGAAGTGCAGCGTCTGGTGAATCGCGAGCAGGATGAAGACTTCATCTTTGCGCTGATTGAACGCGCACGTGCTCTGGGTTTCAACTCCACCAATATCGACCTGATTTACGGCCTGCCGAAACAAACGGCGGAAAGCTTTGCTTATACGCTGCAACGCGTGGCAGAGCTGAACCCGGATCGTCTTAGCGTGTTCAATTACGCCCACATGCCAAAATTGTTTGCCGCTCAGCGCAAAATCAAAGACGCCGATTTGCCGGGCGCAGAAGAGAAACTGAAGATTCTGCAGGAAACCATCGCCTCACTGACGGCGTCCGGTTACCGCTTTATCGGGATGGATCATTTTGCCCGTCCTGACGACGAACTGGCGATAGCCCAGCGCGAAGGCAAACTGCACCGCAATTTCCAGGGATATACCACGCAGGGCGACAGCGATTTACTGGGAATGGGGGTGTCAGCCATCAGTATGCTGGGCGATACCTATGCACAGAACGAGAAAGACCTTAAAACGTATTACACCAGAGTGGAAGATCAGGGGAATGCCTTATGGCGCGGTCTGGAAATGACCGATGATGACTGCCTGCGCCGCGATGTCATTAAATCGCTGATCTGCCATTTCGAGCTGTATTTCGCGGATATCGAACAACGTTATGGCATCCGCTTTAATGATTATTTTGCCGACGATCTGGCGCTGCTCAAACCGCTAACCGAAGACGGGCTGGTTGAGATGAGTGATACGCATATTCAGGTCACGCCGCGCGGCCGTCTGCTGATCCGCAATATCTGCATGTGTTTTGATATTTACCTGCGCCGCCAGGTTCGCCAGCAGCAATTTTCCCGGGTTATCTGACGCTCGCCGCATAAACAAAAACAGCCGCATTTGCGGCTGTTTTGCTTTCAGGCATCTGCCTTTTATTCCATACCCAGTTCTTTCAGTTTACGGGTCAGGGTATTTCGTCCCCAGCCCAGTAAACGTGCCGCTTCCTGTTTGTGCCCCTGAGTATGGCGCAGCGCCGTAGTCAGCAGCGTACGTTCCATCTCCGGCTGTGCTTCTGACAACAGGTTTTGATGACCGGAACGCAGGGCGCGATCGGCCCATTGTGCCAGCAACGTTGCCCAACTGTCCGGCAGGCTTTGCCCACCCGTCTCTGGCGCTGCCGTTTCAAACAATTCACTCGGTAAATCCTGAATCAGCACTTCCTGACCGGCGGCCATGACAGTTAACCAGCGACAGGTATTTTCCAGCTGGCGCACGTTGCCTTGCCACGGCAGACGGGTGAGCGCGGTTTCTGTTTCCGGATGCAGGTTTTTTGCTTCAACGCCCAGTTCTTTCGCCGCAACTTGCAGGAAATAACGCGCCAGACGCGGGATATCTTCACGACGTTCACGCAGCGGAGGCAGATGGACGCGGATCACGTTCAGACGGTGGAATAAGTCCTCACGGAATTTGCCTTCCTGAACCCGTAACTCCAGATTCTGGTGGGTAGCCGCGATAATCCTGACATCCACTTTTACCGGCGCATAGCCGCCGACCCGATAGAACTGCCCGTCAGCCAGCACGCGCAGCAGGCGGGTTTGAACATCAAGCGGCATATCACCGATTTCATCGAGGAACAGCGTGCCGTTATCGGCCTGCTCAAAACGTCCCTGGCGGATGGTATTCGCCCCGGTAAATGCGCCTTTTTCGTGGCCAAATAATTCGGACTCAATCAGGTCTTTCGGGATTGCTGCCATATTCAGAGCGATAAACGGTGCTTTGGCGCGCGGGCTGTGACGATGCAAAGCATGGGCGACCAGCTCTTTACCGGTTCCGGATTCCCCGTTTATCAGCACGCTGATTGAAGAGCGTGATAACCGGCCGATGATACGGAACACGTCCTGCATGGCTGGCGCTTCACCAATAATATCAGCTGTCGGGCCACTGGCGGGCTGGCTGCGCGCGGGTTGTTGTTGTTCCTGATAATGACTGATCGCACGCTCGACAAGCGCAACGGCTTCGTCGATATCGAACGGTTTTGGCAGATAATCAAACGCACCTTGCTGATAGGCGCTGACCGCGGCATCCAGATCGGAATGCGCTGTCATTATGATGACCGGAAGCATCGGATGGCGCTGTTTAATCTGTTTTAACAGCGCTAAACCGTCCATGCCGGGCATACGGATATCTGATAACAAAACGTCAGGGGTTTGAGTCGCAATGGCATCAAGCACTTCATTGCCGCTGTCAAACGTGGTGCAGGTTAAACCGGCTCCAGTGAGCGCGCGTTCAAGTACCCAGCGGATGGAGCTATCGTCATCGACGATCCAGACTATCCCTCGTTGCATAATAACCTCACTGGCGAATAGGCAGGAAAACCGAGAATTCGGTGTGTCCTGGCCAACTGTTAAATTCAACTTTACCCGAATGCTGATCAATCAAACTGCGCGCGATGGAGAGGCCCAAACCGGTGCCCCCTTCGCGGCCACTGACCATGGGGTAAAAAAGGGTGTCCTGCAAATGCGCCGGTACGCCAGGGCCGTCATCTTCAATATCGATACGGGCCACCAGACGATAACGCACGCCGTGTAACGTAATCTGGAAAGCCGTGCGTGTGCGCAAAGTAATTGTGCCGCCTTCGTCCCCGAGCGCCTGCAATGCGTTGCGGGTGATGTTCAGCAAAATCTGTTCTATCTGATCCGGATCGTGCGCCAGTTCTGGCAGGCTCGGGTCATAGTCTCTGACCAGCTGAACGTTATCCGGTTTTTCCATCGACACCAGCTGGCAAACACGTTCGGCAACCTGATGAATGCTTTGTGTGACGTGCTGGCTTGGGCGTTGTGGCCCCAGCAGGCGATCAACCAGATTACGCAGACGGTCGGCCTGCTCAATAATGACTTTGGTGTATTCCAGCAGAGCCGGATCGGGCAGTGCTCTGGATAATAACTGGGCAGCACCACGCAGCCCGCCAAGCGGGTTTTTGATTTCATGGGCCAGGCCGCGGATCAAATCCCGTGCTGCAACCTGTTGAGCATGCTGCAATTGTTCCTGACTGAGGCGTCGCTGATTATCCATCGGCGCCAGTTCGACCAGAATAAAACCTTCCGGCAGCATCTGCGCAGTCAGTGAAAGTACGTGCGCGCGGCCATCGACAACCAGAGTCACTTCGCTGTCTGTAAAGCCCTGTCCGGCTGTCAGACTTTCACGCATTAAGTCGATATTGAGCGAAAAATATCCCACCAGTTCCGGCAAAGGAGTACCAAAGAGTTTGCGGGAACTTTGCGCCAGTAACTGCTGAGCGGCTGGATTGGCGTAATGCACAGCCAATTCGTCGTCCAATAACAGAACGCTGTTGATTAAGGAATTCAGGATCTGCCCAGCATCGGGCAGCTTGCCAGTTGCCATACCGCAGTCTCCCGCACCTGATTGGTGCATTTTATCTCGCTACCCGGCGAAATCACGGGCCAGAGGGGTTAAGCAGGAAAGAGTGTGGAGAAAAAAGCCCATCCGGAGATGGGCTGAAAGTTTCCACGGCAACAAATAAAATCGTCTTACTTAATTTTGACGCTAAAGGCTTTGTTACAACCAGGCCATCAGTCGTGTATTACGCTCAGCGCCAGATCAACAGCTGGCGCTGAGTTCAGGGTTTAATCAGAAATTAAACGCTGTAGTACAGTTCGAACTCAACAGGGTGCGGAGTCATACGCACACGATCCATTTCTTCTTTACGCAGACCGATGTAAGCATCGATAGCGTCATCAGTGAACACGCCGCCACGGGTCAGGAACTCGCGGTCTTCGTTCAGTGCGTTCAGAGCTTCTTCCAGTGAACCTGCAACTTTTGGAATTTCTGCTTCTTCTTCCGGTGGCAGGTCATACAGATTTTTATCCATCGCGTCGCCAGGGTGGATCTTGTTGATGATACCGTCCAGGCCGGCCATCATCAGTGCAGCAAACGCCAGGTATGGGTTAGCCGCTGGATCAGGGAAGCGTGCTTCGATACGCATGGCTTTAGGGCTGGATACGTGTGGAATACGGATAGAGGCAGAACGGTTACGCGCAGAATACGCCAGCATCACGGGTGCTTCGTAGCCCGGAACCAAACGCTTGTAGGAGTTGGTTGTCGGGTTAGCGTAGGCATTGATTGCTTTAGCGTGCTTGATGATACCGCCGATGTAGAACAGTGCCATTTCAGACAGGCCGCCGTATTTGTCGCCAGCGAACAGGTTGTTACCGTTCTTGGACAGAGACATGTGGCAGTGCATACCGGAACCGTTATCGCCAAACATTGGTTTTGGCATGAAGGTCGCAGTTTTGCCAAATGCGTGAGCCACGTTGTGAACCACGTATTTGTAGATTTGGATTTCGTCAGCTTTTTTGGTCAGCGTGTTAAAGCGGGTTGCCACTTCGTTCTGGCCAGCAGTTGCTACTTCGTGGTGGTGAGCTTCAACAACCAGACCCATTTCTTCCATGGTCAGACACATGGTTGAACGCAGATCCTGGGAGGAGTCGACCGGAGGAACCGGGAAGTAACCGCCTTTCACAGCAGGACGGTGACCTTTGTTGCCACCTTCGTATTTGGTGCTTGAGTTCCATGCGCCTTCGATATCATCGATAGCAACGTGGGAACCGGAGATGCTGCTGCCGAAGCGCACATCATCAAACAGGAAGAACTCTGGCTCTGGCCCGAACAGAACGGTGTCCGCGATACCAGAAGAGCGCAGGAAATCTTCTGCACGTTTTGCAGTAGAACGAGGGTCGCGGTCATAACCTTGCAGCGTAGTTGGCTCAAGGATGTCGCAACGAATGATCAGCGTGGTTTCTTCGTAGAACGGGTCAAGAACAGCAGTGCTCGCATCTGGCATCAAAACCATGTCAGATTCGTTAATGCCTTTCCAGCCACCGATTGAAGAGCCATCAAACATTTTGCCTTCTTCGAAGAAGTCAGCGCTAACCTGGTGTGCAGGAATGGTGACGTGCTGTTCTTTGCCTTTGGTATCTGTGAAACGTAAATCTACGAATTTCACTTCATGCTCATTCAGCATCGTCAAAACGTGTTCAGCGGACATACTAGTTCTCCCGAATTTCTCATTATCGTCGTGGAACGAATAACCATTTTTGGTCTTTAGTTGGAAATAACAGCTTTACTTGAACTGGCGTGTGGCCTAAACAGCACTATTATTTGTCTGGTCAGACTCTTTCACCCAGTAAAAACTTTTTACCCTAAAAAATTTTTACTCTAAAAACTATTAGCGAAAAGTGTGCCAACTTTGAGAAAATGCAAACAACGCCATTTTACAGGGCTTTTGCACTCGATAAGTATGCACCATAACGGAATTTCTGCACTACAATGGTGCTAATCGTGAGATGCAAGGCACCAAAAAGGTGCGTCATAATGGTTCAGGGGTTCTTTTGCACCGTGAAAGGGATCACAAAGTAGCCATCCACAAGTTGTTTCAACAAGATCCTTGTGATCTTGTTTAGAACCTCGCTTAATACGTGTACAATAGCGCGCTATTTCTAATGCCTGAGGCAAAGCTGTGATCGAAAATTTGCGTAACATCGCCATTATTGCCCACGTTGACCATGGTAAAACCACCCTGGTCGACAAGCTGCTGCAACAATCCGGTACTTTCGGAGAACGTGTAGAAGCTACCGAACGCGTAATGGACTCCAACGATTTGGAGAAAGAGCGTGGGATTACCATCCTCGCAAAAAACACCGCCATTAATTGGAAAGACTACCGCATCAACATCGTGGATACCCCAGGACACGCCGACTTCGGCGGTGAGGTAGAGCGTGTGATGTCAATGGTCGACTCGGTGCTGCTGGTTGTGGATGCAATGGATGGCCCAATGCCGCAAACCCGTTTCGTGACCAAAAAAGCATTCGCTAATGGTCTGAAGCCGATCGTGGTAATCAACAAAGTTGACCGCCCTGGCGCGCGTCCTGACTGGGTTGTTGATCAGGTCTTTGACCTGTTCGTAAACCTGGACGCAACTGACGAACAACTCGATTTCCCAATCATCTATGCATCTGCACTGATGGGTATCGCGGGTAACGACCATAACGATATGGCCGAAGACATGACCCCGCTGTACCAGGCGATTGTTGACCACGTATCTCCGCCACAAGTTGAGATGGAAGCACCTTTCCAGATGCAAATCTCTCAGCTGGACTACAACAACTATGTTGGCGTCATCGGCATCGGTCGTATCAAACGCGGTACTGTTAAACCTAACCAGCAGATCACTGTGATCGACAGCGAAGGTAAAACCCGTAACGGTAAAGTCGGTAAAGTTCTGACCCACATGGGTCTTGAGCGTATCGAAGCGACCGTTGCTGAAGCTGGCGATATCATCGCGATCACCGGTTTGGGTGAGCTGAACATTTCCGACACTATCTGTGACCCGGCAAATGTTGAAGCTCTGCCAGCGCTGAGCGTTGATGAACCAACCGTTACCATGTACTTCTGCGTTAACACCTCTCCGTTCTGTGGTAAAGAAGGTAAGTATGTGACTTCACGTCAGATCCTTGACCGTCTGAACAAAGAACTGGTGCACAACGTAGCATTGCGTGTTGAAGAAACTGAAGATGCTGATGCATTCCGCGTTTCAGGCCGTGGTGAACTTCACCTGTCGGTTCTGATCGAAAACATGCGTCGTGAAGGTTTCGAGCTGGCGGTTTCCCGTCCTAAAGTAATCAACCGTAAAATCGATGGCCGCATGCAAGAGCCATTCGAGAACGTGACACTGGATATCGAAGAGCAACACCAGGGTTCTGTCATGCAGGCCATGGGTGAGCGTAAAGGCGATGTCAAAGACATGATCCCAGACGGCAAAGGTCGTATCCGTCTTGATTACCTGATCCCAGCACGTGGCCTGATCGGCTTCCGTACTGAATTCATGACCATGACTTCAGGTACCGGTCTGCTGTACTCCACGTTCAGCCACTACGATGACGTCCGTCAGGGCGAAATCGGTCAGCGTCAGAATGGCGTTCTGATTTCCAACGGTCAGGGTAAAGCAGTTGCGTTCGCACTGTTCAGCCTGCAAGACCGCGGTAAATTGTTCCTGGGCCACGGCGCAGAAGTGTATGAAGGCCAGATCATCGGTATTCACTCACGTTCTAACGACCTGACCGTGAACTGCCTGACCGGTAAGAAACTGACCAACATGCGTGCGTCCGGTACTGACGAAGCAACGACTCTGGTTCCTGCTATCAAAATGTCTCTGGAGCAAGCTCTGGAATTCATCGATGATGACGAACTGGTCGAAGTGACTCCTCAGTCTGTGCGTATCCGTAAACGTCACCTGACCGAGAACGACCGTAAACGTGCAATGCGTGGTCCAAAAGAAGGTTAATCTTCTTTTACGCATACCGTTACACAGAAACAGGGTGCCTTTGGGTACCCTGTTTTTTTTGTATTTTTTTTCCAAACCTGCGCTAAACCCCACGCATCTGTCACTGTTCACCTGTACGTTTTACCGCTAAAGTTAAAAGTCATCTTTGAAATCAGGAGCGTGCAATGCTGTACATTTTTGATATGGGAAACGTCATTATTGATATTGATTTCAAACGTGTTCTTGGCGTGTGGAGCCATCTGAGCGGTACGCCATTGGCTACGCTGATGGAGCGATTCTCGATGGGCGAGGTATTCCAGAAGCACGAGCGTGGCGAAATCAGCGATGAACAGTTTGCCGCCGACTTATGTCATGAAATGGGCATTGCGCTCAGTTTCGAGCAGTTCAGCGCGGGCTGGCAAGCCATATTTGTCGGGTTGAGGCCTGAGGTGATCACGGTATTCAAGAAACTGCGCGAAGAAGGCCATCGCGTTGTCGTGCTGTCGAATACTAACCGCTTACATCTGGATTTCTGGCCTCAGCATTACCCGGAAATTGAAGCCAATACCGATGCGATGTATCTTTCGCAAAATCTGGGTATGCGTAAACCTGAACCGGAAATTTTCCAGCATGTGCTTGAGAAAGAAGGATTTTCTGCCAGCCAAGCAGTATTCTTTGATGATGTTGCTGAGAATATAGAAGCCGCCCGTGCGGCAGGCATTGAGGCTGTGTGGGTGGAAGATAACCAGACAGTACCGAAATACTTTTCCTGAAGGATGTAAGGATGCACAAAAGGGCATTGAGGCACTACCCAAAATCATTATGGAAATTCACAGTCCTGCTCTTAAAGCGTTCAGATAAAGATGGCCTGACGCTTCTCGCGGGCCATTTAGCCTATGTCTCTTTGCTTTCACTGGTTCCGCTGATCGCCGTGGTATTTTCGCTGTTTGCATTATTCCCGGTTTTTTCGGAAATCAGTGCGCAACTGAAAACCTTCATTTTTTCTAACTTCATGCCGGCAACGGGCAATACCATCCAGCGCTATCTTGAACAGTTTGTGGCCAACTCCAGTAAAATGACCGCGGTGGGCACTTGTGGATTAATCGTCACTGCGTTGCTTCTGATAGCTTCTGTAGACAGCGTGCTGAATAAAATCTGGGACAGCAAAACCAAGCGCCCGATTGTGTTCTCCTTTGCAGTGTACTGGATGGTATTAACGCTCGGCCCGATTCTGCTGGTAGCCAGCGTTGCGGTCAGTTCTTATCTGCTTTCGCTGAACTGGCTTAACCTGAGTGGCGTGCATTCCCTTATCGATCATGCGCTGCGGATCCTGCCTTTGCTGATTTCCTGGGTGACTTTCTGGCTCTTATATCAGGTCGTGCCCACGGTCAGGGTGCCGGCCAAAGATGCGCTGGTAGGCGCCCTGGTTTCCGGTGCCTTATTTGAACTGAGTAAAAAAATCTTCACTCTGTATATTCAGCTTTTCCCATCGTATCAGTTGATTTACGGTGTACTGGCGGTGATTCCAATTTTATTTCTTTGGGTCTATGTCAGCTGGTGTATCGTGCTTCTTGGCGCGGAAATCACCGTTACGCTTGGCGAGTTTCGTTCCCTGAGAAAATTGCAGTCTGCTCAGCAAGTAGCAGCAGAAAAATCAGTCTGAAGGATTTGTATGATTGCGTTAATTCAGCGGGTATTGAATGCCAGCGTGACCATCGACGGAAGCGTCTGTGGTGAAATCGGGCCAGGGTTGCTGGTTTTGCTGGGGGTTGAGCGGGGCGATGACGAACAAAAAGCCAAACGTCTTTGTGAACGGGTGATCGGGTACCGGATATTCGGTGACGAGAATGACAAAATGAACCTGAACGTCCAGCAGGCTGGTGGCAGTTTGCTGGTGGTTTCGCAGTTTACGCTGGCGGCGGACACTCAAAAAGGCATGCGTCCGGGGTTCTCACAGGGCGCAGAGCCGCAGGAAGCCGACCGGTTGTATCAGTATTTTTGCGGGCAATGCCGTAAGAAGGGTATTGCTACCGAAACGGGCCGTTTCGCCGCGGATATGAAAGTGGCACTGGTGAATGACGGGCCGGTGACCTTCTGGCTACAAGTCTGATCGATAAGGCATAACGCCGGAGAGAAAGCATCTATGTATCACCTGAGAGTACCGACGACCGAAAAAGAGCTGGCCGCCTATTACCGATTCCGCTGGGAAATGCTGCGCAAGCCGTTGCATCAACCGGAAGGTTCAGAACGTGATGCCTACGATTCGATTGCGCATCACCAGATGGTTGTGGATGAAAACGGCGATCCGGTTGCGGTCGGTCGTTTATATATTAATGCCGATAACGAGGCTTCAATCCGTTTTCTGGCCGTTGATCCGAATGTACAGGACAAAGGACTGGGGACGCTGGTGGCGATGACGCTGGAGTCTGTCGCCCGGCAGGAAGGCGTGAAGCGTGTGGTGTGTAGCGCGCGTGAAGATGCCGTGGAATTCTTCGCCAAGCTGGGTTTTGTGAATCAGGGCGAAATCACCACGCCACAAACGACACCGGTTCGCCATTTCCTGATGATTAAACCCATTGAAACGCTGGACGATATTTTACACCGCCCAGACTGGTGCGGTCAGTTGCAGCAGGCCTGGTATGATCACATCCCGTTGAGTGAAAAAATGGGTGTGCGTATCAGCCAGTACACCGGCCAGAGATTCGTAACCACGATGCCGGAAACGGGCAATCAGAATCCTCATCACACCTTGTTTGCGGGTAGCTTATTCTCGCTGGCCACACTGACCGGCTGGGGACTCATCTGGTTATTGCTGCGTGAGCGCCATCTGGGCGGCACTATCGTGCTGGCCGATGCGCATATCCGTTACAGCACGCCGGTGACCGGCAGACCGCGTGCCATCGCCGATTTGGGCTCTGTCCGGGGCGACCTTGACCGGCTGGCCCGCGGACGCAAAGCGCGCGTGCAGCTTGAAGTGAATTTATACGGCGACGAGACTGACGGCGCCGTGTTTGAAGGCACTTATCTTGTTCTTCCCGCCGCTCCCGGCGCGCCGCTGGAACCTGAAATCAACTGATTCGCTTTCCGTAAAAACAAAAAGGCACCGTGCAAACGGTGCCTTTTTACGTTCAGATGCGGAATTGATTATTCCGGCGCAGCGCCTGAAACCAGCCCGTTAACCATTTGCTGATTCAAAGTCTGTCCGTTGCTGCCGGTAACCTGCAAAGTGCCTCTGAGTGTCGGTTTGAAATCGACATTGGCGGGCATTTGACCTTGCAAATTGAGCTGCATATTGGCATTACCGTCCAGCGCCAGGTGCGGCCATCCCCAGTTTTCCAGCTCATTTGCCGGCACCGCACGTCCTGTCATTTTCACGGAGAAATGGCGCTGTGGTTGCTGATCTACCGTTGCCGTCGCTTCCAGTAATCCTTCTTTGGTGAAGGCGCTCAGCTCGGAAATATTCACCTGACTGTCGTTCGCATCCAGCGTTATGGAAGGGCGGCGAACATCATTACGGTTGAACGTCGCTTCACTGGCGTTGAGATTCAGCTTCCCGCCCCAGACTCCCCACTGATGGTCGCGCGCCAGCAACAAATTACTGCCCAAACCATCAAGCGCTGTGATTTGGAACGGGAATTGCGGGTTGATATCGATAATCAGGTTACGGTTAGCGATGAACCGGCTGACAGAAATTTCGGCCAGCGGAGCCGGCAACGCCTGAAGCCAGAGTTGTTTCCAGTTCTGAGGCAGCGTGTATTCCAGCCCGGCAACGGAAAGCTCATCCAGCTGCAGACGTTTGTTCGCACGCAGCCAGTTACCGGTCGTTCTCAGCAAGCTACGCTCCCAGCGTGCGGTGGCCTGTTTGATGGAAATTCCCTGCGGGGAAAGGTCGAGGCTGATGATTGGATCCTGAATATGCAGATTACCGTCAATCATGTCCGTCGCGTTCAGCGTGATTTCGCCGTCATCGCTTTGCCAGTCGCCTTTCTCCAGCGTCAGGTCTTGCACGGAAAGGTCTACATCACTGAAAGCCCAGTCAGTGCCTTGCAGCCGGGCGTCGATCAAATCCAGGCGCTGAATCGTCACTTTCGGCAATGTCTGGAAATCATCAAAGAATGCAGAAAGCGATTTTGACGTTTGCAGGCGGACATTGCTCAGGCGCAGATTCTCGATATTCCAGCTGCCGTCGGCGTCCTGCGTCGCCTTACCGGTCAGCTGACCGCGCGCCAGATCGCCACCAAAATTACTCAGTGTCAGATTCTTGTTGTTGATATTGCCCTGAATCAGCACGTTTTCAGCCGGAAGCCCGTTTACGGTCAGGCTCAATGCGCTCAGCTGGAAATCGGCTTTATCACCCAAAAGCTGATTCGGTTTCGGTTGCCACGGCGAAATACCGGCATTAATTTGCTGCCCCTGAATATCGAGGCCTGCGGTATTGCCGGTCAGTGCCATCTTGCTCAGTTGCAGCGTATTGGCCTGTAAGGGCAGCTTGATGGCGGAAGGGCTCACGTTCAGGCGGCCATTGGCCAGAACAACGTGATCGAAAAAGTAAGGGTCAGTAATCTGACGCCAGCTCAAATCGAGATCCACTTCTCCGGCGTTCAGAATTTCAGGCTGATTTTTTTGCCCGAAGATGACATTCGTCAGCGTGATGCGGCCAGGCATTGACCAGTTATGATCCAGCTTTTCTACCGAGAGCCGGTACTCGCTGTTGTCGCTTATCCAGCGGCTGACCCAGCCGGCAGCCCAGCGGGTTTGTAATAGGACGTACACCAGTACGATCGCCAGCACCAGAAGTAAGGCGAACGTCAGCAAAATTTTACCGATAAATCTCATCGTCTGGAGCCCTGTAACGGGAAAAAGGAAAAAAGATTCTTTGTTTATGCCGCAAACAGCGACTTTTCTCAACAGGTTAGCAGAAGGGAGACAATAAAAAGCGGCAGGGGTTCCAGACCCGCTGCCGCTGTTGCACGTGGATTACATCCCGTGATTACTTTTCGTGAGGGAAAACCAGATTCAGAACTATCGCAGTAATCCCGCCCGCCGCGATGCCGGAAGACAGCAGCGTTTTAATCCAGTCTGGCGCGAATTGCAGGATCAGCGGCTGCTGGGAAACGCCCATGCCGACGGCCAGTGAAAGCGCCATGATCATAATCGCGCGGCGGTTCAGGCGCTCGCGGGAAACAATACGCACGCCCGAAGCGGCAATCGTACCGAACATCACGATGGTTGCGCCGCCTAAAACAGGCTCAGGAATGTGCTGCACAAACCCGGCAACTGCAGGGAAAAGCCCCAGTACGATCAGCATCAGCGCAACCACAAAGCCAACATAACGGCTGGCTACGCCGGTCAGCTGAATCACGCCGTTGTTCTGGCCGAAACAGGAGTTAGGGAAGGTATTGAATACGGCTGACAGCATTGAGTTCAGGCCGTTAGCCAGCACGCCGCCTTTGATGCGCTTCATGTACAGAGGGCCACTGACCGGCTGCTCGGAAACGTCAGATGTCGCAGTGATATCACCGATGGTTTCCAGCGACGTCACCATAAAGATAAGCATCAGCGGGATGAGCAGATTCCAGTCGAAGCCAAGGCCGTAATACAACGGCGTCGGTAACGTAATCCAGTTGCTCTGCGCGGCTGGTGCCACGTCAGGCAACATGCCCATCATCCAGGCCGCCAGATACCCTACCGCCATGGCGATAACCAGAGAAGCGACACGCATATACGGATTACGCTGGCGGTTGAGCAGAATGATAACCACCAGAACGACGGCGGCCAGAATCAGGTTTTTAGGTGCGCCAAAAGTATGATTACTCATCGCCGCATAGCCGCCACCAATTGACGTCAGCCCGACCTGAATCAGCGAAAGACCGATAATCATGACGACGATGCCGGAAACCAGCGGGGTGATGACGCGGCGGGCAAGGTGCAGGAATCGCGACAAAACGATTTCGGTACAAGAAGCCAGCATCAATGTGCCGAAGAGCGCGGCCATCATTGTCGGAACATCAGCGCCGCCGTTTTTCAGCGCCAGACCTCCCATAATCAGCGGCGAGACAAAGTTAAAGCTGGTGCCCTGAATTGAAAGCAGGCCGGAACCGACGGGACCCCAGGTTTTAATTTGCAGAATGGAAGCCAGGCCCGAAGCAAACAGCGACATGCTGATAATGTGCTGAGTGTCCTGCGCAGGTAATCCCAGCGCCTGACAAATCAGTAATGCGGGGGTGATCACCGCGACAAACATCGCCAGTAAATGCTGACAGGCGGCAAAGAGAGTCTGAGGTATTGGCGGACGGTCTTCGAGCCGGTAAATCAGTTCACTTTTTGGCTGGGGGGAAAGGTCTGGTTGCTGAGAGTCTTGTTCTGTGGTTTGCGAACTCATGTTATGGCATTCCAATAAGCGGCAAAGCGGGCATTTTTATTGAAATACGCGACAAAAGCAAACGTTTGCTAACGACAATTTAAACTGTGAAATCTTCGTTAAAAAATCTTTTGTGAACTGTTTGCCCGGCTGAGGTTTTTTCTGAGAAGGTCTTGTTCTGTTTTGTACGGGAAATCGGGTAATTCCGGTGGGAGACTGAAGAAAAACAGGCGCCGGGATAAAAGCCACGGCGCCTGTTTCAGGCTTTCTGTTTCTTCACTTATCGCTTACTGAGTGACATCTGCTTTTTCCGTAAACACGGCTTCAGCTTCCGCTGCTTTTTCCTGCGTCAGCAACTGCTTCTCATAAACCTTGAAGAACGGATAGTAAACCACCATCGAAAGCGCCATCAGCATGATGACCAGAAGCGACACTTTAAAGTCCCAACCCATTGCCCAGGCAGCACCAATCGGCGCAGGGGACGTCCATGGAACCAGCGAAATCATATGTGGCAGAAGATCGGTTGAGACAGCGGTGTAGGCAATAACGGCATTCACCATCGGTGCCAGCAGGAAGGGAATGAAAAATACCGGATTCATGACAATCGGCGTGCCGAAAATCACCGGCTCATTGATGTTAAAGCAGCTGGGAACCAGGCTGAGTTTCCCCATTGTACGCAGATGCGCGGACTTACTGCGGCAAAACAGCAGCACCAGTCCCATTGTCGCGCCGGAGCCGCCGATGACGATCAGGAAGTTCCAGAACGCTTCGGTCATGATGTGCGTCATCGGCAAACCTGCGGCGAGATCCGTTTGGTTCAACCCCAGATTGGTTAGCCAGAAAGCCTGCAACATTCCTGACACGATAGCCGAACCATGAATACCGGCGAACCACAGCAGATGGCAAATCAGTACCGCCAGAAGTACGGCGGGCAGGGAGTCAGCGGCGGAAATCAACGGCTCGAACAGCGCCATAATTGCCTGCGGTAACAGCATGTCGAAGCCCGACTGCACCAGCAAACTCAGCGGGAAAAGAGTCACCACCACCGCAATAATCGGGATCAGCAAATCAAACGAATGCTTGATGTTGGAAGGAACCTGCTCGGGTAGCCGTATGCCAATATTGTATTTTTTCAGCAAGCGTGTCAGTTCGGTCACATAAATCGCCACCAGAATTGCGGTGAAAATCCCTACGCCGCCCAGTGCGGCTGTAGACATTTTCTCATCAATCTGAGGCGCAGCCACCAGCAGAAAAGACATCAGCGACAGCATCGCGGTCATAAACGGGTCAAGCTTGTAGCTTCGCGCCAGATTATAGGCAATGGCCGCAGCGATGTAGATCGACATAATCCCCATCGTCATATTAAACGGCGTCAGAATCTGTACTTCATATTTTGCCGACAGTTCCAGCCAGCTTCGGGCAAATCCCCATGAGGATTCAGGAGAGAAAGGCGGGTGAACGAAAACCAGCAAAAAGGACCCAACAATCATAAACGGCATTGCTGAAATAAACCCGTCACGCACCGCCATGACATGGCGCTGGGAAGATAACCGGGCCGCAAACGGGCTGATTTTCTGTTCTATAAAATCAAAGAGGGACTGGCTGATACTCATGATGATTTTGGCCTTATGGTGAGGGGATCTGACAGGCTTACCTTAATTATCATCAGTGTAGTGGCGGGGTGTGAAACCGGTTACCGACTTTACCCCAGTCTGTGAAGGTCATCAAATAACCAGAAGGCTTGATGGTTTTGAGGCAGAAATGAGCAAAAGTTGGGTTAATACATTGAAGCCAAAACATCATTTTCAATAATGTTTTGGCGTTTCAGAAAGAAAAAGAAAAGTCGAAAAGCATAAGAATTATGCGTTGGTATAACGCACTCTTTCCGGCAGCCAGCGCTCAATCAGCGCTTTGGCATGATCAGGGAACTGCTGCTGGAGATACCGTGCAATGCGCTGTACGTCGGGGATCATAGCCTGATCGCGCAGCAAGTCAGCCACTTTAAATTCAGCGCTACCTGTCTGGCGTGTGCCCAGTAATTCACCCGGCCCGCGGATTTCTAAATCCTGCTGAGCAATGACAAAACCATCGTTGCTGTCGCGTAAAACCTGCAAGCGCTTCTGCGCTGTTTTGCTGAGCGGTGTTTTGTATAACAACACGCAGTGGGATGCGACAGCACCACGCCCGACGCGGCCACGCAGCTGGTGTAACTGCGCCAGCCCGAGGCGTTCCGGGTTTTCGATGATCATCAGGCTGGCGTTGGGCACGTCGACGCCCACTTCGATGACGGTTGTCGCCACCAGAAGCTGCACCTCGCCCTTTTTGAACGCCTGCATAACGGCTTGTTTTTCCTGCGCTTTCATCCGGCCATGAACCAGCCCGATATTCAGCGCAGGCAGGGCTTCTTTCAGCCCTTCCCATGTGGCTTCCGCTGCCTGAGCTTCCAGCATTTCGGATTCTTCAATCAGCGTACAAACCCAGTAAGCCTGGCGGTTTTCCTGCTCACAGGCGCTTTTAACGCGGCTGATGATATCGCTGCGGCGAGTATCAGGGATCGCAACCGTCGTTACCGGCGTTCTGCCAGGCGGAAGTTCATCGATTACTGACGTATCCAAATCGGCGTAAGCGGTCATCGCCAGCGTTCTCGGGATTGGCGTTGCGGTCATGATCAGCTGATGCGGATGGAATCCCTGTTGCAGACCTTTCTCCCATAGTGCCAGCCGCTGATGAACGCCAAAGCGGTGTTGTTCATCAATGATCACCAGCGATAATGAGGAGAACAGAACCTGTTCCTGAAAGATCGCGTGAGTCCCGACGACCATCGAAACCTGACCACTGGCAATCGCATCCTGCTGCGCCAGTCTGGCTTTGCCTTTTTGTTTTCCGGCCAGCCATCCGACCTGAATACCCAGCGGTTCGAACCACTGACGGAAATTATTAGCATGCTGCTCGGCGAGTAATTCTGTGGGCGCCATCAGCCCGACCTGCTGACCCTGCGCAATCGCACAAAGCGCGGCAAGTGCCGCTACCAGCGTTTTACCTGAACCGACGTCGCCCTGAACCAGACGCATCATCGGATAGTTTTTTGCCAAATCCTGTTCGATTTCAGCCACCACGCGCTGTTGTGCGCCGGTCGGGCTGAACGGCAACAAGGCAAGAAACTGATTTTTCAGGCGATCGTCATGATGCAGCGGCATGGCTTTATAGCTTTGCGTGCCGGCGCGAACGGCCAGCATGCTGAGATTGTGCGCCAGCAACTCTTCCATAATCAGACGTCGTTGTGCCGGGTGATGTCCTTTCTCCAGATCGGCCAGCTGAATATCTGGTGGCGGCCGGTGCAGTAAATGCAGCGCCTGTGGAAGCGGAATTAACGAGCGGCTCAGTTCTTCCGGCAACATTTCAGCGATGGGCACGGTATCGAGTAATTCCAGCGCCTGATCGGTCAGTTTACGCAGTGTGGCCTGACGGATGCCTTCCGTTGTCGGATAAACTGGCGTCAGCGATTCCTGCAAAACCACTTCGCTGTTTTCACCCTGAATACGATATTCCGGATGAATAATTTCGGCGCCAATTGTGCCGCGTTTAATTTCACCATACGCGGTGACACGACGGCCTGCAGCCAGACTGTTTTTCATCGCGGCGTTAAAATTGAAGAAGCGTAATGTCACCATGCCGGTGCCGTCACTTATCTGACAGGTCAGCATTCTGCGGCGGCCAAAACTGATATCACTGCGCAGCACTTCGCCTTCTATAGTCGCGAAAATGCCGGGCTGTAAATCATTGATGGTGTAGAGGCGGGTACGGTCTTCATAACGTAAAGGGAGATGTAGCAATAAATCCTGAATAGTTTCAAGACCGAGTTTAGCGAGTTTGTCTGCCTGACTGGCTCCGACGCCGGAAAGCGACGTCAGCGGGATGGCGTCGAGCAGGCGGCCTTTCATCTTTTTTTCACCGTCATTTGCATCGCTGACCACCATTCATCATCAGCAATAATTTGACCCTTCTCATCAATGAACGGGCGCGGTAATTTCTTACGTTGTGCCACATGAGATAAGACCGGATAGCCACCTTCAAAGAGCAGACGTTGCTGTTCTTTCTCACTTAAAACGCTTTTATCGCGAGTATACATTCCGGCATTTTCACGCTGACGCTGAGCTTCGTACAGGATTAAAGCGGAGGCCACAGACACATTCAGCGACTGTACCATCCCGATCATCGGTATAATAATATCGCTGTCTGCAAGAGCCAGCGCTTCGGGAGTAATACCGGTTTTTTCCTGCCCCAGCAAAATGCAGGTCGGGCGGGTGTAATCAATCGCGCGGAAATCGACGGCTTTTTCAGACAGGTTGGTCGCAAGAATTTGCATACCTTGCGCCTTCATTTGTGCGACGGCATCCTGAATTGTTTTGTGTGTTTTGACCTGAACCCAGCTGTTGCTGCCTGCAGCGGAAGACACTAACGTCTTCATTCGGGTCGTTGGCCAGACCGCGTGGATTTGGTGAACGCCGACGGCGTCGGCGGTCCGGATGACAGCAGAAACGTTATGCGGTTTATGCACCTGTTCCATGCAGACCGTCAGGTCTGGCTGTCGGGCCGCAAGCATTTCACGGATACGCGCATAACGTTCTGGGGTCATAACAATCAGTTTCGGTTGCGGGTAACTTTGATGACGTCCGGCATGATACGAATTTTACGCATGATATTCGCCAGATGAACGCGGTCGCGGGTCGTCAGGCGGATAAAGGCACTGTATACGCGGCCGTCTTTTTCTTCAGTGCTCAGGCTCTGGATATTTGACTGCGCGGCGTTAATCGCAGCGGTCAGATTTGCCAGAGCGCCCTGATGGTTGAACATGTCGACTTTGATTTCCGCAATAAATTCCTGATCGGTTTCCTGGTGATCGTCCCAGTCAACGGCCATGAATTTCTCAGGTTCTTTCTGATAACCGCGAATGTTACGACAGGACTCGTGATGAATAACCAGTCCTTTACCCGGACTCACGTGAGCAATAATCGGGTCGCCCGGAATAGGGCGGCAGCATTTCGCGAAGGTAATCAGTACGCCGTCTGCGCCTTTGATTGGCAGATTACGTGTGCCCGATGTTGCCATTGAAGACTGATCACCCATCAGATTTTTAGCCACGACGACGCTCATGGCGTTGCCGAGACCAATTTCAGCCAGCAAATCGTCCATCGCTGCGAGCTTCATGCGGTCGAGTTCGTTTTTGATATTCTCTGGCGGAATGTCTGACAATTTCTTACCGGCACCCAGCGCATGGTTCAGCAGACGTCGGCCGAGCGAAACGGAATCATCACGTTTCAGGTTCTTGAGCATCTGACGAATTTTGGCGCGAGCGCGTGAGCTGACGACAAAGTTGAGCCATGCTGCATTCGGACGGGCGCCCGGCGCGGTAATGATTTCGATTGTCTGACCGCTGGTCAGCGGCTGCGAGAGCGGATAAGGCTGGCGATCGACACGTGCACCCACACAGGCATGGCCGATATCGGTATGCACGGCATAAGCAAAGTCGACCGGTGTCGCGCCCGCAGGCAATTCGACAATACGGCCTTCCGGCGTGAAGACGTAAATCTCGTCGGGGAACAGATCCGATTTAACGCTCTCGATAAATTCAAATGAGTTACCCGCGCTCTGTTGCAGTTCTAGCAGACTTTGCAACCAGCGTTGCGCACGAATCTGCGCCGTCGTGCTGGTTTCACTGTTCTCTTTATAAGCCCAGTGTGCCGCAACCCCCATCTCTGCCATCTGATCCATATCTTCGGTACGGATTTGTACCTCAACCGGAACACCGTGCGGGCCGATTAAAGAGGTATGCAGGGATTGATAGCCGTTGGCTTTGGGGATGGCGATGTAATCTTTAACCCGACCCGGACGCGGTTTGTACAGGCTGTGAGCCTGGCCTAATACGCGATAACAGGTATCAAGGTCTTTAACGATCACCCGGAAGGCGTAAATATCCATAATGGAATGGAAACGCTGTTCCTTAAGGTGCATTTTGCAATAGATCGAATACAGGTGTTTTTCGCGACCACTTACACGGCACTGAATACCGGCTTCGGTTAAACGGCCTTCTATCTCAGAGAGGATTTTTTGGATCATCTCTTTACGGTTACCACGCGCAGCTTTAACCACTTCTTTGATAACGCGATAACGATTTGGATAGAGTGCTTCGAAGCCCAGCTCTTCAAGCTCGGTTTTCAGATGGTGAATACCCAAACGGTGTGCCAGCGGGCTGTAAATTTCCAGCGTTTCGCGGGCAATGCGGCGACGTTTATCCGGGCGCAAAGAGCCCAGCGTGCGCATGTTATGGGTACGGTCAGCGAGCTTGATCAAGATGACGCGGATGTCTTGCACCATCGCCATGACCATTTTGCGGAAGTTTTCCGCCTGCGCTTCTTTCTTATCGCGGAATTTCAGCTTGTCTAACTTTGAAACGCCTTCAACCAGCTCAGCAACGCTTTTGCCAAACAGTTGTTCCATATCCTGGTAAGTTGCAGGCGTGTCTTCGATAACGTCGTGTAATAACGCCGCCATCAGAGTCTCATGATCGAGCCTCATTTCAGCCAAAATACAGGCCACGGCTACCGGGTGAGTAATATAAGGCTCACCGCTGGAGCGTGTCTGCCCCTCGTGCGCATCCCGCGCCACGAGGTAAGCCTGCACGAGGCGCTTAATTTGCTCCTCCGGCAGGTATTTTTGAATCAGTTGATTCAGGCTTTCAAAGATATACAAGTGAGATCCGTTTCGTTAATTAACGACGGCCTTCAGCGATGGCAGTCACTGCCTGAATCTCTGCGGCTTCCTGCTCTTGTTGCTCCTGACGGTCACGAACGTCGAGGATCTGATTGGTGATCAGGCCTTCTTCGATTTCGCGCAGGGCAATAACGGTGAATTTATCGTTTTCCTCAGCGACCAGTGGATCTTTACCACCAGATTGCAGCTGGCGTGCGCGACGAGCAGCCACCAACACCAGGTCAAAACGGTTACCAATTTTCTCAACAGCGTCTTGAACAGTTACGCGTGCCATATATGTGCTACTCCACAGGGTGACGAAAGACTGGGCATAATACTGAAAGTGACTTCAGTCTGCCAATAGTTTGGTGATTAATCCGTCATGACGGAGCCGCTGACGGCTCAGACGCAGACGTTCGGCGCGAATAATGGTTTTTAAATCCGATAACGCCAGATCAAAATCATCGTTCACAATTAAATAGTCGTATTCGGCAAAGTGCGTCATTTCTGCAACGGCCTGCGCCATACGTTTTGCGATAACTTCTTCGCTATCCTGACCACGGCCACGCAGGCGGCGATCAAGCTCATCTTTTGATGGCGGCAATACGAAAATACTGCGTGCTTGCGGCATTCTTTTCCTGATCTGCTGAGCACCTTGCCAGTCGATATCCAGGAAAACGTCAACGCCAGACGCCAAAACCTGCTCAATGGTTTCACGTGAAGTCCCGTAATAATTCCCGAAAACTTCTGCGTGTTCTAAAAAGGCATCACGTTCAATCATCTCGCGAAACTCTTCTTTAGAAACAAAGAAGTAGTGCTCGCCATGTTTCTCGCCCGGACGTTCTGTACGGGTGGTATGGGAAATAGAAACCTGTGTGTCGTAGAGCGGTTGTGTTTTCAGTAAAGCCTGAATCAGACTTGATTTACCTGCTCCACTCGGGGCGGAGACAATATATAGCGTGCCTTGAACCATGATGACATTTCAACTGATTGGGTTGATAGGAAGTATGCGAAGAGTGATCTCTCGCACAGTATACACGCTCGCCGCATTCGGTGCAGCGTTCCGACGTATTTCATCGTAACTAAGCCCGGGAAAACAGCCCCACTTTGTGGAATTACGCGCTGTATTCCAAAATTTCTTTGTATTACAGCAACGAATGAAATAACCAGGAAAGCATCTCGCAAGAACGAACATTGGCACTGGCAGATAAAATATCGACAGCGTTTACTGGCACCCACAAGGAGGTGCTTATGCGCCGTTTCACTCTTTTTATCAGTGTGTTCTGTTTTATTTTCCCAACGGTTGCCGGTGAGATATTCCCGCAAGATTGTCCTGCATGGTCAGCGGCTCAGCTGAACCGGGAAACACATAAGCTTTCGGAGCAACTGGCTCAGTGGGACAAGGCGTACCATGAATCAGGAAGCAGCCCGATCGAAGATTCTGTTTACGATAACCTGCGACAGAAACAGAGTAAGTGGTTGCAGTGCGCCGGATTGCCATTGCCTGAGCTTACGGTGCCGGGTGGCGATGATGCCACCATTGCTCACGCCGTAGCACATACCGGGCTCAATAAATTACGCGATAAACAGGGCGTATCAGACTGGATGCGTGGCCGTAAAAATCTCTGGGTGCAGCCTAAAGTCGACGGTGTGGCCGTTTCGCTGATTTACCGGCATGGCAAACTGGCGGCCCTGCTAAGCCGGGGCGATGGTGCTAAAGGCCAGAACTGGACGGTTAAAGCGGCTTCCATTCCGTCAATTCCGCTCAATATTGCCGACAAAAGCCCGGAACTGGTATTGCAGGGCGAGCTGTATTTGAAGATGACCGGTCATCAACAAAGTGTTGAAGGTGGCATGAATGCGAGATCGAAAGTGGCGGGCGCCATGATGCGAAATTCGATATCCGATCAGCTCAGTGAGTTTGGCATCTTCATCTGGTCTTGGCCTGACGGGCCTGCCGATATGCAGGAACACCTCCAAAAACTTAGTGCTTTAGGTTTCCCTGAAGTTTCTCAATTCACACTTGCAGTTAACTCTGTGGAAGATGTATCGAAATGGCGGGATACCTGGTTTCTCCAGCCGCTGCCTTTTGCGACCGACGGCGTGGTGATCCGCCAGCAAGAAGAGCCATCCGGAAAATACTGGATGAATAAACCCGCTACATGGGCAGTTGCGTGGAAATACCCGCCCGCAAGACAACTCACAGAAGTCTCCGGTATTACAACAACCACGGGGCGAAGTGGAAAAGTCACCGTAATTCTGAACCTGAAGACGCTGAAACTGGACGATAAATCGGTGAGTAAAGTCAGTGTAGGCTCGGTTGCCCGCTTTAAATCATGGGATGTGTTGCCCGGTGATCAGGTGGCTATCAGTCTGGCCGGTCAGGGGATCCCGCGGCTTGATGATGTCACGTGGCGCGTGAGCGAACGCCCCGAAATAAACCTTCCTGATCCACAACAATATGATGCGCTTTCTTGCTTCACGCCGGAGCCCGGTTGCGCGCAGCAGTTTCTCTCGCGCCTTGTCTGGCTAAGCGGTCCTGAAGGACTAGATATGGCCGGGTTTGGTGGTGCGACGTGGCAAAAGTTGTTCGAGAGGATTTCGGCTGATTCACTGGTGGCGTGGTTAAATCTGAATGAGAAGGACATGGCGGCTGTGCCGGGGATTAGTGTTAAGCAGGCGCAGAAGCTGGCGGCGCAAATCCAGTTGGCACGGGATAAAGGTTTCAGACACTGGCTGTCAGCATTGGGTTTTCCTACCTTTGCCCTGAAGTTTGCGGAGCAAAGGCAAAACTGGCGTCAGCTGGAACAACTGAGTTCCGGTGATTGGGAAACAAAGGCCGGGGTTGGGCAAAAACGGGCCCGTCAGGTTTACGGCTTTATTCATCACCCGCAGGTTATGGCGCTGGCCGAGCGGCTAAAGCAGGCTGAACTGCCTGCTTTTCAGTAGTGTACAACGCCAGCCGGTAACTTAATGGTCTGAGTGCGGGTAGTTGAAAACCGGCAGGCCGAGACGAAAGCGCAGCGCGATAAGACGTGCGATAAAACCGACAAGCAGGGTGATGATCACCACCAGATTGTGCGGCAACGCGAGGTATTGCAGGCCGATATAAACCCAGGCGGAGGCGAAAGAGATCCCTGCGTAGATTTCTTTCTGGAAAACCAGAGGGATCTGATTACACATCATATCCCTCAGTACGCCGCCGAAAACGCCAGTAATCACTGCACAGACTGAAGCAATAATTGCGCCGTGACCCATATCAAGCGCAACCTGCGTCCCGATGATTGAAAACACCACCAGGCCTACGGCATCAAGCACAAGAAATAGCCGGCGAAGATGTTGCATCAGTGGGGCCAGCCAGGTCGTCATAATGGCAGCAACGGCAACAATGACGATGTATTCCGGATGCTTAACCCAACCTAAAGGATAGTGTCCGAGCAACATGTCACGAACAGAGCCGCCACCAATAGCAGTCGCCGCTGCGATAATAATGACGCCAAAGGAGTCCATTTTACGACGCCCGGCCGCCAGAGCTCCCGTCATGGCTTCTGCGGTGATCCCAATAATATAAAGAACTGTGAGTAACATAAATGTTCGCCGGACAAATCAGTAAGTGAGAAAGCAGGAGCCGCGTAGAGTAATGAGCTTTTCATAAACTCTCGATTGAATTTTTCTTTTGCATCTTATTTCAGATTATTAAAACTAATGTTAGTTACGCATCAGTCAGGCTAAACAAAAGGCTCGGGAAGGATTCTGGCTTATTTTAGATTAGAAAAACAGTTATCGCATGCCAGTTTGTTCATCCTTCTTTCATTTTCTACCTGAAGTGTCTCTCCCATAAAGGTGAAAAGTGTCTATTTTTAAGTTACGATTATTTAAAATCGTCACTAAAAGACGCAAGACCCAATGATTTTATCTGTCCGGAGGAGTGTATGAAGCCCGAAATTCCGGTTGCGTTAACTCAGCGTGGACCAGCTGAACACGAACGGCGCGAACAAATTATTGATGCGGCATTTGAGCACTTTCGTCTGTATGGTTATGCCAAAACGTCTGTGGCGGATCTGGCGAAATCGATCGGTGTTTCAAGTGCTTATATTTATAAATTTTTTGAGTCAAAACAGGCGATTGGTGAAGCCATCTGTTCCCAGCGTGTCGGTCAGATTGATCAGGCTTTGCTGCTGATTGCCCAGAGTGACCAAAGTGCAACTCTGCGCCTGCGTTCAATTTTTAAAACGTTGTTAACACGTAGTCTGGATCTCTTCTTTCAGGATCGAAAGTTACACGACTTGGCTGCGACAGCCTCTGCGCAGCAGTGGAAATCCACGCGAAATCACCGGGCTATGATGTATGCCATCGTTGAAAAAATAGTCAGTGACGGGCGTGAGTCTGGCGAATTTGAACGTAAAACGCCGTTGGATGAAGTCTGTATGGCCATCACCAGCGTAACGACTCCGTTCTCTCACCCGCTGTTACTGGAACAAAAAACGCCGGAGCAACTGGAAGAACGCGTTCAGGCCATTACCGGTCTGGTTCTTCGCAGTCTGGCAAAATAGTCACGACAAAAATTTCGAGTTACGGGTTTACAAAATCGTAATTCGTCACATACTGTCAGCCTTTAATTAAATCGTTTCTGCCCGCTGGTGGAAGTTTCAGCAGAAACTTATGTCTTCAACAGACAGAGAGGAAAGTTTTATGACTCATCGTCGAGTGGTTATTACCGGCATGGGGGCTGTGAGTCCTCTGGGCTGTGATATCGAAACTATCTGGAAGCGCCTGCTGGCCGGTCAGTCTGGTATCCGCGTTTTGCCGGAAGAAATTGTTGAAACACTGTCCGTGAAAATTGGCGGTCAGGTACAAACTAAAGAACAGGATCCTGAATCAGGTTTCGATCCTGACCTGTTTGTTGTGCCGAAAGACCAGAAGAAAATGGACCGTTTCATTCTTTTCGCCATGGCAGCTGCCGATATGGCGATTGCGAATTCAGGCTGGAAAGCAGAAACCGCTGAACAGCAGGAACGTACTGCAACCGTCATCGGTTCTGGTATCGGTGGTTTCCCGGCGATTGCACATGCTGTGCGCACCAACGACAGCCGCGGTGCTAAGCGTTTATCCCCGTTCACCATTCCTTCATTCCTGGTGAATCTGGCATCTGGCCAGGTTTCCATTAAACATCAGTTCAAAGGTCCAATCGGTGCGCCGGTTACCGCATGTGCGGCGGGTGTTCAGGCAATCGGTGATGCGGTTCGTTTGATTCGCAATGATGAAGCGGATGTTGCACTGTGTGGTGGCGCTGAAGCGGCTATCGATACCGTGAGCCTGGGTGGTTTCGCGGCGGCAAAAGCGATGTCTACCGGCCACGAAGATCATCCGGAAAAAGCATCCCGTCCATTTGACAGCGCCCGCGACGGCTTTGTGATGGGCGAAGGTGCAGGCATGCTGGTTATCGAAGAACTGGAACATGCGAAAGCGCGTGGTGCAAAAATTCTCGCTGAGATCGTCGGTTACGGTACCAGCGGCGACGCTTATCACATGACTTCCGGTGCGGAAGACGGCAACGGTGCCGGTCGTGCGATGAAAATTGCTTTGCGTCAGGCGGGGATTCAGCCTTCAGACGTGCAGCATTTGAATGCGCATGCGACCTCTACGCCGGTGGGCGACCTGGGTGAAATCAATGCGATTAAAACCCTGTTCGGCACCGACGGTAAGCTGGCGGTGACGTCCACCAAATCTGCTACCGGGCATTTGCTGGGCGCGGCGGGTGGTCTGGAAACCATCTTCACTATTCTGGCCGTTCGCGACCAGATTGTTCCGCCAACGCTGAATCTGGAAAACAAAGATGAAGCGGCTGCAGGCCTGAACATCGTCGGCAATACGGCACAGAAGCACGGCATTACTTACGCGCTGTCCAACGGCTTTGGTTTTGGCGGTGTGAATGCTTGTGTACTGCTGAAACGTTGGGAAGATTAATTTCTTTCTGAATTTCAGAGCTAAAGCATAAAAAAACGCCTCCGGTCAGGCTGACGGGAGGCGTTTTTTATTGCATCAGATCAGATGATTTACTCAATGTTCTGGATCTGTTCGCGCATTTGTTCGATAAGGACTTTCAGCTCGATGGCGGATGTTGTGACATCGGCATTGATCGATTTGGATGCCAGCGTGTTCGACTCGCGGTTAAATTCCTGCATCATGAAATCAAGACGACGGCCGACCGCCTCATCTTTCTTCATGATTTTATGCGTTTCTTTAACGTGCGCTTCCAGACGGTCCAGCTCTTCTGCAACATCAACACGCTGCGCCATCAGAACCAGTTCCTGCTCCAGACGGGTATTTTCCAGCTGTACCTGCGCGTCTTCCAGCTTGCTGACCAGACGCTCGCGCTGCCATTGCAGGATATTGGGCATCTGGGCACGGACTTTGATGACTTCTGCGCTAACGCCATCAAGGCGTTGTTCGATCATTGTTTTCAGTGCGGCGCCTTCGCTTTCGCGGGCAGCGATGAAATCATCGAGAGCTGTTTCCAGCGCGAGCAGCAGTTCAGTGCTGATTGCATCCAGATCCTGCTCTTCGGCCAGCATGACACCCGGCCAGCGCAGAACTTCCAGCGGATTAATCTCGCCTTCGTCGCTTTGCATTTTTACCCATTGCGCCGCTTCAACCAGCTGTTTCGCCAGTTTTTCATTCAGTTGCAGAGTGCTTTGCGCGCCCGGATCGAGATCAAAACGCAGATTACATTCGACTTTACCGCGGGTCAGCCGGGCACGAATGCGCTCGCGAATAACCGGCTCCAGGCTGCGAAATTGCTCTGGCAGACGGATGTAAGTTTCGAGATAACGTTGGTTTACCGAGCGAAGTTCCCACGCGGCGCTGCCCCAGTCACCCTTAATTTCGCGTCGGGCATAAGCGGTCATACTACGGATCATGTATGCGTACCTGTTAATGTAAAGATGCAGCGATTATAGCCCCGGTAAGCGGGTCATGATAGGCATTACCTCGCGAAGTCCGTATAATGCGCAGCCAAACACGATTCGCGACCCGGAGAACTATCCATGCGTCCAGCAGGCAGAAATGCACAACAAGTACGCCCCGTAACACTGACCCGCCATTACACTAAACACGCTGAAGGTTCCGTGCTGGTGGAGTTTGGTGATACCAAAGTGCTGTGTACCGCGACGGTCGAAGAAGGCGTTCCGCGTTTCCTGAAAGGTCAGGGACAAGGTTGGATCACGGCTGAATACGGTATGCTGCCACGCTCCACGCACAGCCGTAATGCGCGTGAAGCCGCGAAAGGCAAACAAGGCGGTCGTACCCTTGAAATTCAGCGTCTGATTGCCCGCTCATTGCGTGCGGCAGTGGATCTCAAAAAACTGGGTGAATTCACCATCACGCTGGACTGCGATGTTTTGCAGGCTGACGGCGGCACGCGTACTGCGTCCATTTCCGGAGCCTGTGTGGCGCTGGCAGATGCACTGAACGCGCTGGTAGCAGCGGGTAAACTGAAAGCCAATCCGATGAAAGGGATGGTTGCCGCCGTCTCTGTGGGTATTGTCAAAGGCGAAGCGCTTTGCGACCTTGAGTATGTCGAAGATTCGGCAGCTGAAACGGACATGAACGTCGTGATGATGGAAGATGGCCGCATGATTGAAGTGCAGGGCACCGCAGAAGGCGAGCCGTTCAGTCATGAGGAGTTGCTCAGTTTACTGGCCCTCGCCAGAGGGGGCATCGACACTATCTTCCAGGCGCAGAAAGCGGCGCTGGCGGAATAATTTTTTAAGGCGACTGAGAAGTCGCCTTTTTTATGGCCTGCGGGCTGACAATTGCAGATATAAGACATTATCGAGGAGACCATCAATGAAAGCCTATCAGCGCCAGTTTATTGAGTTTGCACTGAACAAACAGGTTTTGAAATTCGGCGAGTTTACCCTGAAGTCCGGGCGCATAAGTCCTTACTTCTTCAATGCCGGTTTGTTTAACACTGGCCGTGATCTGGCGTTACTGGGACGTTTTTACGCTGAAGCATTGATGGATTCAAAAATTGATTTCGATTTAGTTTTCGGCCCGGCCTATAAAGGGATTCCGATTGCAACCACCACTGCCGTCGCGCTGGCTGAGCATCATGAACGCGATGTGCCGTATTGTTTCAACCGCAAAGAAGCCAAAGATCACGGTGAAGGTGGTTTATTGGTGGGCAGCCCTCTTCAGGGCCGCGTCATGCTGGTTGATGATGTGATTACCGCCGGTACAGCTATCCGTGAGTCCATGGAAATCATCAATGCTCACAATGCAACGCTAGCGGGCGTTCTGATTTCTCTGGATCGTCAGGAACGTGGCCGCGCGGATATCTCTGCGATTCAGGAAGTTGAACGGGACTATCATTGCAAAGTGATTTCAATTATTACGCTGGCCGACCTGATTGAGTATCTGGAAGAAAAAGCGGAAATGGCTGACCATCTGGCTGCTGTGCGGGCTTACCGGCAGGAGTATGGCGTTTAATCTCGGGTAAAACTTTATAAGGCAGGGATGTCATGACACAAACTGAAGCAGGCAGTAAAGAATGGATGCCTTCGCGGGCAGCAGAGTTTCTCTGTGGCCAGACGGAGCGGCTGGTTAAAGGCAAATGCCTGACACCCGCAGAATGCCAGCGTATTTATGATTTCTGCGGTGTCCGGCCTGATTTTCCGCAATGGCGAAGATTTCTGGTGCCGTTACTCTCGCTGCTGGGATTGTTATCGCTGGTCGCGGCTGCCGTCTTTTTTGTCGCCTGGAACTGGGCAGATATGCCGAAGATGGCAAAGTTTGCGCTGGCAGAGTTGTTGGTCGTTGCGCTTACCGTCGTGGTCTGGTGGCGCTGGTATGACGGACTTGCGCGTAGTGCCTTACTGGCGGCCGCTCTCAGTTTTGGCGCGCTGTTTGCCCTCTATGGGCAGATTTATCAGACGGGCGCCGACAGCTGGGAGTTGTTCAGAGCCTGGCTGTTTGTTTTCCTGCCTTTAGCCCTCATCGCCCGACAGAACAATTTGTGGTTCTGCTCCTGGTTGCTTGCCAATCTTACCTTTCAGCTCTATTACGTCACGGTGTCTATGTCCCTGATGGACAGCGCGATATTTGATGGTCTCGACTATTTTCCCTCCACCGCACTTTATAGTTACTTGATTGTGCAGGTGTTGTGTCTGGTTACGCGTGAAGTGCTTGCCCTGCGGGCAATTAAACACAATCCTAAGTCGTGGCTCGCCAGTCGCTGGTTCTCCCGTGTGATGGCCGGTTTTCTCCTGTTAATGCTGACCTCCATCGTTGCCGGAAATGTATCCGGCTGGCGTTACGGTCCCCCTCATCACTTTGCGACGGCGTTATGGCTGCTCGTTTTACTGGCGGGCTACTTCTTCTACCGCTACCGCCATCCTGACCTGTGTATGCTGACGCTGGGGACGGCCAGTGGAGCGGCCATCGGGTGCGTGTTGATCATGCAGATGTTCGACAGTTCTTACGATGTGGGGGGGCTGTTTATGCTGGGCTGTCTGATGGCTCTATGGCTGGCGGGATGTGGCGCTTTGATGCTCCACTGGCGGCGTAAACTCTATGAGAACCAGCCGGTCGAGGTTTCCTTCACGAAAGTGGCATTGCTGACCGAACAGTTACGCCGACATAATTTGCTTAATCAGACGCAAATTGAAGAGATTCAGCAATACGATCACTCCTCTCATCTCCCCTGGTATCTGCGGCTGACGCTGGGGGTCGGTGGCTGGGTGGCGGCCATGATCATTCTGTTCCTGCTGATACTGGTGCTCTATGTTGCCGGCCTGCTCAATGACCCTAATGCTGCCACTGTGATTATCCCTTCGCTGATCCTTGCCTTGGTCGCGGGCGGATTTCTTCGCGCGCAGGGTGTGAGCAAACATCATATCGGACTGGCATGGGCGATAGCGGCAACCTGTGGCCTGTGCTTTGGCTTCTGTATGCTCTTTGAAGCCAGTTGGGATATGTATTTTCTGGTGGGCTCACTTTGTTCATTGCCGGTTCTCGCAGTGATGGCGCTGGCGATGGCAGATCGTACATTCCGCTTTATGGCGGTAACAGCGGCGACTTTTTTGCTGATACTTTCCGGCAATTTGCTGGCCGGGATGTATTTACCGCCAGTCGCCAGTTTTTGTATGGTTTCAGCGCTGATTGCTGTCATTGTGATTTTCTGGCTGTGGATTATCAGGGAACAAATTAACTTAGCAGCCACTGCAGGCGCTGAGGCTGTTTCCCCTCTCCTCTGGGGGATCCCGTCCGGCCTGATATTGCAGTGTTTTTCCGGTATTAATTCCTCACTTCTCTTTGATTTTTTCTGGCGGCCAGCAGGGTATTTCACGCTTTCGACGGGAACCGGCGCAGGTATTGCCGCAGGTTTAATCATCGGGTGTTTGTATCAGACGGTGGTGAAAAAGACGTCATCAGCGCCGCTGCTTCTGGTTGCTGCTTTGTTGTGCGGTTTCGCTGCTTATTATGCACCGGGAATCGGCCTGGGCCTGTGGTTATTACTGATGGCGCGTTATCAGGGAAGTCAGGGGGTTTTGGCCGCCAGCGGCTGTTTCCTCGCGCTTTATGTTATTGACTGGTATTACTTCCTCGGTGTCAGTTTATTGCAGAAATCCCTTCTGATGTTTGTCACTGGCGTGGCGCTGCTTGCGCTGGCATTTGCCGCCAAAAAACTGATATCGGCGCGGAAGGAGGAAGCGTATGCAAACCACTAATTTGAGAAAATGGCTGGCGGGATTAGTGATACTGCTGGCGCTGATCGCCGTGAATGCCGGTATCTGGCAAAAAGAACAGATACTTAAACAGGGGGCGGTGATGATATTGCCGCTTGCACCGGTTGATCCGCGTTCTCTCATGCAGGGGGATTATATGGCTCTCAGTTATGCCATAACGCAGGCTTTGCAGCAGGAGTCATCCCGGCAACGTCAGGTGTGTGATTCGGTTCCACAGACGCCTTGCCTGCCAGTCAGTGGCAAAATTATTGTGACAGTCAATGAGCAGCGGCAGGTCACTCGGGCGAGGTTTGATAGCGGCGAGCCGCTGAAGCCAGGGGAGTTACGGGTGAAGTATCATATGAATGCCGGAATGCTGACGGTGGGAACGAATGCTTACTTTTTCCAGGAAGGTCACGGTGAGCGTTTCGCCAGCGCGCGTTATGGTGCATTTCGGGTAGGGCAAGACGGTACGGCCTTGCTGACTGCGATGCTGGATGAACATGGAAAAATGATCCAGCCGTAGGACCAAAAACAAAAGGGCCTTTCGGCCCTTTTTTGCATCTGTAACCTGTGCTGGAAAATGACGTTATTGCAGCTGAGCAGAAATCAGTGGCCAGCGTGTATCAAAGTCCTGAGTCGGACGATACTTGAATTCTGAACGCACAAACCGCGAAAGCATCCCTTCGCAAAATGCCAGTAACTGGCTGGCAAGCAGGGTTTCATCACTGATAAACCCGCTGCCTTCACGCATTTTCTTTTCCCGTAAAACCTGACGCAACTGCGCTTCAATTCGCTCAAAAAGCTGGTTGATGCGACCCTGCAGGCGATCCTGTTCGAACATCAGTGCGTGACCGGTCATAATGCGGGTGAGCCCCGGATTGCGTTCGGCAAAACCTAAAATCAGCAGCAAAATCAGACGGATTCTGTTCAATGTATCTTTTTCATCCTGCAGGATGAGATTGATACGCGTAATCAGACTGTCTTCGATAAACTCGATTAAGCTGTCAAACATCCGCGTCTTACTGGGAAAATGACGGTAAAGAGCTGCTTCTGAAACGCCTACGCTGGCGGCGAGTTTCGCGGTGGTGATCCGCTGGCTGCCATCGCTGGACTGAAGCATTTGCGCTAACGCCTGCAAAATCTCTTCACGCCGGTTCCTTTTTGTCGTTTCTTTCTCTGCCATGTCTGAATAGACCCTTGCTAAAAAACGGCTAAAATCATGGAGAAACCGCACAACTGCCGCATGAATCGCTGTGATCCTGCGGCTTATTTCGTTCCCTTGGTGTTGTTACGGTCTGATAGTGATAAGGATCTGTTCAATATCGCGTCAAAATCTGCGGTGCTGAACAGGTTCTTATTGGCGACCTGAATGGCCGAAACCACCTTCGCCGCGTTCACTGGCGTCAAAATCTTCCACCAGATTGAATTCTGCCTGAACGACAGGCACAAATACCATCTGAGCAATGCGCTCGCCCGGTTCGATAACAAATGTAGTCTGACCACGATTCCAGACGGAAACCATCAGCTGACCCTGATAATCGGAATCGATAAGACCGACCAGGTTGCCCAGAACGACGCCGTGTTTATGGCCTAAACCTGAACGTGGCAGGATAACCGCCGCCAGATTTGCATCACCAATGTGGATAGCCAGACCTGTTGGCAGCAACGTCGTTTCGCCCGGTTTCAGTTCTACCGACGCGTCCAGACAGGCGCGCAAATCCAGACCTGCGGATCCCGGCGTTGCGTAGGCAGGTAAAGGGAAAGTCGAACCGATGCGCGGGTCGAGAATTTTAATGTCGATTTTTTTCATCATAACGGCTGACAATCTCTTCTAATAAACGTTGACCAAGCAGGGACTTATCGCTGAGCGGTAAGATTTTATCCCCGTCCTGCCAAAAAAGATGCAAGGCATTGGTATCAGTATTGAAACCATGTCCGGCAAGTGAAACGTCGTTGGCGCAAATCAGATCCAGATTCTTGCGGATCCTTTTTTGCCGCGCGTATTCTTCCACATTCTGGGTTTCAGCGGCAAACCCCACGACGTAGGGACGGTTTTCCGTCATGGCAGCGACGCCCGCGACAATGTCGGGGTTTTTCACCATTTTTACAGTGATTTCATCGCCTTGCTTTTTGATTTTCTCATCAGCAATGATTTCAGCGCGGTAATCGGCCACGGCAGCGCAGGAAATAAAAATTTGCTGGGAGGCTGCAAAAGCTTGCACTGCTTTCTCCATCTCCAGCGCACTTTCTACATCAATCCGGCGAACGTTCAGAGGTGTCGGTTGCACGACCGGTCCGGCTATCAGCGTGACCTGCGCACCGCGTTCAGCGGCGGCTTTGGCAATCGCAAACCCCATTTTCCCGGAACTGTGATTGCTGATGAAACGCACCGGATCCAGAGGTTCTCGGGTCGGGCCTGCAGTCACCATAATATTCAGATGCGCCAGATCTTTATGTGCAGAAAAATGGGTATTGGCTAAATCGACTATCACCAGCGGATCGAGCATCCGGCCAGGGCCGATATCGCCACAGGCCTGGCTTCCGCTGTCGGGGCCCCAGATTAACGTGCCACGTGCGGCCAGTTTTTCCAGGTTCTCCTGAGTGACGGCAGCGCGATACATTTGCTGGTTCATAGCCGGCAGAACAGCGACGGGCGCGGCGGTTGCCAGACAGACAGTCGTCAGCAGGTCATTCGCCATACCTGCGTTCATTCGTGCCAGTAAATCAGCCGTGGCGGGAGCAATCAGAACTAAGTCAGCCCATTTGCCCAACTCGATATGCCCCATTGCCGCTTCGGCAGCAGGATCAAGCAGGTCATCAGAGACCGGATAGCCAGAAACGGCCTGCAGGCTCAGGGGGGTCACAAAGGATTTCGCCGCTTGTGTCATGACCACGCGGACTTCTGCGCCTCTTTCACGTAAGCGACGTACCAGTTCTGGTGCTTTATAGGCAGCGATACCACCGCTGATACCGAGCACAATATGTTTGCCGGAAAGTCCCGTCATCATCATTGTCCGATTGGTTGTAAGCCGAAAGAAGCGACATTTTAGCATAACGCGGAATGATGACAGCTATTGGCGATGCTCTTAAGCGGATGAATAAAAATTCTGCGTAACGCCTCGCAGGCTTTTAAACCGGAAACCCCGACGGGCAGGGCTCTGTGCCAGAATCGGCGCCTAAAAGGAGTCAGGATGACGAAAGTACAGGAAAGCTGGCCGGGTGAATTGCCTCCACGGGAAAAATTACTGCAACAGGGCGCAAAAGGGCTGACCGATCAGGAGCTGCTGGCGATCTATCTGCGTACCGGTTGCCAGGGAATGCACGTCATGGCGCTGGCGAAGAATCTTCTGGAAAAATTCGGTTCTCTGCATCAGTTGCTGATGGCTGATTTTGATTCAATGGCGGGCATTAAAGGGATGGGCGTCGCGAAATTTGCACAGTTGGTTGCAGTTTCAGAACTGTCGCGCCGGTCATATTTACGTCACCTCAATGCGGAGAATGCGATGCTCAGCCCGGAGGTCATGCGGGAATATCTGCAGAATTTACTGGTTTTTCGGGAAAGAGAGGTCTTTCTGGTACTTTTTCTCGACAACCAGCATCGCGTTATTCGCCATGAGGAGATGTTTGCTGGTACTATTGGGCACGTAGAAGTGTATCCCCGCGAAATTGTTCGCGGTGCGATGAAGGTTAATGCGGCAGCCCTAATTCTGGCGCATAATCACCCATCCGGTCGGGCTGAGCCCAGCCTGATGGACCGGAAAGTGACTGAACAGATTATTCGAGCGTGCCAACTGCTGGAAATTCGCGTCCTTGACCATTTGGTTGTAGGCCACGGAGAAACAGTCTCTTTTGCTGAACGCGGTTGGATTTAGCGTCGTTTTTTGAAGATCCTTAGGGATCTTTAGCTGTTCGGGACTTGAGCACTTACGCTACAGAGCGTATACTACGCCACCTTTGAGAATCTTGGGTTTGGCGTTAAGAGCCTATCTCAGCAGGTTTCTAACCTGATGAATTGGTTTTTACCCGACGACAGTGAGTCGGTTCTCAGTGGAGTTTGCTGAGATGGGCTCTAAAGCCTGACGAGGCGGCCATACCCTATACGAAGCTCGAGCTGATTTGATTTTTGGAGAATAGACATGTCCCGAGTCTGCCAAGTTACTGGCAAGCGCCCGGTGAGCGGTAACAACCGTTCCCACGCACTGAACGCGACCAAACGCCGTTTTCTGCCGAACCTGCACTCCCACCGTTTTTGGGTTGAGGCTGAGAAGCGCTTTGTAACTCTGCGTGTATCTGCTAAAGGTATGCGTGTTATTGATAAGAAGGGTATTGAGACGGTCTTGGCCGATCTGCGTGCCCGCGGTGAGAAGTATTAAGGAACTGCATCATGGCTAAAGGTGTTCGCGAGAAGATCAAGCTGGTTTCTTCTGCTGGTACTGGTCACTTCTATACCACCACGAAGAACAAGCGTACTAAGCCGGAAAAATTGGAACTGAAGAAATTCGATCCAGTTGTCCGTCAACACGTGATCTATAAAGAAGCTAAAATTAAATAATTTTAGTGGATTAATAAAACCCGGCTCCGGCCGGGTTTTTTATTGTCTGAATTTGGCCATTTCCGCTCAGAGCGACTTTTGTTTGCCTGATGCTGATGTCTGCGACACACTCTGAGAATCATTCTGCTAAGGGAGAAATTATGCCGGAATTACCTGAGGTTGAAACCAGCCGCAGAGGGATTGAACCCTATCTGAAAGGCCACACGATCATGCACGCTATCGTGCGTAATCCGCGTCTGCGCTGGCCTGTTTCTACAGGGATTCTGTCGCTCAGTGACCAACTGGTGCTGAGCGTTCAACGTCGTGCAAAGTATCTGCTGGTTGAGCTTAAGACGGGCTGGATCATCATTCATCTGGGCATGTCTGGCAGTTTGCGGATTCTGTCGGAAGAAACCGAACCGGGTAAACATGACCATGTCGATCTGGTGATGGATACCGGTTTTGTGTTGCGTTATACCGATCCGCGGCGTTTTGGAGCCTGGTTATGGTCTTCAGATCTGGCGGCCAGCAATGTTTTAGCGCACCTCGGGCCGGAGCCTTTAAGTACGGATTTTACCGCCGGTTATCTGCTGGAGAAGTCGCGCACAAAAAAATCCCCCATCAAGCCGTGGCTGATGGACAACAAACTGGTGGTCGGGGTAGGCAACATCTACGCCAGCGAATCGCTGTTTGTTGCGGGTATTTCACCTGACAGGCTGGCGCATTCGCTCAAACTCGATGAGGCCGAGTTACTGGTCAGAACCATTAAAGCGGTGTTATTGCGTTCCATTGAGCAGGGTGGAACCACGCTGAAAGATTTCCTTCAGTCGGATGGCAAACCGGGGTATTTCGCGCAGGAGTTACAGGTTTATGGCCGCGCTGGCGAGCCTTGCAGGATATGCGGTACGCCTGTCGAGAGTAAGAAACACGCTCAGCGTACCACGTTTTTTTGCCCTAACTGCCAGCGGTAGAACAGACTCAGGCGCTGATCTTATCCATCAGAGCCTGAGTGATTTTTTGAGGCAGGAACGGCGTGATATCGCCACCGTGGCGGGCCACTTCCTTCACCAGAGATGATGAAATAAACGACCACTCTTTTGATGGCATCATAAATACGCTTTCCAGCGTCGGCAGCAAATGCCGGTTCATGTTTGCCAGCTGCATCTCATATTCAAAGTCAGACACCGCACGCAAGCCACGCACCAGGACATTCGCGCCCTGCGCTTTGGCAAAGTTCGCCATCAGATCGCTAAAGCCAATCACTTCAACATTTTTCAGATGAGAAGTGACCTGCGTGGCCAGCGCCACACGCTCATCCAGAGTAAACATCGGTTTTTTGCTCGGGCTGGCGGCAATCGCCAGAATGACATGATCGAACATCAACGCAGCACGCGTCACGATATCAAGATGTCCGTTAGTCAGCGGGTCGAAAGTACCGGGATAAATTGCCTTAGTGCTCATACAAGCTCACTTTTGCAGTTGATGGCTGAGTGCCCACAGGGCGGCATATTTATTGAAAGTATACTGTGCATTGACGCCTGCCAGAATCAAACCCTGTTTCCCATCCAGAAAACCCGCCCGCAGGATCCAGGTTTTTATGAAAGCGCCTGATGTGTGTGAAATGACAGAGAAAAAGCTGCAACGGCGGCCTTGCTGATGGCGCTGACGGGCCCATGCTTCGGCATAACTAAGCTGTTTACGCTGAAAAGCAAAGAAATCCCGACAAGTCAGGTGCAGCAAATCGCCTTGCAAAGGGATAACGGCGGCATTGCCCGTGTTCAGCGATTCGTGAACTAAATCGTCGTTATAGCGGAAGGCTGAAGGATATAAGCGGTTGACACGATCGGGATACCAGCCGCTGTGGCGCATAAATTTTCCGAGGAATAAATTACTGCGGCCAAAACTGTAAACCGTGTTTTCCTGAGAATTATTCAGAACGTTTTCCACCGACTGACGCAGTTCCGGGGAAACCCGTTCGTCCGCATCGATCATCAAAATATAATCGCCAGTCGCATAGCTTTGCGCTAACTGGCGCTGCTTACCAAAACCCGGCCATTGCTCGTTGGTGAAAACTTTGGCGCCAAACTGACGGGCAACGTCCGGCGTGGCATCTTCACTGCCTGAATCAAGCAGGATGATTTCATCTGCCCAGGCCACAGACTCAAGGCATTCGGGCAGCAGATCTGCTTCATTGCGTGCAATCAGCACGACGGATAAACGTTTTTTATCGGCCATTAATGACCCCGCACGGGCAGATAAGGCTCCAGTAAATGCAGCAGGCGTTGTAGCGCTCCCTGATTTTGATGCAAAACTTCTACCGCGTGACGCCCGTAATACAGACGATAATCTTCATCTGTCAGCAACGTGGAGATTTCTTTGACCAGCGACGGTGTATCTGTCACGGTGATCAACCCATCGTCCTGCGTGAGCTTGGCGCAGATATCTTTGAAGTTAAACGTATGCGGACCCATCAGGACAGGAATGGCGTGTGCTGCGGCTTCCAGAGGATTATGACCTCCGCGTTCGACCAGACTGCCACCAACAAATGCCAGATCGGCAATTCCGTACAGCAGCATTAACTCACCCATCGTATCGCCGATCACGACCTGCGTTCCCGACGAAGGCACTTCCCCCGTACTGCGTTGTGTGAAGGTCAGACCCGCTTTGCGTGTCAGTTCACAGGCAACGGGGAAACGTTCCGGATGGCGCGGCACAAGGATCAGCAGCAGCGTCGGATGAGCTTTCAGCAATTCTTTATGCGCTTCCAACAGCAGGGTTTCTTCCCCTTCATGCGTACTGGTCGCAATCCACACCTGGCGGCGTGATGCCCACTGACTGCGCAGCGCGATGGCTTTAGCGGCCAGCTCCGGCGTCACGGAAATATCAAATTTCAGGCTGCCGGTAACCGCGAGCTGATTACGTTTTAATCCCAGTGAAAGGAAACGATCGCCATCTTCCTGATTTTGCGCGGCAATCAGCGTGATGCGTTGTAAAACAGTGCGGATAAATTTGCCCAGCTTTTGGTAGCCTTTAGCCGAACGCTCAGAAAGGCGTGCATTAGCAATCACTAAGGGAATTTTACGGCGATGCAGGGCGCTGATGAGGTTTGGCCACAGCTCGGTTTCCATAATGATAACCAACTTGGGGTTCACTTCATTGAGAAAACGGTTCAGCGATCCAGGCAGGTCATAAGGTAGATAAACGTGATGAACACCAGCACCGAAAGCGGACTGAACACGCTCGGAGCCCGTGGGAGTCATCGTGGTGACTGTAATGGGCAATGAAGGATAACGATGGCGCAGGGCGCGGACTAAAGGAATTGCCGCCAGAGTTTCGCCCACTGAGACGGAATGCAGCATGATGCCGCCAGAAACCACCTTTCCTTTGCAGAAGCCATAACGTTCAGCCCAGCGTTTACGGTATGCCGGTGACTTCCGGCCACGTACCAGCAAACGGATCCAGATAAGAGGCTGGATGAGGTATAGAAGAACTGTATACAGCGTTTGCAACATAATATCCGTGAAGTCTCGAGTAGGGTTGGAATTCTAAGTTTTTAGCCAAATCAAAGCTAATACTTTTAACGCCAGAGGCTGGGCGGCTCACGCATCAAGATGCGGTTACCGACCGTTACGGGATCTATCCACTGATTAATTTTCGCAATTTGAAATACCGACGCCCCAGCCGCCAGCGGAGGCGGAAAGTATTGGCGTTTCGCCACATCAGGTTCCAGACACCTTGCTGGAAAATTTCCTCAACCAGCTTTTTCTTCAATGCCGGGTCTTTTATTTTGTCGACGGTATGAAGAATGCCCAGACCTTCTTTTGCTATTTGCCATTTACACGCTGGAATTTTAGCGACTTTTTCCTGATACCGATGATTAATATCATCCAGCATACGAAGAATCTTCATGTAATGATGTGCAGAGCGGACTTCAGTTGCGTCACCGTCTGTTCTATGTGAAACCGAATTCGAATGGATTAAATAATCGTAGAAAATATCGCTGGTATATTGAACACGTTCTGCCGCCAGCAGAATCTCAGTCGTCCACGGAATATCCTGATGTCTGAGTCCTGGCTCGAAAGAAAAGTGATGACGTTTAATAAAATCATGATTGTAGATGTTCAGCCAGGTCACATGCAGAAACTTGCGGGAGTTGAGCGCCTGTTTCAGCCAGACGTCACCCGAAATAACGCCTGTCGAAGATAAGCGTTCTGGTGGGAAGATTATTTTGTTTTTTTCGCTATTTTCATAGACATAGCGTCCATTACAGGTTGCCACATCCAGCGAGTTCTTTTCAGCCATCTCCAGCAGTTTCTGGTACATTCCGGGATGAATATTGTCATCGATGTCCGGAAATGCCAGATACTGGCCGGTGGCTTGTGACAAACCGTGATTACGTGCGATAGAAACGCCCTGGTTTTCAATCGTGAATACCTTGTACGCCTCAAAAGATGTCCGATAGGATTCAATAATTTCTGCACTTTTATCCGTTGAACCGTCGTTAACAATAATCATCTCAAAATCGGTTAATGCCTGCTGGATGATATTGTCGAAAAATTGGGAGAGAAATTGCTCCCCGTTATAAACGGCAACGATAATACTCAGTGAAGGGGTCTGCAGCATAATTATCCTGGAATAAACGTAGAGCAGCGGGTGCTCAGAATGAATTCTTATTTAGCTCTCAGCATTTTTTGCCAGCGAGCAATATTGTTCGCAAATAGGTGCAATGCCAAAGCCCGATAATGTTTCCTGATTGATTTCCGGGGGATTCTGGTAAATATCCACCATCACTTGCGCTAAATTATGGCTGTTCAACTGAGCCAGCCCGCGGGCAAGTTCACCTTGCAGGATTTCAGCAGGGCCGCCCGGACAATGTGTGCTGACGACCGGGGTGCCCAGAAGCAGGGCTTCAACCAATACATTCCCAAACCCTTCGCTGTCCGAACTCAGTACCAGCATTGCTGCATTTCGAATGAAAGGATAAGGGTTAGGCCTGAATCCGGGAAACAGAACCCTGTCTTCTACGCCGAGATCCTGAGCTAATGTTTTCAGCTTTTCAGTTTTCGCTTCTGAACCCTGGCCCAGCAGAACCAGAGGGAGTTCGATGCGGCTTTCTGCATAAGCCTGAATCAGCCGGTCGTGACGCTTATTCTCATGAAAACGCCCCACATGGATCAGGTACGATCCCGGAGGAAGCTCACATTCCTGTGCGGCAGCCAGTCTGATTGCATCAATATCGAACGGGTTGTAGATCACCTTAAGCTGAGAGGGACGGAGTTCGAAATGGGCTAAATCATCCGCGACGGCCTGTGAAACAGTCACGATATTCCGGTCCTGATAGACCTTTTTTATCTTGAGTTTCTTCAGCCAGCGGCTCAGGCCGGTCCGGTGTCCCAGATAAGACGTTGAGAACATCCCGTGTAAACAGAACCAGACTTTATGGCGGGGGAGGTATTTGCTGCGGGAAACGATACGATCGGTTTTGTGCAGGTTTGATAATACCAAATCAAATTCGTCGCTGGATTGTACGGCCTGATCAAGCAACCGGGCACGGCGTGTAAGCTCAGTGATTTTACGCCACGGCGCACGGCATTTATCTTTTATCACCCGGTAAGTCAGACCGTCTGGCAGCGGATACTCACAAATGTCTCTTAATGAAAATAGCGAAACACGGTGTCCGGCGCGCAGAAAGCCTTCGGCTAATGTCAGAACAACCTTTTCGGCACCGCCGCCTGGCAAACCATCGATAACAATCAGAATATTTATCATCGGTTCAGAAGCTCTTTATAGAGGTTAAGAAGCTGCTCTGAAAGGTGCTGAGGCGTATTGTTCATGACCGTTTCCCGTGAGTTTAGAGACTCGCGAGAATCTACCACATTCGACGGCAGAGCCATAATCGCTTGCTGCAGGTCATTGATATCCAGCGCATCACAAACGAATCCGTTTCTCCCATTTTCTATAAACTCGGCTCCACCACAGGTTGGGGTAGTGATCACGGGCAGGCCACAGGCCATGGCTTCGAGAATCACGTTGGGGAACGGATCGTATAGAGTAGGGAGTAGCAACCCGTCAGCCATTTGATAGAACTGCAGCGTATTTTGCTGAACGCCAAAGAAATGCACCCGATCTTTGCAGCCGCTTGCAGCCGCTAATTCGCGATACCGTGGCTCATTTTTATCTTTGCCGACAACCAGAAGATGTCGCGACGTTCCTGAAATGGCTTTAATTGCCGCGTCCAGGCCTTTACGCTCAAAGCCCGAGCCAACGTAGATCATGCAAGTCGCATTCGCCGGCACACCATATTGCTGGCGAAGCTGAGCGCGCAGCGGGGCGGTCGCCGGTATGAAATGTTGGTTATTTACAGAATTATAAATGACGTGAATTTTTTCTGCGGGCACAGAAAACCGCTCAATGATTTCCTTTTTAACCATTTCGGCATTACAGATAACCGCTTTCAACTCTGGCGCGGCATACATATCCTTTTCGGCTTGCATGACGTAACGGTGAAACCTGTCGGTGAAAAGTCTTTTTGCTTTGTACTGAGGCAACAATCGCGAACGCTCTTCCAGCCATCTGACATGAACGCCATCACCGGCCCGGTATAAATCGCAGCCAGGTATTCGTTCGTGGCTTTGCACCAAATCGAATTTCTCTTTTTGCCAGATTTGCCGGGCCGCGTTGGCAAAACCGCGCTCCCTGCTTACACGACCGAATTTCCACGGGTTGCACAAATGCACATTCCAATCGGGGTTAATGTCACCCTGCCATTCGCGGGTGATGACATTAAGCTCGATATTTTGGTTTTCAAGTGCTTCCAGCGCCCGGGAAACAAACCGTTCGGCGCCTCCGTCAGGGCGGTATTTCTGGCGAACTAAAGCAAGCCGGAATGCTTTCATGCTAATAATCTCCTGGCCGCATCAGTCACGACGTCTACGGGAATGGCATTCAGATAACGTTCGGACGTGTTGGTATCGATATTGTCCGGATCAGGAAGTGGCCCGAAATCACCGGCCCAAATCACTTCACCTGTGGCTTCCCATGGGCGCCAGAAAACCAGTTTTGACGGGCCAAACAGAGCGACGAGAGGAGTTTTCAAAGCCGCCGCCATATGCATCGGGACAGAATCCACGCCGATAAATAGTGCGGCACCATCAATCAAGGCGGCAAGCTGGGGTAACGTTAATTTGCCGGCCAGAGAAATCAGATTGATCTGAGGACAAAGTTTCAGGATACGATCGACCATGGCGAGCTCGTGTTTGTCCGGCCCGGAAGTGACTATCAGTGGATAGCCTTCAGCGTGCAATTGCGTAAGCATGGCGGCCATCTTTTCTTCTGACCAGCATTTGAAGAACCATCGAGAGGTAGGCTGCACCACAATATAACGGCCAGAAACCTGATTCTGCTGTAATAAATGCTGTACCTTTTCACCGTCTTCCTGAGCATAACTCATCGTGGCTTCCGGTCTTATCAAGGGAAGCTGAAGGGGGGCCAGCAGGGAGAGGTTTTGTTCAACGGTATGAAGTGCATGATGGTTTTTCGTACTGACCAGTTGGGTGTGGCAAAAACGCCAAAATGCGCCCTGACGTTTTGGAAAATCGAAACCCAGGCGGACAGACGCGCCCGTAAGTCGGGTTGCAATGGCACTTCGCCACTGATCGCTTAAGTTGAGCGTCAGATCATAATGGCGGGACATGACCTGTTTCATTAAACGAATTTCATGAGCCATATGGGACCACACGCCGAGTTTTTTCCAGGTGCGGTCAATGCAATGCAAGTGATGAATGGAAGGATTGGCCGCCAGCATATCCCGGGTTTCCTGGTATATCAGCATATCAATTTCAGCGTCAGGATAACGCGCCTTCAATGTATTGACGACCGGGGTCGTCAGCAACATATCGCCGTGATGACGTAGTTTGATGATAAGGATACGCCTGATAGAGGAATCCGGATTTTGTGCTTGAGCAGTCGTCATAATTCATCACTGTTTAGGAATCAAAGCACGATTCTAAAGTACACTGAAGCCTCAGGCTACACCCAACACGGTTCTTGCGTTGAGGGTGAAAATCCCAAAAAATAGAAACAATCCAATAAATTGTTGTCATAGCGGTATGTTTGCATTGGCATGCCCGCGTAACCGTCATCCTGTATGTTTGATTAATAAGATAAAATTAGGCCAGTTCAATGAAAAAACCCGCATTTATCATCACCATAGATACCGAGGGTGACAATCTTTGGCAAAATCATGAGCGCATTTCCACTGAGAACACCCGCTTTCTGCCGCGATTCCAGAGCCTTTGCGAAAAGTACGCCTTTAAGCCGGTTTATCTGACGAATTATGAAATGGCGCAGGATGCTGCTTATGTGGAGTTTGCCAGTGATGTGATCCGGCGGGGACAAGGTGAAGTTGGCATGCATTTACATGCCTGGAATAGCCCTCCGCTTGTCGCGCTGACCGATGATGACTGGCGACACAAGCCTTACCTGATCGAATTCCCGGAAGACCAAATCAAGGCTAAAGTGGCATTTATGACGAAACTGCTGGAAGAAAATTTCCAGACAAAAATGCTCAGCCATCGCGCGGGTCGTTGGGCGTTTAATGAGTTTTATGCGTCGCTGCTGGTTGAGCAGGGATATCTGGTTGATTGTTCGGTGACGCCGCATGTGAACTGGTCATCTTCACCGGGTAACCCTGAAGGGGCAGGCGGAACGGATTACAGCCGTTTTCCGAAAGAGGCTTATTTCATTGACCTCAATGATATTGCAAAAGCGGGCAATTCTCCGCTTCTTGAAGTCCCGATGAGTATTCAGCTTAAGCACTCGGGAATGCTCAATCATATTAAGAGCGGCTACGATAAACTTCGCGGAAAAACCCGGTCGCCTTCTACGCTCTGGTTGCGCCCATCCGGTGGCAATGTTGAGAATATGAAAAAGGTTGCTGAGCAGACTCTTATGCAGGGTTCTGACTATATCGAGTTCATGCTGCACTCTTCAGAGTTCATGCCCGGCGGAAGCCCGACGTTCAAAAACGAACAAGACATTGAAAGACTCTACGACGATTTGGAAAAGCTGTTTAGCTGGATAAGCGAACGGGCACAGGGGATGACTCTGGCAGAATATTATCAATGGAAGATGAACTAAGATGTCGCAGAAAAGGATGAAAATATTTTGGATTAATCTTTTCTTACATTGCTATGTAAAGATTAAGCCCACTCTGAAAAGCCGGAAGTCATTCTCGGCAGAAGAGAATTTTAAAAGTATTGCTATTTACTCGACCACGGCGCTGGGCGATTTAATGTTCAATACGCCAGCCATTCGTGCGGTAAGACAACGCTATCCGGATGCGTTCATTACACTGGTCTCCAGTGAAAAAAATAAAACCCTCGTTGAGGGAAGTCTTTTTTTTGACCGGATAGTATATTGGGATGAGAAGGTAAAACACGTCAGAAAACTGGTCACACAACTTAGAGAGCGGCCGCCTGAATTAACGGTAATCTTACACTCAAAAGCCCCCTACGACATTCTTAGCGCAGTGATGTCCGGCTCCCAATATATCGTCAAGGATATATACGGCGGTAAGAAGATTGGGATGGAAAAGTGGCTTGTTAATGAAGGATCGTTTTTAAGCTGCCATCTGATTCAACGAAAATTGAATATGTGCAGTTTGTTAGGTTGCGATGTATCCAATAATGAAATGGTTATTCCAGTTGATTTCACGCATCTTAATAAAGAAGCCGGAAAGAAAATTATTGGTTTTCAGATGGGCGCCTCTGAACCAATAAGATGCTGGCCAATATCAAAATTTTCTGAGCTTGCGAAAGTACTTTTCCAATTGGGGCCAGAGTATGAAGTTGTGCTGATTGGGACAAAAAAAGAACTGGCCTATGAAAAATTCTTCCTGAATTCATTGTCGGAAGATGAAGTAAAACGGGTCACCAGCTATATCGGGAAAACCGATCTGAAGCAATTGATGGGCATTATAGAAAACATGGATGTACTCGTTACCGGAGATACCGGACCGCTTCATCTTGCCGTCGCGCTGAAAACCAAAACTGTCAGCCTTTTCGTGACAGCAAATCCTGACCATACGGGGCCTTATCAGGATATGGAATTGCATCAGGTCATGCGTGTTTCTACAGATATTAAAAATCTGGCAGCAGATATAAAAATACAGCCTTTAGCTATCATTAATGCTGAGGATGTTCTGGAAAGAATCGAATTATTGTTACCGCTCTGAGGGTGAGAGCAAGGGAATAGCTATTTTTCCCTTGCTCTGTTTCGCCATTTACTATCGGGCTTTCTTTATTTCTCCGGCCAGCAAAACACCTATCGGGAACCAGAATAAGTACCAGCTTTCGCTGGGATTACTGATATTGAACATTCCCTGCGAAACATAAAAGATCAGCATGAATATGAAGATAGCTGCCTCAAAACGTCTTTCTTCCTTGATGTAACATAACGCCCTGTAAGCGATATAACTCAGCAGCATCAGAAGTGAAATGACACCGACCAACCCGCCTTTCAGCATGCTCCCAAGATACAAGCTATGTGTCGTTGTGATGTGTTCGCCACTGTAATTAATGAAATTCAGACTCTTATCAAAACCGTAACCGAAAACAATGTCAGGAGAGATCACTTCAAACGTATGTCGCCAGATACTGAGACGTAAGTAAACCTGCGATGACAACTCCTGAAAACGTTCAATGACCATCTCAGTAATGCCAATATATGACATGGCTGTAATGACAACGGCCAGTGCGATGGCTGCAATTAAAACGTTTTTCCTGGAAAGAATTTTATAGTGTGACGTGACGATCAGCGAGATCACCAGAGCAATAAAGGGCCCGCGGCTTTGAGTGAGTAATAATGCGATGAAAAGTATAGAGGCTGTGATGATAAACACAGGTTTCTTACTCTCTTTGAACGCCAGCAATGAGAGAATTATCCCGATTGAAAAGTATCCGCCGACATCGATGACATTACTCGGGCCGGGAGATATTGGGCTCATCAGTCGGTTGGTCAGTAAATTTTGATAATCAACAACAATTAAGAAAAGCGCCAAAGCAACAAATCCGAAAATTATCGCTGCCAGAGCAATCTCTCTTTTCTCGCTGCTTAATATTTTCGCGACCATGGCGACAAAGATCAGAATGTATAAACTGTGTGTTAACGCTGACTCAAGGTTTGACGGGATGTCTCCCCAAAGGGTGCTCAGCGAAAAATACAACAGATAAATTGAGCAAAAAAGCAGCCCATAAAGCATCTGTTTTTTATGCAGAAGGGTATCGCGAAATGTTTTGTTTCTGAAAATTAGGAAAAGGAAAACTATTCCCGATAAATGGAAAAGGTTGGTCGATCTTGTATAGCCGCAAAAAATTGCACTGAAGAAAAGAAACAATGTAAAGAATAAATAATAAAGATGCTCTGCATTAATTCTTCTTAAAAAATGCATCATTATATGAAACCTTTTCAAAAATGTAGTCTGGAATAGCACTATTGACTGAAAGATTAACAACTCTTATTTTCTTATCTTTAAGTAATAAGCTGGCATGTTGAAATGCAGGTAAAACAAGGTTTGTGAAAATACCTTTAAGGTTCGTGGGTTGCATATCGCTCTGGCTTTCATAAAACCGGGGTTTATCAAAGTTGTTCATATCCAGGCCTGCGATAAACAGTTCGGTAAAACCAAGATACAGGGAAATCTGTAATGCCCAGTAAATCACGGTACCGGCATCAAAAATCCCCTGCCGGATATCCGTTGAAAAACCGATATCTGCGCGGTCCGGAGCAAACTCAGCTGAGCTCTCTTTAACAACATAAAAACCTTTTAGCTCATGAGGTTTGAGTGCAGGCTGGTAAATTCTACAAGCAGCATCTTCGATAAGCGCTAATGTACACTGAATATTTTTTAATCCGAAGCGATCAACGATTCTGGCTATGCCATGCGCCGTCGTAAATAAGGTCAAATTACGTGCGGCAATAATGTTAGCTACGATTTCGGGCTTTTTATCGAAGAATCCCATGTCTACGATAACGTAAAACGAGAATTCAAAAAATTGGCTCAGCGACCAGGCTCCGTTAACGCCAAAAGCCGGAATCGGGAGAGGGGGTTGGGTAAAATCAATTTCTTTTACGGAAGGCCCGGTGGCAGTCAGCATTACCGGCCCGGAAAACTTTCCTTTTAAGGAGGAAAGATCGGCTATGGGTACATACTGGCCGCGATATTCGAGTTTAGTTATTTCCCCCGAACGCGCTCTGCCTATTTTCATATAGGGCCATAAATTTTCATTGTGCCTGTATGACCGCGGGTGCGTGTATCGGTAAATCTGTTTGAAAAAAGATCCCACGATTAACCGGCCTCCTTATCGAGCAGTGTTTTTACCTGTTCAGGAAGAATGTCCGCCATTTGATTCCCGGATAGCGGGCGGCAAATAAACTGATTCTTCCCATATCCCCCGATCAGCCCAGGATCTGTCGGGCCGTAAAGCGTGATATTTGGGCGATCCAGTGCGGCAGTCAGATGACTCAGGCCGGTATCGACTGAAACGACAGCCTTTGCCCCTGCCAACACTTCGGCCACATTTTGCAGGCTTAATTTGGGTAATACTTCAACGAAAGGGAAACCTTCTGCAAGTCGCAGCGCACGCTGATATTCGTGTTCCGCGCCCCACGGCAGTTTGATACGGATATTCTGCGTACTGAGCAGGCCAATCAGTTCGCGCCAGTGCTCTTCAGGCCAGTGTTTATCAGCGCGAGTAGTGGCGTGAAGGAAGACCAGATACTGACCAGCATCTTGCGATGGATGTGAAAGGAAGCGTGCGGCGATGGCGTAGTCGCCCTGAGTCGCCGGCTTTTGATAGCCCAGACTTTTTGCGAAAAGCTCACGGGTGCGTTCGACGGCATGCTGTTTTTTATCGATCTCGTGACGTTGATTGTAAAACCAGCTGGCAAAAGGCTCGCGGGCACTTTTGCAATCCTGACCGTGCTTTTCGCCTTTTGCGACACGGGTAATCAGTGCCGCGCTTTTGATCAGGCCTTGTGCGTCGATGACGGCATCGTAAGTTCGTGACTGCACTTCACGTTTGAAATCACAACGTTGCTGGCGGGTTTCGGAACCAAACCAGTTTTTGCGCCAGCGCCGGATGGCTACCGGGATAACGCGGTCTACCGCCGGATGCCATCCGGGAATTTGAGTGAAACCTTCCTCCACGACCCAGTCAAACCGGATCCCAGGGATAGCCTGCATGGCATCCGTCAGTGCCGGGAGAGTATGCAGGACGTCACCCATTGACGATGTTTTGACGATGAGAACCCGCATTACTGCTCCTTCCCCGAATTCAGTAGCTGACTTAATTCCTGATAGACCTGTTCCGGCTGAATATCGATCAGACTCTGGTGATAGCCTTCTTCGGCATCGCCTTTGCGGACTTTATGATAGCCGGTGATGAGGCGGATAACTTTGGCCCGATGACTGAGAGGCGGGGTGAAATCCGGGCTGCTCGGCCCGTACAGAGCAACCAGCGGTTTATCCAGCGCGGCCGCTACATGCATCAGCCCTGAGTCATTGCTGACGACGGCCTGACAGGCGGCAATCATTACAACAGCCTGATCCAGCGACGTTTTTCCCGCCAGATTCAGGCAGAAAGGCTGGGCGCCTTCCGTCAGAGACTGGCGTATTTGTTCGCCCGCCTGATGGTCTTTCGCAGAACCAAAGAGCACCACCTGCTGGCCTTCGCCAATCAGTTTTTCGGCAAGAGCGGCGTAATGATAGTGCGGCCAGCGCTTTGCCGGGCCAAATTCTGCACCCGGACAAAAGCCCACAAGCGGCCTGTTATCGCTGACGGCAAATGAGATTTTAACCGCCGCCACTTCCGCTTCTGACACCTGTAATTTCGGCCAGAGAATCGGCTGCGGCAGGTCGGCAGCGGTGCGGATTTGTGGCGCGTCGTAGCCCAGCGCGGCATAGCGCTGAACCATCAGAGGAAAGGCGGCTTTATCGAGAACACGCAGGTCATTGAGCAGGCCATAACGCATTTCGCCACGCCAGCCGGTACGCTGAGGAATGCGGGCAAAGAACGGAACCAGTGCTGATTTGAACGAGTTAGGTAGCACGAAGGCGCGCTGATATTGTTCGCCACGAAGTGAAATGCCCAGACGGCGACGCTCACCGAGTTCCAGAGCACCGTGGCCTAACGGCATCGGCAGAGCCTGACGCACCTCCGGCATCCGGTCGAGTAAAGGACGGCACCATGCAGGTGCCATCACGTCGATTTGCGCTTCCGGATGCGCTGCTTTCAGCGTGCGGTAGAGACTTTGTGACATCATCATGTCACCGACCCATGACGGCCCAATTACCAGTATTTTCATACCGTTAATCCATTCCTCAATCAGCGGACTTATACTGTGCGGTTAAGCCAGCTCATGTATTCCGTTACGCCTTCAGCAACCGTTTTGAACGGTTTGTCGTAACCGGCGTTACGCAGCGCGGTCATATCGGCCTGTGTAAAGGACTGATAACGGCCTTTCAGTTTTTCCGGGAAAGGAATGTATTCGATATCGCCAGATTTGTGGTAAGCAACGACGGCATCTGCAACGGCCTGGAAGGATTCTGAACGGCCCGTCCCGCAGTTGAAAATACCGGAAACACCGTTCTGCCAGAACCACAGGTTCACGGCGGCTACGTCACCCACGTAGATGAAATCGCGTTTGAAACCTTCGCTGCCTGAGAACAATTTCGGATTTTCACCGGCTTTGATCTGATTGTTCAGATGGAACGCAACGCTGGCCATACTGCCTTTATGGCCTTCACGCGGCCCGTAGACGTTGAAGTAACGGAAACCACAAATTTGTGAATCCGCATGAGGCAGAATTTCGCGAACATACTGGTCAAACAGGAACTTGGAGTAACCGTAGACGTTCAGCGGTTGTTCGTATTTACGGTCTTCTACAAAGCTGGTGCTCTGGCTGCCATAAGTGGCGGCAGAAGAGGCGTAAAGGAAAGGAATGCTGCGATCCAGGCAATAGTGCAGGATATCTTTTGAATACTGATAGTTGTTATCCATCATGTATTTGCCGTCCCACTCGGTGGTGGACGAACAGGCGCCTTCGTGGAAAATGGCGTCAATATCACCCAAATCGTCGCCTGCTACGATGCTGGCAATAAAATCTTCTTTGTCGCAATAATCCGCAATATCCAGATCAACCAGATTGACGAATTTGGTGCCGTCTTTCAGGTTATCAACCACCAAAATATCGCGGTATCCCATATCATTGAGCGATTTAATAATATTGCTGCCGATAAAACCAGCACCGCCAGTGACGATAATCATGGGATCCACCTTTAATCATTTTAAGAACCGCGCACCATGCGCAGCCTGTAATTGGGTAATATCATAACACTTCATTATGAAGCTCACATTGAGAAGGTGTCCGATAACACGCATTCTTGTGTTTCAGACCGTAAGGCGTGAACTATGCTGCAAAACAAAGATATTGTGAGCAGTTCCATCGTTATTTCATATCCAGATTAGTAATGTATTCCGTGAATGAGTCATTTCAGGAGAATACTGTATGTCTGTTTCGTTTTATCGGCAGTTGGAAGACCAGCTTGATCAGGCGCGGGCTGATGGATTGTTTAAAGAAGAACGCATTTTAACGACGCCTCAGCAAGCCGAAGTGTCTGTCGCGGGCGGTAAGCCGGTCATCAATTTCTGTGCGAATAACTATCTTGGATTAGCGAATCATCCGGAGCTGATCCGGGCCGCGAAAGAGGGGCTCGACAGCCATGGTTTTGGTATGGCGTCGGTGCGTTTTATCTGCGGTACACAAGATACCCATAAAGAACTCGAACATCGTCTGGCTGATTTTCTCGGTATGGACGACGCAATCCTCTATTCCTCCTGTTTTGATGCTAATGGTGGTTTATTCGAAACGCTGCTGGGTGAGGAAGACGCCATTATTTCGGATGCACTTAACCACGCATCAATAATCGATGGCGTCCGGTTGTGCAAAGCGAAACGCTATCGCTATGCCAACAATAATATGGACGAACTCGAAGCCCGTTTACAGCAGGCGAAAGATGACGGTGCCCGGCATATTCTGGTCGCAACCGACGGCGTATTTTCCATGGATGGTGTAATTGCTAACCTGAAAGGTGTTTGCGATCTGGCGGAACGTTTTGATGCGCTGGTTATGGTCGACGATTCCCATGCTGTCGGTTTTGTCGGTACCGAAGGACGCGGTACTCATGAATATTGTGACGTGATGGGGCGGGTAGATATCATCACCGGTACGCTCGGCAAAGCGCTGGGCGGCGCTTCCGGCGGTTATACCGCAGCACGTCAGGAAGTCATTGACTGGTTACGCCAGCGTTCACGTCCTTATCTTTTCTCCAATTCTTTAGCGCCTTCGATTGTTTCCGCCTCGCTGAAAGTCCTCTCCATGCTCGAGGAAGGCAGTGAACTGCGCGAACGGTTGCTCAGTAATGCCAAACTGTTCCGTGAAAAAATGACCGCAGCAGGCTTCACGCTGGCCGGCGCCGATCACGCCATCATTCCTGTCATGCTCGGCGAAGCCCGTTTAGCGCAAGAATTTGCCGCGCTTTTGCAGCAGGAAGGCATCTATGTCACCGGTTTCTTTTATCCGGTAGTGCCGCAAGGGCAGGCGCGTATCCGTACTCAGATGTCTGCGGCGCACAGCACGGAACAAATCGAAAAGGCGGTTGAAGCCTTTACCTGTATTGGCAAAAAACTTGGCGTGATCGCCTGAGGAGTTTTCATGAAAGCCTTAGCAAAACTCAAACGTGAAGAAGGCATCTGGATGACGGATGCGCCGGTACCGGAAATGGGCCATAACGATTTGCTGATCAAAATCCGAAAAACCGCTATCTGCGGAACGGATGTCCATATTTATAACTGGGATGCATGGTCGCAGAAAACGATCCCCGTACCGATGGTGGTAGGGCATGAATACGTTGGCGAAGTTGTCGGCATTGGCCAGGAAGTTAAAGGCTTCAGCATCGGCGATCGGGTTTCCGGTGAAGGCCATATCACCTGCGGGCATTGCCGTAACTGCCGGGGCGGTCGCACGCACTTATGCCGAAATGCGCAGGGCGTGGGGGTTAACCGTCCGGGCGCTTTCGCGGAATATCTGGTTTTGCCTGCATTCAATGCGTTCAAAATTCCGGACAATATTTCTGATGATCTGGCGGCTATTTTCGACCCGCTGGGCAACGCGGTGCATACTGCGCTGTCTTTTGATCTCGTCGGTGAAGATGTGCTGATAAGCGGTGCCGGTCCGATTGGGATTATGGCCGCCGCGATTTGCAAACACGTCGGCGCGCGCCATGTGGTGATCACCGACATGAATGAATACAGGCTGGAGCTGGCGCGAAAAATGGGCGTGACAAGGGCGGTCAATGTCAGTCAGCAAAGCCTGCCGGACGTCATGGAAGAACTCGGAATGACAGAAGGGTTTGACGTCGGACTGGAAATGTCCGGCGCACCGGCGGCGTTTCGCAGCATGCTCAGTGCAATGAATCATGGCGGACGGATTGCCATGCTCGGCATTCCTTCCACAGAAATGGCCATCGACTGGAATCAGGTGATTTTCAAGGGGTTGTTTATCAAAGGGATCTATGGCCGGGAAATGTTTGAAACCTGGTACAAAATGGCGGCGCTTATTCAGTCAGGGTTAGATCTCACGCCGTTGATTACTCACCATTTCCCGATAGACGAATTCCAGAAAGGGTTTGATGCAATGCGGTCTGGCCACTCAGGAAAAGTGATTTTGGACTGGTAGTATGGGTTGCTCGTACTGATGTGCGGGGCCTCTTGTGTCAAAGAGGCCCTGAAGTGTTATTTTTGAGGCGCAATAGTTGGCTCTGCTACCACCGGCGCAGCGGTTGGTTTCTCAACAAAGCTGACCCAAACCCCATATTGCCGCTCTACGAACTGAATGGCTGGCAGCGATTGCAGGCTTTCTCCCACGGCGTTAAACAGGCTGCCGGCGTAAACGGGTTGGACAGGATGTTTGATCTTGCACTGGCTGATGCCTTTGCGTGATGGTTTGGCAGACGGGATATTCACCGGTTTGCCCGAAGGCGCGCTGCGCTGGGCTTCATCTAACAAATCACTTGGGCGCACCAGCACAATATCTGACGGTAAATTTGGCAGCATTTGTTGCAGCACTTTTACCGTCGTCGGATGCGGGTGGCCGATGGCAATGGCATAACCATTTTTGCGGGCTAACTGAATCGCGCGCTCGAACTGGCGGCGGATTTCGGCTTCATTTTGCACATCATCTAAAAAGACATTGCGCTTGATGACTTTCACGCGGGTGCCTTGAGCGGCTTTCATGGACTGCGTGTTGCCGATGGTCATGCTGTCGAGAAAGAACAGGTTATGAGCATTCATCGCCTGCATGACGTTTTCCATCCCCGTCAGGCTTGAGGTCATTGCGCTACCCATATGATTGTTGATACCAATCGCGTACGGAATGTTACTGATGGCCTGATCGACAATACGCTTCACCTCTGCGGCACTCATGGACGGTGTCAGCGTATTTCTTTCCAATGGCTGCTTACTGAGCGGCGCCATCGGCAGGTGGATCAGAATTTCGCGGCCCTGCTGATGTGCCTTATTCATCATAATTTGCGAATCTGGCGCATTGGGGAAAATCGCGACCGATACCGCTTTAGGCATCTGAAGTACCTGGTTTTCCTCATGCTGGCGATAACCAAAGTCATCAATCAGGATGGATAATTTCGCTGCCTGAACCTGACAAACGAAAAACGCAGTACCACAAAGGGCAGCTAAAACGGACTTTTTATATCGCAATGCTATCTTCCCAACCACGGCTGTGGATTGACTGCCTGGCCCTGACGACGAATTTCAAAATACAGCGATGGCTGGCCTTGTCCGCCACTGTTTCCCACTTTCGCGATGGCCTGACCGGTTCTCACCTGATCGCCGACGCTGACCAGTGCGTCCTGGTTGTAACCGTACAGACTCATATCACCCTTGCCGTGGTCGATAACCACAACCAGACCGTAGCCTTGTAACCAGTCCGCCAGAATGACACGTCCGTCGGCGATAGCCCGGACATCACTGCCTTCGCGAGCTGAAATGACAATGCCTTTCCAGCGTAGTTCACCCTGTAATTGTTCGCCGAAGCGATGTATCAACGAACCGTTAACCGGCCACATATTCTGTCCGGATGGTCTTCCCAGGCCGCCGGTACGCGCCATCAGTGATTGCTCACTTTGGGTCGGTTTATAGGTGGTGCCAGTTTTCTTCGCCTGCTGTTCTTTCGCCCGGACGGCGGCGGCTTCGCGCGCTTCCTTCTCGGCGCGGGCTTTTGCTGCACGTTCAGCGGCGGCAATTTTATTCTGCAAACTGGCTTCGTTAGCGCGCAACTCTGTCAGGCTTTGCTCATCTTTTTGTAATGAGGATTCCAGCGCCGTCAGCGTTTGTTTTCGCGCCGAACGAGCCTGCTCAAGTTTTTGTTGCTGCGCCTGCTGCTCGCCTAACAGGCTTTTTTGCTGAGTTTCTTTCGATTGCAGGGAAACCCGCTGTTCTGCCAGTTTTGTACGCGTTTGTTTGAGTTCTTCGATGGTTTTCTGGCGGGCTTCATTCAGATAGCCAAAATAGGCCATGATGCGTTCGCTGCGCTCGGTCTCTTCACCGCTTAACAGCAGTTGCAGGCCTTTATGCTGGCCGATTCGGAATGCGGCATCCAGCTGCTTTGCAAGTATAGCTTCCTGCGTTTTCTGCTGTTTTTGCAATTTATCGATAGAGGCATTCAGCCCGGCGATATCTTTGTTCAGCGTCGCCAGTGTCGACTGTGTCCCGCGCAACTGAGTGCTGGCTGAAGCAATGGTTTTTTCCTGAGCCTGCAACTGTTGCAGCAACGTTCCGCGCTGCTGTTTCTGCTGCTTTACGCTTTTCTCTTTTTCCGCAATGTTCTGCTGAATGGTTTTGAGCTGATCTTTGTTTTCGTCAGCGTGCACACTCACGGAGAGGGTTAACAATGAAGCGCAAAGTAATAAGGCTGGAGATGGGAAGGCAGATACGGCCTTGTCCTGAGCGGAAAGGCGGGTTCTCATCAGGCTGAAATGAATGAATTTGCTCAAACTTTTTTCCGCTTGTCGACCGTGGATGATAGACAATATGGCTGTCCCTTATCTTATCGTAACACTAATCAACCGGCTGATGCACAAACAAAAAAAGCGTACCAGCCTGCGCTGATACGCCTTAAATTCGCTTTCTTAACGGAAATTAACGCGCGATAAACAGCGGTTTGCCGCTCATTTCGGCCGGGATTTCCATCCCCATCAGGGAGAGCATGGTCGGCGCAATATCAGACAATTTCCCGCCTTCGATTGCTTGCGCGTTGCCACCCACGTAAATCAGCGGAACCGGCAGACTGGTATGTGCTGTGTGCGCCTGGCCGGTTGCCGGGTCACGCATCTGTTCCGCGTTACCGTGGTCGGCGGTGATCAGCAACTGGCCACCGGCGGCTTTCACGGCATCAACAACCTGGGCAACACAATGATCCAGTGCTTCTACTGCGTTGACGGCAGCATCATAAACGCCGGTATGTCCGACCATATCGCCGTTCGGGTAGTTACAGATAATCGCGTCATATTTGCCACTGGCGATCGCACCCAGCAATTTATCGGTCAGTTCTGCTGAACTCATTTCCGGTTGCAGGTCATAGGTCGCGACATTTGGTGATTTCACCAGTATGCGGTCTTCACCTTCAAACGCATCTTCCATGCCGCCATTGAAGAAGAAGGTTACGTGCGCATATTTCTCAGTTTCGGAGATACGAAGCTGAGTTTTCTTATGCGCCATCAGCCATTCGCCCAGCGTGTTTTTCAATGATGCAGGCGGATACGCGCATGCAGCTTTAATATCAGCGGCGTATTCCGTCAGCATGATAAAATCGCCGAAGCTGATCACTTTTTCGCGGGCAAAACCGTCGAAGTCGGTGTTGATGAAGGCCCGGGTGATTTCACGCGCACGGTCAGCCCGGAAGTTCATGAAGATCATCGCGTCGCCGTCATTGATTGCCGCGGTTTCTTCGCCGGCAGCCTGCAACACAGTCGGTTTCACGAACTCATCATTTTCGTCACGGGCGTAAGCGGCCTGTAAGCCTCCCAGAGCGTTATCTGCGGTGAATGCGCCTTTGGCCTGAGACATCAGGTCATAAGCCAGTTGCACGCGATCCCAGCGGTTGTCGCGGTCCATTGAATAATAACGACCGACGATAGATGCGATGCGTCCGGTGCCAATTTCTGCAAACTTCTCTGAGAAACGTTTTAACGCGGCTTCAGCGCTGCGCGGAGGCGTGTCGCGGCCATCCAGGAATGCGTGCAGATATATGGCTTTTGCGCCACGGCGGTGAGCCAGTTCGACCATCGCCATAATGTGATCTTCGTGGCTGTGAACGCCACCCGCGGAAAGCAGACCCATAATGTGAACGGCTTTGCCCGCGCTGATTGCGCGATCAACCGCGCCGGTCAGTACGCTATTATCAAAGAAGTCGCCTTCTTTGATTTCTTTATCAAGGCGGGTGAGATCCTGATAAACGATACGGCCTGCGCCTAAATTAACATGGCCCACTTCGGAGTTGCCCATCTGACCATCAGGCAAGCCTACGTCAAGGCCTGACGCAGCAATCAGGGTGTGAGGCTGAGTCGCCCACAGCTTATCCATGACCGGGGTTTTTGCATTCAGAATCGCGTTATCTTGTTGTTCTTCGCGAAATCCGTAGCCATCAAGAATAACCAGAACCATCGGTTTTTTATTGCTCGACATGTCAATTGACCTCAATTTGAAAGATGAAATGCTCAATAGGCTCGCCAGCTCGATGTGAAAAAACAGGCGTGGCTAAGTGCATTTAAGCGGGCTGATTTTACCCCAGCGCTGAAAGGGGAATAGCCGTGGGAGATCAAAGATGGAGCGCGGCGGGAGTTAACTTTCGGCATAAAGGCGTGTTAATTTTTCGGGATGTGCCGCAGTTTGTGGCATTAGCCCGCGCATACTGGCTGTATTTGCGCCGACGCGCAGGTATACTCTGAAGCCTTGAATTTTCCCCCAACTGACGGGAGTTGCTACACCCCATGCAAGATATTATGCCATTCATCAGTGCGCATCCGGTTCTCAGCCTGGCGTGGGTTGCGTTACTGATTGCAGTAATTGTGACCACCTTTAAAACACGTTTTTCTAAAGTGAAAGAGATCACGCGTGGCGAAGCTACCCGCCTGATCAACAAAGAAGATGCTGTTGTTGTCGATGTTCGCGCGCGTGAAGAATTCCGCAAAGGCCACATCGCAGAATCCCAAAATGTGCTGAGTGCAGACATTAAAAACAATAATCTGGGCGAACTGAGCAAGCACAAAGCGCAACCGGTTATCGTTGTCTGTGCCACCGGCCAGACTTCCCGCACGGCGGCAGAAGGCCTGATCGCAGCAGGTTTCGAACGTGTTTTCACGTTGAAAGAAGGTATCAGCGGCTGGAGCGGTGAAAACCTGCCTTTAGTTCGCGGTAAGTAAGATTCAGACCCCGTCGCAACGGCACTAAAATCTACGACCCAGAGGTGGAACCCATGGCTAAAATTGAAATCTATACCAAGGCAACCTGTCCTTACTGCCATCGTGCGAAAGCCCTGCTCAATAGCAAAGGCGCTTCATTTGATGAAATCGCTATTGATGGTGACGCAGATACGCGTGAAAAAATGATCGCCCGCAGCGGTCGTTCGACTGTTCCTCAGATTTTTATCGACGGGCAGCACGTGGGCGGTTGCGATGATTTACATGCACTTGATGCGCGTGGTGGCCTTGACCCGTTACTGGGTTAATGCCGCAAGCCGCGTATTTTCATTAAGTGTTTAAAAGGACTATTAACCCGAGGGTACTACTCACATGTCAGAACAAAACAACACCGAGATGGCTTTCCAGATCCAACGTATTTACACCAAAGATATTTCTTTCGAAGCGCCAAATGCTCCTCAGGTTTTCCAGCAGGACTGGCAGCCGGAAGTGAAACTGGATCTTGATACGGCTTCCAGCCAGCTCGCTGAAGGCGTATACGAAGTCGTCTTGCGTGTGACCGTAACTTCTTCACTGGGTGACGAAACTGCATTCCTGTGTGAAGTTCAACAGGGTGGTATCTTCACTATCTCCGGTATCGATGGCAACCAGATGGCACACTGCCTGGGTGCGTACTGCCCGAACATCCTGTTCCCGTATGCGCGTGAGTGCATCACCAGCCTGGTTTCACGCGGTACCTTCCCGCAACTGAACCTGGCACCTGTTAACTTCGACGCTCTGTTCATGAACTATCTGCAACAGCAAGCTGAAGGCGAAGGTGCTGAACCGCATCAGGATGCCTGATGAAAACCGTCAATGCGTCAATGACTGTTATCGGTGCCGGATCTTACGGCACCGCTTTAGCGATTACTCTCGCCAGAAATGGTCATCCCGTTGTGCTCTGGGGACACAATCCCTACCACATCAATGCCTTACAACAAGCCCGTTGTAATCAGGAATTCCTTCCTGATGTTCCGTTCCCCGATAATCTGCTGCTCGAAACCAATCTGTCTGTCGCGTTAGCGGCCAGCCGTAATGTGCTGGTTGTCGTGCCGAGCCATGTATTTGGCGACGTATTGCGTCAGCTGAAACCGCATTTGCGGGCCGATGCGCGCGTAGTGTGGGCGACGAAAGGGCTTGAGGCGGAAACCGGACGTTTGTTGCAGGATGTTGCGCGTGAAGAGCTGGGTGATGCCATTCCGCTGGCCGTAGTATCCGGGCCGACGTTTGCCAAGGAGCTGGCTGCCGGCATGCCGACAGCGATTTCGCTGGCTGCCACCGATGCGAGCTTCGCTGAAGATCTTCAGCAGTTGCTGCATTGCGGCAAGAGTTTCCGGGTGTACAGCAATCCTGATTTTATCGGAGTCCAGCTTGGCGGCGCGATTAAAAACGTCATCGCTATTGGTGCCGGTATGTCCGATGGGATTGGTTTCGGAGCGAATGCCCGAACTGCGCTGATCACCCGTGGTCTGGCCGAAATGACCCGTCTGGGCTCCGCACTCGGTGCTGATCCTGCGACATTTATGGGCATGGCGGGGCTGGGCGATTTGGTGTTAACCTGCACAGACAATCAGTCACGTAACCGTCGTTTCGGCATTATGCTGGGACAGGGCAAAGATGTTCAGACTGCTCAGGACACTATCGGTCAGGTTGTTGAAGGCTATCGCAACACGAAAGAAGTACGGGCGCTGGCTCAGCGTAATAACGTTGAGATGCCTATTACGGAACAGATTTACCAGGTGTTGTACTGCGGTAAAGATGCCCGTGAAGCGGCCATCAGTCTGCTTGCCCGTGCGAGCAAGGACGAAAAACACAGCCACTGAAAGGCGACATGAAGCATAGCCACCTTGTTGGGTTCCCGACAGGGCGGCTTTTTATTATCAAAACCTGCTAAGTCGTAAGGAAAAGTGATGTCGCTAGAAGAATTAGAACTGGTCTGGAATAACATTAAATCAGAGGCGAGAGCACTGGCTGAGTGTGAACCGATGCTGGCCAGCTTTTTCCACGCGACGTTACTCAAACATGAAACACTGGGCAGCGCGCTGAGCTACATTCTGGCTAACAAGCTGGGCAACCCAATCATGCCGGCGATGGCGATTCGTGAAGTGGTCGAAGAAGCCTACCGCAATGACGAGCAAATGATCCTCTCCGCTGCCCGCGATATTCTGGCGGTGCATCAGCGAGATGCAGCGGTCGACAAATTCTCCACGCCATTGCTTTACCTCAAGGGTTTTCATGCGCTTCAGGCTTACCGCATCGGCAACTGGTTGTGGAAGCAGGATCGCAAAGCGCTGGCGATTTATTTCCAGAATCAGATTTCTGTCTCCTTCGGCGTGGATATTCACCCAGCGGCGCGTATTGGTTGCGGCATCATGTTTGACCACGCCACCGGGATTGTCATCGGTGAAACCGCCGTGGTTGAAAACGATGTATCGATTCTGCAATCGGTCACGCTTGGGGGGACGGGCAAAACGGTCGGCGATCGCCATCCGAAAATTCGTGAAGGCGTGATGATTGGCGCTGGCGCGAAAATTCTCGGCAATATCGAAGTGGGTGCAGGGGCAAAAATCGGGGCGGGTTCTGTGGTATTGCAATCTGTTCCGGCGCACACCACGGCGGCAGGCGTTCCTGCACGCATCGTCGGGCGGCCAGAAAGTGAACGACCTTCAATGGATATGGATCAGCATTTCAACGGTATCGCGCAGGGTTTTGAATTTGGCGACGGTATCTGACAGATTTCCGATGGCATGTTCTTGCATGCCATCGTTCATTTCATTTTTTCTCTTCCGGTTTACTCTTTGAGTAAAGCACCCGGATATCCCAGCTGGCGCCAGGCCTCGTAAACCACCACAGAAACAGCATTCGACAAGTTCATGCTGCGGCTTTCTGCGAGCATCGGAATACGGATTTTATGTCTGGCAGGCAGTGCATCCAGGATTGTAGCGGGCAGGCCGCGCGTTTCCGGGCCGAACAGCAAAAAATCATTATCCTGATAGCTGACGCCGCTGTGAGCGGGCGTGCCTTTTGTGGTCAAAGCGAACAGACGCTGCGGATTTTCGCTGCTGAGAAAAGCGTCGTAGTTTGGGTGATGTTTGATGTGAGCGAATTCGTGATAATCGAGCCCGGCACGGCGCAGGCGCTTATCGTCCCAGCCGAAACCCAGCGGTTCGATGAGGTGAAGCTGACATCCGGTGTTGGCACACAAACGGATAATATTGCCGGTATTTGGCGGGATTTCTGGTTCAAATAAAACGATGTTAAGCATGCGTCCCCCTGATAGAGGGACGCAGAATAGCAGAAACTCAACGCTGGTGCAGCGGCAGCCAGATAATCAGGCGAAGGCCACCCAGCGGGCTATCTTCGGCTTTAACCTTACCTCTGTGCTGCTGAACGGCGGTATCCACAATCGCCAGCCCGAGGCCAGTTCCGCCTGATTCACGATCGCGAGCCTCATCAGTCCGGTAGAACGGACGGAAAATCTGTTCGCGATCTTCTTCACTGACACCTGGGCCGTCGTCATCCACGGTAATGGTGATACCTTCGTTGTCGTGAGCGAAGTTCAGCGCGATGTGATGATGTGAATAGCGCAGGGCGTTGCGCACAATGTTTTCCAGTGCGCTGTCGAGCGCAGCCGCATTACCGATGAGTTTCCACGGGCCCGGAGGCGAGGTCACTTCAAGGGTTTTGCCCATCTGCTCAGCTTCAAACTGCGCATCATCAATCACGCCAGCCCACAATTCGTTGGCCTTCAGGGTTTCCCGCGACAGCTCATTTTTGTGCTGACTGCGCGATAACACCAGCAGGTCATTGATCATTCCGTCCAGACGCTGCGCCTCATTCTCGATGCGCTGCAACTCTTTGCCTTCACCGTGGCGACGACGCATCAGCGCGGTTGCCAGCTGAAGTCGCGTCAGCGGTGTACGGAGTTCATGCGAGATATCCGAAATCAGCCGTTGTTGCGCGGTCACCATGCGTTCGAGCGCGCTGACCATCTGGTTGAAACTGGCGCCAGTCGCGAGGAACTCCTGCGGTCCGGCTTCGAGTTCCGGATGTTGTTTGAGATTTCCCCGTGCAACGTCATCTGCGGCGTTTTTCAACTTACGTGCAGGTTTCGCCAGACTCCATGCCAGCCAGAGCAGAAGCGGAGCGCTGATGAGCATTGTGACGATGAGCAAAAGAAGCGGGCGGTCAAACATCAGATTGATAAAATCAGACTGAGAGCTGCTGGCCGGACGCATCAGGTAAAGCTGATAGTTGTCCTCGCCGTCACGAACAGAAAATGGCCCCACCATTTCAACGCGGCCATATTTCTTTTTCTTCGGACGATCGGAGTTGTCAGACTGCCCGATGAAGTTACGCACGATCTGCATTTCATTGCGCTGCGCACCGATGACGCGGCCTTCGCTGGTGACCAGCAACAGGCGCTGGCCCGGCGGAGCCCACTTATCGATCGCGCGGAACAGCCTGCGCCACCACATCAGGTCATTAGCCGGATCCGTGGCGAGTTCGGCTTCGACATGTTGTTCAATCATCAGGCCTTGCCGCTGTTCGTTATCGAGCAACGGCGTAATCTGGCGAGAATCGAGTTTCGGCACCATCAATACCAACATCAGCACCAGCGCTAATGTGAACCAAAAAATGGCAAAGATACGCGCCGTAAGGCTGTTTATCATGAAGCAGAAACCATCAGATAACCGCGTCCGCGCAAGGTTTTAAACCACGGATGTCCGTCCTGACGGTCGGGCAATTTACGGCGCAAATTAGAAATATGCATATCGATGGCACGGTCAAACGGCGTCAGACGTTTACCCAGTACTTCCTGGCTCAGATGCTCGCGTGAAACGACCTGTCCGAGATGTTTTGCCAGTAAATACAGCAGGGTAAATTCAGTCCCGGTGAGATCCAGCGCTTCACCGTTAAAACTGGCTTCCTGGCGGCCGGGGTTAAGTTGCAGCCCGTCGACTTCCAGCGTTGGCGAGCCATTATTTTCATTGGTTTGCTGCTGTTCGCTCCAATTGGAACGGCGCAACATGGCGCGGATGCGCGCAACCAGTTCACGGTCGTTAAACGGTTTTGGCAGATAGTCATCGGCACCCAGTTCGAGGCCGAGAACACGGTCTAATTCACTGCCGCGAGCGGTTAACATAATCACTGGCGTCTGGTGGCGCTGGCGTAATTCTTTAAGGGTTTCAATGCCGTTCTTCTTCGGCATCATCACGTCAAGTAACAGAAGATCGATGGTATTATCGATTTTCTCTAATGCCTGCTCACCGTCGTAAGCCACCACAACATTAAAGCCTTCCATTTCGAGTAATTCTTTCAAAAGTGAAGTCAGTTCACGGTCATCATCAACTAACAAAATTTTATTCATTGTATTTACCTCTAGACGCAAAATACGTCATCAATTGCCGCTATTCCATGACTTTACGTACTTTTACAAGCACTGACGCTTGTTTGCAGCAGCAGGTTTAGACTGCTTTTCAATGATTCGCGATGAGCGATAAAGACTTTAGGAGTATGTGATGTTTAAGGCAGCTTCAATTGGTTTGGCCACGCTTCTGACGCTGAGTTCAGGTGTCGTTTTAGCAGATGGCGCAAAACCAGTGTCGGCGATGCCAGCAGAACATGATAGCACGTTGTTGGATAAGCCTCAGGAACGCAACACACTGTTTGATGGTGTGAATCTGACCGAGCAACAGCGCCAACAAATGCGCGACCTAATGCATCAGGCCCGTAAAGATTTGCCTCATGTAAATGTAGAACAGATGGAAACTATGCACAGGCTGGTGACCGCTGAAAAATTTAATCAGGCCGCTGTAAGGGCTCAAGCCGAATTAATGGCTCAGGAACAAGTGGACCGCCAGGTCGAAATGGCCCGCATCCGCAACCAGATGTTTAATCTTCTGTCTCCCGAGCAAAAAGATGTACTTAACCGGAAGCACGAGCAACGCATGAAAGAGATGCAAGCGCAGCTTTCTGGTTTACAACCCCCTTCTGCCCAGAAGACGAGTAGTACCAGCACGACCGAGTAAGATCCCTGTTTTTCCTTGCCATAGACACCATCCCTGTCTTCCCCCACCGAAAGGTGGGGTTTTTTTTGTCCGCAATTTGGAATTGTTTCACAAAACCGGAAATTAACAAGATGGAAATCTGCGCGTAACCAACCGGAAATATCTTGTAAAAGCCGTATGAATCAGTAAATTGCGATGTACAGAGCGTTGTATGCGTGTTCTTGCTGACTTGAATCAATTCAGCTACGGTGTTTTGTTATACTATAGGCTCAAACGCTAATAAGCCCTTTGGCTGCAAAAGTTAAATCCGCCGACGGGCAGGCTCAAGATTCTTAAGAAATTGCATCTACAAGTTCAGAGGTAGTCATGATCAAAAAAATTGGTGTACTGACAAGCGGTGGCGATGCACCGGGCATGAACGCTGCGATCCGCGGCGTTGTGCGTTCGGCGTTATCCGCAGGTTTGGAAGTTTTCGGTATTGAAGATGGCTATCTCGGCATGTACGAAAATCGCATGCGAGAACTCGACCGCTACAGCGTTTCAGACATGATCAACCGTGGCGGTACTTTCCTGGGTTCAGCGCGTTTCCCTGAATTCCGCGATCCGGACATGCGGAAAGTTGCCCTGCAAAACCTGAAAGATCGCGGTATCGACGGCCTCGTCGTTATCGGCGGTGACGGTTCTTATGCCGGTGCTGACCTGCTGACGAAAGAAGGTGGCATTCGTTGTATCGGCCTGCCAGGCACCATCGACAACGACGTTGCCGGTACTGACTACACCATCGGTTTCTTCACTGCTCTGGGTACTGTGGTTGAAGCTATCGACCGCCTGCGTGACACCTCTTCTTCACACCAGCGTATCTCTATCGTTGAAGTGATGGGCCGTTACTGCGGCGATTTGACTCTGGCTGCGGCAATTGCCGGTGGTTGCGAATTTATCGCCATCCCAGAAGTTGAATTCAAACGTGATGATCTGGTTGCTGAAATCAAAGCCGGCATCGCGAAAGGTAAAAAGCACGCTATCGTCGCCATCACTGAAAAGTTAGATGATATCGATGAGCTGGCTAAATACATCGAGAAAGAAACCTGTCGTGAAACCCGTGGCACCGTACTGGGTCACATCCAGCGTGGTGGTGCACCGGTTGCTTATGACCGTATTTTAGCGTCCCGCATGGGTGCTTACGCGGTAGACCTGCTGATGGAAGAAGGTCGTGACTACGGCAAAGGCGGTTACTGCGTCGGTGTTCAAAACGAGAAAATGGTTCACGAACTGATCTCTGTGTGTATTTCTCCTGAGAACAAGAAAAGTAAGTTCAAAGAAGACTGGTACGATACAGCTAAAAAACTGTTCTAAAAACAGCTTCTTGCCTGAATATAAGAACCTCCTTTACGGGAGGTTTTTTTTCGACCTGTTTCTGGTTATTCCAGAAAGTAATAGAAAAAAACCTTTTATTCTTTAGTTGTTTTCTTTTTCTCTGGCACGCTCTGTTCATCCAATCAAATTAATGAAATCCATAAAAACTATTTTTGGGAGAGAGTGCGATGCGTATGCGTAAATGGGGTGCAGGTCTGGCATTACTGTTGGTAGCAACCGGGGCGATTGCCAAAGACATTCAGATTCTGAACGTGTCGTACGATCCAACCCGTGAGCTTTATGAGCAATATAACAAAGCATTCAGTAAATACTGGCAGGGCAAAACCGGTGATACCGTGACCGTTCGCCAGTCACACGGCGGTTCAGGCAAGCAGGCAACGTCTGTCATTAACGGTATTGAAGCCGATGTCGTGACCCTCGCCCTGGCGTATGACGTAGATGCTATCGCTGAACGCGGCCGTATTGATAAAAACTGGATCACCCGCCTGCCAGACAATTCTGCCCCTTACACGTCGACCATCGTATTCCTGGTTCGCAAAGGCAACCCGAAACAAATTCACGACTGGAATGATTTGATCAAACCGGGTGTATCGATTATCACCCCGAATCCTAAAACATCAGGCGGCGCGCGCTGGAACTATCTGGCTGCGTGGGGCTATGCCCTGCATCACAACAACAATGACAAAGCGAAAGCTCAGGATTTTGTGAAAGCGCTGTATAAAAACGTGGAAGTGCTGGATTCCGGTGCCCGCGGCGCGACAAATACCTTTGTGGAACGCGGTATTGGTGATGTGCTGATTGCCTGGGAAAACGAAGCGCTGCTGGCCACTAAGGAAGTTGGAAAAGACAAGTTTGAAATCGTGACGCCAAGCGAATCGATTCTGGCAGAGCCAACGGTTTCTGTAGTGGATAAAGTGGTCGATAAGCGTGATACGCGTACCGTGGCAGAAGCTTATCTGAAGTACCTGTACTCACCGGAAGGCCAGACTATTGCAGCTGAAAACTACTATCGTCCGCGTGATCCGGTTGTTGAGAAAAAATTCGATGCTGAATTCCCTAAACTGAAACTGTTCACCATTGGTGATGTTGCAGGAACCTGGGCTCAGGCGCAGAAAGATCACTTCGCGACTGACGGGATTTTCGACCAAATCAGCAAGCGTTAATCCTGTTTTCAGGCAATAAAAAACCCCGGCAAGCCGGGGTTTTTGCGCTCAGAAGGAACAGGCTTACGCTTGTTTTGCTTCTGCGGCCGCTTTAACGATCACTGCGAAAGCGTCAGCTTTCAGTGATGCGCCGCCAACCAGTGCGCCATCGATGTCTGGCTGAGTGAACAGTTCAGCAGCGTTAGCAGCGTTAACAGAACCGCCGTACTGGATGATAACTTGTTCAGCCACAGCAGCATCTTGTTTAGCGATGTGGTCACGGATGAATTTGTGAACGGCCTGAGCCTGAGCTGGGGTCGCTGATTTGCCTGTACCGATAGCCCAAACAGGTTCGTAAGCGATCACTGCGCCTTCGAATGCTTTCGCGCCCAGAGTGTTCAGAACGGCGTCCAGTTGCTTAGCGCATACGGCTTCAGTTTTACCGGCTTCGTTTTCTGCTTCAGTTTCACCGATGCACAGAACAGGGATCAGACCCGCTTCTTTCAGCACGCCAAATTTCTTAGCAATGAACTCGTCGCTTTCTTTGTGGTAAGTGCGGCGTTCTGAGTGACCGATGATGATGTATTTCGCACCGATATCTTTCAGCATGTCGGCAGAGATCTCACCGGTGAATGCGCCGGACAGGTTAGCATCAACGTTCTGAGCACCCAGCGCGATACGGCTGCCGGCCAGAGCGTGTTTAGCCTGTGACAGGTAAACTTCTGGTGGAGCAATTGCAACGCCACAACCTACAACGGTGCTCAGCTCGGTACGCAGAGCAGCAATCAGTTCGTTAACCATGTGGGTGCTGCCGTTAAGCTTCCAGTTACCCATCACTAATGGATGTCGCATGTTTTTTCCTCCAAAAGGGGACGCGAGTGTCGATTAAAATTTCTGCCAAACAAGCAGATTACCTGTGCAACAGTATAGAGATCATTGACCATAAAGGCTTTGCTTTTTGTCATTAAAAACCGTCATCTCAGGGCTCGGCCAGCGCCAGTTTTACCGGCTCAACGGCAAACGTCAGGCCTTTTTCGCCATTGTCTGAAATCACAAAACGCACCGCCCCAACTTCCTGTTTATAAAACTGCTGACCTTTCCCTTTTTCAATCAGGGACGTCACTCTCGCCACGCTTTGTTCCGGCGAAAGGGTGGCATCAAACTGACGCATCAGATTTGCCATATAGCTGACAGCCAGCGTGCGGGCGGCTTTTTCTTCAGGGCCCTGAATCGGCAAATAGGTAATTTGCAGCGTTTTGATTTTGCCTGTGCCTTTTTCCAGCGCGGTGGAGGCATAGAGATTTTCGTTAATTTTGCTGGCCGCGCGGGTCAGCGAGCTGTTAGCGGATTCACTGATTGCGCGGAATTCGCCGATCTGCTGGGTCGGATTCGCTTCATTGTATTTGGCGCGGAAGTTAATCAGCGTCGTTTCGAATGTCGGTGCGCCTGCCAGAAGATACGGGGCTTTCGGCATCTCTTCTGCGCCGGAATGGTCAGCCGGCGGATCGGCAAGGGCTGTGTTCTGGCCCGCGAGTATCAGTAATACGGGCAAAGTCAGTTGTAAAATCGATTTAGCAACAGTCATAGGGCGTTTCTTATTTTGTTTCAACAGACCGATTAAAGCGGTGATCGGGGGGCAATGTCAAAAGGAGTGCGTAAACATTCTCCCGGCCACGGTGCATCAGGTACACTCGCCCTGTTTTAACATTTTCCTCTCATTGTTTTTTAGGGAACCGACGGTCAATGACGTTACAGCACGCACTGTTTTCTTTTAACGGCCGCCTGGGCCGCCGCGATTTTTGGATCTGGATGATCAGCTGGCTGATTCTGATGGCCGCCGATTTCTTCTTTGCCGCACAGCTATGGATTACCTATCAGACCGCGGGTTTCGCGCTGGTCGTCCTGTTGTGGCCAACGGCGGCGGTGCTGGTGAAAAGGTTACATGACCGCAATAAGTCGGCCTGGTGGGCATTGTTGTTTGTGCTGGCGTGGATGCTGGTGGCCGGAAACTGGGCGGCGGCGATGCCGCAGACGTGGGGCTGGGTATTAGGACGGCTGGTGCCTTCGGTCATTTTCATCATGCTGATTATCGACTGCGGCGCTTTCGCCGGTACACCGGGCACAAATCGTTTTGGCCCGGAGCCGGAAGACGTCAGATTTAAATCTGCATAACAAAAAATACTTACCAGTAGTGTTCGCTGGTCATATGACCCGGTTTGCGTTTGAGATGCTTGCGCATGCCATGCAGGTCTTTCAGCACCTGCTGGGTATCGCGGACCATCTGCGGGTTTCCGCAGAGCATGATGTGGCTGTCTTCCGCGTTGATCTTCAGGCCGACAGCCCCTTCCAGCGTGCCATTTTCAATCAGCGCCGGGACACGGCCGGTCAGTGAGCCTGAAATTTCTTCACGGCTGACGACGGTCTGAATATGCAGTTTGCCTTCATAACGTCGCTGTAATTGCTGCATCAGCGGTAAATAGCTGAGATCGGCAGCAAAGCGCGCGGCGTGGATCAGTACGATATTTTTAAAACGCTCCAGACCGGCTCCTTCCTGCAAAATTGACAGATAAGGCCCGATGGCGGTACCGGTTGCCAGCATCCAAAGCGTGTCACACTCAGGAACTTCATCAATCACGAAAAAACCGGCGGCTTCTTTGGTGACATGAATTTCGTCGCCGGGCTGCATCACGTGCAGACGCGGGCTGAGTTTTCCTTCCGGCACGTTGACCAGATAAAACTCCAGGTCTGCGCTGGAAGGCGGATTGACGTAGGAATATGCACGCTGAACCCGCTCGCCGTCGATTTCCAGAGAGAGTTTGGCAAACTGGCCTGCGGTAAAAGAGTCGACTGGCGCATTGACCGTGATGCTGAACAAATTGTCCGTCCAGTGCTCAACTTTTTTGATTTTTCCCGTTACCCAATCAGCCATAAAAACTCCTGTCGTTTCTGATTTCGTCATGCATAGCGAATTTATGCGCTGATTTTATTTCAAATTTTTCGGATCCCTTATCGGTTAAATGTTATCAGCCTGTTCTGCGTCCGTTAGCCAGTATCGATTTCTGTACAGTCTGCGTTACAGATCTGGCTCCTGTCGCTGCCAGCAAAATAACAGGAGAGTTTGCCGCACCCCTCGCTTATTCATCTGAATTTGTTAACTTATGCGCCGCCGTATTATCGGCGGTTTTGCTGGTTATTTGTTCTGAACTTTTTCCACCTTATCTGATAACGAACTGAAAAATGAAAAATCTGGAAAATATTCACCTGCTTGTGATGCTGATATTGCTGGTGGCGGTCGGTCAGATGGCGCAGACCATTTATGTGCCGAACATCGCGGATATGGCGACCAGTCTGGCCGTCAAACCGGGGGCAGTGCAGCGCGTTATGGCCGCTTATTTGCTGACCTACGGCGGCTCGCAGCTGATTTACGGCCCGTTGTCCGACAACGTGGGGCGCAAACCGGTGATCCTCACCGGTCTGATGATTTTCCTGATTGGTGCGGCGGGCGCGATGGTGTCATCCAGTCTGAATATGCTGATCCTGGCCAGTGCGGTTCAGGGGCTGGGCACCGGCGTAGCGGGCGTGATGGCGAGAACCATGCCGCGTGACTTATACAGCGGCGGTGCTTTGCGCCACGCCAACAGTTTGCTGAACATGGGGATTCTGGTCAGCCCGCTGTTAGCGCCGGTTATCGGTGGTGCGCTGGCTGCGTGGCTGGGCTGGCGGGCGAGTTTCGGTTTTCTGCTTATTCTGTGCGCGGGCGTCGCGTTTTCGATGTACCGCTGGTTGCCGGAAACCCGCCCGGAATTTACTGCTGACCATCCGCCGCGCAAAATGCTCAGCAGCCTGCGTTTGTTGCTGGCAGACGGCAATTTCAGCCGCTATCTGGTAATGCTGGTGGGCGCGCTGGCGGGCGTGGCGGTCTTTGAAGCCAGCTGCGGCGTGCTGATGGGCGGCGTGTTGGGGCTGAGCGGTGTGATGGTCAGCATCCTGTTTATCCTGCCGATCCCTGCGGCATTCTTCGGTGCCTGGTATGCCGGGCGTACGGAGAAAAGCTTCCAGCAACTGATGTGGCATTCGGTCATCAGCTGTCTGCTGGCGGGATTATTGATGTGGATCCCGGGCTGGCTGGGCATTATGAATATCTGGACGCTGATCGTGCCTGCGTCTTTGTTCTTCTTCGGCGCGGGTATGTTATTCCCGCTGGCGACGACCGGCGCGATGGAGCCTTTCCCGTATCTGGCGGGGGCTGCAGGGGCGCTGGTGGGCGGTTTGCAGAATATGGGATCCGGGCTGGTGGCGTGGATGTCAGCGATGTTGCCGCAAACCGGTCAGTTCAGTCTTGGCCTGCTGATGTTTGCGATGGCTGTGCTGATTTTGCTGTGCTGGTGGCCGATGTCGAACCGCAGTCAGCATGAAGGACATGCGGTTTAACGTTTTGTTTTACATTAAAAAAGGCAGGGCAAAAAAACCTGCCTTTTTGATGACCGGAAGGCCGCGGATCAGATAATGAATTCGTGCAGCGCGGCGTCTTTGCGGTCTAGATAATGCGTCGAACGGATGCGGCGGATGGTGCGGGATTTGCCACGAATCAGCAGTGTTTCGGTGGTCGCCATATTTCCCTGACGGCTGATGCCTTCCAGAAGATCGCCTTTGGTAATCCCGGTCGCTGAGAAAATCACGTTGTCGTTGCGCGCCATATCATCAAGCAACAGCACTTTCCCGGCTTCAATCCCCATCGCTTTACAGCGCGCCAGCTCTTCTTCGCCAATCCGGCGGTTTTCCGGCGTATCTCCTTTGACGTCATGACGCGCCAGTAATCGCCCCTGCATATCGCCATCCAGCGCGCGGATAACGGCCGCAGAAATCACGCCTTCAGGCGCGCCGCCAATTCCATAAAGCACGTCAACCTCACTTTCCGGCATGCAGGTCAGAATGGTTGCTGCGACGTCACCGTCCGGGAACGCAAAGACGCGGACACCGGCGGTCAGCATTTCACGGATTGCGTCGTCATGACGCGGTTTTGCTAGCACGGCAACAGTCAGTTCGGTCAGCGGTTTGTTCAGCGCTTTGGCAATATTCGCCAGATTTTCTGCCAGCGTCAGGTTCAGATTAATAGCGCCTTTCGCGCCAGGACCGACGGCAATTTTCTCCATGTACATATCAGGGGCGTTGAGGAAAGAACCCTGATCGCCCACAGCCAGCACAGCCAGTGCGTTGGACTGACCCATTGCGGTCATGCGCGTGCCTTCAATCGGATCCACCGCAATATCGACCGCGTCGCCGTTGCCGGTACCGACTTTTTCGCCGATATACAGCATCGGTGCTTCATCGATTTCACCTTCGCCAATCACAATCGTGCCGTCGATATCGACTTTATTAAGCATGATGCGCATGGACTGCACGGCGGCGTTATCGGCGAGGTTTTTATCCCCACGGCCCAGCCATTTATAACCGGCGAGCGCGGCAGCTTCGGTCACGCGGGAGAACTCGATTGCTAATTCACGTTTCATTGGAAAACCTGTTGGAAGAAAAGAAAGAGTTCGGTGAGGCAAGGCTCATCTGTGCCGCAGATTTTAGCACAGTGGGAAGGACGCATAAAAAAACTCCCCGGATGGGGAGTTTCATAAAAGGTGTTGGCGTAAAACTGACGGGATTACTCGTCGTGATCTTCCCACGAACGAACGCGTGCCACCGCTTTCTGCCAGCCTTTATAGCGGACATTACGTTCCGTTGTTTCAATGCTTGGGCGGAATTCACGTTCGATAGTGGCTTTGCTGCGGACTTCTTCCAGATCGTTCCAGAAACCGACGGCCAGGCCTGCGAGGAAAGCAGAACCCAGCGCGGTAACTTCCAGCACTTCAGGACGCTCAACGCGGGTACCCAAAATGTCGGACTGGAATTGCATCAGGAAGTTGTTGGCGACCGCGCCGCCGTCCACGCGTAAGGATTGCAGACGGGCACCGGAATCGGCCTGCATGGCATCCAGTACGTCGCGGGTCTGATAAGCAATAGACTCCAGCGTTGCGCGGATGATGTGGTTGCTGTTCGCACCACGGCTCAGACCGAAGATTGCGCCACGGGCATACGGGTCCCAGTAAGGGGCGCCGAGGCCGGTGAAAGCAGGCACCACGTAAACGCCGTTAGTGTCTTTCACCTTCATCGCGAAATATTCGGAGTCAGTTGCATCGCTGATCAGTTTCAGCTCATCACGCAGCCACTGAATAGATGCGCCACCAACGAAAACGGCACCTTCCAGCGCGTAGTTTACTTCGCCACGCGGGCCGCAGGCGATGGTGGTCAGCAGACCATTTTTCGATGCAACAACTTCGGTGCCGGTGTTCATTAACAGGAAGCAGCCGGTGCCGTAGGTGTTTTTCGCCATACCCGGTTGCACGCACAGTTGGCCGTAAAGCGCCGCCTGCTGGTCACCGGCAATACCGGCGATTGGAATACGCGTACCGCCTTTACCACCAATGTTGGTCTGGCCGTAAATTTCAGAGGAAGGACGGACTTCCGGCAGCATTTCACGCGGAATATCCAGCGCTTCGAGCATGCGTTCATCCCACTTCAAATCACGGATATTGAACAGCATGGTACGTGATGCGTTGGTGTAATCCGTCACGTGAACGCGTCCCTGAGTCATTTTCCAGACCAGCCAGGTATCCACAGTCCCGAACAGCAGTTCGCCGCGTTTAGCACGTTCACGGGAGCCTTCAACGTTATCGAGGATCCATTTCAGTTTGGTGCCGGAGAAGTACGGGTCAACCACCAGGCCGGTGTTGTGACGGATGTACTCTTCCATCCCGTCTTTTTTCAGCTTTTCGCAGATATCAGCAGTACGACGGCATTGCCACACAATCGCGTTATAAATCGGCTTGCCGGTTTCTTTTTCCCACACGATGGTGGTTTCACGCTGGTTGGTGATACCGATACCGGCGATCTGATCGGAATTGATGTCGGCTTTAGCCAGCACTTCAACCAGTACCGAGCTTTGCGATGACCAGATTTCCATCGGATCGTGCTCAACCCAGCCAGATTTAGGGTAGATCTGGGTAAATTCACGCTGAGAAACGCTGATGATGTTGGCATCGTGATCCAGCACTACTGCGCGTGAGCTGGTCGTACCCTGATCGAGTGCGACAATGTATTTTTTTTCGTGAGTCGTATCTGCTGACATAATTTTCATCCTGCAAATGAGTAAGCTGTGGAACAGTTTAGCCGATCAGGCCTTACGCTGTTTGGTTGGCTGTGACGCTTTGTCAGCCGCTGTTTCGTTAATCTGGTGTGGCAGGTGACGACTAATCAATGCTTTATAGCCGACCGCACCCAGACACGCACCCAGCAGTGGGCCAAAAATCGGTACCAGGAAGTAAGGGATATCTCGGGCGCCGGTGAAGGCCACTTTGCCCCAGCCTGCGAAGTAAGCGAACAGTTTCGGTCCGAAATCACGCGCCGGGTTCAGTGCGAATCCGGTCAGTGGCCCCATGGATGCACCGATAACTGCAATCAGAATACCGATCAGCAGCGGAGCCAGCGGGCCACGTGGCAGGCCGTTGCCGTCATCGGTCAGGCCGAGGATCAGCGACATCAGAACGGCGGTGATCACGGTTTCAACCAGGAACGCCTGCAATACGCTGATGTGCGGGTTTGGATACGTCGAGAAGATACCGGCAAGGCTCAGACTGTCTACGCTGCCGCGTACCATGTTGTGAGTTTGCTCGAAATCGTAGAACAGATTGTAGTAAAGGCCGTAAACCAGCGCGGCGGCACAGAAGGCGCCTGCGACCTGCGCGATGATGTAAGGCAGAACTTTGCGTCCTTCAAAGTTTGCAAACAAACATAGCGCGACGGTGACAGCCGGGTTCAGGTGTGCGCCTGAGATCGCCGCAGTCAGGTAAATGGCCATGGCCACACCGAAACCCCAGACGATACTGATTTCCCACTGGCCAAAGGATGCTCCGGCAAGCTTCAATGCGGCAACACAGCCTGCACCGAAGAAAATGATAAGCCCGGTACCCAGAAACTCAGCGATGCACTGACCTTTTAATGTGGAACTCATGGTTTGGCTCATAGTTTGATCCTGCTAAGGATGATGTTAATGATTGGTTATAGTTTTTCTGTTATGTCGTACGTGAACGTAATCGGATTTTGACGTTCATCATTAAATGAGAACGCAATGTGAATTTATCGTTAACGAGCATAAACGAGAAATAGCGAAATCAAATTTTGTGTGTCGTGTCATAAAAATGAGCGATTTCGCGTATTCGCAGGCCATCACGCGCGGAAAAAAGGCCACGATTTAACAATTTTTGGGCCGCGTCGGTTGAAACGAACATAACAACAGGCCGGATAAGGTTATTCGGTATTAACGGGGATTTCTGGTGAGTGACGCTGCTTTTTAAGCATTTCCTGATACCCGGCGCTGTAAAATTGCAACAGACTGCGTGCAGGAAGGGGTTCTTGCTAGACAGGGCAAAGCTGGCTACATACAATCACCCGGTAAGACACCCGCTGGTTTTACAAGACTTTGGCGCAATTCAGACCCGGATTTGGTTTGTATTCGTTATCAAAATCGACGGAGTGCAGGAATTCTTGAGCCGTGTCCGGATGATGCGGCAGAACATAAGATGTGCGCCTTGCGAACATAAGGGGACCGAAAAATGTCATTTGAAGTATTTGAGAAATTAGAAGCTAAAGTTCAGCAAGCGATCGATACCATTACTCTTTTGCAGATGGAAATCGAAGAACTGAAAGAACAAAACAATACCCTGTCTCAGGAAGTTCAGCAGGCGAGTGGTAATCATGAATCGCTGGTGCGTGAAAATGCACAGTTGAAAGAAGAACAGCACGTGTGGCAGGACCGTCTGCGTGCATTGCTGGGAAAAATGGAAGAAGTCTGATGACTTCGGCCTGAAAATAAAAAAGGACGCCACGGCGTCCTTTTTTGTTGCTGAAAGCGCAAGGTTATTCGATGTCGAGCGGGTCTTCTGACAGCACGATACCGGTGTTGTCGGCATAAAGATGGTCACCGGAGAAGAAGGTGACACCGCCGAAATTGACACGAATGTCGCTTTCGCCAATCCCTTCACTGCCTGCCCCCGCCGGAATCGCTGCCATCGCCTGAATGCCGATATCCAGTTCTTCCAGATCATCTACCTGACGAACTGCACCGTAAATCACAATGCCTTCCCATTCGTTTTGCAACGCCAGGCGTGCCAGACCGGCATCAAGCAATGCGCGACGAACGGAGCCACCGCCATCGACCAGCAGTACGCGACCACGGCCATTTTCTTCCAGCAAGTCATAAAGCAAGCCATTGTCTTCGAAACACTTCACTGTCGTGATTTGCCCGCCAAATGAAGTACGGCCACCAAAGTTGGAGAACAGGGGTTCGACGACATTCACTTCTTCATGGTAGATGTCGCAAAGTTCGGAAGTATCGTATTTCATAGGATTTCATCTGGTTGCTGCATGAGTGTTCAGTATATCCCTTTCGGACGGATGTTGGCAAAATCATCAATTGTTAAATGTGAAAAGCGGCTCGATAAACGCACATCAGGCCACTTTTATTCAATTGAGTAACAGACCCACCGCAAACAACACGTTAGTCAGTAACGCCGTTTTCACCATATGTTCGAGCAGCGGACGCACTTCCAAAGATGTTTTGGACTTTCTTACGCGGATGACGTGAGTCACCAGCATCGGTACGGCCAGAATAAATAACCAGCCGGTCCAGTGGCGCAAATACACGGCGGAAAAAATGGCCAGGCACAGTGTGGCGGCGGCCAAAATAAACGTGTGATAATTGCGGGCATTCACTGGCCCGAGGCGAACCGCCAGCGTGTTTTTGCCGTTGGCGCGATCGGTTTCGATATCGCGCAAATTGTTGATATTCAGCACCGCCGTCGAGAGCAATCCCGTTGCGGTGGCCGGCAGCATCACAATCCAGTCAAAATATCCCGCCTGCAAATAGAATGTCCCGGCGACGCTTATCCAGCCAAAGAAAATCAAAACGGAAATATCACCCAGCCCCATATAACCGTAAGGGCGCGTGCCGACGGTATATGTGATGGCCGCGCCAATCGAGAGAAGGCCGAGGATCACAAAGCCCACGACATCACTCGGTTTGTGGCAGGCGACAGCAATAAGCGCGATTCCGCACACGAGCGTCAGGGCGATGGTCAGGATAATCGCGCGCTTCATCTGTGCGGCGGTAATCATCCCTTTTTGCATCCCGCGCAACGGCCCGACGCGATCGGGCGTATCACTGCCTTTTTCGGCATCGCCATAATCATTGGCCAGATTAGACAGGATTTGCAGACAACCCGCCGTCAGCAACGCCAGCAGCGCGATGAGCGGATGGAAAACGCCTTGCAGGCTGGCAATCGCCGAACCCATGACAATTGAGGCAAAAGCCAGAGGCAGCGTTTTAGGACGCAGGCTTTCAAGCCATGCGCGGGCAGGCGTGGTCGGGGTGCAGGGAGTCATTGTGCTCATAGGTGATTTCGCTCAGGTGAACAGTCAGTCCGAAATCTAAAAAAAATCAGGGAGGCAAACGCCTCCCTGAAGATCACTTTCGGAACGTATGAGCAAATTATAAGATAAAACGGCTCAGATCTTCATCAGCTACCAGCTGATCAAGGTGGCTTCTAACATAATCTGCATCAATGTTTATGGAGATACCGTTGCTTTCGCTGGCGTCGTAGGAAATATCTTCCATCAGGCGCTCCAGAACCGTGTGCAGACGACGTGCGCCAATGTTCTCGGTGGTTTCGTTCACCTGCCATGCCGCTTCCGCGATACGACGTATGCCGTCAGCCGTGAAATCAATGGTCACACCTTCGGTCGCCATCAATGCTTTGTACTGATGAGTCAGGGATGCACTTGGCTCAGTCAGAATACGTTCGAAGTCTTCAGTCGACAGCGCCTGTAGCTCAACGCGGATTGGCAGACGCCCCTGCAATTCCGGGATCAGGTCTGACGGGCTGGCAGTCTGGAACGCGCCAGAGGCAATAAACAGAATGTGATCCGTTTTCACCATGCCGTGTTTAGTGGAAACGGTACAGCCTTCCACCAGCGGCAGCAGATCGCGCTGAACGCCTTCGCGTGACACATCCGGGCCTGAGCTCTGGCCGCGTTTACAGATTTTGTCGATCTCATCGATGAACACGATGCCGTGCTGTTCAACGGCTTCAATCGCCTGTTCTTTCAGCTCTTCCGGGTTCACCAGTTTCGCCGCTTCTTCTTCAACCAGCAGCTTGTAAGCTTCTTTGATTTTCAGTTTGCGCGGTTTCTGCTTCTGTCCGGCCATGTTCTGGAACATGGATTGCAGCTGATTGGTCATCTCTTCCATGCCCGGAGGGGACATGATTTCAACGCCAACAGGCGCAGCCGCCAGATTGATTTCGATTTCTTTGTCGTCGAGCTGGCCTTCACGTAATTTCTTGCGGAAGTTCTGGCGCGCGGCAGAAGGCTCGTGCGCTTCGTCAGCCTGGCCCCAGTTGTTTTTCGCCGGCGGGATCAGCACATCGAGAATACGTTCTTCGGCCATTTCTTCGGCGCGGAAGCGGTTCTTATCGATGGATTGCAGGCGCACCATTTTCACGGCGGCATCGGTCAGATCACGAATAATTGAATCTACTTCTTTCCCGACGTAGCCCACTTCGGTGAACTTAGTGGCTTCGACTTTGATGAACGGCGCATTAGCCAGTTTGGCCAGACGACGGGCAATTTCAGTTTTACCGACACCGGTCGGGCCGATCATCAGAATATTTTTTGGGGTGACTTCGTGGCGCAGCGCTTCATCAAGCTGCATACGGCGCCAGCGGTTACGCAGGGCGATCGCGACAGCGCGTTTCGCTTTATCCTGGCCAATGATGTAGCTGTCTAACTCGCTGACAATTTCGCGCGGGGTCATCTCAGACATAATTTTCGATCCTTACGCTTTAGAAGACAATTCTTCGAGGGTGTGGAAATGGTTGGTATAGATACAGATGTCACCGGCGATAGTCAGCGATTTTTCGACGATATCGCGTGCGCCAAGGTCTGAGTTTTCCAACAATGCGCGGGCTGCCGCCTGGGCATACGGGCCACCGGAACCAATCGCGATAAGGTCGTTTTCAGGCTGGATGACGTCGCCGTTACCACTGATAATCAGCGAGGCATTTTCATCCGCAACGGCCAGCAGCGCTTCGAGACGGCGCAGCATACGGTCGGTACGCCAGTCTTTAGCCAGCTCAACGGCGGCTTTCACCAGATGACCCTGGTGCATTTCCAGTTTGCGTTCGAACAGCTCAAACAGCGTGAAGGCGTCAGCGGTACCGCCAGCAAAACCAGCGATCACTTTGTCGTTGTACAGGCGACGTACTTTCTTGACGTTGCCCTTCATGACGGTATTTCCCAATGTGGCCTGGCCATCACCACCGATAACGACCTTGCCGTTACGGCGTACACTTACAATTGTTGTCACGAGCGGTTCCTCGTTGCAGACGGAAAAGATCCCCGCAGGCTTGTGGGACACTTCGCGTGTCTCACAAACTTACGGGGCATATTGAAAGTATAGATTGGGGAAGGATTACGGGTTTTCAACCCCCGGTTGCGACGGGAATGCAACCGGAGATGCCAGCGCCTTTGAGACGCGATAGTGTGCTGTCAGCACCAGAACGGCTGTTGTACGGGCCGATAACCACTCGGCTCCAGCCGCCACCGGTGGTGATTCGGCCTTCAAACCCTTCGAATGCCAGCTTGGCTCGCTGGGATTCCGCCTGATCGGCGCCTTTGAATGAACCGCACTGCACCATAAAGCGCTGGGTTTTTTCCTGCTCTTTCGGTTTCTCTGGCGCTGCCTGCGTGATTGCAGCCGGTTGCTGTGCTTTCGGTTGTTCTTTCGGCACTTCCCTGACCGGTTCTTTCACCTGTGGCTTAGGTTTTGGCTGAACAGGCTGCGTTTGCACCTGAGCCTGCGGCGCGCGTACCGGCTGCGTTTGCGGCGTGTACGTTGGCTGCTGAACCTGACGCGGCTGTGTCTGCACCGGCTGTTGCTGGGCATAAGTTGGCTGTTGTTGCTGAACCTGACGCTGCGTCTGAGCCGGACGCGTGGCGACCTGACTTGGGTCGTTATACGGCACTTCAGACAGCTGTGTTGGCGTCTGGCGCATATCGGCCTGCATTTGCTCGAGAAGCTGTCGCTGTTCCGGCGTCAGCTGAGTTTTGGATTCAACCTGACCGCCCGCCGTCGGTTCTGTCGGCGTGGTGACGCCCATCTGACGGTTTTCCAGCTCCTTGATATAACGCCAGCGTTCTTCAGGCTTAGGCGGCAATCCGTTACCCGGACGAACAACATGCGTCGGCAGTACCGCCGCTTCTTCATGTTTATTGTGCGCAATAAAATAGAGGCCACCGACAAACACCACCAGTACCGCAACGGCTAACACCACCATGGTTTTGGAGATCGTTGGGGAACTGCGTTTTTTACTCCGGCTGGTACTTTTCCGCCGCGCTCCTGAGCGCCCACGGCTTACATAGTCTCTTTGTGCCACTATCGTTTCGCTGTGTCGTGATGAATGAAGAAGTGCGTCATGTTACTTAACCCTGCATATATAACAAATCAAAAACTGACTCACGCTTTCGGGGCGGCCGTGCTTTGGCGTACGACCAGCTCACTATCAAGCAGAAGCGAACCGTTTTGTACCGGATTTCCCTGTAACTGCTCAAGTAATAATAACATAGCCTGACGACCAAGCTGGAATCTTGGCTGCGCGACGGTGGTCAGCGGAGGATCGGTAAACTGGCTGGCTTTGATGTCATCGAAGCCCACAACCGATAAATCCTGCGGAATACGTAAACCCATTTTCTTCGCCTGGAACATCGCACCAATCGCCATAATGTCGTTATGGCAGAAGATGGCCGTTGGCGGAGAAGGCAGCGCCATCAGTTCGCTCACCGCCCGCGCGCCGGATTCATAGGTAAAATCGCCCTGAGCGGTTAATGCGTTTTCGACGCTGATCCCGTTGCGGCGCAGCGCCTGCACATAACCTTGCGAGCGATACTGGCAAAGCGGCATGTGTTTCGGCCCTTCGATACAGGCAATACGCTGGTGGCCCAGATTCAGCAGATAATGCACCGCTTCAAACGCGGCAGTCAGGTTATCGATATGAACCGTCGGCAGTTCCAGTTCGGGCGCAAATTCATTGGCCATCACCATCGGCGGCAGGTTGCGTTGTTCTTCTTTGCTGGCATCGAAAGGTAAATCAGAACCGAGCAGCAACATGCCATCAATCTGTTTGGTGATGATCAGATTGATAAAGGTTTTTTCCTGCTGGTTTTGCTGAGCGCAGTCGCCAATCAGCACCAGATAACCGCTTTCGGCGGCGGTGCGTTCGATCCCTTTGATCAGATCGGCAAAAAACGGATCGCAGATGTCCGGGACGATCACCAGAATAGTTCGCGATTCATTGCGTTTCAGGTTTCGGGACAAGGCATGGGGAGAATATCCTACGGCCATGACAGCCTGATCGACCTTCTGACGGGTAGATGCGGAGACTTTCTCCGGGTTCATTAACGCGCGGGATACCGTTGCTGTTGAAACGCCTGCCTGTTCTGCCACATCTTTCATTGTCGCGGCGGGTAATTCTTTCTTGTGATCCAACGCATCTCTCCTTGCAACAGCATCAAACTGACACAACAACATCCACATTCCTCACCTGGCTACCCATGCTGTGTAGCTCATCACATTCTAAACAGAATGTGAGTAGGATTTGTTACCTAATTTGCATTAAAAGTGTGATGCAGATGCTTTTTTCGATCCATCACGCAGAAATCCTGACTATTTATGCGGATTAGCTATCGATCGGATCGACATCCAGCGTCCATTTCACTTTTTTAGCCTGCGGCAGGCTGGTAATCAGCGGTTGAGAACTTTTGATCAGATGCTGCAAAACGCGGCGGGAAGGATGCTGCAATAAGAGCTGCCAGCGGAAACGTCCGTTGCGCTTGGCCGCAAGCGCAGGCACCGGCCCTAAAATCCACAACGAATCATCTTTAAGCGGGCTGGATTCCAGCAGATTTCGCAACTGTTGCAGGAACAGCGCCGACTGCTGATTATCGTGGTCTTCTGAGCGGATCATAATGTGGCTGGTGTAAGGCGGCAGAAAGACGCTCTTGCGCTCGGCAAGCGTCTGTTTTGCGAATTCGTCGTAGCCTTGCTGCAACAGAACCTGCAACAGCGGATGTTCAGGATGATGCGTTTGCAGAACCACTTCACCTTGTTTGCCTGCACGACCGGCACGGCCTGAAACCTGAGTATAAAGCTGGGCAAAACGTTCTGCTGAACGGAAATCCGCCGAGAACAGCGCGCCGTCAACGTCCAGCAGCGAGACCAGCGTGACATCCGGGAAATGGTGGCCTTTCGCCAGCATTTGCGTGCCGATAAGAATACGCGCGCCACCACGATGGACTTCGTTCAGATGCTGTTCCAGCGAACCTTTACGGCTGGTAGTGTCACGGTCAATGCGGGTGATTGGCGTATCGGGGAACAACGGCGCCAGCTCGTTTTCCAGCTGCTCGGTGCCGACGCCGACTGACACCAGCTGCGTCGAACCGCAATGCGGGCACTGATGCGGCACGGCACGCTGGCTATCGCAATGGTGGCAGCGTAACTGGCGCTGGTTCTGATGCAGCGTGTAATAGTGGTCGCAGCGCTGACACTCAGCAATCCATCCGCATTCGTGGCAGAGCAGGGCAGGCGCATAGCCGCGGCGGTTGAGGAACAGCATGACCTGATTGTCCGCTTTAAGATGTTCCTGCATGCGCTGGATCAGCGGCTGGGAAAGCCCGACTTTCAGCTGCAACCCTTTTAAATCCAGCAAATTTTGCCGCGCGAGTTTGGCGTTACCGGCACGCTTGGTCAGCTTCAGCTGGCGATATTTGCCCAGTTCCACGTTGTGCAGCGTTTCCAGCGCAGGCGTTGCCGAGCCCATAATAATGGGGATGTTTTCCGCATGGGCGCGATATACCGCGAGATCCCGCGCGTGATACCGCCAGCCTTCCTGCTGCTTATAAGAGCTGTCGTGTTCTTCATCGATAATGATAACGCCCAGACGTGCAAATGGCGTGAACAGCGACGAGCGCGTGCCGATCACAATTCCGGCTTCGCCATTACGCGCCCGCAGCCACACTGAAAGTCGCTCGCTGTCGTTGAGACCGGAATGCAAAACATCGACCGGCGCGCTGAAACGTTCGCGAAAACGCGCGATGGTTTGCGGGGTCAGACCGATTTCCGGCACCATCACCAGCGCCTGACTGCCCTGCGCGAGAATATTTTCCAGCACGCTCAGATACACTTCGGTTTTACCCGAACCTGTTACCCCGGCCAGCAGCCAGGCAGAAAACTGCTGATCTTCACTGCGGATGGCTCCGACAGCGGTGGCTTGTTCGGTATTCAGGCGCAGGCGTTCGCCCACGACGGAGAAATCTTTGCGCCAGTCTTGTGTGGCAGGCGCGATGCTGCGTAAATCTGTCAGTCCTTTCGCCCGTAGTGCCTGCAAAGCAGTATCGGTCAGATCGAGGTCAGCAACCTGATGGCGATACAGCGGTTTTTGGATCAGTGCCGCCATCGCCTGTTGCTGTTTTGGCGCACGTTTCAGGCTGTCGAGCGGCGTGGCGCGCCCCTGTTCGGTGGCAAACCATTGCCAGAGCGGCGTCAGTTCAGCGGGTTTCCCCTGACGTAACAACACCGGCAGCGCGTGAAACAACACTTCGCCAATCGGGAAATGATAATAGTCGGCAGCCCAGAGCAGGATGCGCCACAGATCGGGCGTGAACAGGCTGGAAGAGTCGAGGACTTCACGCACGGGTTTCAGCTTATCCAGGCCAAATTCGCTCGAGTCGCTGACGCGCGTCACGATGCCAATGGCGTCGCGTTTACCGAAAGGCACACTGACCCGACAACCCTGAGAAACCTGCAATCCAGGCGGCAGGAGGTAATCGAAAGTACGGGCAAGTGGAACAGGTAACGCGACGTGGGCAACAGGCATTGTGGGTCCAGACTATAAAAAAATGACGAGATAGTGTACACTGTGTCCTTCGAAATGCATGAACATCATTGCGCGGTTCTCAGAGATTCTGTATGATTCGCCGCCTTTAGTGCATTTCGTACTAAAGCCTATCATCCACTACGCGTGGTGTCTGACGGAACAGGGTTGGATAGCGACGCGGCCTTAAGAAGAGGTTTTCCATGAAAAAAGGTATTCACCCTAAATACGTAGAAGTTACTGCATCTTGCTCATGCGGTAACGTAATCAAAACTCACTCAACTGTGGGTCACGATCTGAACCTGGACGTTTGTGGCGAATGTCACCCGTTCTACACTGGTAAGCAACGTGAAGTCGCTACCGGTGGCCGCGTTGACCGCTTCAACAAGCGTTTCAGCGTTCCAAGCAGCAAATAAGCTTACGCTTGAGAGCAAAAAAAGGCGCCTTTGGCGCCTTTTTTGTTGCCTGTCGTTTCACTTCCCGCCAGACAAAACCTTCAGTGATTCAAAACGTTCTATTGATCGCCCGCTCGTCAAAGCCCGCACAATGAATTGCACAGGGCTGTCAGAAAATCTCAGCGTTTCTCAATATTCCCAGGTATCAGGATCAACACCCAGTTCACGCATCAGGATCTTCGCCGCTTCCGGGATTTCGTCACTGCGTTCTTTACGCAGGTCTTCGTCATTCGGCAAAGGCTGACCGGTGAACGCATGCAGGAAAGCTTCACACAATAATTCACTGTTAGTCGCATGACGCAGGTTATTCACCTGACGACGGGTGCGTTCATCGGTGAGAATTTTCAGGACTTTCAGCGGAATGGATACCGTGATTTTCTTAACTTGCTCACTTTTCTTACCGTGTTCAGCGTAAGGGCTGACATATTCGCCGTTCCACTCAGCCATGGGACACCTTAAATTTATCAAAAAATAAAATACTGAAAACCGCGTGATTATGCCCGATTTTCACTGTTCTCACTAAATAAATGTCGTCATTTTACAGGGATACCTCACGATTTGCCCTGCGGCATTGTTCATTTTGTCGCCTTGCGCTTAATTGCTTCACGCAACGGATCTGCCGGACATCTTCATTAACGTCATAATTTTAGCGGGTATTGCTCTGTTGCTCAATCTATACGCAAAGAAGTTTAGATGTCCAGATGTATTGACGTCTATAATTCCGGGCGTTACTCTTTACACCCTCATCCTCCGCATTTCGTCAGGAAGAAACGACTATGACGCACAAGCAAGCCACCATTGCCGTGGGCAGTGGCCTGAACAATGATCAGCAATATGGTTGTGTAGTTCCGCCTATCGCCCTTTCCAGCACTTACAACTTTGAAGATTTCAATCAGCCGAGAGCCCATGACTATTCACGCCGCGGAAATCCGACGCGTGATATCGCTCAGCGTGCGCTGGCCGATCTGGAAGGCGGAGCGGGCGCGGTGCTCACCAGCAGCGGGATGTCCGCAATCCATCTGGTGTGTACGGTGTTTCTCAAACCTGGTGATTTGCTGGTTGCGCCGCACGATTGCTACGGCGGCAGCTACCGTCTGTTCGACAGCCTGAGCAAGCGCGGTGCTTACCGCGTGCTGTTTGTCGATCAGGGTGACCCGCAGGCGCTGGCCGAAGCGCTGAAGGAAAAACCAAAACTGGTGCTGATTGAATCCCCCAGCAACCCGCTGCTGCGCGTGGTCGATATCGAGGCGATTTGTGCGGCGTCTCACGCGGCTGGCGCGCTAACCGTGGTGGATAACACGTTCCTGAGCCCGGCGTTGCAAAACCCGCTGAAGCTGGGGGCGGATTTAGTTGTACATTCCTGTACGAAATATCTGAATGGGCATTCTGATGTGGTCGCCGGTACGGTAATATCTAAGACCGCAGAGCATGCAACTGAACTGGCGTGGTGGGCGAACAATATTGGTGTGACCGCCGCGGCATTTGACAGCTATCTGCTGTTGCGTGGCCTGCGCACGTTGACGGTCCGCGTAAAACAACAGCAGGAAAATGCGCTGGCGATTGTGGCGTATTTGCAAAAACAGTCGCAGGTCAAAAAGCTGTATCATCCGTCGCTGCCGGAAAACCAGGGGCATGAAATTGCCCGCCGTCAGCAACGTGGCTTCGGGGCCATGATCAGTTTTGAATTTAACGGAGATGAAGCACAGCTGCGTCATTTCCTGAAAGAATTGAAGTTATTTACCCTCGCAGAATCACTGGGAGGCGTCGAAAGCCTGATTTCTCATACGGCAACCATGACACACGCTGGCATGGCGCCGGAAGCGCGTAAAGCCGCCGGGATTTCTGACAGCTTGCTCCGTATTTCTGTAGGTCTTGAAGACAGCGAAGATTTGATTGCTGATCTGGAACACGCATTCCAGTCAGTGGCAACGAGGTAAGTATGAATGCAATAGCGGTTGCAGCGCCGGCGGGAAGCCGGCAGTTGCACAAATTTGGTGGCAGCAGCCTGGCTGACGTGAAATGTTATCTGCGCGTCGCAGGTATTATGGCTGAGTACGCAAAGCCGGGCGACATGATGGTGGTGTCGGCGGCGGGCAGCACAACCAACCAGCTGATCAGCTGGCTGAAACTGAGCCAGACCGACCGGCTTTCCGCGCATCAGGTTCAGCAGGCCTTGCGCCGGTATCAGAGTGATTTGATTTCCGGCCTGCTTCCGCCGGAAATGGCAGAACCGCTTATTGCTTCTTTTATTCATGACCTCGAACGTCTGGCTGTTTTGCTCGATGACAAGATGACCGATGCGGTTTACGCAGAAGTCGTCGGTCATGGCGAAATCTGGTCTGCACGACTGATGTCTGCTGTGTTGTGCAAAATGGAGCTGCCTGCCGCCTGGCTGGATGCGCGCGAATTTCTGCGTGCTGAACGCGCGGCTCAGCCGCAGGTGGATGAAGGGCGTTCTTATCCGCTCCTGCAACAGCTTATCGCGCAGCATCCTCAGCAATATCTGGTGGTGACCGGGTTTATCGCCCGCAGTGACGCCGGTGAAACCGTTCTGCTTGGCCGTAACGGCAGCGACTATTCCGCCACCCAGATTGGCGCACTGGCGAACGCCAGCCGCGTTACCATCTGGAGTGACGTCGCCGGGGTTTACAGCGCCGATCCCCGTAAAGTGAAAGATGCCTGCCTGTTGCCGCTGCTGCGTCTGGATGAAGCCAGTGAACTGGCGCGTCTGGCCGCACCGGTCTTGCATACCCGCACTTTGCAGCCGGTTTCCGGCAGCGATATCGATTTACAGCTGCGCTGTAGCTACAAACCGGAGCAGGGCTCGACGCGTATCGAACGCGTGCTGGCTTCCGGCACGGGCGCAAAAATTGTCACCAGCCACGATGATATTTGCCTGATCGAAATGGCTATTCCGTCTGCGCATGATTTTGCGCTGGCACAAAAAGATGTTGAGTTGCTGCTCAAGCGTGCGCAGATCAAACCGCTGTGTACCGGCGTGCATCCTGACCGCAATCTGCTGCAATTTTGCTATACCTCCGAAGTGGCGGGCAGCGCCTTGCAGGTGCTGGAAGATGCCGCATTACCGGGGCGCCTGACGCTGCGTGAAGGGCTGGCAATGGTAGCGCTGGTCGGTGCGGGCGTGTGTAAAAACCCGCTGCACAGCCACCGTTTCTATCAGGAAATGAAAGATCAGCCGATCGAATTCATCTGGCAGTCGGAAGACGGCATCAGCCTGGTGGCTGTACTGCGCGTCGGCCCGACCGCTCATCTGATTCAGGGGCTGCACAAAACCCTGTTCCGCGCTGAAAAACAAATTGGTCTGATGCTGTTTGGTAAAGGCAATATCGGTTCACGCTGGCTGGAACTGTTTGCCCGTGAACAAAAGAATATTTCAGCCCGCAGCGGTTTCGAATTTGTGCTGGCCGGTGTGGTCGACAGCAAACGCAGCCTGCTCAATTACGAAGGTCTGGACGCCAGCCGTGCGCTGGCCTTCTTCGACGATGAGTCTCAGACACACGACGAAGAATCGCTGTTCCTGTGGATGCGTGCGCATCCTTATGATGATCTGGTGGTGCTGGATGTCACGGCGAGCGCAGAACTGGCCGATCAGTATCTGGATTTCGCCAGCTACGGTTTCCATGTGATCAGCGCGAATAAACTGGCGGGCGCGTCGGATACCCATAAATACCGTCAGATCCGTGATGCGTTTTCCAAAACCGACAGCCACTGGTTGTATAACGCCACCGTCGGCGCCGGTTTGCCTGTCAACCATACGGTGCGCGATTTACGCGAAAGTGGCGACAGCATTCTGGCCATTAGCGGGATTTTCTCCGGCACCCTGTCGTGGCTGTTCCTGCAATTTGACGGCACGCTGCCGTTCACCGAACTGGTGGATTTAGCGTGGCAGCAGGGGCTGACTGAGCCGGATCCGCGTGATGATTTATCCGGTCAGGACGTGATGCGTAAACTGGTGATCCTGGCGCGTGAAGCGGGTTATGAAATCGAACCGACGCAGGTCCGTGTGGAATCGCTGGTGCCGGCCGGATGTGAAACGGGTTCCGTCGATCAGTTCTTTGAGGACGGCGAAGCGCTGAACCAGCAAATGCTGCAACGTCTGGAAGCCGCCCGCGAAATGGGGCTGGTGCTGCGTTATGTGGCGCGTTTCGATGCTAACGGTAAAGCGCGCGTTGGTGTCGAAGCGGTGCGAGAGGACCATCCTCTGGCCGCGTTGCTGCCATGCGATAACGTTTTTGCCATCGAAAGCCGCTGGTATCGCGACAACCCGCTGGTCATCCGCGGGCCGGGTGCCGGGCGTGATGTTACCGCTGGCGCACTGCAATCTGACCTTAACCGGTTGACTCAGTTGCTTTAATTACCCACCCCCTTCCGGCTACTGCCGGAAGGGGGCTTACAGACTTATCCTCATCTCTTCCTCTGCACTTTCCCCCAACATGAAATTCTTTCAATTTGAGTGAAGATTAATCACACGCATATGCATTTTTGCAGTTGACAGTTTTGCTCACTTCCTCCATTGTCTATCCATACGTTTAGACGTCTAGACGCTTACCATATAAGCCAATAATTAAAACGCAGTGATCCATGAGGTAGTGTTTATGAGCTTTTTCCACGCAAACCAGCGCGAAGCGCTGAACCAGAATCTGGCAGAGTTGCAGGGTCAGATTAACGTTTCTTTCGAGTTTTTCCCGCCGCGCACGAGCGAGATGGAAGATACGTTGTGGAGCTCCATCGACCGTCTCAGCAGCCTTAAGCCTAAGTTTTTGTCCGTGACCTACGGTGCTAATTCCGGCGAGCGTGACCGCACACACAGCATCATCAAAGGCATTAAAGAGCGCACCGGTCTGGAAGCGGCACCGCACCTGACCTGTATCGATGCCAGCCGTGATGAACTGCGTCAGATTGCGAAGGATTACTGGGAAAGCGGCATCCGTCATATCGTCGCGCTGCGCGGGGATTTACCGGCGGGCGGCGGTAAACCGGATATGTATGCCACCGATCTGGTGCATCTGCTGAAGGAAGTGGGTGATTTCGATATTTCCGTGGCGGCTTACCCGGAAGTTCACCCGGAAGCCAAAAGCGCACAGGCAGATTTGATCAACCTGAAGCGTAAAATCGACGCGGGCGCCAGCCGCGCCATTACACAATTTTTCTTCGACGTAGAAAGTTATCTTCGTTTTCGTGACCGCTGTGCGGGTCAGGGCATTGATGTTGAAATCGTGCCGGGCATTCTGCCGGTTTCCAACTTCAAACAGCTGACGCGTTTTGCCACCATGACTAACGTGCGTGTCCCGAACTGGATGAACAGTCAGTTTGAAGGGCTGGACGATGATGCGGAAACCCGCAAAATGGTCGGCGCAAATATCGCGATGGACATGGTGAAAATCCTCAGCCGCGAAGGCGTGAAGGACTTCCATTTCTACACCCTGAACCGTGCTGAAATGAGCTACGCAATTTGCCATACGCTGGGTGTACGCCCTGACATCGCCGTGCCGGTTCGTGCTTAAGTAAATAAGTAAACAATGTCCCGAATGCAGAAAGCAAAAAACCCGCGAATTCGCGGGTTTTTGTTTGGACGTTTTCAGCGATAACTAGCCGGTATTTCGCATACCTGCTGCCACACCGGCAATCGTCACCATCAGTGCCTGTTCGACATTCGCATCCTGCTTGCCGTCTTTTTCCAACTCACGTGAACGGTGCAACAACTCAGCCTGAAGTACGTTAAGCGGGTCGGTGTAGACGTTACGCAATGCGATAGATTCAGCAATCCACGGCAAATCTTCCATCAGATGATCGTCGTTGGAAATCGCCAGCACCACTTTGATATCGCCTGCCAGCTGCTCACGCAGTTTCGCGCCCAGCGGCCACAGTTCTTTTTCGACCAGACGCTGATCGTAGTATTCCGCCAGCCACAGGTCGGCCTTGGCGAACACCATTTCCAGCATACCGATACGCGTAGAGAAGAATGGCCAGTCGTGGCACATGGCTTCCAGCTCATCGCGTTTCCCGTCATCGACAACGGCCTGCAAACCAGCACCTGCGCCCAGCCAGGCTGGCAGCATCAGACGGTTTTGCGTCCAGGCGAAGATCCACGGAATCGCGCGCAAGCTTTCCACGCCGCCGTTGGCTTTACGTTTCGCCGGGCGTGAACCCAGTGGCAGTTTCGCCAGTTCCTGCTCCGGCGTTGCAGCACGGAAATAAGGCACGAAGTCTTTATTCTCGCGAATATAACCACGATACATTTTGCAGGAAACGTCAGACAGCTGTTCCATGATGTCCACCCAGGCTTTTTTCGGCTCAGGCGGTGGCAACAGATTGGCTTCCAGAATGGCGGAGGTATACAGCGCCAGACTGCTGATGGTGACTTCCGGCAGACCAAATTTGAAGCGGATCATTTCGCCCTGTTCGGTCACGCGCAGGCCACCTTTCAGGCTGCCCGGCGGCTGAGAGAGCAGCGCAGCTTGCGCTGGCGCACCGCCACGGCCGATAGAACCGCCGCGTCCGTGGAAGAGCGTCAGCGCGACACCGGCTTTCTCACAGGTTTTGATCAATGCGTCTTGTGCGCGGTACTGCGCCCATGAAGCTGCCATCACGCCCGCGTCTTTCGCGGAGTCGGAATAGCCAATCATCACCATTTGTTTGCCCTGAATGAAGCCGCGATACCAGTCGATGCTCAGCAATTGCTTCATTACATCGTCGGCGTTATTGAGGTCATCCAGCGTTTCGAACAGCGGCGCAACCGGCATCGGGAACGGACAACCGGCTTCTTTAAGCAGCAAATGCACGGCCAGAACGTCAGACGGCGTACGCGCCATGGAAATGACATAAGCGGCGATAGAGCCTTCCGGCGCTTCTGCAATCACCTGGCAGGTATCGAGCACTTCTTTGGTATCGGCGCTCGGTTCCCAGTGGCGTGGCACCAACGGGCGTTGTGAATTCAGTTCGCGGATCAGGAATGCCTGTTTGTCGGATTCTGACCAGCTTTCGTAATCGCCCAGCCCCAGATAACGGGTAATTTCAGCGATCGCGTCGGTATGACGGGTACTTTCCTGACGCACGTCGATACGCACCAGCGGCACGCCGAAACAGCGTACGCGGCGCAGGGTATCGAGCAACTGACCGTTCGCGATGATGCCCATATTGCAGGCCAGCAGCGACTGGTAACAGGCGTAAAGCGGTGCCCAGAGTTGTTCATTTTTCACCAGCAAATCATGAGGACGCGCAACGCGTTCGCCTTTCAGACGGGCTTCGAGATACACCTGCGTGGTGGTCAGCTGGGTACGCAGCTGTTTCATGATTTCGCGGTACGGCTCGAGGATATCCGCGCCACCGGCCCGCTCGCGAAGTTCCGGCGTACATTCGGTCATGGAGAGTTCGGAAACCAGCACAGCGACATCGCGCAGGAACAGATCGGTGGCTTTCCAGCGGCTCAGCAACAGAACGTGGCGGGTAATATCGGCAGTCACGTTCGGGTTACCGTCGCGGTCGCCGCCCATCCAGGAAGTGAAACGCACCGGCACGGCTTCCACCGGCATTTTGTAATTCAGTGATGTCTCAAGCTGCTCATTCAGTTCACGCAGGAAAGCAGGAACGCCTTCCCACAGGCTGTTTTCGACCACCGCAAAACCCCATTTGGCTTCATCAACCGGAGAAGGGCGGTTCTTACGGATTTCGTCGGTGTGCCATGACTGCGCAATTAACTGACGCAGGCGGCGCATAATTTGTTTGCGCTCGTAATCGGCCAGATCGTTATGGTCGAGTTGTTTGAGGCAATTATTCACTTCCACCAGTTTGTGGATAAGCGTGCGGCGGGCGATTTCCGTCGGGTGTGCGGTCAGCACCAGTTCGATAGAAAGCTGGTCAACGGCGTCACGCAATTGTTGTTCAGAGAGATTTTTGGATTTCAGACGATCGAACAATTGTGCCAGAGCTTCAGGGTTGCTGGCTGCCTCGCCGTGTGGCGAAATGCTGTGATATTGCTCGGCTACGTTGGCTAGATTAAGGAACTGGCTGAAAGCACGGGCAACGGGCAACAACTCATCATTCGAGAGATTTTGCAGCGTTGACAGCAATTCCTGACGATCTGCATCATTTCCTGCACGTGAGGATTTGGACAACTTACGGATTTTTTCAACACGATCCAGGATATGTTCTCCCAACGTATCTTTGATCGTGTCGCCCAGCAATTTACCTAACATACTGACATTACTTCGCATTGCGGAATATTGTTCGTTCATATCACCTCTGACCCGTTCTCTCGTTTGATTTTTATATTCTGTAAATAACTTTCACCCGTCAGGCATTCATGCCCCGTTCACCCGCCAACCTGGCCATACTTTTTAAATACCGCACCTGTTTTAACCCAAAAACACCCGATCACTCACGTTAAAAATGGTCTTTTTGGCGATGTCGCTGAAATTTAATTACAACCGCGACGATATCAGTTTGGCTAATCCATCATTTGTACAGTATCAAAGGGCGCCCGGAAGCGCCCTGATTGTTTCTTCATCAACCCTGATTCAGGATCAGTGATAACAGAAGTGATGAACGACCTGAGAAATCAGCTCACGTGTCGGTTTTATGAACGCGGTATCAATATATTCATCTGGCTGGTGCGCCTGATCGATAGAACCCGGCCCCAGAACCAGCGTCGGACACAGTTCCTGAATAAATGGCGCTTCGGTGCAGTAGTTAACGATTTCCGTTTCCACGCCCAGAAGCTTTTCGACCACCTGAACCAGCGGGTGATCCGGCGGGCATTCATAGCCCGGGATCGGCGGATGCAGTTCTTCGATAGCTAGACGGCCCGGCCAGCGCTGGCTGACAGGCTCCAGCGCTTCGTTGAGCAGACCGTTGATATCAGCCAGTGTCAGGCCCGGCAGCGGACGAATATCCATGTGCATCTCGCAGCAGGCGCAAATACGGTTTGGCGCGTCGCCGCCGTTGATATAACCGAAGTTCATGGTCGGATACGGGATCACAAAACCACTGTGGTTGTAACGGGTTTTCAGCGTATTGCGCAGCGTCATCAGATGGGTAATCGACTCGTGCATCAGCTCGATGGCGTTCACGCCGCGCGACGGATCGCTGGAATGGCCGGACTGACCGGTGATGCGGATGGCATTCGACAAATGACCTTTGTGCGCACGAACCGGTTTCAACGAGGTCGGTTCGCCGATGATTGCGCAGTCCGGACGAATTTTCGCATTTTTGGAAAAGTAGCTGGCACCGGCCATCGTTGTTTCTTCATCCGCCGTCGCTAAAATATACAGCGGTTTAGTCAGTTTGGTCAGATCAACATCGCGCAGTGAATCGAGGATAAATGCGAAGAAACCTTTCATGTCGGCAGTCCCCAAACCATAGAGCTTATTTTCATGCTCGGTGAGGGTGAAAGGATCGCGTGTCCAGCGTCCGTCATCGAACGGAACGGTGTCGGTGTGACCAGCCAGCAGTAAGCCGCCGGCACCTTCGCCGGTACTGGCTAACATATTGAATTTATTGCGCGTACCTGGGACGGGCTGTACTTCAACTTTGAAGCCTAAATCACCGAACCAGCCTGCCAGTAAATGGATTAGCGTCTCATTGCTCTGGTCCAAAGCAGCGTCCGTTGCGCTGATGGAAGGGGTTGCGATTAACGCCCGATAGAGCTCAATAAAAGGAGGTAATTTCATCTTCACTGTTGACAGCCTTTAGTTAGGGTAGTATTCATATTCATGCAATAATTGTGAATAAAAATACAATAAGCCAGTGCGTAAGGAAACCAGAATAATTATCCGGCTCCTTACCCAAAATTGAGAAGGTGAACAGACCCTATGTTGAATACGCTGATTGTTGGTGCCACAGGTTATGCCGGAGCCGAACTCGCGGCTTATCTGAACCGCCACCCACATATGAACATAACCGGTTTAACGGTTTCAGCGCAAAGTGCAGATGCAGGAAAATTGCTTTCCGATTTGCACCCTCAATTGAAAGGCATCGTCGATCTGCCTGTTTTGCCGCTCAAAGACGTGGCGGAAGCAGCGAAAGGTGTCGATGTGGTGTTTCTGGCAACCGCGCATGAAGTCAGCCATGACCTGGCCCCGCAGTTTCTGGCGGCGGGTTGCGTGGTGTTCGATCTCTCGGGAGCTTTCCGCGTCAGCAAACCTGAGTTTTACACCGAATTCTACGGTTTCGAGCATCAGCATCTCGATTTGCTCGATAAAGCCGTGTACGGCCTGGCCGAATGGCAGGCTGACAAATTAAAAGATGCGCAGCTGATTGCTGTGCCAGGTTGTTACCCGACCGCTTCTCAGCTGGCGCTGAAACCGCTTATCGAAAACGGTTTGCTCAATGACAGCCAGTGGCCGGTGATCAACGCCACCAGCGGCGTCAGCGGTGCAGGCCGCAAAGCCACGCTGGGCAACAGCTTCTGTGAAGTCAGCCTTCAGCCGTACAAACTTTTTAGCCATCGCCATCAGCCGGAAATCGCCGAGCATCTTGGCGTGCCGGTCATTTTCACGCCGCATCTGGGTAACTTCCCGCGCGGTATTCTGGCGACTATTACATGCCGTCTGAATGCAGGTGTGACGGAGGAGGATGTGGCAGAAGCTTTCCACAATGCGTATCACGACAAACCGCTGGTGCGTCTGTACACCAGGGGCGTTCCGGCGCTGAAAGACGTGGTCGGCCTGCCGTTCTGTGATATCGGCTTCGCGGTGAAAGGCGAACATCTGATTGTGGTGGCGACGGAGGATAACGTGCTGAAAGGCGCTTCCGCGCAGGCTGTGCAGTGCATGAATATCCGCTTTGGCTTCCCGGAAACGCAATCCCTGCTTTAACAATCCTCAGATTGTCAGCAAACAGAAAACACGCGTCCCTGAGCGTTTATTCAGACGTTCAGGGATGGTAGATTAAATTAAACGCATTGTTATTAATTAACATTCTCAACCGGTCGGGGCGCGAACAGCTATGAATCCGTTAGTCATCAAGTTAGGTGGTGTGTTGCTGGATAATGAAGAAGCACTTGAGCGCCTGTTCATGGCGGTCGTGGCTTATCGTCAGGAATATCATCGCCCGCTGGTGATCGTTCACGGTGGCGGCTGCCTGGTTGATGAGCTGATGAAAAAGCTGAATCTTCCTGTCGTGAAAAAAGCCGGTCTGCGTGTGACGCCGGCCGATCAGATTGACATCATTACCGGCGCACTGGCGGGCAGCGCGAACAAAACCCTGCTGGCGTGGGCGGTGAAAAACCACATTAATGCCGTTGGCCTGTCTCTGGCAGACGGCGGTACGGTCAGCGTAACCCAGCTGGATGAATCTCTGGGCTTCGTGGGTAAAGCCGAAGCGGGCAATCCGGCGCTGATTAACACTCTGCATGGTGCAGGTTATCTGCCGATTGTCAGCTCAATCGGTATTACCGCTGCGGGCGAGCTGATGAACGTTAACGCGGATCAGGCAGCGACGGCGCTGGCAGCCACGCTGGGTGCAGATCTGATCCTGCTATCTGATGTCAGCGGCATTCTCGATGGCAAAGGCCAGCGCATTCCGGAAATGAGTGCAGAGAAAGCCGAACAGCTTATCGAGCAGGGTATTATCACCGACGGAATGATCGTCAAAGTTCACGCCGCGCTGGACGCCGCACGTTCTCTAGGCCGTCCGGTGGATATCGCCAGCTGGCGCCACGCCGAACAATTACCGGCACTGTTTAACGGCGTTGCCATCGGCACACGTATTCTGGCGTAACGCAACGGCGGCGCATTCGGTATACGCTTTTCAAGGGCGCAGCATAGTGCGCCCTTTTGCATAATTAATTCAGGAGCAGGAAAATGGCACTTTGGGGCGGACGTTTTACTCAGGCAGCAGACCAGCGGTTTAAAGAACTCAATGACTCACTGCGTTTCGATTACCGGCTGGCAGAACAGGATATCGTGGGCTCGGTTGCCTGGTCCAAAGCGCTGGTGACCGTCAACGTATTAACTGCTGACGAGCAAATCCAGCTGGAAGAAGCCCTGACCGTTTTACTGGAAGAAGTCCGTGCCAATCCCCGCGCTATTTTAGCCAGCGACGCTGAAGATATTCACAGCTGGGTCGAAGGCAAACTTATCGATAAAGTCGGCAATCTTGGCAAAAAACTGCACACAGGCCGCAGCCGTAACGATCAGGTCGCAACCGACATTAAACTGTGGTGTAAAGCGCAGGTCGTCGAACTGGGCGACGCGTTACATCATTTACAACAGGCGCTGGTCGCGACGGCCGAAGCCAATCAGGACGCCGTGATGCCGGGTTACACCCACCTGCAGCGCGCGCAGCCGGTGACTTTTGCGCACTGGTGTATGGCGTATGTGGAAATGCTGGCGCGTGATGAAAGCCGCCTGAAAGATACACTGACTCGTCTGGACGTCAGCCCGCTGGGTTGTGGCGCACTGGCCGGTACCGCTTATCCTATGGATCGCGAACAGCTGGCAGGCTGGCTGGGATTTGCCTCTGCGACCCGTAACAGCCTCGACAGCGTGTCTGACCGCGACCACGTGCTGGAACTGTTGTCCAACGCCGCCATCAGCATGGTTCACCTTTCCCGTTTCGCCGAAGATCTGATTTTCTTCAACACCGGCGAAGCGGCGTTTATTGATTTGTCCGACCGCGTGACGTCCGGCTCTTCCCTGATGCCGCAGAAGAAAAACCCGGATGCGCTGGAGCTGATCCGTGGCAAATGTGGTCGTGTGCAGGGCGCACTGACCGGCATGATGATGACCATGAAAGGCCTGCCGCTGGCGTACAACAAAGACATGCAGGAAGACAAAGAAGGGCTGTTCGACGCGCTCGATACCTGGCTGGATTGCCTGAACATGGCATCTCTGGTACTGGACGGGATTCAGGTGAAACGTCCGCGTGCAAAAGAAGCCGCGCAGCAGGGTTACGCGAATTCTACCGAACTGGCGGATTATCTGGTTGCCAAAGGCGTGCCGTTCCGTGAAGCGCACCATATTGTGGGTGAAGCGGTGGTCGAAGCGATTCATCAGGGCAAAGCGCTGGAAGAATTGCCGCTGGCGGATTTGCAGAAATTCAGCAGCGTGATTGGCAATGACGTTTACGCCATTCTCGAACTGCAATCCTGTCTTGATAAACGTGCGGCCAAAGGTGGTGTTTCTCCGCAGCAGGTGGCGCAGGCCATTGCGGACGCGAAAGCGCGTTTGGGTTTTTAAGCCTTCCGGCTTCTCCCCCTGTGAAGGGGGAGAAAATCACTTCAGAAACAGATGTCTTTCCACGCCCGGGGGCTGTGCGTCAGTACCTCGCTGCCCGTTTCCGTCACCAGCACGTCATCTTCAATTCTCACGCCGCCCAGACCCGGCACATAAATTCCCGGCTCGATGGTGATGATCATTCCCGGTTCCAGCTGCTGCGCATTTTGCGGGCTGAGCGCCAGCGCTTCGTGGACATCCAGCCCTAAACCGTGCCCCAGATTGTGACTGAAGTACCCGCCAAAACCCGCCGCTGCAATAATATCTCGCGCCACGGCATCAAGTTCCTGACAACGAATTCCCGGCCTGACGGCGTCACGTGCGGACTGCTGGGCGAGAAGTACCGTGTCATAAATTGCTTTCAGTTCCGCGCTGACGTTGCCCAGTGCGAAAGTGCGCGTCATATCCGAACAGTAATGCTGATACACCGCGCCGAAATCTATCGTCACCAGTTCACCGGTCATCAGCTTTTTATCGGTCGGACGCCCGTGTGGCAACGCGCCGCGCAGGCCAGAAACCACCACGGTATCGAACGACGTTTTACTGCCGCCAGCTTGTCTCACCGCCATTTCGAGATGATCCGCCAGCGTTTTTTCGCTGATACCTGGCCTGATAAACGGGATAACCTTTTCCAGCGCGCGGTCAGCAATTGCCGCAGCCTCACGTATTTTGGCGATTTCATCGGGATATTTATGCACGCGCAAAAACGACATATCCCGGTGTTGCAGCGTCACGTTGCACTGTTTTTCCAGCGCCTGCCACGCAAGATGCGATAACTGGCTGGCATCTGCAAACAACGGTTTACCGGGGATCAGCCGTTTAATCACATCCGCGAGCGGGTTTTCGGCGGTCAGCGTCAGCACCTCAACGTCCGGGTTGTTCTGCCGGCATTCGGCGCTGTAGCGGCCATCGACCAAAATCCACAGGTCGGCTGGCGTAACCAGCACATACCCCGACGCGCTGTACAGTTCTGTTACCGCGTACTTGCTGAACCTGTCGGTCAGAAGCACGGCGGGTAGGTGCTGTTCCTGCATAAGCTGGCGCAGAACGCCCAGACGTTGCTGACGACTCATTATTTTCTCCGGGTTCAGGCGACGTCGAGCAGCCCTTTTTTGATTAAACGGTTACGGTAGAACACGCAGGTCACGGCGATAAACAGCGAACCGCCCGCCAGACCCATCAGGTAGGCCGGAATGTTGCTGACCAGCGGCCATGCCCAGATGGCGGATTCCGGGAACCATTGCACGGCACCCAGTGAAACCCCGAGCAGCGCGCCGATAATTGCCCCCACCACGTATACCGGAATGACAAACCCCGGACGTTCCAGCGCAAACGGAATCGAGCCTTCGGAAATCCCCATAAAACCGAGGAAAATCGCGGTGCGGCCAATCTGATTGAACTGGCGATCGTAAACACGCCGCCCGACCAGCCATTTGTCGATCACCGTAGACAGCCCGAGGCCGAACGAAGGAATAACGACCGCCAGACAGCGCGCGGTTATCGGCAACACTTTTTCCGTCGTAAAGCCGAGCGCCACAAACCCGGCGGCTTTGTTCACCGGTCCGCCGAGATCAAACGCCGTCGCCGCTGCCAGTAAGGTGGCGTAGAAATATGTGCCCGCCGCGCCTGCGGCCTGTAACGCTTCACGGATGAGCGTGTTCAGCCAGCCGCCGATTGGGGTTATCAGGAAAACCATCAGTAACATCGCGACAATGGCGGAAATCAGCGGGATGAAAAATGTGGTTTTGAACGCCAGCCAGTTGTGCGGCAGTTTGATGGTGTTGTTCAGCCAGCGGACGAAATACCCGACCACAAACGCGATCACGATAGCACCCAGAAAGCCCGAAGCGACCGGCGCAGCGGCGGCCCATTCACCATTGATCAGAGCCGGAATGGCGACAGGTTTAATCGAGACATAACCGCCGATAAACCCGGCCGCCAGCGCCGTTTTTCCGCCGATGGAGTTGGCGGTAAATGCTGAGAACATCGGAATGGCGAAGCCAAAAAGCGTGAAACCGAAGCTTTCCATGATGCTGGCGATTTGCAGCATCCAGACCGAACTGCCGCTGTATCGCCCGCTGTTGAGCGCACCCATAATGGATTCGTCCGGCGACATTCCCAGAAAAACATAAGGAATGATTTGCGACAGCGCGCCAATCAGACCGCCCATGATCAGCACCGGGATCATGTAGGAAATACCGGTCATGATGTGTTTGCTAAATTCTTTCCAGGCATGGCTCTGGCCTTTACCTGCAGGCCCCGCAGGCGGTGTGTCGGATGCCTGACTGTGACCGGTATTAATGACTCTTTTTCTTATCGCCACGGAAAACTCCTCGCGCTTAAAAAAGCAAAAGTGGGATCACTGAGCCTGATCGGCCTCAATCTCATCAATCAGTCCGCCGGCATTTTTCACCGCATCTTTCAGTTCAACTTCATACACTTCGACGCCGTTAAAACGCTCGATATTTTGCGGCGTAATACCGGTGGCATGGATGATGACTGTGGCCTGCGCGATATCTTCTGCCGTCAGTTCGTTCTGAATACCGTCGGCACCCTGCGTTTCAATTTTCACGTCATAACCGCGCTGGCGGGCGGCGACTTCAATGGCTTCGGCTGCCATAAAGGTATGAGCAAGACCCATCGGGCAGGCGCACAGCGCAATCAGTTTTTTTGCAGACATCGTGAATTACCTCGTGTTATCGGAAGGAGCGGCGGGCAGATTTGCCAGCCGGTAAAGGGCTTCGGCGTAGATGCCGATGGCGCTGATAAAACGGCTCAGGCTGCCGTATTCGTCCGCACCGTGTGTATTGCCGGAAGAGCCGTCGGGAAATTCGCAGCCAAAAATCACCGCGTTTTGCATTGCGCTGGCGTAACTGCCTGCGCCGGTGGTGCGCGACGGGTGGTTTGTATCGCCGGTATGACGGGTGTAAATCTCGTGCAACGTCTTCACCAGCGCGCTGTCCGGCGGATAAAGGCTCGGTGATTTGACCGGCTCAATGCTGATGCGGCTGTCGGGCCAGCTGAGATTCCAGAGCGTAAGCCGTTCAGCGATGTATTCCGGGGTCAGGTTTTCGGGATAACGGACGTTCAGCGTCAGCGACACCATCCCGTTTTTGATGTTCAGTACGACGGGAACCAGCAGGATCTGACCGCATTCTCCCGGCGTATCCAGCGCGAATTGCACGCCGCTCTGGCCGGTTTCCGGCGCGGTGATTTCGCAAAGTTGTTGTGTCCAGCGTGCGCTGAAACGTTGATGAAGTAGTTGCGCGGCACCGGCAATCGGATTAAGGCAGGCCTCCGGTTTTGAGGAGTGTCCGCCGCGACCATAAAGCTGCCAGTGATTAATTTGTCCCGGTTCGGCCAGCAACGTAAAACCGTCGGGTAACGTCCAGCCGCCAGAGGAGAGCGACAATCCGTTCAGCCGGGCGACGTCAGGGATGGTGTTCAGCACGCTGCCGCAGGACACGGTCAAACCAGGCTGTTCAACCGGGGACGTCAGCGTGACCAGCAAAGAGCCTTTTTCGCCGTAAATCACCGGGAATTTTCCGTCCGGCGTAAAAGCAAAAGCAGGTTGCGGCTGCGATTCAAAATAGCGGCGAATGCAGCGGAAACCACTCTCTTCGTTGCCGCCCGCCACCAGCCGGATGCGGCGTGAGAGAGGAAGATTCAGTTCACGCAGAATATCCAGCGCCAGCCAGGCGGCAATCATCGGGCCTTTGTCATCCACGACGCCGCGACCGATCAGATTGTCGCCCAGCCGCGAGAGCTGATACGGCGGAAAATGCCAGCCGTCACCGGCGGGAACCACGTCAGCGTGACCAAAGACATACACGATTTCCTCGCCGCTGCCGTATTCAATATGCACGGCGTGGTTGTCGACATTGAGTGTGTTCAGCCCGGCGTCGTCGCCGAGTTTTTGCCACCAGCTGAGCGCGTCGGCAACGCCGCGGCCAAAAGGCGCATCCGGCTGTAGGCTGGCAGCGTCGAACGGCGAAGGGATCGCCACCCACTGGGCGAGTAAGGTGAGAAAATGCTGCGCCCGATCCCGGGCATGCGCTGCGAAGTCAGTCATTGACGTTAACCATCCGAAAAACAATGCTCACAGCATTGGGGCTGGCGGAAAAACCGTCAAAAGGCAGGGTTCAGAATTGATAAATAAAACGGGTAAAATTTTTCGCCGGTTTTTTTAAGCAGAAGCGAGAAACGCCGGAGATACCTTCAGACGCGGGTCGTCAGGCAATAATGACTCTCCGGCCAGTTGCGCATGCAGGCATTCCACTGCCCGTGTCGCCATCTCGGTATGACGTGTGGCAACCAGAGGCAAAGCCAGTTTCAGGGAATGTTCGCACTCGCCGAAACCAGCCAGAGCGATGCGCCGCGAGAACAGCCGCCATCGGGAGGTTTGCAAACCTTCGGCCAGCGCGTGATGCGCGGCCAGTAATACCGTCGGGTTGTCGCAAAGGATCGCGGAAATTTTGGGGCTTTGTTTAATGAGCTGAGTGACTGCGCGGAAGCTGTCGTCAAATGTCGCTGCACAGGGCTGACTTAACGATGCGGAAAACGCCAGACCGGCTTTCCCGAGCGCGAGCGAAAGGCCGCCCAGCCGCTCGGCGCGAACCAGCGAATGATTTTCCCCGCCGAGATAACCAATATTCAGGTGCTGTTGTTGAAGTAACGCATCCGTTGCCATGTGTGCGCCCAGCGCATTGTCGGGATGAATTGTCGCGAGCGGACCGGTATGGAAATGCGTGCCGACGCCGGTCAGCGCCACATGCCGCGCCGTCGCCCGCGCATGCAGGGCTTTCAGCGTATCAGGCTGCGCATTGAGTAATTTCCCGCAGACGAAAATCCCGCGCACGTCCTGCGCCAGAAGCTGCGCGGCGTGCTCCAGAAGCGTTGAGGTGTCTGCGTAGCCCGGTATAAGTGTGAAGCCGGTTTGTTGCAGCGCGCAGGACAATTCGGGGAGTAAACCGGCGGCGAAAGCGCAATCTGGTGAAAGCAGAATGCCCGTTCGTGTGAAAGGTGCGACTGACGGTGTGGCCGGTAAACGGTAACCGAGCTGATCGATGGCCTGATAAATGCGCTCCACGCCTTCGGGGGATATCCGTCCTTTGCCGCCAAGCACCAGCGAAACCGCAGCAACGGAAACGCCTGCCAGACGCGCGACATCCTGCTGAGTGATTTTTGTGCGGGGCTTTTGCGCCGTCATCGTCCTGCCATACGGAATAAATTGACCGCAAAGTGTTGCAGGAGAAGGTCGGGAAAAAACGGGCTGAGATCGCAGAAACAAAAAATGGCGGGCACTAAGCCCGCCGAAAGTTCACGTAGTCTAACTTTGCTTTTTTGTTGGTAATGCAGGGATTATCGTCTTACTTCTTACAGCTGTTTCCGGTGAAGCTTATTGTGCAACTTCGCACACTTCTTGTGTTTCTGAATGCAGGTAAACGTCCAGATCGTCGCTTCCGCCGATGTGGCGCCCACCAATAAAGACTTGCGGCACGGTCGCACGGCCGGTGACAGCGCGCAGGCTGACGGTGGTGGCGTCTTTGCCCAGTACGATTTCTTCATACTGAATACCGCGTTCCTGCAACATCTGTTTGGCTTTGGCACAGAACGGGCAGCCCGGTTTGGTGAATACGGAAACCGATTCCTGCACTTTGTATTCGGGTGCCAGGTATTTCAGCATTGTGTCTGCATCTGACACTTCAAACGGGTCGCCCGGCTTGTTTGGCTCAACGAACATTTTCTCGACCACGCCGTTACGTACCAGCATGGAATAACGCCATGAACGCGGGCCGAAACCTAAATCCGCTTTCTCGACCAGCATGTCCATGCCTTTGGTGAATTCACCGTTGCCGTCCGGAATAAAGGTAATGTTCGATGCCTTCTGTTCTGATTTCCAGGCATTCATGACGAACGTGTCGTTAACAGAGACGCACAGAATGCTGTCGACGCCGTGTTGTCTGAACACCGGTGCAAGTTCGTTGTAACGCGGCAGATGGCTTGAAGAACAGGTCGGGGTAAATGCACCCGGCAGTGAAAAGACAATCACTGTTTTGTTTTTGAACAATTCATCGGTGCTGAGATCTACCCACTGATCGCCCTGGCGGGTGTGAAAAGTAACGTGCGGTACGTATTTCCCTTCCTGGCTTGCAAACATGAATAACCTCTTAATTAATCGATAGAATATGAATTATTTTCGGCATTGCCGTTTCGTTGGAAGGCATTATTCACGATAATGGTTGATAGATATAATCGTTGATTGCTATCTTATCTATCGTTATCGGCTATCGCATTGCCTTATAGGGACTGGAGGAAAAATGAACATTCGTGATTTAGAGTATCTTGTGGCACTGGCAGAGTTCCGCCATTTTCGTCGTGCAGCAGATTCCTGCCATGTCAGCCAGCCGACGTTAAGCGGGCAAATCCGTAAGCTGGAAGATGAACTGGGCGTGATGCTGCTTGAAAGAACCAGTCGTAAGGTGCTGTTCACACAAGCCGGTTTACTGCTGGTGGATCAGGCGCGCACGGTCCTGCGTGAAGTGAAAGTCCTCAAAGAGATGGCCAGCCAGCAGGGCGAAGCGATGTCCGGGCCGATGCATATCGGGCTAATTCCTACCGTCGGGCCTTATCTTTTGCCGCAAATCATTCCTTCACTGCATAAAACATTCCCTAAACTCGAAATGTATCTGCACGAAGCGCAAACCCATCAGTTGCTGGCTCAGCTCGACAGCGGGAAGCTCGATTGTGCGATTCTGGCGCTGGTCAAAGAGAGCGAAGCTTTTATTGAAGTGCCGCTGTTTGATGAGCCGATGAAACTGGCGATCTACGACGATCATCCGTGGGCATCACGCGATCGCGTGGCGATGGCGGATCTGGCCGGTGAAAAGCTGCTGATGCTGGAAGACGGACATTGTCTGCGCGATCAGGCGCTCGGTTTTTGCTTCCAGGCAGGGGCGGACGAAGATACGCATTTCCGCGCAACCAGTCTGGAAACGCTGCGGAATATGGTAGCGGCGGGAAGTGGCATTACCTTGCTGCCTTCGCTGGCCGTGCCGAATGAGCGCAGCCGCGATGGCGTCACGTATCTGACGTGTGACAAACCGGAACCCCGTCGCACGATCGCGCTGGTATATCGTCCCGGTTCGCCACTGCGTGGGCGCTATGAACAACTGGCTGAAGCCATCAAAGAGCACATGCAACCTTATATGGATAAAGCCGCGGGCTTAAAAAAGGCGGTTTAATCCGTTCAGTGCCGCTACGCGATAAGCTTCTGCCATGGTCGGATAGTTGAAGGTGGTATTAACGAAATACTCGATAGTATTCCCTTCACCTTTCTGTTCCATGATTGCCTGTCCGATGTGAATAATCTCGGCAGCGCGCTCTCCAAAGCAGTGAATACCCAGAATTTCTTTGGTATCACGATGGAACAGCAGCTTGAGGCTCCCCACATTCATTCCGGCGATTTGCGCGCGTGCCAGATGCTTAAACTGCGCGCGGCCCACTTCGTAAGGTACCTTCATGGACGTCAGTTCCTGCTCGGTTTTGCCGACGGAGCTGATTTCAGGAATGGTATAAATGCCGGTCGGAATGTTTTCGATCAGATGCACTTTCGCTTCGCCCTGAATCATCGCCTGTGCGGCAATGCGGCCCTGATCGTAAGCCGCTGAAGCCAGGCTCGGATAGCCAATGACGTCGCCGACGGCATAAATATGCGACAAAGCCGTCTGATACATGCTGTTTACTTTGAGCAAACCGCGGCTGTCGGCTTCAAGACCAATATTTTCCAGACCCAGTTTGTCAGTGTTACCGGTGCGTCCGTTAGCGTACAACAGCGCGTCAGCTTTCACTTTCTTACCGGATTTCAGGTGCATGATCACGCCGTCTTCCACGCCTTCAATCATCTCGAATTCTTCGTTGTGGCGGATAACTACACCGTTATTCCAGAAGTGATAAGACAACGCGTCTGACATTTCCTGATCGAGGAAAGACAGCAACCGGTCACGGGTGTTGATTAAGTCCACTTTTACGTTCAGACCGCGGAAGATAGAGGCATATTCGCAGCCGATAACGCCCGCGCCATAAATGATGACGTGGCGGGGTTCGTGGCTCAGTTCGAGGATCAGGTCGCTGTCATAAATGCGCGGATGACCAAAATCGACGTTGGCAGGACGGTAAGGGCGCGAACCACAGGCAATCACGATGTTGTCGGCGGTGATTTGTTCGTGCGTGTTATCGGCGTAGCGGATGTTGATGGTATTGGCATCGACAAAACTGGCGTCGCCGGAGAACAGCTGGCATTGGTTTCTTTCATAGAAACCTTGACGCATGCGGGTTTGCTGATTAATGACGGAATCTGCATGACGCAAAATATCCGGGAAACTGGAGCTTAGGGTGCGGGAGTTATCACTGTAGAGCGGGTTTTGGTTAAATTCGATGATTCTGCTGACGGCGTGACGCAATGCTTTGGAAGGGATGGTTCCCCAGTGAGTACATCCGCCACCGACGTTGTTATAGCGTTCGATGACAGCAACCCGGGCGCCTTGTTTAACCAGTCCCATCGCGGCGCCTTCTCCGCCAGGGCCTGAGCCAATGATGATGGCATCAAAATGTGAGTGCTGTGGCATAGTTCGAAACCTATTTTTATACAAAATCACAACGAGAAAGTAACATATTACACCTAATTACCCCACATGCAGTTGTCATTTAATGGTAATACGGCAACATTCTGACCCACTTTATGCTGTGGTATCTATGGCTCCGCCCGGTAAAAATTTTGGTATAGTGAAGCTATAACGGGCGAATAATCAAAAAGAAGAACATTATCCGGATGAATGTTATGGGCGTAAGAGCACAACAAAAAGAGCGCACGCGTCGCTCACTGATTGAAGCGGCTTTTAGCCAGCTGAGTGCCGAGCGCAGCTTTGCCAGTCTGAGTTTGCGTGAAGTGTCCCGTGAAGCGGGTATTGCGCCGACGTCCTTTTACCGGCATTTCCGTGACGTGGATGAACTGGGTCTGACGATGGTTGATGAAAGCGGTTTGATGCTGCGCCAGCTGATGCGCCAGGCGCGCCAGCGTATTGCCAAAGGCGGCAGCGTGATCCGCACGTCGGTTTCGACTTTCATGGAGTTCATCGGAAATAACCCCAACGCCTTTCGTCTGCTGTTGCGCGAACGTTCCGGTACGTCTTCCGCGTTTCGTGCGGCTGTCGCCCGTGAAATTCAGCATTTTATTGCGGAACTTGCCGACTATCTGCAACTCGAAAACCACATGCCGCGCAGTTTTACCGAAGCGCAGGCCGAAGCGATGGTGATCATTGTTTTCAACGCCGGTGCGGAAGCGCTGGACGTGGATATCGCACAGCGCCGCCAGCTGGAAGAGCGTCTGGTGTTGCAACTGCGCATGATTTCTAAAGGTGCGTATTACTGGTATCGCCGGCAGCAGGAAAGAACGGCGGTGACTCCTATTCACAATAAGACCAGAGGTAAAGAAGATGACCGAACAAGCGAACCAGGATAATGGCACTCTGGTTTTGGCTTTGATTGCCGGACTGTCGATTAATGGCACTTTCGATGCGTTATTCAGCTCCGTCGTCGCGTTTTCGATATTCCCGATAATCGCCCTGGTGTTGTCGGTGTATTGCCTTCATGTTCGTTATCACAAAGGCGAAATGCCCACCGGTTTACCGGTGCTGGCTGCGGCCTCTTTCCTTCTCGGATTGCTACTTTACAGTACGTTTGTCCGCGTGGAATATCCTGAATTAGGGTCGAATTCTCTGCCATTGCTGATCAGTGTCGTGCTTTTGTTCTGGATAGGATTGAAGCTGAAAAAGCGTAAATCGACGACGCAGTAACTTCCTCATTCCTATGAAAAATCAGGCAACTTTCAGGTTGCCTTTTTTATGCCTTACGCCTGACCGCGACCTTTTGTGATCTTCTCCGACTGTCTTTTTATGAACTGTCATTTCATAAATATCAAACCTATGTTCAATATTTAGATATTGATCGTCCACTTCTTTATTTCTTTGCCATAAAGTCTGTCTGAGTGGCAAAAACCAAAAGGTTTTCATCCGGGCTCCTCGCTAATTTGAATCATGGCCGGACGAAGTATTTTCGTTCGCATTCAGCCTACGCCTACAGGTGATTTAACAGAGGCCAGACGGCAATGAAAACACGTAAGATAGGATTCTTTAATTACATCGCCTACGGTTCTGGCGATTTTCTGGGGGCAGGCACCACAGCCCTGACCGCGGCGTGGCTGCTTTATTTCTACACCACGTTCTGCGGCCTTTCGCCCATCGAAGCGACCTTCATCTTTGCGACCGCGCGCGTCGCCGATGCGGTGTTAAGCCCGTTAATGGGTTATCTCACGGATAACTTTGGTAATACCTGGCTCGGCAAACGGTTCGGTCGCCGTAAGTTCTTTATTCTGCTTGGTATTCCCTGCGTGTTCAGCTACAGCTTCATGTGGGTGGGCGACATGGGATATGTCTATTACCTGCTGACATATCTGTTGTTCGATATCGTTTACACCATGATTCTGGTGCCGTATGAGACGCTGGTGCCGGAAATGACCGACGATTTCAAACAGAAAACCAAATTCTCTGGAGCCCGTATCGCGCTGGCGCAGCTTTCTGCCATTCTCGCCGCTTTCCTGCCGGGAATTCTGTTGCAGCATTTTGGCAAAGATAATGCCATTTCCTTCTTCTATTCGAGTCTGGTCTTTGCGGTGATCTGCGCCTTCGTACTGACGCTGGTGTACTTCTTTACCTGGGAACGGCCGGAAGAACTCAAATCCGAAGCCACGAAGAAAATTGAGCGCGAACGCCAGCAGCTGACGCTGGTGCAAAGCCTGAAACGCCTGAAAGTGGAACTGTCCTCGACGCTGCGTATCAAAATTTTCCGTCAGCATCTGGGTTTGTATCTCGGCGGGTATATTGCGCAGGACGTGTTTAATGCCGTCTTCACGTACTACGTGGTGTTTGTGCTGATGCAAAGTGCGGCGATTGCTTCCAACCTCATGGGCATGATGGCGATTCTGCAATTTGTGGCGGTTATCGGGATGATCCCGCTGTGCATCCGCTTCGGACCGGCACCGTCCTATCGTCTGGCCGTAACGTTATTCGGGTTGGCGGCGATTTCTTACGGCGTGCTCTATTACACCGGAATGAACGATTCAATGTCGTTACTGCTGCTGATTTCTGCGCTGGCAGGGCTCGGGCGCGGCGGGATCAACTACGTGCCGTGGAATATCTACACCTATATCGCCGATGTCGATGAAACCATTACCGGCCAGCGCCGCGAGGGGATTTTCGCCGGTGTGATGACGCTGACACGAAAAGCCTCGCAGGCCGGTGCCGTGATGCTGGTGGGGATTATCCTGCAACTCGCCGGATTTGTTTCCGGGCAGAGCCAGCAGGTTCCGGCTGTTGGCCACACCATTCTCGGCGTTCTGGTGATCGGCTCACTGCTGATGCTCAGCATGGGCTTCATCATTTCACTGTTCTTCCGCCTTAATCAGAAAACGCACGGCGTGCTGACCCGCGAAACGCAGAAAATGCGTGACGCGAACCGCATCGTGCCGGAGCAAATTACGCCGGAAGATCGGGCGATCGTCGAAATGCTGACAGGGATGAAATACGAATCGCTGTGGGGCAACAACAATATTGGTTATTTGCATCGCCACAATCCGCCACCTGAAAAGCTGACCCGTGAAAATGCCGCCGAAATTCCGGCACAGGGACGTTTGTAAATTTGGTGAATATTTATCAGGAGAACACCATGAAAGTTTTTGAAGTGAAACACAGTGCGCTTTTACGCCAGCCAGAACATTTCATTTCGCGCAATGAACTGAAAGCGCTGATCCACAATGTGACGGACAATCTGGTGAATATCGAAGATAAAACCGGTGAGTTCCTGTTGCGGCTCGACGATGGCCGCGTCATTGACACCAAAGGCTGGGCGGGTTGGGAATGGACGCACGGCATCGGGCTTTACGGTATTTATCAGTATTATCAGCATACCGGTGACGAGAAAATGCGGGCGGTGATCGACGACTGGTTTAGCGCGCGTCTGGCGGAAGGCACGCCGACGAAAAACGTCAATACCATGAGCCCGTTCCTGACGCTGGCATATCGCTACGAGGAAACCGGTAATGCGGCGTGGCGTCCTTATCTGGAACGCTGGGCGGAATGGGTGATGTATGAAATGCCGCGCACTGATAAAGGTGCGATGCAGCACATCGTTTATAACAACGAAAATCATCAGCAGATGTGGGATGACACGCTAATGATGAGTGTGCTGCCGCTGGCGAAAATCGGCAAATTGCTGGATCGGCCTGAGTTTGTGGAAGAAGCAACTTACCAGTTTCTGGTTCACGTTCAGTACCTGATGGATCGCGAAACCGGCCTGTGGTTCCACGGCTGGACGTTCGACGGTCATCATAATTTTGCTCAGGCCCGCTGGGCACGCGGTAACAGCTGGCTGACGATTGCTATTCCCGAGTTCCTCGAACTGGTGGATTTGCCAGAGAACAACGCCACCCGCCGCTATCTGTTACAGGTGCTGGAAAGCCAGGTCAGCGCGCTGGCGAAATGTCAGGATGACAGCGGTTTGTGGCATACGCTGCTCGACGATCCACACTCTTACCTGGAAAGCTCAGCTACTGCCGGATTTGCTTACGGCATTCTGAAAGCAGTGCGTAAACGTTATATCGATGCGTCGTATGCGCCGGTGGCGGAGAAAGCCATTCAGGGCGTGATCAAACACATCAATCCGGCAGGCGAGCTGACGCAAACGTCATTCGGCACGGCGATGGGTAATGATCTCGATTTCTATCGCGAAATCGCGCTGACGTCGATGCCTTACGGACAGGCGATGGCGATTCTGTGTTTGTCAGAATATCTGCGGGTTTATTTGTAATAGGGTGGATAACGGCCAGAAATAAAAACGGGCACCTTCTGAGTGCCCGTTTTTTGTTTTTTCATTCGCCGTCAGATTTTTTCCAGCAGCACGCCAGATTCCATATGGTGCGTGTACGGGAACTGATCGAACAATGCCAGGCGCGTGACGCGGTGGGTCTTACTCAGTGTTTCCAGATTCGCGCACAGCGTTTCCGGATTGCAGGAGATATAAAGAATACGGTCATAGCCAGCCACCATTTTCACGGTTTCGTCATCCAGCCCGCTGCGCGGCGGATCGACAAAAATCGTGTTGCATTCGTATCCGCTTAAATCAACATCCTGCAAACGACGGAATTCACGCACGCCGTTCAGCGCCTGGGTAAAATCCTCGGCTGCCATGCGGATAATCTGCACGTTATCGATATGGTTCGCGGCAATGTTGTATTGCGCGGCGGCGACGGAAGGTTTGGCGATTTCCGTGGCCAGCACACGACGGAAGTTACGCGCCAGAGCCAGCGAGAAGTTGCCATTCCCGCAGTAAAGCTCCAGCAAATCGCCGGTAGAATTTTCCGTAGCCTTGAGTGCCCACTCCAGCATCTGAATATTCATTTCAGCGTTTGGCTGGGTGAAACTGTTTTCCACCTGACGGTAAATCATATCGCGACCCGCCACCGGCAAAACCTCATCGACATAATCCTGATCGAGCATGATTTTGGTTTTCGCAGCGCGGCCAATCAGCTGGATATCAAAACCGTCAGCACGCAACTGGTCGCGCAGAATTGTGGCGGCCTGCTGCCATTCATCATCAAGCTTACGATGGTAAAGCAGTGAGGCGATGATTTTGCCGCTGCGGGTCGAGAGATAGTCGATCTGGAAGATCTTACGGCGCAACGCCGGATCTTGCTTGATGGCTGAGATAAGCACCGGCATCAGGCGGTTAATCAGTTCGCTGGCGGTCGGGAACTGATCCACGCGCACGCGGGCTTTAGTCTGCTGATCAAACATGATGTGGTAAAGGTCGCCCTCATCGTGCCAGACGCGAAATTCCGCGCGCATCCGATAATGGCTGACGGGAGAACGGAAAACGTCAGGCTGCGGCGCATTAAATGGCGACATCATCGCCGTGAGACGTGCGGTCTTTTCCGCCAGCTGGTCGTCGTACTTTTCAATGGGCAGGTTTTCAGGCGTCATCGGTTATCTCGTCTAGCAGGGAATGAATGGACAAACTTAGCGGGGGATTGTAGGGAATGTCTCCGTTAAGTCCACCATTGTTACATTTATATCGTGAAAGCTTACTTGCTATTACGGATGTCTGGATTTCCAAATAGGTTGATCGTACGATTGCGTTTCGGCCTCATTGACTGAGTTAAAAGGGAATCCGGTGTGAATCCGGAACTGGCGCGCAGCGGTATGGGGAAATCACGGCGATAGCATTCTTTATTATGCAGACACTGTTTCCTGCTTCTCTCTCCTTATACAGGAAAGAAGAAAGAGGGGATGGGAAGTCATCGCCCGGTGCGGGTTATCTCAAATAATTACGACGTAATTAATGAGCCTGCAAATCCTAAGTCCGAAGACCTGCCGATGTTACGTCGCATTAATCATCGTCGTCGCGAATTATCGCCGGTGATCCTCTGCGGCATCCGCCAATTAAGTTTGGATGCTCGATTCATGACAATTAAAAAGCATGTGCTGCTGACGGCATTATCCGTCACGGCTTTTTCAGGGTGGGCGCAAGACAGTACTTCCACAAACAGCAGCGATAATATGGTGGTGACCGCTAACCGTTTTCCACAGCCCGTTTCTTCTGTATTAGCGCCAACGGATATCGTCACGCGCGAAGATATCGACCGGTGGCAGTCGAAATCCGTGGCCGATGTGCTGCGCCGTTTACCGGGTGTGGACATCAGCCAGAGCGGCGGAATGGGTCAGCTGACCTCTGTGTATGTTCGCGGCACCAGCTCAAGCCATACTTTGGTACTGATGGACGGTATTCGTCTTAATCAGGCGGGTATTTCCGGCTCCGTCGATGTCAGTCAAATTCCTCTTTCATTAGTTCAGCGCATTGAATTTATTCGCGGCCCGCGTTCGGCGGTTTATGGCTCCGATGCCATTGGCGGCGTCATCAACATTATTACGACGCGCGACAAAGACGGTACAACGCTCGGGGCGGGTGTCGGCTCGCACGGTTATCAGAACTACAATGGCTCAACGCAGCAGAAATTAGGTGAGAACACTACGCTGACTGCGGCAGGGGATTACACCTACACCCGTGGAATCGATGTGGTCGCGGATGGCAATAACGGCGGTGTTCCTCAGCCCGACCGTGACGGCTTCATGAGCAAGACACTGTATCTGGCGCTGCAGCATCAGTTCAATGAAGAGATCAGCGGCTTTGCACGTGCGTACGGATATGACAACCGCACGGCTTATGATGCGTATTATTCGCCGGGCAGCGCGCTGATTGATACCCGTCAGCTTTACAGCCGGACATACGACACCGGTCTGCGTTATCAGAATGGCATTTACGCCACACAGTTAATTGGCAGCTACAGCCACGTCAAAGACTATAACTACGATCCTAAATACGGCCCGTATGACGCTTCCGCTTCTCTGGACGATTCCGATCAGTACAACCTGCAATGGGGTAATACGTTCCAGATAGGGAAAGGGGAAGTCAGTGCGGGTCTGGACTGGCAGAAACTGACGACCGAACCGGGTACCAGCTATCTGGCAGATGGCTATGACCAGCACAATACCGGCGTGTATCTGACCACCCAGCAAAAAATCAGCGATTTCACGCTGGAAGGCGCGGTGCGTAGCGACGATAACTCTCAGTTCGGTCAGCATACCACCTGGCAAAGCAGCGCTGCCTGGGAGTTCGTCGATGGTTATCGTCTGATTGCTTCTTACGGCACGGCGTACAAATCGCCGAACCTGAGCCAGCTTTACAGCGATTACTATGGTAATCCTGATCTCAAGCCTGAAGAAAGTAAGCAATGGGAAGGCGGGCTGGAAGGTCTGACAGGGCCTCTTAGCTGGCGTCTGAACGTCTATCGTAACGATATCGATCAGATGATCGCTTACAACGATTCCACCAGTAATTATTACAACATCGGGAAAGCGACGATTAAAGGCGTCGAATGGACAGGTTCATTCGATACCGGTCCGCTACAACACCAGATTACGCTGGAATATCTTGATCCGCGTGACGCGACCACTAACGAGATCCTGACCCGCCGCGCCAAACAGCAGGCGAAATACCAGATTGACTGGAACATCGCTGACATCGACTGGTCGATCAACTATCAGTATCTGGGACAGCGTTACGACACCGATTACGGTACTTATCCTTATCAGACCGTTAAACTGGGCGGTGTAAGTTTGTGGGATCTTGCGGCCTCATATCCTGTGACCTCACACCTGACAGTTCGTGGTAGAATTGCCAACTTGTTTGATAAAGATTACGAGACGGCTTATGGCTATGCCACACCAGGACGTGAGTACTACCTCTCTGGAAGCTATACCTTCTGACATAACGCAAGTTCCTGACCGTCCGACGGTGCTGGTTTTCGATTCCGGCGTCGGCGGGTTGTCGGTGTATGATGAGGTCCGGCAGATGTTGCCGGACCTGCACTATATATACGCCTTCGATAATGTGGCTTTCCCTTACGGTGAAAAGTCAGAAGAATTTATCGTTGAGCGCGTCGTCGAGATCGTCAGTGCCGTCTCGAGACGCCATCCCCTCTCTATTATTGTCATAGCCTGTAACACGGCGAGCACCGTTTCCCTTCCTGCATTGCGCGCCAAATTCAGTTGTCCGGTCGTCGGCGTTGTCCCGGCCATCAAACCTGCGGCGAAATTAACGCGCAACGGAGTTGTCGGGTTGCTGGCAACGCGTGCGACGGTTCAGCGTCCTTATACGCATGATCTGGTCGCACGGTTCGCGACGGATTGTCAGATTTTGATGTTGGGCTCAGCCGAGCTGGTCGAACTGGCGGAAGCGAAGCTGCATGGCGAAGAAGTTTCACTGGCTGCGCTGAAGAAAATCTTGCATCCGTGGCTGCGTTTGCGCGAACCCCCGGACACAGTGGTATTAGGTTGCACACACTTCCCGCTCCTTTCGGAAGAGTTGTCACAGGTTTTACCCGACGGTACGCGTATGATCGACTCTGGTTCTGCGATTGCACGCCGCGCACATTGGTTAATTGAGACATCTCACGTGCCGATTCCAAAAATAAATCCGGAAGTTGAAATAGAAAGTGTGGCGTATTGCATGGCGATGACGGCTGAAGCGCAAAGTCTGCTGCCTGTTTTGCAGTCATATGGCTTCAGAAGTATCCAGGAATTGCCGCTTTAAACGTCATTTGATGAAAGATTCAGCGGTCAGTAAATTATTTGTATTTTAGGGGTTGCGGCCTTCTGAGAACTCCCTATAATGCGCCTCCACTGACCGGGAACAACGACTGACAAGTCGCTCGGACAGGAAGAGAAAAAGATGAAAGTTCGAATGAATAATCTCTTGACT
>NZ_JAADJS010000009.1:0-84426 GCF_011065485.1 Rahnella contaminans
TGAAACGCCGTAGCGCCGATGGTAGTGTGGGGTCTCCCCATGCGAGAGTAGGGAACTGCCAGGCATCAAATAAGTGGAAAGCCCTGTACTGACGTACAGGGCTTTTTGCTATGGGAGATTTGGGTGAAGCATCGTGAATTTTGAAGGCAATATATCGCGTTCAGTCTCAACATATTCACGGTAAATGGTTGCTTATTAATAGTGCGTCAGGTGATAAGCGCTGTATCCGACAGCCGCTCCTGCAATATCCCAGCTAAAGTCCTTCCAGCTCCAGCCACTTCCTCCCGCACGGCTATCATAAAGCTCTTTTGTAGCCCCCAGGCCGACTGAAAATAATAAGCCGAATGAACGACTGCGCGCTTCATTCCTGCCCTGATTATCTGCGTAGGCTGTGCCTGCTGCCGCTAATACCGCAGAGCCAACAAAGTGCCCGGCTTTGTCCTTACCGGTCCATTGGTCATTGGCGAAATGGGTACAACCGCTGCAAAAAAATATAAGGCTGATGACGGAGAGTTTTACGGAAGAAGGGAGTAATGGCGTCATAAAATGGAATTCCAGATATAAAAAAGCCCGATCAGGATGATCAGGCTTTCAGTATAGCCAATTACAGAATTCGGCTGATTAATCTGTCGATTCGAATCCGCCGCAGACGGCGAATAAGTTTGCGTACTTTAACCGGATAATTAGGAATACTTTCCAGTTCCATATAATGAGAGACAACTTGCGTATGCTGACGGATCTGTTCCAGCTCTTTTTGACGCTCAACCGCCATCTCTTTAAGCGGATCGTGGATCAAAATGGCATTCTCCAGATCCAAACGCCAGGCGCGTGGGTTGAGGTTATTACCGGTGATCAGCTGCCAGCGGTCATCCACCCACATACCTTTCAGATGGTAACTATTGTCCCCATCTTTCCATAACCGGACAATTAATTGCCCGCTGTCGACAAAGCGTTGCAAACGGCTCAGGAAGCGGCGCAGATTGATTTCATACAAATAAGGCAAGGCGCCGATGATTTTAAAAGGCTGATCTTGCGGAATATAGAAATCGTTAGCGGTTTTATCACCCACAATAATTTCAACCTGTTTACCCCGGCGCAGCAAATGAATGATATTGCGCGCCAGCATTGCAGGCATATTGAAATAAGGAGTACACAGCGTCAGCTTATGATCGGTGCTGGCCATTAAATGGTGAATCGTACGATTCAATTCATTCTGCTTGCCCAGGCCTACAATTGGCGTGACCGCCAGTTCATCATTACCGGCGCTGTCTTTGAAATGATAACCACTGGTGCGCAGGGTTTGCCGAAACTGACGCGTTTCGTTTTTAATCTCAATACTTTTCGGGCGATCTTCACGATCGAGACGCTGAACCGCTGCGGCAGTGAGGATCGATTTCTTTATAAAGTCGATCATCGTGTTAGCCAGCGTAGTATTTGTCAGCAACTGATAACGGTCATAACGATATTTTTCATGACGATGCAGATACACATCATTAAGACTCGCGCCGCTGTAAATGACCTGATCGTCGATAACAAAGCCTTTGAGGTGCAAAACGCCCAGGGCTTCACGGGTATTCACAGGTACGCCATAGACCGGTACGGAAATCTCAGGATGCTCTTTCGCCATACGACAATACCAGTCAGCATTGGTATTGGCCGCAGCTGCGCCGATACGCCCACGCTGAGCGCGGTGCCAGTCAACCAGCACGCAAATCTCCAGTTCAGGACGCCGCTGCTTGGCATCATACAGCGCCGACAACACATCGCGACCACCATCATCGTTCTCTAAATAGAGAGCAACCAGATAAATCCGTTGGGTGGCGTTGGCAATGGCTTCAAGCAGTGCCTTACGGAAATCGGTAGGGCAGTAGAGCGTTTTTACAGCACCAACTGTTTGGGGGAGTTTTGGCAGTTGAGCAAGGTGTTGTTGATGTTTATTACGTTTGAATTTTGACAACATCACAGTGCGCTTCTTCTCTCTTCAGGTAATGATTTTAGCGGCACAGACAAACTGTGGTGACCGCACAATCGGTCGATAATACCATTAGTCCTGCCGCATGTGCGCATCTTTTGCCTGTTCATCGCTCAGGCTCACGGTTTTCTGCTGTGAATTTCGGCGCTTTTCCAGTGCCAGAGACAGATTAACAATACTGTCCTGAATCTGAATATCGACGTCAAATCCCAGTTTTTTAGCCAGTGTAATCATGCCGCGGTTATTCGGCATCGTGATGCCTGTAAGACGTTGCAGGCCGTGCTCTGCGGCATAATCAATCATCTTATCCAGCAGACGTCGCCCGAGCCCCAGACCTTTCAAATCAGATCGTACCAGTACGGAGAATTCGGCATCGATATTGTCGGGATCCGAAACGGTTCGCGTGACCCCAATAATTTCACTTTCTTCATTTTCTGTACGCACGGCGACAAAAGCCATCTCACGGTCATAATCAATCTGCGTCATGTTCGCTAAATCTTCATGAGTGAACTCATTAATCTCACTGAAATAGCGGTAATACAGGTCTTCTTTAGTGACCTTCAGGATGAAAGCTTTCAGCAGCGGCTCATCTTCCGGAAGAATCGGGCGGAACAGTGCAGGCAGTCCATTCTTCAGTATAACGTGCTCTTCGAGTTCACGCGGATAAGGACGGATTGCCAGTCGTGATGGTGCCCCGGCAGAATGTGCAGAAAGCTGCATGGAAACATCAAGCAGGCTGAGTTCATTACCGGACACCAGCAAAGGATGAATATCCAGCCGTTCGATTTCCGGGCAATCAATAATCAGGTTAGACACGTTAACCAGAAGCTGACTCAGGGCGGGAATATCGAGAGGATGTAACGCATTGCGACCGCGTATTTTACCGCTCTTCAATGCCTGCACGACCTGGTAGCGCGCCAGCGTCATGTTCAGGGGCGGAAGCGAAACGGCTGCCTGCCTTTCCGGACGCCAGTCATTTCCGCCTTCGGCCAGCATAATCAGCGGGCCGAAGACCGGATCCTGCTCTACGACTACCCGTAATTCCTGAGAGCCCGGGCGGTTAGCCATCGTCTGTACCAGCAGACCCAGAATTCGCGCCTGCGGAAATGCCTCTCTGGCGCGGTCAAATATCGCATTCGCCGCCTGTTCCACTTCGCTGGCGGTGCGCAGATATAACATGACGCCCTGAACTTCAGAGTTATGCGGAATGTCCGGCGAACGCAGTTTCAGCGCAACGGGATAACCAATCTGGCTGGCAATATTTACGGCTTCAGCGCTGTCACTGGCGATCCACGTCGGCAACACATTCATTCTGTACGCATGCAAAATCGCGCGGACTTCATGTGTATCAAGCTGCGTGGTGCCTTCTGCCAGCGTTTGTGCAATCAGTTTGTGAGCCTGATCGGTATTTTGTTCAAGGTCTGCTGGCAGCGCAGGCGTTTCTTTCAGCTGTTTCTGATTCCGGCGATATTCCACCATATGCATAAACGCCGTTACCGCGCCTTCCGGGGTGCGGTAAGTCGGGATCCCGGCGGTACTGAACAGCTTGCGCGCTTCCTGCGAGGAGAATTCCCCGCACCAGTTTGTCAGCAGCGTGATGTATTTTCCGCGTGGATGTTTTCGAACGACATCTATCACCCCGCTTGCTGTCACTGTGCCGTGCGCTGCGGCACTCGGGGCGTGTATCACCAGCAGGGCGTCGTAATCTGTACTGTCGAGCAGCGCCATTATCACCGACTGATATAGCTGAGGCGTGGCGTCATCATGCAAATCCAGCGGATTAGAGGCGGTAATGTTCTTCGGCAGAATGCCAGTCAGCGCTTTGCTCGCTTCATTCCCCAGCTTTGCCAGTTTGCCGTTACGCAACAGCAGCTGATCTAACGCCATCGCCGCCGGTGCAGCGCCGTTACTGATAATGAGTAAGCGCTCACCGCGCAACGGGCGCATATGGCTCAGGGTTTCGACGGCCGAAAACAGTTCATGCGTATCTTGTACGCGCAGCAAACCCGCACGCTGGATGGCGGCATCGTAGGCCGCGTCGAGGCTGAGCGGGCTGTTCAGTAGCTGCTGAGCCTGTCCGCTACGGCCACTTTTGATGACCAGAATAGGCTTGTTGCGTGATGCGCTGCGCGAAGCAGAAAGAAAACGCCGGGCATCGCTGATGTGCTCCAGATAAAGAAGGATGGCGCTGGTTTTTGAATCGCGGGCGAGAAAATCAAGCAGATCATCAACGTCGATATCCAGGCTGTCTCCCAGTGAGACAAAATACGAAAATCCGACGGCACGCTGCTGCGCCCAGTCAAGAATGGTATTAGCCACGGCGGCCGATTGCGAAATAAATGCAAGTTTTCCCGGCAGGATCGGCACCGGAGAAAAACTGGCATTCAGCTTTTGCCAGGGAGCGAGAATGCCGAGACTGTTTGGCCCAAGCAGCCGCATTGAAAAACGCTGGGCGCAGGCTTTCAGTTCCGCGAACTGACCGGGTTGAGAGGAAAGCACGATGACAGTTTTGCAGCCGCGCTCGCCGAGCTGTTCCAGCAGCGCCATATTACGGTCTGCGTGCGTGCAGAGAATGGCGATATCAGGCGACATCGGCAGACTGGCGACATCCTGCCAGGTCAGAACGCCACAGACTGCGCGATAAGCCGGAGTGACCGGCAAAACAGGGCCGTTGAAGCCGCTGTCGAGCAGATTGCGCATCATCAGATAGCCGGCGCGCCCCGGTTTATTACTGGCGCCGACCACGGCAATCGACTCAGGTCGTAATAGTGCTTCTAGTCCGCGCTGGCTCATCGTCTCTCCGATTCATCATGTTCCCATGATTCTAGAGGCTTTCTTCGTTCTTTGCTGTGAGCTGATGCACCGGATGATGGGGTTTTCCTGCCAGATATTGCGTGCGGAAATGCGTAAAATGTCGTGATAAACCCGCCGACGCCTGTGTATCGCCGGCTTTTTCGAGCAACGCGGCGGCCACTTCAACGGTGCAATGCAATTCCGGACGCGAGGCTTCACGCAGGATATAGCCGGAGCTGGCGCTTACATCCAGAGAGAATACCGGCAGATTATCCAGATACGGACTTTTGCGGAACATCTTGCGTGCTTCATTCCAGGTGCCGTCCAGCATGATAAACAGCGGCGGTTTACTGCCCTCGGGGACTTCGGTAAAGACCTGACGCGGCGGCGTTGCGAAAGACGCCGGAAAAACCACGTAAGGCTGGCGCGACGGGTCAGAAATGGCATCCAGCAACGCCGGATCGGTTTCCGTACGCGACCACAGAAATGCCTGCGTATCCGGCAAAACATCCGCAATCAGGCGACCGGTATTGCTGGGCTTCATCGGCTCGGTGTCAAACATCACCAGACAGAAACGGCTGTTCGCCTGATGGATCTCACGCGTGGCGCAGATGCAATGACGTTGAGGTAACAGGCATGCCTGGCAACGAATGGCACGGGATCCCCGGGCCAGAAAAGGGCGGGTCGATCGGGCTAAACGCTGCTCACGCAGGCGAAGGACGGCGTTGTCTGACATAAGCATTCCGGTATTCGAAAAGCGGCTATTTTAATCACCCGCCGTTCGCTGGCAAGCAGCATCTGCTGAACGTACAAAAAGGCCCGCGCTGAGGCGGGCCATCGGCAGGGCTTTATAACGGCTTATGCGTTACAATGATTCATTAAGCCAGGTGTTGAAAGGCGCTTTAGGCATTGCGCCGCTCAACATATCGACCATTTTGCCTTCATTAAACACCATAATGGTCGGAATACTGCGAATACGGAACCGCGCGCTCAGTTCAGGTTCTGCTTCGGTATTAACCTTAATGAAACGGATTTTACCGGCACGTTCCTGCGCAACATCTTCAAAAATAGGCGCGAAGTTCACGCACGGGCCACACCACGGTGCCCAGAAATCGATGACAACCGGCAGGTCGTCCTGCAGATATTTGTCCAGCGTGGCGGCAGTGGCGTGAACTACATCGCCTTCAAAAAGTGCATGACCGCAGCGGCCGCATTTCGCGCCGTCGTCGATACGATCCTCAGGCAGGCGGTTGGTGGCCTGACATGATGAACAAACCGTATTCATAAATAGCCTCTACATTGCTTAACGTGAGAAGGGTATCAACCAGAAACCCGCTTTTACCCTTAAAAATGGTTAATAAAGCGGCTGATATGTTACTTGTATGTTGTAAGTATGGAGGCACCGCGTCACGGAAACAACGCGGTTTATTCAATGAATACGATAGTTTTTAGCTTTTGGTCGAAAGCCTGTGGCTTAGCTCACAGACATCAGGTAATCTTCGCGCCCTGCGCGTAGGTGGAGAGAAAAATGAACGATTCATTCAGTGGCAAGAACGGCAAAGTCAAAGTGATGTACGTCCGTAGTGACGACGACGGCGATAACCGCAACAACGATAAACGTCCTTCCAACAATAAAGGACGTCCGGGCGATAAACCTCGCCAGGGTTCCCGTCCTGACGATGCCCGCCGCAATGAGCGTCGTAGCAGCGATTCCCGTGGCGATTCACGCGGCCCTGCACCTCGTCGTGGTGATGATCGCCCGCGTCGTCCGGCACGTGAAGACGACGGTCCGTACTCCTCACCATGGAAAACCGTTTCCCGTGCACCGGCGGATGAATCCGTACCGGATCACGGTGGTATCAGCGGTAAAAGTTTCATCGACCCTGAACAGCTGCGTCGTCAGCGTCAGGAAGAAACCCGCGTTTACGGCGAGAATGCCTGTCAGGCGCTGTTTGCCAGCCGTCCTGATGCGATTGTTCGCGCGTGGTTTGTGCAATCAGTCACGCCACGTTTCCGCGAGGCGCTGCGCTGGATGGCGGCAAACCGCAAAGCGTATCACGTGGTTGAAGACGAAGAGCTGGTGAAAGCTTCCGGCACCGAGCACCATGGTGGCGTGTGTTTCCTGATTAAAAAACGTCAGGGTCTGGATGCAGAAACCTATCTGCAATCTGCTCCTGCGAAAGACTGTGTGCTGGCGCTGGAAAACGTCGGTAACCCGCACAACCTCGGCGGTATCATGCGTTCATGTGCGCATTTTGGTATCAACGGGATGATGGTTCAGGATCCGGCTCAGCTGGAATCCGGTGCAGCCGTGCGTACCGCTGAAGGCGGCGCAGAACACGTTAAAGCTATCAGTGCGGATAACTTCCTTGATGTGCTGGCGACCTTCCGTAAAGCCGGTTACACCATCGTGACCACGTCCAGCCACAAAGGGACGGCGCTCGGCAAAGCTGAGCTGCCTGCCAAAATGGTGCTGGTGCTGGGTGAAGAAAGCGACGGCCTGTCCGACAGCGCATGGCAGCAGGGCGACCTGAGCGTGTCTATCGGCGGTACGGGCAAAGTGGAAAGCCTGAACGTTTCCGTTGCGACCGGTATTTTGCTGGCTGAATGGTGGCGTCAGAATCAGGCGTAAATCCTGATTTTCACCCATAAAAAACGGACGCCCTGAGCGTCCGTTTTGCTTTCTGATGTTTACTGATTCGTGTTAACTGACCACATGAAATCAGTGCGCACCTCCGCCGCCACCGCCGCTACTGAATGGCGGACGGGCGAACCAGATTAAGATCAGCAGTACCAGGAATGCCCCGCCGGATAACCAGAAAATCTCGTTAGCAGAGATGATAAGCCCCTGATTCGTAATTTCCCGCGCTATCCAGCCGGAAGCCTGCTGATGGCTCATGCCAATCCCTTCCAGCTGCTGATAAGTCTGCGTCGCCGCCGGGTTGTACGGTGTGATGTTTTCGGTCAGCTGCGCATGGTGCAGCGATTCCCGGTTTGACCACATCGTCGTGGTGATTGACGTCCCGATAGACCCCGCCAGCGTACGAATAAAGTTCGACAAACTGGAGGCTGCCGCCATACGTTCCGGCGGTAATCCCGACAAAATAATGGTGGTCAGCGGCATGAAGAAGCAGCCTACCGCAAAGCCCTGAATAAACTGCGGCCATGCAGAAGCACCAAAATCCATCCCCGGTTCAAAGGTATACGCACGCCAGAAGAAGCAGTAGGCGTACATAATAAAGCTGAACGTCACCAGTTTTCGCATATCCAGACGGTGTGCGAAGCGGCCAATAATCGGCGACATCAGCACCGGCAGAATACCCACCGGCGCGGACGCCAGACCCGCCCAGGTCGCGGTATAACCATAGACCTCCTGCAACAGCTGCGGCAGCAAAACAATCGCGCCGAAGTAGAGCATGTAGGCCAGGCTGATACACAGTACGCCGATGGTGAAGTTTCGGGATTTAAACAGTGACAGATCAACTATCGGGTGGTCATCGGTCAGCTCCCAGACAACCAGGAAGCACAATGCGATCACCGCCACGACCGCCAGAACAATAATTTCCGTCGAGTTAAACCAGTCCAGCTCCTTGCCCCGGTCGAGCATCACCTGCAATGCGCCAATGCCCAGCACCAGTAACACCAGCCCGACGCTGTCGATCGGGCGGATCTGCGTGGCGGTTTCGCGGCCTTTCAGGGTTCTCAGCGTAAGCACAACGACCACGATGGCGATTGGTACGTTGATGAAGAAGATCCATCCCCAGTGGAAGTTATCACTGATATAACCGCCGAGGATCGGCCCGCAAATCGGGGCGACGATCACCGTCATCGACCAGAGCGCGAGCGCGGTACTTCGCTTGGCCGGCGGATAGTTATTCAGTAACAAACTTTGTGATAACGGGATCAGCGGACCTGCTACCACGCCTTGCAGCACACGGAAGAAGATCAGCATTTCCAGGCTGTTGGACATCCCGCAAAGCCAGGACGCAAGCGCAAACAGTATCGTGGACCACAGGAACAGTTTGACCTCACCGATGCGCTTTGCCAGCCAGCCGGTGATGGGGATCGAGATGGCGTTTGCCACCCCGAACGACGTAATCACCCAGGTGCCCTGTGAGTTCGAGGCACCCAGATTCCCGGCGATGGTCGGGATCGCCACGTTGGCGATCGTCGAGTCCAGCACCTGCATAAAGGTGGCCAAAGACAAAGCCACCGTCATCCAGGCCAGCGGGGCGCCTACCAGCGGTTTATTTGCCACAGAGGCCTCCGGAGGTTTTAGCCCGCATTTGCGTGAATAACATCAGCAATGATGGCATTAGCCGGGGCCAGATCCAGTGTCAGAGCCGAAGTCTGGTACAGCGGTTCGGAACGCACGGTATCAGCCAGCACCAGGCCATCACGGTTTTGAGTATCAACCGTCACCAGCGTGGACAAACCAATGCGCAGCGGATGTTCCGCCACTTCCTGATCGTTAAGCTCAATACGCACCGGCAGGCGCTGAACCACTTTGATCCAGTTTCCGGTCGCATTTTGTGCAGGAAGCAGCGAGAACGCGCCGCCGGTGCCCATATCCATACCGACCACTTTGCCGTGATATTTCACGTCATCGCCGTACATATCGCTGACGACGGTGGCGACCTGACCAATACGCATATTCGCCAGCTGAGTTTCTTTAAAGTTGGCATCAACCCAGATGTGATGAGCAGGAACAACGGCCATCAGAGACGTGGTCGGGCTGATTTGCTGTCCGATCTGAACCGCGCGACGGGAAACAAAACCGTCAATCGGGCTGCGCACTTTGGTACGTTGCAGGGCGAGCCATGCGTCACGTACCTGTGCCGCGGCCTGCATCACCTGCGGTTGTTTATCGACCGGCGTATCCAGAATCATCGCCTGATTGGCGTTGTATTGCTGTACGGCGACATCATATTGCGCTTTCGCGGTATCCACGGCGTCACGGGCGTGTTGCAGTTCTTCACGGCCAATCGCGTCAACGTTGCCCAGCACGATACGGCGTTTCAGGTCAGACTGCGCCTGTTGTAGTTGTGTCGCACGCAGTGCGATATTTGCCTGATACTGTTTGCCGTTGATGATCAGCTGATGCGTCTGGCGGACGCTGTTAGCCAGCGCCGTTTTAGAACGTTCAAACGCCTGTTCCGCATCGGTCGGATCAATAGTCACCAGCACATCGCCTTTTTTGACAAAGTCGGTGCTGTCGAAATTGACGTCAGTCACGCTGCCTGACACCTGCGCCATAATCTGAACCTGATTACCGGCAACATACGCATCATCGGTAGACTGGAAATGACGTAACACCAGCAGCCAGTAGAACAGGTAGGCGATGGCGATAAGAATGAAAATCCCGGTTAACAAGAGCATCGCGACTTTGCGCGTTTTCTTCTTATTTTTCGGAGCTTGCGGCGTTGCCTGAGTTTCGGCATTTGCGCTCATGGTCTTCTCCACACTGAGTCTTTTATTATGATTTTTGGTTCGCAGCCGGGGCCTGATAGCCACCCCCGAGCGCACGAATGAGACTGATTTTTGCCTGCATCAGCTGACTGCTGGCGGTAAGTTGCGCCTGTTGCTGTTGCAGGAGCGCTGACTGGCTGCTTAACAGCTCATCCCGTCCGATGACGCCAGCGTTGTATCTTGCATCCGAAACGCGATACACCTCTTCCAGCGATTTAGCGGCAGAAGAAGCCTGCTGCAATTGTTCAACGCCGCTTTTCGAGAGGGTAATGGCATCCGCAGTTTGCTGGATGGCGTTCAGGATGGTCTGGTTATATGACTCAACGGACTGATCATATAACGCGGACTCTTCGCCCAGTTTGGAACGCAGTGCGCCTGCGTGGAATATCGGCAGCGAAATCGCTGGCGTGATATTCCAGGCCTTGCTGGCTGCTTCCAGAAGATTCGGGCTGGTGCCGCCGTAGTTGGTGGTCGTCAGACCGCCAAAGGCGCTGATGGAAAGGCTTGGGTAGAACTCTTTTTTGGCCGCACTGACGCGCTGGGAATAAGATTCCACCAGATCACGCTGTGCAGCAATGTCCGGGCGTTTACCCAGCAAATCCAGCGTCAGCTCGCCTTTCGGTGCCAGCGCTTCAGCCGGTGGCAATGCCACGGCGTGAAGTCCGTTCATCGCATCAGGCCCCTGACCCGCCAGCGCGGAAAGCTGATGTCTCAGCTGTTCGGTCTGGGCTTTCAGGTTGATGATTTGCTGTTTAGCACTGTCGGCCTGCGCCTGGGTTTGTTGCGGAATTTCAATGCCATAGACACCGGCCTGATACTGCGCTTTGCGCAAATCCGCCAGATGCTGATTGTTATCCACTTCATGTTGCAGAACATCCTGCAAAGCCAGATTGGCCTGCAACTGATAATAGGCTGACGCCACCGAACTGGTCAGCGTCAGCGCGGCTTCTGCCTGCTCGGCGCGGGCGGAATCCACCTGTGCTTTCGCGGCATTCACCTGATTGCGGTATTTACCCCACCAGTCAAACTCATAGCTCAGATTCAGCCCGAGGCTGTTGCTGTTATCGTAGATTGGCGCTTCCGGATAGCTGGTCAGGAACGGCGGGATCGTGTTTTTAGCCACACGTTCACGTCGCATCGAACCATTCAAATCCAGATAGGGGCCATTGGCTGCATCTGCTTCGCCCATCACGCTCTGCGCTTCGCGCACACGAGCCGCGGCCTGACGCAATGACGGCGAGTTTTGCAACGTCGTGGTCATCAGGTTATCAAGCTGCGGATCATTAAGACTACGCCACCACTGTGGGCCGATGGTCAGAGAACTGACTTTTGCCTGCTGCAGATGAAGCTGTTGGGTATCCAGCAGCGACGACTGAGGAGCAATATTATTACTGGAGGCGCAGCCAGCCAAAATCAAAACGGCAAACAGCGGCGTAAGCCTCCAGCGAGCTTGGAGTGACATGTGTGGTTTACCTGAACAGAAATTTAGAATTGTTGTAGTGCTGTCGCATCCATCTGATCAAGGCGAGTTAACAGTTTGCGCGTCAGGGTTTCTAACTGCTTCTGCTCATCTGCGTCCAGGGTTGACCAGAGAAAATGCAGGCTCTTATGTTGAGGCGGCAGTAACTTCTGGATAAAAGCTTCACCATCGGCCGTCAGGTGCAAATGCAGACACCGACGGTCATTGTCGCTCTCACGACGTTCAATCCATCCGCGTTTTTCCAATTCATCCGCAATACGGGTGGCATTGGTGCGGGAAGAACCCAGCGCTGAGCTTAGCTCCGAAGGCTGAATACTGTGGCTTTCCTGCGCATCAAGTGTGATCAGAGCCATAAACAGCGTTTCGTTGATGCCTTGCGCTTTCAGCATCTTATTGCGGTTTTCCAGTAATTTACTTTGCATGTGCATACACAGGCGCGTCAGCAGGATTTCCTGATAAGGGAAATCTTTTTGCTTTTTAGCCCGGAAATTTAACATGTGTTCAATTGGCGCGAACGAACTGTCCATATGAGAAGCCTCATTAGTTACAGATGACATAGTAACGATGGTAATTAATAATATCAATGTCATGAATCACCAATTCTTTAGCAATTAGTGTGATTCATAACTCCAGTGAATTATTCGATGTTTAAAGTATTCGGCAGAGTTTGCTCTGCTGTTACTCTGCGGTAAAAAATGGTCTTCAGCCTGCGGCCATCAGCATCACCTTGAACACCAGCCCGTACACCAGAGCGCCGGACAGCGTGGCCATAATGATACTTTTGGTTCGCCAGAAAATGATCGCGAGCACCACAAAACCGGCCAGTGAAGGCAGCAGTTTTTGTTGATCACGAAGAATTTCCGGAGTGCTGGACACCACCAGTAATGCACAGATTGAGGCGATACCGATGCTGTCTAGCACGCGGGATAGCGGGCCGCTTTTCAGTGTCCCCGACTTCTGCCGCGCGCCCATGCGCAGTGGCAAATATCGAAAGAGGTAATTGACGGCGCCGACCAGCAGGCAAACCAGAATGACATTAGTGCTCATCCGGGGTGACCTCCGTGGTGCCCGCTGAGGCTGCGGGTTGCAGCAGGGCGGCCAGACATCCGGCGCCGAGGCCGCATCCGATAGCGGCAGGGATCGACCAGAACAACAGTCCGCCGAGCGAACCGGCCAGCGAGGCGACAAACACCATGCTTTGCTGGCGCTTAAAAGCGGCGAGCAGGAAACTCAGGAAAAGGGCGGGCAACATGAATCCGAGCGCAGCTTCAATGGCAGGGTAATTTTCCAGCGGACCATTGCCGAAAAGTGCGCCGACGGCGGTGCCGAAAACCCACGAGAGCCAGGAAGAAAGCGCGATGCCACACATCCAGTTCTCGCTCCAGCTGCGTTTATCACGGACGAGTTTGGCGGTGGCGGCGGCAAAGACCTCATCGGTCAGGCCAAACGCCCAGAGTGCGGTTTTTTTGCCGCTGAGTTTTCCCGCAATACGGTTACGCAGCGAAGGACCGTAGAGTACATGGCGAACGTCCATGGCCATCACGGTCAGAGCAGAAACCCAGAGAGACATCCCGGCGCTGAGCAGCGCGGTGATCACAAACTGACTGGCGCCAGCGTAGATAAGTATGGAGAACAGCAGACTTTCAGCGGGCGTGAAACCGAGTTTGACGGCGCTGAGGCCGAACGCAAAAGCGATAGGAAGATAACCAATCACGATAGGAAGGCTATCGGTAATACCTTGTGCGAAAGTGGAAACGCGAACGGGGTCAGGCGCTTCGAGATCAGGGTTGCTGTGCATGGGTATTTAAAACATTGTGAAAACCGGGAGGATGCCGGCGAATAATTTATGGCGTAAACATTACCAGACTGTAAGTATTGTTAACACCCTTTGGTTCAAATAAATTTCTAATATGATTATTCGCAAGCTAATCAGGAGGGGTGATGATTCCCTCCTGATGTAATTTCGTACGTTATCAGGCCAGCTTGTGTTTATACCCTTTCAGCCAGACCAGTAAATTCAGTACGCACATGATGGTGCCTGCCACCGAGACCCCATACCAGCCCGCCGTTTGATAAGCCGAAGCCGACACCAGAGACCCTACCGCGCCGCCAATAAAGTACGTTGTCATGTAGCCTGCGGTCAGGCGGTTACGCGCTTCCGGCATCGATTTATAAATCACACTTTGATTGGTGATGTGTACACCCTGAACCGAAAGGTCCAAAACGATGATGCCGACGATCAGGGAGATCACCGAATGCTGACCGTAAGCAATCGCCGCCCAGGACAGTAAAAGCAGCACCAGCCCCGCCGTTGTTGTCAGATGCGCTTTGCCTTTGTCGGCCAGATGTCCGGCGCGTGTAGCCGCCAGTGCGCCCGCTGCGCCGACCAGACCAAACAAGCCAATCACCCCTTCGGAATAGTGATACGCAGGACCGGCCAGCAGGAACGCCATCGACGTCCACAGAATACTGAAGTTGGCAAAACAGAACATACCAATCAGCGCGCGGGTGCGTAAAACTGGCGTGTGGATAAACAGGGTGAAAATGGATTTAAGCAGTTGCGGATAATTAAGATCCGTATGTTGCTGATGTTTTGGCAGTTTTCGCCACAACACCAGTGCCATGATAATCATCAGCGCACTGGCAACCCAGTACACCGTCCGCCAGCCGCCGAGTGTCGCCAGTGCACCGGCAACCGTCCGGGCCAGCAGAATTCCCAGCAACAGGCCGGACATAATCAGCCCAACCACTTTGCCGCGCCGTTCCGGTTCAGCCAGCGTCGCCGCCAGCGGCACCAGAATCTGCGCCACCACCGAGAACAGCCCGGTCAGCGCCGTCCCCACCAGCATGATAGTCAGCGTCGGTGCCATCGCGGTGATCAGCAATCCGGCGGCGGAAAGCAGTGTCATCAGCACAATCAGGTTACGACGTTCAAACATATCGCCGAGCGGCACGATAAACATCAGGCCGCAGGCGTAACCCAGCTGCGCCACGGTGACGATAAAACCGGCCTGATTAACGGAAAGGCTGAACGCACGCGCAATGGTTTCCAGCAGCGGCTGCGGGTAATAGTTACTGGCGACGGCGAGCCCGGTGGCGACTGCCATCAGAATAATCAGCGCGGGGCTGAGGGAGGAATGTGTGGTCGTTTTTTTCATAATGGGGATAACAGATCTTATTGAATAAGCAGGGGAATGCGAAAAACGATTATCGTTTGAGTTAAAATATTAAACCAATGAATAGTTTTCATGGCAACTATTGGGTTTTGCAATAGCGCTTATTTCAATACGCTCCCCAAAAAAAAACGGGCGGAGATTTCTCTCCGCCCGCGGGTTTTACTGAGTCTGTTCCTGCGTTACTTCGCGGCCGCAGCAGCTTCTTTCACCCAGCCATCGAACTCTTCCTGGTGGGCTTTAATCCAGCCGTCGGTCTGTGCATCGATATCAGCATCCGAGTTTTTACCGGCGTGCATCGCAGCATTCTGCGCATTGATGTCTTTCAGCGGTAATTTCATGATGGCAAACAGCTTCGCGGCGGCCGGGTTTTTCTCAGCCCAGGCTTTGTTTGCCACGATATGCATAGTGCTCACCGGGAAACCGTAGTTCTTGCCGTTTGGCAGTGTGGTATCGGCGTTTTTATCACCCGGCACGACGGAGAACGGCACCTGCATCCACAACACATCTTTGCCCGGGATCAGCACATTGCTGACCCAGTACGGCGTCCAGGTGTAATAGAAAATTGGTTTGCCTTCTTTGTATCGCGTAATGGTGTCGGCGATCATCGCGGAATAGTTACCCTGATTATGTGTCACGGTTTTTTCCAGACCGTACGCTTTCAGCTGTTCGTTCAGTGCGGCTTCACAGCCCCAGCCCGGCGTACAACCGGTCAGATCGGCTTTGCCGTCGCCGTTGGTATCAAACAGCTTGGCGAGTTTCGGATCTTTAAGCTGTTCGATGTTGGTAATGTGATACTGCTCGGCGGTTTTCTTATCGATAAGCCAGCCCTGCGCTGCGCCGGTCACATACGTCCCTTCACGATAGAAAACTTTATCGCCACCGGCGGCTTTGTACATTTCATCATGCAGCGGTGACCAGTTCACGGCGGTAAACGTGGCGTCACCGGCGGCAATGGTGGTGTAGCCGACGTTGTAATCCACTTCACGGGTCGGCTGAACGTCGTAGCCCAGTTTTTCCAGCGCCTTATTCACCAGTTCCGTCTGGAAGGTTTCTTCGCTGATGGTGCTTTGAATCGGTGTCACGCTGACGCCTTTACCCGGAAGATCGGCGGCGAACGTTGTGGCTGTGGCAAATGTGGTGAGGGCGGCAACCGCCCAGATTCCTGTCTTTTTCATAAATTCCTCTGAGATTTTCATCGGTTATTTCGTGGCGGCTGCGGCGGCCGCTTCTTTGATCCAGCCATCAAACGTGGCCTGATGTGCTTTGATCCAGCCGTCAACGTGCTGCTGGATATCATCAGAAGAGGATTCCCCTTCGTGCATCTTCAGGTTTTGCGCGTTCACATCCGCCAGCGGCAGTTTCATGATGGCGAACAGTTTCGCGGCGGCCGGGTTTTTCTCAGCCCAGGCTTTGTTCGCCACGATGTGTTCGTTGTTGACCGGGAAACCGTAGTTTTTGCCGTTCGGCAGCGTGGTATCCATGTCTTTCAGCGAGCCCGGATTGGCCGAGAACGGCACGGTCAGCCAGACCACGTCTTTGCCCGGTTTCATCTCGTTGCTCACCCAGTAAGGTGTCCAGGTGAAATACAGCACCGGTTTGCCGGATTTATAGCGGGTCAGCGTATCGGCAATAATCGCCGAATAGTTGCCTTCGTTCTGGGTAACGGTGTCGCTCAGGCCGTAGGCTTTAATCTGCGTATTGATGACGGAGCCGCATACCCAGCCCGGATTACAGCCGGCCATATCGGCTTTGCCGTCACCGTCGGCGTCAAACAGTTTGGCTATCTTCGGATCTTTCAGCTGCGACAAATCATGAATGTGATATTTGTCGGCTGTTTTCTTGTCGATCAGATAACCCTGCGCCGCGCCGCTGATATAGGTGCCCTGACGGTAAAATTTCTGATCGCCACCGGCGGCGTTGTACATGTCTTTTTGCAGCGGTTCCCAGTTCACCGCCATGTACGTCGAATCGCCGCTGGCGATGGCGGTGTACGCGACGTTGTAATCCACTTCACCGGTTTGCTGAACGTCGTAGCCCAGTTTTTGCAGGGCGCGGTTAACCAGTTCCGTCTGGAAAGTCTCTTCTGCGATGGTGCTTTGCAAAGGTTTCACGACCACGCCTTTGCCCGGTAAATCAGCGGCGAAAGCGGCGGGTGTCGCAATGGATAATGCGAGGATGAGTGCTTTTTTCTGAATTGTGCGCATGGTGAACCCTTATTCTTATTAAGTTTGTGGCTTATGAATACGTAAGAGTGGACTGCGTTGTTTTAGCTTTTGAGAGTTCCCGGCAGCGAACCGCCGGGAAAAGTGCAGTGTGTGAATCAGGCTTTTTTGACGAAAGGCTTCATCACCAGACCAACCGGTCCGCGGGTGAACCAGCGGTGGCCGCCTTTGCTGCGGCTGTCGCGGCCCATAGACTGTGTCAGGCGGTCGAGGATGATGGCGAGAATAACGATACCCGCACCACCGACCGACGCGAGGCCCATATCCAGACGGCCAATCCCGCGCAGTACCATCTGACCCAGACCCCCGACGGCGATCATCGAGGCGATAACCACCATCGACAGCGCCAGCATCAGCGTCTGATTAATACCGGCCATGATGGTCGGCATCGCCAGCGGAAGCTGAACTTTAAACAACATCTGACTCGGGCTGGAACCGAAGGATTTCGCGGCTTCGATCAGATCTTCCGGTACCTGGTTGATCCCCAGAATCGTCAGACGCACGACCGGTGGCAGGGCGAAGATGATGGTGACCACGACGCCCGGCACGTTACCGATACCAAACAACATGACGATCGGCACCAGATACACGAACGCCGGTGTCGTCTGCATGGCATCGAGCAGAGGCCGGATAATTTTTGCCGCCCGCTGACTGCGCGCCAGCCATATCCCCATCGGCAAACCGATCAGAATACAGAAGAACAGCGAGGTCAGAACCAGCGCCAGCGTCACCATGGCCTGTGACCACGCGCCGATTGCGCCGATCAGAACCAGAGAAACCAGCGTAGCAGCACCCATGCCTAAACCCGCCATCTGCCAGGCGAGCAGGGCGAAAATCAGAATCGCAATGGGTGCTGGTAATGATTCCAGCCCGCTTTGAAAACCGCTCAGCACGAAATCGACCGGCACGCGGATCCCCTGGAATACCGGACGGAAGTTGCCAACCAGCCAGTCGATCCCGTTGGTTACCCAGTGGTCGAGCGGGATCAGCGTGCTGTGAAACGGATCCAGAATATTGAAATGCTGATGCTGTTCAGGTGCGACGCTCAGCCAGTCGTTGGCCTGTGCGGCGGCGTGGTGTGTGGTGTCAGGTGCGCTGGTTGCGGCATCGCTGCCACCGCCCCACGGATCGCCACCGGCATCGGCAGGTGCGGAACTGGCTGCTGCGTCAGGCTGAGGCGCAATGCCACCGCTGGCGTTATCGGCACTCCACGGATCAACGGATGCATCCAGTGGCTGAGTCTGAGCCGCCTGCGCGTGCTGAAGAACTGTATTGTTTATGGTTGAGTTGCTCATTCGTTACCCCCTTCTTTGTCCAGAGCCTGAAGCAGCATGGCTTTGGAAATAATGCCGATATAGTTATTGTCCTCATTGATCACCGGTACTGCGCAAGGCGCGGCGGCCACATGAGAAATCAGTTCGCTGAGCGGCATATCTGCATGCACCGGTGCCGGAGATTCCAGCAGGGCACTTTCCAGCGGCTGATTGGCTTTCAGCGCGGTTTTCAGGGATTCAATCGACACGACGCCGATGAATTTCTGTCCGCGTTCCAGCACATAACCATATTCGCGGTCTTCGTCTTCGAGCAGCTTGAGTGCGGCACGTGGACCAAAACCGGGGGTTTTACGAATAAGCGCGCCACGACGGCGGGCGATGTCTTTAGCACTGAAGACCTGACTGATATCGACGCCACGGAAGAAGGTGCGGACATAGTCATTGGCCGGATTATTGAGGATATCTTCCGGCGTACCGACCTGAACCACTTCGCCGCCCTGCATAATCGCAATGCGGTCGCCGATGCGCATGGCTTCGTCGAGGTCATGGGAAATAAACACGATGGTGCGCTGATGCTGCGCTTGCAGCTTCACCAGCTCATCCTGCATTTCGGTACGGATTAACGGATCGAGCGCCGAGAAGGCTTCATCCATCAGCAGAATGTCAGGGTTATTGGCCATCGCACGGGCTAAGCCGACGCGCTGACGCATCCCCCCGGACAATTCATCCGGATAAGAATTGGCATAGTTTTCCAGCCCGACCTGACGCAGCGCATCCAGCGCTTTGGCATTTCGCTCTTCCACCGGCACACCGGCCAGCTCCATACCAAACGCCGTATTATTCAGCACGGTCAGGTGGGGCATCAGCGCAAATGACTGAAACACCATACTGATTTTACTGCGACGCACCTGGCGTAATTTTGATTCTGAGATTTTGGCGATGTCTTCGCCGTCAATCAGCACTTCGCCGCGGGTGGGCTCTATCAGACGATTGAGAAGGCGTACCATGGTGGATTTACCGGAACCGGATAACCCCATGATGACGAAAATCTCGCCTTCTTCAATGGCCAGACTGGCATCTTTAACGCCAAGTGACAGACCGGTTTTCTCGAAAATTTCTTCTTTACCCTTGCCAGCGTCAATCATCTTGAAAGCGCGTTCCGGGTTCTCGCCAAACACCTTATAAAGATTTTTTACTTCGATTTTAATTGCCATGCAATATGCATTCCTTGGATATAAATAGCCGTATCGGCTTGATGTCTAATTTTTCTGTTGAAACGTATAGTTTTTTGCCTGTTACAAAATAGTGAACGCTTTATACCCTAACACACCAAAATTCTGAGACAAGTCTCAATGTTTCTCATGAATATTCATGGTTGTGTTTCTGGTGGCGTATTTTTATGTATTGTGCGTGTCTAATTTACGTCAGCGCAGGTTGACATTTAATGACAATTTTAAGGGCGCTGTGTTTATTGTTGTATGCCTAATTATCTGATGCGTGCATTTTGCTTAATATATAATTAATTAGTTGATTTTTAATGATTTAATGCCTTCTTGTTTTGTGGGGTTTTTAGTGGTTTAAATAGCGTGATTCAGGGGGATTTAATGCAAATTCCATGGCGGGATTTGCAATGTGTAAATAGTGATTTCAGCTTGCACTGAAAGCCCTGAATTTACCGGTTGTCTGAAAGGTGAATATTTGTGGAAATAATCGCACTGTGCGGGGTGAAATGTGGGAATTTGGCCAGCGGAACCGCTGGCCGTGAAGGCGAAATTCAGAGGGGCAGAACGCCATAATTCGGGTTCAGGAGGCGGATTTTTCCTCAGTCACTATTTTCCGGTAAAGACGCCTCGGATGGCCGATATTTCCGTACTGCATCTCGACGCCGATAAAGCCAATTTCCACACAATATTCCAGATACCGGCGGCCGGTGGTTTTGCTGATCCCAACCTCTTCAACCACCTGTTCCACTGACCAGCTGACGTCGGGTTTCGCGGTGAACACCCGCTGAACCAGTTCGAGCGTATTCGGCTCAATCCCTTTTGCAGAAGGGGCTGGCGGCGTGTCGCTGGCGGGGAGGTTAAACAGTTTGTCCAGCGCCCGCTGATCGACCACTTTCACATTGCGCAGGGTTTGCACCAGTTGCATGAAACGCTCGAGCGAGCTGCGCAGGCGGTGAAACGACACCGGCTTAATAATGTAGTCAAACGCGCCGCTGCGCATGGCGTGGCTGCACGTCTGCATATCGCTGGCCGCCGTAATGAAAATCACCGAGCAGTCGAAGCTTTTCAGCAGCGGGCTGTCGATCAGATCCACGCCCTGGCCGTCTGGCAGGTAATTATCCAGCAGCACCAGCCTCGGCTGATGCTGCCGCAATAACGAACGGGCCTGTTCCAGCGTGGCGGCAATCCCGACCACGCGCAGGTTAAAGTTTTGCTCGATAAAATCACGGTGCAGACCGGCCAGATGCGGCTCGTCTTCCACAATCACGACATCGAGTGCGCTGCTGTTATTCATGTTGCTGTCCTGTTGACCTCTCTGACGGATACGGGATAAACACTGAAAATATCGTACCCTGAGGCGCATTGTCTGAGATTTCGATGCTGCCGCCCGCCTGACGGACGTAACCGGCCACCAGATAAAGCCCGATGCCGTGTTCCGCGCCGGTCATCTCATCGCCGCCGGAAGGCTTCGAGGTGACGCCCTGCTCAAACAGATTCGGCTTCAGGGCGTCATCGACGCCGCCACCGCGATCGGCCACCTCAATCAGCAGCTCGCGGTTCCTGTCTGAAATATACAATTCTACCGGCGAAATCGGTGCGCCGGCTTTCAGCGTGGCGTCCACGGCGTTATCAAGCAGATTGCCGATCACCGACATCAGCTCGGTTTCGCCGATGACCGGCGGAATACGGATTAACTGGCAGGCCGGGTCAAACACCAGCTCCACGCCTTTCTCGCGCGCACTGACGAATTTTCCCAACAGCAGCCCGCAAAGGGCAGGCGACGTGAAGCGTGCCGACACGAAATCCAGCACCGCCTGCGCACCTTCTGACTGTGCCTGAATATAGTGCATCGCATCATCGTAACGCTGCATTTGCAGCAAACCGGCCAGCGTCGCCGTCCAGTTCAGCTGTTCATGGCGCATGATGCGCAGGCTATCGGCGTAGCGTTTCACCTGACTCAGCTGGCTGCTCAGCGTATTAATGTCATTTTTATCGCGGAAACTGAACACCCAGCCGCTTTCTTTGCCCGGCTCCAGCTCAATAGGCACGCGGTTCATGATTACCTGACGCTGGTTGAGCACCGTTATCTGATCATGGCGGCTGCTATTGTCCTGAAGACCGCTTTGCGTAAAGAACGCGGGCGGCGTATGGAGCACTTCTTCCAGCGGTTTGCCAATCAGCTCGTTTTCCGGCTGACGGATATCGAGTAATTCCCGGGCGGCGCGGTTAATGGAAATCAGCTGCTTCTCAGCATTAATCGCAAATACGCCTTCATACATGGCTTCCAGCAACGCTTTTTGCTGGCGAACCAGCAGCGCAATATCCTTGGGTTCAAGCCAGAACATCTGTTTTTTGACGTTGCGGGTAAACATCCACGAGAAAATAAACAGCAGTAATAAAAGAAGAAGACCGTATAAACCGGCCTGCGCCAGACGGTGACCGTTAATATTGTCGATGTAAGACGTGAGATAGCCGACCGACACAATGCCGATGACCTGATTATTTTCGTCGAGGATCGGCGCTTTGCTGCGTAATGAAACACCGATGCCGCCCTGACGCACCGATATAATGGTTTTCCCGGCCAGCACCTCCGCGTTATCGCCGCCAATCATCGGCAGATCTATTCTGTCCGGGGATTCCGAGTGATAAAGATGCCGCTCGCGGACGTCACCAATCACGATATAACTCGCATCACTCTTATCGCGTAACGGCTGGATAAGACGGGCAATTCCCGGCACATCGCGACGGGCGACTTTCTGCGCCAGCCCCGGCATCAGCGCGATTTCGCTGGCCTGAACTTTGGCACGTTGTCCCAGGTCGTGATGCAGCTGGCGGTCAATAATATGAAATAAAATAGCGCCCAGCAGCGCCAGCAACAGGCAGGAAAATACCACCAGAGATAAAAAGAGCTTTACCTGAAAAGGTAATCTTAATTTCATACATCCCGCCAAAAGCCAGCCCTGACACACACATCGAATAAGCCTATCACGGCGAAAACGCTGCCGTAATCTGACATAAGCGAAGTTGTGAACGAAGAAGATAAATAGAATGTAATTCACACAGTGATTGCAAGGTTAATTGCGGGTTTTACTACTTATCTGATAATCCTTATAAATTTGGACGCATTAACTCCATAAACACCATAACAACCTTTATCCCTGCGGCCTTAATTTGAACAACCTCACATCCGCCTGACCGGCCATTTTCATATGCTCAGATCATCAATAAGAAAAGTATTACCAAGAAAGAGGCAATGCCATGAGCACAACCGACGATTCCTACATCGCTGTCAACAAAACAAAAGCTTCCGGCCTGTCTGCCAGACAAAAATGGTGGCACATTCTGGATAACTACAAGATAGGGATTATTCCGCTGCCGTTTTTCCTGCTGGCGGGCGTGCTGATCCTGCTGGATTGCCTGAACGGCAAACTGCCCAGCGATATCGTTGTGATGGTCGCGACGCTGGCCTTCTTCGGCTTTGCCTGTGGCGAATTTGGAAAGCGGCTGCCGGTGGTCGGCAAACTCGGCGCGGCGGCGATTTGCGCCACCTTTATTCCGTCCGCGATGGTGCATTACGGCCTGCTGCCGGACGTTGTGGTCGATTCCACGGTCAAATTCTATAAATCCACCAACATTCTCTATCTCTACATCTGCTGCATTATTGTCGGCAGCATCATGAGCATGAATCGCCAGGTGCTGATCCAGGGCTTTATGCGGATCTTCGTGCCGATGCTGTGCGGGGAAGTGGTCGGGATGATCGCCGGAATGGCGATGGGTACCGCGTTAGGTTTACCGCCGGTGCAAACCTTCTTCTTCCTGATCCTGCCGATCATGGCCGGTGGCGTGGGTGAAGGCGCGATCCCGCTGTCGATGGGCTACGCGACTATCCTGCATATGGAGCAGGGCGTGGCGCTGGGGCGTATTCTGCCGATCGTTATGCTCGGCGGCCTGACGGCGATTGTGCTGGCGGGCGTACTGAACCAGCTGGGAAAACGTTATCCGCATCTCACCGGCGAAGGTCAGCTGATGCCGTCGAAGAAAGGTGAACTCAGCAGCGGGACTGATGAATTCGAAGGAAATCCGGGCGTGAATGCGCTGGCCTGTGGTGCGCTGCTGGCGATCCTTCTGTACATGGTCGGGATGCTCGGACAGAAATGGATCGGCCTGCCCGCGCCGGTCGGTATGTTATTTGCGGCAGTGCTGGTGAAACTGGCTAACGGCGTGTCACCGACCATTCAGCACGGCTCGATGACGGTATATAAATTCTTCCGCACCGCGGTGACTTATCCGGTGCTGTTCGCGGTGGGCGTGGCGATTACGCCTTGGCAGGAACTGATCAACGCGTTTACCGTGCAAAATCTGCTGGTGATCGTGACCACCGTGCTGGCGCTGGTCGGCACCGGTTTTTACGTCGGGAAAAAAATCGGTATGCATCCCATTGATGTGGCGATTGTTTCCTGTTGCCAGAGCGGGCAGGGCGGCACCGGCGACGTGGCAATTCTGACGTCCGGCAACCGCATGACGCTGATGCCTTTCGCACAAATCGCCACCCGTATCGGCGGTGCGATCAACGTTTCCGTCGGGCTTTTCGTGCTGGCGAAGTTCTTCTCCTGAGTTCCTTCCGCCCCCTTTTTCCGTTAAAGGGGGCAAACCTGCAAAAATTAGAAAGTCTCATTTTGGACTCGTTTTGGGGTGGTTATTTTTTGCTCATCGGTTATTATTTGCGCACTCAACGAAGAGTCACCCGCCCCGTTCGCTGGTCTACAGGTAAGGATAAAATCTATTTTTGAAAAAAGAACGTTCGTATGTTTCGCATTAAAACCCTGGTTTATTTTTTATTATTGATAGTCTCTTCATTCTTTAGCATTAATTCCTTTGCCTTCGAATTGCCAAAGGAATTCACGTCTCTTGGGAAAAAGAATTATTCCCATAAAGAAATTTTTAAATTACATAACGAAGCGCCTTTATCCGGTGATAATGGCAATCCTGATGAAATTAAAACGGCATTATTATCTCAGTATTCCCATTGGAAAGGCACTCAGTACCATCTGGGTGGCACGACCCACAAAGGCGTGGACTGCTCAGCGCTGATGCAGCATCTGTTCAATGACTCCCTGCATCATCCGTTGCCACGCACAACGTTTGAGCAAATTAAAAATGGCAAAAAGGTGAATAAAGATAACCTTCAGCCCGGTGATTTAGTCTTTTTCAAAACAACAGAGGCCGATCGCCATGTGGGTGTTTATATTGGCGATAATCAGTTTATTCATGCTTCTAAAATTGAAGGGGTGACGATATCGTCACTGGATAATCAGTATTGGGTCAACCATTATGAAACAGCGCGACGTCTGGAATTAATGAGTTAACACTTATAAATTAAAAAGGCGGATTAATACTCTCCGCCCTTTAATTACTGATTATTTATCTGACGATGTTTGCCACAAATTTAACTGACCGTCTGAGACATGCTGATCAATCGCCGCCAGCTCTTCGGTGGTGAAGCGCAGGTTTTCCAGCGCCCTGACGTTTTCATCCAGCTGTTCAGGACGGCTGGCACCAATCAGCACGGACGTCACGCGATCGTCTTTCAGTAACCAGCTCAACGCCATCTGCGCCATCGTCTGCCCGCGCCTTTGCGCCATTTCATTAAGCAACCGCAGACTGTTCAGATTCTCTTCTGACAGCATTTTTGCATTCAGCCCGCGCACTTTATTGCCTTCCACCTGCATGCGCGAACCGTCCGGGATCCCGTTAAGGTACTTACCGGTCAGCAGCCCCTGAGCCAGCGGCGTGAACGCGATGCAGCCCGCGCCGTTTTGTTTCAGCGTATCCAGCAGGCCGCTTTTATCCACCCAGCGGTTCAGCAGATTGTAAGACGGCTGGTGGATCAGCAGCGGCACTTTCAGCTCGCGCAGCAGTTCCGCCATTTTCTGCGTACGTTCCGGCGAATAAGACGAAATCCCGACATACAGCGCCCTGCCGCTTTGCACCGCATACGCCAGCGCAGCCGCGGTTTCTTCCATCGGCGTTTCTTCATCCACGCGGTGGGAATAGAAGATATCAACGTAATCCAGCCCCATGCGTTGCAGGCTTTGATCAAGACTCGCCAGCAGATACTTACGTGATCCACCGGAGCCGTACGGACCCGGCCACATGTCATAACCGGCTTTAGTCGAAATGATCAGTTCATCGCGGTACGGGGCGAAATCCTGTTTCAGCAACCGGCCAAAATTCTCTTCGGCAGAACCCGGAGGTGGCCCGTAGTTATTCGCCAGATCAAAATGCGTGATGCCCAAATCGAAGGCTTTTTGCAGCAAGGCTCGCTGGGACTCCAGCGGGCTGACATGGCCGAAGCTGTGCCATAAACCGAGAGAAAGTGCAGGGAGTTTTAAACCACTCTGACCGCAGCGGCGGAATTGCATGGTTTCATAGCGTGAAGTTGAGGGCTGATACAACATGATGTTTCCTTTTCTAATAGCGTAGGGTTTTGAAACACTGTTTCTATACTAACGCTGAGAAAAATAACGGCAACATCAGAAAGTGAGGTTTTAGCTCCCTCCCCTGCGAAGGGGAGGGCGGGGGTGGGGTATTAATGGCTTCTCAGTCGCCGCGTCGTCTGCGAACCAACACCCCATCCCAACCTTCCCCTCGTGTGAGGGGAAGGAGCACAAGCAGCCCTTCGCAAGGAGCTGTTTAGAAATCCCAGTCCTCGTCTTCAGTATTCACGGCTTTGCCGATCACATACGACGATCCGGATCCGGAGAAGAAGTCGTGGTTTTCGTCGGCGTTTGGCGATAACGCGGAAAGGATCGCCGGATTCACATCCGCCATGCTGGCCGGGAACAGCGCTTCGTAGCCCAGATTCATCAGCGCTTTGTTGGCGTTGTAATGCAGGAATTTTTTCACGTCTTCGCTCCAGCCCACGCCGTCGTACAGTTCTTCGGTGTAGCGGATCTCGTTGTCGTACAAATCCTGAATCAGATCAAACGCCTGCTCTTTGATCTGCCGCTGACGTTCTTCGCTTTCCAGCGCCAGCGCTTTCTGGAACTTATAGCCGATGTAATAACCGTGAACGGCCTCATCGCGGATGATCAGACGGATCAGATCCGCGGTATTCGTCAGCTTGGCACGGCTCGACCAGTACATCGGCAGATAGAAACCGGAGTAGAACAGGAACGATTCGAGGAACACGCTGGCGACTTTCTTCATCAGCGGATCTTCGCCGTCGTAATACGACAAAATGATCGCCGCTTTATTTTGCAGCGCGACGTTTTCTTCGCTCCAGCGATAAGCCTCATCCACGTCCACGGTGGCGCACAGCGTCGAGAAAATCGAGCTGTAAGAACGCGCATGCACCGCTTCCATAAAGCAGATATTCGAGTAAACCGCTTCCTCGTGTGGCGTCACCGCGTCTTTCATCAGCGTCGGTGCGCCGGCCACGTTCTGCACGGTATCGAGCAGCGTCAGGCCGGTAAACACGCGGATGGTCAGCTGTTTCTCCTGCGCACTCAGCGTCGCCCATGACGGAATATCGTTCGACAACGGCACCTTTTCCGGCAGCCAGAAATTCGACGTCAGACGGTTCCACACTTCGAGGTCTTTATCATCCTGAATTTTGTTCCAGTTGATGGCTTTGCTGACCGGCTGCGGTACTAACAATTGTTTTACTGCGCTCATTTTTAAGTCCTTTCAGTCAGTTACAGCGTGCAGGAAACGCAGCCCTGAACTTCGGTGCCTTCCAGCGCCATCTGGCGCAGACGAATGTAATAAATGGTTTTGATGCCTTTTCGCCAGGCGTAAATCTGCGCTTTGTTGATGTCTCGCGTGCTGGCGGTATCGCGGAAGAACAGCGTCAGCGACAGCCCCTGATCGACGTGCTGCGTCGCTTCGGCGTAGGTATCAATGATTTTTTCCGGACCGATTTCGTACGCATCCTGGTAGTAATCCAGATTGTCGTTGGTCATAAACGCTGCCGGATAATACACACGGCCAATTTTGCCCTCTTTGCGGATTTCCACGCGGGACACAATCGGGTGAATACTCGAGGTCGAATTATTGATGTAAGAAATCGAACCGGTGGGCGGCACCGCCTGTAAATTCTGGTTATACAGCCCGTGCTGCATCACAGAATCTTTCAGCGCTGCCCAGTCTGCGGTGGTCGGAATCGCGATTCCGGCGTCAGCAAACAGCTCACGCACGCGGTCAGTTTTCGGCTGCCATTTCGCGGCCAATGCCTTATCGACATATTTGTCGAAATAAGCGCCGCTGGCGTAAGTTGAATCTTTGAAACCTTTAAATGACTGCTGACGTTCGATAGCGATCTGGTTCGACGCGCGGATCGCATGGAAAGCCACAGTGCAGAAATAGATGTTGGTGAAATCCAGACCTTCTTCTGAACCGTAGTAAATACGTTCGCGGCAAAGATAGCCGTGCAAATTCATCTGCCCGAGGCCAATGGCGTGGGAATCCTGATTCCCCTGATCAATAGACGGCACCGAGCGGATGTGACTCATGTCCGACACCGCCGTCAGCGCGCGTACCGCCATTTCAACGGTATTGCCGAAGTCCGGGGAATCCATGGCTGAGGCAATATTCAGTGAGCCGAGATTACAGGAAATATCCTTGCCAATTTCCTGATAAGACAGGTCTTCGCCGTAGAGGGTCGGCGAATTCACCTGCAAAATCTCCGAACACAGGTTGCTCATGTTGATGCGACCTTTGATCGGATTGGCGCGGTTTACCGTGTCCTCAAACATCATGTACGGATAGCCGGATTCAAACTGAATTTCCGCCAGCACCTGGAAGAATTCGCGCGCGTTGATTTTGCTTTTGTGAATGCGTTTGTCATTCACCATTTCGCGGTATTTCTCGCTGATGCTGATTTCAGACATCGGCACGCCATAGACCTTCTCGACGTGATAAGGCGAGAACAGGTACATATCTTCGTTGTTCTTCGCCAGTTCAAAGGTAATGTCCGGAATGACCACGCCAAGCGACAAGGTCTTAATTCGAATTTTTTCGTCGGCGTTTTCGCGTTTGGTATCGAGGAAACGCAGAATATCCGGGTGATGGGCGTTCAGATACACCGCGCCCGCGCCCTGACGTGCACCCAGCTGATTGGCATAAGAGAAGGCATCTTCCAGCATTTTCATGATCGGAATGACGCCGGATGACTGGTTTTCGATACGCTTAATTGGCGCGCCGACTTCACGGATGTTGGTCAGCATAAACGCCACGCCGCCGCCGCGTTTGGAAAGCTGCAACGCCGAGTTCACCGAGCGACCAATGGATTCCATGTTGTCTTCAATGCGCAACAGGAAGCAGGAAACCAGTTCGCCGCGCTGTTTTTTGCCGCAGTTGAGGAACGTCGGCGTAGCAGGCTGGAAGCGGCCGGAAATTATCTCATCGACAAAATGGCGGGCGAGCTGAATATCGCCGCGTGCCAGTGTCATCGCCACCATGCATACGCGGTCTTCGTAACGTTCCAGATAGCGTTTGCCGTCGAAGGTTTTCAGCGTGTAACTGGTGTAATACTTGAATGCGCCCAGAAAGGTCTGGAAGCGGAACTTTTTGGCGTAAGCCTGTTTGAATAACGCCTTAATGTCTTCAAAAGCATATTGATCCAGCACGGCGGCTTCGTAATAGCCCTCCTCAACCAGATAACGCAGTTTCTCCGCCAGATTATGGAAGAACACCGTGTTCTGATTGACGTGTTGCAGGAAGTATTGGCGCGCGGCCAGGCGGTCTTTATCAAACTGGATCTGACCGTTCGCGTCGAACAGATTCAGCATCGCGTTGAGCGCGTGATAGTCCGGGCTGCGGGTGCCGGGGTCGGTGATTGCTAGTTCTGTCGCTGCCAAAATTCTGTTACTCCCTGTCTGACCTTTGCAACGTCTTCCGGCGTTCCCAGCAATTCAAAGCGGTACAGGTAAGGCACCTGACACTTCTGGGAAATAATGTCGCCGGCAATGCAATACGCTGCGCCGAAGTTGGTGTTTCCGGCGGCAATAACACCGCGGATGAGTGAACGGTTATGTTCATCGTTCAGAAAACGGATCACTTGTGCGGGCACCGCGCCTTTGGCCGATCCGCCGCCGTAGCTCGGCACCACCAAAATGTACGGTGAGTCAACGCGCAATTTTTCAGGCTGTCTGTCTGTCGGGATGCGGATCGCCGGCAATCCTGTTCTGCCGACGAAGCGATGGGTGTTTTCTGAACTGCTGGAAAAATAGACCAACGGATTCATCCGCCTGCCCTCAGAACGCGTTCTGAAGCTGGCGCAGGGCGCTGATCTTATCCGGACGGAAACCAGACCAGTGGTCGTCACCGGCCACAATCACCGGCACCTGCTGATAACCCATCGCACGGACCTTCCCGAGCGCCTGATCATCCTGAGTCAGATCGACAACCTGGTAAGCGATGCCTTGTTTATCTAATGCACGGTAAGTCGCGTTGCACTGGACACAGTCTGGTTTACTGTAAATAATAATGCTCATGATTCGTATTTCCATCTAGTAAGAAATCAGAGACAATTTTTGCCTGTCCGCTGTACGGCTGTTTCAGCCGGGGAAAGGCGCGAGAGTCGGTGCCATCGTGGCGTCCCGATGGATTGAATACTAGATGTGGTGATTTAAATTTTCAACCACACAATATGTAGTTTTTCCAGTTTTGCTTATTGCAAAAACGACAAAGCCCGCAGGAAGCGGGCTGGCGGGGAGAAACTTTTTTGGTTCAGATTTTTGCGCAACGGATTGTTTAAAAAATGCACTGCGCAAAGTGTGAAACTTACTGGCGCATACCCACAGCAAGACGGTTAAACGCATTCATCAGGCCGATAGCAAAAGTCAGTTCTGAAATTTCTACGTCGCTGAAATGTGCTTTCAGCGGTTCAAACGCGCTGTCAGGTGCACCGGTGGCGGCAATTAGCGTCAGCGATTCTGACCAGGCCAGCGCCGCACGTTCACGTTCTGAATACGCATGGCTGACCTGCCAGCCCGCCAGCTGATCCAGCTTAGTTTGCGCGACGTCCATTTTGCGCAGCGCCTTGGAATGCATATCCAGGCAATAGGCGCAGCCGTTAATTTGCGAAACGCGCAGGAAGGCCAGTTCGATAATCACGTTATCCAGCGGACCGTTTTCCAGTGCGCCGAGCGCCGCTTTCATCGGCTCCATCACGGAAGAAGACAGAGAATAGTAAGGCAGGCGAAGTGCAGTCATGATGATTTCCTCTGGGATTTTTTGAAGTAAATTTTTCAGCAAAGAGTGACGCATCGTGCGTCTCAGTGACCGCTACTTTACGCTTCGTATGGTCTATACTACAGGGCCATAAAGTACCTTTTTAAGCAGGTCATGATGCGCGGCTTCAGTCTTTCCTTTCAGCTCGATCCCCGGCGCAAAGCACCGCTTTACCGCCAGATTTATCAGCGGGTTAAACAGGCGATCATGGCCGGGCAACTCAAGCGTGACAGCCGCGTGCCGTCGGTGAGGGCGCTGGCCAGTGAACTCGGCGTGGCGCGCGCGACGGTGGAAAATGCCTATGGCCTGCTGATGGCGGAAGGTTTTTTGCAAAGCCGCGGACAGGCCGGAACGGTGGTCAGCGCGCCGGAAAGCTTATCCGTCCCCGCGCCAGCGCCGGTCAGGAAGAATGCCGCATCTAATCCCATCAACCCGATGTTGCCTTCAGTATCTTCGCTGCCTTTTCAGCTCGGCCTTCCGGCGCTGGATGCGTTCCCGCGTGCTATCTGGTCGCGCATTGTCTCAAGGCAAAACCGTCACACCAGCATGAATGATTTAGGCCATCCGCCGCTGGCGGGCACCGACGGATTGCGTAATGCGGTCGCCCGCTATCTGCAACTTTCCCGCGGATTTACCTGCCGCCCGGAACAGGTCTTTATCTGTGGCGGATACGCACCGGTGCTGGATTTGATCATCGGCAGCCTGTTACAACCCGGTGATGGCGTGTGGCTGGAAGACCCCGGTTATCCGGTGACACAGGCATTCTTTCGTGCGGCAGGGGCGGTTGCCAGGGCGGTGAAAGTCGATGATGAGGGCATGGATGTTCCGCAGGCCGTGAAGCAGTTTTCTGCTGCACGGTTTGCCGTCGTTACGCCCGCTCATCAGAGTCCGACCGGTGTGACCATGAGTTTAGCGCGGCGCATGGCGCTGCTTGACTGGGCAGCGAAACAGCAGGCGTGGATTATCGAAGATGATTACGACAGCGAATTCCGTTATCACGGCCAGCCGCTGCCTTCTCTGAAAAGTCTGGATACGCAGGGAAGGGTTATTTACGCAGGAACATTCAGCAAAGTGATGTTTCCGGCGCTCCGTTGCGGTTATGTGGTGGTGCCGGAAAGTCTGGTGGAAAAAATCGAGGCCTATTGCCCGCTGCGAATTTGCGGCACGCCACCTCTGATACAAAGCAGCATTGCGGAGTTTATCGAACAGGGACATTTCTACCGGCATCTGAAACGTATGCGCCAGCTGTATGCTGAACGTCGTGGTTATCTCGAACAGGCGCTGACGGCGAAGTTTCCGGCGGACATATTGCGGGTGAATCAGCAGGCTGGCGGCATCCAGCTATCCACCAGTCTGAGTGCTCATCTCGATGATTCTCTGATCGCCAAAAACGCCCGCGAACAGGGACTGGCGGTACAGGCGCTTTCCGACTGGCAGGTTGAGTGGCGTGAGCGTAGCGACGCGTTGCGCCCGAACGGACTGCTGATGGGATTTCCGAATATCAGCTCGCAGGAGCAAGCCAGCGGGCTGGTGCAGCGTCTGGCCGACGTCCTTGAAAACAGCCGCTGATCAGTGCGGCATCCGTCGGGCGATCAGGGTAAATTTATAATCATCGGTGCGGAAGGTATTGCGGCTGAATTCAAATACCGTGCCATCCGCCAAAAATCCCTTCGAGATCTTCTGCAAAATCGGCTGATCAGCCGCCACGCCCAGCAGTGACACCATCTCTTTGGTCGGCATCAACGGAATAATTTCCTGTTCGCTGCGGTCAATCACCAGATGTTTGGTCTGCTCCATCCAGGCATATTTTGACCCCTGCATCACTTCGTAGGTCAGATCAGGAAAGAGTTCCAGCGGCATCCAGGTTTCTTCCAGTATGACGGGTTTGCTGACAATAAAGCGTAGCCGTTTAATGTAATAAACCCGCGCCTGTTCAGATAACGCCAGCGCTTCGGCGATACCGATCGGCGGCTTAAGGATGGAGAATGCCAGCACCTCGCTGTGCGACGGCCTGTCCAGAGGCTGTAACTTCTCATCAAAGCTGGTCAGCTGATAAATATCGTAATTGACCTTTGCTTCCTTCACGTAAGTTCCGCTGCCCTGCACACTTTCCAGCACATCCTGTTCCACCAGCAGCTTAATCGCCTGCCGTACCGTCACCCGGCTGACGCCAAACTGCTCGCGCAGTCGTAATTCCGTTGGCAGCGCGTCGCCTGTTTTGATTTCTCCGCGCTGGATTTGATCGCGGATCTGCGTCGCGATCTGGCGGTAAAGTGGCTGATTACTCACGTTTCAGGTTCCTTCAGAGCAGTTTAGGCAGAGTGTAGCAGTTCGTCCGTCCCGGCAAAAACAATACAACTGAACGAAAAATCTTCTATCTGGATCACAGTCAGTCCATGCCTCTTTGTTGTTTAATACAAATACAATACAACAATAATACAAATATTGGTGTTTCATCGATTCTGACAGGACAACTTTATGGATCTGACATTACTGACCTCACCCGAACTGATACATCTCAACACCACTTTTGCCAGCCGCGAACAGGCGATCGCTTTTCTTGCTCAGCGGCTGGATCAGCAGGGGATCCTTAATCATGCGCAGGATTTCCTGCATGCAGTTTCTGAACGCGAAGCTGAAGGTCCGACCGCGCTGGGCGAAGGGCTGGCCGTTCCGCACGGTAAATCTGCCAGTGTGAAGCGTGCCGCTTTTGCGCTGGCGACACTCCGGCAACCGCTGCTCTGGCAGGGTGTGGATGGCGATGAGCCGGTGAATATGATCTTTCTGCTGGCGATCCCTGAAGCCGAAGCGGGATCGACTCACATGCAGTTACTGACGGCGCTGACCACGCGGCTGGTGGATGATGAAACCCGTGCTGCATTGCTGGCAGCGCGCGATGCACAGGAGGTACTGACATTATTACGGGAAGAGGCTGCGCTTGAAATTGATGACCCGCAGGCTTTGCCTGAAGAGACACCGCTGGTGGTCTGTGTGACCGCCTGTCCGGCAGGCATCGCGCACACGTATATGGCGGCTGAATATCTGGAAAAGGCGGCTAAAAAATTGGGTATTCGCGTACATGTTGAAAAGCAGGGCGCTAACGGCATTGAAGATCCCATCACTGCCGCTCAGTGCTGCCGCGCCGTGGCCTGCGTTTTCGCCGCCGAAGTGGCAGTCAAAGACAGTCAGCGCTTCGACGGGATCCCGTGCATTAGGGTGCCGGTGGCAGAGCCGATCCGCCGTGCTGAAGCCGTGCTGCGACAGGCGCTGGCGATGCAGCGTAAACCCGGCGAAACACTGGGATCCGCGCCGGTAAAGCCGCCGGAAAACAGCGTGAAGGCAGATTTGAAGCAGGCGTTGCTGAGCGGTATTTCCTTTGCCGTACCGATGATTGTGGCCGGCGGATCGGTGCTGGCGGTGACAGTGCTGATCGCACAGCTGTTTGGCTGGCAGGAACTTTACGCGCAAAAAGAGTCGTGGTTGTGGATGTACCGCCAGCTTGGCGGCGGTATGTTGGGCATTCTGATGGTGCCCGTGTTGTCGGCTTACACGGCGTATTCGCTGGCGGATAAACCGGCCCTGACGCCGGGATTTGCCGCCGGACTGTGCGCCAACATGATCGGCGCAGGATTTCTCGGTGGTGTGGCGGGCGGGCTGATTGCCGGTTACGTCATGCGCTGGATGAAAAAGCACGTCCGACTGAGTGCCAGTTTCAACGGCTTCCTGATGTTTTACCTTTATCCGGTATTCGGAACGCTGATTACCGGCAGCATAATGCTCTTTGTGATTGGTGAACCCGTCGCGTTGCTCAACAGCAGCCTGACCGCGTGGCTGAACGGATTATCCGGCAGTAACGCGATTGTCCTTGGCGCGCTGATTGCTTTCATGTGCTCTTTCGATCTGGGCGGGCCTGTCAACAAAGCGGCCTACGCTTTTTGTCTTGGTGCGATGGCAAACGGCGTTTACGGTCCGTATGCCATTTTCGGGGCCACCAAAATGGTCTCGGCTTTCACCGTGACCGCTTCAACTGTGCTCGCGCCACACCTGTTCAAATCCTTTGAAGTCGAAACCGGAAAATCCACCTGGCTGCTCGGCCTGGCGGGGATCACTGAAGGGGCGATCCCGATGGCAATTGAAGATCCGCTGCGTGTTATCGGCTCCTTCCTGACCGGATCCGTTGTCACGGGCGCGATTGTCGGCGCGGCAGGGATCGGCCTTTCCACGCCGGGTGCGGGCATTTTCTCCCTGTTTCTGCTCCACGACGGCGGATTAGGCGGCTGGCAGGCGGCGGCAGTCTGGCTGGGCGCAGCGCTGGCAGGCACGGTGATTTCCACGCTGGTTTTGCTGAGCTGGCGGGGCTACGCCGTACGCCGCGGGCAGTTCTCCGGTGACGCTCCTTCTTCTTAAACTCCCTCATTTATTCACATTGCGCCCTGCCTTGCAGGGCATGAAAGGAAAGATTTTATGACAGTTTCCCGCGTTCATCTGACGCCGCATATGCACTGGGATCGCGAATGGTATTTCACCACCGAGGCCTCAAGGATCCTGCTGGTTAACAATATGGCGGAGATCCTCGATCGTCTGGAGAATGACCCCAACTATCCGTTTTATGTGATGGACGGACAAACGGCGATCCTCGAAGATTATTTTGCGGTTTGCCCGAACAACCGCCCGCGCGTGAAGGCGCTGGTAAAAGCCGGTAAGCTTATCATCGGGCCGTGGTATACACAGACCGACACGATGGTGGTTTGCGGCGAGTCCATCCTGCGTAATTTGCTGTACGGCATGCGTGATTGCCGCGAGTTTGGTGAGCCTATGAAAATCGGCTATCTGCCGGATTCATTCAGCATGTCTTCCCAGCTACCGCATATCTTTAACGGCTTTGGCCTGCAACATGCCATGTTCTGGCGCGGGTGCTCGGAGCGTCATGGCACGGATAAAACGGAATTCCGCTGGCAAAGTAATGACGGCAGTGAAGTCACCGCGCAGGTGCTGCCGCTGGGTTATGCCATTGGCAAATACTTGCCGGAGGATGAAGATGCGCTGCGCGAACGCCTGGATAAATATCTGCCGGTGCTGGAAGCCGCGTCACTGACCGGCGATATCCTGCTGCCCAACGGTCATGACCAGATGCCGCTCCAGCAAAATATCTTTACCATCATGGAGATGCTGCGCCGCATTTACCCGCAGTGCAGTTTCCAGCTCAGCCGTTTTGAAGACATATTTCAACGTATTGACGCCATCAGACCTCAGCTGGCGCTGCTGCGTGGAGAATTTAATGATGGCAAATATATGCGAGTTCACCGCACCATTTCATCGACCCGCATGGATATCAAACAGGCCAATGCAGCGATTGAGAACAAAATCGTCAATGTGCTTGAGCCGCTGTGTTCCATTGCCTGGCGCTTAGGTTTTGATTATCACCATGGTCTGATTGAAAAAATGTGGAAGGAAATCATGAAGAACCACGCGCACGACAGCATCGGTTGTTGTTGCAGCGACAAGGTTCATCAGGAAATTATGTCGCGCTTTATTCTTGCCGATGACATGGCCGAAAACCTCATTCAGTTCACGCTGCGTAAAATTATCGACAACCTGCAACCTGACGGTCACACCGCTGACCGGCTGGGGCTGTTTAATTTCTCGCTGCATCCGCGTCAGGAAACCATTAATACCACCTTAAGGGTCCGTGCCTCATCTTTCAGCCTGACTGACGACCAGGGGCATCCTGTACCTTATTTTATCCGCGGAACGCGGGAGATCGACCCGGGTCTGGTGGACCGGCAAATTGTGCATTACGGCAATTACGATCCGTTCATGGAATACGACATTCAGCTTTGCGCCACCCTGCCGGCGATGGGTTACGTGACGTTAAACGTCACACCGCACCAGCCGGGGATTTTGCTGCCTGCGCCGAAGGGTGAGGACGCCCTGGAAAACGATTATTACCGTGTGACGGTCAATCCGAACGGCACGCTGGATATTCTCGATAAGCAGACATTCCGCCGCTATCAGCAGGTTCTGGAACTGGAAAACGGTTCCGACGATGGCGATGAATACGATTATTCCCCGGCGCGCGAGGAATGGCGGCTGACCTCTGGCGCGCTAAAGGCAGACGTGAGTTATCAGCATCAGCCGTGGCAAAGTACCGCGGTCATTTCACTGAAAATGCCGCTGCCGCGCACGCTGGAAGATCGCGCAATGCGCATTCTCAACAGTGAAATTCCCGTGACCGTTAACGTAACGCTTCCGAAAAACAGCCGACGGATTGAGATTGAACTGGCTCTTGAGAACCACGCCGAAGATCACCGGCTGCGCGTGCTCATCCCCACACCGTTTGCCAGCAAGACGGTGGTGGCCGACAATCAGTTCGGCTGCATCACCCGCCCTGTGGACGATACGGCAATGAAAAATTGGGAGGCGGAAGGCTGGAAAGAAGCGCCGGTGCCGGTGTGGCAACTCATGAATTTTGCGGCGTTGCAGGACGGTCATCAGGGGCTGGCGCTTTTTACAGAAGGGTTGCGCGAGTTCGAAGTGGTGGGCGAAAAGCGCGATACCTTCGCCCTGACGCTGTTCCGCGCTGTCGGCGTACTCGGGAAAGAAAACCTGCTGCTGCGCCCGGGTCGCCCTTCAGGCATCAAAATGCCGACGCCGGATTCTCAGATGCCCGGCAAACAGCTTTATCGTTTTGCGTTGTTCGGTTTCAGCGGCGATCACATCCAGGCCAGCGTGATGCAACATGCGCGTGATTACCTGACGCCGGTGCGCACCTTCAACAAAATTCCGTACGACGCGATGAAGCTAAACCTGACGGACAACAAAACGCCTTCGCGCTTCAGCCTGATGCAAAAATGTATTTCGGGTTCGGTGCTCAGTGCGCTGAAAAAAGCCGAAGATGACGAAGCGTTGATTGTGCGGGTTTATAACCCCTCCGAAACGCAAAGTCTGCAAGACAGCCTGCAGGTCAATGCGACACTTAGCGGATGGCAGGAAGTCAGCATGGATGAAACGAGGGTAAACACCGAAAATAGTGGCGGGCAAATGGGCGAATTTAAGCCCTGTCAGTCAAAAAGTTTTCGCATTCGCTTTTAATTTCAGCGAAAGCCACAAATAGAAAACGGAGCCCGGGGGCTCCGTCGTCTTTTTAGCAATTGCGCGGCAATGAGGGAGCCACGCGGATGTTTCAGATAATCCCGACACAGGAATGAAACACCGCAAATTGCCTCTTGTGTTACCGACGTCCCAGCAGGACACCGATAACAATACCGATAGCTGCACCGGCACCCACGCCATACCATGGGTTATCTTTTACGTAGTCGTTCGCGGACGCGGCGGCGTCACGGGCATGCTTCGTCAGTGTTTCACCGTTGAAACGTGAACGGGCGTCGCGTAACACGCCTTCAGCTTTGCTGCGGAGTTTATCCAGTTCGTCCTTGGATTTATTTCCGGCAGACTGAAGCACTTCATCCAGCGTGTCAGCCAGCAGGGTTACGTCCTGATCGATTGTCTGTTCTGATTTCTTAGCCATTCTGTCTCTCCTTGTTGTGAACTGTAGCTTTCGTTTTGCTAATGACTAAAGCATAGACCAAAATGTTGTACCGGAGGGCTCTTTGAGAACATCGGGCTATGACTGGGGGTGTTTTCAGGTCATGTAGCTGTCAGGAGAAATCAGGTGTGGCGCGGCTTTGCGTGATGCGGCTCAGATTTCTCTGCAAATGCTTTTGAGCGTTACAGCCAATAACATTTTTTGCGCCGTTTTACGTTTGATCCTCTCCGAAACCTGTTTATGCTATTGATTCCACTCGCAGCGTTTTCATCCCGGTTCTGCCCATGTTTTTAAGTACATTTCGCTCTAACGCAATGCTCAACAAACGCATTCTGTCGTTCATGCTGTTTACTTTCGTCGTCTATCTGACCATCGGTTTGCCGCTCGCGGTGTTGCCCGGTTTTGTGCATAACACGCTGGGGTTTAACTCCGTGCTGGCCGGTCTGGTCATCAGTGTTCAGTATTTTTCGACCCTGATCAGCCGTCCGCATGCCGGTCGCTATGCCGATCTTCTTGGGCCGAAACGGGTGGTGATTTTCGGCCTGATTTGCTGCGCAATGAGCGGCATTTTCTACGCTGCGGCATTTTTCCTGACTGACTGGCCGCTGGCGAGCCTGCTTTTATTGTGTCTGGCGCGCGTTTTTCTTGGCGTAGGTGAAAGCTTTGGCAGCACCGGCACCACGCTGTGGGGAATTGGCGCGGTGGGCGTGAAACACACCGCGCGGGTGATTTCATGGAACGGCGTGGCGACCTACGGCGCGATGGCCGTGGGCGCGCCGCTCGGCGTCATGCTCAATCATGCGTTTGGCCTGATGGGCGTGGCCGTGCTGATTGTGGTTGCCGCAGCCATTGCCGCCGTTCTGGCCTGCCTGAAAGCTGCGATTTCTGTCACCGCTGGCAAACGGATTGCCTTCAAGGCAGTGGTCGGGCGCATCTGGCTTTACGGCCTCGGGCTCGGTTTTGGCACCATCGGATTCGGCGTTATCGCCACCTTTATCACGCTCTATTATGCGGACAAAGGCTGGAGCGGCGCGGCGTTTACCCTCACATTATTCAGCCTCGGGTTTGTGGGTGCGCGTCTGGTTTTCGGCAACATGATCAACCGCTTTGGCGGCCTGCGGGTTTCGCTGGTGTCTTTCGTCTTTGAAATCGCGGGCTTACTGATGATCTGGCAGGGGCACGATCCGCTGTCTGTTCAGCTTGGTGCGTTCCTCACCGGTTCTGGTTTTTCACTGGTTTTTCCGGCGCTGGGCGTCGAGGCGGTGAAACAGGTTCCGCCGCAGAATCAGGGCACGGCGCTGGGGCTGTATTCCGCGTTTCTGGATCTCGGATTGGGCATCACCGGGCCTGTTGCCGGTCTGATTATTTCCCATCTCGGCACGCCTTCTATCTATCTGGCGGCGGCCTTTATGGTAGTAGTGGCGTGGCTGCTCACCCTCAAATTATGGATGCAAACCGGCACCAAAAAACCCGCCGAATAGCCTTTTCATAGCAGGGTTTTGGGGTTTAGATAAATCCTAAATACGCCAAAACTCAGGATTTAGGCATTGTTTGGCAGAGTTATTGCGGTAAGGTCGCCTTGCGGTTAAAGAAGCGAGGAGCAACCATGTATTTACGGCCAGATGAAGTGGCACGCGTTCTGGAAACATCCGGATTTGAACGCGATTATATTGATGATAAAGCATACGGTTATCGCCGTGGCGAACACTATGTGTATGTAAACCGGGAAGCGCGGTTTGGCCGGACTGCCCTGGTAATACACCCGGCGCTGAAAGAGCGCAGCGAACGTTTTGCCGAACCGACGGCATCGTTTCGCAGCAGTGATGCGTATAAAAACTTCCCTCTGGATGTCTCGAGCGACAACGAAACGTATTATGGCATCTGCCACGGTTTCAGCTCGCGGCAGATCCTGGCCAGTTATCTGGATAACGTGTTCAGATAATCCGGAAGAAACAGCGCTGCCGTTCAGTATCAGCCAAGGCAGCGCTGCCTGATGTTCCTTTACTTACTTCAACGGCAGCAAAATATCGGTTTGCTGCGCATGTTCCGGTAATTCCTGATCAAGATGCAGATAGCGGAAATACACCGGGAAATCCCGTAATTCCTCTCCGCTTTGCGGCAACCATTCCCGGTAAAGATAATACACGCTGTCGCTGATGCGGTCATACGCTCCGACGTGCCTGACCACGGCGCAACGCCCGCCCGGCAGGCTTTTCGCCACCACGCCTTGTGGATTTTCGGGCACACGCCCGCCCGATTCAGGGTTTAACTCCCCGCAAACGTCAAAGCGAAAATCTTCACCCGGCGTCACCAGCGGATCGTTGTAGGGAATACCGTATGTCCCGCGTACAGTGTAATCCGACAGCCCCGACGCTTTTCGCCATTCAATGAATTTCGCGACGGTATTGTTCACCGTCATCGGGTCACCGCGATGCTCCAGCACCGCAATGCTCACTGGCGCAACCTCAATAATTTTCACATCCATATTTTCCAGCCTCTGCTGATTTTCCCTGCCGGGAAATTGAAAATGCACATGCCAGTCAACCCAGACGGGAGCTTTGCGAAACTCGCTGGGCGTCAGGCCGAAAGTGTTCCTGAAGGCACGGGAAAACGACTCCGGATTTTCAAATCCGGCATCAAACGCAATCTCAATGATCTTCTCCTGCGGATTTTGCACCAGCCGGAAAGAGGCTCTTTTCAGCCGCATCAGCGTGATGTAACGGCTGACGCTGACGCCGCAAAACTGGCTGAACTGGCGGTGAAAGTGAAACTGCGAAAAGCATGCCACTTCACTTAGCTGTTCAACCGTCATCGGGCTGTCCAGATGCGCCTCAATATAAGCAAACACCTGCTGAAAACGCCGCTGATAAAGATGAGTTTTTTCGTGATTCATTTCCGCTCCTTCAAGGCACTTACTTTGCACGGGTCGCCGCGGGCTTTCCTGACTGAGATTGCTTTTTCATCGTGAAGGCAAAAAAAATGGCCCCGCCAGGGCCATGGGTGAAACACTTCTGAACATCAGACCAGATGGATCTGATTGTAGGTTTCGTTGTAATCGCGACGAAACTGCGCCAGTTCGAAAGGCTCAATATCCAGCTCAGCAAAGTAGAACAGCGCCAGTTCGGCGTGCTCACTGCTGAGCTGAGGCGGCAGGTGCGCGCGCACAAGAATGTTCCGCCAGCGGACAATATTTTCCGGCGAAGCATCTTTGATAAATGTCTGATAAATAAAAACAACGTAGGCCGCTTTGCGGATCTCTTCAGCATAGCCACCGCTGATGGAGCGGATAAACATCTGGCTCTGTCTTTTGCCCATTTCCAGCAGCATTGAATCAATGTAAACCGGTTTAATTTTCAACAGACTGGCGAGAGAAGCGTTCGCTTTACGGGTGTCTGCCGTCATAAACCAATAACCCACAATAAAAACCACAACAATTGCAGCAAGCATAATCCATATCATTCTGGACTCTGGCCTCCGGCCTTTTCTGGCGTGATGTGAAAGGTGCATGCAACACCCGATGCTGCGAGTTTATCTGCTAATGAAAGGAAATACGTGAAGGTGTGACAAAGAATTTACGCTCCGCGACGCCGGGAGACCTCGCGGAACGCATTCAGGGAATTAATGTGCCAGTGTTTGCTGGCATAAATACTTATAAATCTGCTGAGTATCTTTATCCGAACACAGCCGTGTGCCGATGTTCAGCGTCGCTGCGCTGCCCGCGGCAACGCCGAAACGCACAATGTCGTGCAGATCAGCACCGGCGGCGAGTTTGAGCGTCATCGCGCCTACCATGCTGTCACCCGCACCGACGGTACTCATTTTTTTCACCGGCGGCGGAACCACCTGGAATGCACCTTGCGCATCAACGGCCAGTGCACCCTGCGGCCCGAGTGAAACCACGACGCGCTCGGCTCCGCCTTCGCGGATAATTTTCTGCGCCGCGGCCAGCACGTCGCCCGGATTTTCCAGAGGCCGCCCGACCAGCGCAGAAAGCTCGTTCTGGTTTGGTTTCACCAGCGCCAGACCACCCAGTTTCAGGCCCGCGGCCAGTGCATCACCTGAACTGTCGAGAATGCAGCGCAAACCGGCGTCCTGAGCTTTGCGGATAAGATCGGTGAGCGCGTTAATGTGCGTGCCGGGTGGCAAACTGCCGCTGATCACCAGTATTGAACCGGCAGGAACATTTTCGATTTTTGCACTCAGGCTGGCGAATTCAGATTCTGTCAGCCGCGCACCGGGCATGACAAACCGGTATTGCTCACCGGTATTTTCGGTATGGACATGCAGGTTTTGCCGCGTCCAGTCCTGGGTTTCTACTGTTTCGGTGGCTATCCCTTCATCAAGAAGTAACTGCTTTAGATGCTCTCCGGTCGGGCCGCCAATCGGGAACAGCGCCGTCGCCTGCCCGCCAAGGTGGACAATGGCGCGGGCAACGTTAATGCCGCCTCCCCCAGGCTCAAAGACCGGCGCGGTACAACGCAGTTTCCCTTCGGGATAAATCTTGGGTGTTAGTGTGGCACTGTCGAGTGAAGGTGCCAGAGTCAGCGTAAAAATTTTGGTCATCATCGTTCCCTCAGTTTTCCAAAAACTCCCATGAGGTTAGCACCCTGATCCGATTTTGCAGCCTCTTATTGCGTATTTAGTAAGCGAGATCAAACCTCCTTGCCGCGGAGCATTCTGTCACGGTAAGGTCAACGGATGTTCATCAAAGACACGTAAAAAAGAGTCAACTTTAAGGGAGTAAGCGATGGCCAGAAATATTGAGATTAAAGCGAAGGTTGATGATTTTTCCTCGCTGTACGAAAAGATTGCGCTGATATCCGACGGACTGCCGGACATTATCGGGCAGGATGATACCTTTTTTATCTGCCCGCACGGACGCCTGAAACTGCGCACGCTGGCGGCGGATCGTGGCGAACTGATCTTCTATCAGCGACCCGATCAGGCAGGGCCGAAAACCAGCTTCTATATGCTTTCTGAAACGCACGATCCTGACAGTCTGCGTGAAACGCTCACACTGGCCTACGGTGCGGCAGGCAGGGTTATCAAGCAGCGCACGCTTTTTATGCTCGGCCAAACCCGTCTGCATCTCGACCGCGTAAAAGGGTTGGGCGATTATCTGGAGTTTGAAGTGGTGCTCGAAGATAGCGAAACACCGGAGCAGGGCATTGCGATTGCTGAGGATTTGCTTGAACGGCTGGGGATCGACCGGCAGGAACTGGTGGATCAGGCGTATGTCGATTTGCTTAATCAGAAAGGCAAACATCACCACGCTTAAGCCGGATATCACGTTGAGAATTGCCGCCTTCTTTTAACCGTTCGGTCATGAAGAGGGCGGCAGCGAGCTTTCGGATTACTTAGTCTCTTCCAGCGAATACGGCAGCGGCTGGATACTTAAATGGCTGGTTGTATCATCGCGAACGCGCAGGCTGGCGTCGGCTTCCAGGTCGTTGTTAAGAACGGCCTGAACCCAGACGGTGCCATCACTGAGCTGAACTGCCGCCAGCACGGTGCCGGTTCGACGCCAGTTTTCACCAAGTTGCAGTTCGAGATCGTCAGCCGGAGCCGGTACTTTTGAGGCTTTACCGGATAACCAGTACAGCGCGCGCTTGTTCGCGCCACGGTATTTTGCCCGTGCGACCATCTCCTGACCGGCGTAGCAACCTTTGGTGAAACTGATCCCGTCCAGCGCCTGAATATTGGTGGCCTGCGGGATAAACTGCGCAGTATTGGCGGTATCAATAACCGGGAAACCGGCTTCAATATCCAGCGCCAGCCACTGCTGGCTGTCGTTGCGCTGTGCCTGCTCACCCAGTTCTTCCACTACCTGACGGGCTTTTTCCGGGCTGGTGACAATCAGAAAACGTTCCGCGGGCAGGGAGAAATGCAGCAGAGTCGTTTCATCCTGCTGTATGACCGGCTGTTCTGCTGTTGGCAGCGTCGAGAATAACCCCGTCAGCGCAGCGCTGGCCTGAAAACCGGCCACACCGAGCAGCACCACGTCATCATCGGCGGTAAACGTAATTTTCGAAAACACGGCATATTTCTTTATTTCATTCAGCTGCGTGTCGCGCAGATTGCGGCGCTCGATATAGGCCATGCCATCGCCACGCGTGAACAGACGCAGGTTGCTCCACATTTTCCCTTTGGCGTCACAGTGGGCGCAAAGAATGTGGTGATCGACCGGCAGGGCATCGATGTCTGCCGTCACCTGACCTTGCAGGTATTTCACCGTATCGGCGCCGGTCATGGTCACCAAAGCCCAGTCTTCCAGTGAAATCAGGGTCAGCGGCAGATGCGAAGACGCTGAAGGTTTTTGCGGTGGAAAGGGGAATGCGTTAGCCATTTTCTTATCCCGGTCAATGAAATGTGACTGATGCTTCATGGTAAAAGAGCCTACCGCCTTTGAAAACAGTTATTGGTGCCTTTTACGGGATGCTTTCCAGAGAATGTAAAGCCAGTGACAGGTTTGCAGCAGGTTTTACGGCACATCACGTAGATTGACAAAACAGGGCACTGAAAAGTTACTTATGACGGCTGACGGCTGATAGAATCGCTTTCTATATAAAAGAATTCTCATTCTGTATCCCAAAAAAAGAGTCTCATTATGGAAAGCAAAAACCAACTGGATATCAATAACCGTTCCCGTATTCACTGGGCCTGTCGCCGCGGTATGCGCGAGCTGGATATCTCCATCATGCCGTTTTTCGAACATGAATATGATTCGCTGCCCGATGCCGACAAAGAACTGTTTGCCCGTCTGCTGACCTGTGACGATCCGGATTTGTTCAACTGGCTGATGAATCACGGCGAGCCGCAAGACACAGAATTGCAGCGCATGGTGGCCCTCATTCAGACTAGAAACAAAGCCCGTGGCCCTGTGGCGATGTGATCTCAGGGTGTCCTGGCGCAGTCAGCTCATTTCACTGGGGTCTTACGGTGGTGTGATGTTACTGATTTTGCTGGCACCCTGGCCTGCCGGCTACTGGCCGGTATGGATGACATTACTTTTGCTGGTGCTCTTTGAATGCATCCGCAGCCAACGCCGTATTACGGCCCGTACCGGCGAAATTGTCCTGCTTGAGGATAACCGCCTGTTGTGGCGTGGCCATGAATGGCAAATTAAGCAGCCGGTCTGGATGATCAGCAGCGGTGTGCTGCTGACATTGCGTCGTGAAAAACGCAAAGGCGGGCTGGCGCAGGCGATGCGCAGCTCAAGACAGCGGCTATGGCTGGCGTCTGACAGTATGGGGCCGGATGAATGGCGGCACTTGCGCCAGATCTTGCTGAGCGGAGATCCCCGTAGCCCGGCTGAACCGGGCTGAGGTAATTACTGGTTCGTTGGCGAACGGCTACAGCAGGGCGTCCATTTCCAGCAGGATCTGCTCGCACCACTGTTGCAGGCGCTTATCGGTGAGATCAAACTGGTTTACGTCGTCGAGCGCGAGGCCGACAAAATGTTTACCGTCGGCGCTGAGCGGTTTCGGGCTGGTAAATTCGAAACCTTCCGTCGGCCAGAATCCGATGAAGTGAACGCCCATCGGGAGCAACTGATGGTAAAGCATGCCGAGCGCGTCGAGAAACCACTCGCTGTAACCGAGCTGATCGCCCATGCCGTACATGGCGACAATTTTCCCGCGCAATTTTAGCGTAGGCAGCTCATTCCAGACGGCCTCCCAGTCTTCCTGAATTTCGCCGAAATCCCATGTCGGGATGCCGAGGATCAGGATGCTGTAGTCTTCCATCTTATCGGGATCAACATCTTTAATGTTGTGCAGATCAACCAGCTCTTCGCCCAAAATATCGCGAATTTTCTCCGCGGCCATTTCGGTATAACAGGTGCTGGAACCGTAGAAAAGTCCAATTTTCATGCTTGCTGCCATAACGTCATCAGAATACGAATGGCAGGCAGTGTAGCAGATTTGGGCGAATGAAAGGCATAATGGCGGGTGTAGTCTGTACGCAAGCAACAGGAGTCGGGATGCCAAAACAAGATAATGCAGGCCATCAGGAGTTAACGCCTGAACAGGCTGCGCAAGCTGTCAATCAGGCCGATCAGGGTCTGACGGAACAGTTTCTCGATATGCTCTGGATTGAGCGCAATCTCGCAGAAAATACGCTCTCGTCTTATCGTCAGGACCTGAAATCGCTGCTGGGCTGGCTGCATCATAACGAAACAGATTTGCTGCACGTCAGCGCCGAAGATTTACAATCTTTTCTGTCTGAGCGCATTGAAGGTGGCTATAAAGCGACCAGCTCCGCGCGCCTGCTCAGTGCGATGCGTCGCCTGTTTCAGTACATGAACCGCGAATCGGTGCGGCAGGATGACCCGACGGCGCTGTTGTCCTCGCCGAAACTTCCGCAGCGTTTGCCCAAAGATCTGAGTGAAGCCCAGGTTGATGCGCTGCTGGCCTCGCCGGTGGTGGATGTTCCGCTTGAGCTGCGTGATAAAGCCATGCTCGAATTGCTCTATGCCACCGGTTTGCGTGTCTCCGAACTGGTAGGGCTGACGCTCAGCGATATCAGCCTTCGGCAGGGCGTGGTGCGGGTGATCGGTAAAGGTAATAAAGAACGGCTGGTGCCGATGGGCGAAGAAGCGGTGTACTGGCTGGAGAATTATTTCGAGCACGGAAGGTCGTGGCTGCTGAACGGTCAGTCTCTGGATATTGTATTCCCCAGCAACCGGGCGCAGAAAATGACGCGGCAGACATTCTGGCATCGCATCAAACACTATGCGATCCTTGCCGGTATTGATGCGGAGCGGTTATCCCCCCACGTGTTGCGCCACGCATTTGCAACCCACTTGTTAAACCACGGTGCAGATCTCCGCGTTGTGCAAATGTTGTTAGGCCACAGTGACTTATCAACAACTCAAATTTATACCCATGTAGCGACTGAACGACTCAAACTGCTACATCAACAACATCATCCCCGCGCGTGACGTGCCAGGGAAAAAGGACGAAATGATGAAAAAAGGTTTAATGCTGCTGACCCTTCTGGCTGCGTGTATAAGCTCCGCAGCGCAGGCTGACGATGCTGCAATCAAAGCCACGCTGAACAAGCTGGGAATGAACAATGCCGAAATTCAGACGACGCCGGTCACCGGCCTGAGCGCGGTTTCCACGGACAGCGGCGTCATTTACATCACTAATGATGGTAAACACGTTTTACAGGGTCCGATGTACGACGTCAGCGGCAGCCAGCCGGTTAATGTGACCAATAAAGCGCTGGTGAAAAAGCTCGATGCGCTGCAAAACGAGATGATTATCTACAAGGCCAAAAACGAGAAGCATGTGATCACCGTTTTTACAGACATCACCTGCGGCTATTGCCACAAGCTACATCAGCAAATGCAGGACTATAACGACCTCGGCATTACCGTGCGTTATCTGGCCTTCCCGCGTCAGGGGCTGAATTCCAAAACTGAAAAAGATATGCAATCCATCTGGTGTACCGGCAACCGCAAAACCAGTTTTGATGCGGCGATGCGTGGAGATGACATCACGCAGGCGACCTGTAAAAGCAGCGATATCGCGAAACATTTCGAGCTGGGCGTGCAGTTTGGCGTCACAGGCACTCCGGCCATTGTGCTGGAAGACGGTACTTTGATCCCGGGTTATCAGCCGCCAAAAGAAATGGCCGCGATGCTTGACCAGCGTGATCCTTCACATAAAACCGGTGGTTGATTTTTCGTGACCTTGCAGACTCAACTTCGCCGCCGTGAGGTGGCAACTGGCGTGGATCTTCCCGCTGAACTTTCCCCGTTATTACGCCGGTTATATCTGGCCCGTGGCGTTAAGCAGAGCAAAGAGTTGGAGCGTAGCGCAGCAGGTTTGCTGCCGTATCAGCAACTTGATGGCATCGCTACTGCGGTGAAATTGCTGCAAAAAGCCCTGAGCGAGCGGATGCGCATTATTATCGTCGGCGATTTTGATGCCGATGGCGCAACAAGTACGGCGCTCACGCTGCTTTCTTTGCGCAGTATGGGATGCGGTAATCTGGATTATCTGGTGCCGAACCGTTTTGAAGACGGCTACGGCCTCAGCCCGGAAGTGGTGGAACAGGCTGCATCGCGCGGTGCGGAGCTGATCCTGACCGTCGATAACGGGATCTCATCGCACGCCGGTGTGGAGCTTGCTCACGCCAAAGGCATTCAGGTGCTGGTTACCGACCATCACCTGCCGGGCGAAACGTTGCCGGACGCCGAAGCGATCATTAACCCCAATCTGCACGGTTGTGAGTTCCCGTCTAAATCTCTGGCGGGCGTTGGCGTCGCGTTCTACCTGATGCTGGCGCTGCGAAGTGCATTACGTGAAAGCGGCTGGTTTGAGCAAAACAATCTGGTGGTTCCGAATCTTGCGGAACACCTAGATCTGGTTGCGCTGGGCACGGTCGCGGACGTCGTGCCGCTTGATGCCAACAACCGCATCATGGTGTATCAGGGCCTTAACCGAATCCGTGCCGGAAAATGCCGGGCAGGGATCCGCGCTTTGCTCGAAGTGGCGGGGCGCGAAGCCCGCACATTGTGCGCCAGTGATTTAGGTTTTGCGCTCGGGCCACGGCTCAATGCCGCCGGTCGCCTCGATGATATGTCCGTCGGCGTGGCGTTATTGCTCAGCGAGGATATCGGTCAGGCACGTGCGCTGGCCAGCGATCTGGATGCGCTGAACCAGACGCGTCGTGAAATAGAGCAGGGCATGCAGGTTGAAGCGCTGGCGCTGTGCGACAAACTTGAGCGCAGCACCGACGCATTGCCTTTCGGGCTGGCGATGTACCATCCGGAATGGCATCAGGGCGTCGTGGGTATTCTGGCTTCGCGCCTGAAAGAACGCTTTAACCGGCCGGTGATCGCGTTCGCCCCAGCGGGCGACGGTATTCTCAAAGGTTCTGGTCGCTCAATTGCGGGTTTGCACATGCGTGATGCGCTCGAGCGCCTGGATACGCTCAATCCCGGTCTTATGTTAAAGTTTGGCGGTCATGCGATGGCGGCAGGTTTGTCACTCGAAGAAGGCAAATTCGACGAGTTTCGCGATCGTTTTGCTGAACTGGTGGGTGAATGGCTGGATCCGTCACATCTTGAAGGCGTGGTCTGGTCGGACGGCGAACTTTCCGGGCATGAGCTGACGATTGATACCGCAGAAATGTTGCGCAATGGCGGCCCGTGGGGACAGGCATTCCCGGAACCGACGTTTGACGGCACCTTTCGTATCCTGCAACAGAAATTACTGAAAGAGCGCCACCTGAAGCTGATGATCGAACCTGTCGGCGGCGGCCCGCTGCTCGACGGCATCGCGTTTAACATCGATCCGACATTCTGGCCGGACAGCAGTATCCGCGAAGTGCAGCTGGCATACCGGCTGGATATCAATGAATTTCGGGGAAATCGCAGCGTTCAGTTGATCATCGAGCATTTATGGCCGAAATAAGCGATTTTCACCCGCAATAAACCCTGCAAAAAAACGGCTCGTTGCTATAAAAAGACCGCTAATTCCGTTAGAATCGGCGGTTCGAATGGCATTGGGCCAACTCCGAATCTAACGTAAGACGCGAAAAATCATGTTTGAAATTAATCCGGTTAAAAACCGCATTCAGGACCTGTCCGAGCGGACAGTCGTTCTTCGGGGGTATCTTTGACTATGATGCCAAGAAAGAACGCCTCGAAGAAGTAAACGCCGAGCTGGAACAGCCGGACGTCTGGAACGAACCTGAACGCGCACAGGCGCTGGGTAAAGAACGTTCCTCTCTGGAAGCTATCGTTGAAACCATTGATGAGTTGTTGCAGGGTGCCGAGGATGTTACCGGCCTGCTGGAACTGGCTGTTGAAGCCGACGATGAAGACACTTTCAACGAAACCATCGCTGAACTTGATGTGCTGACCGGCAAGCTGGAACAGCTTGAATTCCGTCGCATGTTCTCCGGCGAATACGACAGCGCCAGTTGCTATCTCGACATTCAGGCGGGTTCTGGCGGTACTGAAGCACAGGACTGGGCGAGCATGCTGCTGCGTATGTATTTGCGCTGGGCAGAAGCCAAGGGTTTCAAAACCGAAGTTATTGAAGAATCTGACGGCGAAGTCGCAGGGCTTAAATCCGCGACCATCAAAATCATCGGTGATTATGCGTTCGGCTGGCTGCGTACTGAAACCGGCGTTCATCGCCTGGTGCGTAAGAGCCCGTTCGACTCCGGTGGCCGTCGCCATACGTCTTTCAGTTCCGCGTTTGTGTATCCGGAAGTGGATGACGATATCGAAATCGAAATTAACCCTGCCGACCTGCGTATCGACGTATACCGCGCGTCCGGTGCGGGTGGTCAGCACGTCAACAAAACGGAATCTGCGGTACGTATTACCCACCTTCCGACCAATATTGTGACTCAGTGTCAGAACGACCGCTCCCAGCATAAAAACAAAGATCAGGCCATGAAGCAGATGCGTGCGAAGCTTTATGAGTATGAGATGCAAAAGAAAAATGCGGACAAACAGCAGCTCGAAGACAACAAGTCTGACATCGGCTGGGGCAGCCAGATTCGTTCTTACGTGCTGGACGATTCCCGTATCAAAGATTTACGCACGGGCGTCGAAACGCGAAATACGCAGGCCGTACTGGATGGCGACCTGGATAAATTCATTGAGGCAAGTTTGAAAGCCGGGTTATGAGGAACCAAAATGTCTGAGCAACAACCAGCAGCGCAAAGCGCAGAAACCGTACCAGATCTTAACAACGAGCTGAAATCTCGTCGTGAGAAGCTGGCTTTACTGCGCGAATCCGGTATCGCTTTCCCTAACGATTTCCGTCGTGACAGCATCTCTGATGAATTGCATGCGAAATACGGCGAAAAGACTAACGAAGAGCTGGAAGCCTTAAACATCGAAGTCACTGTCGGTGGCCGTATGATGACCCGCCGTATCATGGGCAAGGCGTCTTTCGTGACCCTGCAAGATGTGGGTGGCCGTATCCAGCTTTACGTTGCGCGTGATGATCTCGCCGAAGGTATCTACAACGAGCAATTCAAAAAATGGGATCTGGGCGATATCCTGGGTGCGACCGGTAAACTGTTCAAAACCAAGACCGGCGAACTGTCGATCCATTGTTCTGAACTGCGTCTGCTGACCAAAGCACTGCGTCCGTTGCCGGACAAATTCCACGGCCTGCAGGATCAGGAAGCGCGTTACCGTCAGCGTTACCTCGACCTGATCGCTAACGAAGATTCCCGTAAAACCTTCAAGATCCGTTCTCAGATCATGTCAGGCATCCGCAGCTTCATGGTGGAAAACGGTTTCATGGAAGTCGAAACCCCGATGATGCAGGTGATCCCGGGTGGCGCAGCGGCTCGTCCGTTCATCACTCACCACAATGCACTCGACATCGACATGTACCTGCGTATCGCGCCGGAACTGTATCTGAAGCGTCTGGTTGTTGGTGGTTTTGATCGCGTGTTCGAAATCAACCGTAACTTCCGTAACGAAGGCGTTTCTCCGCGTCACAACCCAGAGTTCACTATGATGGAACTCTACATGGCATACGCGGATTACAAAGACCTGATCGTTCTGACCGAAACTCTGTTCCGCACCCTGACAGAATCCGTTCTGGGCAGCAGCGTTGTGCAGTACGGCGACCAGACCTTCGATTTCGGCAAGCCTTTCGCCAAGCTGACCATGCGTGAAGCGATTTGCAAATACCGTCCTGAAACCAACGTTGCCGATCTCGACGATCTGGCGAAAGCGACCGCGATTGCTGAATCTATCGGTATCAAAATCGAGAAGAGCTGGGGTCTGGGTCGTATCGTGACTGAAATCTTCGAAGAAACCGCCGAAGCGCAACTGATCCAGCCAACCTTCATTACCGAGTACCCGGCAGAAGTTTCTCCGCTGGCGCGCCGTAATGATGAGAACCCTGAAATCACTGACCGTTTCGAATTCTTCATCGGTGGTCGTGAAATCGGTAACGGCTTCTCCGAGCTGAATGACGCAGAAGACCAGGCACAGCGCTTTGCTGACCAGGTTTCTGCGAAGGATGCCGGCGATGACGAAGCGATGTTCTTTGATGAAGACTACGTGACAGCGCTGGAACACGGCCTGCCACCGACTGCCGGTCTGGGCATTGGTATCGACCGTATGGTTATGCTGTTCACCAACAGCCATACCATCCGTGACGTTATCCTCTTCCCGGCGATGCGTCCGCAGACACAGAAATAAGTTGCCTCAGAAACAACAAAAGGGCGCTCCGGCGCCCTTTTTCATGCGGCAGATCACGCGATGCGCTAACTGCTTAAAACTCCAGCGCTTATCCGCAATCACGCCTTGCTCCGCCGCCGTAACCGGTTATAATGCCAGTCGCACACCGATGCGGGTGTAGTTCAATGGTAGAACGGCAGCTTCCCAAGCTGCATACGAGGGTTCGATTCCCTTCACCCGCTCCAAAAACTTCCTTCTCTAAACCTCTTTATTACCCCAAAAAAATTTGCTCCCTAATCCCGTTTATTCGTATTTCCCGTACGACGTTTTTAGCTGCCTAAATTTTGATACCAGAATATAAAACGATGCAAATCAGCCCCCTCACCGGCGAAGGAGAGGGGGCTGATTCATGTAAGTTCCAGCAAACTCGTTTTAGCTAAAATTACTTATTCTTTACCTGCAAGCCGCGTGGCAGATTATTGTTATCCACCTGCGGTAAACCGGTAGAAGCAGATGAGGTCAGTAAACCTGTCTCTACGTAGTTTTGCAGCTTCTCACGGGTATCGGTGATATCCAGATTACGCATGGTCAGCTGACCAATACGGTCATCAGGAGAGAATACAGAATCACCTTTCTCCATGGTCAGACGTTCTGGTTTGTACGTCAGATTCTCAGACACGGTATTCATGATGGTGTAGTCGTTGCCGCGACGCAGTTCCAAAGTGACTTCACCGGTGATTTCGCTGGCGACCCAACGCTGAGCGGAGTCACGCAGCATCAGAGCTTGTGGATCGAACCAGCGGCCCTGATACAGCAGACGACCCAGCACACGGCCATTCGCATGGTATTGCTCGATGGTGTCTTCGTTATGAATACCGGTCAGCAGACGCTCGTAAGCGATGTGCAACAGTGCCATCCCGGGAGCTTCGTAAATGCCACGGCTCTTGGCTTCGATAATACGGTTTTCAATCTGATCGCTCATACCCAAACCGTGACGACCGCCGATGCGGTTGGCTTCCATCATCAGCTCAACGCTGTCGTCAAAGGTCACGCCATTCAATGCAACCGGATAACCCCGTTCAAAACGGACAACCACTTCTTCCGCTTTGACGACCACATTCTCGTCCCAGAATTTTACGCCCATAATCGGGTTAACGATTTTGACGCCGGAATCCAGGAATTCCAGATCTTTGGCTTCGTGCGTCGCGCCCAGCATATTGGAGTCAGTGGAGTAAGCTTTTTCGGTCGACATTTTGTAGTCAAAACCGGACTGAATCATAAATTCAGACATCTCATGACGACCACCCAGTTCATCGATAAAGTCGGTGTCCAGCCACGGTTTATAAATTTTCAGTTCAGCATTGGTCAGCAGGCCGTAACGATAGAAACGTTCGATATCGTTACCTTTATAAGTGCTGCCGTCGCCCCAGATATTCACGCCGTCTTCTTTCATTGCGGCAACCAGCATGGTGCCGGTCACAGCACGGCCCAGCGGCGTGGTGTTGAAATAAGTCACACCGGCAGTGGTATTGTGGAATGCGCCACACTGAATAGCGGCAATGCCTTCGGCAACCAGCTGTTTACGGCAATCAATCAGGCGAGCTTTCTCGGCACCGTACTCCATCGCTTTACGCGGAATGGCATCGTAATCTTCTTCATCAGGCTGGCCCAGGTTTGCCGTGTAGGCATAAGGAATCGCTCCTTTCTTTTGCATCCAAAGCAGCGCGGCACTGGTGTCCAGACCGCCGGAGAATGCAATACCCACACGCTGATTGATAGGAAGGTGCTTAAGAATAGTTGTCATCGATAAAATCCTGTATGAATTAGGTCAGTCTGGTAAAGGTCTCAATGCCTATATTAATATCGCAAAACCGGCGTCGGGTAAAAGAAATTTTGCATATTTATGCGCATTTAATTGCATGACTATTTAGTAATCACGCGTGGGAAGCGTTGTTTCATTCAAAATCTCTTAAAATGTTGATGCGATATTTTTACGGGTTTTGTCTTGCAGCTATGAGGTTAAAATCTAAAGCGGGAAGCCACCAAAGTAAACCAGCGTTTAGACGTGGGTTTTACTCTGATGACACATCCATCACCTATGCCAAGTGTCTTCAAACTATTAATTTTGAAAACTATTTACTGGTGCCAGAATTCATATTCATCGGTTGAAATCAGCTTAACGAACGGGCCGTTTAGCGTCCGGTTGTGGTGAGCAATAATTGCCGGGGCGGGCAAAATGGGCGTATCCATTGTGGTATGCGCATCTGAAATCAGAACAGGGCGAAATCCCAGATCGGCTGCCGCACGGCAAGTTGTATCAATACAAAATTCGGTTTTCATCCCCGCTATAACCAGCTCATCAATTGATTTTTGATGCAGCCAGTCTCCTAACCCGGTTCCCGAAAAGCAGCTCGGACGGGTTTTATCGAAAATTTTATCGTGTGAGTTATCAATTTTGAGCTCCGGCACTAATTGTGTCAGTGGTGTGCCCGGCGCAAAGGGGGAATCTGCGGGCCCGGTATGGCGGGCAGCAAAAATGGGTATTTGTGAGTGGCGGGCTTTTTCAATCAGGCGATTGATATTGGCGAGCACCCGCAGGGCATCGTGGGGTTTATCCGCGCCGTTAAACAGGCCGACCTGCATATCAATAATTAATAATGCACGTTTTTTTATCAGGGGATCAGACAAGATATTTCTCCTTAAAGTGCCGTTTTGGCCAGGAGAAAAAATGATAACCCGGCCATTGCGAGCGGGTGGTTGGATTCAGTTTTTCTAACGCACAGCATCCAGACAACCCGTTAACGGGGTTGTGGTCGTTGTTGTCCGGGTGACGCGCAGGAATTTTTTCATCACCTGACAATATAAAAGCGCCTGTTGTGCGTCAATTTTTTTTGCCTGAAGCAAGATTGGCTCTGGCTGATGATGTAACTTTTATTCAAGCTGCAAATTCAGAGTGTCACTCCAATTGCGCTTAGATGGGTTCTCCCACTGTTCAAAATGCCCTCTAAATAATGCTCTATAAAAGCCTTCCCTGGCCGCTTTGTTGATTGGAACTTAAGTTAAGGCTTAGCCTGCCCCAGAGTGAGTAATGCATACCTGTTTATTAACTGAGAAAACTGATTATCCAGTTGAATCGTCAGTGCTGGCGGAACCTCAGTATTTTGTTGTTTTATTTCGGCCAGTTTTCTCAAGGATTCTTCAACGGGTGGAGAATTGTTAAGTGTCTGCTGGAGGGTAAATACCGATGATTTCAGCTGGGAGACGGTCATATATTTTCCGCGTTGCTCATCCAGTCCGTTGAGTTTGTCTGCCAGTTGCTGCAGTTGCGCATTCGCATCACGCCAGCCATTGAGATCATTCATTGGAATAGCATTGGCATTAAGTTGTTGCGTCCAGTTTTTTGCCAGGCGGTCAGTTTCCGGGTTATCTGGCCATAAGGTTTTTGCCTGCTTCACCAACTGTATACCTGTGTCTTGCGCCCAACGTGGCGAAAGCGACGCGAGGCGAGACATCTGTTGTTGCGTTGCGGCAATAAACTTTGGGGCATCACGTTGTAGTATGTCTGCCTGCTGTACTTTCAACGTTTCAAGTGCGTGCGCATTTAACGGTTTAGGTAATACCGTAAGTTGCGCCATGAGTGGTTGACCCGCGTCAGCGTGATGGAACGCTGTGGTGCCCGTGAAGATCCCTGCGCCAGCCAGCAGCGTTGCCCCAATACCGGCCACAAATCCTTTCCACTGAATTGAGCGTTTTGCTGGCACCGGGGAACTAATCATAATTTGCGACTCTTCCGGTTCTGCTTGTGCGACATAAATCCACTGTTCACGCGGCTGGGCAGGTAACTCTTTTTCGGCTTTTTCTATCGCTGCTGAAGAAAGCACGATAGTTGAGTCATTTGTGGCATACATATTCTCGAGCCTGACGGCTGCGCCGTGCATAAAACTGCTCAATGTTTCCAGCTGGCTAACGTGCTTAAGTTCTATACGCTGCAACGTATCGCACAGTGCGACGATCAACTTCTCCGCCTGATAAATTTGCGGTAAATCGCGATATTCCAGTGTCATGCTTCGCAATGACTGGTGCAGACGCTGGCTCAGGCCGGACAGTATCTCCACACGGGCATGTGCAGGCTGCGGCCATAAACTGGACCATTGCCGGGAAACCAATGCTTCGAGAATAGCCAGCCCTTCATTCAGTCCGGCCAGGCCGGTAAGTTGCAATCTGGCTTGCGTATACCATGAAGCAGTTTGCAGCTCTATTCCGTTTTGTTGAAACAGGTGCAGGCACAGTTGTTCAACTTTCTGCCAGTTCACATCCGGACGGGCAGGATGAGTCAGCTTGCTCAGTTCTTCGCGTAAAATGGCATAATCAGCCAGCGCGCGAGGGTCGCCACCGGTGCGCAGCTGGCGTTCAATAGACATGGGCGTTTTCCTTAACTGATGTAATTCTGCTGTCTTATTTGATGTATTTGCACTGGCCTTCCGCGATATTCCCGAAGGCCAGTGGATTTAAGTGTTCAGATGATGGAGTTAAGGGTCACGACAATAAGCCTTCAATCATGTTGAAAAATACGTCCTCACTGAACACTCCTCCAGGTTGTGTAGACCAACCCGCCGGACGCCATGTCCAGTGATTTTGCTCTGTGGACCGCATAAACAAACGACAAAGGGAGGTAGGAATCCCCTCACCGCAGAGACTGGCTTCCACACATCCCGTTACGCCCTGGCCATATAAAAAAACAGGCGTGAATTTCACCATTCTGTTTTCATATTGAAGCTGAATCCCGGGAATGCTGAAGGTCTTCCCGCCTATAAGCAATTCAACCAATGAAACGGAAGTGCTTTGAGTCTGAATACCCGTGCCTGTCAACCATGTCTCCATATTCTCCTGAAGCTGACTCATCTGTTGTTGAAACTCTGCGATGTCAGCCTGAGCTCTATTTTCAAATACGTTACGGCCCGGCTGTTTGTCCTGTAGTTTTTTTAAAAAACGTTCTTTTGCTGACATATTTCCTCTGTCATTGATGATTAGAGGTGATATTCAGAATAAAATCTGGCTATCACACATAATTCTGCTGTTTCATATGCCGCATAAGTACCCGACCTTCCGGCATAAATTCTGTACCAAATCGAATTAAACCGAACTCTTTAAGCTCTGCGTCAATGGCATATTCCAACTGACCTGGCCGGGATTGGGGCAGTAATATGACGTTAATTCTCTTTACCCGAGGTTCGTATTTCAGCAGTGTTTCTGACAGAACGTTCATCAGGGAATGTGCTGTGCCGGGCATTCCCTGCAAAATCTTACTCATGTCCGGTAAGCCGTAGTCGGGTAAATGACTGAGCGTGCCTGCGCGGCAGTTAAGGATGCGCTGCATATTGTCGAGAACCGAGAGAATCACCTGATTCTTTTCGCTCACATGGTGAAGATCGAGGCCGCCGGCGAAATTGCCCAGCAGCATTTCGTAAAGAGAAGGTTGAGACATAGTTAGTCATCCTTGAGAGGGACAAGCGTGAGTCCATGATTGTTCAGCTCAATCTCACGAGCTTTATCCGGATCAAGATCTTCACGGCTCAGCACCACGCGCCAGGTATTGTTAGCAATATCGGGTGCCAGGAAAAGTCCGGCGATGGCGACGAACTCAGTTTTTTCATCCATTGGAACATCAATCGTAACGGCAGCGCCGGGACGAATTCGGATATCTTTTTCAGAGATCAGATCGGCTTTGATTGCCTGGCTGTCTTCGGCGAACAGAGAAGGATAATCCGTGCCGTCGAAGACTTTTCTGTCCTTTAACTGATAAATACGCACCACAGTTGCCAGCGGAGCACCGCTATCATTGTTGTTGATGGCATCCCGTGCCCTGATATCCAGGTGCAGAGTTTTTATCTGTTTGTAGAAAATAGATTTGGTCATGGACACAGTGCCATCGCTGATTTTTTGTGTCAGCCCGCACCCGCTCAGCATTGAAATTGTTGCAAGTGTCAGTAACGCTAAGCGGGTTTTACCAGCGGTAATCGCCATGTTCATCGGTCTCCCTTCGGTGAATATTTTCCTGAATGCGCTGATAGCGGCCAAGATTAATTGTGATCATTTCGGTTTTGATTTGCAGCGCTGAACGAGTTCGCAGCGAACGCATCACTGCGGTTCTGCCAAGCAAAATGCCAGAACTTTTGGGCTGGCAAGAAAGCCGGGCATCAGGTAATAAAGTTCGCAAAACGGACAACTGTAAACGTACATGTAACCGTGATCCCAGATACACCTGCAATAAAGCCAGTAAGTCGGTATGCAATTGCCCGCCAGGCAACCACTCTCTTGATTCATCGGGGTTATCAGTTTTCAGTTGTAGTAATACCTGACTGTTAACATCTGTCGCATAATTGCCCATCACCGGGCTGTTGCTCATATTTACCGGTTGACGCGCGCACATAGTCAGCGGTTTATGCAGGGGAATACGGCAGTGGTCATGGGGTATGACTTTGGCCTCTGTATCCGGTGCCAGCAACTGCACCAGCGCGATAATGCCTTCGCTGGTTCGGGTGGGCAGCCTCATCATGCTGGTCAGCGCCAGAAAACGTGAGACGGGTGTAGCAATGTTATGCGCACAACCCTCAATACCCAGGCCACAAAGGCTGAGCAGGTATTTCGACGTTTTGTCCGTACCGCCAGTGGTGAAACTCGCCGGATAAGAATACTTTCGCCAAATGCGGTAGTACTGGGTGATCAGACGGTGGTTAAAAATATCTAAAAAATCGCTGACGGCCTCATACCCTTCGCGGCGCTGAGTTATATCGTCGATATACGATGTCGGCAGCGGCGATTCCACACCATACAGCCCCATAAATGTGGTCCGGATAGTGGGGGGAAGATGCGGTTGATCGGGTATTTCGACCCGTTTGAATTCACTGGCGGGAAATCCCATTCCCGGATGCGGACGAAAACGGACCGGATCATGCCGGACCTGCCAGTGGCTGCCCAATGCGGGTGCTTCAGGCTGACTTTGCTCAATCAACTGGCAGAAGCGATAAAATTGAGTGTAAGGGAGCGAATCTCTCAGTTGCTCGATCAGCCTGGCAGGCGCTGATTGTGGTTCTCTTTCCATCGGATACATTTCCCGGCAGGCTGGACAATGAGGGTTAACTGATTGAATAAATGAATATCAGCATAAAGAGCGAAGAAACGGTTGAGCATTTCGCCGAACAGATGGATATCGCCATCGCCGGTAAAACCATTTCCGTCCAATGTGATTTCGATATCGATACCGCGCAGCAGAAAACCTTTTTCAAAACGTTGAATCTGGTGATGCTGAACATGCTGGATGGCATCCAGGCGGCGGTTATTCATTTCGTCGCCTTGCCAGTTATACAGTTCAAGTGTCCCTCGCAATACTTCCGCGCTGCTCATCAGATTGAGATAACTGGAACCTAGGTGACTCAGTACACGCCACTGGAAATGATCTTCGGCGGGCGGGTACGAGGGCAGTGTTGGCTTGCAGAGATTGCGCACTTTTAAGGGAGTCTGGAGCACCATTTCACACCGGTCGAGCAGGGTGCTTTGCAATGCTTTACGGGGTAACTGACCGTTGGTGCCCGTAATTTTGAGCGAAACCGCCTCACGTGCAAAGAGTCTGTCAGCTTCCCATTGCTGCCCGCCCAAAATCAGCCAAGTATCGTGCAATCCTGTTACGCCACGCTTCACGCGGGTATGAAAAAAGCGCTCGGGTGCATGGCGTCTTTGCATGCCGCCGCGGTGACGGAAACTGGTAAACGGGACATAAGTCGCGTCTGCCGTACGTTGCGATCCGATTACTGAGTCTACGGAATAGATTTCGGTGTGGCCGTCCTGCAAACGGCGCGGGCGAAGCAGATACTCATTTTCCAACCCGTTTACAATCAGCGGATCAGCTTCCAGCGTGAACAGGTTTACGACCGGTACGCAGTGCAGCTGAAGGGCATCGTCAGTCACCGGTAAATCGCTTTGCCACTGATTGTTCAACACAACTTCGACATCAAAATAAGGGATGCCGGCAGGCAACGTTATGTCTTCCAGCCCGTTAAGGTGTACAAACATAAACTTTTCGCGGAAGGTGAAATATTCCAGCAGTAACTGATAGCCGCTGAATGCACTATCACCTTTTGGCCACAGCAGATCCTCGTCGGCAAAACCGCCGGGAGCGAACCAGCCATCCAGTTTTATCCGGTCATCCTGATTGGGGAGGCGCAGATAAAGTGCCGCCTGGGAGCGGGTGAGCGCCAGATGCAGCGCACTGCTGACCGGCGCATCACTTGCCAGATAAAAACACAGGTGTCGCAAATCGACCTGTGACCAGTCGGCCTGTGAACTGCACGTCAGACGCAGACGGAGTACAGAACGCCCATCAGGTTCCGTTGCCATCGTTACTTTAGAAACAACCAGCGGATTAAGTACGACGTCGCGTGTCGTTCGATACTGACAGACAGTGTTTTTGGGCCCGACAGGGCGGGAGTAAACCTCCATGCCGACGGGAACAATCTCGTCCATTTTCATTGCGGGGACATCAGGCGTAAGTGCCACGATAGAAAGTGAGGGAATGGTGCGCAGATAGTGCGGCCACAACATGCTCACCAGTCCTTCGGTAAACTCCGGCAAGTCGTCATCAATTTTTTCGCGTAGTCTGCCCATCGAAAAGGCAAAACCTTCGAAGAGACGTTCTACGTAAGGATCAGGGATTCCGGGTTTATCGAGATCGAGCATCGCCGCCCGGTCAGGATGAGTTTGTGCAAACTCTTTAGCTGCATCACGCAAATAGCGCATTTCAGCATCGTAATAACGCAGGGTTTGATCTTTCATGTGTGTGCCCATAAAAAGTAAACAACAATATTACTGAATAGAAAGTAAGGACTGCATCAGGACACATAATTAGCTTTAAGTTTATGATTGATGTGTCCAGATGGGATTTCATAAATAGCTACCACAAAATTAGTATCCCGCACCCGCCATATTTTCTGCGCTTATCAAAAAGCATTTGGTCGGTAGCGTATCGTTTTCACCAGCCCGTCCCAGATTTCCACCATCTCAGATTCCGAGTATTGGGTCAGCTTATCGGTATTACCTAATCCCACATCTATCCAGGGTTTTGTTGGGCTGGCAATCATTTCGTTAGCATTTAAAGTAAAGTCATAAATGGGGAATGTCCCTTCGATGCTGTTACTTTTCTGCATTCCGGTACTCAGCCATTCCTGAGCCGGGATCTCGTTGGGGTGTAATTCACCATATTTAACGGTATGAAAATGTGCGTCGGCCTGCTCCTCTTCAATGGCAACACGCCGGCTCAGTAATGTACTGTCTGACCCGACATAGGAATTATCTGTACCCATGGAAAAATAAAAATCATTTACTTCATAGGTAAATGAGATTTTTTCTTTGTGAGGTCCACCATCGTCCTTAATAAAACCGTTCGGAATACAAACTCCTTTTTCTGTCGGTATTTCCTCATCCTTACGGCCACTTAATCTTGAAATCAAAGATTTCATCTCCGATAACATTGCGGGTTTGGTATTTGATTGAGCTTCTGTGAAGCCCAATCTTAAATATTTAGCTTTTTTTTCGTGGTCTTTGGGGGCTGAAAAATCACGAATTTTAGCGGTAATAATAAATGCCGTCATACCTGAATAAACATGTGCTTCAAGTTTTCTGTATATATCTGGCGTACCCAATTTACTATAATCAAAGATAACCCCATGTTCATCTGGTAGCCGAACCACCTCCTTCAAAGATGCAGGGTATTTAGATTTGCTTTTTTTATTTTCCGGAGCATCGAGCAGCGCCTTCTCCCTCAGCATAATTCTTTGCTGGAACGCAGGCTTATATAACAGTTGGCTATCAATTCTGAAGCTATCAATAAAAATCATATCTTTAAGTGTGTTATTAAATGATCCAGGTACATCAATCAAGTAACGTCCGATGCACTGGGTTTTTATATTGGTAAACAGAGCATTTATCATCGAATTATCCTTTTTATTTAGTATTGATGCCTGTGCGGTCTGTGTAAATAATATTCCTGCCACCACTATCGCACATGCATAAAATTGCGGTTTATATTTAAGCTTTGTGATCAAGTGGAAGGCACCTCTTGCACCATTTTTGCAATGGCCCGCAGCGTAAACTGCAAAGATGGCCGATTTTTAATGTCCGCCATATTATCGACGTTATAAGCTTCCTGATGGCCAACATTGGTGGCAAGTACGCTTTTTATCCCATTGTAACTTCGAATAACACTTACTGATTCTACCGGGACAGTGCCATCGCCCGGTGTCTCTGAGGATTTAAGTTGGTACATCTGAGATTTATGGAAACTCCCAGGGATATCACGATGATCATTTGGCAGCTTTTTATTGTATTCATGGGTATTTTTGGGATAGGTTATTGACGTTTTATTCCACGTCAGAGATCTATCAGATTTAATTTCGTTGCCGTAAAAAAGATAAGTATTCGAGTGATAAGTATTGTCCAACTCTTCAATAAAAGGCTGTACCGTTGTAGATACAAGATCACTATATTCAGACCAGTTATTTTCACTGATTGCACTATCTTTATCAATAATATCCGACTCATACAACCGCCACCACAATGTCTTATTGAGATAAATTTCACTGAACGGGTCTCCTGTTTTTGGCAAAATCAAATCACTACCATCTTCATCTCCCCCTTTAATCGTTAACCAGGGGGCTCCATCAATATATTTCGCTGATGGCAGTAGTTGTAATGGTGCAGGTGCCCGGGCTAAGACCGGCATTAGTTCGGTAGCAGATTTTCCTAATACAATCCCCGCGGCCCCTTCCTGGCGTGCCCCAATTTTCATTCTTCTATATGCAGCCGGGGAACCGAGGTCGGGAATCACTCCGTGCACAATGCCCAATATTTTGTCCTGCCCGCCTAATATCTGCGAAGCGTAGCGGGCAATTAGCCCGCCCATTGAGTGTGTCACCAGAACCACCTTTTCCACGGCCACGCCATGCCCATGGAGGTGTTTATAGGTATCGATTACTTTATCAATATAGATAACCAGTTTTTTTGCGGATTCAGCATTATCCGCAAGCCAGTTATAACCAAACACGTGTACCGGGAATAAAAACTTCTCAAAATGATCAATTTCGCTGCGGGTTAAAGCCGCCTCGGCGGGTTCCTCAGTACCCAGCTTTTTTTCTAGTAGCTGGCTGAGTGTGCCACTTCCCTTTACACACCCCTCCTGGCCCGGTAATCCGTTGATCAGAGCCCTCTGCCAATCATCCAACAGTGCGCCTTGTAAAACGGTTAAAAAATCCCCGTAACAAAAAGAGAGCGCTTCACCCCACTTGCGCTCTTTACGGCTCGGGAACAGGTGGCCTTCATCAGAGATAGGAGAATAAATGCTTTTGTTGGTTTTCCCGCGATCGTCAACGTCTGTGCTGTCCGGATTTAGTAATTCCCTGCGTACTTTTCCATCTTTTTTCACCCAACTAAAATAAGTCTCGATATCATCATCACCTCGCCATATTGCCTTATGAAATTTTTCAGTAGACATTAAGTTTGTCCCCATCACACCGGGGAGAAATATGACCGGTATCGCCTTCGTCGGGGGTTTGAGGAGTATCGCTTTAACATCTTTATCGGTCGGTTGAAGCGCAGCGCCTTCCCAGAATACGTTGCCGTTTTCATCCCATTGGGGCAGGTGGCAAGTAGTGTTTGCATTTGACATGCCCATTATCCTTAATGTGTTGTCTGTTTCATAAATGGCAGTACGGGTCCAAGGCATGATGAAGAAGTCACGAGCCACATTCTCTAGTGAGCAAACTGAGGTTTGAAGTAACCATAACCGGAATAAACTTAACGATATCGAAGGGTTTTTATGATCTCATTCCATATCTCCAGAACCTGATTATCTGTGAGCTTTTCATCTTTCGGGTTTTATTCCACATAATATTAACGAAAAGAACAGGTTTGGTTTCTGAAGCTTCTTCATCATTAATGAGAAGGTAAAAATCGAAATACTCTTTACCACCCCGCTTAAAGTATTTAGCTTGCCATTCCTGTACAGGCAGCCCATTGATGTACTGACCTGATAACATAGCCCCCCGCTTTTCTCAATAATGGGTTCTGCATAGCGCCTGAAAGACAGTAAACTCTGATCATCAGGGCTATGATTTCTGAATTCGAGAGTCACCGACAATTGAGGGTACTTATTCGAGGCCAATGTCAGGGTGGTGTTTTGCTGCATTCCTTTCAGCCCATTCGTGGAAATAGAGGCGATGGGCATACAAATATCCAGAGTTGATAGTGGTTGATTGTCCTCCCTGCCACTGATGTTTTGTATAAATCTATTTAAACTATCGCTATTTTGAGGGGCATCGTTTCCACCCAATTCAGGATATTATTTTACCTCAGTATTATATTTCCCGGATGTTTCATTTCTAGCATTTATTTCAATTACAAATGCCACGCTATCTTTATATAAATGAGTCTCGAGCACTCTCTCAGAATCAGGAATACTAACTGACTCCATTCGTTCGAATATGACACCTTTCTCACCATCTGCTAACGGGTAGACAGCTTTTAGATAACTGCCCTCTCTGGTATCGACGTTTTTTTACGGAGCTCATTTTCACGTAAGTAAATACGCTATTCAAATGAAGGGAGGTAAAGACGTTGGGTGGTAATACTCATATCATCGACACGAATGACTTGTTCGGTTTTACGATTGGGTACCATTCCATCCGGGAGTTCAATACTATAGTTACCAATACAGTAAGGCTTTTTTTTATTTACTATTTCACTCACTGATTTTTTCTCCTGTGCATCCAGCGCGCTTAATGTTTGCTGTTCTGGTTCTTTAATTGTGCCATCCGTAAAAGGCACCACCGGTCTGCACCGCAATGCTTGTTACGACAAACAATAATTTATTTTTCATTATTTGTATGCCAGTGAGATTATTTATGGTGTTTTCTGATTCTGAACGGTATTAATTATCTCATCCCAGATGGCGAACATTTCAGCGTCGCTCATTTGTGGGTTTGCATTTTTTTTGTTCTCAAGCGACAAATTGACCACGAGTTTTGGTTCACTCTCAGAGGATTTTCTGCCATTAATAACAAGGTAAAAGTCGTAAAAGTAATTTCCGTTATGCAATATATCTTTAGATAACCATTCTTCAGCTTTTATTCCGTTAACAAAGGTAAAGCCCTTCTTAATAATAGCCCCGCCATTCTTTTCTATCAGAGACTCATCATAGGATTTAAAATCAGCAAAGCTCTCTTGAGCTTTCATGTAATTATCATACTTAAGTGTTATGTAAAGATCCGGATTGCCTGGGAAAACTTGTGAGAAGGCGATAAAGTTATTTCTATGCTCTATTTTATTTGATAATATGCGCCACCCAGGGAAGCATAATTCCCCGGAACGGGAAGGAGTATTATCTTTCGCATCAACAATGCCGCTTATAATATTATTTAATTCATTTAGTTTTTGTGGGACGTTGTTAATATATAGTCTTGGGTATTCGTCCCTGTATTTATCATACCGCTCATTCTCACCATTCCGCGCTTTCATCTCTAATGTGAATGCGACGCTGTCTTTATATAAATGAGTTTCAAGAATACGTGCGGAATCGGGAACGCTAACTGATTCCATTCTTTCGAATACTACGCCTTTTTCATTATTCTCTAATGAATAAACAGCTTTTAGATAACTGCCATTTATGGGATCGACGGGTTTTGTTTTACGGAGCTCATCTTCACGTAACTGAATGCGCTGTTCAAAAGAAGGGAGATAAAGACGCTGAGTGGTGATATTAATATCATCGAAACGAATGACTGGCCTGGTTGTAGAATCGGGCGCCATTCCGTCAGGGAGTTCAATGCTATAACTACCTATACAGTAAGATTTTCTATTAGTTAATATTTCGCTCACTGTTTTTTGCTCCTGCGCATTCAGCGTGGTTATTTTTTGCTGTTCTGGTTCTTTATTGTGCCATCCGCAAAAGGTACCGCCAGTCAGCACTGCTATGCCTGTTACGATAAACACTAATTTGGTTTTCATTATTTATATGCCAGTGAGGTTTCATTGACCGCCCGGGTTATTTTCACTATGGCGCGTAATACAAAATCCCTTGCTCGGTCGCTGTCTTTGTATGCGGGTTCATGCCCCACATCAACCTCCAGACAAGACTGCAAATAGTTACGCGGGATGTTTCCGGAACGGACGGGAACAGTGCCATCACCCGGTTCCTCAGGTTGAGATAATTTGAAGGTACTCAGAAAATTAACTGAACCTGATGTATAGGTCGCTACGCCAACGGCGTCACGGGTGTTGGATACATCAGTCTGTGTAACGCCGCGTGCATCCAGCAAAGAATCCATCTGCTGTTTTGCTTCAACCATCGGCGAAACTGCGCGCCAAATTACATTTCCATAAGACAAATAATTGTCGCTTCTGCTGTAAAATGCATAGCTATTTTTATGGAATTTTCCCGCTAGTTCATCAATAAATGGTTGTACTTTTTCTGTCAGCATTAAAAAATAGGACTCCCAATCCTTGTCCATTTGAATTTTATTATTTGAAACATTATTGGGGTTAATTAAATGATCTTCACACATGCTCCACCACTTCCCCCTCACGGTATAAATATCATCAAAGGGATCCGTTTCTGGCTTGCTGCACAATTGATTTCCAGCCTGGAATTTTAACCAGTGCATGCCATATTCTTTTCCTGGAAGAAGCTGTAGTGGCCCCGGAGACTGAGATAAAACGGCTGTCATTTCAGCCGCATTCTCACCGAGAATTTTGGCGCCAACAGCCTCCATAATGCTGTCTGTTCCCGTTTGTCCGATCACAGTGGTCGCCAGATGTGAAGCAAGGCCATTTCCCTCCGTGCCGGCTTTCATTCGTGTGTAAGTAGCCGCCGCGCCTATCGACGGCATAACGCCATGTACAATACCCAGAATATTCTCTGCACCGTTAAGGATCTCAGAATAGTGACGTGCGACCAGTCCTCCCATCGAATGGGTAACGATGATCACTTTTTCACATTTATTTCCCTTCGCAAGATATGTGTTTTTGATTTCTTTGATTCTTTTAGCCAGCCTAGTTGCTGATTCGACGTTTGAATCCAGCCAGTTATAACCACAGGCGTAAACGGGATAAAGGTATTTATAACTCAGGGATACATCATCTTTAGTTAACGGGATTTCGTTCCAGACTGCCTCTAAATCTGCATCAATCAAACTGTCCCGCTCCCCCCCCCTGACATTGGTCGAAATCATTTAAAGCATTCTGCAGCCAGACGAGGAAGCTGCCATAACTCATGTAGGCCACTTCCCCCCAGTGCCTGTCGCGTCGGGATGGGAAGAGGGCGTTATCGGTGGCATTCTCCTGGTCAATAACGGCGCCACCGTCGACTTCCGATACCGAAGGCGACAGGAGATTTCGCCTCACTACAGGACCACGGCTCAGCCACCAGGCCAAAGTACCTGGATTATCCAGCCGCCACAGCCCTCCGTTTTGTCTGGGCTTGTCACTAATGCTTTTTAAATTTGTCCCCATCACTCCGGGGATAAATATTACCGGTATGAGCCGGTCGGGCATTTTATGGCAGATTGCCGTCAGGTTTGATTCTGAGCGTCCAGTCACCATGGAATAACTGTAATTCCCTGTTTCATCAAGGGCGGGTAGGGATGTGACGCTGTTACGTATTTCCGGCATAAATTGAATTTCATGCTTTAAATATAATTTTAATCAGCCGCACAACACCGCAGCACGTGCCGGATCGAGGGTGATAAGTCCGGCGAGTAAACTTTCCATTTCACCGTGTAAACGAGGTTTATCTGTATCCGCGCGGCTGGCTTTCATGCGCAGCAGTTTCAGACGGCGGGCTTTCACTTCAAACAACAGTTCGGGTTCCCATTGCGCCAGCGTCAGCAGGGCTCCGTTGCCATCCAGTTCACAGAGAAGATGCAGCGCCATATCGTTCTTGCCGTACTGTTCGGCGACGCGTGCCATCAACAGGCGGATTAGCCATTGATGACGTGGTGTTCGGGTGCCAGGGCGGTTTTGCAGCCAGTTCAGTGCCGCTTCGATCCCATCGCTGTCGGCCTGAGCCAGTGCTTCCGGCTCCAGTTGCAGAATGTCGTCATCACCTGCTGCATTGGCAGAAGCTGAAGGTTCGTTACTCCAGCTTTCAGACGAGGTCATCACCTGCTGGTGGATCCAGTTCAGCGTGACTTCATCGGCGAATGGAGTGCCGTCGCTGAAAGCCAGCCCTTCGAGGCCCGGTAGCCGGGTTAACAAGCCGTTCAGGTCCTGTTGAATAATGTCTGTCCAGCGTTCATAAGGCGCGCCGGCTTTCAGCAACGCCTGATGGCTATACCACTGTAAATCCAGCCAGAGATGGTTCACGCCCTGTGAGAAAAGGCTGTCGGCTTGTTCTAACAACTCCAGCCAGCTTTGTTGCAGATAAAGACGTTTGAGCAGCGCACGGTTTTCAGGTTTTGGCGGAGCGAGTCGGGTGCGCGAATCGGCAGCCAGCGGTGGCAATTCATGTAACGTATCCAGACGAATGCTTTTCATCAGGTGATGGCCTGAGAGCCAGCCGTCTGGCTGGTCGCGCAGATATTTCGCCAGAAGTTTGGCCTGTTCAAGTAAATCGCGTCCGGAAGAGACAGGTTTAAGCGTGGGTGAGTCTGCTGACGTGTTTCCCGTCGGATAGCTTGCCGAAGTGCTGTTTTGCGGGACAACGGCGTCAAAGCCACCGGACTGCGCGAGACGGTTTTCCAGCGCAGCGTATAGTGCACCCAACTGCGGTCTGGAAGACTCTTCCCAGGTGCTTAACCTCTGTTCGATGAGTGTCAGCGCGCCCACGATGCGGGAAAAATCAGCGCTGTTAACCTCCGGGAACAGTGACAAGCTATCCAGAACGCGCGATCCCGAAAGCCATTCAAGTGCCGTTTTTCGGCTGTTTGCGCGCTGCGGGTGCAGGGTTTCACCAAAACGGGTAATCAGCCCGGCCAGCAGGGAGAGTGCGTCCGCCAGCCCGGTTTCGCCGTCGCGATGCAGGCGTGCCCAGATGTAGTAAGTGGCAACGCGCACATCTTTGCAGTGCGACGTGAGCAGTTTTTCGGCCAGTTCACAGGTCAGTGTGGTATCTGCGCCAGAGAGTTTATTGACCTCTTCACGCATCTGCTGGAAGTCATCATCGTAGCCGGGGTCTTCGCCAGCAGGCATTTCTGTGGTTACCGGCTGAAGCCAGTTTTCCCAAAGAGCGGTCTGTTGTTGTGCCTTCTCAAGCAGTGACTCCGGGTTTGCAGAGCAAGCGTTTTGCAATGTGATTAATGTGGCCATTACTGTTCCTCAGCGATTGCGTCGGGATCAAAAGGTTTTTCAGCCGGTGCCAGCGCTACCGCCTTTACCTGAAAAATTTGTGGAGGCAGTTTGAAGTTACGCAGTTTCAGCAAGGCCAGCGGGCCTTCTCCGGCTTCGGTGCGCAAGGTGTAATTTAATGGCCTGCCATCGGGTGCTTTCCAGGTAATGTTAAAACTACTGCTCACACCCTGATATGGCGTAACAGACGCTTTATCGAGCAGGCGGATTAACCCCCATGCACCCGGCAGGTCAGCAAACTGGCGTGTCCCTGCCTGCGTACTGATCCAGCTCAGACTGGCGCCCGGCGCTTCGGTATCATTTGGCCAGGTGAAGCGTTTCCATACGGGCAGTTGGTTGTAATAACTGAGCTTCTGGTTATCGATAACCAAATCCGTTTGCATGACATCTTTGGCTGTGCCGGGACGCAACTCAAAGTGCATACCCGCTTCACCGTTGGTGAACACCACATCAGACAGGGAGCTCAGCGTATCCATGGCATCCAGGAATGTCTGGCTGAAGCTCAGACCCTGCGCATTGATGCTGTCCGGAACCCAATGACTTCCTTCTTTATGCAGAACACCGTTCAGGCGGGTTTGCAGGAAGAGGGCAATGCGCCCGCTGTCGTTGTTGAGGTAGCGTGCCATCAGCGGCAGTGAGACTTCACTGCCGGTATCTTTTAACGGGTAGCGACTTCCAAATGCACTGTTCCAGTCATTGACAATCGCCGTCTGCCATTGTGCGTTCAGGCTCTCAGCGGCCGGTGCCAGAACCTGTTGCCACGCCTGTTCCATGGGTTGAACAAATATCGTTTGTCCGAACCCACTCCATTCCTGACCCAGACTTGCCGCCACCAGACTGCCGTAATCACGTGTTTCAGTCAGATCCACGGCTTTGCCCTGGAATACGGTCTGCGCGAGGGTTTGCGTCATAGCCTGCGGGTCGGCGGCATTAACGACCTGCTGGAGTTTAAGGCGAACCTGCGTGACACGGGTCAGGAAAGTTTGCAGACTCAGAGTGGTATTCCCACCTGACTTACTGTCTGTCAGGGCAATCACCGGGCCGAAAGTCGCATCAAGTGGCCCACGCGCACCAGCCTGCTGATCGATAACCGGTTGTTCATCGCGGTTTAACAGATTTTTGGCCGATTTCACCAGTGAGTCTGAGAGCGCCTCATTGGTTTGCCCGGTTTTGCCCTGAATGCTCAGGGTATTCATTAACGCCACCAGCGGTGACTGACGCACGTCCGCCATCAGGGTCAGTTGATCGATAGCGTCTGATAATGTTTGCGCCGGTTGCCAGTGCAGACTGTTCAGGAAGTCCAGCCAGCTGGAAGAGAAATCTGCGAAGTAACGTTCTTTCAACCGCGCCTGCAGAGCTTCCGGAGAGTTCTGCTCCAGCACAGCCGTTTTGCTGTCACTCAGAACCCAGTCCATTTCTTCACGGCGGTCACTGACCACTTTTTCAATTGCCGGTTTTACCGATTCTTCCCAGGCTTTGCGGGTGAACATACCCGGCACAACTTCTTCGGTGGTGAAAATACGTGATGAATCGGTATCGCCGGTCATATCTGACAGGCTCATGTCGGCATACTGATGCGCAACCTGACTCAGCATCTTCTGATAAAGCGACGATTCGCTGTTGCGCGCGCCCATCATGCGGATCAGAAGGGGGCGCGCCTGATTAACCAAATTTTCATCGGGCGTCAGACGCCAGTTGGGATGTCGGGGAAGATTACGGGCATAAAAATTGAGCAGGGCGGGCCCGTTGCCTTGCCAGACGCCATCCGGTACGCCGGTACGTTGCGGCCAGTCGCTCAGCAACGTTTTGCTAAACCATGCGGCATCCATTTTTTCGGGGCGTACCAGCATCAGATACATTTTCAACTGGTCATAAGCCGGGCGCATCAGTTTTTCGCGCAGCGGGGAATTTGGTGGAAGCTGTGTCAGGGTCTCAAGCTGCGCCGAGAGATGCTGCGCGGTGGCATCGCGCAGCAAAGGCAGAGCGCTTGCGCCGTAGTGCGGCCAGAGTGCTGCCAGTAACGTATCATTCTGGCTCATACCAAAGCGGTTATACCAGGGCGTACCGTTGATTTGGCGGAACTGGAGTCTGTCCAGCGTATGTTGTAAATCAAGCTGAGACTGAAGGCGTGCAGGAAGAGGTTGCTGTGTATTTGCCGCCAGTTTCACTTGTGATTCACTGGTATTGATGATGTTGCGATTGACCATAAAAGCCATCACCATTCCTGCCCCCCACAACACCATCGCGCCGGTTGTGACTATCGCCAGCAATCTACCCCAGGCAAATCCCAGTTTTTTTGGGGCAAGACCCGCAGGCAGTGAAAGCAATGAGCCAATCAACAAATCCCAGCGGTTATCCTTCGCCCAATGGTGTTTCACCGAACGCTTCGCATCGACTGACGCAGGGCTGAACATCACACCGGTCAGCGGAGAAGGGCGGTACGGATTTAACAGTGCGGCCAGCGGCCCGGCGATTGACTCCGGCAGATGTGCTAACTGGTCTGCCAGTTGCAATAAAAAGGAATGACTGATTTTTGCGCCAACCTGCTGCGTACCTTGTTCAATCAGGACAGGGATCAGCCCCGCAAGCTGAGTGCTTAATTCATCGGGCTTGCATCCGGCAGGGAGCAAACAACCCACGGGCTGCGTGATGCGGTCTTCCTGATCTTTTATGCTGGAATACAGTGACCATACGTACAGCGGCAACCGCCAGCCCAGAAGTTCGAAGCGGGCTGAGAAGGCTTTTGCAACGCTGTCCATCATATCCGCAGATAACGTATTTTTGTTTTCAGGCACACCGACAGTTGTAGTTCGAGCCAGCGCAGATGTCACCCAGACTACGCCATCCAGCGGACGGCGGCGGATACTCCGCAACGCGCTGAGCCACGCTGAATCTGCCTGTGCACCTAAATCACCGCCCCACAGCAATACGGTGCCGCTGTCTTCCTGCCAGTACTGTGACGTCAGGCCGGGAGTGAGTAGCTCCACATCAGCCGCACTACCAGTGAGCAGTAAAATACGGACTTTACGGAACCAGAAGCGTCCGTAATGCTTTCGTAAGAATGATTTAATATCAACATTTATTTTGCTGTCTGAGATGGTGGCGATTTTAACCGGTTCATCTATTCATTTCTTTGGCCTGAATAAAATATGATCGGCTCTTTGCTTGATCCGCCACCAATATTTCATCACCAAAATCCCAACGAGTAAAACAGAAGAGATAGCAGTCAGAATATTTCTGATAAAGGATGGTTCAACACCATGCTGTTTCAATTGCCCCTGAAAAATAAACAATAACAATGCAGCAATACTAATAAGACCAATAATAAAAAGAAAATACCCAAAAAATCCGTAGTTTTCTGGTGGCGTTCCTTTTTTTTTGTCACTCATGAAAATAATTCCTTGGTGATAAGACATAGCCAGCCTGAAGAGTGAGGCTTTTGGGAAATAACAAGTTGGTTTCTGGAAGTTGTTCTTACAGCTTGGACCATCATGCTTAATGACAGTCCAAAGGTCAGATCTCCCGGCGGGCCAAAAGTGAGATCAATGTAATGAACAGGTTTCTTTTTAGGTAATACCCACTGGTGTGATTCAGCATATATTGACACAGCCACTGAAGTATTTTCAGTATCACCCGATAACCAGACATGCTCTACATCATTGACATTAAGTGTGTTGTAATCAAAAAGCATATCGAGATCGTCAGGCAGATTATCCGGGGACAATGGCATCATTCGTCCTAAACCGGCCAGAAGAGAATATTTATGCTCGCGAATAATCCTCGGAGAGCAAATTAATAGGGCAGAATTGAGTTCGCTGAATTTCTGTGGTCTGTTTTCAGGCCAGTGCTGCAGGCATAAAATCAAGGCAAGACCTTTAACTTCATGATCAAAACTCAGCTCTTTTATTTGATCAACAGAGGCGACAAACTCAGGAATAAGCTGCCATTGTTTGAAAACTGATGATTGAATAGATTCCTGATGTAATCCAGAGGAATATAGGACATAAACTGTATATAAGTGTTGGCGGTATCCATCGGCCTGCTTTTCCAGTTGCGCATCAATCATACTGAGCCGTGATGATAAATTCTGTTTCTCGCCCCATAGTGGTCGTGCTTTTTGAGGAAACATCGGGATTTTCGATAGTGGCCCTAAAACTGAGTTGACACCTTCAGCCTCCGGGGTCAGTAAAACATTCCCCACGACAGCAAGCTGTTCCCGACTCCATTGCTGCCACTGCGTTTTTGTTATCTCTGTTTCTTCATGCCAGTAATATGCAGACGCACCAGATTGATCATGGCGATTAAGTACTACACCAATAATGCAAAGCCACAACAAAAAAGCAGGTAACACACCGTAAAGCAGTATCGGTGCGTATGTGCTGAACCGCCCAATAAACAAAGCCAGTAATGAACCGCTTATCACCATTATTGCCAGCACGGTGCTCCAAAAAACATAACGTGGTGCGGGTATGACTGATTTTTCAGGAATGTCAGGAATAGGCCAGCCCATAATTATGACTCTACGCTGTTTTCAGGGTGAGAACTGATAACCTTACACCCACAGGCACACAGACAATTATCGACAACAACACATACACCTTCTTCCATTTCTGCTGGAGCCCCTTCAATAATTTTATTTATCCCATGTCCTGGCACAGGGCAGGTGACCATGTCCCCTACAAGAGCAACCGGAACTCCATTAATAAACATCGTAGAGGAGGTAGTAACTACCCTTCCTCCGTGAGTCGTTGCATCACCTAAACAAACGATTCCTAGCATTCAATTCCCCTTTATTAGCACCGACGGCCCTAAACATAACCAGTTATTTTAACCACCATACAAAATTAAAACCTATAACAATAAATATCGATACAGGTGTGATTCATACCAGTAATATAATGTTTTTTTAAATCATTGAGTTGGAGTGATTTGCACACCCGATAAAAAACAAACAAAGTAATGGCCACGAATAGTATTCAGTTTTTAAATAAGATTAATAGCGATATGTGAATTTTGTTAAGTAATTTTCAAGAAAATAAAATAATCTATCTTTGATTCACGGCTAAAAAATTAGAATACACTAGGTCTAACTCGCAATGTCTGACTGATAGCATCCCAGGAGCTGATGATTTCATCCTGATTGTAAGGCGAATGCTTCACTCTTTATTATTTACGCAATCGGATAGTGCGAGTAATTGAATCCCAAAAGGCTATTAATTCTTCCTTGTTATAAGTTGGTACTGGCTTTCCTTCATTGCTTAAACTCAGAATTAAGTTTGGATTTTCATAACTTGTGGTTGTTTCATTTATGTACAGATCAAATTGGTAACGAGGTTCATCCTTCGATTGTTGTAAACCTACCACTAATAGCTCTTCAGCATAAAGATTATGGCGCTTGAATGAATCTTTTCTTTCAATACGCCCTTTTGATTGCTTAATGATTTCAGCTATTTCATCGACGCGATCAAGCACTCCGTTTTTTTCTCTAATGAAATTATCTGAACTTATCATGAGGTTTATGTTTTTTACTTCATCACTAATCAAATTAATCGAAATATTTTCTTTTTCAATACCATTTTCTGCGATAAAGGCGTCAGGGATACAGTTACCAGGTTTAGTTGGGATTTCACTTTCGTTTCGCCCACTAATTCTGGCGAGAAGAGACTTAATCTTCTCGATATCTCTGGGTACATTATTTCTTGGTAGGTCACTTCCGCGCTCTGTTTCATAGCGCGAAGCTGAGTCATTAATGCTTTGTGTTTGTAATTTAATTGCAACACCATTGTTATAAAAATAAGCCTCCAATACTCTAATGGCGTCATCAGTACTCTCGTTTTCATTTCTTTCAAAAATCACGCCTTCCAACCCATCAGTCAACACAAATTTATTTTTCTTGAAAGGCATATTTTCAGAATTTACAGTGATGGTTTCATTTAATTGTTTTTCACGGCGTTGAATAAGTTGAATAAATGCTGGAAAATACATTCTTTGTGTCGCTACATAGGTCTTGTTATACTCGTAGACTCCAGAAATATCGGCATCCCATGTGTTACTTACAAAATAGCTTGGTGTTCGGTTGACTCTAAATGATGCAGGGATATCAATTAAATAACGACCAATGCATTGGGTCTTCGTATTCTTTAGTAAGTTTTCCACGGCAATTTCCTGTGATGAATCAATTTTTTTAAGCGAAGACTTTGAGTTATTAGTTCTCCACAGCACAAAAGCAATTAAAACAGTTAATATAAGGATGATAGAAGTGTTTCTTTTATTAAACATAAGCTAAACTCGTTTTTTTCACTTCATATGCAATTTTAATGATTGACCTTAGCGAGAATAATCGTGAGTCAATCACGTCACCAAATTTTTTATATGCACCTTCATGATCTATGCTTAAACCAATTTGAGACTTCAGATTGGATGAGTGGATGACGGCCGCACATAAAGGTACCGTGCCATCACCGGGATCTTTAGGTGGCATAAATTCAAATTTTTTATAAACATTCCCATCATTTTTTGTGATTAGACCGATATATCTTGTTGTTTGATTATTGATATCTCCTGGATAGAAAATAACCCCTTCATCGACTAGCTTCGAATCATCTAAACTAGAATTTTTTTCTGAGGAAATATCCTTCCAAAACACTTCTGCGTAAGATGGATATTTTTCCCCATCATTTCCATAAAAAGCATAGGTATTCTTATGATAATGACCACTAAGTTCTTCAATAAAAGATTTTACTTTAAAATTAATTATGTCCTTATAAGAAAACCACTCATTATTAATAAGGTTGGGATTATCAATGTTAGAAGAAATAAATCTTTCCTCCCGAAGTGCCCACCAAGCAGTACGATTGGTATAAATCTCAGTATAAGGGTTTGATTCAGGTACTAGTTCTTTTTTTCCTTCAATATGTAGCCACCCCATACCATAGCTAACACCAGGTAGTAACTGTAAGGGGCCAGGAGCATTTGCTAATACAGCTGTCATCTCCGCACCATTGGCGCCAATCACCAACCCTGTCGTTCCAGCCTCACCCATTTTCATTCGTTTGTATGCCATTGGTGATCCCAAGTCTGGCATTACACCATGTACAATTCCTAAAACGAAACTGTCACCATTATTGCCCTTTAACATTTCTGAATAATGTCGTGCAACAAGTCCGCCCATGGAATGAGTGACCAAGATAACTTTCTCACACTTCATTCCGCGGCTATTGTAATCATTTATTATTTTTTTAATTCGAATACTCAAATTCGTTGCTGATTCTGCATTAGAAGCTAACCAATTGTATCCAGCTGCGTGAACAGGAAAAAGATATTTATAACTTGTATTTACTTCATCAGTGGTGAGGTTCGTTTCACCAACTTCAGCATTGAGATTATAGTTTTCGAGCTTTTCACGCGCAGTTAATTTCCCATTACCTGTTTGCTGATTTTCCTGTTTCTCATCATTATCATTAAGTACTTTTTGAAGCCACGGCAAAAATTCCCCATAGCTCATATAACCGACTTCACCCCACCCTCTGTCTTTTCTTGACCCAAATAATCTTCTTTCCTTCATACTTTCTTCTTGGACTTCACCTCGAGGATCGACAAAAGTATTAGAAGGATCGAGCAGTTTGCCCCGCTGAGCTGGCCCACGAGTAGTCCAAACAAATGTGCTAGGAATACTATCAAGCCTCCAAATCGAATCACCATCTATCTCTTTATTCATTAAATTACTTCCCATAACGCCCGGCAAAAAAACTACCGGTATTACTCGGTCAGGGGTTTTATAGATGATGGTTTTTGCATTCTTTCTCTTTTCAACCATCTCTAAGCCGTAATATTGAAAATCGCTTCCTGTGCTCGTGTCGGAGTCAAAATTATTTTTCGATGAACCCCCCATCTCTTACTCCTCATCCTGTAAATAGGCTTTTAATGAATCCACGTTTACACCCGATTGCTGTGGTGCACTCCCAGATGAAGCTGTAGTCAGTGTCTGTTCAGTGCCATCCCCGCTTACTAAACGGATCGCTTGTCCGGCAACAGGTGAATTGTCATGCGGCCAGCGGACTTCCGGCGTCACAGCAAAATCAGCACTTTCCCACTCCTGTGCAGCCTGAGTGATACTCTTTCCACCAAACTTCTGCCAGACAGCACCACGCTCTATTATTTTGTCCGGAGCAGCACATTCCACTGTGCCGTCGGCAATACGGATGTAGCCTCCGCCACTGGTTAGGATAATTTCCTTTTTGGCGCTGATTATGATTTTCCCTTCACTGCTACTGATACGAATATCTTTCAGAGCATCAAGTGTCATTTCATCGCCCTGAGCCTTGATCTCCACCTTACCTTTGCTGGCAAACAGTTTTATACCCAATTTCTGAGCGTAGAGACTAATGCGCTCTCCTGCTGCTACTGTCAGTTTTTTCATTACACTGAAATCTGTATTACCGCCGCTCGTTGCTACGATGTTTTCACCCGCAGACAATTGCAGCGATTTTGGCGTGGTCTGTGCGATCCCCTCCGGAGCCGACAACAGAAGCGCTGATTTCTTTAGTTCAGTCAGTGCATCACTCAATAAGGCTTTCTGTGTTTGCAAATCGCCCAATTCTGCCTTCGCTGTTTCTGCCGCACTGCTTAATGCTTCGGCAAGACTTTGTGCCTGTTGTAACTGGCTCAAAGCTGCTGACATTTCCAGCATTATTCCGCTAGCAGATGACTGCGGATCTGCAGTAATAAACACGCCCGCTCCGCCGCGAATGGTCACCCATTTATCTGTACGAAGTTCAGCACCTTCACCACGTTTTTCTCGCCCGGCATCCACATTGTGCCCCAAATTCAGCTGGGTCTTGCCGCCGTACTCGGTGCTGAGTTTGATGTGTTCTTCGCCGCGCTTGTCTTCCATCCGCAGTTTGTTATTTGCCGGGGTACGGATAACGTTGCGAGTATTATTGGCTTCCGTAACATGATCGACATGGCGCGAGTCGTGCAGGGCATGGGCGATATAAGGGCGGTCGGGGTCACCGTCATGAAACGCGATCGCCACTTCGGTACCCTGGATCAGCGGGAAGTGAATACCGTACACATCGCCACCATAAGGTTTTGCAAGACGGACTGGCATGCTTTCCTGACCCTGTGCTTTATCATCCTGGTCAGCATCGAATTTGACACGGTATAAACCGGACGCATCCTGCCAGGCGTAGATATCGTTCGATTTCGCGCTGGTGACGCGAGCCATCATGGTTCCGCTGACTTTTGGGCGCGGCTTTAGGGCAGGACGCCAGCAGAGAGTTTCGCTGTAGGGAACAGCGGCGAGGGTTACTACCAACGCATCTTTGCGGCTGGCGAAAAATCCTGTGCGTATCACCACCATCGGCAGAGACAATTGTTCCGGCAACGTGGACGGGATAGTGGTATCAATAACGGTGAGCACCTGGGCGGGGTGTAGCGCGAAGCCCGTGCTGCGGCCGGTGATCAATGTTTGCTGAGATAAAAAACGCTCATGGTCGAGTTGCGCCACGAAGTTACCGGTTTCGGCGGCCGGATCGGTCTTCGAGCCGGTATCCAGATGGCGGGGTTTATAGTGATATACGTCTCCATAATTGATCCCTTCATCGTCGCCACGCGTTGCATCAGCTTTAGCTGATTGCAGTATTTTTTGCGCTTCGCGATAGTTGTAGTCCTTGGCGGTGACGCTGGCCTGCACTACATTCTGCTGTATGTTCAGCCCCCAGACCGACTCTGCTCCGCTGTCGCTCATGCCCGACGGGCTGTTAAGCGGCAGCGTTTTACCAAACTCATAAGCGCTTTGCTTGTCGGCGAAGTGGATCACTTCGGTTTGCGTATCAGGTTGCAGGCTGAAGAAATAGAAAATCCCCACTTCGGAAAGCAGGCGCTCGATAAAGGCCAGATCACTTTCCTGATACTGGTTTATCTGCTCGCGCTTTGGATATGTTTGCTTGAGGTTAAACTCATATTCCCAGCCTTTAAGGCCATGTTCCTGAAGCACCTGTTCAACGACGTCCTGCACGGATTTATTGACGAAGAAGCGGTGGGTGCGGAACTGTTTGTCCAGAAGTGCCAGGAAAGGTTTAACAATAATTTCATACCGAACCTGATCGCGGGATCCTGCAAGGCGCTGAAAGCTGGTGACCACGCCGTGTACCACTTTCCCTTCGGTCGGGCTGAACAGATCACCAATTCCCATGCTCAGGGTGGCGGGTTTATTCAGTAACATTTCCGGGGTAAGGTCAGGATGAAGTGTTGTGAATTTAATCGTGTAATGATAAAGCTCACTTATTTGCTCCAGCCCGTCAAAACTCTCTACGTCCAGAAGATGAGGGCAGGATGGAATAGTCAGGGTATAGCGGTTAAGCGTGGTTCCAGTCATTTTGAAATCCTTTTTTCTTTATTATTTCCTGCATTCTAGAATTACATTTTATTTGTAGAATGAATAAGCATTGAGTAATAGAGGCGACTAGTAATAGTCATCCCACCTGTTACGACAGGCGGTAGATCCAATAACCAATACAAGCTAACAGAAGTCCTGCTCCTCCCAGTAAAATCGGTTTACGTTATCGAAAACAATAAAGTACCAAACAGAAATAGCCACACCTATAGTGCCAAATGTTGAGCCGAGGGTGCAGGCAAAGTATGAAGCAATGACCACTGCCATTATTTTTATATTCATAAACCCACCAAAAAATACCCGCATATTTTATTAAACTCTGCTGGATTCTGTTCCACCACTTCCGGAACTGATTTGTTGAGGAAGAATCGATGTGAACGCTTCTGATTACCTAAAAGTGTAAAGAACGGTTCAAGAGTAATTTGGTAATGCGCTTCGTCAGCGGAGCCTGACAGGCGGGTAAAGTGGGTCACTACACCATGAATGACCTTTTGTACTTGAGGTACAGATATGCCCGGAATTAAAGCCCCGGCCGTCTGCATTGTGAGCGTGGTACTGCGGTTTAACACTGTTTGTACACTGATATCTTTGTCACTGCTCGTGAAGTCGATCTTGTAGCGATAGCCGGAACTTACATTTTCCTGTCCGTTAAATGATTCTACATCCAGATAGGCATCACAACCCTGAACATCGAGACGGTAGCGGTTCAAACTTCCGGAAAGTGATTTTGCTGCATCGGCTAATGTATTAATAAGATTCATGATGCTTCCTTCTGCATTGCATTACCCGGCACAGGAAAATGCCTCCCTGTAATGCATGTCCTTCGGTGAATGAATTATTAGAGGGTTATTAATCTGTGAAATTTGCAGCGTAGACTTTTCTTTCTCCGCTGTTCATGTCTAAAACTGAAAAACTAACGTTGTATTCATTTTCAGAAATGAATTTATAATTCACCGCAGGCAAACAGGTGTTTTTCGCTTGTGTTTTTTCTTTAAAATCAGAAGTGAACTCTTCCTTCTCACCCGATTTTTGTATCTTCACCCGTTCATAAACAAAGTTTTTGCCGATGTTTGGCACATAAATACATACTGCGCCATCAGATTGTTTTACATCAGCAATATCCCATGGAACCCTATCTCCGAGGCATCCTGTCAATAGTAGGAACAGCAACAATGGCAATAATTTCATAAAGCCTCCGGGGAAGGGAAAGAGCCTATAACACGTTCATATATGCGCAAGAGATCGACATCCGAGTAATAAACATCTTTAGTCGAGAAGTTATTTCCCCAAATATTTTGGCATATGACATATCCTGAATCCCGTAAGAAACAGTAGTCTAAAACAAGGGATGCCTGTTGTTCCATTGAATGATCTGCTGAAAGTCTGAGTTACTGATTCTGGACTGTAATTCGGATGAACTATGCTGATAGGCTTCGATGACATTTCCGCTGCGAAGCAGATCAACCTCCGCACGGGCAGCATCTTTTACACCGCTCATAGAAGTAAACAGCAAAGCGCCAAGAGCAATAAAGGCAACCACTATTAGAGGTATAACGACGCAAAGAATGGCTTTGCGAGAGATTTTTTTATCCAGAACAGATAAATCAATATTCCAGCCGCAGTCTTTTATGACATCGAAAACCGGATCAGTTATTTCGGTTGAATTAAACTTATAGCCATATATTTTCCCAATAGTTCCGTTTTGCCTCATTCCCCAGGATGCTCCCATATCAAACTCCAGGCGCTTGCCATACTGAACTGATTTCTTGAACTTAAATGCTTTAATACTGGCGTCCCATTCGAGGTCGCTAGATTTTTCTTTGTATTTAACAATTTTATTTAAATCATCAAAAATAAGCCTTAGTTCGAATTGCTTTTTTAATCCTCCAGCGCCAAAAAACTCCAACCATTTAGCATCGACAATGTTCCAAGATGCAACTATATCGTTGCCATCCTTCTGCAATATAAAAGGATGCTCATTTGCATCGTTCATACGTAATAGTCGCTGTATTAGTGTTTCAATACTGACGGTATTGGCAAGTTTGAAAGTAGAGTTTTGTTGCAACGATTTATATCCTTTGATTGGGAGAAGAGTGGCGACATTATTTATTATTTTTTATGGGTTCAGAAGAACTGATAACGCAACGTACGGTAGTTCCTGCTGGGAAATTAACGTCCTTTATTCTTCTGGATCTGCTAAATGTCAGCCCTTCAGGGAACCCGGGTATTGAGAAATTAATACTCCGCAATGATTTCAAGTATTGACCTGTTGTGTTATCTTTCTCTGCCATTTCAGATATATTTCCCAGATGGATATTTACCTACCCCCGAAAATAATAAGATTAAATTAAGTAGCTATGCTTTTTTGTTGATATTAATGGTTAGCGATAATGATCTCGCTCGTCATAAATATAAGTCAGTGCGAATTTATAAAGACCATAGCCAATAAAAAAGGCCATAATACCCGCGCATCCCAAAAGGAAGTGATAAGGCTTAGGGGAAAAAAATATGCTCCAGATGGAGAAAATTGGACTAATTAGTCCCAGTAGCATTCCTGCTCCAGCCATAAGAGTGGAAATAATAATACGTAAATACTCTTTTATACTCATGGGATCTCTAGTCAATATTGGAACTCGATCTGAAACAGATAGTTATCTGTCCATTTTTTTGTAATTAATGGGAGTGTAATTTGGCCTGTTAAATAAAACAGGGGGCTTTCCTGGTAATATAATTGGCTAGTGATAATGATCCCATTCGTCATAAATGTAAATAAGTGCGAATTTATAAAGGCCATAGCCAATGAAAAAGACCAGAATACCTGCGCATCCAAAAAGTAAATGGTAAGGCTTGTGAGAAAAAAAGAAGCACCAGACAGAATAAACCACGCTGGCAGTACCTATCATCATCCCTACCCCGGCGACAAAACGTGAAACAATAATCAGGAAAAAATCTTTGATGCTCATAAGCCGCCAAAATAATATTCACAAACTTTATTAAATTTCCCGGGGTCTGTTTCAGCCATCTCGCACGCTTTCTCGTAAGGTTTTACAATATCTTCAACGAGATAATAAAGAAGATCCAAGTCTCCCATGCGATTCAGTTTTGTATACATAGCCTGATTTTTCTCGCGTAAATATCTTGATGTGTATATAGCTCTCGAAGCTTCCGCACCAATAGCTAAAAGGGCACCCACGGCCCCTCCTGAAATAAATGATGCAAGCCCCTGAGATGTAATCGCTTTTCCGATACTATATCCGGTGATTTGTGAAAATAAAAATTTCCCAGATAGGGTTCCTGCTACGTTTTTTGCAAAAGATGCCAGTTTGTTCATGTCAATATGAGAAATGAAATCATCAATGAAGGGCTGAATAACTATTTCAATGATTTCTTTATTCAAAGTTGTTTTTTTAATCAATCTGGTCAACCTGTATTTATCATCCTGATTTTCTCTTCGGTGCTCTGTATCAAAAAAGTCCCGACCCAGATAACCGAGCCCAACAGGAAAAGAAATAAATCCTTTAGTTGCTGCCTCCAAAAAACCTGAACTATTTATATTAATTGCATCCAGCATTTCTCTGGCTATATCTTTAGCACTGTCCATAGCTGTTATCCTTTAATAAGAGCGCTATTCATTCACTAAATTCCAGCGTAATCCCTTCCTCTTCATCCCAGCCCAGTGCCAGTGAAGTGGTGCGTTGTTGCCCGCTCATGCGGCTCAGCAGTTGCTGGCTCAGCACCGGCAAGATCTGCTGGTTGAGCAGGCTGTCGATGTTACGCGCGCCGGTGTCCGGCAGCAGGCAGGCGGCGACCAGCGTGTCGTAGAGGCTTTCTTCGATGGTGGTTTGCAGGCCGTAATGTTTGTTCAGGCGTCTGGCGACCTGCGCCAGTTTCATCTCAACAATGGTGCGCAGCGCGTCTGCCGCGAGCGGGCGGTAAATCAGGGTCTGGAAACGGGAGAGCAGCGCGGGCTGGAAGTGATCGCGCAGAATAGGGCGCAGCATTTCCTGCAAATCGCTGTCAGTGGCTTCCGGTTGTTCCTCCAGCAGCTGCATGATGTGGTCGCTGCCAAGGTTGGCGGT